>NZ_PDEP01000008.1 GCF_002554705.1 Longimonas halophila | reverse complement strand
CAGTCCGCGAGCGCGGGAGGAGTCTGTATCTGCAATCTCCACCGCAATGGTGCGCAGCGTGTCGCTCTCTTGCAGGATGTGCAGCGTGCCGTCGGGCCGAAACGGAATGGGGTCTTCGATGTCCTGCCCCGTGGTGTCTTGTTCAGTTCCAGGCTCGCCAGTGTCGCTATCGGAGCCGCAGCCGGTGAGCACGGTTCCGGTCAGTAGTACAAAGCAGAGCACAGTTGCAGACGCGGAGAGACGCAGGAAAATCGACATAGGCAACGAAGCAAACAAAGAGGGTGATTACATTTGCACGATTGGGACGATCGAACGGAGGACCGTTCGCCCCAGGGACAAAAAATGGTAGCGGGTGGACACGAATTGGGTAGCGGTTCAACGCTACGTGATGGAGCAAATATACCAGTAGCCGGATAACTTGCACCGAACGCTATCGGTGCTGGGAGCGCCCCCAACGCAAACGTCTCTGGCATCACGCCTCTTCGTCAGACGAATCGAGGCGGCGCCATGTAATGCGAGCGGTATCGTCGAGGTTATGGCGCTCCACGAATCCGGCGCGCACCTCAATCACGTACTTGCGCGGCGCCTCGGGCGCAACGGACTCCTCTGAGAACGGCGTGGTGCGCTCTACGATGTTGATGACCTCCTCATCCGCATCTACAAAGATCATGTCGAGCGGGAGCGGCGTGTTGCGCATCCACATGCCGCCGGTGCCGGGTTCGTCGAACACGAAGAGCATGCCGCGGTCGTAGCGCATGGAGCGCCGGTACATGAGCCCCTGCGCGCGGGCCGCGTTGGTATCCGCAATCTCGATGTCGATGGTCGTCAGGCTGTCGCCTTCTGCCGACAGGAACGTGAGCGTGCCGTCGTGGCGAAAGCTGGGCGGATTCGAGGGCGACCCGCGGTCGGGCGCCGCATCGTCGCATCCCCCTGCGCCTATGCTTACGAGCAGCAGCACGGCCCCTACGAGCGACAGGCTGGAGATGCGTTGCAGAGCGTACGGCATTACAGATGGGTTTCCATGTAGATCACGTCGGACAGTGGGTTCTCATAGTACGCCGTAATCTCCGTAAAACCAAGTTTGCGGTAGAGGGCGCGGGCGGCGTGGAGCGAGGCCAGCGTGTCGAGCCGCATATGCGTGTAGCCGCGATGACGGGCCTCGGTGAGGATCGCCTCGGCCAGGATGCGCCCCCAGCCTTCACCACGGGCGTCGGGGATGACATAGAGGCGTTTCATCTCGCACATACCCTCGTCTGGGAGCGGCTTCAGCGCTACGCAGCCCACGGCCTGTTCGGGCGCATCGGTGTCGGATCGGTAGGCCAGGAGCATAGCGCCTTCGGGCGATGCGTAGGGACCGGGCAGTTCGTCCAGCTCGGCCTCAAAATCCTGAAAGCAGAGATCCACCTCCAGTTCGCGGGCGTAGTCGCGGAAGAGCTGTCGCACGGTGTCGAGTTCGAGGGGTGTGGTAGCAGTGCGAATGGGCATGGCGGCACACACGTTTTATTCAGGAAGCAGGCGTCGCACAATCTGGTTACACACCAGACGGCCAGCATCGGTCAGGCGCAGCCGGTCGTCGTCAAACGCACGGATCAGGTCGTTCTCGTGCAGGCGATCAAGCAGCGCCCCATGCTCCGCCTTCAGGTCTACGCTGTAGCGACGGCGATAGTACGTCATATCCAGCCCTTCGATAACGCGCAGGCGCAGCATAAGATACTCTTCAGCGAGCGTATTCCGATCTACAGCCTGACGTACTGACACGGGCGACTGGCCCTGCGCCAGCAAGTGGGCATACTCCTCTACGTCTTGCACGTTAGCCCAGCGGCGCGGGTTTTCGGACTCGGGATACCACCAAAAGCTATGCGCCGCTGGCCCGATGCCCAGAAAGCTGCCGTGTGCCCAGTAGTTTTCGTTATGCTTCGATCGATAGCCCGGCTGCGCAAAGTGCGAGATCTCATAGGGCTCAAAACCGTGTTCTTGCAGATACTGAAGCGCATAGCGATACTGCTTGGTACGAAGCAACTCCTGCGCCTCGTCGGTGACGTGAGCGGGCCACTCCAGTAGCGTAACGTGCGGCACCTCGCACTCGACCACCGTTTCAAGGGTTTGCTTCCAGCTGTTGAGCGTTGATTCGGGCCACCCGAAGGTCACATCGAGCGATATGTTCTCGATACCCGCCGCCCGCACATGCTTCAGGCACTCGTAGACATCATGAGTTGTGTGGGGCGCACCAATCACGTTCAGCTCGGCATCGTTGAACGAAAGCGCCGACACCACCAGCCGGTTGAACCCCATGGTGGTAAGCCCTTTCACGTAGCGCTGCGTGGCATCGCGAGGCGAAAGCTCAGCCGACACCTCGTCGATGTGGTCGGTTTCGAATTGGTTAACTGCACGGAGCAGCGGCACCATGGCTTCCAGCGGAGCCAGCGACGGACGTCCGCCCCCTGCGTACACCGACCGGAGCGGCAGTTCGCCTCCATGCGACTCGGCCTGCTGATAAATCTCGCGGGCCATAGCATCGGTGAAGGCCTCATAGTTCACATCGGTTCTTGCCGAGACAAAAGCATCGTCGTAGGCACGATCGCGGTTTCGGAACGGGATGTGGATGTATAATCCGGCCATAAAGTCAAGAAGGTGGTTTAAGGAGATGAAGCAGTTGAAGGGTGCATCGGCGGGTCAGCATCAGGAGTGGCGTTTGTAGAGGGACGTGTAGGCGTCCACTCGTAAACCTGAATCTGATTTTTCACGACATCGAGCGACTCCACGATCAGCGCGCGCACCAGTTCATTGATTTCCTGCTCATGCTCCGCAGAAAATGCCGCATCTGCCGAAAGCGCTGTAATGTCGGAAAGCACCTGGTCATGGGCCTGCTCGCCCAGGTCATCCATGATCTGGTTAAGCACGTTGTACACAATGTCGCTGATTGCGTGCTCTAAAAGGCGAGCAATGGTCGATCCCACCCCAGGAATCATACCAATGGTACTGATTTCCCGGTTGTTTTGCACGGCCTGCGTGATGACGCCATCCAAGTACGTTTGGAAGGCTGGGCGATACTGGTCATACGCATGGGCAGTAGCAGCTTGCAGGCGGTGCGTCATCGCATTGATAAGCTCGTTGCGCCGAGGCAAGATGGCCTGTTGTGTAATTTGCTCAACCACCGCATCGCTTGTAGCAACCTCCTCCTGGATCCCGCCAATAATACGCAACACCACGCGATCAGTCAGGTCTTGCAGGAACGCATCGCGATAATAGATGAACGTCTCATACGCTGCGGTCTGTTTTAGGTCGACCAAGCCCAGCCGCTGCATCTTGCGTATCACCACTACAATGCGCAGCACCCGTAGCGACCGGAAGGTGCTCACGGGCACGCAACCCAGCACATCGTACCAGTGCACCAGCGGGTAGAAGTACCACCGCCGGTAGGTGCCCCGGTAGATGGCAAGCCCCCACCGTATCACGATCTCGACGACGAACACGGCCACAAAGGCCAGGTCGTACAGCAGAAAGTTGGGGTCGACCTTCGTCGCGTAGAATTCGTCTACCGCGGGAATGGTTGCCTGTAGCAACGTGCGGAAGTGCTCGTACTCAAACGTCCAGTCGAACACGATGAGCGCCAGATTCGCCACAATTAGCACCAGCATCACCGCATCGACGACGACTTCGCGGCGCGTTTGCCTCTCGTTTGCAGTGTCGTTCATGAAGCGGAGGGAAGCGGGGGAAAAGAGTGCGGCACGCCCTCATAAATACAGCAGACGTCTTTGATTTGCAACGACCTACCGCAATGAGTATGAGCTCAACATCGCAAAGAGCAATCTCAGAAAGAGATGTGCGTCTGCATCCTGTAAGGCGTGACGTGTTTATGGAGCGCGCCCTGTAGCTACCACGCCATTACTTTCATGCAGAAGACCGATCCACCTGCTTTCAGGAACTCACTGGTGTCGAGCGGTACCGGTGTGAACCCCGCTTCGCGCAGGCTGGATTCGGTGATGGTGCAGCCTTCCTGGATCAGCACGTGCTGCTCATCGGGGCAGTGGGCGTTGCAGGCAAAGAGATTGCGCGCTTCGTGCTCCGGCACCTCAATGAGCGTCGAGAAGCCGTGCTCAAGCAGCGCCCGCCCGTCGTCGTCGAACGCTCTCGGATAGTAGAGTGCGGTGTCGGCATCCAACACGCTGAGGCAAGTATCAAGGTGGTAGAAGTCGGGGTCGTCGAGGTGCAGCGCGTACACGGGCACGCCGAGTAGATCGTGCAGCGCCTCGTATACGTCGACATCGGTGCGAAAGCCGTAGCCGCCCCACAGCGCAGCATGGCCGGGATGCCAGAGCGCATCGCCCATGCCTTCAAAGGAGCCGGGGACCTCGCTCGGAAGCGTGTGCACGGCGTAGCCCTGGTCGTCGAAGAAGGCGCGGTAGTGCGGCACCTCGTCGCGGCGCTCGGGGGCGTGCATGCGACTTAGGACTACGCCTGCGGTGTCGGTTTCAGGGTTGTAGTAGGGAAGCGTCTGGTTGGCGCAGAACACCATATCGGGCAGCCCCTCGGCGCCGTCTACGACGTGTACATCCATGTCGAGCGCCGTGTACGCTGCACGCAGCGCCTTCCACTGCTGCCAGGCTACATCAGACTGCACCGAGCCCACATGTCCTTCCATGTGCGGGTTGATGACGTACGTTATGTCGAAGTGCGCGGGCGTTGTTAGCACCACGCGGTCGGGGCGCGGACGAGTTGGAGCATCGGTGGGGCGTGGCAGGGAGCGGTGCGGCGTGGTGTAGACCATAAGCACGTGTGGAGTGCGCGTGGGACAGAACTCAACAAGGGCTTGCTCTTATGCCACGACGCCCCCATGTGTGCCCACCCCGTTACGGCGTGAGCATGAGTCACTCCGCTATGCTACAGTTCTACAGCAATCGCCTCGTCACTACCGCGCTGAGATCATGAGCTCGGCCAGTGCGCGCTGCGTGCTCCGCATATCGACATGCACAAAACGCCCGGTGTCGTTGATCTCCAGATCTTGCAAGAAGGTGCGCTGCTGCTCCGACAGATCGTCGTACGCCTGTGCGCCCGACGCCAGCCCCCGAAGCACACTGCGCACATCGCTGGCGTTCTCGCCCGCAGCGAGCGTAAGGCGGGCTTGCACGTCCTCGGACGTTAGCGAGACGCCTATGCCGATCTGCTGTGTGACGGTAGCCACGCGCGCCATGCGCTCCTGCCAGGTGCTTGCGTCGCCATCGAGCATTTCACCTATGTTGCCCATCTGCTCAGGCATGGTACGGATAACCGACCACGCAGCGTTGTTGGCCGAGGCATAGCCAATCAGCTCTCGGTCGTCGGCGCTGGCTTCGAATCCGCCGGTTCCTGATTGCATGCGGTCGAGCAGCGCGCCAATATCGGCAGGGCTTCCGATCGCAATACGACGGTCGTCGAGCAGCGCCATGCGGCGATCGTCGGCCCGCGCTTCGTTGGCGTTTCGCTCTGCATCGGCAAAGGCAAACACGGGCATGTCACTCTCGGTGTCAACAGGCGTTACCAGGTCGGTGGCATCGGCCAGGGAGGCTGCCAGACGATCGCGCTCAAACTGCGCGTTGAGCACCAGCAGTGGGGCCTCCATCTCGACGGTTTCGCCCATGGGCGAGGCTGCCACGTACACGGACTGCAGGTCGGTGTCGGGGTTAAAGCCCGAGGCCTCGATAAACGTGTTCAGGTCGGCGCGTTGCTCGCGCGAGAGCGGGTCGAACACGATATCGCTATCGAGCAAGGTAAGCTGGATACCGCGCTCGCCGAAGAACGAGATGCCCGCATCCTCCTTCAGGCGTTGCAAGTCGATCATCGACACGCTCTGCACGTCGGCGGGGAAGACGGAAAGCGCGCTCAGGGTATCGTCGGAGGGTTCGGGCGGATTGGGTCCACACCCGGCGAGCGTACCAAGGGCAAGGAGCAGCGCTGCCAGCACGGGCAGCCCAGATGAGAAACGGGGGCAGAGCGTCATAGGTGGGCGGGGCATGGGTCGGAGAACGAAGCGGTTGCATCACCCACCAGACGAACGGGCCTGCGCTGTTGTTACAGAGCAACTTGCTATATTGAGGGGGCCGGTTGGACACTCGGCGCATGCTCAAAAGTCGCGGCGGGTAAATTGCCAGGTGGCCAGGGCGTAGGCCACAAGCCCAAAGAGAATCGAGGAGGTCAGTGGATACCAGGATGTGACCGGCTCGGCCCGCGACAGGTTCGCGACCATGGTGGTGACCTCTGCAAAGTTGGGCAGGATGTGGTAGAGCACGCTAAACGCGGTGGATCCGACCAGCCCCAGCTCCTCAACAATCGCTTCGTGTCCGGCCAGTACGAGCGATGCAAAGATGAGCCCGTAGCTTACAATGAGGGCCAGCGCGGTGCTCTCCGTCCACACCCCCATGAGCGCCACGGTGCTGTACATCACCCCAAACATAACGACCACGAGCCCAATCGAGATGAGGAAGGAGCCGTTCCACACACCGGTTTTGATGGACATAATCGTCCACACCCCACCGAGCAGGTAGATCGTAAGCACAGCGACGGCGGCCCACACGCCTGCAACATGGCTCAGGAACAGCGTGGGGCGCGACATCGGTTTGGAGAGCAGCAGGTCGATGTGACCCCGTTCGAGCATCGAAACTATGAGCGGAGCAGTGGCGAACAGGGCCAGCAGGATGCCGAGCCAGTACGCGGCCCCGGCCACAGCGGCTTCGACCCCGAACACAAGGCGCTCCAGCGAGAGGCCCTCCACGGTGTCCGGCGTCTGCCCAAAGAGGCGCAGGCCCGCCAGCGAGCCATCGACCACGTCCAGGTTCAACGCAAATGCAACCATGACCAGCAGGAGCGAACTGATCAGGAAAAGGCCCAGCACCACTTTTTTGGCCCAGAGCTCGCGAAATGTGAGGTAAATGAGGCCGAGCGTGGGTTGCATGATGGAATGCAGCAGATGAGATACATGCGAACGAAGAAGGCCGTACCGTGCGGATCCGTTGCGTACGGCAATCAAGCGGCAGGAGGCGAGACCACGTCAATGAAGTAGTCTTCGAGGGAGCGGCGCACCGGATCAATCGCCTCAATCTCGACATCGTGAGCACGTAGCGTGTCGATGAGTGCGTTCAGGTCGGCACGAGTGTCTGAGGCCACGCGCCAGTTCTGCAGCCCGTCGGGGGCTGTTTCATTGTTGAGCGGAGTGAGCCGCTGGTGCACTGACTCGGACAGATCATCGGGGAGGGGGGTGCACACCAGGCGGTACTCGCGCTCCACCGCAGTAAGCTCCGAGATGGCGCCTTGCTTCACGAGTTCCCCCTCGTTCATAATGGCAACCTCGCCGCACACCTTCTCGACTTCTGAGAGCAGGTGCGAGTTGATGAAGATGGTGGTCCCTTCGTCGCGCAGCCACACCAGCAGGTCGCGAATGGCGCGGCGGCCCACCGGATCGACGCCGTCCGTGGGCTCATCCAGAAAGAGCAGATCGGGGCTATTCATGAGCGCCTGTGCCAGCCCCACGCGCTGAAGCATGCCTTTCGAGAAGGTCCCAATCTTGCGCTCGGCCTGGGCCGATAGGCCCACTCTGTCGAGTAGGTCGGGGATGCGTGTGGCCCGGTGTTCGGCGGGCACGCGGCCCATCTGCCCGTACACGTCGAGCATCTGCCGGGCGGTAAGGAGCTCGGGAAACGTATGTTTTTCGGGCAGATACCCCACACGCTGCCGAGCCTGATGATCGGTCACCGGCGTGCCAAACAGTTGCGCCGTGCCTGCACTGGCCTTCACGATGCCCAGCAGCACCTTTACGAGCGTTGTTTTGCCCGCGCCATTAGGACCCAGCAGGCCAAATACGCGTCCCGGCTCCAGCGCCAGATCCACGCCCTGCAGGGCCTTGACGGTCGTTGGGCGAAACAGCCCGCTACGGTAGGTTTTTTCCAATCCGTCAACGGAGATAGCGTGTGGCATGGACGCAAGCAGGCGATGTAAAAGGACTACGGGATGCGGGTGCGATTAGTCGGCCCCGTCGGCTTCGGCAACAGACGCGTCGCTGGAAGACGCATCATCGGCAATGGTGGGCGGGGGCAGGTCGTCTTCGGTACGGGTGTAGATCGTGCGACGCGGGAACGGAATCTCGATGCCGAGGCGGTCGAACTCGCGCTTCAGACGCAGGCGCAACTGCCGCTCAGCTTCGAACTGCTCGCCGGGTTTGACGCGCATAATGATGCGGGCGGTGACGGTCGAATCCGCAAAATCATTGATGGCCTGGACGGACGCCTCTTCATCAACCAGAATCTCTGGATCTTGCTCGGCGACCCAGGCATCGGCCACGCGCTGCATAACCGGCAAGATGCTGTCGATATCTTGCTCGTACGACAGCCCGACCGGCACCACAATCCGGCTGAAGGTGACGCTTCGGTTGCCGAAGGTGCGCAACTCGCCTGCGGGGATCATCAGCAGCTCGCCATCGAACTTACGCACCTTAATGAGGCGAATGTTGACCTCTTCAACGGTCCCCACGTCGCTTCCGATGCGGACCGAGTCGCCCACATGCAGCGTGTCGTCGAATAACAGAAAGATGCCCGATATGACATCGCGCACCAGCGTTTGTGCGCCGAATCCGACAGCGAGCCCCGCAATACCGGCGGTGGCCAGGAGCGCTCCGATGTCCATGTTCAGCTCACTGAGCACCATAATAACGGCCAGTGGCCACACGATGTAGCGAGCGGTCGAGCTAATGAGGCTGCTGAGCGTGTAGGTGCGCTGGCGTTTGGGATTGAGCGGCGGCAGATCTTCCACCTGTCGTTTCCACCGATCAATGAGGCGATCTACCGCCTTAATAGCCAGGAACGCCAGCACAAGAATAACGAGGATGCGTCCGGCTGATGCAGCCAGCGGAAGCCAAAAATCCATGTTCATAGGCACGTTGACCTTGTTCAAGCAAGCGAGGGCGTGCAGCGTTTACACGTCGGCGTCGGTAAGCGCGTCTATGCCAGGGAGCGAAGCACCTTCCAGCAGCTGCAGCATGGCCCCGCCCCCTGTGGAGACGTGGCTGATGCGATCGGCTTTGCCGGATACGTTGAGCGCAGACACCGAGTCGCCGCCGCCCACAACCGAGAAGGCCCCGTTGTCGGTGGCCTCGGCTACCGCTTCCGCAATGGCCAGCGTGCCCTGCGCGAAGGCTTCCGTTTCAAAGACGCCCATGGGACCGTTCCAGATGATGGTTTCGGCTTCGGCGATGTAGTCGGCGTATGCTTTGACTGTAGCCGGTCCAATATCGAGTCCCAACTGCCCCTCAGGGATGTCGCCCTCGGCTACGCCTGCCGGGGTGTTGTCTTCAATCGACGCGGCATAGACATGATCTTGGGGCAGATGCAGCACCGAACTGGCTTCGTCGGCAAGGGTCTTGGCCTGCTGCAGGCGGTCTTCCTCCACGAGCGAGCCCCCTACATCGTGGCCCATGGCCTTCATGAAGGTGTAGGTCATAGCCCCTCCAACAAGAATGTGCGACGCGTTTTCGGCAAGGCGCCGCACCGTGCCCATCTTGTCGGATACTTTGGCCCCGCCCAGAATGGCCACCATGGGCGATTCGGGATTGTCGCGCACCTGCGTCAGGATTTTGACCTCTTTCTCCATGAGGCGCCCCATCACGGCGGGCTGCACACGGGCGGCCACACCAGCGGTGGAGGCATGCGCGCGGTGTGCGGCTCCGAACGCATCATTGACGTAGATATCGGCAAGGGCAGCCAGGCCGTCGGCAAAGTCGTCGCTGTTGGCTTTTTCGCCCGGGTCAAAGCGCGTATTTTCGAGCAGGATGACGCATCCGTTGCCCATGCCATCGATCGCTTCTTGCACCGCATCGCCGGTGGTATTGCTGGAGAAGCGCACCCGCTCTTCGATGAGGGTGTCGAGATGGTCGGCCACCGCCGCCAGGCTCAAGTCGGGATCGGGCGAACCGCCGGGACGGCCCAGATGGCTGATGAGGATGGCCTTTCCGCCCTTGTCGAGTACATGCCGGATGGTGGGAAGCGCGGCCCGAATCCGGGTGTCATCGGCCACGGTAGGGCGATTTGTGTCATCGTTATGAGTAAGCGGAACGTTAAAATCGACGCGAATGAGCACGCGCTTGCCCTGCACGTTCACGGCGTCGAGGGTGAGCTTTTTCATGACGGAGGGGGAAACGTGTTACGAGCGGAAAACAAAATCGCCGGGACGTGGGTGAACGCCCCGGCGCGTGTACGGCCAGTCGCTACTTTAAGAAAGCTTGGCCATCTTGGCAGCCAGGTCGACAACGCGGCTGGCGTAGCCCCATTCGTTGTCGTACCAGCCCGTCACCTTAATGAGCTCCCCTGCCACCATTGTGGAGGGCGCGTCGTAGATGCACGAGTGCGGATTGTGGATGATATCGGCAGATACGAGCGGGGCCTCGCTGTACTCAAGCACTCCGTTCATTGCCCCCGAAGCGGCCTCCTGAAAGGCTTCGTTCACCGCATCAATCGACGGGGCGTCGTCGACATGCACCGTCAGGTCCGTAATGGAGCCGTCGGGGATGGGTACGCGCATGGCCATGCCGTCGAGCTTGCCGTCAAGCTCGGGCAGCACCAACCCAACTGCTTTGGCAGCGCCTGTTGACGTGGGGATGATAGAGGCAGCAGCGGTGCGCGCACGGCGCAGGTCGCCATGCGGACCGTCCACGATGTTCTGTGACGAGGTATATGCGTGCACCGTCGTCATGAGGCCGTGCTTCAGGCCAAAGGCGTTGTCGAGCACCTTCACGAGCGGAGCCAGGCAGTTGGTGGTGCAGCTGGCGTTGGATACGATCGTTTCATCGCCGGTGAGGATTTCGTCGTTTACGCCAAGCACGATCGTGGCATCCACTTCGCTTTTCGCGGGGGCGCTGATGACCACCTTCTTGGCGCCAGCCTCGATATGCTTGCTCGCCGTCTCGCGCGTGCGAAACAGGCCGGTTGATTCGACGACGATGTCGCATCCGACCTCGTCCCACGGCAGGTTCGCCGGGTCTTTTTCGTTGAAGACCGGCACTGTGATCTCGCCCACCGTGATCGAATCTTCGGTGTGCGACACGTCAGCGTCAAGGGTGCCATGCACCGAGTCGTATTGCAACAGATGGGCCAGCGTAGCAGCCGGCGTCAGGTCGTTGATGCCTACGATTTCAAAATCCGTATCGCCCCGCTCCACAATGGAGCGCAGCACCAGACGGCCAATGCGGCCGAATCCGTTGATACCGAGTGTAGTAGCCATGAGTGAGATGGTCTTGAGTGATAAATCATTGAAGATGCAACGAGGTGCGGCACAGGAACACATCTCGCGTTGAGGGCGCATCTGCGCGGCTTCGTGCAGCCGGACTGTAGGGGGCTATGTGGGGGAAGGCATACGTGGAGCGACTCTTGCCCCTCGTTACGCAAACGTATGCCGTTCTCTCTGCCCCCATGCAGGCACCGATGCGCTATGTATACCACAACATGCACCCGTACGGATACGCAATGTTCAGCATCATGTGCTAAGCTTTCTTATTCGGACGCAAGACTGACGTGCAAGCACCAGGCATAGTCTGTAAGCGGCTTTAAGAACCTGTTTTGATTTCTTAATTTGGGCACCCCGAGAGTACTTCTTCCCTACGGTCAGGGCGCTGCGAGCGGCTCCACTGGACTGGGGCCGAAGGTCATGCCCCTGGTGCAAATTGCCCCCGATTTCGGCCCGTAGCTCCGGCTACGAACCTTAATCCTGGTCCAATTTTCGCCTCAGCGGCGCTCGCTCTCGCCTGCAAACCAAAACCCAAACACAGGCTCTAAGGTGCAAATTATTTAGGAAGGGCGCAACCGTGCCATGCGTCAAGAGCGTTTGGCGGCATGTACGCGAATATCAAGTAGAAACATTCCGTGCTGCTACGGCTTGCCTACGGGGTGCCCCAAGCACCATAATGTTGTAGCATGCAGATGCAACGCTGCGTGCGTGTCTCGTCCTGTTATTTTTCCTGTTGAACCGTTTCCCGCTGTATGTCTGCGCTCAAAGCCCCCGAGTCCTCGTCGCGCCGCAAGGAGTTGCGCTCGAACGCCATTGTCGATCTGTACGCCCGGAGTATCCTCTTTTTTGAGGAGAACAAGAAAACGTTGTACGCTGCTGGTGCTGGGCTCGTGGTGCTCATCGCGGCGGTCGGTTTCTACCTGTGGAATGCACAACAGACAGAGGCCGAGGCCCAGGAACACCTTGGACAGATTGAGCGCGTGTATGCCGCGGGCAACTACGAGCAGGCGCTGCAGGGCACCGAAAGCCAGATGGGCCTGCTTGAGATTGCCGATACCTACAGCGGCACCAACGCAGGCAACTTGGCCACCTTCTACGTTGCGAATGCCTACCTGCGCAACGACATGCCCGACGAAGCCCTGACGTACTTGCAGCGCTTCGACAAAGACCAGGATCTGGTTGGCGCCAGTGCTCTGGCCGCCGAAGCTTCCATTCTTGAAGACCGGGGCGAGTTTTCCGAGGCTGCCGACTTGTACGAGCAGGCCGCCTCGTACGTCGAAAGTGCCTCCCTCTCACCGCGCTACCTGATTAACGCCGGGCGCGCCTACGAATCCGCGGGTAATCTCGATGCGGCGCAGCGCGTGTATACCGAGATCCAGGAGACATACGCCGATGCCCCTGAGTCTGAAGAGGTGCAGCGCCACCTGGCTCGCGTAAACGCCAAACGGGCCCAGTCCACCTCGTAACCTGCTTCTCTGCCTGGTCGCTCTCTGGCGTTTTCTCTTGACCTGTGCTCATGGCTACCATTCTCGTAGTTGACGACGAGGCCAGCATCCGACGTACCCTGCGCGAAATTCTGGAATATGAGGATTACGCCGTCGACGCGGCCTCCGATGGCGAGGAAGCGCTCGATATGGTGCACGATAGCACGTACGACCTGGTGCTGCTCGACGTCAAAATGCCCAAGCGCGATGGGATGGAGGTGCTCGAATCGCTGAGCGCCGACCGTCCCGACCTACCCGTGGTGATGATTAGCGGGCATGGCACTGTCGAAACCGCTGTGGAAGCTACCAAGCTCGGCGCGTACGACTTTATCGAGAAACCGCCGGACCTGAACCGGCTGTTGCTTACGGTGCGCAACGCGCTCGATCGCGGCGAGCTGGAGACGGAAAACCGCCGCATGCGCCAGACCATCACCGAAACGAACACGGGCGATCTTACGCCCATCGTGGGCGAGAGCGCAGCCATCACCGATATCAAGGAGACCATTGAGCGGGTGGCCCCCACTGAGGCCCGCGTGCTCATCACCGGCGAAAACGGCACCGGCAAAGAACTCGTAGCGCGCTGGGTGCACCGCAAATCCAACCGCCGCGACGAGCCGATGGTCGAGGTCAACTGCGCGGCCATTCCCAGCGAACTCATCGAAAGCGAGCTCTTCGGGCACGAGAAAGGCGCCTTCACCGGAGCCACACAGCAGCGCATCGGCAAGTTTGAGCAAGCCCATGGCGGCACGCTCTTCCTGGACGAGATCGGCGACATGAGCCTCTCGGCGCAGGCCAAGGTGCTACGCGTGCTGCAGGAGCACAAGATTCAGCGAGTGGGCGGAAGCCGTACCGTTGAGGTGGATGTGCGGGTCATTGCCGCCACGAACAAGAATTTACAGCAGGAGATCGAGGACGGCGACTTCCGCGAAGATCTGTATCATCGCATCGGTGTCATCCTCATTGATGTACCTCCTCTGCGCGAGCGGCGAGGCGACATCCCGCTCATCACCGAGCACATGGCCGATCGGCTGGCGCGACGCAATGGCATCCCCCCAAAGACATTATCGGACGATGCCCTGAAGGCACTGCAACGCTACGAGTGGCGCGGCAACGTGCGCGAGCTGCACAACGTGCTGGAACGCATCCTTATTTTGACAGATGGCGACACCGTGGGTGCCGACGATGTGCAGCGCTGCATGGGCCCGCAAACCTCAAGCAGCGGCCCAACCTACGACCTCATCCACACCTACGATGCGTTTAGCGATGCGCGCGATCAGTTCGAGAAGCTGTTCATCGAACACAAACTCGACGAGCACGACTGGAACGTGAGCCAAACCGCCGAGACCATCGGCATCCAACGATCGCATCTCTACAACAAGCTCAACAAGTACGGCATCGAACGCGACGAGTAGCCGCTTTCCCTTTCACGTTTGCTTATGCCCAACGCTCCCCTGGTCGACGTTTCCGGTCTTACCAAAACCTTTGGGGCCGATACGCCGCAGGCACTTACCGTGCTCGACGACTTGAGCATGCAGGTGGCGCCCGGCGAGATTGTTGCGGTAATGGGCGAGAGCGGATCTGGTAAGAGCACGCTGTTGCATATCCTGGGCGGCCTTGACCGGCCTACCCGTGGCACCGTGCGCATTGGCGAGCGCGATGTGTTTGCCATGGACGATGAGACGCTCTCCACCTTTCGCAACCAGACCATCGGGTTTGTCTTTCAGTTTCATCATCTACTGCCCGAGTTCAGCGCCCTCGAAAACGTGACCATGCCCGCCCGCATCCAGGGCCAGTCCCAACACAAGGCGAACGACCGTGCCCAAGCGCTACTCGACCTGCTCGAACTCGCCGACCGGGCCGGACAGTCGCCGTCTACGCTGTCGGGCGGCGAGAAGCAGCGCGTAGCTATCGCCCGCGCGCTCATGAACGAGCCCGAACTGGTGCTGCTGGACGAGCCCACCGGCAACCTGGACGCGCGAACCGCTGCCCCCATCCACGACGAAATCGAAACGCTGCGGCGCGAAACTGGACAGACGTTCGTGCTTGTAACACATACACCTGCCCTGGCTGCTGTGGCCGACCGCGTGCTTCGCCTCGAACATGGACAACTGCACCCGATCTCGCTCGACGAGCACGCGGCTTAACGCGCACCAGTCGTTGCCCCTTCCACCACCTGCTTCGTCTCATGCCTGCTTCTACTGCTGCCACACCCGCCTCTGTTGACCCCACGCTTGGCTTTGTGGATGCATCGGTTGACGCCTCTCTCGATCTACACGCCGAAATCAACCGCTTAAAATCAGAGAAGAACGCACTGCTGCTGGCGCACTATTACCAGGAAGCTGCGATTCAGGAGATGGCCGACTTTGTGGGCGACTCGCTGGGCCTGGCGCGTGAGGCGGCCAACACCGACGCCGAGATCATTGTCTTCGCCGGCGTTCACTTTATGGCTGAAACCGCGAAGATTCTGAATCCCGAAAAAAAGGTACTGCTGCCCGACCTGAATGCGGGCTGCTCACTCGCCGATACGTGTCCGCCCGATGCGTTTGAGGCGTTCTGCAACGAGCACCCCGACCACACGGTCATCACGTATGTGAACAGTTCGGCGGCAGTGAAAGCGCTTAGCGACATCATCTGCACATCGTCGAGCGCGGCGCATATCATTGAGCAGCTGCCTGAAGACGAGAAGATTCTGTTTGCCCCGGACCGCAATCTGGGCGCGTACCTGATGCGCGAAACCGGGCGCGACATGGTGCTCTGGGATGGCGTCTGCATTGTGCACGAAACCTTCAGCGAGCGCAAACTCCTGCGCCGGGCGGCTGAGCACCCCGAGGCCGAGATCTTGGCGCACCCCGAATGCCGCGATGCCGTCTTGCAGCACGCCGACTTCGTAGGCTCCACCAGTCAGATCCGCCGCTACGCCCGCGACAACGGCCCGGCTACATTCATCGTAGCCACTGAAGAGGGTATTCTGCATCAGATGCGCAAGGATAATCCGGGCAACACGCTGATTCCCGCTCCGCCCGAAAGCGGATGCAACTGCAGCCAGTGCCCCCACATGCGGCTCAACACCATCGAGAAGCTGTACCTGTGCCTGGAGCACGAGGCGCCTGAAGTCACGATGGACGCCTCCGTACGCGAACAGGCGCTGGTGCCCATCGAACGCATGATGACGATGAGTCAGGGGGTTAAGTAAACCACTGGGTACCGTCTGCCAACCGCACGCGAACGACCGCGCCGTACGAGCGTTAGCGCTTAACAATCGATCGCGTCCTGCCGCTTGTGCAGGCGGGACGCTTCAACTCCGTTCACCTGTTTCCCCAACGTCTATGAACGTTCAACTGCTGGAGACTGTACGACGCACCATTGTATATCGCCCTGAACGCTTCTGTCTGGCGCAGTGGGCGTTTGCTCATAACGAGCAGGCCGTGCTGACCGGCGGCGCTACGCCGCGTGGCTTCAGGTGCTGCATTGCCGGGCATGTGCTGCTCGAATCGGGTACGTACACCGAGCGCGAGCTGCTGCTGCACGGCGGCTTTCATACTGGCGGCGGCCTGTGGAATGAAGCCGGCGACGTGCTTGGGCTCTCGACTCCACAGTACCGCACGCTGTTCTTCCCAAGCCAATGGCAAAAGCCGTACAAGCAGGAATACTACCTGTGCAGCGCCGATGAGGAGGCCGAGGTGGCCGCCGCGTACATTGATCACTACATCACCAAGCATGCCGATCCGGAGCGCGCCCCCGCACGCTCCGAAAAGCGCTCCAAGCGGGCCGAGTCTATCATGGCAACGGTGTAGAGCTTCCTCTCCAGACGCAGCAACGGGTCGAGGACCTCAACTTAAAAGATCACACCGAAGCGGAATGAGAAGAGTCCGGCCGCGGCGGTCTCCCCAATGGCCAGGGCCGGGTCGAACTCTGCGAACAGCGAGGTCTCCTGCAAAAGCCATACGCGCCCCACGCCCAGGTGAATGGTAGGAGCCGCCTTGCTGTCTTCCGTATTGATGGGAAGGTACGCCCCCGCACCGCCCATGAAATACGTGCCCTGCGTGGGCGTGTCGGTGCGCGTTACAATGAGCGACACCTGTGGGTCAACCGCATACGACGCCTCATCGCGTCCGCCCAAGACGTATCCGGTAAACCCGGACCCGATAGCCACCGACACATCGCTGTTGATGGGCGAGGAGACGCGCATCCGAAGGCCCGGCCCAAACCCGTCGTCGGTACTAATCAGTGAGTTGAACCCAATCCCCACACGCGGGCGCTCCTGTGCATGAAGATCTGAGGGGGCGCAGAGCAGGCCTACGAAAGCAAGGAGCAAAGCTGTCTGGGTCCAGCGACGGAGTCCAATCATAGCGGGCAAACTTCGTGAAGTGGTAAGGGTTTACTAATTAGCGCCGTTATGCTGTCAGCGAGCATCGGCTGCCGCGTATATGCTCCGCGCCGGGCGGTAGTTCATCCGCGTGGTGCGCGGGCCCGACTTGCGTCCCCGACTGACTGGCGGCCGGTGTGTGTTCTACATCCATTCATGAACTGCTCTACTGTATGCCTTCTTCTGCCTCCACAGCCAACGCCCCCGCTCCCCCCGAGGCGTCCGCCGCCCCCGACATTTCGGAGAGCAGTACCTACCGTGCTGCCGACTTCGACCCGGTCGATTTCCTGGACGTGAACGGCCTCTTCTCTGAGGAGGCGCGCGAGCAGCGCGACGCGGTGCGTGCGTTCATCACCAACGAAGTTGAGCCCATCATTGAATCGCACGCGCACGACCGTACCTTCCCCCAGCACCTGATTCCGGAATTCGCCCGGCTCGGCCTGATCGGCCCCCACTTGCCCACCGAATATGGCGGCGGCGGACACAGCAACGTCGTGTATGGCCTGATGATGCAGGAGGTGGAGCGCTGCGATTCGGGACTGCGCTCGTTCTGTTCGGTGATGGGCTCGCTCGTCATGTATCCCATCTGGCGGTACGGCAGCGAGGCGCAGAAGCAGCAGTGGTTGCCCGCGCTGGCCCAGGCCGAAAAGATCGGCTGCTTTGGGCTGACCGAACCCAACCACGGCTCCAATCCCGGCGGCATGGAAACCCGCGCTGTAAAAGACGGCGACCACTACGTGCTGAACGGCCACAAACGCTGGTCCACAAACGCCTCCATTGGCGATGTCGCTGTAATCTGGGCCAAAGACGAAGACGATGTGGTGCGCGGCTTCTTGGTGGAGCTCGACCGCCCCGGCGTCGAAACGCCGCCGATTGACGACACCTGGTCACTGCGCGCGGCGGTAACCTCCGAGGTCATCTTGAACGACGTTAAGATCCCGGCCAGTAACCGCCTGCCTGAAGCCAAAGGGCTCGGCGCGCCGCTGTCGTGCCTCACTCAGGCGCGTTTTGGCATTGCGTGGGGCGTGGTGGGAGCCGCCCAGGCCTGCTTCGACGCCGCCCGTCAGCACGCCACCAACCGCACCCAGTTCGGCAAGCCCATCGGGCAGTTTCAGCTGGTGCAGGAGCGGCTCGTAGAGATGGCGCAATCCATCACCAGCGCACAGCTTATGAACTGGCGCCTGGCCACGCTCAAAGACGAAGGCACCATGCGTCCCCAGCAGGTATCGATGGCCAAGCGCAACAACTGCGAGATGGCACTTGAGGTCGCCCGCTCGGCCCGCCAAGTGCTCGGCGGCGATGGCGTAACGAGCCGCTACCCCGTCATGCGCCACATGGCCAACCTCGAATCGGTCATCACCTACGAAGGCACGCACGAAGTGCACACGCTCGTCGTCGGCCAGGACCTTACGGGACTGAACGCGTTTGCGTAGACAGCACGCTTCCACCTGCACATTCGACTGGAGAGGAAACGGCCGAGACGCTTCCCCACATGGGTAGCGTCTCGGTTTTCTGTTTCAAGGAGATTTTAGGGGTATGCGACAGCATCGTCCGGTTACAGAGCAGCTCCTCAGGATTCTGAGGCATGCTCTTCGGACGCAGAATCAGCATTTGCATCTGCAGAACCCGATGCATCCCCATCATTGTTCGCAGGTGCCGATGGCGCGATAATGCGATACGCGAGCACTCCACTCACCGCCGCTGTGGCTCCCAGCAGCAGCATGCCCTCGCGCATCGACCCACCGGTGCGTTTACCCAGTGTAGAGAGTGCTTTCGTGTATCCAGGCGCGCCGCGTGTGGTGCCACGAGCCGCCTCGGTAAGGTAGTAAGCCGTAGCCGCTCCGGCAGCACCTGCGCATCCCCAGGCTACGGTTGAGCGTATCAGACGAAATAGCATACGTAAATTGGCAGGTTGGTCCGACAGAATAACAGATGTGCCTGTAACATACGGCTCGGCTTCCTGAATTGCGATCAACTTTTCGCGCCACAGGCGTCCTTTAGAAGCTACACGCACCAGGGGTGTTACGAACTCGCAAGTCGGTGTTACGACCCTCTAACACCGGGGTCCTGGCACCCCGTTTGTACATATAGTACAACACAACATGACAGGGCCCAAGCTCCATGCGCCGCGCGGCGCGTGCTGCTCCTGCTGCACACTGGGACGGGTCACACTGATACGGATCCACAGGACCAGAAAAACAGCCGCGCACGACCGCAGGCCCTCGCTCCAGAGCGCACCGAGCGTACACATTCCTCTCATCAAGACACGCCAACCGCTATGGATAAATCGACCCCTGTAACCGCTGACGACCGTAAAGAAGAATACGCCGAGCCGTGGCGCCCGCAACAGATGATTGAAGAAAACCCGGTTGAGATCTCGGACGAGGCCGTAGAAGCGCTGCTTCCGAAGCTCGACGAGATTCAGTCGACCATGTGGAGCATGTACCATCAGTACCACAAGCATCACTGGCTCGTGGAAGGCCCGCAGTTCCGCGATCTGCATCTGTTCTTTGAGGAGCACTACACCGAGCTCCACAAGTACATTGATCGCATCGCGGAGCGCATCACAGCGCTGGGCGGCATCCCGACGTGTGCTCCCACCAACCAGTCGGCCCTCTCACATGTAACACACGAGCCAGAAGGCACGTACCGCCTGCGCGACATGCTGAAGCATGACCTGCGCGCCGAGGCCACGCTCTCGAAGCTGGTTCGCGAAAGCATTGACGTGGCCCTGGAGCACGGCGACCACGGCACCAAGCGCCAGCTTGAAAAAGTGCTGACTAAAGCTGAAGATCGCGCCCACCACATCGACCACTTCTTGGGCGAAGACTCGCTTGAGTTGGGCTTTGCCGATGCTGAAGTGGAGGCTTCTGCTGAAGCAGAAACCGAAGTGGAAAAGGCACACGCATAACGGCGTAGCTGCCTTGAAACTGTAGCCGCACGGCGCTCCAACACGTGCCTGTGCAACGCCGCGCCCCCTTGTCCGCCTACTTTTTGGTGCGCAAGGGGGCGTTGGTGTATGGGAGGCAGGTCTATGGCCTGTTGCGCGTAACGCAGCGGCTCCAAACAAGACGTTAACGTATGCCCCCGGAACGCTTGAAGTTGCCGCGGCGTGCACAGAACGCAATTTATGCACCGTATCGAGTCTGACTTTCCCCACGCTTCATGAAGCGATTAGTTGTCGTTGAGTCGCCCACCAAGGCCCGCACCATCCGTAATTTTCTGCCCCGAAGCGGGTATCAAATCGAGGCCAGCATGGGCCACATCCGTGACTTGCCGGCCTCGGCCTCCGAGATTCCAGCCGAGTACAAAGACGAGGAGTGGTCGCGGCTGGGGGTGCGCGTCGACAACGGATTCGAGCCGCTCTACGTCGTCTCCAAAAAGAAGCGCGATGTCGTCAAGCAACTGCAAAAGGCGCTCGACGAGGCCGATGAGCTCTACATCGCCACCGATGAAGACCGCGAAGGCGAGTCGATCGGCTGGCACCTGCTGGAGGTCCTGAAGCCGGATGTGCCGGTACGGCGCATGGTCTTCCACGAGATTACGCAAGAAGCCATTGAAGCCGCGCTCGAAAACACGCGCGATATCGACGAAGATCTGGTCGAGGCCCAGCAAACCCGCCGCATCCTCGACCGTCTGGTGGGCTACACCATCTCGCCGCTCCTGTGGCGCAAAATTAAGCCGAAGCTCTCGGCCGGACGCGTGCAAAGCGTGGCCGTACGCCTGTTGGTGATGCGCGAGAAGGAGCGCATCACCTTCATGCCAGCCACCTACTGGGACCTGAAAGCGCAGCTCGCCAAAGCGGGCATTCCGTTCGATGCCGACATGACGCATCTGAACGACGTGCGCCTGGCGCAGGGCCGCGACTTTGATCAGGACACGGGGCGCCTGAAAGACGACCTCGAAGAAGGCAAGGACGTGCTCTTGCTTTCGGAGGACCAGGCTACCGCTCTCGCCGACACGCTGCCCACCGAGCCGTGGCGCGTAGCGGATGTGAAGACCCGCACCCGCACGAAAAACCCGCCGCCGCCGTTTATCACCTCCACCTTGCAGCAGGAAGCCAGCCGCAAGCTCGGCTTCACGGCCAACCGCACGATGCGCGTGGCGCAGAAGCTGTACGAGAACGGTCACATCACGTACATGCGTACCGACTCGAAGAATCTGTCGAAGGAGGCCATTGCCGCCAGCCGCTCCTCCATTGAAACGCGCTACGGAAGCGACTACCTGAGCGACAGCGTCCGCACGTACACCTCGTCCGACAGCGCCCAAGAAGCCCACGAGGCC
Organism: Longimonas halophila; assembly: GCF_002554705.1. Lineage (GTDB taxonomy): Bacteria > Bacteroidota > Rhodothermia > Rhodothermales > Salinibacteraceae > Longimonas > Longimonas halophila. Next base: position 175,029 of record NZ_PDEP01000008.1, on the reverse strand, counting down.
ATTCGTCCCGCAGGCAACGCCATGAAGACGAGCGACGAGATTAGGCTGTCGGGCCAACAGAAACGGCTGTACGACCTCATCTGGGAGCGCACCGTGGCCACGCAGATGGCCGATTCGCGCATTCAGTACACGAATGTGTACATCGACGCAGGCAGCGAAGACGTAGCCCGCTTCCGCGCCTCGGGCAAGACCATTCTGTTTCCCGGCTTCCTGCGCGCCTACGTCGAAGGCAGCGATGACCCCGAAGCCGACCTCGAAGACCGCGAGCGCCCGCTACCCGATCTGTCGGTGGGCGACGAATCCGTACCCGCCCGCACCGACGACGACGGGCTGAACGTGCAGGCGCTGGAGCCGGTGGGCCACGAAACCAAGCCGCCCTCGCGCTACACCGAGGCCTCGCTCGTGAAGATGCTCGAAGAGGAAGGCATTGGGCGGCCCTCGACCTATGCCTCCATTATTAGCACCATTCAGCGCCGCGGCTACGTGCGCAAAGAGGGCAGTGCGCTCGTGCCTACGTTCACCGCATTTGCCACGAATAACCTGATGGAGGCGCAGTTCAACCCGCTGGTGGATGTGCACTTTACCGCCGAGATGGAAGAGATCCTCGATCACATCGCTACCGGCGAGAAAGATCCAGAGCCCTACCTGCGCGACTTTTTCCTGGGCGAAGGCGGCGTACAGCCGCGCGTCGAAGACGGCCAGGAGACGATCGACCCGCGTGCCATCTCGACCATCGACTTTCCTGAGCAGTGGGATCCGTATGTGGTGCGCGTTGGCAAGTACGGCCCGTATGTGGAAGGCCCGCTCGATGAGAGCGACGACTCCGAAGACACCGTCACCGCCTCGCTGCCGGAAGACCTTTCTCCGGGCGACACCACCCGCCAGAAGCTCAAAGATATTTTGGAAGAAGCCAACAAAGGCGACCGCGTGCTCGGCGTTCACCCCGATGCCGACATGCCCGTGCTGCTAAAGTCAGGCCCGTACGGTCCGTACATGCAGTTGGGCGAAGACGACCAGCCCGGCAAACCGAAGCGCGTGTCGCTGCCGCCCGGCGTAGACCCTGCCGAAGTGGACTTCGAACTGGGGCTCAAGATCATGAACCTGCCGCGTGAGTTGGGCGAACACCCAGAAACCGGCAATCCCATTGAGGCCGGGATTGGACGCTACGGTCCGTTTGTGCGCCACACCAAATCCGGCGCCAAAGACACCTACGCCTCCCTCAAAAAGAGCGATGACGTGCTCACGGTCGATCTGGAGCGCGCAATGGAGCTCATCGAGAAGAAAGAGGCGAAGAACAAGCCGCAGCGCGTGCTCGGCGAGCATCCCGAAACCGGCAAGACGATTGAGGTGTGGGACGGACGCTACGGACCCTACGTGAAGCACAGCGGCACCAACGCCTCGCTCGGGGACGACCAGACCATCGAAGACATTACGATGGAAGAGGCGGTGGAACTGATTAACGCCAAGAAGAGCTAAGCGTCAACTTCGTTCATGGCTCCATACCTCTTGTAGGGACGCAGCGCGCTGCGTCCCTACTGCTTTTACCAGCAACGCTGGGAATCTACCTGGAGCACTGATACCGCTACTTATAATCCTCCATCGCCGTTACCGCCAGCGAATCGACGTAGTTGTTGTGCACGTTGTCGGCATGGCCCTTCACCCAGATCCATTTCACGTCGTGACGCTCGTTCTGCGCATCCAGGGCCTGCCACAGGTCCTTGTTTTTGACCGGCTTCTTGGAGGAGGTGCGCCAGCCGTTTTGCTTCCAGTTGGCAAGCCAGCCGTCGTTGAAGGCCCGCGACACGTACGCGCTATCGGTGTGGAGCTTGACCGTCGTCGGCTCGTCGAGCGATTCAAGTGCTTTGAGCGCCGCCGTCAGTTCCATGCGGTTGTTGGTGGTCTGAGGTGCGCCACCCGTAAGCTGCGTGGCGTCGTCGCGATCGCCCTCGGGCATTAGCAAAGCGCCCCATCCGCCCGGACCGGGATTGCCGCTGCATGCGCCGTCGGTGTAGACAATTACAGTGTCCATCGTCAAAAGAGTACCCAAGGGAAGCAAAACAAATGTGCGAGCGGGCTCCGCGGCATCGCATCCGTTGAACCCACAGCCACGTAAGCTATGGGGAAACAAGGCATGGATGCAGTGCACCGCCGTCAATCGCCCGTGAAAACTATTGAGCACACCGGTCGTTGCGCAGTCACGTTCCTTCGGCCCCAACGTCGCCGGCAGGCACCGCGTTGCCTCTGCCACGTTATGTTTGCACGGTGCGCCGGTCTACTGCACAGCAGACCGGGTGCCAGTTCGATGTTCTTGAGTGTGAGAGGCCCCTACCATGAAATTTGTTGATCACGTAGTCATTACGGTACGCAGCGGCGACGGCGGGCGTGGCCTGGTGTCGTTCCGGCGCGAGAAGTTTGTGCCCAAGGGCGGCCCGGCCGGCGGCAACGGCGGCGCAGGGGGATCGGTCTACATCGAAGCCGATCCACACCTCTACACGCTCATGGATCTACGCTACAACACCTTGCACGAAGCTGGGGATGGCGACCCCGGCGGCAGTCACAACAAGACCGGCAAGGATGGCGAAGACGTCGTGCTGCGCGTGCCCCCCGGCACCGTCATCCGCAACAACACCACCGACGCAATCATCGGCGAAGTGGTGGAGCCGGGCGATCGTCTCTGCATCGCCGAAGGCGGACGCGGCGGTAAGGGCAATACCTTCTTTAAGTCGTCGACCAACCAGACGCCTCGCCATGCCCAGCCCGGCGAGGATGGCGAGGAGAAGGAGATTGCGCTGGAGCTGAAGCTCTTGGCTGATGTGGGACTGGTGGGCTTTCCGAATGCGGGCAAGAGCACGCTCGTGTCGTCGATTTCGGCGGCGAAGCCCGAGGTGGCCAACTATCCGTTCACCACGCTCACGCCCTCGCTTGGCATGGTCTACGTGAACGAGTACACCTCGTTTGTTATGGCGGATCTGCCGGGCATCATCGAAGACGCACATGAGGGACGCGGACTTGGGCTGCAGTTCCTGCGCCACATTGAGCGCACCGCTGTGCTGCTCTTCGTGATTCCGATCACCGCGACCGATTTGGGCGCGACGTACGATCAGTTGCTACACGAATTGCGCGAATACGACGCTGCTCAGCTTGATAAGCCACGCTTTGTTGCGCTCTCGAAGATCGACCTGCTCCCGCCCGAAGAGCGCTCGCTGCTTCCTGATGTGGTGGCCGAACACTTCCCGCCCGACGTAGAGCTGCTGCCCATTAGTGCCGTCGCACAGATCGGGCTGGGGCCCCTCAAACGCCGCCTGTTCAACGCTGTTGATACCGAGAAGCGCCGCACTGCGGCCGAGGTTACCTCTTCATGACGCTCTTCGATGCCGACCCCACCGCCCCCGACGTTGACTCTGACACCGAACGCCGCGCTCTGGTTGCGCTCATGCTGGTTCCGAATGTCGGCTGGAGCCGCGCCCGCACGCTCATCGGACACCTCAAGCGGCCCAGCGCGGTATTTCACGCGTCAAAATCGGTGCTCACACAGGTGCCCGGCATCGGGCCCCGCACAGCCGAGGCTATCCGCACGTTCGACGATCACACCGCCGTCGACCGGCAGTTTGCCCGTGCTGATAAGATGGACGTGGACCTCTGCACCCTCTGGGATACCGACTATCCCGAGCGTCTGCGCCACACCTACGATCCACCGCCCTGCTTGTGGATACGCGGGGCGCTGCATCCCACCGACACCCATGCCCTGGCCGTGGTGGGCACGCGGCGATGCACCGATTATGGCAAGGGCGTAGCGCGCGACCTGACAGCGGCCCTTGTGCAGCACGGCTATACGATCGTGAGCGGACTGGCATTTGGCATCGACGCGGCAGCGCATCGCGCGGCGCTTAAGCAGGGCGGACGCACGCTTGCCGTGCTGGGCTCGGGACTCGCGCGGATCTACCCGCAGAAGCACACGCGGCTGGCGCGGCGCATTGAGGATCAGGGGGCGGTGCTCTCCGAGTACACCCTCGACGAGGACCCCAACGCCTCCAACTTCCCTGAGCGCAATCGCATTGTGAGCGGGCTTACGCTGGGTACGCTTGTCGTCGAGTCGCACGAAAAGGGCGGCGCGCTCATCACCGCACGACTGGCCGTAGAGCAGAACCGCGAGGTGTTTGCGGTGCCGGGTCCCGTTGGGAAGAGCGCCTCAGTGGGCACCAACCGGCTCATCCAGCGCGGCCACGCCAAGCTTGTCCTCGATGTGGATGACCTCTTGGCCGAACTGCCACCGCCTCCAACAGACACCGACAATGCGGCTGCCGCGACAGCGCCCGAGCCGATGCCTGAGCTTAGCACGTCCGAGCAGGCGCTCTACGAAGCCCTGACCAGGGAGCCCGTGCACCTTGATGTGCTTTGCGCCCGCACCGGAATTCCGCCTTCGCAGGCACTCGTGCATCTGTTGCAACTGGAGTTCAAGGGCGTCGTCGAGCAGCGCGCCGGAAAGCAGTTTCGGCGTGTGCGGTGAGGTAATACCACCTGCGCCGAATCATAATGCAGGTAATTGAAATCTGCAGATGGAGCGTTCCATTCCTTCACCTGTCTATCTATACTCTATCCTGTTACCCACACAGCCAAGAGCGCAATCAGGCCCGGCACGGCCATGTACAGGTCGAGCGCCAGGCGGTAGGTGGGTCCTGGGTGTACGGGGCAGCGGGCGCCCCCGAGGGCCAGCAGCGCTGCGGCGAGCGCTTCAGCCATCCACACGGGACGTCCCGTGGTCAGCGCGAGCACGGCAGCAGCCAGCGCAGCTCCTCCGGCGCAGCTTGCTGCTACTGTGCGCACCTGTCGGACACTCCAGGACTGCGGGAGCGTCTCAAGTCCAGCGGCGTGGTCGGCGGCGCGGTCGGCCCAGTCGCTGCAGAGGAGATTCGGCAGCAGCCAGCCCATCCGGTAGCAGGCCAGGCCCAGCGCCTCCCACATGCTGCCTGCTACTCCAACGGTAGACACACCCTCTAAAACCGGAAGGCCCACCACGCCCAGGCTCCATGCACCCGCCACCGCCAGTGTCTTGGCAGAGCCGATGTGTTTGAAACGCCAGCCGCGAATCGGCCAGACGTACAGCGCGCCCATTCCCGCAAATCCAGCCGCTGCAGCCTGAGTTAGGGGCGCGAGGTTCCAGAACGCCCACACAGCCAGTAGCACATAGAGCGTAGTAGTAAAGCGAATATAGACGTGATGCCGATCCATCCACCGGCGGCGTGCGCCGTGCGTGCGAGCATCCTCGACCGCGGCAGGGCTCGTGCGGTCGAACCGATACACAAGCGCTACGCCCGCAGGCACACCCAGGAGCACGGTCCCGCTAACTGGAAGGCCCGTTAGCACATAGGTGCTGCCAATCAGGGCTGCTGCGATGCCCGCCACCACGAGCGGATCGCTGCGCATCCACCCGTACACTGAGCCACACACGAACGAGAAAAAGACCACGAAGAGGCGATACGCTGCTGTGCAAAAGAAGACCTGAGTTGTAGAATGCTCAACGATTCAGCGTAACGGGGGATTCGCAGACGGCGCCCTGTCATCCGTCTGTTAAATCCGCAATACCGCACATATAATGTTCACAGCAAATGCAGCACACGTTAGTTTATATTCACATTTACTTAACCGTAGCTGTCGCAAAAGAGGGCTGGAAGCGCTTTCTTAGAGGTGTATTGCACGATGCGGGCTATATTTCGACCCGTTTCCGTCGTTTTCAACATCAAGCCACTCTGCTGCTGTCATGACCGTACCCGACCACGTGACCTCGCACCTCCGCGCACTGGGGCTCACCGACCCCGGCCCGATTCACTATAACCTGAAGCCACCTGTTCTTTATGAGATGGCGCTGGCTCAAGACGAAGGCCAGCTTGCGGCTCAGGGGCCGCTCTGCACGCGCACCGATCCTTACACTGGACGAAGCCCCCGAGATCGCTTCCTGGTGCGCGACGCCTCCAACATCGACACAATTAACTGGGGCGCGGTTAACCGTCCTACCGATGCCGCAACCTTCGATCATCTGCAAGAGCGCCTGGCCGACCACGCCACGGGCAAACCGCTCTTTGTGCAAGACCTGTACGCCGGGGCCGATCCCGAGTACACCATGCCAGTGCGCATCATCACCGAAAAGGCATGGCACAGCCTCTTTGCCTACAACATGTTCGTGCGGCGCCCAGCAATTGACCGCGCCGACTTTGAGCCCGGATTTACCGTGCTCGACCTGTGCACGTTCAAAGCCGATCCGGAACGCGACAACACGAACTCGGAGGCCGCTATTTTTGTGAGTCTGGAGAAAGAGCTGGTGCTCATTGGCGGCACGCATTACGCGGGCGAGATCAAGAAGTCCATCTTCTCGGTGCTGAACCATCGCCTGCCCGGCGAAAATGTGCTGCCTATGCACTGCTCCGCCAACGAAGATCCCGATGGCAGCACCGCCGTGTTCTTCGGCCTCTCGGGCACGGGCAAAACGACCCTCTCGGCCGATGCCAGCCGCACCCTCATTGGCGATGATGAACATGGGTGGAGCGAGAACGGGGTCTTTAACTTTGAGGGCGGCTGCTACGCCAAGATGATCGACCTAACGCCCGAGCAGGAGCCGGAGATCTACAGCACCACCGAGCGCTTCGGCACTATCCTCGAAAACGTGATGCTGGAGGACGAGACGCGCACGCCCGACTTTACCGATGACACCATCACCCGCAACACGCGCGGATCGTACCCGATCGACTACATCCCGAACGCGTCTGAGACAGGGCAGGGCGGGCACCCCGACCATGTCATCTTCCTGACGTACGATGCATTCGGCGTGCTGCCCCCCGTGTCGAAGCTCACGCCTGAGCAGACGATGTTCCACTTTCTGTCGGGCTACACCGCCAAGGTGGCCGGAACCGAGCGGGGCGTGAGTGCGCCCAAAGCCACGTTCAGCACCTGCTTTGGCGAGCCGTTTATGGTGCGGCATCCTGCCGAGTATGCCGAACTGCTGGGCGATAAGATCCGCACGCACGGCGCGCAGTGCTGGCTCATCAACACCGGGCTGACCGGCGGCCCGTACGGCACGGGCGAGCGCATTGACCTACAGCACACCCGTGCAATGGTGGATGCGATTCTCACGAACCAGCTCAACGACGCCCCCACCACGCCCGACCCCGTGTTTGGCATGCACGTGCCCGAGCACGTCCCGAACGTGCCCGATACCATCTTGCAGCCGCGCAACACGTGGGAGGATCCGGATGCTTTCGACCAGCAAGCTGCAGAACTGGCTCGCATGTTCGCCGAAAACTTCGCCAAGTACGCCGATCACGTATCGGCAGGTGTAGAGGCCGCCGCGCCCACCGCGTAACCGGTCTTCGATATCATACAGGCGGATACAGGGGCGTCTGCACTGTGCAGGCGCCCTGCTGTATGTAGATGCATTCTGCCTCTACGAAAGCGAGGTGACCCGATCGAAAGAAGTGGTGCGCATCTCGGAAAATACCGTCGCATCCGGCTGATAGCGCCGCTCTTCCACCGAAAACGAGTCTGGGCGAATGTGCATCAGATTGTAGAAGTTGACGCCCCGGTTCGACCTCCGCCCTCGGCTGCTGGTGGCCGTGCCTGCGCTGGCTACAACCATGCGATGTTCCGTATCGCCCCGGTCAGACACGATATCGACAGGCTCAATATGCGAGATGTGCAGATGTCCACAGAGAATCAGATCGACCTGAGCCTGGGCAGCGGCCGTAAGGGCTTCGTCGGCATTGCCCATGATGTCGTGACGGCCTAACTGCTCCATCCGTGTGAGATGATGGTGCACCACCAGCACTCGAAACTGCGATGCGTGTTCGTCAAAGAAGGTGCGCATGGTGTTGAGCGCCTCGGGACGCAAGCGTCCGCTTTTCACGGTAGCCCCGTGGGGCGAAGACAGCCCCAGCACAGCCACCTCGGGCTCAACGCGCGTAGGCCGCAGCTCGGGCTGCACCAACCGCCGATACTTGCGCAACGGGGCCGTAAGACGCTTCCAGGGGCGCCACCACGGGTACACGTCGTGGTTGCCCGGTACCACCAGCGTAGGCGCATTAAACTGCTCAATCATAGCCACCGCTGCCTGAAACTCGCCGGTACGGGCGCGCTGCGTCAAATCGCCACTTATCGCGACCAGGTCTACATCGTGCGCGTTGATGTCATCAACAAGCGCTGATACCACCTCGGCGTGCGCGATTTTGCCAAAGTGGATATCGGAGCAATGAGCGATAGTGTACGGGGTAGACATGAAGCATGCCAGACACATCTAACAGACCAACGAGATAAGACCCGGTGCGTAAAGCAACCGGCTCTGCTCATCAGACGGTCTGTTGCGGTACGAGGTTCATCGAACACAATGGGCTTGATGCCCCTGTGTTCGCTCTGTACATTGACGTGATATTCTCCGTTCTGCGCACCTGAAGCCCCCCTCTTGCTATGGATACAATTACCTGGGACGACTTTACGCGTGTCGACCTGCGCGTGGGCACCATTGTAAGTGCCAAGGCTTTCCCAGAGGCGCGAACCCCCGCCTACATCCTCACTATCGATTTTGGTGAAGAGATCGGCACCCTGCGCTCCAGCGCTCAGATTACCGACTTGTATGCGCTTGACGATCTCCCCGGCATGCAAATCGTGGCGGTGGTGAACTTCCCTCCAAAGCAGATTGGCCCCATGATGTCGGAGTGCCTCGTCACCGGGTTTCATCGCGCCAATGGCGATGTTGTGCTCACCACGCCCGACGCGCCCGTTCCCAATGGCACGCGTCTGGCATAGACTCTTTCAGATGCAATACGCAACGCGTCCGGCCCACAACGCAATTTGCGCATAGTATGGAATGCATAGGCCTCGGGCTATTTTGGAATCGGCGTCCAGTGCTGTGTGGCATCACTTACTGTGTCGTTTGCTATTGTCAGCCTGGATTCAGCACACGGCTCCGGAACGCCAAATCGTATGCAGCGGCCTCACAAACGGCGCATAGTGGCTGTGTTTTTCACGCAAAGTGATGCCTATGCTCCGTCCTCGTGCCCTTGCTCGAAACTCTTTGTTTATCTGCGACTCTGATACGGCAGCTTACTTTCTCTCCTGAGTTTAGCGCAGTGTTTTCAGGCCCAGGAGGCAAGTATTCAAGGCGTGGGGTGTATCCCACCTGCACCTCCGCCGAATCGGAAACAGTACGTACCCAGGATGGCTGAAATGTAACAATTTCATCTAATGGGGTCTTCTTTTCCGACACGCATGGTCAAAAGAAACAACTTCACATTTGCTCTCCATCGCATTGACGCACTTCACATAATATCTTTGTATCATTACGTTATGTTTTTCTACTTACAGGTGTCGCAGAGCGCTTAGAGATACGTTATATACGATTTCTTGTATGCATACCCGTTTCTGCACACTTTTTGCTCTGAACCCGTGCCCGAAAGCACGCCTCCGTTTTCCTCGCCTTAAACGCCCTCACACAGGCTCCACTCAACCATCACATTGTGCACATCCAAATGGATGGAACAGCCTGCCTGTACAGGTACCCCTCCAACCAGGTAGTTTTTTGCTCTTAGCCCCACCACCCCATGCTAACGTTTATTGACATGACCACAACCCAGTGGGAGCGTCCGGCCTGGTCTCTGTCCTCCTCGCTCTCTCCATACCAGCCGCAACGCCCCGAGCCCGCTCCGCTCCCCAGCAGAGTGCTCGACTCAATGGGAGCCGTGGTCGTTGAAATGGATGCAGAGGGACGCATTCAGTTTATGAACCGGGCCTGTACACAGCTTGTTGGCGCCTCGCTTGATGCCATGATTGGAGAGGATGTGCGCATGCTCTTTGCAAACCCTGAAGAGATGCACGTGCTTACACGTGGATTCGAGGCGCTGCGTAGCGGACGCGCCGGACAGATCCATCTCGAAATGCACTGGATGCGCGACGATGCTCCGCCCCGATTGTTGGAAGGCACCTGTACCGCACGGCGCTCCACTCCCAATGCCGATGTAGAATCGCTTGTGCTTGTGGGCATTGATGTAACCGAACGGCGCGACATGGAACGCGACATGACGGCTCTAAACACTGCCGAGCGCCGCGCTGTGAGCCAGTCGCTGCACGAGTCGCTCGGCATGCAGCTCGCAGCCACGGCCATGCACGTCCAGAACCTGAAGGCGGCGGTTGAACAAGGCACGCCGTGCACAGCCGACGATCTCGATGCGATTGCCGATGCCATCCGCGAAGGCGTCGACAAGGCGCGCGAGCTCTCCCATGAACTGCTGCCGGTCTCGCTTCAGCAAGACCGACTCACAGAGGCGCTCTCCGATCTGGCTCGCGAGGCCGATCGCCACGGCCCAGGACGTTGCACGTTTATCGGAGGCGACGACCTGCCCGCCGTGCACAACGCTTCGGTTGCTATGCATCTACATCGCATTGCCGAAGAGGCCGTTGCAAATGCACACGCGCATGCGGCCCCCACGCACACAGGAATCCGCCTTCATGCTACAAGCCGTGCGCTCGTGCTCACCATCCACAACGACGGTAGCGTCTGGCATCCAACCCAACACGACCACACCCCTTCAGACGCTGGGAAGGGCCTATCTCGCATGCGCTATCGGGCCCATCTCATTGGCGCAACGTTCCACGTTGGCCATAGCCAAGGCATGACAACCGTAACATGCCGTCTCCCGCTGCGCCGCATCAGCGCGGCATAGTGGGACACCGTATGGTCACCTGGCGAGCATGGGGCGCTCGGTTTGCTACCGTTGTGACGTATCGGCAAACTGACGGCCCAGGGTGTTAGCCAGCTGCTCCAGCATATCGCGGTCCACCTCCGAAAACGCATCCAGCGTATCCGAGTCTACGTCGAGCACTGCCAGAAGTGTATCATTGGGCGTAAGCACAGGCACGACGACCTCCGACTGCGTGGTTGAAGAGCAGGCGATATGGTCCTCGGCTTCGTGCACATCCGAAACGAACTGCGTGGTACGCGTGCGTGCTGCGGCTCCACACACCCCTCGGTCAAAGGGGATTCGCAGGCAGCCGTGCCCGCCCTGGTACGGACCCACCACCAGCAGATCGTCCGACACCGCCCGGTAGAAACCAGTCCAGTCAAAGTAGTCGAACGTATGATGCAGTTCGCAGGACACCGTAGCCATGGCAGCGATCCAGTCGGTTTCCCCCTCAAGCAGCGCGTCAATGCGGTCGAGCACATCGGCATATGCCGTAAGGCGCGGGTGATGTTGAGCCGGGGATACAGCAGGTTGGGTCATGAGATACAGAGCGTTTAGACCGAGAGACAAGTAGAGCAGCAGGATTCGGAATCCTCTGCGACATATGCTATCTACGATGCATCAGGCGGCTCGTTCGAGCGGCGTCCGCCCCAGATCCACTTGTCGGTATCCAGATACACGGTGAGCGGCTTCCGCACACGAATCTGACACGACAGGCGCGGATAGCCAAAGCGTTGAGCCGTGCGGTCGTGCCAATGCGAAGCTGGCACCCCCTCAGCCAGGCGCACGCCACATGTGGCACACAGCCCGCGTCCGCCACAGTTCACGACCTCGGTGAGCGCCGTGTATGGAGACAGGTCATAGTTCAGCAGCGCATCGCGGAGAATAGTACACTCTTCCACATTGATCCGATGCCACTGCGTTCCATCATACACACGAATGTCGTGGGTAGGTACAGAAGACATGCCGCGAAAAGTTGTTAAGGGTAATTAATTCGGAGCAGAACTGAAGCCGATGCGATCCCCGTGCGCAACAGTAGCGAAACGTGCCACGGTACGTTTGGACCCTGTGATACACAGAACGTAGGTAGTGGACAGGCCGTAAGTGATAGCCTTCTGCCTTCTGATAAAAACTTTTCTTGGGACGAACAGTCTTCCGTTCGTCCCCGCCTCCGGCTACTGGCATGAGGTGCCCGTCTCCATTGAGGCCGTTTCCCTCCAAGATGCGTTGGTAGCGGTTCAATGGTAAGTGATTGTCATATGGCCGACATCATCGGAGCCAGACAACCCCCTCTGTCTATCGACATCTCCCCCTTGGAAAGGGGGAGAAACCCGAAGGGAGAGGGGGTTCGAACAAGACAAACCTACATTCTGCGATAGCCTTATCACTTAGCGTCTACCCACTACCGATGCGTTTTTTTATTCAGAAGCCCTATTACCAAAGTGTGTTCACTTCCCAATCAGAGGGTCTGTGAAAGGATCAATACTACAACTCTATAACCGGCTGGGTATGAACCACACTGGCTTCCACACCACTCCTGCATTTTCTTATTGGCAGAGTAGGGTTCTCTTCTCATCTACTGCATAGGCCAACGCCCACATCAGCACATAGTGCGAGCAGTATACATGACTGTGATGCTACTTGCCACCAGGGGGCATGATAGGTTAGCATCGGTGAAATCTATGACGGCGGTGCATCGTCATGTTACACCGCTGAGGAGCAACCCAACGTTACATCAGGTAAAAGATGGTGTACACGACAAGGCTAACGATTCCAGCAGCAAGAGCAAGCAAACGAATAGCGCGGTCAGCGGCATTTTCCATAAGAGTAGGGGGCAACCAGGTGGGGAGGGCTGTGCATGCCTGTTGCCGTGCAGCAGCGCAGGTGGGGACTGCGCGTTGTAACAGGACAAGCGTGTATTTACAGAAGATACACGTGCGCCCTCATATTATCACAAAATACGTGCCGATTTGCAGAGATTTCAGTAAAGCGCATTGCGATTGCTCTTATGCATCAGGCTGTGAACGTTGAGCTGCGGAGGGCTGCTCCTTGAAAAGGCGATGCATCGTATCCCGCAGTGCAGGAAACGGGTAGGGCGCAGGTGACGGCTGTGGTGGCGCATGGCGTTCCATAAGCATGTGCGCCACATGCAGTGCACAGCTCCACGACAACGTAACGCCCGCACCGCCGTGGCCATAGTTGTGTATTGTGGGACGCGCAGGGCCGGAGTCCCAACAGAGGCGCACGCCGTCGCTTTCAGGGCCACGCACATAGCGGAGTCCGCTCACCACGCGCATGGGAGCATCTCGGAAATCGGTGCCTGTGAGCTGCCTAATGAGATCCGCGTTTGTTGTCCACATGGCCTCAGGCAGCGCTACGCCGTGCACATGGCGGGTGCGCCCGCGCAGTGGAGTCGCGTAGCCGCCGTGGCGATGTGCAGGGTGTTTCGTACCTCCCACAATCCAGGTGGATGCATGTGGGTAGAAATACAATCCGCCGGGTATATTTTCAATATGCGAGGGATAGCAAGCAGGTGCAGGCGCATAGTTATACGACTGCACCGCTGCCGTATCTGCCCATGCCTCCCATGATATGGGCGGTTTTACATGCAGCAGGTGACCATGGAGAAATGTAGCGGGAGCCTCGTCGTCAAAGACACGAGGGGCGCCTGCCCCCAGGCAGTTCACCCACACATCCCCAGGGAGCGTTGAGCGGTTCTCGGGCGAGATGTGCATCCGTCGTATGGTGCCGCCCCCCTCCTGGTAGGCAAGGTACAGCTTGCGAAGGTAGCGCGGAGCTTCCACAAACGTCATGTCGAACGTCCAGCCGAAGAGCCCTTCTGCCTCAGCGCGGCGCGGAAGACCAGGGGCCCCGCGTCCATCGTTGGGGAGATGCACGAGGCGGCGCAGCGCGTCGAGGTAAGCAGGCCGATGGGGGGGCGATTCGAAGAGTTCGGCATGACGCTGCATGCGCACGCCCCAGGCTGGTCGATCTGTAAACACGTCGAAGCAGGCCTGACTCCAGCGCGTGTGATGGGCAGGATTTGCAACGCGCACCGTGTGGGGTATGACGGAGGCCGCCGGGTAGTGGCTGGCCAGGCGCGGCCAGTCGGCACCGTGCGCCGTGTCGGCGCGGGCTGCTGTGATTAGTGTGGTGGCGTACCCGCAGGCACGCAGAAGGACTGCCGTGGTGATGCCCGAAATGCCGCCTCCGAGCACTGCAATCTGCATCCACCTACCAACCCATTAGCCGAAGAGAACGACCCCTGTTTCTGGAAAGCGCTTAGCGCTTGCGCACCATAATCCAGTTGTTGCCCGCATCGTCGCGGTAGAGATGCACATCTACGAGTGTAGGGCGCATTTTATACGTAAACGTGTATGTAAAGTACTCATCCATTCCGCCGTTTTTGAGACCGTCGCGAAAGCGCCCATAGAACACACGGTTATTGCTGCAGGGGGCCAGTTCATTGAAGTAGTTCTGGCCCAGAGCCTCGTCGGGGTCTACGCCGCTCAAGTTGGACTCGTATGCATTAAAAAACTGTACAATGCCTTCGTCGTCGAGCCGGATGATGCCAAAGTCGGCGCTGTTCAGCGTGTCTTTGGACGCATCACGGAGCCGTTCGCCCACGGTTGGGTCTTCGAAGTTGAGCTGGTTGGATGGATCGTCCGATGCGGATTCGGCATCGTCGGCAGCCTCGTTACGAGCATTGTCAGAAGCATCAGCAGCGGCATCCGATGCATCTTGTGAGCGCAGCTCAGACGAGCGGTTAGCCTTCTCCTTCAGGTACGAAAACAGGTCAGAGGTCGAAGAATCACTCATGGCAAAAAGGGAGGCGGCGGGGAGGAAGCCATTGAACAGGGGAGGATGCCCCGGCAAAGGTGCGCGGCAGGGCAACGCATTAGGCAGTGCGTAGCAGGACCCATGCTGTCTCGGTGGTGTCGTCGTAGAACAGGTGCACGAGCGCTACGAATGGAGGATGACCGGAGGCCGTAAAGAGATGCGGGAAGCGTGCATCGAGCTGTTCCTGATCGAGGCCCGCGTGGAAGCGTCCGTAGAACGCGTCGGTCGCGGTGCTGGGCGCAAGATCGAAAAAGAACGCTGCGTGCTTAGCATCCTCCTTTGAACGCAGGCGGTCGAACATCGGCAGCGCGTAGGCCGCGTCGTTAAGCGTGAGCACATGTCCTTCAGTATCGAGCTGAATAACGGCCAGGTCGAGGGCATCCCGGTCTTCAGCATCCATTGTGGGCAACGAAGCACGAAGATCGGCATCCGCCAGCGCTGGCCCCGCATTCCATTGCGGTCCCGGCTGGATACGGGTTGAGGCGGCGTCTGTATCAGAGTCAGAAGACGACGTGATATCCGCTATCTCCGCCGGATCAGCCGTTTCTGCGCCATTCTCTTCTGCGTGAGACGTTTCGGCTTCAGCCGGTTCCGTATTGGGCATGCGCGCCGATTCAATGAGCGCACGAACGTCGTCTGGGGACGTGACGCCGAGGTCGTTTTTGAGAGCGCGCCACTCGCGAACAAGATCGGGGTCTACGTCGGCGTCGGTCGGGTCTTCGGCATCGCTCGCTTTCTGTGCACGCAGGGCCCGAATTTCATCGCGGAGGTGCGCAATGCGATCGGCGGCCTCATCGGCAGAGTCGAATCCTTCTTTGGAGAGTGCTTCTTTCTCGCCATAAAGCACATCGAGCTGGCGGGCCATGCTCTCAATGAGCTTCTCCAGGCGCTCGGCGTTGCTAAGGTCGGGATTGTTAAATGCGTCCGGTTCAACGACTGCATCTGGGTTGGACGCAAGGCTTGCATCGCGGTCTTCGTAGAGCGTTTCGAGCTGCGCATTCATATCCTCGACCATCTGGATGATCGCCTCGGGGTCCGAGATGCCCAGTTCGCTCTGCAACTTCTCCTGGCGCGCATAGAGCGATTCGAGCTGCTGGAACGTGTCTTGGTTGGCGCTGGGAAGAGCCTGCGCCGCCGAGCGCGCCTCCACATCCTCATAGAGCTCGACGAGCTGCTCGTTCATGTCGCGGATCATCCGAATGGCCTCGTCGATGCTATCGATGCCGAGTTCGTTAAGCTGCTCTTGCTCTTCGTAGAGCGTGGCTATCTGCGTATCCATCTCCTTGGTACGCTCAACAACGCGCTGCGCCTCTTTGATGGATTCGACGCCAAGCGTGTTTTTCAGACCGGGGGGCAGCGTGCCGTTGTCTGACGCGTTCACGTCTTGATTGACATAAAGATCGTCGAGCTGATCCTCCATGCTATGAATCATGGATACGGCTTTTTCGGCGGTGAGGCCCTCTTCGCGCAGCACTTCGCGCTCATGAGCCAGGGCTTCCAAGTCTTCGGTCAACGACCGCACCATTGCCTCCATCTCGCGAGCGTCTTCGGCAGAGGAGATGCCAAGTGTGGCCTCAATGGCGTTGAGCGTGTCGGCAGCCTCGAATACCTCGTCGTCGGGCAGCGGAGCCTCGGCCAGGCGCTCAATTTGCGAAGCGAGCACATCGAGATAGGAGGCGACGTTGTCGGCCCGCTCTACACTGAGAGCCGAGGGCACGTCCATCCCAAGGTGGTCGAGGGCCCGGCGCACCGACGTGCTGAGCGCGTCGAGGCGTTCTACAAATTCCTCGGCTTCCTCGATGTTCGAGATGCCCAGCACCATACGAATGGCAGAGGCCGACTGCAGGACCTCGGTGTCGGGGGCTGTGCTCTGAACCTGACTGCGCAGGCGATCGTTTTCGCGCTGCAGCGCCTTAGCGGCATCAATGAGGCTGGCGATGTCGTCGTGCCCGGTGCTCTGGATCGCCTCCTGAGAGGCGTCGCGGGCCTCGGCCTTGCCCTGTAGCGTCTGAATGTGATCGAGCGCGTCCTGATAGGTCGGGGCATCAAGCGCATCAAGCAGGGCATGCGCCGAAGTGTCGTCTTCAGAGCCCTGCGTGAGCGCGTCGAGGCGGGCTTCGAGCGTGTTATTGCGTGCGCGCAGATCTGCAATTTTCTGATGCAGCCGCGTGAGCACCTGCTCAAACTCGCTGAGGGTAATGAGCTCGTCGGGCAGATCCTCCCGGTTGTCAAGCGCTTCCATCTGGTCGGTAAGCGTCTGGATCCGTGCAATCGCCTCGTCGGGCCCATCAGCACCGAGCAGCTGGCAGATGGTGTTCCACGCTTCGGCAAGGTCTTCGTACGAAGGGTTGGAAGCAGAGGAGGCAGAGGGCTCAGCCATAACCATAGAAGTTGTTAATGGAGGAGACAGCCAGCGTGCGTGAGAGCGCGGGCCCAGCAGGGGCACAGGTGAGGCGTGCACGCTGTGTTGCGGGCACACCGCTCAAAGCAGAAAGCTTAAAGCAGGAAGTAAGGCATGTTATGCTGTACACTAAATATGCTGCGCGCTAAAAGCACAGACGATGCACAGACATGTGTAACAGATGTATGTGCGTAACGAGACGGTGGCGCAGCAAGGTTCCCCTGTCCGCCAGGACAAATGTGCACAACATGGGACGTTTGGGTCTACTGATTTTCAGGCGAAGCTGCGCTATCGCACATCTGCGTGACTCATGGAAACTGAGGGTAACACTGTGCGGAAAAGAACACGTGATGCAAGGCCGATGCACTGTAATGAAGTCGGTATATACATCCCTGAAGTGCAGCATTTTGGCGTGCCTGTCATACACCCCCATAGCATATACTCGATTTTGGTACCTGGCGCTCCGGGCACCACTTGCACTCGCTGACCCAATCCACTGTTTTCTTTGCTGACCTGCTATGCCTGCCACTGTTATGCCCTCCACCGACAACGCTGCTACCACAGTTAACGAGCAGCACCAGGCGATACATGAAGCGTTAGAAGATCCGCTCGATGCGCAGTGGGACACGGTACTCGATGAATGGGACCGGGGATCGACCGCTCAGCGTCGTGCCATTCGGGCGTATGTCTCGGGCGTTCGAAACCGTATTGTGCAGACGCTCGACGATCTGGAGGAAGTGGACGACATTCGGCAGGCACTTGGTGTGCAATATCTTGAGATGAAGTGTCATTGGACGCTACTGAATACGCAAATCCAGAGCCAGACGGCACGCAATGGGGCTCCTGATGAAGCACTCATGTATCGCGCTACCTGCGTAAGCCTCATCATTCAGGCCATCGAGCCGCTGCTTTCGCAGGAGCGCATTAACACGCTTACGCAGATGCTGGCTGAACCAATGGAAGGCTAAGAACCTGTTTGGGTTTTCTGCTGCTACGGGGCAAGAGGCCGCACGCTGATGTCGCGGAGCGCAACGGTTGAGACGCGCTCTACGGCACCGTCGGTCCACGCCTGGGGATACGCAGAGAGCGCGTCGGGACCGAGGGCAGCATCGCGGTAGTTGTGGTAGTCGGCCCAACGCACGCCGTTTACAGTGCGCACGTTGAAGGCTTCGCGGAACCGCGTGCCCTGGTCTTCGGGCGGTCCGCCCACCCCAAAGGCATACGCGAGGTAGTCCATCGCATGGGTGTCCTGGGCAAACCAGTACAGAAACACATCCTCATAGTCTTTTCCGCCCCCTTCGTCAAACGACACCGCGACGCGATGGTAGGCGGTGTTTTGTATCGTATCGGGACCGGCATAGGTGGCCTGTACGGATGGATCCTGCAGCGGATACGGTAAGAGCGCAAAATAGGCAACCGAGTTGACAGCTGTTGCCACGGTGCTTTGCTCGTCGGGGGAGAGCGTGAGGGTATCGCCCTCCACAACGCGATACACATCGGTGTTGGTCAGCCCTTCGACCACCGAGCGGCCCAGCGAATCGGTCGTAGCGCGTTCGTATCGGAATTGACCGTCGTTGCGGCGAAGCGTAAACGCATCCCCCCGAAACGTGAAGGTCACAACGGCCCGGTCAAGCCTATCGCCACCGTGGGCGGCAATGACCGTATCGAGATAGGCCTCCATGTTGGTCGCAGGGTCGGGGGCCGACGCTGTACAGCCGCTCCCTCCAACAACGAGCAGCCCTGCTACAAGGAAAGCAGCGGCGCTACGGATCCCCCAGAACCAGCATGCAGCAGCGCGATGGCTCATTCAGCGTCAGCAGTTATGATGGGAATAGGAAGGGCAGTGTCAGCCCAGTGCAGAAGCAGCGTGGCCGAGGTTTCATCGACGGCCTCGAAGGTGAAAGCCAACTGCTCGCGGAAGGTGTCGGCGCGATAGGCCTCGGCGGAGGTGCGCATGTGGTCGTCTGCCGAGTCATAGTCGTAGGCCCCCCACTGATTGGGCACAGTGTTCAGGATGACCGTCCACTGATCGTCCTCGGCTGGAATCGTGAACAGCGCATAGGTGCCCGCAGGGACGTCGTCCTCCCCAATACGCACGTCATCGGAGAAGGTAATGGTGGTGGCCTCATTGGCACCGGTGCGCCAGAGCGTGTCGTAGGGCACAAGATCGCCGAAAATGTCGCGCCCACGGACACCCGGGCGTCCGTAGGTCACGCGCACCTCGGTGGTGCCAATGGTCTGGTGGGTTTCTGCGTTGGGGCTTACGCGCGGCTCACTGTTGCTGCGGTCTTGCGCGTGGATTGGTGAAGTAAGTATAAGCAGGCCTACGAGTAGGAGACCCAGAAGACGAGTAGGCATAGTACGATCAGGTGGATACAGGAGGGAATGGCAAACAGGAGAGCGTCGTAATATGCAGCGCACACGCACGGGGATCAAGCAGCGGGAGCATAGGTTGCTGCACATGGTGCAACAATGATGCAATGCATCGGCCTCTTGTTCTGAATCGGGTGAGACTATGTGTACGCCACGTGCTGTTTTTCTGTGGGGCAGTTTGCTCGTTATAAGTATTGTGTTTGCGGGATGCCGAGCAACAGCGCCGTTGCGTGGCACCCCTGAAGCATCTGAGCCTGAGATGCCCGCCCGTGCGTTTTTCGTACAGGTGGGCATGAATTATCATCGGGCTGATGCCGAGAGCACGCGCGCAGAGGCAGTGGCGTGGTGGAGTGCGCTCGACACACCGCCTGAGCCGCTGCAGCGCTACCGCGAGCCGCCGGTACACGTAGTATGGCGCTCGCCCTACTACCGCGTGCGCATCGGGCCAGTGGCCACACGCAGCGAGGCCGACGTGGTACGCGCGTCACTGCGCGAACGCTTCGACGACGCCTTCATTGCGCGCGGCTCAAGCGAGCAGCCGTAATACCGTTTGTTGCTCATAGGAGCCTGCTGTGATCCGAGGGCTCATCCGATCACGCCTATCCAAAGAACGGGCGGATCAACTGGTTAAAGTACATGAGCACGAGGAGTACCATCCAGAGCAAGTGACCTATGCCGGTGCCAATAGCCACTTTCTTGCGAGCGCCGTCGGCAGCGTCGCTTGTGGGAGCAGTGCCGTTGCCCACGAGATCGGCCAGGGTGTTCCAGCCGGGACGAATCATGAAGAACTGCACGCCCACCAGCACCAGCATAAGCGTAAGCGCCGCGTGAAACTGCGGGCCGTACGCGGCAAATCCGCCGCTGAGGAAGAAATTGGCGTATGCGAAGACCATCGTAAGCACAATAAACCCGCTCATCCACTTCACAGTGCTACGGGCATCTTCGGCGAGGGCCGCAGCAGCGGGGCCGTCGAGCGAGAGCACCGTACGGGCCTTACTCGCCAGTCGCAAGCCCAGCCCAAACCAGGCGGATGCGGTTACGATATGTAGAACAACGAGTACAGTTTTCAGCATAGTGCGTACGGGGCGCAGGCCAGGAGAAACGATAAGCACAAGCGTACACGGAGCGTCCGCGCCAAGGTGCCGCGAAAATTCAACGAGTCATGCGAACTTCGGGACGGGCTGCGCAAAACCCAATGCAACACGACCATTCGTAACAGTCGTCATGTACGATGGACATCCCCGATCTTGCACGATTGCTAATTGGCAGCGGATTGCTGCTTGTGGCTGTAGGCGGATTGCTCTGGGCCAGTCACACCGTTATTGACTGGGGCCACCTGCCGGGCGACATCTCATTTGAAACGGGATCCATGCGGGTCTACCTGCCGCTGGGCACTATGATCGTGGCCAGCGTGATTTTAACCTTGCTCATGACCCTTCTACTTCGCATGTTACGGTAGCGCTTCTCGTCATTCCTCCCATTGCGACTGGTTTTTTCTATGAACATCTCCAAAGACGTCATTAGCGTCATTTTAGGGGGAGGTGCAGGCACGCGGCTGTACCCGCTCACCAAACTGCGCGCTAAGCCTGCCGTACCGCTGGCCGGGCGCTACCGCCTTATCGATGTACCGATCTCAACCAGTCTGAACTCGGGGATCGAGCGCATCTTTGTGCTCACACAGTTCAACTCCGCGAGCCTGAACCGCCACATTGCACGGGCGTACCGCTTCGATCGCTTCAGCAACGGCTTCGTGACGATGCTGGCCGCTGAGCAGACCCCGGCCTCGAAAGACTGGTTTCAGGGCACGGCGGATGCGGTGCGTCGTAGCCTTGACCACATGGAAGGCTACAAACACAAGCAGGTGCTCATCCTGTCGGGGGATCAGCTCTACTCGATGGACTACGCCAAAATGCTGGCGCATCACCAGGAAACCGGGGCAGACATCACCATTGGCACCATCCCGGTAACCGCCGAGCAGGCGCCTGCGTTTGGCATCCTGAAGACCAACGAGGACCAGATCATCACCGAGTTCTCGGAAAAGCCCGCCGCCGACGAACTCGACGGCAAGAGCAGTCCGGTTTCTGCAGAAATGGAGGCCGAAGATCGCGTCTATCTTGCCTCGATGGGTATCTACATCTTCGACCAGGGGCTGCTGCGTGACATGCTCGACGCCTACCCCGACGACCACGACTTTGGCCACGGCATCATTCCACGTGCGATCGATTCGCATCGCGTGGCCAGCTATCCGTTTAGCGGCTACTGGAGCGACATTGGAACCATTAAGTCGTTCTTTGAGGCCAACATGATGCTGGCGAAAGACCAGCCGGACTTCGACCTGTACGATCCCGACCGTCCGCTCTACACAAACGCACGTATGCTGCCGCCTGCCAAGGTGCAGAGCTCGTACGTGCAGAACTCGCTGATTGCTGAGGGGAGCATCATCACCAACAGCCAGATTACCAGCTCGGTGGTGGGCATTCGGTCGTACATCGGCGAAAACACGACCATCAAAAACGCGGTGCTCATGGGGGCCGATCATTACGCGTGGCAGACCGATCAGGGCCTGGGCCGCCGCGAGGGACCATCGCAGCCGGGCATTGGCGAGGAGTCGTATATCGAAGGGGCCATTATCGACAAGAACGTGTCGATTGGCAAAAACTGCGTCATCAAAAACCGTGACGACATCGAGGAGGCCGAAGGCGAGAACTACATGATTCGCGACGGTATCGTGGTCATCCCCAAGAATACGGTGATCCCTGACGGCACCATCATTTAAGCGATGCGGATGATACGGGGCGCGGCACCTATGTTCACCATGCCGCGTGCCCCGTGCATCCCCCGGCCACCTTCTCCCTATTTTTCTGGATTCGACGTACGTATCTGTATGAATATTGTCATCTTGACGAATGAGTATCCGCCCAACGTATACGGCGGCGCGGGCGTGCATGTGGAGTACCTGACCCGCGAAATGGCGGCTGCCGATGACGGCGAGCACCATGTGCAGGTGCTTAGCTTTGGCGATCAAGACGTAGACCAGGGCAACCTTGAGGTGCAGGGCGTCACCGCGCCCGATATTCCAAACCAGGACCCGCGCCACGCGAAGTTTTTGGATGCGATGGCGCGCAACGTCATCATGGCGGGCTCGGTGCAAGAGGCCGACATTGTGCACGGGCACACCTGGTACTCGCACCTGGCCGGATGCCTGGCCAAGCAGCTCACGGGGGCCAAGCTGGTGCTTTCTACGCACTCGCTGGAGCCGCATCGTCCGTGGAAGATCGAGCAGCTGGGCACAGCCTACCACGGATCGAGCTGGGTGGAGCGCACCGCTTACGAGAATGCCGATGGCGTAGTGGCCGTGTCGTCAGCCATGCAAGACGATGTGCACGACCTGTACGACGTGCCGCGTTCGCGCATCCGCACCATCTACAACGGCATCGACATTGACCAGTACCAGCCGCGCCACAACGATGAGGTGCTCCGCAAGCACGATGTAGACCCGGAACAACCGTTTGTGCTGTTTGTGGGGCGCATTACGCGGCAGAAGGGCATCTTGCACCTGGTGCGTGCCATCCACGACATGGACGACGACGTGCAGGTGGTGCTCTGCGCCGGTGCCCCCGACACCGACGAGATTGCTGCGGAGATGACCGCGCTCGTTGAAGAGGCACAGGCGGAGTCCGGCAACCGCGTGGTGTGGATCGACGAGATGCTACCCAAGGATGAGGTCATCACGCTCTACTCGCATGCTACGCTGTTTGTGTGTCCGTCGGTGTACGAGCCATTTGGCATCATCAACCTGGAGGCTATGGCCTGCCATACGCCCGTCGTAGCCTCTGCCGTAGGCGGCATTCCTGAGGTCGTCGTAGATGGCGAAACGGGTCTGCTTGTGTCGTTTGATGCGCAAGAAGGCGACGACTTCGACCCGAAAGATCCGGATGCCTTTGCTGCCGACCTGGCTGAGGGCGTCAACACGCTGTTGGCCGATCCGGAGCGCCGTGCTTCGATGGCGGAAAAAGCCCGCGAACGCGTGGTGCAGCAGTTTAGCTGGACAGCCATTGCGGAGCAAACACTGGACTTCTATCGCGACCTGCTGGATGACACCGTGTCGTAGGAACGTGTAGATTCTCTTTCCACCATCCCTTGGGGACGCATCGCTATGCGTCCCCGTCTGCTTTAATGATGGCCCCGATCTTGATTCAACAACTATAGTTGCACCTACCATTATGACCGAACTGCTTGAGTTTCTGGGCACATACTGGTGGATACTGATTGTACTAATCGTGTTTGTGTATAGCGCCTTTGAGGAGTGGCTGGAGTTCAAAACCGAACAGCGCAAGATTGGCGCATCTGCTGAGGAAACCGAGGAGAAAATTGATGCGCTGCGTAGCGAGTGTAAGGCCGAACGCGAGCGCCTGAACCGGCGCATCCAACACCTGGAGACGATCGTAACGAGCGAGGCATGGGACCGGGCTCACAGTGATCGCGCATCGCAAGAGCCACTACTCGACGATATGGACTCCAAAGACCGGTCTTCCCAAGAAGAAAAGGCCGAGCGTCTGGCGCAACGCCTACGCAACCGGTAGCACAAAGGTAAACGTGGAGCCTTCGCCCACGGTGCTTTCCACGTGCAATTGGACATCGTGCGCACTCAAGATGTGCTTTACAATCGACAGGCCCAGCCCCGATCCGCCCTGGTGACGCGAACGGCTCTTGTCCACACGGTAGAAGCGCTCGGTAAGCCGGTTTAAGTGGCGCTCGGGGATGCCAATGCCGTTGTCTTGCACCAACACCTGTACCGCTTCACCCTGGCGTTGGGCCGATACCGCCACGTATCCCCCCGACTCGTTGTACTTAATCGCGTTGTCAATAAGATTGACGAGGACCTGGCGGATGCGCTCGCGGTCGCCCCGTACCGCAGGAAGCGCCTTGGGCTCTGTGGCCTGGCGCAGCGAAACATCTTTCTGATCGGCTTTGGGAAGTAGCGTTTCGGTTACCTCACGCATCAGCTCGCCAAGGTCGAAACGCGTCATTTCTATCTCCATGGTGCCAGTTTCAAGGCGAGCAATTTCGGAGAGGTCGCGCGCCAGACGGTCGAGCCGGTTGGCGTTGCGGATAATCTTCTGCAGGAAGGTGCGGTTGACCTTGGGGTCGCTGAGCGCGCCGTCGGAGAGCGTCTCTGCAAAGCCCTGGATGGAGAAGATCGGCGTTTTGAGCTCGTGAGATACGTTGCCGATGAACTCGCGCCGATAGCTCTCCATGCGGCGCATGTCATCGATCTCACGGTTCAGCATCTGCCCGGTGCGATGCAGTTCCCAGATCAAGCCATCGAGCTCGTCGCCGCGAGGCGAGGGGCTGGTGCCCAGTTCGTCGAACTGGTGAGCGCGCACCTGTTTCAGAAGCGAGTGGATCGTGCGCAGGCGCGCGTGCAGCATCCACCACGCGGCGCCATACGTAGCCAATCCTACAGCCAGCAGGCTGCCGATACTGCCCCAGACCGAGCCTCCAAGCGCCAGTGCGATAAGTCCGGCAACCCCCGCTGCCAGTGCAGCGATCTTAAAGGCCAGCCACGAGAAGTAGCGCGCAGGAGCAACCATAGCCCAGTCGACAGCAGATGCAGCAGGTCAGGAGGAGCCAAGAGGCAGCTGAGCGGGCAAATGAGCCGTCAGGTCAGTAAGACGAGGCGTGGGTGCTTCACGGAAGCATTCAAAGCACACCCCGTTGCGCACGGTTTCGAGCGGACGGTGTTCTTCGATGACGGGCGCGTAGGTTTCATAGCACTGAAGGGCTGCCTGCGCCGTTGAAAAGGCCTCCTCATCCACCGGCACTACGCAGTCAATGGCTTCGTCGGACGAGGCCTGTAGATGATCGGGACGCGGGGCGTCGTTCTCGCACAGTGTGAAAAAGGCGAGCCGCCGCACGGGGACCTCGTTCGTTGACACGGCGCTGCATACCACGCGTTTAACTACGGCGTGCGTAACGAGGTGGTCGGGGTGCCCGCTTACACCGTGCACCGCATAGGTAGCAACCACATCGGGCTGCAGGCGCACCAGGTGCTGCATCACCACGTCTTCGATATCGAGCGGCGACAGGTTGGCAAGCTCGCCATCGGGCAGATCCAGCACGTTAAGCGACGACAGGTCGAGGGCTTCGGCTACGTGCTGCATCTCACCAAACCGGACCGCCCCCATCTCTTCTTTGCTCAGGCCCAGCCGGTGGCGCTGCTGGGTGGCCTCACCGCGGGTCAGCGTAAGCACATGCACATCGTGCCCTTGCGCACGCTGCCGGGCCAGCGCAGGAGCCGGCCCGAAGCTTTCATCATCGGGGTGCGGAAAGATGTATAGCAGTGTGGCCATGAGCGCAAAGCGTCAGCAATGAAAACATCGGATCGACCTGATGCACGGCGCATTGGCCATGAAAGGTTCACGTTGGCGCTCCCGACCGGGCAGGTTCATCATCATCTTCAATGATCTGATGAAACGTAACCTGCCCGGTACGCAGCATGCGGCGTACGTAAGGATGGCAGAGGCCGCAGTTGTGTCCAAAGCAGACATGCGCCTGCAGGGCGTCTACCGTGTTGGCCCCAGTGCGTTGGGATACGCGGTGGAGCCGATCAAACGGCACATCGTAGCAGTAGCAGCGGTCAACGGTCATAACGAGACGACACGCCAAGTAGGAGGAAACACGTTACCCATCCTGCTCGCCCTGCGTGATGCGCAGTGCAATGTGGCCAGGCGCAATCCCTGCTTCGTACGATTCGATTTCGGCGCCACTGCTTTCGTGCACCGTCACCGTACCCGCCGCGCCAAATGGATTGACCGGATCGGGACGCCCCAGATAGATCAGTTCGTTAACGGCATCAAACGCAATCGCACCGATCGGGGGGCCGTCGACCTGGATGTCGGAGCGCTCGCCGTTGAGCGTGCTGTACAGCACAACGGTGTTGTCTTCGAGCACCGCAAAGAGCGTATTGCGCAGCCGCGAGTAGAACGTCCGTTGCTGCGAGCTCGCTGATGTAAGCTGCCCGGCGAGGTCTTCGCGGTCAAGAATGCTTCCATCGCCACTATTGCCTGCGGGGTCAATGACGAGGAGGGCTCCATTCGTTTCTTCGATCACGTTGAAGTCATCGTCGTAGACCGTAGCACCACTGCAGGCCACCGCCAGCAGGCCCTGTCTTGTAACGTATGGGCGGCGCGGGGCGTCGCATTCGGGGTCGATTGTACCTGCAATGGTATGGTCGCCTGTAATAGGATTACCGAGGGGACGACTGATTTCTATAATTTGGCCATCGACGTTGCCGGTGGCTACAAACAAGCTACTGGACGTGCCCGTAATGCCTTCGGGGTTGGCATCCAGCGTAATGGTATCCACAATCTCGCGCTCGCCCAGGTCAATGATGTAGACCGCCGGATCGGTATCGTCGCTGTAGCTCTGACTGGTTACATAGGCCACCCGACCATCCGAAATAGCGTAGCGTGGGTTCGGAATGCCCGTGACTTGGCCCAGTTGGTTCCGGGTCTCCAGATCGAACACGCCAAGCGTGCCGGTTTCCCCAAAGACGGTTAGCAACTGGTTGTCGAGCAGAATGTGACTCTGGATGTAGGAGGAAAAGGTGCTCGTGTTCGACACCGTCTCCTCTTCGGGATTGATGAAGGTAAAGCTGCTGTTTTGGGCGCCGAACGCTCCTGCGTTGGCGACGGCCACATCTGTGGTCCGGGCTGTGATGGCATCATCTTGCGAGACGCCGAAATCACATCCGGTAAGCCAGAGCGTGGCAGCCAGAAGCAGCGTATACACAGAAAGCAGGCGCACAGGGCGCGTAGAAGTAGTCATAAGGTCAAGATTACAGCGTGATACGAAGCGAAAACGTGCCATGTCGGGGCGGCACGGGCTGATTATTTTGCAGGGTGTAGTTCGTGTTTAGGGCGTTGTGGATGCGAAGGCGCAGTTCCACACGAAGCGGATCCCACTGTTGGGCAAGACGCACCTGTGCGCTGGTAGTTAGATAGCCGTCCTTGCGCTGACTACCGTCGCTGGCTGTAAGCTGTGCTCCTATGTACTGCGCACTGGCATCCAAATGAAGCGGGCCCGCATGTAGGGTTGCATACGGTTTAACAGTAACCCGTGGTACGTAAGGCAACTGCTGATTGTACGACGACGTTTCGGGGGAAGAGCGATCGAGGGCCTCGGTGTACGTGGCGCGAAGTCCGGTTGTGAATTGAAGTCCGGCACCGGGTGTCCAGCGCGTGGCGGCATCGCCTTCGAGGCCGCGGGTCCGTACGCGCTGGACGTTACGCGGCGACCATACCCCCTCGACCGGGCGCCATTGAATGCGGTCGGTATGCCACTGCTGGTAGGCGGTCCCCTCCACATGGTACCCGTTGCGCGCCCACCGAGCGCTCGCATCGATGCTCCAGCCGTGCTCTGGGCGCAGGTCGGGCACACCGCCGGGCTGCCAGTATCGATCGTTGAGGGTCGGCATACGGAAGGAGCGTCCGGCATGGACTTTCAGGCGCAGGGCGTCGTATCCGCCAATTGGTTTCCAGTTGGCACCCAGGCGCGGGGCGGTGGCTACGCGGGCCGTGCCGTCGGATACGCGGTACGCATCCACGCGCAGGGCCGGGTAGAGGCGCAGGCGGTCGCGCGTCCAGATGGCACTTACGACGCCCCCAAGCTGCTGCTGATGGGCATTGCTACGCAGGCTGGGATGCGTAGCCCAGCTGCTTTCTGCGGAGAGGCTCCCGTTGAGCATCCAGCGGGAGCGGACAGGGCCTTCCCACTCGGCCTCGGTACGGGCTACGTAGGTGCGACCTATGTCGTTGGTGGTACGATCGGGGTCCTGATAGCGGATGCCGTCGTACTGGCCGAACGCACGCGCGGTGAGCGTGCCGTTGCCCACGGGCCACCGGTAGTGTCCCCACACGCGCATGGAGCGGTCGCGCTGCCGTTCGTTGCTACGCGTAAGACTACTTGTGCCCGGGAGGCCCCGATTGGCCGCGTTTGCCAGCACCGACACGCGGGCCCGATCCGATGCTGCCCGGCGCAGGGTGGCATAGGCGCTGTACTGGGTTCGATCGGCATTGTCGCGGCGCACCGTTTCAGGCGGAAAGAGCGCATCGTCGGTGTAGGGAAAGTCGCCGGTGCGCTGTTGATAACTCGCGGTAGCCGCCCACGCCCAACCGCCCAACCGATCGCCAAGCAGCAGGCGTCCGCCCCGTTCACCAAATGCGCCCACCGTGGTCGTCAGCGCTGCGGTGGGCTCGGTGGGAGCACGCGTGCGCAGATGGACGGCCCCACCCATGCCGTCGCTGCCATACAGCGGAGCCGCCGGGCCATGCATCACCTCAGCAGACTGAAGCAGGGCCGTCGGCAGCAGCGACAGGTCGGTTTGGCCAAGCTGTGGGTTTGCGATGCGGTGGCCGTCGAGCAAGACCAAGGTTTGGGCAGCGCCCCCACCGCGTGTAGACGGACTGGCCAGCCCGTATGCACTGGCCCGACGAATATGCAGGCTGGAGCGCTGCTCCAAGAGGTCGGCCACGGTGCTACCGCCCGTTGCTGCAATGGCCGCCGAGTCGATGGTGCTAATGTTGGCCGGGGCGTTGTGCGCCGTTGTGGGGATGCGCGTGGCCGTTACCGTAAGCGCAGGCAACTCCTCGGCCCATGCCAGTGAGTCATGCTTCGACGATCGCGTAGTGTCGGTGTGGGTCGTGTCGGTGGAAGAGGGGAAGATACGCGCAGAAGACGAAGCCCGCGCATCCCCCTGAACGGATAGCGAAGGAACGCAGAGCAACAGCCCAAGGCAAAGCACGAGCACGCCGCGCAGGCTGTAAGAAGAGGCAATATGCTGTGGAGACCAGAGGGCCATGCCGCGTGTGGATACGGGAGGGCCGTCGCCACAGACCGGACCGAGGTGCTCATGGGCACCCGACTGCACGCAGCGTTCTGCTGGCGCGCTACCGGAAGAGGCCACCGCCGCTCCCTCTATTCCCGGAGGAAGGTGACGTTGCACGCATCAGGCAGGTCTCCTGGCTTGCCACGATGCCCGGCAGAGTGCGGGGCAAGAACACGGGCGGCACCAACCCAGGTGCAGGGTCGACTCTTCCCACCTCGTAAGGCAGTGAGTTCGACACGCTCGTGTAAACGTGGCTTCACAGTTGCGGGTACAGCTCTCGCTTCGGCACCCAATCAGCTTCCGGGGCCGTACGAGATTCCCTTTTCATTGCCGCTGTGCGGCGGCAAACCTGGTGCGAGGCCATGCACAAGCGTATAGGACGTCTTGTGCAGGTAGAATCAACATACAGCAAAAGGATGAAGAGTATCCACTGGTTCACCGAATACGAACGCGATTCGGTATGGCACTGGGCTACGCTGTGCGCAGGGCATCGGTCAGGGCCTGCTCGGGCAGGGGTTGATACACCGGCGTGCTGGATGCACCATGCATCGCCGTTCGCAGTTGCAGCGCCAGCGTCATGAGCACAAGGCGCGTGCGTACGTTGCGTCCCACAAGATGGAGCGCCTCCTCAACCCGGGCCACCATGGCCTGGAGATCGGCATCGGGGAGGCGGGTGCAGAAGTTGGCTACCGCCTCGGCCTGGTCGATGTTAACGAGCGGGGCCTCATCCCCAAGGGTCTGGTACAGCATGAGGTCGCGAATCCACCGGACCATAAGACGCAGCACGCTCTTTGTGCGCTCGCGCCCCAGGTTGGCAATGGCATCAATTCGCTCGTTGAGGGGGGCCACCTTGCACGTGTAGGAAGCACGCAGAAAGTTGAGCACGAGCGTGCGACTTTCGCGCAGATAGGTGCTTTCGGTAAGCTGCAGCGCGCGGCTGTACGAACCATCGGCCATGCGAGCGAGCATGGAGGCCTCTTCGGGCGCCACGTTTTCGCGGTCGTGTAGCGCCTGGGCAATGGCATCAGGCGAAAGCGGGTCGAAGCGCACCTTCTGGCAGCGCGACACGATGGTGGGCAGCATCTGGTCGACGCGGCTGCTGGTGAGGATGAACACTGTCTGGTCGGGCGGCTCCTCCAGCACCTTCAAGAAGGCATTGGCTGCAGAGGCGTTCATGTACTCGGCATCGGTAAGGAGCGCAATCTTGTACGCGCCCTCGCCCGGATGAAACGTCATAGGCCGCACCACCTCCTCTTTCATGCGGTCGATGTGGTACATGACCTGCTTGTTCGAGGTCTTCTCGGGGTCATCGAGCGAGGGGCGGCGCACATAGTCGACGGGCGCGTAGGGCGACTCGCCGAGCCGTTTGATGCGCTGGCCCACATCGTCGTCGGAGGTGCCTTTGGGGTACGGGAAGAAGACGTGCACATCGGGATGCACCATGCGGCGCGTTTTCTGGCAGGCGGAGCAGGCGTCGCAGGCCTCCTCGGTTTGCTCGGTACACTGCAGCGCGCGGGCCAACTCAAGGCCGGCTGCTACAGTGCCGGTGCCTTTGGGGCCGTGGAACAGGTACGCATGCGGCACGCGCTTGCGCGAAAGGGTGCGGTGAAGCATGTCCACCACGCGCGCCTGTCCGATGAGGTCTGACCAAGCCATGTGCGGGCCGGGGATTGTTGCCAAAGCCAATGGGCTTGTATAATACGAGGCAGCCTGCACGAATGGAACCCCCATGCGCATCTCCCCGAACCACTCACTTCTTCTTCATGGCATGGCGTGGAACCATGGGAGCGCATTCTATCATAGAATAGGACTGCAAATTACAATGGCGCGGTAGCTCAGATGGTTAGAGCGTCGGATTCATAACCCGGAGGTCGACGGTTCAAATCCGTCCCGCGCTACATTGGTCTACATACAGAAGAACCGCTCTTGAGCACCGCTAAACTCCGGTTTGGTGGTGCTTTTTGCTTTTTTAGAGCTGATTGTTTTTCAGAACTGAGCTATCTATGCAATTAGAACCGAGGAAGGCTCGGCTCTTTTCTTCGCTTTAACATCAACAAAGCATGAGAAACTTCTAACACGGCTTTCACTTCATAGATATCGTAAGCAGTGTGCACTCACGGAGAACTGAACGTAGTGTACATGCTTGACCGAGCCAATCCTCTATCTGTGGTGTGACGAAGCGTAGCTGGCTCCATTCTGCTACTTTCTGTACGCCAATCGTTTAACATGTGCACACAGCGTGTTCTGTGTAGGTTCACTGCTTTTCTACAATCTCTCTGCCTCGTGCAGAGGCACGATACGCAGCGCGTAGCTATGTTTTGGCGCACTGTGTCTTTTAACATGTTTACGTCCCGTTCTGGGACGTGTCCCCCGTTTCTTCTTATCAACATCGCCGTATCATGCAAATGTTTAACCCAACAACCAGCAGGCTTTTTCCGCTCATGCTTGCTGCAACGCTTCTAATGAGCCTTTCAGCGTGCGACTCTGACGAGATCCCGACGGATGTCGATCCAGTCGATCGAACTGCCGCTGAACTTGTCGAAGAGGCTGACTTTCTTTCTACGCTCGAAACGGCTGCCAGTGAGTCGGATGCCAGCTTGCTCGAAACGCTTGGACAGAGCGAGCCGCTCACGGTGTTCGCCCCCGGAAACCCTGCTTTTGAAAATTGGGACGTCGAGGGGCTGCTGGCCAACCCGACACTGCTCACCGATGTGATTCGGTACCACGTAGTAGACGAATCGTTTACAACCGGCGATCTGGGTGAAGGTCAAACACTTGCCTCGCTCCAGGGCACTGAGCTGTCGGCATCAGCCGGTAGTGTAAACGGAGTGGGCTACTTCCGCATTGACCAGGATGTGACCAACGGAACGGTTCACATTGTTAACAACCTGCTGTTCAGTAATCGCACGATTGCTGAGCGGGCCGAGTTTTTCCTTCCTGCGAATGCATTTTACAATGCGCTTGAGGAGTACGAGCTCACGGCAGCCCTGAACGACCCGGCAGACGACCTTACGGCCTTTGTACCTACGGAAGCTTCGCTGGCGGGGCTGGCTCCGCTCGTTCAGGACCAAGACCTGACGGATGCCGACGTGACTGAAATTCTGCAGTATCATCTGCTGACCGAGTCGGTTTCGGCTGGTGAACTGGTTACTGCGCTCTCCGAAAACAACGATACGTTTACTGCTGAGACGGTGCAAGGCGAAGACCTCGTCTTCACGGCAGTACGTGCCGAGCCTGAAGAAGGCGAAGAGCAAGGCGAACTGACAGGCATCACGATTAATGGGGGCCAGGCCTCGATTGACCTTGGCAACGTCGACCTCGGCTCCACCAACGGCGTGTCGCACTTCATTTCCGGACTTCTACTTCCGGAAGCGTATCGCCCCGACGCTACCGAAACCATCGCATCGACCGACGGCCTCGGCACGCTCTCTGCTGCACTTGGCGCAACCGGTCTCGATGCTACGCTTGGCGATCGCAGTGCAGTCTTCACGGTCTTCGCGCCGAGCGACGATGCGTTCAGTGCATACGACGTGGACTACCTCCTCGCGAACACTGATCTGCTGAGCGAGGTGCTCACCTATCATGTGGTCGGAGGGCAGGAGCTGCCGGCATCGGCCCTTGAGGAAGGTGCGCTACCAACCGTGCAGGGCGACGAGATCACCGTTTCATTTGGTGAAGAAGACGCCGTGTTTGTCAACAGCGCGCAGGTTACGCAGACGGATCTGTCTGCCGTGAACGGAGTGGTGCATGTGCTGGATGACGTGCTGCTGGAGAACCAGCCGGTCAGCCTGCAGCTGCGCGCGCTGCTTGCTACGCGCACGCTCTATGACAACCTCGCCAATGCTGAGCTCGACGGAGCGGTCGATGGCGGCGACCTCACGGTGTTTGCGCCGACCAACGATGCCTTTGAAGGCTCCGGATTCCAAGAGCTGACGTTTAACGAGCGCTCCGAAGCGCTGCAGTACCACGTGCTGCCAAGTGCGGTCGACTCGGCTACGCTGATCGATGCGCTTGAGGCCGACGACACGTTCACAACCGAGACGCTGCAAGGCGAAGACATCGTCTTTACCGCTGAGCGCGACGAAGATGGAGCGCTTACCGGCATCACGATTAACGATGGGCAAGCGTCCATCGACCTGAGCAACGTGGATATCGAGGCGGAAAGCAGCTTCATCCACCTCATCGACGGCGTGCTGCTTCCGCCGAGCTTCACAGAGGACGGAGATAACGCCTAACTCCCGCCCTGTGTAGCCGATACACAGGCCATACACAACAACGTGCTCCATTGGCACGTGCAGCCAGCTGGGCCATTCGGGTCCCGGCTGGCTTTTTTTGTTGGATACATTGCGTAAACCGAGGCACGGAGTAACTCAGCAATGTTGAAGGACAGGCAACCTGCTGAAAATCTATTGCGTTAGGGACAACGCGCAGATTGAAAACACGAAATCTATCTCGTAGCCGTCACGGAGCCTATGGAGCTTCCTCCCAGCCTACTTACCGTATTCATTGCTGCGTTCATCACAGCGGTAACGACCGGACTCGGGGCGCTGCCGCTTGCGCTGATGGATCGCGTGGAAAAGCGGTGGCTGGGTATCGGGGCTGCGGTGGCATCGGGGCTCATGCTGGCGGCCAGTCACAGCCTGATCGAGGAGGCGAATGCGATTGGCGCGTGGCGCGGACTGGCAGGCGCCGCCAGCGGACTGGTGCTCATTGCGCTTTCGAATGCGTGGCTGGAGCGCCGTAACACGCCCGATGTCGGCGAACTGCGCGGGGCGGATGCCCGGAAGGCCCTCCTCATTCTGGGCGTGATGACGGCGCACTCGTTTGCCGAGGGCGTCGGTGTGGGCGTATCGTACGGCGGCGGGAGCGATCTGGGCGTGTATATCACTGCTGCCATTGCGGTGCACAACATTCCCGAGGGCCTTGCCATTGCTCTGGTTCTGGTGCCGCGCGGCATGTCGGTGTGGAAGGCCAGCGCGTGGGCGGTGTTCACCAGCCTGCCGCAGCCGCTGATGGCAGTTCCATCTTATCTGCTCGTGGCCACCTTCGAGCCGTTCCTGCCCGTGGGATTGGGCCTGGCGGCGGGGGCCATGATCTGGATGGTCTTTGCTGAACTGCTCCCCGACACGCGCGAGCACCTGAGTCCGGCCCAGGTGGGCACGACCATCGTGCTCGCGTTCCTGGCGATGATGGCGTTTCAGCTTGTCCTGCACTGATTGTGGTGCTACTGAACAACCGCGTCCGCACCGCCTCCCAAAACGTCATCCTGAACTTGATTCAGGATGACGTTTACCTTGTACCACCTCACGAATCCCGTCTGATATTCAAAGTTGGCGAGGGCTGCCTACGCTGGATCCTGGATCGGCTACGCCGTCCAATCCTGGTTTGGTGGCGTCTTTTGTTGGTTTTGTAGTGTAGTGGGGACACGGTGCGCCCAGACCAGCGGGTTCGCTACCCCGCGCGCTGCACGCGGCCCAGCAGGCGAATGAGCGCGGTGGCGCTGCGCAGCCCGGCCTTCGGGCGCGGCTCGGCGTACACCTCAAGGCTAATTGGCCCCTGAAAGCCAGCAGCATGTAGCGTTTCCAACTGTGCTGTCCAGTCGATATCGCCCGCGCCGAAGATCGTATCGTTCCACTGGCCCTGTTCGATGCGTCCGTCGCTGCATCGCACCATGGTGATGCGCCCGGCAAGCGTGTCGAGTCCGGCATGCGGATCTTCGCCCGCCCGGAGCGCCGCCGCAGGGTCCCACACCGCCTGTACGTTGGCGTGGTCAACCAGCGCGAGCAAGAGGGCCAGGTCTTGCCCGGTGGGACACAGCGACGACAGATCGTTCTTTACACCGACAATCACATCCTTCGCAGCGGCCTTTTCGCCGGCCTGGCGCAGCGCATCGGCGGCGGTGTCGAGGGCGGTGTCGGCATCATTGGGGGTGGCGGCAAACGGATCGATCACGAAGCGCGGGCATCGCATGCGCTGGCAGAAGCTGAGCACCTCGGGCAGACGTGCCAGGTCGTTTAGCCACATCATGCGGTCGTGCACCGGGCCGCCAAATAGCGCCGGGGCTACGCTGCTCAAGAGAAACTCGCTCGCCTCCAACTGCTGACGAATCTGCGGCTCGTTGACGTCGGGCACGCGGTCGTCGGGGCCGCCCACGGTGCGGAGCTCTACCCCCTGCAAGCCCCACAGCTGCGTGTAGTGCAAGGCGCGGCCCAAATCGGGCGTAACGGTGTCGGTGAGCCAAACGGGAATCATAAGGCAGGCGGTGGGTGGATGACAAGACAAGCCGCCTGCTCAACGAGAGCCATTCGGGCGTGTTCGGGCGAACTCTGGGTGCGCATCGGCATTCGGTAGGATGCGCTATGTGTTGTCTCCCCCAACATCCTGTTTCTATGTCGCCTGACGCTGCCCTCGACGCTGTTACCTTCACCGACGTTGCCAAAGCGGCGACCCGTCTACGCGGAGTCGTACACGAAACGCCGGTGCACACGTCGCGCTCGCTCAACGAGCGGTTGGATGCGGAGGTCTTCTTGAAGTGCGAGAATCTGCAGCGCATTGGCGCCTTCAAGATTCGCGGCGGATACAACGCGCTCAGCCGCCTATCGCCGGAGCAGAAAGCAGGCGGCGTCATTGCGTACTCGTCGGGCAACCACGCGCAGGCGGTGGCGCTGTCGGGGCAGTTGCTGGGCATCGACACGACGATCTTGATGCCGGAGAATGCGCCTACCGTCAAGCTGGAGGCTACGCGCAGCTACGGGGCCGAGGTGGTGACCTACGATCCCGAGAAAACCGTCCGCGAGGAGTACGGCGCGGAGCTGGCCAAGGCACGCGGCCTTACGCTCGTGCCGCCGTACGACCATCCGCACGTCATTGCCGGGCAGGGCACGGTGGGTTGGGAGCTTCTGCAGCAGGTCGATGACCTGGATGTGCTGCTTGTGTGCTGCGGAGGCGGCGGCATGCTGTCGGGATGCGGCATTGCGGCGTCGGTCCTGCAGCCGGACTGCACCGTCATTGGGGTGGAGCCGGAGGCGGGCGACGATGCCACGCGTTCGTTTCACACGGGCACCTTGCAGTCGGTGCACAACCCCGACACCATCGCTGATGGTGCGCGCACGCCGTCGCTGGGCGAGTACACGTTCCCGCTCGTGCATCACTACGCCGACGACATGGTGACCGTGCCCGACAGTGCCATCATCGACGCGATGCGCTTTGTGTGGACGCGCATGAAACTCGTGACAGAGCCTACGGGCGCGCTGGCGCTGGCGGCGCTCTTTTCCGGAGCTGTGACAGGTGACGGACGGCGAATCGGCGTCACGGTAAGTGGCGGCAATGTGGATCTGGCACGGGCTGCGGAGCTGATGGCGTAGCGCGCTTGCTCTGCCGCCGCTGCTCTGTATCCCCCTAAAAAAACAGTTGTGTGTCTGTGTCGTCATTTCAGGAACTACGTTCGTATTTGGATGCGCTGGTGGAGCGCTACGAGGAGCCGTCGTTCATCGCCGAGGACCCGCTGGGCATTCCGCACGGCTTTAACGATCCGCGCGATCAGGCGGTGATTGGGCTGTATGCGGCGCTGCTGGCGTGGGGACGGCGCTCTACCGTCATCAACAAGATGGAGGCGCTGTGCGAGCGGATGAACTACCGTCCGCATGCGTTTGTGGCCGATTTCAACCCGGCTCGCGATGCAGACGCGCTCGACGGGTTCAAGCATCGCACGTTTCAGCCGGTGGATGCGCTGTGGTTTACACGCAATTTGAGCGATGCGATCGATCGCCACGGCTCCATTGAGAACATCTTTGCGGACCACCTGCCCGACGACCCGGCGCATCCGTATCCGGTGGGACCGGCGATTCAGGGGTTTAGCACGACGCTGCTGACCATCAACCCCGGCACGCCGCAGCGGCTGCGCAAGCATCTGGCACGGCCTGAGGCCAAGAGCGCCTGCAAGCGGCTGAACATGTACCTGCGGTGGATGGTGCGTCCCGGTCCGGTCGACCTGGGGCTGTGGACGCGCATCCGCTCGGAGCAGCTTATGGTGCCGCTGGATGTGCATGTGGGGCGGCAGGCGCGGGCGCTGGGATTCATCGAGCGGAAGTCGAACGACTGGAAAGCCGTGCGCATCTTGACGGATGCGTGTCGGCGGCTCTGCCCGGACGACCCGGCGCGCTATGATTTTGCGTTCTTTCCGCCGGGCGCGCAAGACGAGCCGTTGGATGAGGCGTTTACGGGCGATAACGCGGTGCCGCCCAGCTCGTGGCCCACGGCGTGATTTCGTGCACTTCTGGCCCTGCATTTCTGCGCTCCGTGAGCGCGCCTTGCGGGTATATGCTCCAAAAGAGCACCCTATCGTGCTCCTGTAGTGTGTCCCCCCAGCCGGGTGCTTTCACGCCGGTCCATTATAGCAGCACCATCTTCATACGTACGCTGGAGATGCGTCCGCTGCACACTCCCCAATCATAATGGACACAGGACTATGAGCGCCTACTATGTACGATCTATTGGTTTAATCACACTGCTATTCATCGCCATCATCCTTCAGGGATGCGACATTGAAGCCATGAATGATGAAGACCCTGGAGACGACGAGCCAGAGGATCGCGACCGTATCAATATCACACAGCAAGAAGGCGGAAACATACACGACGACTTTGCTGCTGTATCCGAGCAGATTCCCGACTTTGGTGGCTTCTTCTTCAATGAGCAGGGCACGCCCGTCGTGTATCTGCAAGAACCCAGTTCCGACCGAACCAACGAGGTTCGCAGTGTGCTGGAAGAGGTGTGGGGAAGTGATGTGCTATCCCGTAGCGACAGCCCGCGCCGCTCGGTCGATAATCCGCAGATCGAATTGCGGGAAGGGCGCTATAGCATGCGCGACTTGGTTGTCTGGTTTGAGCAGCTCCACAATGTTTTTGAGGTCGAGGATGTTGTATTTATCGACCTTCACGAGCAGGAAAATGAACTAACCGTGGCCGTAGCTAACGAAAACGCACTCGGACAGGTGGAAGAAGTACTGGGCCAGATTGAGATTCCGCGAGAGGCTGTGACGCTTACGGTGACAGATCCCCTGAATGAAGACAGCCATACCGTACGAAGTGCGTTCGATACGCAGCGCGGGGGTACGCAGATTAGCAACGGATCGGGGCGATGCACTTTCGGATTCACTTCGTTTCTGGATGGCAGTTGGGGCTTTCTGACCAACTCGCACTGCACCAACCAGCGCGGCACCGTGTCGGGCACCACCTTTGACCAGCCGTCTGGTGGCAGCCAAATTGGGGTAGAAACGATTGACCCCGATTTTACAGACTGTGGATTCTTAGGGCAGCGCAGTTGCCGCTTTAGCGATGCGGCTTTCGCTGCCTACGACGAGGACGTTGAACCGGCATTTGGAGGCAGTTATCCGCTGATTGCGCGGCCGGAGGACTGGACGAGTCCCAGCCAGGATCAGCCGGGACCGCTGGACATTGACCACGGCTCGCCAACGCTTTCGATCAGAGGCACTGAGTCGTATCCCTTCGGCGGCGAGATGCTCGACAAGATCGGGTACCGCACCGGGTGGACGTACGGCTTTGTCTTTCGCACGTGCACCAGTGGGCGTCCGGTGCGCGATGGCTCGCGCATTCGCGTGAACGGGTCGATTATTACCTACCGGTGCCAGGACCGCGCCACCTACCACTCAAACTCTGGAGACAGCGGCTCGCCCGTATTCAAGTGGCATGGGGATACCGTAACGCTCTACGGCATTAACTGGGGCAGCAACTCCCGGGGCGGCGTGTTCAGTGCCATGTGGAATATCCGGGAGGACTTTAACATCGCGCAGCAATAGAAGGAAGACGCAGATCATACAACGCGAAATGCAAACGGTGCGTATCCGAGTGGATACGCACCGTTTTTCTTGGACTATACAATTCCCGGTAGCGGTTTAACGCTACGTGATGGAAGAAATATGCCCGTAGCTGGAGACTGGGAGCGCCGCCCAGCGCAGACGTCTCCGGCGGGACCGGCGTAGGCGAACGGGGGACCGTTCGCCCCAGGAAAGATTTTTACCAGGAGAGCCATCACTTACCGTCTATCCACTGCCCAATTCCCGGTGGTGCAAATGCACTACCGCTCAAATACTGGGCGCTCAAGATGAGCCGTTAGACGAGGTGCTTACGGGCGACAGTGCAGTGCCGCCCAGCTCATGACCCACAGCGTGATAGCCGCGCTCTACATACGTGATGCCCTGCGCATTCTCACGCGGCGTAATGCGCTCGACCTCGGCCACGAAGATGGTGTGGTCGCCCGCCGAATGGGCATTTTCGATGCGCGCATGCAGCACAGCGGCCTTGCCCTCCAGAATGGGAATCTGGTGCGCGTCGGGGGTGTAGGCGACCGGTTGAAACTGCTCTTCCGGCGCAAGATCGGGGCGGGCGAAGTGATTCGCGAAGGCGACCTGCGTGTCATCGAGCAGGTGGATGGCGCAGCGCCCCGCTTCGTGCAGGGCGGCATGCGACTGCGCGTTGCGGTCTACGTTGAAGCTGACCAGCGGCGGGTCGAGCGAGACGCTGGTGAACGACCCGATGGTAATGCCCCATGGTTTACCCTTGGCGTACGTGGTAACAACAACGACAGGGGAGGGCAAGCGGCGCAGAGTACTGCGCAGGGGGGGCGCTTCGGTGCGCGTGGACATGACAAGCAAGGCATAAGCGGGCAATAGAGCGTCTGTACGCAGCGTCAGGAAAAGACATCGCGCACTTTACGGAAGAACGACTTCTTCGGCGCCTGGTTGTCCGGATTCGGGTGGAAATTGGGATGCGAACGTAACTCTTCAAGCATATCGATCTCCTCGTTCGTGAGATCCTGGGGCGTCCACACGTGCACACGGATCATCTGATCGCCACGACCGGAGCTGTTGAGGTCGGGGATGCCCCGCTCGCGCATCCGCAGAATCTTGCCCGGCTGCACGCCTGCATCGATCTGGATGCGGGCCCGGCCTTTCAGTGTAGGCACTTCGACTTCGGTGCCGAGGGCGGCATCAGGAAACGAGAGGTAGAGGTCATAATAGAGGTCGAGCCCATCGCGCACGAAGTGCTCATGCGGCTTCTCCTTGATCTCAATGCGCAGATCGCCCGCCAGGCCGCCGCGGATGCCCGCATTTCCAGCGTCGGAGATCGTCAGGTAGTTGCCTTCGGTGACGCCCGCAGGCACACTCACGTTGATGGTTTCCTCCCCTTCGTAGCGCCCCTTGCCGCTGCAGGTGTCGCACGGGTTTTCGATGATACGCCCCTCGCCGTTACACTTGGGACAAGCCTGCACATTTACGAACTGGCCAAAGACCGAGCGCGACACCTGGCGAATCTCGCCGGTGCCATCGCACTCATTGCACATGACGTGGTTCTCACCGTCAACACCGCCTTCGGCGCCGGTGCC
Organism: Longimonas halophila; assembly: GCF_002554705.1. Classification (GTDB taxonomy): domain Bacteria; phylum Bacteroidota; class Rhodothermia; order Rhodothermales; family Salinibacteraceae; genus Longimonas; species Longimonas halophila. The sequence continues at coordinate 134,402 of NZ_PDEP01000008.1, read as the reverse complement.
GTCGCAGTCGTCGCACGCCACGTACTTGCGCACCTTGATGTTCTTCTGCGTGCCGTTGGCAATCTCTTTGAGCGTAAGCGGCAGCTTCACGCGTAAGTCGCTGCCGGGGCGCCCACTGGAGCGCCGCGAGCGTCCGGCCCGCCCGCCGAAGATGTCGTTGAAGGCGCTAAAGATATCGTTGATATCCTGGAAGCCGCCGCTGCGTCCGCCACCGCCATTCTGTCCCAATCCGGCATGCCCATAGCGGTCGTAGCGCTGGCGCGTTTCCGCATCCGAAAGCACCTCGTACGCTTCGGCAGCCTGCTTGAACTTCTGCTCGGCCTCCTCGTCATCCGGGTTGCGATCCGGATGGTACTTCATGGCCTTCTTGCGATACGCTTTCTTGATTTCGCGATCCGAGGCATCGCGCGAAACGCCAAGTACGTCGTAATAGTCTTCGGGCATGAGGTCGGAGGGCAACAGTCAAACAGGCAGCAGAAACAGGAGAGCAGCCAGAGGGCCGCATGGCACGGGGGCATTCGGGGATCTGGCATCACCGCTATGGAATGCCAAGGCGTGCGGACTTGTTCAGTGCACTACTTTGCAACAACGACCTGGGCATGGCGCACCACGCGGTCGCCCATCCGGTAGCCCGCGCGAATCTCGTTGAGCACCGTGCCGGGCTCCACATTATCGGCAGGTTGTTGCATCATCGCTTCGTGCTTGTGCTCATCGAAGGGCTGACCTTCGGTTTCAATCCGCTCCACGCCGATATCGCCGAGTGCGCTGTGGAAGTTCTCGTGCACCAGCACCAGCCCGTCGCGCAACGACTCGTAGGCAGCTTCAAGGTTGTCATTCTCCTTGAACTGGTCGGCGGCATCGAGCGAGCGTTGCAGGTCGTCAATGGTGCCGAGTATCGCGTTAATCGCCTCGACCTTGCCTGATTCAAACTGCCGTTCGATCTGTTGATTCAGGCGTTTTCGTACGTTTTCCAGTTCGGCGGCTTTACGCAGAAACTGGTCGTTGATGGCGTCGCGCTCAGCTTCGAGGGCCTCAATCTGGGCTTCGAGTTCAGCTACCCGCTCGTTGGATGCTGCGGCTTCAGCAGACGTATCAGGATTCGCAGGCGTGTCGGGCGCAGCCGGATCGGGGGCTGTGTCGTTCAGCAGCGGGTCTTCGTCGGTCGTTGGGGAAGAAGGATTCGTGGCCATGTATAGCGTGAACGGTGTAATCAAAAAGGATAGTAAGGAGGTAGCAGGCTGCAGCGCAGGCTCCAGAGCTACAACGCCGTGTCGCCGGATGAATCGTCGCCGTTCGAGCGATTGAGCACATCGGCCATGGTCTGCACGAGTGCCACAGCGCGGGGGTAGTTCATGCGCGTGGGCCCCATCAGGCCAAGGGTGCCCACGGTGCTACCCATGCGGTACGGCGACACGACAATGGAGTACGACGCCATTTCGTCGTCGTCGTTGCCACTGCCGATGCGCACATAGGTATTGCCTGCGGCATCGGGCGTCGTGCATAGGTTTTCAAGCAGGTCAATGAGCAGGGCCTCGTCTTCCAGCAATTCAAAGAAGTGGCGGATGTCATCCGTTTCCTGAAATTCGGGCTGATTCAACAGGTTGCGCGCTCCCCCAAGCTGCAAACGGCCTTGCTGCGGTTCGCTGAAGAGCGGCGTCGCCTCTGCCTGCATCAAATCAACGATGCCGGTCGAGTCGTCGAGGTCGCGCACACGCTCTTCGTGCGTGTCTCGGATCTCGGCAAGGGTGAGCCCAGCCAAGCGCTCATTAAGCATCGACACGATGCGGTCGAGATCGCTGCGGTCGACATCGGCCTCAAAGTCAAGTACAATGGTTTTTACAAGGCCGCCGCTCACGTTGAGCACAAAGAGCAGGCGCGGGCCGGTGAGGGGCACAATATCGAGGCGCTCCAGCACGCCTGTCGACAGGCGGGGGCTGAGGGCAACGCCGAGCAGATTCGAGAGCTTGCTAAGCAGCTTCGTGCTCTCGCGCAGCATTTCGTCGGTATCGCTAACGAGTTGGGCCAGCTGCATCTTAAGCACCTGTCGCTCGGCATCGGAGAGCTTCGGAGCCTGCATCAGCTCGTCCACAAACGTGCGGTAGCCCATTTGGGTGGGCATACGCCCCGCCGAGGTGTACGGATGGTCGAGGTACCCCATGTCCTCCAGATCCGCCATCGTGTTGCGGATGGAGGCCGGACTCAGGCCGATGTCGAACTGGCGGGCCAGCGACCGCGAGCCGACGGGCCCCGCCGTGTCAATGAAGTGCTGCACGACTAACTGAAGGATGCGACGCTCGCGCTCGGTCAGCGGCGGTCGGTCGGTCTGCTGAACAGAGCGCGTGTCGCGCGAGCGGTCGGACGACGCAGAACGGGGGGGCGCGCTCATGGGTATCGGTGCTTCTGGGCAACAGCGAATGCAAATGCACGGAGCAGGGCGGGCGTACAGTGGTCGTACGCGCATGATGGTCGTACGGGGCTGCACACTTACTTTTTGCAGGACACCCGTGTTGGGCCCTGCGTGCAGTGCTACGGTTATTGAACGATCTCAGCGGATGGGGCTTCAAGCGGATGCTCGGAGCCTTGCGTCGTTGTGCTTCACACGTCTTGCAAGGAACCTATGCACACGCTCTCGTCCTCCCATCGATGTATGAGAGTTCCTAAGTGAACAGCCAGCTAATCGTTTCGCAAAAACATGTAACAGCATGAAGCGCTGGTTGCGTTTGAGGCGCTGTACATGGTACCATGCTGTACTTAAGGAGACGCACGGTAGTTTCTTTTCGTCGCCTCCCCCTACCCCCTTGCGGGCTATAAGTAGGTGCATGTAACGGTGCATGCGCCTCACACGTACATGTACCGGGCCGTTCCCTACTGCTGAGCCGTTCCCCTTCGCAGGGTAGCTCAGGGCTGTATCTTCCCGGCGTATATGCTTAAGCGCACGTGCTCAGGCACATTTGTTCGAACGTCTGGGGGGATACAACGGCCGTTTTGTTCTCGTTCATGCAGATTCAACCTCTATGCGGTTTCTTTCTACGCTCCTGGCCAGCGTTCTGGGCACGCTCATTGCCCTCGGGGGCATCATCGTGTTCTTTGTTCTGTTCTTCTTTGCCATTGCTCTCTCTTCAGAGTCTACACCCACCGTACAGCCCAGCTCCGTGCTCGTTATCGACGTGAACGGCGATATTCCGGAGCGTATGGCCAACGACCCTATTGCGCAGGCGCTGGGCGATGGCCCCTCGTTCGACATGACCGATGCTAACAGCGCACTCCGAAAGGCAGCCGCCGATGAGCGCATTGATGGCGTATGGTTGCGCATCCGCTCAGCCACCTCGGGGTGGGCCCGCCTCGACGACCTGCGCGAGAGCATCGCCACGTTCAAAGAAAGCGGCAAGCCGGTCATCGCGTCGGGCACCGACGCCGGGATGGGCGAGAAAGAACTTTACTTGGCTACCGCTGCTGACAGCGTGTTTATTCCGCCGGTGTCTATGTTTCAGATGAACGGCTTCTACACGTCGCAGCCGTTTTTCAGCAACGCCCTGGAGCGTCTTGACATTGAGCCGAAGATTGTACGCGTGGGCGAGTTTAAGGCTGCGGTGGAGCCGTTTCTGCGCGACGACCTCTCCGAGGAAAATCGTCTGCAGCTCCAGGCTCTGCTGGAATCGCAGAACGATCAGTTTAGCGAGGAGGTCGGAAGCGGGCGCGGCATGGAGGCGACCGAAATTCGCCGCCTGGCAAGCGAAGATCCAGTTTTGAGTGCCGAGGCCGCATACGAGGCCGGACTGGTGGATGCGCTGCTCTACCCAAACGAGATTGAGGACGCCATCCGCGAGCGAACCGGTGCCAGCAGCCTGACCACCGTGGGCGTGTCGCAATACGCGGGCGTGCCGGCCGAAGAGGCGGGGCTGTCGGTTGCTGAGAACGGGAGCGTGGCGGTTGTGTACGTCGAGGGCAACATCGTGCCGGGTGGCGAGCCCACGGCGTTTGGCGACCAGCAGACAGCCGCATCGGAGCCGTTCATTGAGGCGATGAATGAGGCCCGCACCAGCTCGGACGTATATGCTATCGTGGTGCGCGTGAACTCGCCCGGCGGCAGCGCCGCTGCATCGGAAGTGATGTGGAACGCACTGCGCCGCGCGGCCAACGAGAAGCCTGTCATCGTGTCGATGGGCGACGTGGCAGCCTCGGGTGGCTACTACCTGGCCGCAGGAGCCGACACCATCATTGCCCAAGAAAACACTATCACTGGCTCCATCGGTGTCTTTGGCGTCTTCTTTAACGCCAGCGGCTTTCTCGAAAACGAGCTCGGCATTACGTTCGATGCCGTGCAGACCAGTCCATACGCCGACATCTACTCCGGCGTGCAGCCGTTCCGCGACGACGAGCAGCAGCGGCTCGAAGAAAGCACGCGCCAGGTCTACGACACCTTCCTGAAGCGCGTGGCTGACGGGCGAGGCATGGATCGCTCCGCCGTCGAAGAGATTGCTGGCGGTCGCGTATGGTCGGGCCGCGACGCTCAAGAGGTCGGACTCGTGGATGAAATCGGGAGCCTCAGTCTGGCGGTGCAGCGTGCCGCTGAAGCCGCCAACATGGGCGAGGGGCCGTACCGCATTCGCGTGCTGCCGCGCCCGAAGACGTTCTTTGAGCGCTTTAACGAGTCGCTCAACACCAGCGTGCATCACCGCCTCCGCGCGCTCACGACCACCGAGATTGAGCGCACGTTCCTGGAGCAACGGCAGGCCCTGGAACGCCTTGTGGGCACCCATGGCACCATCCAGGCGCGCTTGCCCGTAGATATTCGATTCGAGTAGGTACTTCGCATCCCCAAACCAAAAAACCGCCCGCTCCTGGCTGATACGCCGGGAGCGGGCGGTGTGCGTTGTTGGGGGCGGGAAACGGGGGAAGGCCTACACCAGCACCGAGCCAGTCATCGCCTCGGGCGGATCGATGCCAAGCATCTTCAGCATGGTGGGCGACACGTCACCGAGCTTGCCGTCGTCAATGGCCGACACGCCGTCTTTGATGATGAGGTGCGGCACCAGCGCCGTGGTGTGCGCGGTGTTCGGACTGCCATCCGGGTTCTTCAGCTTGTCGGCGTTGCCATGGTCGGCAATGATGCTGATGCTGTATCCGGCCTCCAGGGCCGCCTCGACTACGGTGCGCGTGGCGGCATCTACCGCTTCTACGGCCTGCACAGTGGCGTCAAAATCGCCCGTGTGGCCGACCATGTCGGGGTTGGCAAAGTTAACCACGGCCAGCGTGTAGTCCTGTGCGCCCAGCGCCTCGGCCACGCGCTCCGAGAGTTCAGGCACGCTCATCTCGGGCTGCATGTCGTAGGTGGCTACTTTTGGCGAATCCACCATGATGCGATCTTCGCCCTCGAACGGCTCTTCGCGTCCGCCACTGAAGAAGTACGTAACGTGCGGATATTTCTCAGTTTCGGCGGCGCGGAGCTGCGTGCCGCCCTGCGCCGAAATGACCTCGCCGATGGTGTCTTCCAGATTCAGCTTCGGAAAGGCTACGGGCAGGTCGAACGTCTCGTCGTAGGGCGAGAAGATGACGTACTCCAGATCGAGCTTTTTGCCGCGGTCGAAGCCGTCGAAGTCGTCTTCGGTAAAGGCACGCGTGATCTGGCGGGCGCGGTCGCCACGAAAGTTATAGAAGATCACCGCATCGCCATCAGCAACGTGCGTGCGGGTGCGGTCGCCGTGTGTGATGTGGCGCGGCTCCACAAACTCATCGGTGATGCCATCGCTGTAGCTGTCTTGCAGGGCTGCCATCGGGTCCTCGAAGGATTTGCCCTCGCCCTTGGTAAGGAGCCGGTACGCCCGTTCGGTGCGCTCCCAGCGCTCGTCGCGGTCCATCGCGTAGTAGCGCCCCACAATCGACACGATGCGCCCTACGCCTGCGCGCTTCGCTTCTTGCTGAAACTCGTGCAGGTAGGTGGTGCCGCCGTGCGGATCGGTGTCGCGCCCGTCGGTGAAGGCGTGCACGCACACCTGACGGCGGTCGAGCCCTTCGCGGGCGGCCAGTTGCAAGAGAGCGTACAGATGGTCGAGGTGGCTGTGCACGCCGCCATCCGAGAAGCAGCCCATCAGGTGCAGCTTCTTGTCCTTCTTTTTGGCATGGCGTGCGGCCTCCACCAGCGGCTCATTCTCGAAGAACGATTCGTCTCGAATGGCTTTGTTGATGCGCGTAATTTCCTGATACACCACGCGTCCAGCCCCCAGATTCATGTGGCCAACCTCGGAGTTGCCCATCTGGCCGTCGGGCAGCCCCACGGCCTCGCCCGAGGCGGTGAGCCGGGCGTGCGGATGCTCCGCAAACAGGTCGTCAATGTGCGGCGTGTTGGCAGCATCAATGGCGCTCACCGACGGGTCGTCGGCCAGGCCATAGCCGTCGAGAATGAGCAGCAGATGCTTTTCAGAAGGCGTCATAAGCAGGTTGGTGTGTAAAGAAGACCAGTTTGTCGAGAACAGCGGCACAGCGCGCTGCGTCGCCAGACAACGGGTATGCTACCCATTCACCCGAAAGTCGAGCGGCTGCTTGGTGGGCTGGCCATCGCGGGTGCGAAAGACCATCATCGAGCCGCAGCGGGGGCAGGCCATCTGCTCCATGTCGTAGCGATCGATGTGCGTATCCGGCTCATCGAAAAACGAGTCGCAGGTGCGGCAGAAGTAGTCGCCTTTGCGCGTGCTAAGCTCCGGCATCGGGTCGGGCAGGCGCTGCAGGCGCGTATAGTGCGTGCAGATGTCGGTAAGCACGCAGGACGCGCATGACGGGTTGCGCGCGGTGCAGGTGTAGCGTCCGTGCAGGATGAGCAGGTGGTGCGCATCGCCCCAGTCTGTGCGCGGAATGATACGCTTGAGCTGGCGCTCCACCTTGGTGGGTGTGTTCGCATCCCGCGTAACGAGTCCAATGCGGTGCGACGTGCGATATACGTGCGTATCCACCGGAAGCGCAGCTACATCAAATGCCACATTGACAACGACTTGCGCTGTCTTGCGTCCGACGCCCGAGAGTTTCTGTAGGTCGGATACGGTGTCCGGGATTTCGCCCCCGAATTCGTCGCAGACTTTCCGGGCCATTTTCGCCAAATAGCCGGATTTGTTGTTCGGGAACGTGACCGATTTAATGTACGGGTAGATATCCTCCGCATCCGCCTGAGCCATGTCTTCGACCGTTGGAAACGCCTCGAAGAGCTTCGGCGTGGTCTTGTTCACGCGCTCGTCGGTGCACTGTGCGGACAAGATGACCGCGACCAGCAGCTCGTACGGATTCGTGTATTGGAGCTCGGTCGCCGGGCGGTCGATGGCGTCGCGGAGGCGTGACAGGGTGATGCGTGCGCGGTCGGTGCGTCCCACAGAATAAAAGCGTGTTATCAGATGCGAAGCGAACGTGTGCTGACGAACCGTGGAGCAGTGCTCTCGTTGACATCCGCCGTACACAACGCGTATCACAATGGACGACGTATGGCCTGGGTTTCTCGATATGTAGCCGCGGTACTGATGGGTATCATTCTGCTGGCAGGCCCCGATGCCGCAGCCGCACAGACCGCCGATCTCTCGTCCGAAGCCGACGTCTCGCTCATCACCATTCTGCCCGGACCCGCTGTGTACGAAGCCTTTGGCCACAGCGCGGTGCGCGTGCACGACCCGGAGCAAGGCATCGACCGGCTCTACAACTACGGCACCTTCCGGTTCGACCGTTGGTTCGTCCCTAAATTTTTGTACGGACAGCTCGATTATTATTTGAGCGTGGCTTCGTTTCCAGCGGCGCTGCGGCATTACGAGCAGCTCGGGCGACCCGTAGTGGAGCAGACGCTCAACCTCACGCCCGAGCAGCGCAGCGCCCTCGTGGGATTTCTGCGCACTAACGCCCAGCCCGAAAACCGCGTCTACCGCTACGACTTCCTGTTCGACAACTGTTCGACACGGATTCGCGACGCCTGCACCGACGTGTGGCCCACCGTCGATTGGTCCGACGCGCCCGACCCGCAGCTCACCTTCCGCGAAATGCTCGACCGCTACGTATCCGACCGGCCCTGGACCACCTTCGGGTTTTACCTGGCCCTCGGACCGCAGGTCGACCGCGCCGTAACGTCCCGCGAGGCCATGTTCTTACCCGATTTTCTACTGGATGCGGCTGATCATGCCACGATCGACGGTCCCTCTGGTCCCCAACCGCTCGCCGCTGCGCCCGACACGCTCCTCTGGATCGACGGCTACACGCGGGCCGAGGCATCCTTTCCGTGGCCCGTCGTGCTGCTCTGGGGATTCCTGGTCGCAGGCATTGTCGGCACCGCCCGACAGCGGCACAGCACAGCAGATTGGATGCGGGCATTCGACCGAGCGCTCTTCAGTGTAGTCGGCACGGCAGGTGCCGCCCTCGCCTTTCTCTGGTTCATCAGTCTGCACGAGGTCACCAACCAAAACCTGAACCTGCTCTGGGCGTGGCCCACGCATCTGGTGGCAGTAGCGTTCTGTGGATCGGAAAACAACCCGTATCTGCAGTTCTACTGGCGCGCCACGGCTGCTGCCGCGCTGGTGATGCTGGCGGGCTGGCCGTTCTGGCCGCAGGTGCTGTACGACGGACTCATCCCGCTTGTGGCGCTGCTTGGGCTGCGGGCCGCCTGGCATGGGCACGTGCCGGGGCTGCGTGCACCGCGCGAGGAGTAAGCCGTAGCGCACTGCGGCTCAGCTGCTGGTTTCCTGCAACAACGAACGCGCCCGCTCTTTGTGGTGCGGATCGGTCACATCCTGCTGCGGAAGAGCTATCGCACGCCGCAGATGGGTGCGAGCCTGATTCGAGTGGCCGGTTTCCAGTAACGTGCGCGCCAACTCGACGTGATGCACGACTCGTTCCTCAAGCGCGAGGGCGGTGCGGTAGTCAGATTCGGCATCTTCGTAGGAAGCATTGGGCAGGCCGCCGTACACCAGGTCCACAATACGCCGCGCAAAGAAGCCCAGTCCGGCCACCTCGTAGTGCCAGCGCCCACGCACATGATACGCCAGGTCATTCTCTGGATTAAGCGCAATCGCCTGGTCGGCATACTCGCGGACCGTACGCGACAGCTCGACCTGCCGCCGCGTGTCTGAGATTATGGCCAAGCGCCCGGCGGCAACGGCTTTTGTGAGATGCGCGTTTGAGCTACTGGGAATCAGGTCGACCGCCCTGGTCGCTTCCGCTAATGCTTTCTCGCACAGCGCCTTGCGCTGCCCTTCGTCAGCGGTATGCTCGGCCACGTCGGTGCGCGTTCGGGCCAGGCGCCAGAGGATGCCACCGTGGTCGGGATGCTCTTCGGCCAGCGCCTCCAACTCCTGCATGATACGCCTGAAATCGCTGGTCTGCCGCTCGTCTTCGAGCGCTTCGAGCCGGGCGTCAATCGAGTCAGACGGCAGCGGGGTAGACGCGATCGTTTCCGGCGCACGGTCGGTACCGGACGCTCCTTGAGCGAGAGCAGGGACGGCCCATATCCCAAGCAGAACGGCGAGTAGGACCGGTACATACGTAGCGGTTGATGGGCGTCGCATAGCAGCCGAGCATTGGGCAACAGGCAGCGGAATACATATCGCTCCTATTCGTGCGAACCTCTATCGGTTCAACATGAGGGCTGATCGGCTATGCATACCCAATGCGCCGCCGCGTGGCATGATTGGCGTCTACCTGCACATTCCCCCTTTCGTCGATAAAGCGCTCGGCGCTGTCGGGCGGAAAGCGCCACAGGTCGATGGGAGCCGTGCGCGCACCGGGCAGCGTCTCCTGAATCATCGCCACAAACGGATCGAGGCTCATGTCCCATTTGGCAAGGGCCAGGTGCGTATCAGGGTAGTGGCTGGTGAGATGCGCCAGTTTGTCGGCCGGTACATGGCCTGCCTCAGCCCAGAAGCGCGGACGCCCACGGCGACGGTCCATGGCCACCACGTCGGGCTTGTAGCGCCCCGGAATATCGATTTCAACCTCGGCATCGGGATACGCATCCAGATAAAACGCCCAGAGGAACGCCTTCATCCACACATGCTCAATGCGCTCGTGCTTGCGCTTTATGAACACGACCTGCTCGCCGTGCGCCTGAAGCGTGAGTTTGCGCCGTAGATGCTGATTCATGGCAACGAAGCGTAGTGCGCGTCATACGACCAAGCGATACGATAAAACGTTAACGGGTAGCGCCCCGCTGCCGTTTGATGCCGCACGCTAATCATTACCCTCCTGTTTCGCATGGCCGATTCTACGGTTTCGTCCGCTCGTCAGCTCGCCTACCGGGCGCTCACACGCATCGACCAGACCGAAGCGTACGTCGATCAGGTCGATATCGGCGGTACGCCCCGGCAGCGGCGGCAGGCCCGCGATGTCGTCGCAGGCGTAACGCGTCAGCAGCGCTGGCTCTGGTTTCTGATTACGCAGCTCTATAACGGCACTCCGAACGACCTGGAGCCGGCGGTGGTGCGCATCCTGAAGATGGGACTCTACGAACTGCTGTTTCAGGCTACGCCCGCGCGGGCCGCGGTGCATCAGTACGTGGAGCTGGCGAAAGACGTGGTGGGTAAGCGCGTGGCCGGACTCGTCAACGGCATCTTGCGCACTGCCGATCGTCAGCGCGATGATCTGCCGCAGCCCGACACCGGCGACCCGGAGCGCGACCTGGCGATCCGTACGAGCATGCCCACGTGGCTGGTGCGCCGTTGGGCGGAGGCGCGGGGGCTTGCCAAGACCGAGGCACTGCTGCATCGCCTGAACGAGCGCCCCACCTACGCGCTCCACCTGTTCGACGTAACTCCCGCCGATCTCGATGATCTCGGCGTAGCGTGGACGCCCTCGCCCTACGTAGACGGCATGGTGCGCGTAGAGGCACTGCAACCTGTTGTGCAGGCGGGCTGGCTCGACGAGGGCCGCGTGATGGTACAGGGCGAAGGCGCGGCGCTCGTGGTTGATCTGCTCGATCCGCAGCCCGGCGACACGGTACTCGACCTGTGTGCTGCCCCCGGCACGAAAACACGCTCCATCGCGCATCGCATGAACGGGCAGGGCCGCGTGTGGGCCAACGATCACAGCGCGCATCGGCTACAGGCGCTTCAGGAGGCGCCGGGCGCACCCGGCATCATCGAGACGCACACCGCCGATGCCCGCACGCTGACTCCGGAGGATGCGCCCGACGCGCCCACACACGTCTTGCTTGATGTGCCGTGCACCGGCACCGGCGTGCTCGGACGCCGCGCCGACTTGCGCTGGCGCCGCACCCCGAACGATGTGCAGGAGCTTGTGGCGCTACAAGACGAGTTGTTGGAGGCTGCTGCGCGCCTCGTTCCGCCCGAGGGCATCCTGGTGTACAGCACCTGCTCGTTGCTTCCCCAGGAAAACGAGGAGCGCGTGCAGGCTTTCCTGGACCGGCACAGCGATTTCGAGGTGGCGCCGCCTGCGCATCTCCCGTCTGATGTGCAGCACAACGGCTTCTTGCAAACTGATCCCGTAGCGCACGGCACTGATGGGGCATTTGGAGCGCGACTCCGCCGGACGGCCGCGTAGCGTTACCCGAACAGCAGGTGCAGGTACACCACGGCCAGCGGCACGGCCAGTGCCATCCCGTCGAAGCGGTCGAAGAAGCCGCCATGACCGGGCAGAAGCGACCCGGCGTCTTTGGCCGATGCGGTGCGCTTCAGCAGGCTCTGAATGAGATCACCGCAGATGCAGACGGAGGCGATAAGTACCGAAAGGACAACAACATGCAGCACGGGTACGGTGGGAAGCGCAAACACCGCGCCCCCCGCCAGGTAGAGCCCGCCCGCAGCAAGCGCCCCCCCGGCTCCGCCAAAAGCGCCCGCCCACGTCTTATTCGGAGAGATGCGCGGAGCCAGCTTGTGGCGTCCGAGATGCTTGCCTGCGAAATACGCGAAGATGTCGGTGCCCCACACCGCAAAGATCATCCAGATGGTACCGAGCACCGCGCTTTCAGGCGGCCAGGCGGTGTGCGTGCGAATGAAGAGCAGCGCCACGAGTCCGCCTGCCGGGTAGACCACCCCGAAGAGCGTAGCGGCAATGCGAGCGAGGTAGGCTTCGTCCGTGCAGAGTAGCGGACTCACCGCGAGCCCGCCAACGAGAACGAGCCCCGCCACCGTCCACAACGGCGGATGCAGCACCGCGAGCCCCAGCGACAGGGTAAGCGCAAATCCCAGTGGCTGCAGCGGAGCGGCGTTGGTTGAGGCGGCCAGCCCGTAGTACTCGTACTGCGTGGCCAGGGCAATGAACGCCATGACGGCTCCGAACGCATAGCCACCCAGATACACCGCCCCCACAAAGAGCGGTGCCGCCAGAAGCCCCGTTGCGATGCGCTGCTGTAGCTCAGTCACAGACTATGGGAGAACAGAGAGAGGATTGTCCTTACGCGTTGTCGTTGTCGTCGTCCTCGTCAGGGACGCTCAGGTCGGTGCGGTCGTAGCCGGAGTCGAGGCGGGCCTCGTCATCGGGGTCGTGGGCGTCGGGCGCGTTCGGGTCAGCGGCGAGGGCGGCCTCCTCCAGTTCGGCATCGGTGAGCTTGGTTTCGAGGATTTCGCGGGCCGACTCGGCATGGTCGGGGGGCACGAGCACGTTCACCTCGGCCAGGTCACTCACGTTCAGGTTGAATGCATGGTCGCGCTGCGTGAGCACCACCGCCGGAATGCCGCTGTCGTCGAGGCGATCGCGCACGATATCGGCTTCGTAGTCGGTGCCCGAGCTAAAGATCGGAATCCAGTTTTCGTATTTGGCCATAAGACGGCAGACTTGTCAGGAAACTTGTCGGGAAAAAGGACGCGCTCGCAGGACCGGTGCGCGCGTCCCTCGCACGTGGCGAGGGCAGAGCGCAAGGTATCCATGCAATGAACACATCCGATGGGAGATCCCATCTGTAGCGCACGACCTGTTCAGAGGGAGGCGGGGCTTCATCGATATTAACAGGAACAAAAACAGCCCCGATTCGCATCATGCCCGTAGCAATACATGTGTAGCCATGCGCGCTCGTAGCTCAGTTGGATAGAGCGTTGGATTCCGGTTCCAAAGGTCGGGGGTTCGAATCCTCCCGAGCGCACACACGCACCCCTTGTTGGGCTCTCTGCCCAGCAAGGGGTTTTGTTTTTGAGTAGGGACACGGCGCGTCGTGTCCCTACTGCATGATTAGACCCGTCTGCCGGATGCTACGACGCTTCTTTTGCAGGCGACAAGTCGATGATAAGGGCGATGATGCCCACCACAATTTGTAGCAATCCCCAGGTACCATCGTACCAGTGGACGACGGCGCTGTACCACAGCGTGAACGTAGGCGCGAACAAAAACCCAACAATGGGCCACCAGATGGTGGCAAAGACGCCTACAAACCAGTTGGTTAGCAGATACAGGGCAATGATCACACCGCGTGGTACGATCAGTGCGAGGGCAGCAAAGAGACAGGGCATATCGCCGAGAGAGCCTGAATGAGAGAAGGATTGTAAGAGGAATGTAGTGCATATGCTCGCCCCAAACCACCGCCGCACAGAGATCAGAGAGGGCAGTGCGCTATCGTAGGTCAATCGTGGGGGAGCAACGAACCCTTCTCAGGTGCTGTCATCCCGAGCACCGTCGAGGGATCTCCCTCACCTTCGGTATCGCCTTTGAGAGCGTAAATCATCCAACACGCAAACCGCTACTTTATGATATCGTGCCCAGCTCTGCCTCCAGATGCGACAATTCTGCCCAAAACGGAACGAGTTGTTGTAGTTTGGGGCGTGTGGTTCGTACTATGAAATGCGCATTTGCATCTACCAATCAAGGCACCGCTTTATGATACGCTGGCACGGATTGGACATTGAGGCTGAGGGCACCGGCATCTCGAAACCGCTTAGTCGGCAGGTAAACTTGCTTGGGCACATGCTGGGCGAGGCCACGCGTACCCATCTGGGCGATGCGGTCTTTGAGCGGGTCGAGCAGTTTCGGGTGCAGTGCAAGAAGGCCGTCGAAACCGGCGATCCCGCGCCGCGTGAGGCGGTGGCCGATGCGATGGCCGACCTGTCGACGGAAGAGCTCAAGGACCTGCTGCACGTCTACACCACGTTCTTTCATTTGGTGAACCAGGCGGAGCAGCGCGAGATCATTCGCATCAACCGAGAACGCGCGCGGCATTCGGGTCCGGCAGACTGGCCGCTCGGGCCGGGGTCGAGCAACGGCTACACGCCGAAACCGCGCCCCGAGTCGATCGAGGCGGCCATCAAAACGCTGCACGACGAGGACGTTCCGCTTGAGGAGGTCGGCTCCATTCTGCATCAGATTGACGTGCAGCCGACGCTCACTGCGCATCCCACTGAAGCCCGCCGCCAGACGGTGCTGCACAAGCAGCGCGACATGGCCCAGCAGCTCACGGTGCTGCACTCTACCGAGGCCACACCCGACGAACGCGCCGAGGCGCTCGACACGCTCTACGCGCACATCGTCTTCCTGCTGGGCACCGACGAAATCCGCGCCGCCCGTCCCACCGTGCGCGATGAGGTGCAGCAGGGCCACTATTTCCTGTACAGCACCATTTGGGATACGGTGCCGCGCATCCACAAAGACGTGCAGCACGCGCTCCGCAGCCACTACGGCGACACCGCCGATGTACCTGCGTTCCTGAAGTACCGCTCCTGGATCGGCAGCGACCGCGATGGTAATCCGAACGTAACGCCCGACGTGACGCGGTGGACGTTCCAGCGCCAGCGCCGCAAAACGCTTGTTCATCTGCACGACGAACTGACCGACCTGCGCGATGAACTCAGCCTGTCGAGCCGCCAGTACGGGCTGCCCGACGTGCTGCGCGAGTCGCTGGCAGCCGACCGTTCCAACGACCGTCTGCCCGATGCACTGGCTGATCGTTACGACCGCGAGCCCTATCGCGAAAAGGTAAGCTACATGATGGCGCAGGTGGAGCAGCTCCACGACGCCAGCACCTACGACACGCTCGAAGCCTGCCGCCTCGACCCACGCACCGACGCGTATCGCCCCGATGACCTGCTGGCCGACCTCGACGTGCTTGTGGAAAGCCTGGAAGAACAGGGCTTTGCCGATGCCGCCACCACCGGACAGCTACACCGCGTTCGCGTGCTGGTGCAGACCTTTGGCTTCCACCTGGCCGCGCTCGATGTGCGCCAGCATAGCAAGATTCACGAATCGGCCGTCGGCGCGATGCTGAGGGCAGCGGGCGTAACCGACGACTACGCCGCGCTCTCCGAAGACGAGAAGCTGGCGATTCTGACCGAAGAGCTTACCAATCCGCGTCCGCTCCTGCGCAGCTTCGAGGACCTGCCCGACGATGCCGCCACGCTGCTGGAGGTGTTCGACCTGCTCCACACCATTCACCAGATCGACGCCAACGCGGTGGGTAGCTACATCGTGAGCATGACGCACTCGGTGAGTGATGTGCTGGAGCCAATGCTGCTGGCCAAGGAAACCGGCTGGGGCACGCATACCGACGCGGGCTTTCAGGCGCCGCTCGACTTCGTGCCGCTCTTCGAGACGATTGAGGACCTGGCGCACGCCCACGAGCGCATGATCGATCTGTACACGCACAAGGCGTACGGTCCGCACCTGAAGGGGCGCGACAACTTTCAGGAGGTCATGCTCGGCTACTCCGACAGCAACAAAGACGGCGGCTACTGGATGGCGAACTGGGCGCTGCATCAGGCCATCGACCGGCTGGGACAGACCGCCAACGACTACGACATCGACCAGCGCCTCTTTCACGGACGCGGCGGCAGCGTGGGGCGCGGCGGCGGACATACGCATCAGGCCATTCGTGGCTTGCCCGCCAGCGTGCATAACGGGCGGATTCGATTTACCGAGCAGGGCGAGATCATTTCGTTCCGATACGGACTGCCCGAAATCGCCCGGCGGCATGTGGAGCAGATCGTAAATGCGATGCTCACCACCACCGCGCTCCCCCGCCCCGAAGCGCCGCACCACGACGACGAGGTGGCCGCCGTCCTTGACACCCTCGCCGAAACCGCCCAGACCGCCTACCGCGACCTGATTGACGACGACGAGTTCTGGTCGTGGTACACGCAGACCACACCGATTGAGCACATCAGCCAGCTCCCCATTGCCTCGCGCCCCGTCTCGCGCTCCGACGATGACGACGTCGCGTTCGACGACCTGCGCGCCATCCCGTGGGTGTTTGCGTGGACGCAGACGCGCTTCAACGTACCGGGCTGGTTTGGCACCGGCATTGGCATGGCTGAAGCGATGCGCCAGCACGACAACGCCCGCGAGATCTTGCAGCGCCTCTACCGCACGTGGCCGTTCTTCCGGGGCGCGCTCGACAGCGCCCAGCGCGAAATGGCCCGCGCCCGCCTTGCCATTGCCGACACCTACGCCGAGGAAGGTCCGGACGCCCCGTTCCCCGAGCACCTGCACGAGGACTTCGACGCTGCCGAGGCCGCCCTGCTCGACCTGACGGGACAGCAGCAACTCTTCGACAACAGTCCGGTCTTGCAGAAGTCGATTCGCCTGCGCAACCCGTACACCGATGTGCTGAACCTGGTGCAGATCGAACTGATGAAGCGCCACCGCAGCGCCGCAGAGAACGGCTCACCAGATGAGGAGGCCCTGCTGCAAGAAGCACTCCTGCTCAGCATCAACGGCATCGCCGCTGCCATGCAGAGCACGGGGTAGGATCATGCTATTTGAACATAGGTAGCACTACAGTGCATATTAGGTCCTATTCGCACCTAAAATCCTCGGCCATGAACAGTATGCGTTCGTTGGCGCAATACGTTGTCAGGGAGGCCAGCCCATACGGCGATGTGACGCCGATGAAGCTTCAAAAGCTTCTTTATTACGTGAAAGCGTGGGGGCTGGTAGCTGGACACAAAACTATGTCCTTGTCCTTTGAGAAGTGGGACAACGGTCCTGTAAACCCGTCGGTGTACCATTGGTATCGGAGCTACGGGAGCGAGTCCATCGCCTCCAGGCACAGCGCTCCACCATCTGATTGGAGCGAGCAGGCCCGTGCTGTTGCGGATATGGTCATTACGAGCTACGCACCACTTAGCGCACTCACACTCTCGGTTCTGATACACCACGATGCGCCGTGGCAGCAGACCTCGAAAAACGAAATCATTCCAGAGTCTGCTATCCGGTCGTACTACCAGACGCAGCGGTTTGCCAAAAACTTTCCGTTCGATCCCGAGAACGGACCGTTCTATCCAGTGGCGAGCAACTTGAGCTATGCATATGTCCTGGACATGACAGACGAAGAGGCACAGAAGGCCTCGGTTTATCCGTCGTACAACGCGTACCGGCATCATCTTTATGAAGCTGGTAAATACATAGATCGCACCGTAGATCGTTTTAAAGCACTCGCCTCCGAGTAGAACGACCGACACAGGCGGCTATTTCAAACGAACTCGACTATCTGGCCGAGCTTATCCGCGACTTCGGCGTCAATCCGGAGATACCTGTTGAAGTCGCCCAAGAAAAAAATTCGCACACGGTATGCGATATTGGAACGCGAATACGAGACGATGGCCCAGGCGCTTGTAAACGATGGCGCTCTCGTAGACCATGCCAGCGAGGTGCTTCCCAAATCGGCCCGTATTTTTCACCACGGGCTGTACGCCGGTATTCTCAAAAATGCAGGCGACTTCAGGAAAGCTACCGATCCATATGCAGGGGCGGTGAGCTTTGGCGGTCGGCGTCCCCAGCGTCTAAAGATGAGGTTTTCGGGTTCACCCCCCGAAGATATTTCGGATGACCTGGGCGATGCATTTTCGGTACTTCAGGATACAGATGCTCCCAAGGCCGCATCAATCGAGTTCTACATGCGGTTTAACCGCGTACACCCGTTCTACGATGCAAACGGACGCATCAGCCGACTCATTGTGACGATCTATCTGCACACCCAAGGGTGGTACATAGATTGGGAAGCACTCGACCGTAAGAAGAAGGAATTTCTCCGTCGCATGAATAAGTGCCACAAGCGGGCTCCTGCGCACGTAGACTACTACGACGAAGACCTCTACCGCACATATTTCGACATTGTACTTTCGTTCTGGACGCGCTACATTCATTCCATCGACTCGTTGAACGAGTAGGCCAAACCGGCTCCAAAGAAGCATAAAGATATCCCACTACTTCCTGATATATCCACAGATCGTCTATGCGCGGTATTGTGCTGGCGGGCGGACGCGGAACGCGTCTCTATCCTGCCACTGAGGCACTCAGCAAGCAGCTCCTTCCGGTGTACGACAAGCCGATGATCTACTACCCGCTGTCGGTGCTCATGCTGGCGGGCATTCGTGACATCCTCGTCATCACCACGCCGCACGACCGCCCGCGCTTCGAGGCGCTCCTGGGCGATGGCGCACCGTGGGGACTGGATCTCTCATACGCCACGCAAGACGCCCCCCGTGGCATTGCCGATGCCTTTCGCATTGGTGCCGACTTTATTGGGGATGCGCCCGTCATGCTCATCCTGGGCGACAACCTGTTCTACGGCGATGGCCTGCGGCAGCGCCTGCAACACGCGGCCTCCACCGTACAGGGGGGCACCATATTCGGCTATCCGGTACGTGACCCCGAACGCTACGGCGTGGTCGACTTCGATGCCGATGGCACCGTTACCGACATCATCGAAAAGCCGGACGTGCCGCCCTCCAACATCGCCGTAACGGGGCTCTACCTGTACACCGCCGATGTGGTTGAGATTGCAGCGGGCCTGGCGCCGTCAGATCGTGGCGAACTGGAGATTACGGATGTAAACCGCGCCTACCTCGAACGCGGCACGCTCACAGTCGAGCGCTTGGGGCGCGGTATGGCCTGGCTGGATACGGGCACCCCCGATGCGCTGTGGGAAGCGACCAACTACATTGCGACCATCGAGCGGCGGCAGGGACTGAAAGTCGCCTGCCTCGAAGAGATTGCCTACCGCAACGACTGGATCGATGCAGAGGCCGTGGCCGACCGCGCCGAAACCTGCGGTAACAGTCCGTACGGGACGTATCTGCGGCGGTTGTTGGAGGATGAGGCTACCAAGTAACAGACCGCCTACTCGTTGCGCGAGGGCGGATGCGACGCGTCATCCTCGTGGAGAACGGTAGCCTCGTCGATGTCAGGGTTGAGTCCGTCGTAGAAGGCCTGGCGCGAGCGCGCAGCCACGGTGGCGGTGCGGTCGTGCAGCACATCGGCAGCGCGGCGCGACCATCGGTGCACGGCGCCGCCGGCATACACAACGCGCCCCAGCCAGTTGAGGCGCTCCACGCGGCGCTCGCTTGCAGGAGCAGCGTCGGGGTGGTCTGGGTCGGGATGGTGAGAATCGGAGGGCATGGGCACGCGAACTGATCCGCAATGAGCAGGTGGGCAGGAGCTTGGACCCGCGAGACAGCAGGCCACCAAGCTGACCTACGAACGACTGCTGGATAGGTGCCAACGTGGGCCAGCGCGCCGACCTTCGCTTCCCCCTGTACCCCACAGTCCAGCGAGAGATACGAGACGGATCAGCAACCTCGATTGGGCTTTGAACCGCACGGTTATCTCTTTTTTCTTGTTTTGTTTGGCCTATGAGTGATGCGCCTGCCTACGAGGGCCGTGTGCTGCGATCGACGGGAAGCTGGTACGAAGTGCAGGTGGCCGATGCGCCGGAGGAGGTGCCTACGGTGGTGCCGTCGCGCATTCGTGGTAAGTTTCGCCTCAACGAAACCGATGTGACCAACCCCGTAGCGGTGGGCGACCGCGTGACGATCGACTACAATCCCGACGACGAAACCGGGATGATCGTGGATATCCACGAGCGTCGCAACCGCTTGAGTCGGCGTGCGGCGGGGCGGCGCGTGGAGCAAGAGCATGTCATGGTGGCCAACATCGACCGTGCATGGGCGGTGCAAGCGGTACAGCAGCCGCCCCTGAACCCGGCGTTTGTGGATCGCTTTCTGGTGATGGCCGAGATGCATCAGATCCCGGCGGGCCTGGTCATCAACAAGATTGATCTGGCTGATGCCGAGCAGCAGGCGCAGGTGGATGACGTGGCGGCGCGCTACCGGGCGATCGACTATCCGGTGTATTGCACCAGCGCCACCGAAGACGACGGCGTAGCCGCCTGGCATGACGCGTTGCGCGACCAGGTGAACGTGGTGGCGGGACCTTCGGGCGCGGGCAAGTCGAGCCTGATTAACGCGATTGCTCCAGACCTGGAACTGCAAACGAAAACCATCAGCGAACAGACCAAGAAGGGCCGCCATACCACCACGTTTGCGACGCTGCATCCGTTGCCCGACGGGGGGCACATTGTGGATACGCCGGGCGTGCGCGAGTTTGGCATTCTGGACCTGCATCCAGCTGACTTGTGCCACTTCTTTGTTGAGTTCGTGCCCTACATTGACGGGTGCAAGTTCGACGACTGTACGCACGATCACGAGCCCGGCTGCGCGGTAAAAGACGCCGTCGACGAGGGCGCGATCCACCCCGCGCGGTACGAGAGCTACCTGAGCATCCTGTACTCACTGCAAGATGGCATGGAAGGGGTGGGGCGGTAGGAACCGTCGCGATCTCTAAGCAGACGAAGACGTGAGGCCGCAGCAGACGATAAAGTGTGTGGAAACATGCACTGGTTACGGCTTCTACATCGAAACGATGTGCCTCTGTAACAAAGATCTCCTTCGATACGTGAATGCGGGTGAACACGGGAGATGCTCCCACCTTTGTCGGCTTGTGCCTCCATCACCCACTCCCTTGTTTTGTGGACGCTTTTACTGAACGTGTACACCAGTACCAAGATCGCATCTACGGGTTTGCCTGCGCTTACCTGAAAGATGATGCGGCTGCGAAGGATGTAACGCAAGACGTGTTCATCCGCTACTGGAACCACTACGACGATGTTGACGATGAGCGTGCGATTGCCTGGCTGATGCGTGTCACGCGTAACGCCTGCATCGACCTGCTGCGCAAGCGGCAAACACGCCGGAAGTCGGTTACAGTGGATTCCGAAAACCTGCACCGGGCGCCCGATGCGGAGGCTGATCCGTACGCCGATGCCGAGAGCGCTGACTTTGAGACCCGGCTGGATGCGGCCCTTGCCGAGATTGACGAGCCGTACCGCAGCGTGGTTACGATGCGGGAGCTCCACAACATGAAGTACAAGGAAATCAGCGACGCGCTGGATATGCCGATCAACACAGTGAAGGTGTACATCCACCGCGGTCGCAAGAAACTACGTCACGAACTGGCTGAAGTACTCGACTATGAACCCACGTAATTCGACGCGCCCCCCCGACGACTGGATGGATGAGCGGGTTGAGGCCTATGTAGACGGCACGCTGCCTGCTGATGAGGCCGTGCGGTTTGAGGCGGCGCTTGAAACGGCGCCTCATTGGAAGACGCAGGTGCGTCATGCCAAGCGGATTGGTACCGCGTTGCATGAATACCCTACGCCTTCCTGCCCGCCGGAGTGCACCGAGGCGATCCTCGACCAAACGGTGCGTGCATCTGCAGACGCAACCGCAACGGCAGGCCACGCCGCTCCCGATTCGTCTGCCGATGCGCGCCCCCCGTGGCTCGACCGCGTGGCGGCTGCCTTCGACGTACTGATGCGCCCCGCATACAGCACGGCCCTGGCGGCGGTGCTCGTTACCGCGCTGGCCTGGCTCATCGCCGACCCGGTGTTGCCTCAGCTTTCTTCGGATACCGCACCGCCAACCGAATCCCACATTGAAGCGCCCTACACCGACGAGGACGTGGCCCAAGCGCATGCCGAGGCGGAGCTGGTACTGGCTTACATATCAGATGCAAGTCAGGATGCCAGCACGACCGCCGAACGCGAAATGGAGCGTGCACTAAGTCCATTCTTCGACGCGCACGATGACGCCTCCTCGTCTGCTACCCCCTAACCTTGCCTCCTCCTATGCGTACTTTGCGTTCCCTTACCATTGCCTTTGCTCTTCTATGCATAACCAGTGTTGCAGGCCCTCCTGTGAGCCTGGCGCAGTCGGATAGTGTAACCAACGACCCCGGCTATGTAGACCTGAGCCGCGTTGCTGATGCTCTTGACATGCGCCCCAATATCGAAGTTACGATTCAGGGGGCCCTGCTCGACATGGTGCGCAGCCGTGCCGCCCGCGAAGAGGACAGTGCCGCTGCGGGGTTGATGCAAAACCTACGCTCAATTCAGATGCGTGGCTTCCCCACCGAAAACATGGCGACGGCTGACTACTCCGACCTGCTCGACCGCTTTGCCGACGACTTGCTCGACAGCGGATGGGAGCGCGTGATGCATGTCCGCGATGAGGGCGAAGACGTGTCGCTCTTCATGCGTTACGACGATGAGGAGGTGTCGGGGCTTACCATGATGATGAGCGATCCTTCTGACGACCGGCTGCTGTTTATCAACATCGTAGGACGTATTCAGCCGGATGAGTTGGGCACACTTATGGGCGGAGCCGGCGTCGACATCGACACGATGCCGCCCTCCGATAGCAGCAACGCACAGGAGTAGGACGCGTCCCCATATCCATAACGGACACGCTGTCATTCGGGCGTTGGAGGAGCGCCCGGCACTGTACAGCCTGCGCCGGCTCATAACCAGCATAATATCAAAAAGCCCGATGCACAGCGCATCGGGCTTTTTTTGCAATGGAGCACATGGGGGCTCTCGTTCGCCAAGTAGTTTTGGTCGACCGGCCCTCGGTCGAACCGTTAAATTCGAACAAGAACAGGTTCTTAGGCTTTGCCTCGGAAGCCTCCGAAATTCATGGGTGGAGGGTTGTTGCCTCCATCATCGCCATCGGGTTCGGCAATGGCACCGTGGGCTTCCTCATAGCGCGAAATGTTATCTTGGAGCGCGTTGAGCAGGCGCTTGGCATGCTGCGGCGTTACGATGATGCGGCTCTTGACGCGGGCTTTCTGTACACCGGGCACCACGCGAATAAAGTCGAGAATGAACTCCTCGGGCGAGTGCGCAATCATAACAAGGTTCGCATACGTACCTTCGGCTTTCTCGGGGGTGAGCTCGATGTTCAACTCAGAGTCGCCGTCGGTGTTGGGGTCGAATGTGGCCATATGAACAGGGAGGAAGTAAGAAGAAGGATCGGACAATCAGGGGGTGCCGTTTCCGTTCGACTGGGCGAGGGCACCAATGAGATCGCTTTTGGTGATCACGGCGTAGGTACCGTCGGCAGCGTCATGCTCTACAAGCACAGCACCGGCACCGCTTTCAAGGTAACTTGACAGATGCTCCAGATGCAATGACGGAGGAACGACCGGCAGCGGATCGCCCATTACGGTCTTAACGGATTCGTTGCGCGCTTCAGGGGAAGCAATCAGCGCGTTCAGGATCTGTGTTTCCGTGATGCTCCCCACCACCTCGTTTTCAGCATCTATCACGGGCATCTGCGAAATGCCCTTGTCGGTCATCCGCTCAATAATGGAGCCAAGTGTGTCATTGGGAGAGGCAGCAATGACGGGCGCATCCGTTGAACGCCGCTTGAGCACATGCTCTACGGTGACGTTGGTGCGGCTTTCCGAGAAGCCGTGGCTTCGCATCCACTCGTCGTTGTAGGTTTTAGAGAGATACCGGAAGCCCGAGTCGGGGAGCAAGACCACGACGACATCATCTTCGTCGAGCGTAGCCTCGTGGTCGTGCAGCCACTGCAGCGCGCCGGCCATTGCCATGCCGCACGACTGCCCAATGAAGAGCCCCTCTTCGCGGGCCAGGCGGCGTGTCATCTGCATGGTGGTCTTGTCGTCGACCTGCACAAAGTCGTCGACCACATCGAAGTCCATGTTCTCGGGCAAAATATCCTCGCCCACGCCCTCCGTTACGTACGGGTAGATTTCGTCGTGGTCGAACACGCCTTCATGGAAGTACTTGTGGAAGACCGAGCCGTGGGGGTCAACGCCGACGACTGTGATCTCCTCGTTCTGCTCCTTGAGGTAGCGCCCGGTGCCCGAAATGGTGCCGCCGGTGCCGGCGCCCGCAATGAAGTGGGTGATGCGGCCTTCCGTCTGCTCCCACAACTCGGGCCCAGTGGTTTCTACGTGCGCCGCCACGTTCGACGGGTTGTCGTACTGATTCAGGTAGACCGAATTCGGAATCTCTTCGGCCAGGCGGCGGGCCGTGGAGTAGTAGGAACGCGGGTCGTCGGGCTCAACATTAGTCGGGCACACAAGCACTTCAGCGCCCAGCGCACGGAGCACATCGACCTTCTCCTGACTCTGCTTGTCGGTTGTCGTGAAGATGCACCGGTATCCCTTTGCAATGGCCGTGATCGCAAGTCCCGCGCCGGTATTGCCGCTTGTGCCCTCAATAATGGTACCGCCGGGTTCAATCAGCCCCTTCTCTTCGGCGTCCTCAATGAGCGAGATGCCAATGCGGTCTTTCACCGAACCACCCGGATTGAAAAACTCGACTTTGCCTAAAACGGTACATGGCACCGCGTCGGCCAGTTTATTGATGCGCACCAAAGGCGTGTTGCCCACGGTTCCCAAAACGCTGTCGTGCCACATAGTTGTGTAGACGGTCGGTGATACAAAATGAAAGAGACGCCCCAACATGCATTCGTACATGCAGGCCGACGTCAAGTTACATAAAAAGGCATAGCAGGACTTGTATTGGATGCCTACTCTTCCGTTTCTTGCACGCATTGCACGCTCCCCCAGCAACTTCGCTTCTGTCCTGATCATGCACCGGTGCTTCCATCATGAATCCTGAACTTCTTGTTGCTACATGGTCGTGTCGTTCCTCAGCCTCCCGCCCCCGGCCCGACACCCCCTGCACGATTGTGCATTGCAACGAGGCCTGGCGCCATGTGATGGGAGCTACGCACTCGCCATGGGGCCGCCTGCCCGACGACGACCAGCAGCGCGCCATGGGAGCGCTGGAGGAGGCGGCCTCGGGCGCACTGGTAACCGGGCTGCTCGTATCGGCACAGACACCCAGCCGCGACGAGCCGCTTCCCATTCTGCTCAATGTGATTCCTGTACGTCAAGTCGCATCCGATGGGCCCCGCATTGGGGCCATCACGGTTACGGGCGAGGTGCTGGCCGAGCCGTCGAGCTGGGTGCCGTCGCAAACGAAGCGCCACCGTATGGAGACGCTGGGCCGCATGACGATGGGCGTGGCCCACGACCTCAACAACCTGCTGAGCGGACTCATGGGGCACCTGGAGCTGGTGCGCGAGGCCAATGTGCTGCACAAGCTGCCCGAGGATGTGCAATCATCGCTAAACACAGTGCATCAGGCGGCCTCCGATGGAGCATCGCTCATCCAAAAGCTGCAGCGCTACATCCGTGATGATACCGAGGTGCACATCGAGACGCTCGACATCGAAGCGCTAATCAACGACTGCCTCACGCTTACGCAGCCCTACTGGCGCAACGAACCGCGCCGCCAGGGCATCACCATTAAGGTAGAGCGAGCCTACGAGCATCCACCGCCCATCAAGGGTGTAGCGTCGGAGCTACGCGAGGTGTTTGTGAACCTCATCCTGAATGCCGTACATGCGATGCCCGAGGGGGGAGCGCTGCGTTTCACCACCTACGCCAGCCACATGGGCGCGCCGTATCAGCGGGAGGCCGAGGTGGTCTCCGAGGCGGCACCTGCCGTGACCGTCCAGGTGCGTGACACAGGCATGGGCATGGACGACGACGTGCAGGCCCGTATCTTTGAACCGTTGTTTACGACAAAGGGCGAAGACGGAACCGGGCTGGGCCTCTCGGCCACATACAGCATTGTACAAGAGCACAACGGCATCATTCGTGTGGACAGTGCGCCCACCAAGGGCACCACATTTACCTTACAGTTCCCCTGTGCCGATCATGCCGAGAGCCCGTCTGCCTCCACAGACCAAGGCGATTCTGAGTCTGCCCCGCAATGCCGTATTCTCGTCGTAGATGATGAGGCAATGGTACGCCGTACGATCGACAAGCTGCTTACGCACCAGGGCCATGCCGTTACGCCGGTCGAATCGGCACAGAAAGCGCTCGATGTGCTGTCTGACACCCCCTTCGACCTCATGTTTACCGATTTTGGGATGCCCGAGATGAATGGCGCTGAACTGGCCGAGGCCGTTCATGCGCGGCACCCCGAGCTGGGTGTGGTGCTCCTCTCCGGCTATACCGACACGAGTCCGGCCCATCCTCATGTTACTCACGTTGTGAGCAAGCCGTTTACCTCCAGCGACCTCCGGGCTGCCATCACGGCGGTTTTGTCGGAGCAGCATTCCCCAAACGATGCGTAGCTGGGGTCCGACCGTGCCAACTTGTCGGTTAAACGCAGTATGTGAACGATGGTCTGGTCTTTGTGGCTGTTCCCAATTCGACACGGCTGCGCTCCATGCACCTGACGCGCAGCGGTCCGTTCTGCTTTTTCTCTGTGTAGCTGCTTTTATATGAATGAACTCGACCTGAGTGACCTGTTCTCGATGGACGATGCCGGGCCCGACCCAGAGCAGCGTATTCCGCTCCCTACGCCCGACGAGGAGGTAGAGATGAGCAATGCCGACATACCAGAGACGCTGCCCATCCTGGCACTGCGCAACACGGTATTGTTTCCGGGGGTGGTGTTGCCTATCACCGTGGGACGTGACACCTCGCTCCAGTTGGTGCGCGAAGCCTTCGAGCACGATCGCCTCATTGGCGTGGTTGCCCAGCGGGAGAGTGAGGTTGAAGATCCCACACCGAGTGACCTCTACGACGTAGGCACCGTTGCCGAGATCCTAAAGCTCATCAAAATGCCCGATGGCTCGAAGTCCATCGTGATTCAGGGGAAGCGGCGAATCGAAATCGGCGAGTACACGCAGCAGGAGCCGTACTTCCAAGCAGAGGTGGAGGCCGTACGCAACCCCGAGGCCAGCGAAGATCTGGAGATTCAGGCACTCATCCACTCCATTAAGGAGCTGGCGGTGCAAATCGTGAACAAGTCGCCGAACCTGCCCAGCGAAGCCGCTGAAGCAATCGAGAACATCGAGTCGCCTACGTTCCTGGTGCACTTTATCGCATCGAACTTACAGGTTGAAGTCGACAAGAAGCAGGACATCCTTGCCACGCGTCCGGTGGCCGAGCGGGCCAACAAGGTGCTCGACCAGCTCAACGAAGAACTGCAGGTGCTGGAGCTGTCGGAAGAGATTCGATCGCGGGTAAAGACCGATGTCGACGAGCAGCAGCGCGAGTACCTGTTGCGTCAGCAGCTGAAAGCGATTCAGGAGGAGCTGGGCGAAGGCGCTGGCGGCGGCGAGATTCAGGAACTGCGCGACCGCGCGGCCGAGAAGGACCTGCCCGACGAGGCGCGTGAGCAGCTCGAAAAGCAACTCACCCGGCTGGAACGCACCAACCCGGCTGCGCCCGACTACGCCGTCACGCGCAACTACGTCGACTGGATCTTGGACCTGCCGTGGCTGGAATACTCCGAGGACCAGCTCGACATTGAACGGGCCGAGACGATCTTAAACGAAGACCACTACGGGCTCGAAGATGTGAAAGAACGCATCTTGGAGTACCTGGCCGTCCTCAAGCTGAAGGGCGATATGAAGGCGCCTATTCTGTGCCTGCACGGGCCGCCCGGCGTGGGCAAGACGAGCTTGGGCAAGAGCGTGGCCCGCGCTATCGGGCGTAAATTTGTGCGGATGAGCCTCGGAGGCGTGCGCGACGAAGCCGAGATCCGGGGCCACCGTCGCACCTACGTGGGTGCGCTGCCCGGTCGCATTCTGCAGAGCCTCAAGAAAGCCGGAACCAACAACCCTGTCATGATGCTCGACGAGGTCGACAAGCTCGACAGTGGGTTCCGGGGCGACCCCTCCAGTGCGCTGCTCGAAGTGCTCGATCCCGAGCAGAACGACAACTTCAACGACCATTACTTGGAGCTCGACTACGACCTGTCGAAGGTGCTCTTTGTGGCTACGGCCAACTACGTAGAGCGGATTCCGGCCCCGCTGCGCGACCGGATGGAGATGATCGAGATCAACGGCTACACGCAGAATGAGAAGCTCCAGATCGCCAAGCAATACCTGCTGCCGCGCCAGATTGAGGAGAACGGCCTTACGGAGGACCAGGTGGGCTTCACCGACGATGCGCTCATGCGGCTCATTGACGGCTACACCCGCGAGTCAGGCGTGCGCCAACTGGAGCGAACCATTGGCGCCGTATGCAGGGGCGTGGTCAAGAAGGTGGCCACCGGCGAAATCGAGTCGACCACTGTCGAGCCCAATGACATCGAACCGTACATTGGCGCGCGCAAGTACTTCTCGGAGGTGGCCGAGCGCACTGAAGTGCCAGGCGTAGCCACGGGATTGGCATGGACACCCACTGGCGGCGATATTCTCTTCATCGAGGCGTCACTCTCACGCGGATCGGGCCGTATGATTCTGACCGGACAGCTGGGCGACGTGATGAAAGAGTCGGCCCAGGCCGCGCTCTCGTACGTAAAAGCCCGTGCCGACGAACTGGGTATTCCGCAGGATGCGTTCCGCTACTGGGATGTGCACGTGCATGTGCCCGCTGGTGCGGTACCCAAGGATGGCCCCTCGGCAGGCACGTCGATCCTGGCCGCGCTGGTTTCAGCCTTTACACAGCGCCGCGTAAAACACACCGTGGCAATGACCGGCGAAATCACGCTTCGTGGACTCGTGCTTCCCGTTGGCGGCATCAAAGAGAAGGTGCTGGCTGCAAAGCGCGCAGGCATCGAACGGGTGGTACTCCCCAAGAAAAACGAGAAGGATGTAAAAGAGATTGCCGACGATGCGCTCGACGGCATCACCGTAACGTATGCCGAGCGCGTGGACAGTGTAATCGACACAGTGCTCGAAGATGAGGCTGTGGCCGACCCTGAGGCCTTCTTTACGGTGCCCGACGCTGAAAAGCACATGCACACTGGGCCGTCGAACGGAGCCTCAAGCGACGAAGACTCGGTTGTTGTGCGGTAGTACCGCGGTGGATGCAATCCCTTTGCCTCCCGAACAACTACCTGCAGCCTGCACTGCTGCGCCCTACGCCGCCGCTCTCCTAACTCGGACGCGGCGAGTAGGGCGTTTTTCCATGTAGGTCCGTTGGGTGGATAATACACCAAGATTTGGGTAGAAGAGACGAGCCGCAGTGATGGAGATCTGGTCTGAAAGAGAAATAAAGGAATGAGAGGACAAGAAGCATGGCTGAATCAGACGAACGTTACACCATTTAATCATTGAATTGTAACATAATTGCAATCACACCTATGGGGGCAGTGGTATTTGGTAGTACGTATGCGTCATATTAGGGACCGTAGTCTTGCTGCTGTCTCGTCACCCCACGCACACCGCGAGGCTCTGTTGCTGACCCGCATGTTTCATGCGGTCGTGAGCATGCCAACTGGTGATGCATGAAAGAACAGCACGCCGTGTCATATTACGGTACTGCAAGACCTGTTTTTTCTGTTCGGCTTTTACGCTTTTTGTTGACTAACTACGGAGGATCATCCATGATATCATCTCAATCGTACATCACACGCGGGCTTTCAATGTTGCTGCTGGCCGCTGTGCTCGTTATTGGATTGTCGGCCTGTGGCGGCGGAGAAACGCCTGATGCCTCAGACGGCGAAGACATGAGCGCGGACGAGGATGCGCCCACCATGACGCAGGACTCCCTCACCATCGTTGATGTTGCTGTAGCAGACTCGAGCTTCAGCACGCTCGTTACGGCACTCGACTCAACCGGTCTCGTGTCGGCACTGGAAGGCGACGGCCCCTTCACGGTGTTCGCTCCGACGAATGCGGCTTTTGAATCGCTGCCTGATGGTGCTCTCGAAGACCTGATCGGTGCCGAAGACAAGTCGCAACTGGAGTCGATTCTGCTGTATCATGTGGTGGAAGGTGCCACCATGTCGGGCGATCTGAGCGAAGGCACACAGTCGGTACCTACGCTACAAGGAGATAGCCTCTCCATCGAAGTGACCTCCGACGGTGTAATGGTTGGTGACGCACAGGTCGTACAAGCCGATATCGAAGCAGCGAACGGCGTGATCCACGTCATTGATGGTGTGCTGATGCCGCCGGAAGAGTGAGATGACTCGCTCTCATCATAACACGGGCATCATGCTAAATCTAATTGGTTTAGCCGGATGCATCAAGCGGACGCCCTGCACTGGGCGTCCGCTTTTTTTGTGGCAGTGCCTGTGAGATTGTACGATGAATCACAGAACCTGGCACCGACAGTGCCCCCCATCGGTGCGATGAGGCGACGAACGCTCCTGCGCCCGATCTGCAAGGCCCGTAACGATCTACCGATATCTGTGCAATCGTAGAATCTTGCCTGCACATTCATCCTAAAACGTTGCGCTGTGCATGCATCCCCACGCTGCATGGCGTTTCCGCAATGATCTTCTGACCCCCTATTTCTCCTATGGCGTCTTCTGATGCATCTCCCGTCTTTGTCTTGATTGGTGCCACCGGCGGCATCGGCTCAGAAGTGGCCCGCCGCCTGGCCGACGATGGCGCTCGTTTGGTGCTGGGTGCACGTACCGAATCGGACCTGAACGACCTGGCGGATTCCCTCAACACCGAAACCACCGTGCATCCGCTTGATGCCACCGCATACGACGCAGTGCAGGGCATCATCGATGCCGCGACCGAA
Organism: Longimonas halophila; assembly: GCF_002554705.1. Taxonomy (GTDB): domain Bacteria; phylum Bacteroidota; class Rhodothermia; order Rhodothermales; family Salinibacteraceae; genus Longimonas; species Longimonas halophila. Next base: position 103,847 of record NZ_PDEP01000008.1, on the reverse strand, counting down.
ACATACGGCCAGATCGACAGCGTTATTCATACCGTCGGCTCCATCATGCTAAAGCCGGCGCACCTCACATCTGTCGAGGAATACCGCGAGCAGATGGCGCTGAACCTTGACTCGTCCTTCTTTACAGTGAAAGCGGCCTCGCGGGCGCTCATGCGCTCCGGCGGAAGCATTGTGCTGAGCTCCTCAGCGGTTGGACGCATCGGACTCAACAACCATGAGGCCATTGCAGCAGCGAAGAGCGGCATCATTGGACTCACGCGGGCGGCAGCAGCGACCTATGCCAAGCGCGGCGTGCGCATCAACTGCGTGGCGCCGGGGCTGGTAGATACGCCGCTCTCGGCCAATATCCTGAAGTCGGATGCCGGGCGCAAGCAGTCCGAAGCCATGCACGCGCTGGGCCGTGTGGGCCAGCCCGAGGATGTGGCCGACGCCATCTGCTGGCTTGCAGACCCGAGTGCCGACTGGGTCACCGGACAGGTCATCGGCGTTGATGGCGGACTGGGCACCGTGCGCAGCAGCTAAACGCTTGTCTCCCTCTTTTCCACTGCACCGCCGCCGCTCTTTCGCATCCCCCTTTGTACAACACCCCCCAATGCGCCGCCTCCTCGTTTTCTTTCGCGATCAACTAAACCGGTCGGCTCCGATTTTTGAGGACACCGATCTGGAGCAGGATGTGTGCGTGCTCACTGAACACACAGCACCGGATACGACCGAGCACGTGCAGAAACGCGTTTATGTGGTGGCGGCGCAGCGTTATTTTCGTGATGCCCTGCGCAACCAGGGCTTCACGGTTCGCTACGAAGCGTGTACCGAATCGGTCGAGCAGGTCGGCCCCTTGGCTCAACTAACGCGCACCTTGCGCGAGCACACCCCCGAATCGGTCCATGCCACCGAACCGGGCACGCTTGCACAGCGCCGCAGCCTGAAACAGGTCTGCCACGAGGCAGGCGTGCCGCTCACGCTGCACGACGACACGCATTTCTTGTGCGATCACGACACGTTCGCCGACTGGGTCGAGGGCCGCAAATCCCCCACGCTGGAGTACTTCTATCGCGAACAGCGCCGCGCCTACAACTGTCTGCTCACCGACGATGGCAGCCCCGTGGGCGGCAACTGGAATTACGACAAGGACAACCGCGCGTCGTTCGGGGCCGACGGCCCCGGCCTGCTCCCTGATCCGCCGTCGTATCTTGACGATCCGTATGTGCAGGAAGCCCTCGCCGATGTGAAACAGGCATACCCCGATGCGCCCGGACGCCTCACGGAGCCGTTTCCGTGGCCGGTAACGCCCGAGCAGGCTCAGGAAGCCCTCGACCGCTTCATTGAGGAGCGTCTGCCCACGTTTGGTACGCACCAGGATGCCATGTGGACCGGGCGACCCTGGCTCTCGCATTCGCAGCTTTCGCCCGCACTCAACCTGAAACTGCTCGATCCGCGCGACGCGGTCTCTGCTGCCGAAGCGGCCTATCACAACGATCAGGCTCCGCTCAACGCAGTGGAGGGCTTCATCCGCCAGATTCTGGGCTGGCGCGAGTTCATCCGCGGGCTCTACTGGCACCGCGCCGACGACTGGTCCGCCATGAACGAGCTCGACGCCACCGAGCCGCTGCCCGAGTTCTACTGGACGGGCGACACCCACATGGCGTGCCTGCACGATGCGCTCACGCAGGTCGTCGACCACGCCTACGGCCACCACATCCAGCGCCTCATGATCACGGGACTGTTCGGGCTGCTCTACGGCATCAACCCACACGAGCTAAACGACTGGCACGAAGCATTTTACATCGACGCCTGGCCGTGGGTATCGGTGCCTAACATGCTGGGCATGTCGCAGTATGCCGACGGCGGATACGTGGGCACCAAACCCTACACCGCCTCGGGCAAGTACATTAGCCGCATGAGCAACTACTGTGCGGGCTGCCGCTACGACCCCGGCAAAGCGACCGGCGACGACGCCTGCCCGTTCACCACGCTCTACTGGGACTTTCTGGATCGCCACGAAGACACGCTCAGCGGCAATCGGCGTATGAACTTTCAGCTCGCCAACCTGCGGCGTAAGGAGGATGCAGAGCGGAGTGCCATCGCCGAGCGTGCGTCCCAGCTTCGCAGCCTCGTGCACAACGAAAATCTGTAACCCATGGGCGCAAGCGCGGCAAACGCGCTCCATTCCGTCGCAGTGCCTGCGGATTGACATTTGCAGACCGATCCCGTAGAGACGCGCCCCCGTAGAGACGTGCCACTGGTGCGTCTCTACTCGCCCTAACGACTCATCCCACCTACCCAGATATGCCCAACGTCTCCCTCGTATGGCTGCGCCACGACCTGCGCCTGTGCGACAATCCCGCTCTCCACGACGCTGCCCAACAGGGGGCGGTTGTGCCCGTGTTTGTGTGGGATCCAGACGGCGAAGCGCCGTGGCAACCGGGCGGGGCGCATCGGTGGTGGCTGCACAAGAGCCTGCAGTCGCTGCGATCCGATCTCGAAGCAGCAGGGTCGCGGCTCATCCTGCGAGAGGGCCCGGCTGAGCAGGCGCTTCTGGACTGCGCGGAATCCGTCGGGGCCACACATCTGCACTGGAATCAGCGCTACGAGCCCACGCTCGCCGCTCAGGCCCAAACAGTTGCCGATGCGCTCAACGCAGCGGGATGCACCCCCGTATTCCACGAAACCCAACTGCTACACGACCCCGAAGGCGTCGAAACGACCAGCGGCGGGCCCTACCACGTCTACACGCCGTTCTGGAAGAAGGTGACCGGCCACGATCTGCTCCGCACCGACGCGCCGCCACTTGGTGCGCCCGACCTCTCGGGCACCGTGCCCGACGCCTGGCCCGACAGCACTTCGGTGCACGACCTGCGTCTGCATCCCAAACACCACGACGGCACCGACTGGACCGGCGGACTGGCCGACACGTGGACCCCTGGCGAAGCGGCGGCGCACGAGCGGCTGCAGTACACGCTCAACCACGTGATTGCCGACTACGAAACCGAGCGCGACCGTCCCGACCATGACGGCACCTCGCGGCTCTCGCCGTACCTGCACCACGGCGAAATCAGTCCGTTGCAGGTGTGGCAGGCCGTCACCGACTGGGCCGACGCCAACGATGCCCACGAGGAGGCCAAGCCCTATCTGCAGGAGTTGGTGTGGCGCGAGTTTGCGTACCACATGGTGCACCACTACCCCACGATTCCGGATGAAACCTACCGCGATAAGTTCAAGGACTTTGCCTGGACCGACGACGCGGAGGCGCTGCAGCGCTGGCAGCAGGGTCAGACCGGCTATCCAATCGTGGATGCGGGCATGCGTCAGCTTCGCGAAACCGGCTGGATGCACAACCGCGTGCGCATGATCGTGGGGTCGTTCCTCACGAAAGACCTGCTCATCCACTGGTACCACGGCGAGCGCTGGTTCTGGGACCATCTGGTCGACGGCAACCTCGCCAACAACGCGATGGGCTGGCAGTGGTCTGCGGGCTCCGGCGCCGATGCGCAGCCGTTCTTCCGCATCTTCAACCCGGTATCGCAGGGCGAGCGCCACGACCCGAACGGCGACTACGTGCGCCGATGGGTGCCCGAACTACGCGACCTGCCCACAAGTGACCTGCACGCACCCTGGGAGGCCAGCACCCGCACGCTTCGCAAGGCCGGCATCACGCTGGGCGACACCTATCCCAAGCCCATTGTAGATCACAGCCAGGCGCGCGATGCTGCCATGGCCGCCTACGACGAGGTGCGCTGAAAAGGCGGCGGCTCGCAACCCGCCCCACGCACAACGCCATGCGGTCACACAAGAGCAAAAACGCCCCCGTTAGCAAAGCCCCAGTTAGCCGGGGACTGGAACGTCCCCGGCTGTAACGCGCCCCGTCAAATCTGCCACCCAATAAAACACAGCCTTCATGCCCACCCTTCGCTTTCCCTCGGTGCTCGACGTTTCTGCCCAGGCGCTCTACGACTGGCATGCGCGTCCGGGCGCCTTCGAGCGCCTCACGCCGCCGTGGGCCCCGGTGCAGTTGGCCGCGTTCGAGGGCATCGAAAATGGCGAGCGTGCGGTCATCCGACTCGGCTACGAGCCGCTGGCCCTCACCTGGATCGCCGAGCACCACAGTCACATTGCCAGACGCCAGTTCTGCGATCGGCAGGTCCAGGGGCCGTTCAAGCAGTGGAACCACACGCATCGCTTCGAGCCTATCAGCGACACGCGCAGCCGCCTCGTTGACGACATCACGTACGACCTCCCGCTTGCGCCGCTAAGCACGGCCCTGGCGCCCTACCTTGCAGAGCCCGAGCTGCGCCGCCAGTTTGCATATCGCCACCGCATCACCCGGCACGACCTGGATCTGCATGCCCGCTACGATACCGCACGGCCCACCGTCGCTGTAAGTGGCAGCAGCGGACTCGTAGGCCGGGCGCTGGTCGCTTTTCTGCGTACGGGCGGATACCCCGTGCGCCGCCTGGTCCGCCGCTCTGCCACACGCCCCGATGAGATTACGTGGAACCCCAGCACGGGGCAGGTGGATGCAGAGGCGCTCGCTTCGGTGGATGCCGTGGTGCATCTGGCCGGGGAAAACGTCTTTGCCCCACGCTGGACCGCTACCAAAAAAGCGCGCATCTTCGACAGCCGGGTCCGTGGTACGCGCCTGCTGGCCGACGCCCTCGCTTCGCTCAACGACCCGCCCGACACATTCATCTCCGCCTCGGCTGTCGGGGCCTACGGCGACCGCGGCGACACGCCCGTCACCGAAGCCAACGCCCCGCGCACGACTGACTTCCTGGGCGAGGTGTGCGCCGCGTGGGAGGGCGCTACCGCCCCCGCCGAATCCGCCGGCATTCGCACCGTAAACCTGCGCATTGGCGTCGTGCTTGCGGCCAATGGCGGAGCGCTGCAGGTGCTATCCCCGCTCGTGCAGGCCGGACTCGGCGGCACGCCCGGACGCGGCACCGCCTTTGTGCCGTGGATTGCCCTCGACGACCTGCTCGGCAGCATCGTGCACACGCTGCACGATGACACGCTCGCCGGACCCGTCAACGCCACCGCGCCCGCCCCCGTACGGATGCGTACGCTCGTTGACACGCTGGGCACGATTTTCAGTCGGCCTACGCCCTGGCGCATCCCCGAAGCGCTCATTCGCGCCGTAAGCGGCGAGGCTGCCGATGCGATGGCGCTCAAGAGCATCCGTGCCCGCCCGGCGCGGCTCACAGCGCACGGCTTTACGTGGACGTTCGGCGAACTGCCCGCAGCGTTGCGTCATGCGCTTGGACGCACACTGCGTCCGCATCAGCCGCAGCGCATGTAGCCGAACGGATCTCAAGAAATGCTATTGCGATACAATTACAAGCCGACCTGATCCCCCACGCCGGGCCCTCCGTAAACAGATTGTAGAATTACTCCACCTCACTCCAAACCGTGTATTCACCGTTGACTACCCATCCCGTAACGATTGTTGGTGCCGGGTTAGCCGGTCTGACCTGCGCTACATATCTTCATCGCGCCAACATCCCGTTTCGTCTGATCGATGCCGCCGATGCCGTTGGGGGGCGTGTGCGTACCGATTCCGTTGAGGGGTTCACGCTCGATCGCGGCTTCCAGGTGCTACTCACTGCCTACCCCGAATGCCAGGCGCTGCTCGACTACGACGCACTCAACCTGCAGCCGTTTTATGACGGAGCGCTGGTGCGCACGCACGGCCACTTCCACCGCATTGCCGACCCGTTCCGGCATCCATTCGACGCGCCGCGTACGCTCTTTGCCCCCGTGGGCACCCTCGCCGACAAACTGCGCGTCGCCCGCATGCGCAGCGCCCTCACTGCACAGTCGATCAACGAAATATTCAGCCAGCCCGAGCAGCCTACTCGCCAAGTGCTGGCCACGCGCTGGGGCTTCTCGGACCTGATGATCGACCGCTTCTTCCGTCCGTTCTTTGGCGGCATCTTTTTCGATACGGAGCTCCAGGCCTCCAGCCGCCTGTTCGAGTTCTTGTTCAAGATGTTTGCCGAGGGAGATACGACGGTTCCGGCGCAGGGCATGCAGGCCATTCCCAACCAACTGGCCGCGCAGTTGCCCTCCAGCAGCATCGACCTCAACACGCAGGTTGCCGCTCTCGAAAACAATCAGGTGCGGTTCGACGATGGAACGTCCGCACCAGCTTCTGCCATCGTAATCGCAACCGACGCCCCCGCCGCCCATAACCTGCTCGGCGACGAAACCATCTCTACGAAGCAGCGCAGCACCACCTGCCTCTACTACGCCGCACCCGAATCGCCGCTTGACGATCCCATCCTCGCGCTCAACGGCGACCAGGACGGCCTGCTGAACAACGTGGCCGTTATGTCGGATGTGGCGCCCTCGTACGCCCCCGACGGCGAAACCCTCATCTCGGCGGTTGTTGTGGGCGATCCGCTTGAAGACGACGACGCGCTCGAACGCACCGTGCGCCGCGAACTCATCGACTGGTTTGGGCTGCCCGCAGGCGGATGGACGCACCTGCGCACCTACCGGATCGAACACGCATTGCCCGATCAAACCCCGCCATCTGTGCGGCACGATGCCAACATGGTGCGCCACCATGACGGCGTGTACGTCTGCGGCGACTACCTGCGCACTGCCTCTATCAACGATGCGATGGGCACCGGACGCATGGCCGCCGAGGCCATCCGCACGGATCGCTCCGTGCCTGCCTAACCCGAGACGCTGCTCCGGTATCATGCCCAACGCACTGCATCCCGCTACCCTATTGCTCGTGCACGCCGGTGCCACGTGGACCATGGTCGGCGTCATCTGGGTGATGCAGCTCGTCCACTATCCGCTTTTCGCGCAGGTGGGTCCCGAAACGTACGCAACGTACCAGGCGCTCCACATGCAGCGCATCACGTGGATCGTAGGACCGGTGATGCTGGTTGAACTTGCTACAGCAGGTCTGTTGGCAGCGGGATACGCGGCGTTGGTGCCGTCGGCGCAGGTGTGGACCGGGCTTGGACTGCTTGCCCTCATCTGGGTCAGTACCGGACTCGTGCAGGCGCCGCTGCACGGCATGCTCACCAGTGGCTTCGACGCCTACACCCACACCTGGCTCGTGCGCTCCAACTGGCTCCGCACCATTGCATGGACGCTGCGCGGCATCCTGGCGCTTTGGATGCTCGCCTTCCTCTTTCGTACTCCGTAACCAATCCCGTAAGACCACTATGCAAGCGATCTGGAATGACACCGTACTGGCCGAAAGCGACAGCACCGTCGTTGTAGAAGGCAACCACTACTTCCCGCCCGAATCCATTAACGAGACGTTTTTTGCAGAGAGCGACCACCAAACGACCTGCCCGTGGAAGGGGCGCGCCTCGTACTACGATGTGGTGGTGGGCGATGAACGCAACGAAAACGCCGCGTGGTACTACCCCGAGCCGAAGGAGAAAGCTACCCACATCAAAGACCATGTGGCGTTCTGGAACGGCGTGCGGGTCGTGGAAGCACAGGCAACGGAATGACTGCCCGGCGGTATAGACGCTCCCTCGATGTCGAGGTCACTCATGCACAGCGCAGCCCTCTGCCCAACTTGCTAACTGGCTATGCCTGATGTTGCCGACCGTGCCCCCGACCGTGCTACGGCGCTAACGATCCGTCCGGTGCTGCCGCACGAGCGCATGCAGATCCACTTTGAGCATCCGCTTTCGGATGCGGGATTTGCTGCGCTCTGTCAGGAAAACGACACCCTCCACATCGAACAGAATCCCGACGGATCCCTCCTTATCATGAGTCCAACCGGTGGCCTATCTGGAGCACGTAACACGCGCATCATGCGCTACCTGGATGAATGGGCCGAGGACGACGGCACCGGCATCGCCTTCGATTCCAGCACCATGTTTCGGCTTCCGAACGGCGCGCACCGCATGCCCGATGCGGCGTGGGTACAGCGCGAGCGATACCTGGCGCTCACCGAGGACGAACGTGCAGGATTTGTGCCGCTGGCCCCCGACTTTGTGATTGAACTGCGCTCGCCAACCGATCCGCTGCACGCGCTCAAACACAAGATGAACGAGTACGTGCGAGCGGGCGTCCGCCTGGGCTGGCTCATCGACCCGCAGACCGAGACCGTCACGACCTACACGCCCGATGATCCCCCCGAGGTGCTCGATCGCCCCGACCGCGTGACTGCCAACACGGTCGTTGAAGGCTTCACGCTTCCCATGAAACGCATTTGGGATCCGCTGGGCACGGCGTAAGCGCACAGGTTCTCGTTCACTCAAGGTTCCTGTTGAAAAGTAGCAACAGGTTTCGCCAGCCCGCGCTCAGATGAACCGCTCCCTGATCGGGTCGTACGGGATACGCATGTATTTTTCCTACGATCACACACGTTCATGAGCACGCTTCTCGTTGTAGGCGACCGAGTCCTCATTCAACCGCGCCAGGGTGAACAGAAAACCGACTCGGGGCTGCTCTTACCCGCTACGGTGTCAGCGCAGGAAGAGGTAAAGGGTGGGCGCATCATCAAAACGGGCCCCGGGTATCTGACGCCGAATCCTGAGTACTCAGAGAGCGAAACCTGGAAGCAAACTGAGCGGCCGATCCGCTATCTGCCCTTGCAAGCCGAGGTAGGCGACTATGCGTTCTTCCTGCGCGAAAAAGCCACTGAAATTCGCTTCGAAGGCACCGACTATCTCATCGTGCCCCACGCCGCCATTCTCGCTCTTGTCCGCGACACGCCCGAAGAAGGCCGCTCCGAAACCACCGTTGACGAACTCCTCGATGGCGAATAGCCGCTCGAAGATCACGTCGTGCCCTGTGTCCACCATGGGCCCTCGCTAACCGGCGCGGGGCGTTCGGGCGAAGCGTCTGCTGATGCCTGTCCGTTCGTGGATGGGCTTGATGGACGCGGCGGCCCGAGATCACTTTTCGGGAGATCGGTGAGGTACACGAGATGCGTCAGGTAGCGCCGAACCGAAAGCGACGGCTGCTCTTCCTGGCGCGCGTTCGTGCGACGGCGCTCGGCCTCGTACACGCGAATCTTCTCGCGCACACGGGCGGCCTCGGTCTCGATGCGCTCCACCCGCCGGGCAATGTAACGCTGCAACCGCCGCTCCTCGGCAGGCGAGAGCTTCGTGGGGAGCGCATCGGCGTAGTGCTGCACCAGGCTGCTCCTCCACATGTTGATGCGCGCCTTCGTGGTATCGCGGATGCGCCGCACCTCAGACAGTGCTTCGGGCGTGGCTTCGTAGGCGGTCCGGATGTTGTTTGCTTTCAGACGCACCACATCGCGGTGCTTTACGCCGTCGACTGCGCCGACTTCGCCAATGAAGTGGTGCTTCAGTTTGTCGTAGAGGGCTTCGTCTTGCACCTCCTCCAGCCGTTCGTCGCGGCGCTCCTCTACGGATGACTTCACATCGGACTTTTGCTCAGCAAGCGTCTCCAGCTCCCGCTCCATCGTCTCGATGAGCGCGGTGTAGCGGTCGGCTTCGTGCTGCAGTCGGCGCTGCCGACGCACAATCGGATGCGCGCGGTACTGATACGCCACACCGGTGCCCCATCCAATAGCAACGGCGGCCCCCAGGCCGAATCCAACCCACACGTTCACGGTCCAGCCAAAGACGGCTGCCAGCACGAGGCCCATAGCCAGGAGCGGCAGGGCGAGCGTGGCCCATCGGGAGCGCGGAGCCGTTCGTGCGGTGGTGCGTGCTGCGCGTCGGGTGGAGGCGAACTCCTCACGCGAACGAGCGGGGACCTCGGCGGTGCCGTCGCGGGCCTGTGCAAGCGTGGGCACCTGCTCGGGCGATTGGTAGCAGGCGGTTTCGAGATGTGCTACCAATGGGGCGATGGCCTCCGTATCCCCCAAAACCTGAAAGAGCGGGGACTGCTCGGGCTCGTAGAAGTCGCTGTCGCGGAAGAGCAGGTTCTCGCCGGTGTCGAAGCGGTCCCAGAGGGCGGGGCGCACGCGGGTGGCCTGGATGGCAGTGTAGATGACGAGTCCGGCAAAGCGGTCGAGCGCGGGGCCGAAATCGCGTTCGGTGCGGTCAGGGTGCTGGTAGTTGCGGTGGCCGACCTCCGGGCTTTGGCGTCCGTCGAGCGCGGGCACGTACAGGGTGTCGTAGTCAACCAGGCGAAGCGCCGGGCCGCTGTCGGTATCGACCACGAGGACATTGCCGTGCTGCAGGTCGCCATGAGCAATCTGGGCCGCCTCCAGATCGGCGAGCAGGTCGGTCCAGACCTTGGCCAGGGCCCGGAGCGCGTCGGGATCGTCGCGGTGCGTGCGGATCCACGTGTTTAGCGCGGTGCCTTCGACCCACTCCATTTTGAGCAGCGGGTACGCGGTGCCTTCTACGCGAATGCCCGGTTGCTGGTAGTCGAACGTGACGAGCGCGGGCAGGTCGTGCTCGGACAGGTGCGCGGCGATGGCTTCGTAGCGTGCCTGCTGGTCGGGCACATCCGTCAGGAAGCACTTGGCAGCCCAGCGCTGGTTGTGGGCGTCGGTCATGGGAAAGACCACCGCGAACGCCCCGCTGATGGGCTGCGGCAGTCCCAGCACGTTAGTGCGCGGGGTGGCGTTTTGCAGCGTCTCATCCAGAAAGGCAGACTCGGGGAACTGAACGGCTTCCTGATAGGCGCTGGGCGTAGGGTAGCTGGCCATGACGAGGCATTAGGACGAGAGAACGAAACGCAGTACGGTGGTGTCATCATTGCGAAGCGTGCCCTGCGTACGGGCGGCCTGGGCGGCGTCCCGAAACGCGTCGGGCGTCCATTCCAGCGCAGGTGCAGCACCTGTCTGAAGGAGCCACGCAGCGGCAGCATCGGTGGCAAGCAAAAACGCATCGCCCGGCTGCCAGGTGCCGCATGTAGTGTGCACCGTGGGCGCGTGACCGGGCTGGGTGGATACGAGGTCGGGACGGTGGTTGAACGAACCTGCTTCCATATCCGGCCACGTGGCCTGGAGCGTGCGGTTTCGGATGTGGAAGAGCACGCAGTCGCCCACGCGGGCCGCCTGCCAGTCGCCATTTGCGGTACATTGCAGGTGGAGATACGTAGCGTGGGCGCCCTGTTCGGTCTTAGCGGCCACGTACCAGGGCTGGGCCTGCACCTTCGGGTCCACGGCCGTGCGCCAGGCCGTGCGCCACGCCGTAAGGGCGGTCTCGGTCGGTGCCAGGATGCCCTCCGCCAGGGAGCGCTCCACCAGCAGCTGGGCCCATGTGCGCGAGAACGCGGATTCGGTAGCCCCGTCAGCGACGGCTGCGTGCAGGGGCCAGCTTTCTGCCTTGTACGCGGCGGCGTCCTCGTTTTCGGCATCGGTGTGCCCGGCTTTGGGGACGCTTAGCACCTGCAGCGATGCGTTCATGAGGGGCAGGGACTTGTGCGGGATGATAATTCGGGCCCGAATAGATCTGACAGGTCTCCAAAGACCTGTCAGATCTTTACCATCAGTAGCGATACACGAGAAGCAGGCGAACGGGGGACCGTTCACCCCAGGGCATTTTTCGTATTGAAGGGCGAATGCCATCGGCAACTTGTGCCGACCACTGTCGGCACTGCATGTCCCCTGGATGGCACATCGCTAAACATGTCTCCCTCAAAGGGAGATTTAGTGGGCGCGATCCCGTGCTCTCAAACGACTCAAACAATGACGTGTGACAGAACACTCGCATTCCTTACTTCCCCCCCATTCTTCCACACCTCCATTACATCCACCCTTCCACCTACCGCAGATTGCTGGGGCGCGTGCCGATTTCCAAAAACCGCACAAGCGCCACCGGGTCGGCGTTGAAGACAAAGCCGCGTGTATCCAGGTTGACCGTGTAGCCCTCTTGCTCGGCGGCAGCGCGCATGGAGAAAGGCAGCGTGCTCGACATCTGATAGAGCGTTTCGGCGTACTCGTCGGTGCGGGGCAGCTCGCCGGCGGCCGAGGGCAACTCCACGGCGGGCGCCTCCGAGGAGGACAGATGCACGTTAAAAAGCAGCACCTCGCCGTCGTCGGTGGCAAAGCTGCGGAGCTGTTGGGCGTAGCGGAGCGGCTCGCCATCGGTGGCCTCGCCGTCGGTTACGTTCAGCACGACCGGTGGAAAGCTGTGCGGATGCTGGTCGATCCACGTGCGCACCGACTGCGCGGCCAGATCGAGCGCCTGGCACATGGGCGTGCCGTTCTTAGCGTGCGGATCGAACCACACGGGCACTTTTACGCGCTTCTCTTCGGTGCGCCCGTCGCCGGTATCCACCTCGCGCAGGCGCTCGTCCATGCGCTTCGGGCGCTCAGCCAGGTGACTGATGGGGATGAGCCCCGTGCTGTTCTGCACCTCTTCGCTGGGTTCGATGAGCGGCTGCACGCGCTCGCCATAGCCAATTACGCCGATGTGGAAGTAGTCGCGCACGCCATCCTCCTTCGCGCAGCGCAAGACCAGGTTCTGCATCAGCCGGTTCACCGTGTCCGATAAGACGCGGGCCTTGCTGGGCGCGGCATCACCCTTCTGCTCCGCCCCCCCAAAGCGGTCTTGCATAGAGGCCGACTGGTCCAGCAGAAAGAGAAAGGCAGTGGGCTGTTCGCGGCTAATTTCCGCAGAATAGGCCATACAACGGGAAGCGTGGGTAGGTTAGACACATCAGAAGAGGCGGTCTCGAAGAGGGCAGGCGGCCCCTGCAGACCAAAGACGTTACAGATCGTTGCGGAGGTCGCGCGCCTGCTCTTTCAGATCGGCGTCGTTGTAGTAGACCTCCGGCATATCGAGCAGAATGTCGATCTGTTCGCGGGCATCCTCGGGGCGCTCCATGATCGCGTAGGTGCGCGCCAGTTCGTAGCGGTGCAAGATGCGATCTTCGATTTCGATAGCAGCCTGAAAGTCCTCCACAGCCTGCTCATACGAGGCATCGGGCAGTCCGCCGTAGACCGTGCGCACAATGGCACGCGACATAAAACCGAGGCTGGCCACCTCGCGGTTCCACTGTCCCCGCGCGTTATACGCACCGTCGATGTCATCTTCGAGCTCGATCGCGCGGTCGGCATGGTGCTTCACCGCGCGCGACCGTTCGATGCGCTCGCGCGTGCCGGCCGCTAACGCCAGGCGGCCTTCAGCCATTGAACGGGCAAAGTGCGCGTATCCGTTCGAGGAATCCGCTTCGAGGGCTGCGTTGGCTGTCTCCAGACCACGTTCGAAAAAGGAGGTGCTGTTGCCGCGCTGCTCGCCCATGTTCACCTCGGTAGCTGCCATGCGCCAGAGCACTTCGGCCCGGTCGGGATACTCGCCCTGGATGTCGTTTAGCCGCCCGTAGGCAGCCCCAAACTCGCCGTTTTTCCGGAGCTCATCGACCTCAGCCAGTGCCGCGGCGAGGTCCTCGTCGTCGATATGATCAACCGACTGCGCTGCCGCCGATCCGAATCCGACAAACAGAGCAAGAAGCAGTGCAGCAGCAAGAGGTCGAGCCATAGCAGAGGTACAGCATAGGAAAGGAGGACTTACGACGGTGCTATTCCGACCCGATGCGGCGCAGTGCGTTCCGGAAGCGTATCTCCAGAGGGCGACGGGTCTGCGCTTCTATCTGGATCAGTTGCAGGGGCTGTGCTCTGCGCATCGCGTACCGCGTCCGCGCTCGCGTCTCCCTCCGATGCTATCATGTTTTCTTCGCGCAGGCGGCGCAGCGTATAGTTCCACGTACCGGCACTTTCCTCCAGATACAGCGCCACTATTTTTCCACTTGCAAGCGTAATCTCCAGGTTAATGTCGCGCTTGCCGCCCCACCACCGCACATGCTGAATCGTCTCGATAGGCAGGCGGTACACCGTGCGCCCCGTCCACGACCACCCAGAAAGCTCAATGTAGGTGGGATACAGCCGGGCCCGGCTTCGCCAGAGCGGCTCGCCAAGCATCGAACACGAACTGCACAGCAATGGATCGTCGGTAGCCATATGCAACACAATGAGTACACAAGGTCGATAGCAGCCTACGCAGCAACGTCGCAGGCCCGTGGTACAGACCACAAGTTTCATTCCACCCCGAGTTAGATAGACGTTACAAACATAGCACTCGGATAATAAGTCAAGTGTATTCTCATGGTGGAGCCCCTATGATGCGTACCACTTCCAATGTGCGGGTTGCTGTACCCAATCGCAACCATGCGGGTCATTTTTTCGAGGGATGCAGGGGGCTTTACGATCCCGTCAGAATCTATCTGGATCTACGGACGCATCTTCCGGGCCCACTGGGCCGCAATCTCGGAGGCCGGGGCATCGGGCCGTCGGTCGGGCGGATCGATGCGGGAGGCCGCGTCCTCGCCCCACCGCTCCCATGCCTCGTGGGTTACAATCGTCTCCAGGTGCTCCAGGCGCGTGGTCATGTGATCCTGCTCCTCACGCAGCGCAGCAATGTCCGTCTGAAGCGCGGCCTGCTGCTGATCAAGGGCCTCTTCGAGGGTCGCCACGCGGGCTCGCAGGGCCGCATCCGAGGTGGCCTCGGCCCGTGCCTTCGTCCACGTCCGCAACATGTCCCGCACGATGTACACGACCAGTCCAAACGCAAGCAACGTGTACAGATTCATACTTTTAGCGTCAACAAATTCGTTGGCATCAGAGGCAGGCGCTATGACAGCAGCGTGGGCGCCGCCGGATACTGCTCGGCGATGCGCTGTGCCACCGCAACAAGCTGGTTGCGCAGTGCGGTGGGCGCTTCTACGTACACCTCGGCGCCCCAACTCAATAGCCACGGCACCAGATCGCGCTCGTGTGCCACGCGCAGCGTCATGCGCACGCCCTGCAGGGTGGCCTCGCGCTCGACAACCGTAGCCACCGCAGGAGCCGTCACCGCCTCTGCCACCTTGGTATCGAACCGCACGTGCACCGTCCGTTCGGGGGACGCAGTCCGGCGCGCGGTGGACCGATAGCCCGGCGGACGCTCGAACGTGGTGTCGGTCGTATGCAGATCGGTGATCGTGGACAGCGCAATGTGCTGCACCCGCTCCGTCTGATGCACGTAGCCGACGACCTGCCACGCCGTTCCGGCGCGAACCAGCGCATACGGATTCAGGAGGACGGACTCCGCATTTTCATCCGCCTCATTCCCACGCTCCAGACGCACCGTCTGCTCGGCCCCGATGGCGTCCTGCAGGCGATGGGCCACGGTATCTCGCGGCGGAGCAGGCTGGGCTGGGCCGCGCACATGCGTTTCGGTTAGCGACGCGGCGCGTCGTTGCATGGCCTTGGGCAGCGTAGCCTGGAGGTCCGCCTGCACGCTATGGGCCGCCGCCTGCCACCGACCGCTGAGCTGTGCAGCGCCCCACGCCGCCCCCACCGTCAGCGCCACGCGTTCGTCATCGGTCAGGTTGTGCACCGAGCGCATCCGCTCTGCATCCAGCCGATAGCCATATCCAGGAGCCGCCTCGACCGGTGCACCAGCATCCATAAGCCGCTGCATCTCGCGGTAGACTGTGCGCGGACTGATACCAAGTTGAGGGGCCACGTCTTCAGCACGCACCCACCGGTCGGCGCTCAGCAGTGCAAGAATGGCAGGCCAGCGGTCGGTCGATTCCACAAGAGCAAGGGCATTTCGAAACAGACGGCGGATCATGCCAACGCGGCGCGGCAGGGATGCTTCCCGCTTCCTGACAGACCGGTTCAGGCTACGCGTTGGCGGCGGTGGGCAGGCCCATGTCGCGCAGGATAGCCTCCATGCCCGCAGCAAACTTCTTGGATCCGCCGTGCGAGGGATGCCGCACGTAGATGGGGTCGGCCTCCAACTCGTTGAACGCGCGCTCGGCCTTGCGCCCAATCGCCACAATGCGCTCCGGCTGCATCGCATCCAGCAAGCCCTGCGTGAGGTCGCTCCACGCGCGCACCTCCGTGCGGCGCGGCGTGCGGATGGTGAGCGGCTCGCCCTCGTCGTGCGGATGCAACGGCACGCTGTTCCAGATAAAGAAGTGCGGGAACGCCGGAGCCATCACGCGCCAGAAGATGGAGCCGCTGTACTCGGTGTGTGGCTCGTCGGCGGTGCTGGTGCGCTGGCCCGACAGCGGAAACGCGGGGTCGAGCAGCTGGTCCTCGCTCGTAATCGGGATGCCGGTAAAGCGGCAGCCCCACGGGCCGGGCGCTTCGGCCATCATAAAGAGACGCGGTGCCTGCAATGCGTCGAGGTAGCCGCGCAGGTTTGCGCGTCGCACATCGGGTGCCCCCGGCTGGTCGAGCTCCGGATGGCGATCACGGTACGGGTTGAAGGCTTCCTCGGTGGAAGGCACCTCAAACAGATGCGTTTCCAGCAGCGGCCAGAGCGTGTCGGTCATGTGGTAGGTCGTAATAAATCAGTGGGATGCGAAGGGTTGTGCAGAGCGCAAAATGCGCACTGTTCATGCGTGGGACGTGGCCAGTCCCGCGCTACTGTGAGCTTTTAGACCTGACAGGGTTTGGAAACCTGTCAGGTCTGACCGTTCCGTATCCACCCCTCAGTCGCGTTCGCGACCGCTCCCCTCTCCAGGGGAGCAGACGAACCGGCACTCTTTCATCTATCTCCTCTTTTTCCGACGGGGTTCGGGGGGAACGAGGCTTTTTCCCCTGCTCGTCAACGCTCCTGCATTGACGCAGGAGCGAGGACGCTCCCGCGTCCGACAAGTCTCATTTCCTAAAAACCCGCACGGGGCGGAGGGGCCCGAAGGGTCATGCCAGTTGTGCCCCTGAATAGCAGCGTCACAAGGCGGAGTACGTGTTTAGCGACTTGTAGCCCGGGACTGGGAGCGCAGCGGACGTCCCGGGCTATGAGGCCGCTCCTGAAATTTTAGACCTGACAGGTTTTGGAAACCTGTCAGGTCTGAACGTTCTCACGAAAAGTCGCGCTGGCCGAAGTAGTGGAGCACGTACTTGATCTTCGAGGCCTTGCCCTTCCCGAAGCCCGGCAGCTTCTTAATTCGCTTCTCGATCGTGTTGATGTCGGCCCCATCGTTCCACATGTTGGCCGCATCGCCGTCGTACTCCTCAGCGATCATCTTCGCCACCTTCTGCGTGTTCTCGGCCATCTTGTTGGTGAAGCGATGCACCGCGGGTTTCTCCGCAAAGATCGGCTGGAACTCGTCGAAGTCCATTGCGGCGATCGTGGCCATGTCCAGGTGACCCAGGCGCTCCTTCAAGCGCAGCGGTCCGGTGAACGCATACTCAGCGCGCACGCGCTGGTCGTAGAGCAGACCGAGGAGGGCAGCATTGGCATCGGCACGGATGGCGTCGTCCTCGTCGGCGTCGCCGGTGAGGGTGCCTTCGTCCTGGTAGCGCTCCATCATGCGGACGAGTCCGCCTTGCAGGTCGCCGTAGTCGATCGGGGGAATGGTTGGCATGGTCGGTTGGAGGTTGGGTTTGGGATGGTAAGGGTTTGGAATCACCGGCAGCAGGTAGGCCGCACCGGCGGTGCGCCCGTACGGGGGGCTGGCTTGGGATCTATGCCGCATCAGCAATCCAGCGGGCGGCGTCTTTGGCAAAGTAGGTGAGGATCGTGTCGGCGCCCGCGCGCCGGATGGCCGTGAGCGCCTCCAGGGCGGTGGCTTTCGTATCCAGCCAGCCGTTTTGCCCGGCCGCGCAGATCATCGCGTACTCGCCGCTCACGTTGTAGGCGGCCACGGGAACATCCGAGGCTTGCTTCACGCGGTGGATAATATCGAGGTACGGCAGCGCGGGCTTCACCATGACCATGTCGGCCCCCTCCTGTAGATCCAGGCGCAGTTCGCGGAGCGCCTCATCGCTGTTGGCGGGATCCATCTGGTAGGTGGCTTTGTCGGCGGGGATGTCGTCGCCCTCGACCGGAGCAGAGTCCAGCGCATCCCGAAACGGACCGTAGTAGGCCGAGGCGTACTTGGCGGTGTATGACAGAATCGCCGTATCCGCAAAGCCTTCCGCATCCAGTGCGGTGCGGATGGCCCCCACGCGCCCATCCATCATGTCGGACGGTGCGATCACGTCGGCGCCGGCTTCGGCCTGTGTGCAGGCGATATCGCACATGCGCTCGACGGTGGCGTCGTTCACGATCACGCCGTCCTCGACGATGCCGTCGTGGCCATCGGAGGAGTACGGATCGAGGGCAGTGTCGGTCATGACAAGCAGCTCGGGCACGGCCTCCTTCAGCGCACGAATCGCCCGCGGGTAGAGTCCGTCGGGATCGGTAGCGGCGCTGGCGGTGGCGTCTTTCTGCGCCTCCGGAATTGCAGGGAAGAGCGCCACGCCGGGAATGCCCAGTGCGTGGAGCGTCTCGGCCTCGCGCACGAGCCGATCCACCGTGTAGCGGTACTGGTTCGGCATGGAGGATACCTCCTCCTGCGCATCCGAGCCCGCCATCACAAAGAGCGGAGCAATCAGATGATCCGTTGAAAGGCGCGTTTCGCAGTTGATGCGCCGCAGGTTCGCCGTGCGACGCAACCGACGCGGTCGTTCAAATAGATCCATAGCAGAAGATGATAATTTGACATATGACGGTAGGGACGCATCGCAATGCGTCCATACAGGCAAAATATGGCGACAGTAGGGGCGCATCGCAATGCGCCCACATAGACAGAATAGGTCGGAGGATGAACGGTAGCGCCACATCGCCGATGTGTCGCCTGTGGGACCACGATGCACCCGTCCGGACAGGGCACCGCCCCACAAATTACAGCACCGCCTTCCGTTTCCAGGTGGTGCCGTCGGGGGCGTCCATCACCTCGATGCCCATGGCGTCGAGTTCATCGCGGATGGCATCGGCCCGGTCGTAGTCGCCAGATTCGCGCGCCGCAGCCCGTTCGTCGAGCAAGGCGTTGACCTTCGTAGCGAGGTCCGCATTCTCGCCTGTGGCAGCGGCCTCCGCATCCCCCTGATGCCAGATGATGCCAAGCAGATCGTTCGTATCCACCAGCCACTGCTGTGCGGTGCGGGCGGTGGCACCGTTCAGGTCGCGCCCGAGGCCCTGGATGAACTTTACGCCTTCGAGCGCCGTGGCGAGGGCCTTCGGTGTGTTCAGGTCGTCGCACATGGCGGCGAGGGTGGCGTCGTAGCAGTCGGGGAGCGTGTCGGCGGCGTGGTCGGGCCCCTCTTCGTCCGCCTGCAAGGCCTCCTCAACCTGTTCAGCGGCGTCCTGATAGCGGCGGATGATGCGCGCGCTGTCGGAGAGCGTCTTCTTCGTGAAGTTGAACGGCTTGCGGTACTGCCCCGCCATCAGCGTGTAGCGCAGCGCCAGCGGATCCACCCCGCGCCCGCCGTCTTCGGGCGGCTCGATGAGATCGCGCACGGTGAAGAAGTTGCCGCTGGACTTCGACATCTTTTCGCCCTCCACCTGCAGAAAGCGCGTGTGCACCCAGTAGCGCACCGACGTTGCGCCGGTCAGGCACTCATTCTGCGCGACCTCGCACTCATGATGCGGAAACGCCAGGTCTTCGCCGCCGGTGTGCAGGTCGAACGCCTCGCCCAGGTAGGCCATCGACATCGCCGAGCACTCAATGTGCCACCCCGGAAAGCCCCAACCCCACGGACTGTGCCATTGCATCAGGTGGTCGGGATCCTTCTTCCAGAGCGCAAAATCGCGCGGATCTTTCTTGTCCGGGTCCTGAACCGTCTCGCGCTCGGTAGCCTGCAGCTGCTCCGCCGCCTCGTTGCCCGAGAGCTTACCGTACTCGGGGAACGTCTCCACCGAAAAGTAGACGCCCTGATCGGTCTCGTAGGCATGGCCGCGCTCCATCAGGCGCTCCACCGCCTTAATCTGATGCGCAATGTGCTCGGTAGCGCGCGGGCGCACATCCGGATTCTGCAGGTTCAGCGCGTGCCAGTCGTCGAGCAGCGCGCCCGTATAGTAGCGCGCCAGGTCATAGATGTTGGCAAAGCGCTGCCCCTCGCGCTCCAGCGCCGCCGCCATCTTATCGGCGCCCTCCGGATCGACCAGGTCGTCCTGCGTCAGGTGCCCCACGTCCGTCACATTGCTCACAAAGGTGGTCTCCCAGCCCAGCGCCTGCGCGGTGCGGTTGATGAGATCCGCCGTCAGAAACGACCGAAAGTTGCCGATGTGCGCATACGTGTACACCGTAGGCCCACACGCATAAAACCGCAGATGCCCGTCCTCCAGCGGCTCCACCGCATCCACCTGACGCGTCATCGAATTGTAGAGGCGAAAGACCGGCGCATCAGCCATAAGCAAACGGCAGATTGGTTGGAAGACAGTACGTAGGCTGTACTTTGTCCATGCCGCAATGTGCCGACCCTGCGGTTTAAGAACCTGTTCTGTTTGGATAAGCCCCGGCCGCGCCCTCCCGCTCATGCGCTCCGGGTTGTGGCCCCCGAACAGGCATGTCTTGGTTGTCCGCTGTCGCGTATGTGCAGGCTCTCGGTGTGCCACGTCGGGGTGGGAGCAATGCCAAAAGGACCGCCCAGAACGTCTGCTCCTGACGTCAACGGTCCCCCGTTGACTCAGCGAATGAACGCTCCTGCGTTCCGCACACGCGAGCCGCATGCTGAACACAAAGGAAGACATGAACTCGAAGCGCTCCCCTGGAGAGGGGAGCTGTCGCCCAGCGACTGAGGGGTGGATGCGCGCAAACCGCCGGGGACGCAAGCGGTCCCCGGCTGAGGTTTCTTTGCTTACACTCGTCGCAAGGCTCCGCCTTGTGACGCACCCGTTCAGGGGCACAGCAGGCATGACCCTTTGGGCCCCTCTGCCCCGTCCTCTTGTCGGGGATGCGAGCGGCCCCCAGCTAAGGAAGCATTCTGAATCCAACGATCGCCCTCCCTGTACTTTCTACGCCGCACCTCGTAGGTTGAGAGGGCACCCACAGCGTCCCACCCGTCCTGCTCACGACCCGGCTCGCCCATTCCCAATGCCCCCATCCCTTGCTCGCTGGACCGGTTGGCTGCTTCTTGTTGTGCTGGCCGCTCTGCCGCTCTCCGCCACCGCCCAACAGGACGGCCTGCTTCGCCTAAACGGTGACACCGCCCTGCTCATGGATCGTCTGCGTGTGCAGGGCGCCCTCCCGGCCCCCACCGACGGCTTCCATCACCCCCAGCGTGCTCCCCAGGCCCAAGCCCTGCTCGACACCGCACGGACGGCCCCGCATCTGTCCTCCCCGCAACAGCGCACGGTCGACCGCCTGCGCCACGAGCAGTCCGCACCCGGCGCCGCATGGATCAACCGGCAGTGGGGCGCGCTCTACCGCGATGGACACACGTTCCTCCACAGCGAAGGCGACGGCTACCGCCTCACGCTGGAGCCCGTCTACAACGGCTACCGGGGGCCCGTGCAGCACAGCGGCACCGACCCGCGCGCCGCCGACACCGCCTGGCGCAACAGCCGCGGCGCCCGCGCCACCGGCCACCTCGGACGTGTGTACTTTGACACGTATGCCTCTGAGAACCAGGCCCAGGACGTCCGTAACGAGTTTCCAGCTAACCGCCAGGAGCTTGTGAACACCGCTCCACGCTTCGGCTTCGTCCTCCAGCCGCAAGGCAACACCACCTACGACTACTTTGAAGCCGTGGGCATGATAGGGCTTGATCTCGCGCCTGTCGATCTTCAGTTCGGACGCCTCAGCCGCCACTGGGGCTACGGAATGAACAGTCTGGTGCTCTCCAACTACGGCTCCCCGCACGAGCAGCTACGCATTCAGGCCCAGCGCGGTGCGTTTCAGTACACCACCCTGTACACGCGTTTTATTGATGCCACTCGTGTCGCTCGGCAGCGTGACGGCGCCGATGTCGTGCAGCCCCGCCGCTATGCCGCATTTCACCGGCTGGCTTATGCGCCGAGTCCCCGCCTCACCGTCGGACTCTTTGAGGCGACTGTCTTTTCGCGTCGCGATGCACCGGGCGCGCCCCCCAAAGCCGTGCAAGCGCACTACCTGTCGCCCCTCATTGGTGTGCGCAGCATCCACTCCATGGCGGGCGGTCCGCATAACACGATCACCGGACTCGATGTCCGCTGGCAGGTGGTAAGCGGACTCGAAGCGCATGCGCAGCTTGCCCTCAACGACTGGTCGGTGCAGCACCTCGGCACGGACCACTGGCGCAATCAGTGGGCCGGGCTCGTTGGGGTGAACATTGCCCCCGCATCGCTAAGCGCCTGGTCGCTGCATGTGGAAGGCAGCCGCATCCGTCCATTTTTCTATGCTGGACGCTTTTCGCTCGATGCGTTTGCCCACTGGAGCGATCCGATCGGGCACAGCGCCGGACCCAACAGCTACGACGTGTCTGCACGGCTGGCTTACCGCCCGCAGCACCGGTGGCAGGCCGGACTCTGGTACCACCGCACCTGGCGGGGACGCGGTACCGACGACCGTAATGTAGGCGGCGACATCCGTCGCTCCACCGACACTCGCGTTAGCGACCGCGTGGCCATGCTCAGCGGGATTCGTCAGGTCGAAGATGCGCTGGATATGCATCTCGGCTTCGAAATCGGCCCCGACCTGCTCATCGAAGGCCAACTCCGCATCCTGCGCACCGACGATGCCGAAACCGGTACCGACACGTTCGTCGCCCCAGCCCTGGGCATCCGCTGGAACGCCCCGTTCACCCCCCGGCGGTTTTAGGACGTTCAGACCTGGCGATCCAGACCTGACAGGTTTCCGAAACCTGTCAGGTCTAAACACCACTCGATGCCGGTGCCACACGTGCAGGGTTGGCGTTGAGATCCTTCCCCCCGACGGTCGTCGTGGGTCAGGATGACGCTGAAGTGTAAGGTAAAGGAGCAATCCCCCAATCGCTCCCCTGGAGAGGGGAGCTGTCGCACCAGCGACTGAGGGGTGGATACGCACAGACCACTGGAGATGCAAACAGTGCCGACAGTGGTCGGCACGAGTTACCGATGGCGTTCGGCACAAGCTACCTGGCTACGGGAACCCTCCCAGTGCAGTCATCCACCAGTTATGTACAGCGAACCGAGTCGACTCTGAATAGATTAGACCACTGAGTATTCAATCGAACAACGCTTAAGAGAGCAATGCCGAAAACAGTCGAAGCGGTGGTCGATGAGCACGGCCACATTCGCCTTTTGGAGCCGCTTACACTCCACGCCTCACAGCGCGTGCTTATCACCGTGTTGGAGGACGTGCCCGAAGCCGACACGCGCGACGTGAGTGAAACGGCTCTGCTCAGCGAAGAGACACTCGCCGAGGATTGGAATCAAGAAGAAGAGGGCGAGGCATGGAAGCACCTCCAGCCGAAGCAGTAATTCTCATCTCGTTCCCGTTTTCGGACCTGTCTCGCTCGAAGCTCCGCCCGGCCGGGAAAGCTATTCACGGCGAACACTGATTTGTTTGAGGATCAAGCCGGCCTGTTGAGCGAGGAGATGCGTAGTAAGATCATATCGGAAGTTGTCAGGCTGTTGCGTGCGGGGGAGATGCCATCAGAAGACGAATAAGCCCGTCCACAACAAAACACTGATGCCTACCCCGATTCGAGCGGTAGCGCCCATGCTCCTCTACTCGTATCTTTTCGTTACCCTTCACCACACCACTTCCCCAGTCGGCGACCAGGGCAGGCCGGACTTGAGCCGGGATCCAGATTTCACATCCGAAGGCCGTGCCACACATGAAAGGCCGGCGTTGAGATGCTTCCCCCGACAGGGACGACCTTGAAGAGTATGGCATAGTGCTGAACGTGGGAGAGATCCTTCGACTCTGCAGATGCTTGGCGCATCTGCGCCGCTCAGGACAACATCATGGTGGTGGGAGGTATGAGTTGGATGGCACAAGCCCCAAACCGCTCTCCTGGAGAGGGGTGGATACGCACAGACCGCCGGGGACGCGAGCGGTCCCCGGCTATGGGTTTTCCACTGCCTCACGTCTTCCTTAAATCGGCGCTTGGGGCAGGCAGGGTGCGGGTTGTATACCAAACCAGTTGCGAATAGTGCTCTGTCACAGGTCAATGGTTGGGTGGGTCAGGCATGATTGTCATAGAAGGCCACAAAAGATCCCGGATCAGCGGCGCCAGGGGCGCCTTGTCCGGGATGACTATGACGTGGAATCCCACGCGTTACCCCACGAATCACGTGTGACACAGCAATAGCCTGCATTGAAAAAGAAGAGTTTCACATCTCAGAACCACGCCAACCCATCCGGTACGCATGCTCCGAGCCAACACGGCGATACCAAATGCGACTCTGTGCATCCGGCTGTTGGTCTATAAGTTTATCGGTCGCTATTACCGCATCTGCATCAACCGCGTACGTCCCTGTTGCAATATCAATCGCCACAAACAAGTGGCCGTCAGATTCCACATCCACATGAGGGCGGACGTTTTTCTCGAACAGTGCATTTCCCCGTCGCGCAAACTCCTCGTTACTGAGCGCCTTGATGTCCATATCGTCTATTATTGTTTACCTATCTGATCCTCCGAACGCTCCAACTCGTACATCTTGGCTCGCACATTCGCAATGTAATTGCGGCGGATGCGGCTGGCGATGAGTCCCGGCTGCCCTTCCAAAAATCCGAGCCGAAACACATAGTGATAGAAAAACCAGAGCCACGGCTCCAGAGGGATACGAATAGCAATCTTCTTTAGAAACCGACGGCGTTCCTGTGCATCGCCAAACAGGTTTGCTTCAACGGCTTGCTCCCCGTACGCGCCCTCTGTGAGATACGTCTGCCGAAGGCGTGCTTCCCATGTAGAATACTTGTTGTGGCGCTCAATGTATGCTTCCAATCCCTTATAGTCTTCGTGGATGAGAGGCGTATCCAACTCGCCCACGCTGCCATCAACCAGCAAGCGCTCATGTATCTCCATATCCAGCGCGGACGCTGGATCATCGATCAGTTGCTCGAACCGTGCGGTACCTGTCTGGAACAACAGCACCGCCTGATGCGAGAACCCGCCGTGGGTAAACCGCTGCCCCATGAAGTGAAAGCCTTTCGTAATGAGATAGGCCGTTTCAGGATCCGGCTGCTGAATTGCCTCTGCGATCTCTGTCCAGAGCGCCTCGGGTACCACCTCATCGGCATCGAGAAGCAACACCCAGGGGGTCTTGATATCCAGCGTGTCCAGCGCCCACTGCCGCTTCTTGGGATACCCCCCACTGTACTCAAACTGCGCGACCTCTGCCCCATGCGCTTCTGCAATGTCGGGCGTGGCATCGGTGCTGTGGGAGTCAACAATCACAACCCGTTTAGCCGGATGTAGTGCTTTCAGACACTTTGGGAGATTCGCTGCTTCATTCTTGGCGGCGATGAGAACAGTGAGGGGTAGCATCTGCGACATGCAAAGTGAAATGTCTCATGGACGTACAATGAATTGGTTGCCTCCGTCCTAAGTCGTCTGTAATGCCCGCGTTCCAATACGCCGCGCTGGATTCCCGCCCACAATCGCCCATGCCTCCACATCCTTCACCGCCACAGCTCGGGCACCGACGATGGCTCCTTCGCCTACGGTGACATCGGGACCAACAAAGGCATCGGCACAGATCCAGGCCTGATCGTGGACGGTGATAGGTGGTTTCAGGAGCGGCATGGTTGGATCCGTGTGATCGTGTGTCCCAGCGCACAAGTGGGCGCGCTGTGAGATGGTTACCTGTTTACCAATCGTGATCGGGCCCAAGTTGTAGATCATCGCTCCCTCACCGATCGCGCTCCAGTCGCCCACGGTAAGTTTCCACGGGAAGTAGATGGTGGCGCTCGGGTAGATGTTGACCCCCTGTCCGATCGTCGCCCCAAACCGCCGCAAGAGCCACCGCCGCCATCCGAACAACGGACGCGGACTGGCCCAGAACAGGGGCTTTCCGACCACCATCCACAGCACCCGCAGTGCCATCTCGCCCCACGGATATTTCTGCGCGGTGCGGTTGGAGGCGATGTCGAGGGTGTCGGACATGGATTCGGAGGTGTCGTTTTGTGTAGCAGGCACGTTACACGCATCGACAGCGTGATAGATCGGAGCGGGCTGTTCCGATTAGACCTGACAGGTCTCAGAGACCTGTCAGGTCTTTGGTATCCACCGCAGCCCCACGCGGCACCACCGATTCTGGGCGCCCCACCGTAGGATCAAGCAGCCACCGATACGCTCCCGCAAGCGTCTGGGCAATAGCAGGCCACGCAAACCGTTCTTTCACAAGCTCGCGCCCATACCGTCCCATCGCTAATCGCTCAGCATCCGAACAGGTCGTGGCCTCCCGTAACGCTTCCACGAGCGGATCCACTCCCGTCTCGATCCACCAGCCGCAGTCGCGCTCCTCCAAGACCGACCATGGCGCTCCAGTCGTTGTTATCGCCGGGATGCCACTGGCCAGCGCCTCCGCAACGACTACACCAAAGTTCTCACTGAACGTCGGCAATACAAACAGATCACTCGCCCGATAGAGCGCCCACTTCTCCGCATCCGGAATAGAGCCCGGAAACGACACCTGGTCGGTAATGCCTAACTCCACTGCGCGGGCTTCGACCTCTGATTGGTGATCGTTCTCATCCGGACCGGCAATAACCAGTTCCCAATCCGGAGGATCTACCGCTGCCCACGCTTCCATTAGGTTCAACAGTCCCTTCTTGGGATGCACCCGCGAGAGGAAGAGCGCTTGTCGCATCGTACCCGAATCTGATTTCTGCTTCCACTGCTGCGGTACGGTCACGCCGTTCGGAGCCACTACGATAGGCGCATCCAGCCCGAGCGCGCGCAGATGCGTTGCCTCAGCCGGTGCCGTAGCATGAAGCAAAGCCGCCCCCTTCAAGATGCGATGCTGGTACGCGTACCACACCAGGTTCTTCTTCCATGCATTGTGATTCAGCGCCCACGGCTCCAGCATACCACGCGGGGTAAGCACATACGGCACGCCCTGCGCCTGCGCCGCATAGTAGCTCGCGGCATTGGTCAAGAGCCACACCCCGTGGTCATGCACCAACTCCGCCCCGGTCTGGTGGATGCGGGCACGGGTCGCTGTGTAGAACTGCCGGACGCGGGTCCAGAGCGGATGGCTTGGCACAAAGGTCGTCTGCGCTGCTTCTGCGGATGGCGTCATCGCCTGTCCTTTGCCACCGGCATCGGTTGTCACCAGTTCGACGGAGGTTGAATGCTCTCCCAACGCCTCACACAATGCCGAAACGGTACGCGACGGCCCTCCGGCATCCGGGTCGAGACTGGCTACGGTGTGGGCGACGGTCATGGCGACACAAGCTGTTTGTATACGTCAAGAAAACGCTGCCCGGTGGACTCTTTTGAAAACACGGACGCTGCTCGTTTGCGACCAGCCTGCCCCATCGCATCGGTGCGCTCTGCATCGGACAGCACATCAGTCATCGCCTTTGCCAGCGCATCGGCATCACCAACCGGCGTAAGGTGACCGGTCTCGCCTTCCACAACAGACGTTGATGGCCCGCCGCAGTTTGTGCTCACCACGGGGCACCCACTTGCCATCGCCTCAAGTATAGTCAGGCCCAGCCCCTCTTCATCAGCAGACACGACATACAGTGCTGCCTCACGGTACAGGGCAGGCAGCGCATCGGCAGGAACGTCTTCTTCAAAGGTCACAGCGTCTCGTATGCCGAGCTTTTCAGCCTGCGCCCATGCGTCGGGAGGAGGCGCTGTGCGTCCAGCTAAGACGAGCGGTAGGGGATGCGCAGCGGTTTGCCGGTACTGAGCGTAGGCATCAAAGAGAAGCGGTACGTTTTTCCGGGCATCGGCAAAGCGTCCGACAGATAGAATGTACGACCGCTGCGAGGGTACATCTCCGGGTGTGAATCGCTCTGTATCCACGCCCGGCGGAGCAAACACCACCTGCTCATCCGGCAGATATTCTGTTAAGTGGTCGTACATCCACTGGTTCTCTACAAATACGACGTCTGCATGGCTGAGAGCGGTGTGATCCAGACGGTCCGTAATGCGGGCCATGAGTTGCCGCCACAGTGCTATGGGATGTATGCTGCTCGACAATGCAGACTGGCGCTCTTCTCGGGTCAGCGTCGCTACCTGGAGGGCAACGGGGACGTGCACATCTCGACAGAGATGGGTCCATGCAGGCGTCCCTGCTACAACCTGGACAAGGTCGTAGGTATTCAAACGCCGGGTGAGCGCTGCTCGCGGCTGGTAGCGAAAGTATTCGACTTCTGACACTGCCGCGCCTACGTGGCTGTAGGACAACTCGTGTTTCGTTTCTGGAAGCACCTGCACCCCGGTCGTCCATGTGGAGGGCGAGCGGAGCTGCACACTGGCCCGATCGGACGATCCGAGCGCTACCGAAAAGAGATCCACCTCAAATGCTGATGACTCGCGCACAACCTCCGTGAGAAAGTGGGCAACGGTTGACACGCCTCCCGAGGTCGATAAGTCGGGAACGACAAGTGCAATACGGGTGGGCATGTGGTATGATAAGAACTAAAAGTGGATACGACAACGAGGCTACTGCCGTGTGCTGGAATGCCCCGTAACAGAAGCGCGTGTAAGGTAAGCAGCATGGGTCTCCCTTGCATGTTCCAGCGTGCGACGAAGGCGCTTATCGCTTTTCAATTCCTCTTCGAACGCCGTTCGAACGCGCTCTTTTATCTCACCCCGCCGCTGGTTTGGACCTGCATGATATCCTCGACCAGCGTGAATGGCGTCTGCCGCCTCTTTTGTGTGATTGAATACATCAAAATCTGTATCGAACCGGACATTCACAGCTTGAATCACTGCCCCAAAGTCTTCGATCACCTGCTTGAATGGTGCGGTGACGAACTGATCCTCGTGCGGTTTTAAGGCGTCATAGAACGCCTGCCACGCTTCCAGTTGCCGACCAAACCCAGATATCTGCTCCGGCACCGCACCGGTCTCGACCAGGCGGACTTCATGAGCCAGAGCAATGTTCGAAACGATTGCATCGCGGGGATCCCGAATCAATACAATCGCCGGAATGCCTCGCTCGCAGGCCCGCATCGCATTGGCTGCAACATGGGTGTGATGGGCAAGCCGAATATTGTGTGACTGGGCTGCTTCAAACGCTCCGGCTGCAAAGCTGTTGGCTGAACGCGGGAAGCCCTCAATGCAGATATCGGTATCTTGATCTACAAGTAGCGCATCGTACCCGCTTCGACGCCGAAAAATGGGAAAGTAGAGCGCAGGGCGTGTGCCGAGAAATGTTTTCAAGTGGTGCCGAAGGATGCGTAGCCACTTCCGGGTAATCGTACGACGTAAGTCTGACATGCAATGGTGGATGCGACGTATGTATGCGATCGTGGAAGGCTTTTCGTGCGGGGCAGATGTTTACGTGAGGCGCTTAGTCCTTGGCATGCTTGCCACTTCTGCAGTGTCATTCCGAACGAGGTCGAGGAATCTGCTGCACCCTCGAGGCGCTCTTTTGGGCGCGCGCTGTTTAGCCCCGAACCCCTACCGAACTTTTTGTATGCAGCAGTGCTGTACAGGTTGTTGCCCAACCCAAGTTGCGACCTACAGAGCTGTCATTTTGAGCGGATACCGACACCTGCCGGTAGGAGTCGAAACACGAGCAAAGCGACTGACGAGTGAATACGAGCAAATCTCCTTATCGCACCTGTTTTGCTCTCCTTGGGGGAGATTCTTCGTTGCCATGCTCCTCAGAATGACAGAACGTGAGGAGTGGGTACCATACCTCATAACTTAAGTTACCTACGAAACGCCTGTCGATGTTGCGGGCGGATTGTATGCTGCCTTGCAAAGACGTAAGCAAAAGATGACCGAGTTTGGGGTTGATGCCCAAAGAAAACAGCTTCCAAGTTGTGGAGTTGTCCCACTTTTGTGAACAGGAAAGATTCCGGCTCTGCTCTCGACTTCCGTCGGGATTGTCCGGGATGACTTTGTGTGGGTTTGTTCTACGACGTAGAACCTGCCTTCTCTCATATCACCAAACCATCAGTTCAAGTCACCAAGAACTTGATCCAGCGTCTTACTTATTGCATCTGGACACGAATATTCGGTAGTGCTAACACGTTAAATGGCCCCTCCCTGAAGGCGGTCTTCCCCGCGATTTCTCGGTTGTCATGCTGAACGCAGTGAAGCATCTCAACACGAGCCTACGGAGGGGATACGATGTTGGCTCACGGGGAACGCCACGACGCGCGGCATGCTGGGCATGAGTGTCCGGCGTTGCGATCCTTCCGCCTATCGGCGTCAGGATGTCGGACGGACCCGTCTTCAAGATCGGAGACGATCACTTATCGTCCAACCACTACCGAATATTTAAGCATGGTATGCCGCTGGAGCTGACAACTAATGCAAGGTCAACCAGTCTGTTTTGAGTGTTTCAGATTACAGGCTTCACGCCTCCCCGTGGTCCTCTCCGCGATATGGCAATGGAACCCATGTAGGAAGCCCGTTCGGCCTCGAAGAAGTGGGCCGCCCGGACGAAGCCCGGAGGGACGCGCCCGAAAATTGATCCTGTTTAAGCGAGCTTGCGAGTGAGTTTGATCAATTTTAGCGGACCGAAGGGCGCAGTCAGGCCCAGTTCTTCCAGCCTTGATCTTTTTGGTTCGTTTTTGCATCAAGGCAAAAAATGAACGTCCCCATCCACGTTGGACGCGGCACCTTGTGCTACAAGCCCAAAAGAACTTATTGAGTCTATCCTTTTCATCTCACGCCCCCTCTAAATACCCTTCCAAAAACGCCACCACCCGGCTTCGATACCGATCCCATGTGTACTCCTGTGCGGCAGCATGGGCGCTCGCGGACATAGATCGCACCACTGCGGGATGATCTATGCACCAACGCATCCGATCATAGAGCGCGTCAGCATCTTCTGCCGGGATGACCCAGCCAGACTCGCCTTCTGTAATGACCTGCTTTGCACCTACGTGCTCCGTTACAATAGCGGGAAGCCCCGTGGCCATAGCCTCAACAACGACCATCCCAAACGAGTCGTGACGCGACGGAAGCACCAGGCAGTCTGCTTCTTGAAATCGACAGGCAAGCTCCGGTTGCGGCAGTCGTCCCAGACGTTCTATGCAGGAGGAGTTGCCCCATTCTATTCCTGTATCTTCGCCTCCCGCAATCCAAATCCGAACGGATTGCATGTCTGTATCCAACTCGCTGTGTAGTCGCTTCGCAGCCTCGATCAGCAGGTCAATCCCTTTGCGATACCCCGCATGCCCAGCAAAGATGAACGTGAATGGCGCGTCGGCTTCTGCCGCGGTCTCTTCCATCTTCTGAAAGCGCTCCAGGTCACAGCCGACCGGTACAGATGTTACCTTGTCCGGTGCAACGCCGCCTTCGATATAGCTCTCACGTGCCAGATCGGAAACCGTAAGTATATGATCTGCCTGAGCGATTTCTTCGTCTTTGCGCGTGTTGATCCACTGGTGTACGGCCTCAGGCTCAGGATAGTCATACGCTTCGTCCTGCCACGCATGATGGAAGCTGGCCGCATCCAGGACGGTAACCATGCCACGCGCTTTGGCTGCGCGAAATGTATGAAGAGCTGCGTTTTCGTATGCAACCACAGCACGAGCATTGGTGCTATCGAGGCGGCGTGCACACCAGCGATCAAACCAGGCCATCCCGGCATGTTGTACAGCTACGCCCCACGATGCAGGCACAAGTGCAGCCATGCGCCGCGCTACAGGTCCCACAATGTTGTGGGCCACTTTATCCTTCGGCAGATCCAGCAATGCGTGCTTTTCGAACAGGCGACCAACGGAGCGCCACCAGGTGCCCTGGCCCAGCGGACGTGCAGGCACGCCCGTCCAGTATCCAGATAGCTGCTCGTGGTTATGCAGCGCCTGCGCTAACTGGTGCGAGTGCTGGCGATTAGGATGTGTGACTAATACTGAATCGCTCATCCACGCCCCGCATTCGATACAGATTGAACACGCTGTCTCATTGCCCGAAAGGCTTTTTGCCGTTCCTCTTGCCGACTCCAGAGCCACACCGCAATCCCTGCATAGAGCCAATACATAGCACCAGCAATGTGATTAAATACAATCATTCCCGTTCCCATACTTAGTAAAAGCTGACTAAATACTGTGATGCCGAGTAGTGCTTCCCATGCCGTGTTTGCACGACGCAACGCCTGCCACGCAATCCATACCAGCCAGACTTTCAAAAGAATATATAAGGCACCTCCAATCACCCCAAGTTCAATAATTACACGCCCCACCTCTCCCTCATACCCAACGCCTACATCTACTCGCCCCCCTGCAAGGGCCCCTGCGGCATTGTGCGTCCCCCCTGTCCCATAGCCCAACAGCCCACCCACAGGAATTTTTCGAAAGGGATCAGTCAGCATAGACTGAACACGCGTATCCTGATCACTTGCGGTTTCCATCCGATGCTCAATTCCTTCCCACCCCTGGGAGACCCATCCACTATGCTCGGCAACATAGCTTCCAGATAATGCAAGCAGACCTACTAAAACCCCAATATAGACCCCTTGCTTTCCACTCAGTACCGCGTACAGAACGAAAGGCAGAGGCACAAGCATGCCCAGCACAACACTCCGTGAACCGTTCATCGGAGCCACGATGAGTGTAAATGCAAGTAAGGCTCCGCCCATCCACGTATACCAGCGATGTCCGTAGCGCAAGCCTGCCAGAAACATACCCATAGCCAGAAAGAGCACCGAAGAGAGAAATGCACCCATCCCTCCAATATAGCTAAACGTACCCGTAATACGAGGTCGAGAAAGAACTCCTACGACGTTTGCTTCATCTGCCACGTACTGGTTGATCCATGCGTCCACGGGCTGCCCATACTGGTAGAACCCAAGCAGTAAGATAGGAACAATACCCAAGACAACAACCCACGTAAGCACCCGCTCTGGACGTCGTATTCGATCCATGATAGGTGGCATCAGAATCAACAGGGCCGTATATAGCAGATATGAGCGTGCCCCGATCACACTTCCCGGTATCGAAGGGAAATTAAAGTTAAAGACCTGCAGTACGACAATGAATGCTAGTCCGCTCCATAGGACCGGCAGAGCTGTCTGGCGTAGAGATGGGCGGAGTTGAAACCGGTGTCGCATGCCATACAGCGCAAGGGCTCCAACCAACACAATGTCTTTTGCTACATAGAGCGGTGTCGCAAGTCCAGGAAGAAACCACTTCCGAAACGCTCCCTGCCAGATAATAAGCACAGCAAACAGACCCACTGCCCATACCCACGCAGGTAACGTCGCTTTTTTCGAGCGCGGTGTAGTATGTTGGCGAAGGGCACGAATGCTGGACATAAACTGCTACGTGATTCAAACAACGAGGCAGATATATGAGAGATCTGCTTCCACATGTATTCTGGGCGCTCTGGGTTGATCCAGAATCCTGATATCTGGACCAGCGGTAAGACTGATTTGAAACTCCCACCCTACATCTACCGGCCTGTGTCACTTGCCTGGATGTCGTTCAGGCAGTGAACAGACAACTGTTTGAATGGGACTGGATCATGATTTATGGCATGAAGAGGTCTCAAACCCAATGTAAAGTATTTCCTCACGATACCTCTTCCACATATCGCTCAATCACCTCTAGGTACGCATCTGCCACGCGGTTGATGCGATGTCTGGCGATATGAGCAGGCATCGCATCTCGCAACTGACTCCGCACAGCAGGATTCAGAGCCTTTTCGATGCCCTCGGCCAGTGCTGCTGGATTCTCCGATTCGACCAATATCCCACATTCTCCAACCGATTCGGGCAGACCGCCAACATTCGAAGCAACTACCGGACAGCCACAAGCAATAGCCTCCAGTGCAACAATACCAAATGCTTCATAGCGGGACGGAACAAGAACTGCACTTGCATGCGCATATTTCTGAGAAAGCTCCTTCGAGTCTGTCCAACCGACGAAGGTCACATCCTCGGCGAGTCCGAGCATTGCTGTCCTTTTTTTGAATAGCTCCCGATCTTTCCCTCCACCACATATTGTTAAAGAATAACATTTCCCTTTTTGGTGTAGCTGATAGAGTGCATCAAGTGCAATGTCAATACCTTTCCCATGCACCAAACGCCCGACAAACAGAAGACCTTGGCGTTCTGAATCGGACTTTCCCTCTCTATCAAATATGGGGCGAAAGGTGTTAGGGACGATTTCTGCAGGACCTAGTATCGTGTTGGCAACGGCCTGACAACTGGCAATATTGTATCCCAGATGGGTGGCCCATCGCTTGAGTTGATTAGGCAGATCGAATCCGTCTTTGTTGGATGTAAGCAGGTTTGGATGCCGATATACAATTGGGCAACGCATGATAAGCGGGTATCCGAGGCTGCGAAGTGAAACCCCATTTTGAAAGAACACATCTGCCCAACGCAACTGTTGAATCCATTCTGAAGTTGACGGCTGACGAATTACGTCAAGTGCTTCAAGCTCTTTCTGTTCATGAAGCGGCGTCGCTGTAATGACACGTACGTTGTGACCCCGCTTTTGCCAAGTTGTACTCAGCCCTTCGGCCATCATTTCAAGACCACCGACCGAGGGGTAGAAGGCGCGGCTTTCAGTTAAAATCTTCATGTGAAAATATTATATCCAGTGCGAAAGATCAGTGTCCAGATACACCTCTAATGCCGCGTTGCTCTCTGCATACTGCTCTTGCAAGAACGACCGGTCACGTTCGTTCATTGTAGGCTTTTCTGTGTCGAAGAAAAGGCTGCGTACTTGACTTCGCAGTTTTTCAGTTGCTTGCGGGAAGTAGTGCCCAGCCTGTTCCCGAATCATCTGCCATCCTTTGCGCACCAGGTGATATGCACCACGAGACGCTGAATACTGCGTAACATTGTGCTTCGACGAGGCCTCCGGGGTGAATGATGGATCTACCCCAAGACGCTCATAAATGCTTTGCACAACATCCATCGGGGTGCTCCTGAATGCGTCATAGAAGTACACATGCAATTGCTCTTTTCCGAAGACATCCTCGTACCGCCTGAGGTGATTGATGTACTTGCCCTGCCGAATCATATCCTGCCCAAACTCGCTCTCAGGATCGCGAATGACTTCCCCAAAGCTGCGATCAGGACTTGCTTTCCCGGTATATACATAGAAGTGATACTGGGAAAACGCCCGGTCAATCGGATTCCGGAGGATGCATACAAGCTGAACACCCGGTATATGATGGTGGATACGGGATGGCGCTTCTTTGCTCTGTAGCAGGCGCGCCGTACCTTCCCCGACCGCCGTTTCGCCTTCGTAATGCTCGAAGTGACTTGCAAACCACTCAATGCCCTTGTCGTAACGCTCATCAAAAAACCAAGTCTCCTTGGGTCGGCTGAAGCAAACATCAGGATGTTGCCGCAGAAACTGGCTAAGAGCCGTCGTCCCAGTCTTTTGGGCACCGATAACCAGAAAGTTCGGGAGAATCATAAGGTGGGATTGGAAATGTGCATCAAGTCAAACATGGAGCGGGCAACTTCTACAGTACATGCGTTTGTTTGATACCAGGCGTACCCTTCTTGATGTACAGTCACTGCTTCATCAGTCGATATCTGCGTTCTGCTTTGTAGACGAATGAAGTGCCGCCCGTCATGAATAGTCTCTGTTGCCCGAGGTGGAGAGAAAATGAGCGGCACCGCACCGTGTGCCACATACCCGCTCCAGATTCCCGATTTAGTCAGGTAGTCAACCGGATAATGCAGCAATCCAGCCCTTGCATCGGACAGCAGTGCGCTAATCGATTCGGCGGACTGAATGCCACGCTCCTCAACTGGCATATAAGAAATTGCTTCTGGAGCGGCCCCCGGCGATCCTATATCCACGACCCGTCGGATTCCCAGATCACGCATCATGCTTATGTGAGCAGGCTGCAAAGCATCGTACAAACGCGTCTTCATTCTTTTCCCTCCAAACACCACCGCGTACGGCTCACGTTCATCCCACGATGGCACATGCTCAGGTTCACCCACATTCGAGAACACCGGCTGTATGCGGACAGGCGTTTCCGCAGGCACATAACGACGAAGCCAGGCCGCTGACTTCGCCCGATTTGTGACAATGGCACTGCTCAACCGCGCCAGCTGCGCCGCTATATACCGCTGCACCGGCGAGAGCCAGAACGCGCTGGTCCAGGGTGGTCCGGTAGCATATAGCTCATGAAACATCGTGATCAACGGTACACCGTTCTCGCCACAGGCTCGCTGCAATGCACGAAGTAGCCAGAGAGGGGCACCGCGTGGGGCGTATCCATAGCTGGAGTACTGAAGCAGGCCCACGACAGGTCCACTCGCTCCGTTGGAAAGCTGTTCTATAGTTGCGCTCAAGGCTTTGGCCGAGTACGATCTATCATGATCTACACACCGAAAGTCCACTTCTGGAGGTTCGGCAGGTGTCTTTCCTGCCCGAACTAGCACAGACTCCACCGCCCCATCTGACACCTCTGCCAATCTCTCGGACAAGATTGCAGTGTAGTCGGCAATCCCGCCTACGGTGGGGGGGAGTTCGGGAGCAATATGTACGAGACGAACGGGAGACACGAGTTCTCAGGATATAGCGTGTAGGGCAGTTCGAATATTGTTACGCACACTGCTTTCGATTCGAGTAAGTTGATCATCAGGCAACACAAATCCTGTTTCATTCAAAAAGCGCCTAACAACATTGTCCCCGTTCTGGGAGACTTCCAGGTGTGTCGCCTGCATGGAATCAGGTATTCCTAGGTTTTGTTTAAGAAGTGTACACTTGCTTGCATAGCTAAATGAAAGAAGCGGCACTTGTGCCTTCAAAGCAAAGATATGTGCATGGTAGCGCGTACCAATGAACCGGCTACACTTTGCCACTGCACGATATGTTGGCTCTACCCTGGGGTCATAAGTATGAAGTTCAACCGGTATGTCTTTGAAAACCCACGAGGCAAACCGCTCGTCTTCATTAGTGAATGGAATATGTACCACATCCCAACCCCGTTCTAAATGGGTGGAGGCAATATTCTGCAAGGAGCGTGTGTACGCCGGGCCAAAGGGCCGTTCCACTTCCTTGTTGTTAGCGGGAATATACCCATGTCCATCCCAAGCCATGTGCCGACTTACCACGTTAACCCCCAGCCGTCTCTTATCCCTAACATATTCTTTAACTGGAAGTGCGAATGCATTGTCGTAAGCAAACTTCGCTCCTTTAATACCCATTTCTGTCAGGGTATCCACGTCTCGGTAGTTACGGCAAGACAAAAACTTTACAGACCTAAGGAAGTCGACACTAGCTTTGGACAGACCGTGATTCGACCAGAACGAGATACCGACGATTGCCACTTGGTGCGGATCGTTTCCGTATTTCTCAACAAGCGAACGCAAGGGGGTTTCCCTTCCCAATGCCCCTCCTGCAACAATCGCTTTACCCTGGCCTATAGGCCATTTTGATAGTCCGACCATCCCCTCACCAATGAGTTGTGTACCTGAACTCACATCTTCTTTTTCGAGTACAGATGCAACTCCTTCACTCAATGCCATATCACCAACATTCTCTCGGTGAACCGAGCCTATGATCGCAACTTCAGGAGTATCA
This sequence comes from Longimonas halophila, assembly GCF_002554705.1. Taxonomy (GTDB): domain Bacteria; phylum Bacteroidota; class Rhodothermia; order Rhodothermales; family Salinibacteraceae; genus Longimonas; species Longimonas halophila. The sequence continues at coordinate 66,575 of NZ_PDEP01000008.1, read as the reverse complement.
ATATGTTGGCATAAAAGATCAAAAACAATTGGTACTTTTCTTAAATAGTAGTTCATTTATTTCTTTTCAATTTTCTAACTGGGAGCTTAATGAACTCAGTTAAAGCGGGACTAAAAAAACTGTCAACGGTCTTTGAGAATAGATCAGAACGTTTGGGGGTAAACATAGGATCTATTTTTTTTAATTTCCTCCATGCATTGAAAAAGCCCCTGAAGTCATGTACAGCCATCATATAGGCAGAGTGCCAAATACCTCTCGCAGCCGCTTTCTGTCTTCTCACATTGAGTTGATCTTTACTGTTAAGTTCATCAACTCCTCTCTCTATAAGATGTATTCGTATTTTACATCTATCTGATACTGAATCTTTTAACTTTTTCTCTGTTGTTATTCTTTTTCCAGAGTGTACGTTGGAAATACCCACAACTCTGTCTACTATTGCAAATGATTTAACATTTGCAGATACCCTGATTGCAAAGTCTTTATCTTGCTCGTATTTCAGTCTTTCATTCCATACTATGTCTTCCAAAAGCTCACTACTAAATAAAAAAACATGTGGCTGAGTGTATATCTCCCCCAAAAAAATACTTGATATTAAGTCTTTCGTATCTTTCTGGTAGGAAACTTTATCTTCAGTCCTATCCCCTACAAATTTGAGGTGCCCATAACACAAGTCTACCTTTTTCCTTCGTAGAGTTTCAAACTCTATTGTCAGTGCACCAGAAGCTAGTCGATCATCATCATCTAAAAACTTGATGGCGTCTCCTCCGGAGGCATTTAGACCGGCGTTACGCGCATGCTGTGCTCCTTTGTGCTGTTGGAGAATTGGACGGATGCGCGTATCTTGCAGTGCTTTAAGCCACTCGCGCGTGCCATCCGTGCTTCCATCATCCACGACGACGACTTCAATGTCAATGCCATTGTTTCCTTCAAAGCAACTGGCTATGGCTGTTTTGAGGAAACTAAGTCGGTTGTATGTGGGGATGATGACGGAAACGTCGGGCATGTTATCTACTAGCTACCATCCAAAAACCACTACTTTCAATTCCAGACGTAATCCGGATGTTGCAGTTCTCTAAACATGTCATATTTTAGGATTGGAATCCTCTGCGTGCATGTCAATTTTGCACGAATGTGCTATTGCAAGAACATGGGAGGTTTCTTCATCCGAAAGATGCAGTTTCCATTTTGTTAGCTGCTGGTATTTAGAGTCTATTGACAATTATAAGAGCAGGGTCATGATGGGCACCACATGCAGGTGGAATTGCACGGGAATGATAGTTCGTGTTCCATACTTTCCAATAACCTTATGCCTGAATGGCTTGCAACTGTAAGAGTCGATCGTAGTCAGGCTCAATGTCTTCCGTGTAGAAATCGAGATCAAAGGCCTTGACAACTTCCAAGACGCGGTTAATTTGCTCTGTTGATAGTTGTTTTTCCCACTTCGAAAGTTGCCTATACTCATCTGTTACCGATAAGTCATCTGAGGCATAGGCCGAAGCGGTGCCGAGTTTCTCTTGAAGCGTCTCTGGAACCTCAGCGTCAAGATAACCAAATACCCGCTCCATTTCGGCGTATCCATCTAACACCAGGCGTTCGTATGGCACGAGAGTCCACGGATGTCCATAATCTGCATACTTAACTAGAGGAATATAGTAATCGAGGCACCAGATTGCTGTCATTTTATCAAGCTTCGTCTCAAGCGAGGATAGTAAGCCTTGAAACTCATCTTGAATATTTGCCGGCGCATTGATATTCACTTCTGCACCATGGAAGCTTTGGTTGGACCATCCACCATGTGCCAGTTGTGAGGCAATTACTGCACAAGGATGCCGTATGATCATCACCGTACCCCGCAAACTAAAACGGTCGTGTAGCCAGTGCAGCAAGCGTCCAGCACGACAGAACTTGACCACCAACTTCTTACGTGTGACTTGCTCCTGAAACTTTCCGAGAGCCGATTTTGCCTCATAATGCCACATTGGTCCATGTGGCACACGACCACTCAATACCTGACTAAAGAATTTTTCAAACTCCTCATTCTCTGTCTCAGGTGCTAAGTGAGTTCGCCATTCGAATCCCAGGTCGCGGGCACGGGGGTTGTTAGGAAGCAAGAGAGGCTCATTGAGAAACTTATATCCCGGCACCTCTCGGAGTAACTCGGCCAACCAGGTCGTACCTGATCGCGGTGCCCCCACCAACATAATCGTGTCTTTCATCCTACAACCTCCTGTCACCTCTATTGCAGCCCTTAAAGCGAACTTTTTTATTTTTTGTGTCGAAATCAATGCCTTGATAGTTTAGGATCAAACCAATGGTTTACGCGAAGCGCAGTCTATTGAGCAGGTTTGACTTGCTCACGCAGAAAGGGTTGTTCTGGCATAGGCTGCTCTGTATAAAATTCGATGCCGACTTGCTGAGTTATGGTCAACACTTCATCTATCTGATCGGTAGAAAGAATATCTTTCCACTTCACAAGTTGCTTGCTAACATTCCCTGTCTCAAGACTTTGTGATGCGGAATGGCTCGGCACCTCGAAGCGCTCAAGCATATTTTGGGGTACGAGTTCGTTGATCAAGTCAAGAATTCTCTTGACCTCCCTCTTTGTATCAAGTAAAAGATCTTCGTAGGTCGTTACTACGAAAGGCCTGTGTACTGGGTATTGAAGGACACAGAGAGCATCAATTGCCCAAACGAGAGCCAGTGTTCCTGCGGCTGTACGCATGTACTGAGTAGCAGGTTGGATCTCTTTCCAGATTTTATCAGGAAGTCCAGCTCCAAGTTCGTCTCGCATTTCTCTAGCAGAGGGGGGCGAAGCTTTGCTCCATACAGCCTTATAGTTCATCTGCGACGCCACAACGGCACACGGATGACGGAACGTGTGGACAATGGCACGAACCGGAAAAGAATCAGATAACCAACCTAGCATACGACTCGCTCTAATGATTTTCACGACGAGCTTCTGATGACTTAAATGCTCATACAACATGAGAGAAGGACGATCAGAATGGAAGCGCCACATCCACAGTGCATCGACATCTCCAGTCAGTGCTCTATAAAGTGCAGTGTGGAGTTCAGGGAAGCTTGTGCCCTTTTCCAAATACGTCCGCCACTGAACACCTTCAATGTCTTTAGTGAGCGCTGAGCTACTTATGTTGAGAGGCTCATTCAGCATCTTGTAGCTAGGGAGTTCCCGTAGCAACTCAGCCAGCCAGGTTGTACCTGAACGGGGTGCTCCACTGACAACTATCGTGTCTTCGACATCGCACAAAGCGAACTGTGTTGCAAGTGAGAAAATCTCTTGTTTAGCCTCTTGTATCATGCTTTTTGGTTTACCTAATTACCATCGAGTGTATATATTTTCGTACTTGCTAAGTTTTTTACATTTGCATGCCTAGTATTTTTTATCTATCGGGTTTGTGGTTTAGCACTCATACCGAGTTTCTGAATGAGTCTCCAGTATTTAGCTCGAATGCAATTCTTTATGCTACCTCCTAAAAATCGAGTTAGATTACTTAATAACAAGAACATGTTAAACAACTTTTTTCTTTTTGCAAACAGGATTAATGTATCGGTTAATTCTTTTAGGGCTTTCGCAACCTCACATGCGAAGACTAGTCTTGATACCAGACTAACACAGGAGCCTAATATTTTGCTTTCGATGTCTTCTCTTGTACTTCTGTCATCACAAACTGATAGCATATTTTTTAGTGTATCATTATTCGCTTTTACTCGAATTAGAGGAGTTTTTGAACTCCAGATACTACTATCATGAACGCGATACACTGCAGGGTCAATCTCTTCTTGGAAATGACCTTTGCCATACCTGGCAAGTAAACTTATTGTCACTTTATCTTCATTGATACAGAAAATGAGTTTCTCTGGTACTTGCTCAAATATGTTCAGTACGAATAGAGAAAGCGCAGGAAAATATGCTCCACTCATCATATCTTCGGAGGAGAAGTCTCGCTTGTTCTCGTCTGGCGTTTTTGACTCACTGACCACCTTTCCTTTGTCGGCGGCCACTTTAGCATCATGGAAGGAGAGGGCATATTCACTGTTTGCCTGCAAGAAGTCATGCTGCTTTTGTAGTTTCAACGGATCCGTCCAATAGTCATCTCCCGACAGAATTGCAATGTATTTGCCTCGCGCACTGAACGTGTTATACCAGTACTGGAAAAGGTGTGTGGGTCTGCCGTGCAGGTGGATGTTATTCTCGCGGTGGTGGAGCTGCAGACGAATCAGGTCGGGGTACTGCTCGGCGTATTCAATGCAGATCTCGCGCGTGCCGTCGGAGGAGTCGTCGTCCCCTAAGACGATTTCCATCGGAAAATCCACCTCTTGCATGAGGACGCTCTCGATTGCCTCCCGTATGTAGTCGGCATGGTTGTAGGTCAGGAGGTGAACCGAAACCACAGGGTCAGGAACGGCCTCACGTACGTTGTTTGGGTACTCTTCAACAGGCACCTTCTCGTAGCGCTCCTTGAACGCTTCGAAGTCCAGCATTTCTACTTCGGACGGCATACGTGCAATCGGGTTTACTCTGCGGCAGGATAGCTATTGACAGCCTTGATGACTTCATTCACTTCAGCATCCGTGAGATGCGGCCCCATCGGCAGACTGAACACCTCTTCATGAATCTGCTCAGTGATTGGAAGGTCCTTCTCCTTCCAGTCTGCATAGGCCTCCTGGTGATGCGGAGGAATCGGGTAATGAATAAGGGTCTGAACGCCTTGCTCATCAAGATACGCCCGAAGCTCATCCCGCTCCGCATGACGCGACACAAAGAGGTGCCATACGTGGGAATCCACATCAGTTACCGGTTTGGCAGATGAATCGACAGTAGCGGGCCCATTGTCTGGCCCACTGAAGTCATATACCGTCGGGAGGGCCACATCAGGATGCTCAATCCCGCTCAGGTACTGCTGCGCAATCTCGCGACGACGCTGGTTCTCCTCAGGGAGATGCTGCAATCGCACGCGAAGGAAGGCAGCCTGCATCTCATCAAGACGCGTGTTGTAGCCCTGGTACTTGTTTTCGTACTTCACCTCCGACCCGTAGTTGGCCAGTGTGCGGCATGTCTCGGCCAGCTCGTCATCATCTGTGGTAATTGCCCCCGCATCCCCCAGTGCCCCCAGGTTCTTCCCTGGATAGAAGCTAAATCCGGCAGCATCGCCGAGTGCTCCTGTGCGGGCTTCCTGAAAGTACGCCCCGTGCGACTGCGCAGCGTCCTCGATCAGCTTGAGGTCGTGGGTCTCGCACAGTTCGCCGATCTGGTTGGTGTAGGCGTTCTGCCCGTACAGATGCACGATCATCACTGCCCGGGTGCGATCCGTGATCTTGGCCTCGATACGAACCGGATCGATGTTGTAGGATGCCGGATCGGGCTCCACAAGAACAGGCGTTAGATCATTGTCTGTAATCGCCAGAATCGATGCAATGTACGTATTGGCCGGTACGATTACCTCGTCGCCATCTTCCATCGCGCCAAGCTCTTTGTAGGCGCGAAGAATGACCCGCAGGGCATCCAGTCCATTTCCAACACCAATGGCCTGAGACGCACCTACAAACTGTGCAAACTCTTCCTCAAATGCGCCCACCTCGCTGCCAAGCAGATACCACCCCGAATCGATCACGCGGCGTGCGGCCTCATGAAGTTCGTCTTGGTATGTAGCATTGATGGCTTGTAGATCTAAGAACTTGATCATTGCAGGACGGGCGTTTCTTCTTCAAGGATGTATTGGTTGCCATCTTCGTCTACGAGATTGGGACCAAGCATGGTTTTGTCTCTTGTGACATAGCCGCGATGTTTGGCAGGATTACCAAACCACACCGTATGAGGCGGGGCATCTTTGGTCAAGACAGCACCTGCTCCAATCATTGCGTGATGCCCGATGCGGAGCCCGGGGAGGATCGTAGCATTCGCTCCAATTGATGCCCCCTGCTCTACAATAGTTCGCTCAAACGCCTCGGGGTGCTGCTTCGAGCGTGGCGCAGCGTCGTTTGTGAACGTCGCATTCGGCCCCACGAAGACCTGGTCTTTCAGTGTGATTCCGTCCCACACCTGCACGCCGCTTTTGACCGTCACATCATTCCCAATCACAACATCATTCTCGATAAAGACGTGGCAGTTGATGTTACACCGGGCGCCAATCTGGGCACCAGGTAGCACCACACAGAACTGCCAGATGGTCGTGCCGTCCCCAATAGCCTCGGTTTGCACATCAGCCGTTTCGTGGATCATTGTTTTGCAGCGTAATCGAGGAAGGCATCGTAGTCACGGATGTAGTCAGCTTCGTCGTAAAAGTGAGAGGCCAACACCAGACACACCGCGCCTCCTGAAAAGTCTCGTTCTCCCGCCCAGATGCCAGGTGGAATGTGTAGCCCCTGGCCTGGACGACGAAGTTCTACGGTCTTGGTGTCTGCTCCATCATCGAGCCGAACACAAAAGCTTCCACTTGCAGCAATGAGAAGCTGGTGGCATTCGTAGTGTGCATGCTCCCCCCGGCTCTTTCCACTGGGAATGTCATAGATATAGAACACCCGCTGTACTTCAAATGGCAACCCATCGTCATGCTGGACAACACTCAGGTTGCCGCGGCGGTCACTAACTTTCGGGATCGATACGATCTCGCAGTTTTCAACTGACGTCCGGTGCTCCATCTTACAGGTATTTCTGTGTCGTCTTCCACTCATCTGACAAGAGTCCCAGGCGCTCTTGCAACCTGATATCATCCTCCATTAGATCATACACAAGTTGCTCTTCCTCTACGCCAAAAACCTTAGGCTCATACGTTTTGGTGAACCACTTCTTCACATAACTAACAGCAGGAAGAGAAAAAAGAACGTCGGGCAGTGCTTGTCGGAGTCGGATCAAAAAATTAGGAGCCGTGACGACTTCATTTTTCTTCGTCACGTTCTGACGGCGTGTGTCAATTCCCTCAATAGGATCCAAGTTAAGAAAATCGAGGCACTTATGCAGGACGGTCTCGGTAGACGTTTTTAGAGACTCCGTTGTCAGGTAAAGAATCTGATCTCGCTCAAACACATCCAGATATCGCTGGAACTGCTCTCCATATCTTGAGAAGGCCACATAATTCTTGTAATTGCCTCCGAAGTGGACATCGGGATGATATGGCTTCTCCTCCCATTTCAGAATCTCAGTACGAAAGTCATTTTCAATCTGCCCCATGCACCAGAGCCAGTTGAAGTGCGAGAACACGCGCTCAATCGGATCACGAGCGATAATAATGAACTTGGGATCTGGTACTGTACGTTCAATACGTTCAGGCGCTTCTGGTGTGATCATATATGTCGTACTTGCCTCCATTCGGTACCTAAACCGCGTTGAGGTATCAAATTGACGCCTGAATACTTCTTCTCTTCTCTCAAACTGTCTCGCCTTCGAAAAGACGTGCGGCTCTTTTCCCTTAATGCCATCAATATCGGGATGCTGGCTGAGGTAGTGGTAGAGGCTGCTTGTACCACTTTTAGGAAACCCTGGGATAATTAGATTAGGGCGTACCTTCATTCTGCTTTTTCCTTGAAAAGATTGAAATCGCGCACATAGTCATCTTCGTCGTAGCATGTAGAGGCAATGACAAAAGCCACCGCGTTGGTGCTAAAGTCTTCCATATGGCGCCACAGCCCGTTAGGGACGTACAACCCATAATACGACCTATTCAGATTGTACGTGGCGTTTTGTTTTCCGTCGTTCACCTTCACACTAAAGCTTCCAGAAAGCGCGACAATCACCTCCTGCTGGCGTTTAAATGCGTGGCCGCCTCGCTCTTGTCCGCCTGGAACATCGTAGATCCAGTAGACGCGTTTCATCTCAAACGGGAGATCTCCGTTCTCCACAAACGTCAGATTGCCACGTTCGTCTTTGACTTTCGGAAGATCTATAACCTCTACTCGCTCCAGCGTACTATCCATGGATTTCAGAGTCACCTAACTTACGGAGGTATTCCCCATACTGCGTTTTTCGCAATTCCTCTGCCTGCTCACGCAGATCGCTGTCACTGATCCACCCCTGCCGCCAGGCCACCTCTTCAATGCAGGCGATCTTCAGGCCCTGACGCCGCTCAATGATCTCCACAAAGCGCGAAGCCTCACTCATCGCCTCGTGGGTACCGGTATCGAGCCAGGCGTACCCGCGGCCCAGCGTGCGTACGTGTAGCGCATTGTGCTGCAGATATCGCTTGTTTACCGACGTGATCTCCAGTTCGCCACGATCGGAGGGATCAACGGTCTGCGCAATGTCCACAACGCGGTTGTCGTAGAAGTAAAGTCCGGTTACTGCGATGTTGCTCTTGGGATTGTCGGGCTTCTCCTCAATCGATAACGCCCGGCCCTCCGCATCCACCTCAACGACGCCGAAACGCTTGGGATCGCGCACGCGGTAGCCGAAAACCGTTGCACCGTCTAAGTCAGCGACCGTGTCTTTCAGAATGGGACCGAAGCCCTGTCCGTAGAAAATGTTATCGCCCAAAATGAGCGCGACATCATCATTACCAATAAAGTCGGCTCCGATCGTAAAGGCCTGCGCAAGCCCCTTCGGCTCCGGCTGTACTTCGTACTGCAGGTTCACCCCAATGTGCGACCCATCGCCCAGCAAGCGCTGAAACGCCTCCTGGTCGTGCGGCGTGGTGATGATGAGAATATCCCGAATCCCCGCCAGCATCAACACCGACAGCGGGTAGTAGATCATCGGTTTGTCGTGCACAGGCAGAAGCTGTTTCGACACCGCGTGCGTCACCGGATACAGCCGCGTACCGCTTCCTCCAGCGAGGATAATGCCTTTCATGAAGTGTATTGTGTATGGAGAAGATCAGTGTGCAACGTAAAGTTGAGACCACCCCGCCCCGACAGTTGTCGGAGCACCCCTCCTTTCCGGCTATCGCCGGTAAGAGGGGGAGTTTGGAGGTTCGTCGCGTTGGTGTTGGGTTTTCAATGATTTAGGAGTAACCTACACCGCAAAACTCTCCCCCTTAGCCAAGGGGGAGATGTCCACAGGATCACGCCTTCGGCGAAGCCCGAAAGGCAGAGGGGGTTGTTCACGTTACTCATCAAACTGCTTTTTAATGTATGTCAATACCCCGTCTGGATCCTCAAACACCTGCTTGTTCTCAAAACGAATGACACGAATGTCTTTTGCCTCTAAATATGTCTGTCGCTCTGCGTCATATTCGCTACGAAGCGGGTCGTCGTGCGAGGCACCATCTAACTCAACGGCAAGACGCTCACCTGGACAGTAGAAATCCACGATGTATGGCCCAATGCTATGCTGGCGTCTGAACTTGCGTCCGGCGAGCTGTCTCTTTTTTAGCGCACTCCACAACTGGACTTCAGCGGGTGTGGCATTGTTGCGGAGCTCTTTGCGGCGTTGCTTCAGTGATTTTCGGTTGTGTAACTTCATGCGCACCCCCAATCGTGTTTTTTTGGTATGGATGCTTTAATCACCGCTCATTAGATCAAACCCCCTCTCCCTTCGGGTTTCTCCCCCTTTTCCAAGGGGGAGACATCCAGAGAATCATGCCTTCAGCGAAGCCCGAAGGGATAGGTTTGAAATATATCAACTCGCCGTCCCCAGTCGCCCCAGATCATACGTATCGGCCGTCACCGTCTCGCACCAGTCGATGTGGGCGAGATACCACTGAACGGTCTTCTGGAGGCCACTTGCGAAGTCTTCGTCAGGCGTCCAGCCCAGGTCGCGTTCAATCTTCGAGGCGTCGATGGCGTAGCGGTGGTCATGGCCGGGACGATCGGTTACGAAGGTAATGAGATCGCAGTAGGAAGACAAGTCCGCCCCCGGCTGCAGGGTGTCTAAGATGTCACAGATTGCGTGAACAACGTCGATGTTCTGCTTCTCGTTGTGTCCGCCAATGTTGTATGTTTCGCCGACGGTGCCGTCGGCCAGCACCCGGCACAGCGCACGCACATGGTCCTCCACAAACAGCCAGTCGCGTATGTTCTCGCCGGTGCCGTAGACCGGAATGGGCTCCTGCTGCAATGCCTTCAGAATCACCACCGGCATAAGCTTCTCCGGGTACTGGTAGGGTCCGTAGTTATTCGAGCAGTTGGTGATGAGCGTGGGCACGCCGTAGGTGTGGTGCCAGGCGCGCACGAGGTGATCCGATGCCGCTTTCGTGGCCGAGTAGGGTGAGCGTGGGTCGTAGGGCGTCTCTTCGGTGAAGTACCCCGTATCACCCAGCTCGCCGTACACCTCATCGGTGGAGACGTGCAAAAACCGAAACCAATCGTCTGCATCCGCCGCGTCCAGATACGCCCGCGTCACCTCCAGAAGCGTGTGCGTGCCCACGATGTTCGTCTGCAAGAACGCATCCGAGCCGTCGATGGAGCGGTCCACATGCGACTCTGCCGCCAGGTGCATCACCGCATCGGGCTCGTGCGTGTCGAACGCCTGCCGCATGGCCTCCCGGTCGGCAATGTCAGCCTGGAGAAACGTGTAGCGCTCCGAATCCGCGACCGGTGCGACGGTGGAAGGATGTCCGGCATAGGTGAGCGCATCCACGTTCACGACCTGGGCGTCGGTGGTGCGAATCAGATGCCGCACGAGGGCCGACCCAATGAATCCACAGCCGCCGGTGACGAGGATGGTTTGATACGGAACGTCCATGTACTGAAAATAGGGGTGCTGGGGGATGCGATACGTGGTGCCTTCCCGTATAAGAAGACGTGGGCGTGAGGGTCCCGCGCTACTGATATATCCGTTTGAGGGACAGTTAGCCTGAGACGGGTATTCCGACAGCGGTCGGAAGGACGTCTCGGGCGTCGCATGCGCACCCACCCCTCAGTCGCTGACGCGACCGCTCCCCTCTCCAGGGGAGCGGGTTGGGGGTTGTGCCTTCCTGTCCGAACCTGCCCCCCACCATGATGTTATCCTGAGCGCCGCAGATGCATCACAGAGATGAAAAGTCCGACCGCCGTCGCCCCAGACTCCTGTCGGGGGGAAGGATCTCCCACACGCTCAGCACGACGCTTCACTCGCCTCCATAGCCGGGTAACCTGTGCCGACCACTGTCGTCGGTACCGCTTGCATCCCCGGCGGTATCTGGACGGGGCAGAGGGGCCATAGGTCATGCTGATTGTGCCTTGCGACGAGCGTAAGCAAAGCAACCTTAGCCAGGGAATGGATCCCGGATCAGCGGTGCCAGGGGCACCTTGTCCGGGATGACACATTGGTACGTGGTGCTGAACTTTATGTTATACTCAATGCCCCCACTCGGGTGTCACCCTGGACGCAGTGAGCTTGCGAACGGAGATCCAGGATCCAGGCGTCTACCCTGCCGCAAACTTCCGAATCTCGCTTGCATTTCCAACGCTCCTCGTCACGTGCGGGACGTGCCCACCTCTCAGTCGCTTGCGCGACAGCTCCCCTCCCCAGAGGAGCCGTTGGGGGTTGTGCCTTCTCCTCCGAACCTCCCCATCACCATGATGTCATCCTGAGCAGAGCAACGGCGACAGCCGGTGCAGCGCCGAAGGATCTCCTACACGCCGTCCCTGCACGTGCGGCATCCCCCCTCTCTCCTTCGGCCGTCGACACTCCTGCGTATGCTAAGTCTTCTCTGCATCCCCGACAATATGCACGGGGCGGAGCCCCTAAAGGGCACCGTCACAAGGCGGAGGGGCCGCAGGTCATGCTGGTTGTGCCTTGCGACGAGCGGGTCATGGATACGAGAACCTGAATTGAATCGCTTTTGTAAACACCCACGACATAAATTAAGGGTAGCGGTTCAATGCTAAGTGATGTAGGAAACATGACAGTAGCCGGAGACTGGGAGCGCCGACTGGCGCGGACGTCTCCGGCGCGGACGAACGGAGGACCGTTCGCCCCAGTCAACGTTTTTATCAGAGGGCTATCACTTAAGGTCTATCCACTACCAAATTAAGTATCTTCTCTTCTTTACTGAAGAGCTACCTTACAAGGCATGACGATCTACCTTGACACGTGTGCTATCCAGCGTCCCTTCGATGACCAGACCCAGCTTCGTATTGCGCTGGAATCGGAGGCTGTTCTTGCAATTATTGAACACGTCGAGAACGGTGAGATAGAACTTCTCTCCAGTGAGATACTGCTTGTTGAAACTGAGAACAATCCACATCCCAGACGCCGTGCGTTTGCATATGACGTACTTTCCCTTGCCACAGACACTATAGAAGTTACAGCATCCGTCGAAAAGAAGGCACGGGAGTACTCACAGCTGGGAATTGGAGCTGTTGATGCCGTGCACCTGGCAGCAGCCGTGCATGGTCCGGCTCGCGTCACTACGATTGGCCCTTAGCCGCCTCTAACGGCATATCAAAACAGGTTCTAAGACCCAAGACACTCGGGTGCTCACTCCCGTAGAATGGGTCGAGGATTACGCAACGCATTGAGCGCAACGGGTACATCTCCTGCGCACAACAACGCACAACCAATCTAATAATCCACAGGGTGGTATCACCATGAAAGTTAACACCAAACCACTGAATCAGATCAATGAAGAAGCCATCCGGGTTTTGACGCGTGAATTGGGCCCGTCGGACACGGCTCGGTTTATCCACCAATTTACGACGGGAGATGGAGATTATACTGCTGAGCGGCGCGAGCGCCTGCAGGACGCCTCTATTAGTGATGTCATGCAGGCCATCAAAAAAACACCGGGATCGTTCTGACTCATGAGCCGACACCAGACCCGCACAGCAACAACCGAGCACTGCCTGTCATCGCGGAGAAGCTGGGTGAAGCGATCTTTCCGGCTGACACCGGTAGGAAGGGAGTTTGGTAGATCGCCGCCTTGGCGTTCAGTTCCCATAAGCTCCGAATGAACATACACCTCGAAACTCTCCCCCTTAGCCAAGGGGGAGATGTCCACAGGATCACGCCTTCGGCGAAGCCCGACAGGCAGAGGGGGTTGGATCCCTATCACTCACGAAACTGCTTCTCGATGTACGCCAGCACCCCGTCTGGATCCTCAAACACCTGCTTGTTCTCAAAACGAATGACACGAATGTCTTTTGCTTCCAAGTACGCCTGTCGCTCTGCATCATATTCGCTACGGAGTGGACCATCGTGCGAGGCGCCATCCAGTTCGATCGCAAGACGCTCATCTGGACAGTAGAAATCTACGATGTATGGTCCGATGCTATGCTGTCGTCTGAACTTGCGTCCGGCAAGCTGTCGTTTCTTCAATGCGTTCCACAACTGGGCCTCTGCAGGTGTTGCGCTGTTGCGAAGCTCTTTGCGGCGTTGCTTCAGTGATTTACGGTTGTGTAATCGCATAGGCTCAAGACCAATTTGTTTGGCTGGTGCACGGGACCACCCCGCCCTTCGGGCACCCCTCCTTTCCGGCTGGCGCCGGTAGGAGGGGAGTTTGGAGGTTCGTTGCGTTAGTGTGCAGCTCTCATAAGCTCCGAATAACCATACACTTTAAGACTCTCCCCCTTAGTCAAGGGGGAGATGCCGACAGGCAGAGGGGGTTGGTTTGTTAGTCTACAACCGCTGCATCTCCACCATCTCCTGAAAGCGGGAGCCGTCGTGGTTGCGGAGGTCCGTGTAGGGGCCTTCTTCGATGACTTCGCCCTCGTCCATAACGTAGACGTAGTCCACATTCTTGATGGTAGAGAGGCGGTGCGCGATGATCACCACCGTCATCTCGCCTTTCAGCGCATCGATGCTGTCCTGGATGTAGCGCTCCGACTCCGTGTCCAGCGCGCTTGTGGCTTCGTCTAAGATGAGCAGGTTGGGACGCTTAAAGAGCTCGCGCGCCACAAAGAGCCGCTGGCGTTGTCCGCCCGAGAGCCGCACGCCGCGGTCGCCCACGACTGTCTGGTAGCCGTTCGGCAGGTCCTCAATGAAGTGATGCGCGTAGGCACGCTTAGCGGCATCGTGAATGCGATCGCGGAGCTCCGGATCGTCCTCAATGTTGCCCTGCCAGAGACTGATGTTGTTGGCAATGGTATCGTCGAAGACGACCGTCTCCTGTGATACGTAGCCAATCTGCGAGCGCCATGAGTTGAGGTCGATCTCAGGGTGTGGCACATCGTCGATCTCCACCGTGCCGGTATCCGGCTTTAGGAGCAGCGTGAGCATATCGACCAGCGTCGACTTACCCGCGCCCGACTCGCCCACCAGGGCCACGGTGGTGTTGGCGGGGATAGTCAGGCTAATACCGCGCAGCGCATGGTCTTCATCTTCCCCATAGGCAAACGACACGTTGTCCAGTTCGATGGAGCGGTGGAGTGGCTCCAGCACATGCGATCCCGTCTCTTCTCTGTGCTTATGCACCATGTCGAACTCGTCATCGACCATCTCAACGGAGCCGATCTTATCCATCGTCTGCTGCCAGCCGCTCTGAATAGAGATCATCGCCTGCATTCCCCGGTGGAAGAGCAAGAGCGCAACAAAGATCGGAGCAATCGGATCCTCAAAGACCGTGACCTGCACGATGATCAATCCAATGATCAGCAGCACAGACACCGGTTCTTTAAGCGAGCTGGTAAACGCTCCTGCAATGCGCTGTTTAAAGATGTAGCTGGTGAGGCGCTTCACACTACCCAGCACGCCAGTACGCAGGTGGGCGGTCTGGTTTGTGGATACGATATACTTCAGCGACTGTAGCGACTGCACGAGCAGCTTATTGAGCTCACTCATCTCGCGCGAGCGCATTCGCGAAAGGCGGCGCACATAGGCGTTCAGGTACTTAAACAAGAAGAGCAGCACGAGCCCCACACCAATCGCCATCAGCGCAAAGTTCCACGCAATGAAGAACGCAAAACCGAAGTAGCTAATCGCCGTGACAGCCTGTGTCAGGAAACCTGTAAAGTTCTGAAATGACTGAAAGAACTGGTTCACCTGCCCGTTAATGACATTGATGAAGTGCCCGGCATTCTGCTTGATGTAGTACCGGTAATCCATGCGGCTGTAGGCATCGAAGAGCTTGGTTTTCAGCTCCCGCAGCAGTCGTGACTGCAAGTAGCCAATGTATCCGCCCTTGGCAAATGCTAAGCCCCCTTTTGCAATAAAGATGAATGCAATCAGGCCCAAGATCCCCACCATCGAGTCGGCAATGCCCAGCAGCTCCAGGAAGCTGTAGAGCAATTCCTCGGCGGTGCCCATGTCCTCGGCGGGTCCGCCGGACTGCGAGGCGCGCAGCAGCGGCAGGAGCATGGTGATGCCGAAGCCCTGGGCAAAGGCCGTGGCAATGGTCAGCACAAACACCAGGTATATGCGGCGCCCGATGTACCGGCGGTACGTGCGGAGATAGCCCAGAAGGTCACGAAAGGTGCTCATAAAGTGGGAGCGGGCGTGAGTGCAGGTCAGTAGAAGTGGTTGTGTACGGTGTAATGCACCGCACAACGTATGCCGCATCATATATCAGACGGATGCGTTGCGGTTTCGTTGAATTGCGTGTGGATGCGGGGTTCAGGGGTGGAGGGATGGATGGGTGGAGGGATGGACGGTTAGGGGGAAGGTGGGCGATTCTCTTAGGTGGGGGAGTTGTGCCGAGTGCTTTCGAAGGTCGGTTGCGTCTCCGGCAGCTTTATCCACCCCTCAGTCGCTGGCGCGACAGCTTCCCTCTCCAGGGAAGCGGGTTGGGGTTTACACCTTCGCCCCCCCCACCCCGATGTCATCCTGAGCGGCGCAGATGCGCCAAGCATCTGCAGAGTCGAAGGATCTCCTCCACGCTCAGCACAATGCCTGCGACCTCAGCATCTCCTGGATCCCGGATCAAGTCCGGGATGACTTGATGAGGGTGCTTCCGTAGCCAGGGCTCGCTCGCGTCCTCGCCCTTCCTCGTCATGCGCGGGACGTGCCAGTCCCGCGCTACTGATTTCTCCGACACAGAAAGCCCACAGTAGCCCGGGACTGGGAGCGTAGCGGACGTCCCGGGCGTCACATGCACATCCACCCTTCAGTCGCTGGCGCGACAGCTTCCCTCTCCAGGGAAGCGGGTTGGAGGGCACCTTCCCCTCTGAACCTCCCCCCACCCCGATGTCATCCTGAGCGGCGCAGATGCGCCACGGAGACGAAAAGTCCGACCGCCGTCGCCCCGACTACTGTCGGGGGAAGGATCTCCCACACGCTCAGCACAATGCCTGCGACCTCAGCACCTTCTGGATCCCGGATCAAGTCCGGGATGACTTGATTGGGGGGGCGCTTTCCATAGCCGAGTGCTTTGTGCCGACCGCTTTAGGGCTGCTTGCGTTTCCTGTACTTCTTTCCATCGACGATGAAGAGCGTTCCGGCGAACGAGGTCTCCGTTTGGAGCATCATCGTTAACGTGCGATGCACAGCGCGGACTTGCCCTGGATCAGGAGAGACGTTGAGTACGATGATGCCGTGATGGGATGAGGGAGGATACGAGCGGACATCGCCGAACCCACGATCGGTCGTCACCAGAACAGCTTCTTTACCTAAGGCCGTCTGGTAGACCTCGGCATCCGGTGCGCCCGCCATACCGAGATCTTGAACACGATGTACCGTGCATCCTGCTGCTCGCATCATTCGAACGGTCTGCGTAAATGTGCATTCATCCGCAAGAAACACCGGTTCCTGGTTCGATTCCTCACTTTCTGGCGGGCTTTGATGTGGCATAGACCTCTTCCTCTTGCACAACGGTATGGGCGTACCGGATGCAGGCTAAGACATCCTCACGTGTGATGTGGTCGTAGTACTCGTTGATGATCTCGCTGATAGAGACCCCTTCTCCCAAGAGGCCAAGCACCATGTGAACAGGAACCCGGGTGCCTGCAATGACGGGCTTGCCGTGATGCACCTCAGGATCAACTTCTATGCGATGGGCAATGGTAGCCATGGGGTGTCTGGGTCGTGTGGAGTACCATGTTTACGGAAATGGTACGTCTGCCAAAGCCTATTCGTTCGTATGGTGAGCACTCCCTGTGTGTGCTCCACCTTTTTGTTGCAGGCGTGCACGCGTCCGTCGCGTTCGCGACAGTTCCCTTCTCCAGAGGAGCGATTTGTGGTTTACGCCTTCCCCCACATCCCCCACCACCATGATGTCATCCTGAGCAGAGCAGCGGCGACAGCCGGTGCGGCGCCGAAGGATCTCCTACGGGCTTAGCACGAGGCCCCACCTGGATCTACTTACAATCCTCAACAGCTCAGACGGGACGGAGCCCCTCAACGGGAGCGTCATAAGGCAAAGAGGAGACCCGTAAGTCATGCTGGTTGCGCCTTGCGGCGAGCGTAGGGAGATGGGACGGGTCATGCCTGTTGTACCTTGCCACAAGGTGAGCACCATTTGCTGGGTGGGATTCCCCTCATCCTGTCCTTCTCCCCCCGGGAGAAGGGACTTGATACCTAAGGTAGTAGCCGGGGACTGGAGCACAGCGACGTTCCCGGCGTGTGTCCTGCCGACCACTGTCGTCACCGCTCGCGTCCTCGGCCTTCCTCGTCGTGCGCGGGACGCCCCCCCCGCTACTGATTTCTCCGACACGGAACGCCGACAGTAGCCCGGGACTGGGAGCGTAGCGGACGTCCCGGGCGAGTTCACGCGTCTCGGGCCGCGACGCCGCGCCAACGGGGGACCGTTGGCTCCAGTGGTATCAAAAGAAGCGCCCGCCTCCCTCCGAAGAAGAAAGCGGGCGTTGTAGTGTTTGAACCAACAGGAGCACATTAGGCGTCCAGCACCTCGTCGATCAGATGTTGCAGATGCGCGGTGTGGGCTTCGGTTTCGGCGTTGATGCCGGTCTTGCCGTCGATCATGTCGTTGATCTGCTGCACGCTGCGCAGGGCGGCGGAGCGTGCCACGTAGTCGTAGCTGTCGTTCTCCTCCTCATCCAGCACGCTGGCAAGCGCCTGCACGTACTCCACCTGCAGGTTCTGGCGGAACGTGTTCACGTCGCCATCCGCGTCGGCTTCGAAGATGGCCATCGTGAGGTCATCCATGTACTCGGCAAGTGGATACTCGTTGCCGTAGAGGCGCGCATCCGTCATCCGCGTGAGCACCGTGGGGTGCAGAATGTGCGCGAGCACCATCCGCTGCATGGCGAGCGCGCGGGCGTGGATTTTCGGGTCTTCGGTCGTGCCGAAGAAGTTGAATCCGCGGCGCTGCTGCTGCAGGTGGTTGTAGATCTCGTTCGGGATGTCGAACGCATCCGGCGCGAACAGGTGGGTGCGCAGTAGATCAAGCGCTGCCTCTTGCTCAGCGCGCGGCACGGGCGTGAACGGCTGCGTGGCGCCCGGCTGGTCGATCATGGCGCGTTCGCGGTACACCCCGCCGATGAAGCGCGAGGCCGAGTTCACCATGCTGCCCATCTCGCCGGTGAGGACCAGATACGCGTTGCGGAGCGGCTCATACGAGTCGCCCGATTCGTCGTACTTGTCGAGCAGCTCGGTCATCGTCTCCGACAGAATATCGAAGCGGCCCTCGGCGTATTCGACCGGGTCGCTGGAGATCGTATTGATCATCACGCGCGGGTCAATGCCCTTACCCGGACTCCGCATGTCGTCGGCGTCGTTGCCAAAGGCCAGCTCCGGCTCCGTGGAGCGGTTCAGGTGCGCCTGCATCTGATTCTCGTCGTTGAGGTCCGGATCGTATCCAAACTCGATAGCCCACGTGTCATACGCGCCCGGACGATCGATGAAGAACGTCTCCTGCGTATCCACATCGTCGGTCAGATGCACGGCCGGGTAGTCCATCACCGAACCGATGAGTCCCTGCTCGGCAATGACCTCGGGATCTTGCAGTTCCTCGGGCGAGAGCAGGTTGTGGGCCTGCATGTTGTGGTTGAGGCCGAGCGTGTGGCCCACCTCGTGCAGAATCAGGTAGTAGAGGCCCTGCTCTACGTATTCGGTGACCTCGATTTCGGAGGCATTCTGCGCCTGCAACACCTGCAAGCCCGTCAACAGATTCTGTTGCATGGTCGTGCCCAGCGCGCATCCGGCGTGATTGGCAGAGGCCGATTCGGCAGCGTGGGCCTGCATCTCAGCGAGCGACTGCTGCGCCCAGCTGGGGAGCGCGGCGGCATCAAACAGATCCTGCTGGCGGAGGCGGTTGGTCAGGTACACAAACTCCAGCATGATGTCGGAACCCAGGATCTGCCCGGTGTGCGGATTCACAAAGCTGGGTCCGTAGCCGCCAAACGGAGGCGTGGGCGAGGACGTCCACCGCAGCACGTTGTAGCGGATGTCGCCCGCGTCCCACTCGGCGCTGTCGGGCTGCACCTTCACCTCAATGGCGTTCTCAAAGCCCGCGGCTTCGAACGCCTCGTTCCAGGCGAGCGTGGCCTCGCGAATGGTTGGACGAATCTCTTCGGGCGTGGTGTTTTCGATCCACCATACGATGGGTTCGACCGGCTCAGAAAGCTCCGCTTCGGGATCCTCCTTTTCAAGGTGCCAGCGGTTAATCAGGTCACGATACGGCGTGGCGCTCGTGGAGGTCTGATTGTCGACCTGTTGCATGAAGTAGCCCACGCGCGGGTCATCAAAGCGCGGCGTGTAATCGGTGTCGGGCATCTCAATGAGGCTGTGCTGCACGGTAATGCCCACCGAGCGCGCATCGGTCACCGCATCGCCGCCGCCCGACAGGGGCTGCGGGTTGTCGTAGACGTAGTTGACAATGAAGTCCGTGTTTTCGGGATAGTTACGCACATCCGCATACCGCGTCTTGCTGCTGTTGAGTCCGCCCAGCGAGAAGGCCGTCGGCGGCTGTCCGGGCGACGGCGTCGGCTTCACCTGATGCAGCGCTTCGCTCAGGAACAGCTCGTCCGCATTGATGAGGTAGCGTCCGCCATCGGTGGTATCCTGCGCCACGATCTCTTGCGAGGCCAGGCGCGCCGGGCTGATGTTGGCCTCGGCGGCGCGGCTCAGGGCGTTGTCGGGATCGAAGTAGAACGAGGTGTTTACCTGTTCAAACTCAATCCGGTCGTAGTAGCGCTTCAGACGGAAAACCTCGTTATCCCGAAACTGGCCGCGAAAGTGCCCGGCCACGGGCGCGCCGTCTTCGGTAAAGGTAAAGTAGACATACTCGCCATCGAGCTGGTCCTCGCGGATCAGCATCTGAAGCGAGCCGTCGGTCGTGTCACGGTAGAGGGTGAAGAGGCCGTCCAGCTCTTCAGCAGATTCGACGGCCTCTTCGATGTCGGAGGTCGGCTCCGAGGCAGCCTCGGTACTGTCATCAGTCACCGGACGCGGGGCACATCCGGTAAGCAGCAGCGCCGAAAGCGCTACCAGGGCAGCAAAACGGTAAACAACGGTCATGATGTGTTGCAGCGGGTCTGTGGAGGGGCCTGTGTGTAACGCTAAAATATATGAAAGATATGGACGGATGCGTAGGCTGTGCTATGAATGACACGTGGATGTTACACAGAGGGCGTTCCTGTACCGCGAATTCGATTCGGGGCGCGCCATCGGCTCGCTTGTTTCGCACACCGCCTCATCTTCAGCGGCGGCGGTAGCCGATTCCACCCCTCAGTCGCTTACGCGACAGTTCCCCTCTCCAGGGGAGCGGGTTGAGGCCGTGCGTTCAATACTGTACCTCCCATCACGATGTCATCCTGAGCAAGGCAGCGGCAACAGCCGGTGCCGCATCGAAGGATCTCCCACACACTCGGCACAAGACCTCACTCTTCAGCGTCATCCTAACTCCCGACTACTGTCTGACACCCACCCCCTGTCGGAGGGAGAAATCTCGACGCCGTTCCCGCATGCTCACCACGCTCCATCTGTCCGAGCCACTGAGCGAACGCGTCACGCGACAGAAAGGGCTACGAGTGCGTGCGAGGCATGTATAGGAAAAATGGGTAGCTGTTAGATCGCAAGTGATGCCCCCCAAGCAGTCATACCGGACAAGGCGCTCTTGGCGCCGCTGATCCGGGATCCATTCGTCCCTCTGACAACGCCAATCACTTCAGTGTTAGCGACTACCGAAAAATGTATTTGCGAGGATACGCGCCATGAACGAACGGAATAGGCCCCTCATCCTGTCCTTCTCCCCGCGTATCTGTTTAGCGGGCTTCAATGATCGCCGGAGGCATTCCATGGGTTTACATGCTTCCCTTTCCCCTTTTTGTCACCTTGAGCGCATACCGACAGCCGTCGGTAGGAGTCGAAAGGTCTCCTACACCATCGGCACGGCATGCGCTCTACGACCATCGCTTCCTCCCTGGCAGAAGCAGGCGGCTCACGGGCCGAGGCCCCTCCACATGGGACCCCTCCACATGAAATGCTGCTTTAGATCCACCCCTCAGTCGCTAATGCGACAGCTTCCCTCTCCAGGGGAGCAGCTTGAAGCCGTGCCCTTCCACTTGTCTCCCCCTTCGCTGAAGGGGGATTAAGGGGGATGTTTGGTACACACAGCACAAAATCACTACAGTCACTGACTTCTTCTTTTACGCTCACAGCCATCAATGCAAGCATCAATCTCATACAGCACCTGCTCCAAATCTTTAAAGATGCGCGTTGAAGAAAATCGGAGCATAGTGATCCCAAGCGCCTCCAGTGCACGCTGTCGTTCCGCGTCAGAGCCATCGCCCTGTTCATAGTCATGCGTAACGCCATCCACCTCAATCGCCAGACGCAGCTGACGCGCATAGAAATCCACGATGTAACGCCCAATGATAAACTGCTGGTTGAAGGTGTAGCCACGCTGTTTCCGTCGCAGATGTGTCCACAGACGTCTCTCGCTCTTCGTCATGTTTTTCCGGAGTGCCCGAGCCAACGGACGCAGATTCCGGTCGTAGGGAAAACGAGTCATTGGTTTGTTTCTGTTGTTTTGTCTCTATTCTACATTGTACAGACGCATATCGCCTGTCATCGCAACGTAGCTCTGCATCTTTGTTTGCAACGTGCAAATGCTGGCTGTGGGCGCTCGTCCCCCCCTCAGTCGCTTGCGCGACAGCTCCCCTCTCCAGGGGAGCGGGTTGGGGGCTTGCTTTCAATACTGTACCTCCCCACCACCATGATGTCATCCTGAGCGCCGCAGATGCGCCAAGCATCTGCAGAGTCGAAGGATCTCCTCCACGTTCAGCACAATGCTTGCGTCCTCAGCATCTCCTGGATCCCGGATCAAGTCCGGGATGACTTGACTCGAAAGCTTCTCCCAACGCCCGCTCCACTCGTCGCAAGGCTCTGCCTTGTGACGCCCAACCAGGAGGCTCTGCCTCCGCAAGCACTCGGGGATGCAGGTACGCTCATCAAAAGCCTGAGAGCCTATCTTGATTTTTTACTTTGGCCAACCCAGGAGTACGTCCTCTACCCACGGCTGTCGGTATCAGGACGCTCCGAGCAGCCTCAATAGGCTGGGGCCGAAGGTAATGCCCCCGAAGCACGGCGCATCCCCAGCACCACGTGCCCCCTTCAATTCCCCAGAAATCCCGCTGGAAGCGGTTGCAACCCCGCCCGAAAGTTAGCATGTTATATTCCATTCGTTCGTTTTTCCCACACCCACCCACAGCCCTATGCTACGTGCTTCGCGCTTTCGCAAACTGGCAGGTCTGCTGCTCCTGCTTAGCCTTCCCCTGATGGCCCACGCGCAGTCGGGTAACGACGCGGGCACGCGCCTGCTTCAAACGCCCAGCGTACAGGGCGAAACCGTTGTCTTTGCCTACGCAGGCGAGATCTGGCGTACGCCGCTCAATGGCGGAGACGCCGAGCGACTCACCAGCTTTGCAGGCGTGGCCTCGAACCCGCAGCTCTCTCCCGATGGATCGCAGGTCGCGTTCTCGGGACGCTACAACGGACAGACCGATGTCTACGTGATTCCAGTAGAAGGCGGCCCGCCTGAGCGCCTCACGTACCACCCCGGCACCGATACGGTGCAAGGCTGGACGCCCGACGGATCGCAGATTGTCTTTGCATCAGCGCGCGACTCGGCCCCCGCCTCCTACCAGCGGTTCTGGACCATTGGCGTGGGCGATGCCACCCCCGATCCGCTGCCCATTCCGCGGGGCGATGTGGGCGGGTTCGGTCCCGATGGTGAGCGCTTTGTCTACCAGCCCATTACGCGCTGGCAAGACCACTGGCGCGGCTACCGGGGCGGACAGGTGCACCCGATCTGGATCCTGGATATGGAGACGTATGAGCACACCGAACTCCCCTTCGAGGGCACCATCGATACGCAGCCGGTGTGGGCGGGCGATACGGTCTACTTCCTCTCCGATCGGGCCGACAACATGGTCATGAACGTCTATGCCTACAACGTCGCCGACGAATCGCTTATACAGGTCACCGAACACACCGAGTTCGACGTCAAGTCGCTCGATGTGGATGGCTCGACGCTTGTCTACGAGCAGGGCGGCTACCTGCACCGGCACGATCTGCAGCAGGATACGCAGGCCCAGCTTGAGGTGACCGTGCGCGGCGACTTTCCGTGGGCGCGCGAGCAGTGGAAGGAAGTGGGCTCCATGGCCACGAATGCCGACCTCTCGCCTAATGGCGTGCGCGCAGTCATCGAAGCACGTGGCGAAATCTTTACTGTCCCTGCTGAAGACGGCTCGTGGCGCAACCTCTCGCAGGCCTCCGATGCAGCGGACCGCTACCCGGCGTGGTCGCCCGACGGCTCGCAGATCGCCTGGTTCACGGATCGAAGCGGCGAGTACGCGCTGCGCATCACCAACCAGCAGGGCGGCGAAGCCCGCAGCATCCCCCTGCCCAACGACGTGTTCTACTACCGCCCGCAGTGGTCGCCCGATAGCGAACGCCTCCTCTTTACTGACACCGACCGCAACCTGTGGGTGCTCGATGTGGAGAGCGAAGAAGCCACGCGCATCGACCAGGATCTGTACACTCCGCCCGGACGCACCATGAATCCGCAGTGGTCGCCCGACGGCGAGTGGATTGCCTATGCCAAGCGCCTCGACAGCCAGTTTCGGACCGTCTACGCGTACTCGCTGGAGGATGAGGAGGCGATCGCGATGAGCGACGGCATGGCCGATGCCGTGAATCCGGTGTGGGATGCGAGCGGCGACTATCTCTACTTCATGGCCAGCACCGACTACGGCCTCAACACCGGCTGGCTCGACATGAGTTCGTACGAACGTCCGGTGGAGCGCAGCGTCTACCTGACGGTGCTCGACAGCGACACGCCCTCGCCCCTCCTGCCCGAGAGCGATGAGGAGGCGACCAGCGATTCCGAAGAAAACGGCGACGCAGACAACGGATCCGACGAAGAGATGGAGGTCCGCATCGACCCTGAGGGGCTGGCACAGCGTACGCTGGCCCTGGACCTGCCCGCGCGGATGTATATGAGCCTGGATGCGGGTCCGGCCGGCACGGTGTTCGTAGGCGAGTCGGTGCCCAACGCGCCTGGCCTGCGCATCCACCAGTACCAGCTGGATACGCGGGAGGCCCAGCCGTTCCTGGAGGGCGTGACGCAGTTTGAGGTTGCGCACTCTGGCGAGCAGGTCTTGTACCAGGCGATGGGGCAGTGGGGCATTGTACCCACCGCGCAGCCGCCCTCACCCGGCGACGGCGCCATTGACCTGTCGGGCGTGCAGATGCCGGTGACTCCGATGGCCGAGTGGCAGCAGATCTTTGACGAAGCGTGGCGCTTTCATCGCGACTATCTGTACGTGGAGAACTACCACGGCCTCGACTGGCAGAATATCTACGACCTGTACGCCCCGTGGGTCGACCATGTGCGACATCGCGAGGACCTGAACTACGTGTTGGAGCTGATGGTGGGCGAGCTCTCGCTGGGCCACACCTACGTGGGCGGCGGCGACCTGCCCAGCACAGAGGGGCCGGGCACGGGGCTGCTGGGCGCCGACCTCGAAGCCGATGGCGAGCGCTACCGCATCGAACGCATCTACGACGGCGAAGCGTGGAATCCGGACCTGAACGCGCCCCTCCGCGCACCGGGCATCAACGTAGAAACGGGCGACTACATCTTAGCAGTGGAAGGCCGCCCGCTCACCACCGACATGAACCCCTACGCGCCCTTTGAAGGCACTGCGGGTCGCCCCGTTACCCTGCTTGTAAACGACGAGCCGACAACCGACGGTGCGCGCGAGGTTATGGTGGAACCGGTGGACAGCGAATCGGGGCTGCGCACCCGTGCCTGGATTGAAAGCAACCGCCGCTACGTCGAAGAACAGTCCAATGGCGAGTTGGGCTACGTCTACGTGCCCAACACGGCCCAGGCGGGCTACGACGCGTTCAACCGCTACTACTTTGCGCAGCAGGACCACGGCGGCATGGTCATCGACGAGCGCTTCAACGGCGGTGGCTCGGCTGCGGACTACATGGTGGATATCATGTCGCGCGAGTTGCATGGCTTCTTTAACAACCCAATCGCCGAGCGCACGCCCTTCACCACGCCGGGCGCAGGCGTGTGGGGGCCCAAAGTCCTGATCGCTAATGAAGCAGCGGGCTCGGGCGGCGACCTGCTGCCTTACCTGTTCCGCCGCATGGAGATCGGTCCCATTGTGGGCCGCCGTACCTGGGGCGGACTCGTAGGGATTTGGGATACGCCGCCGCTCTTGGATGGCGGAACCCTGACCGTGCCCCGAGGCGGATTCTTCGACCGCGACGGCAACTGGGCGGTGGAGAATGAGGGCGTATCGCCTGACATTCCGGTCGTGCAGACGCCGCGCGAGGTCATTGAGGGCGAGGATCCGCAGCTTGACCGGGCGATTGAGGAAGCCATGATGCGATTGCCGGAGGAGGACCCCGTCCTCGACGAGCCCGCACCGCCCGTCCGTGCCCCTCGTGCGCTGCCGGACGAGTAACGTAGCGTCATGCATAAGACAGACCTGACAGGTCTCTGAATACCTGTCAGGTCTTGGCTATCGCACCAACTAAAAAAGGGACAGCCGTTTGCAGGCTGTCCCTTTTGCTATGCTGGTATGGTTTCCGATGCAGTGCCCCCGCGGTCAGTCATCGCCGCGACGCAGAAGCCAGAGTAACAGCCCCACGCCCGTAATGAGCAACAGCGCCGTAGCCACAGGATTGCGGGCGGCGCTCTCGCGGGCAGGCACCGACGGATGCACCTCAACATTGCCCAGGTTCAGCAGGCGCGACACCGCATTCGGACGCGCATCGGCCCCCAGGCGCACAACGCGCTTGTGATTAAGCATCACATCAAGGGTCAGATCCACTTCCGCCAGGAGATCGTTCACGTAGGCGGCTGTGGCTCGCGGTGTGTCGCCGTACGGCGTCTTCGTGATAAGGCGGCGCGCGGTGGCCAGCGATGGCACATCCACCACAACGCGGCGTCCGTCGCCACGTACCGCAACGTATTCGCCGTCAACGGTAAGGTCCAAATCGCCGAGTACGTCAAGCGGAGTTGCCATGTCGAATCACACCGGATAGAGAAAAGCCAATGGCGGAGCAGCGGCGTTGCATCGGGCCGTCGTTATGCATCGTCGCGGGTGCGGATGCGGAGCGTGCCGTTCATTTTCCACTTGGCGTATTCCGCTCCAGATCCTACTTTGCTGGGCACTTCGAGCTCGAAGTTGTCAAACTCGTACGAGATCTCAGCGCCGCGCCCGGTCAGCTTATCGTACAGTCCGATAGCGAGCTCGGGCCACGTTTGGGTGTCTTCTTTTTTATCAGCCATAACAAGGGGGAAGGTTTAAGAGAGCGTGTCGAAAGGAAGTCATGTGTTGCAGTAGCATAGATGAACGATGTATGATGCGGGTCCCTGCCAGATGGGATGTTGTTGTAATGCGGATGCGCCGGTGGGGCTGTGCGTCGTTGCAGGAGCAGGGCGAACAGCATCGTTGCATCTGGCTGTGTTTCATTTTGGTCGTCCTGCAAACCGTACCCGGTACCAAGCATTTCATACATCCATTGATTTGCTTCTCAACTGGCCGCGCTTCTCATGGCTTCTGCTCCTCAAACAGTGCTCGTTACGGGTGCTACCGGATACGTAGGTGGACGCCTCGTGCCGTGCTTGCTGCGCGAGGGCTACCGCGTGCGCTGCTTCGTGCGCGACGCCGACCGCCTGCACGCACAGCCCTGGCACGACCGCGTCGAGGTCGTAACAGGGGATGCCCTCAAGCCCGACACGCTCCCCGGCGTATTCGACAGCGTCGACGCGGCGTACTACCTGATCCATTCGCTGGGTAGCGGCACCGAGTTTGCCGAGCGCGACCGTCGCGCGGCCACTAACATCCGCGAGGCCGCCGCATCCGCAGGCGTGCAGCGCCTCATCTACTTGGGCGGCATTCGTCCGAAGGGCGAGCGCCTCTCGGATCACCTGAAAAGCCGCATGGAAACCGGCGACGTGCTCCGCGACGGCTCCATTCCCGTCACCGAGTTTCGGGCAGCGGTCATTGTGGGCTCGGGCAGCCTCTCGTTCGAGTTGATTCGGTATCTCACCGAGCGCGTACCCATTCTCATCTGCCCGAAATGGGTGCAGACGCCGACGCAGCCTATTGCCATCCGCAACGTGCTACAGTACCTGGTGGCTGCGCTGGAGCAGCCTGAAAGTGCCGGACGCGTCATCGAGATTGGCGGCTCGGATGTGCTGACCTATGGCGACATGTTTCAGCGCTACGCGAAGGCACGCGGCCTGAACCGTCCTATCGTGAACGTGCCCTTTCTTACGCCCGGGCTGTCCTCGCACTGGGTCGGACTGGTCACGCCCATCTCCAACCAGATTGCGCGTCCGCTCATCGAGGGGCTCGACAACGAGGTCACGGTCGACAACCCCGAGGCGGCGCGTCGGTTGTTTCCGGAGATAGAGCCCATCTCGTACGAGGCGGCCGTGCGGCTGGCCCTGCGGCGCTACGCCTCGAACGACATCCCCACCGTGTGGAACAGCGCCGTCTCCTCGCATCCCCGTGGACGCCTGGTGGACGTGTCGCTCGAAACCACGCAAGGCCTCATCAAGGAAACAAGGCAGGTGCAGGTCCAGGCGGAGGCGGAGCAGGCCTTCGCGGTGATTGAAAGCCTCGGCGGCAAAACGGGCTGGCTCTACGGCAATGCCCTCTGGCAGCTACGCGGCTACCTGGATCAGCTCATGGGCGGGATTGGGTACCGCAAGGGGCGCCGCCACCCCACCACGCTGCGCGCCGGCGACACGGTCGACTTCTGGCGCGTGGAAGACATCGACCGTCCACACCTGCTGCGCCTTCGCGCCGAAATGACGATGCCGGGCCGCGCCTGGATGCAGTATGAGGTGGAGCCGGATGGCACCGGCACCTCCGTCGTTACGCAGACCAACTTCTTTGAACCGCGCGGCCTGTGGGGCACGCTCTACTGGTATCTGCTCGCGCTGCCGCATAGCCTGCTGTTCTCGGGGATGCTCAACGCCCTGCGCGACCGCATTGAGCAGAACGCTCAGCAAGAGCGCGCCGAGCGCACTGCGGTGTCGGTGTGAGCGTTCATACAGCCAACGCGGGACGTGTCCAGTCCCGCGCTACGGGCGCTTTTGGGGATACGTGGCGGACAAAGCATGCCGATAGCCGGGGACTGGCACGTCCCCGGCGCGTCTTGCGTGGGTTCGGCATCGCTCGCATCTCTGGCGATCTTCGTACGCAGGATCTACCGGCTTCCGTACGGGGCAGAGCCCCTAAATGAGGACGTCACAAGGCGGAGCCTTGCGACGAGTGGCGCCTTCTGCCCAACGCTTTCTCCTGCTGTCAACGCTCCTGCGTTGACGGAAGCATGAGGACGCTCCCGCGTCCGCTGAGTCGTCACGGCGCATCCTCAGCGGTGCTTGTTTCATCTACCCCTCAGCCGCTAACGCGACAGCTCCCCTCTCCAGGGGAGCGGGTTGGGGTTTGCGCCATCCTTCTTACACTTCCCCCACCATGATGTCATCCTGAGCGCCGCAGATGCGCCAAGCATCTGCAAAGTCCGGCCGCTGTCGCCCCGACTACTGTCGGTGGAAGGATCTCCTGCACGTCGAGCACGATGCCTGCGTCGTCAACGCCGCTCCCGCATCCGCGCCGTCTGGTGCGGCCGCTCAGTTCATCATCCAGAGCGTACCGTTGAGCAGTGTGGCGTACATGACCCAGAACAGATACGGGATCAGCAGCCAGAAGGCGGTTACGCTAAGCGGGTAGAAGTGCTTGAGCGTCCACCGGATGGCCAGGAGCAGCGCAATGATGACAACGAGGCCGCCTGCAATGGATTGCATCCCAAAGAAGACGAACGACCATGTACCGTTGAGTACGAGCTGCACAAGAAATGCAGTGCTGGCTCCTTTTACACCGGGAGTAGACCACCCGCGACGCAGCACCAGATACCACGCACCGGCCATCATGGCGTAGAGTGTAATCCATACTGGCGCGAAAAGCCAATCGGGGGGCGTAAAGAACGGCTTGTTGAGGGTGGGATACCACGTCTGTACCGGGCCCTGCGTTACGTATCCCGCCAGCGCGCCTACGCCTTCGCACAGCACCAATGCGCCCACAAACAGCGCAATGTGCCAGGCCGTGCTTCGTTCATTCGTGTCGGTAGCCATGGGTGTATGAAGGGTAATCTGAGGGAGGCGAAGGTCCGTGCCTATGCGCCATAGACTTCATCAGGATCGAAGACTTTGGTGCCGTCATGCACGAGCGAGCCGTCGCGCTCCACCCGGCGATAGAAGCACGACCGGTGTCCGGTGTGGCACGCCGCGTCGCCGACCTGCTCGACTTGAAAGAGCAGCACATCGCCGTCGCAGTCGAGGTGTGCGGCCTGCACGCGTTGCACGTTGCCACTGGTTTCGCCCTTGCGCCACACCGCCTGTCGCGAGCGGCTCCAGTACACCATGCGTCCGGTTTCCAGCGTTTCCTTGAGCGTTTCGGCGGTCATATACGCCATCATGAGGACGTCGCCGGTGTCGTGGTCCTGCGCAATGGTAGCCACCAGGCCGTCGTCATCGAACTGAACCGCGTCGAGTAGGTCGTTGGGCACGGGCATGTGAGGGTTGATTCACAGAAACACGGGACGATCCGTACGCACCGCCGATTGGTTCGTTGCGCACACGATCGAGGAGTGGATGGGTGTTGAGTGATAGCCCTCTCAATAAAAGTCTTTCCTGAGGTGAACGGTCCGTATCTGTTTAGCGCAGAAAGAAACAAGGGCAAGCGCGTCGCCCCAGGCCGCTCCCCTGGAGAGGGGAGCTGTCGCGCAGCGACTGAGGGGTGGATCTGAAGCAGCACTTCATGTGGAGTTGTCCCAGCCCGTGGGACGCTTCCAATCTCCGTCTACAGCCCCGCCGCTCAACTCTGCGCAGTGTTCGCGGGAAGCAGACGCGCCCTCCACATCCCCCACGCGCCCGCCGCTTATACATAGGTGTAGTTTCCGCACCTGGGTCGTCCGACTCGATTGGAGGAGCCGACGCCCCACATTTCTACGTGCGGCCTGTGGCTCATTGCTTGTACAGGACGAAGTGGCGGATCATATTTGCACATGGCCGCCAGCTCCCATCTCTCGGCCTTTCGTTCTGTATTGCTTCCTCGTTTATGTCTACCCCCTTTGCAGCCCTCGGGCTGAGTTCCACGCTCGCCGATACCGTACGCGATCGTGGCTACACCACACCCACCCCCATTCAAGAAGCGCTCATTCCCTCCATGCTCGCCGGACGCGACGTGGTGGGCCAGGCCCAGACGGGCATGGGCAAAACCGCGGCCTTTGCACTTCCGATGATTCACAATCTGGGCGAAGGTACCGGCACGCTGCGCAGTATTGTCGTGACGCCCACGCGTGAACTCGCCAAACAGGTGGCCGAGGCGGTCTACGCCTACGGCAATCGCCTGGATATCCGCGTGCTGCCCATTTACGGCGGACAGCCGTACCAGCGCCAGACCCGACGCCTCAACAAGGGCGTCGATGTCGTTGTGGGCACGCCCGGACGCATGCTCGACCTGATTCGCAAGGGCGCACTTGACCTGAGCGCCGTCGAAGTGGCCGTGCTCGACGAGGCCGACGAGATGCTCAGCATGGGCTTTATCGAGGATATCAAATCCATCCTCGCAGCCACGCCCGATGCGCGCCAGACGGCGTTCTTCTCGGCCACCATGTCGAACGATTTTCAGCGGCTGGCCAAGCAGCAGCTCGATAATCCAGCCTCGTGCCGCCTGGAGCCGGAAGAGCGCACCGTATCCAGCATTGAGCAGCGCTACTACCCGGTTGCGAACAAGCGCGATCGCACACCAGCACTCATGCGTCTGTTGGAGACCGAAGACATCACCAGCGCCATTGTGTTTGCCCGCACGCGCAACGACACCTTCCGCCTGGCCGACACCTTGCAGTCGAAGGGATACAATGCTGGTGCGCTTAACGGCGAAATGGATCAGCCCGAGCGCCAGCGCATGCTCGACCGCTTCCGCAACGGCGACATCACCATTCTGGTGGGCACCAACGTGGCTGCGCGCGGACTCGACATCGACCACGTGTCGCACGTGTTCAACTACAACCTGCCGCGCGATCCGCAGGTGTACGTGCACCGCGTGGGCCGTACCGGGCGCGCCGGACGCTCGGGCACCGCGCTTACACTCGTGACGCCCAACCGTCGCAAGCGCCTGAAGCAGACGGAGCGGCACATCAAACGCACCATTGAGCGCACCGACGTGCCAAGCGAGGCCCAGGTGCAGGCCCACCGCGACGCCACCCTCCGCGCCGAAGTGGCCACCTGGATGGCCGCCCACGACTCCCGCCGCGAGCGCGACATCATCGACGCCCTCGTTGACGAAGGCCACGACCCGGCGGCCATTGCCGCTGCTGCCCTCCACGAGGCCCGCACGCGGCGCAAAGCGGCCCAGCGCACGGATACATCCAAGCAGACAGCCCCGCCTGCCGACTCGCACGAAGACGGCATGGTGCGCCTGCGCCTGAACACCGGCGCGCGCAACAACACGCGTCCGGGGCAGGTCGTCGGCACGCTGGCCAGTGCCACCAAGATGCCAGGAAGCGCCATCGGACGCATCGACATTCACCCCAGCCACACCATGGTGGATGTGCCCAGCGAGTATGCCCAGCAGGTGCGCGCCAAAAGCGGCAGCTACAAGATTGGGCGCCAGCGCGTGCGCGTCGAGTAGCCCTCACGCTCCAACACATCAGAAAGAAACGCAGCAGCCCGGCCCTTTCCGAAGGAGCCGGGCTTTTTTTGATGATAAAGATCTGACAGGTCTCGGAAGACCTGTCAGATCTATTTGGACCCTAATTCTCACTCCTGGTAAGGCGCTCTATCACCACAGAGCTGGAAACGAACGTAGTAATACCGGATGCGAGACTTCGATGTACACGTTTGGTTGGAGGCCGCCCGGGATATCCGCACCCCACGAGCACTCGGTCACTGCGTTCCCAGCGCTTCGCTCCTGATCCCGGACTAAAGATTCACAGCTTGCAAACACCTGTACGATGATCCTACGCAGATGGTATAAGTTATGCCCGTAATCGAACGGCGCGGACGTCTCCGGCGGCGCTGATATGGCAGTTTCCATTGTATGGCGGATACGTCGAATCTCTGTGGAAATGACAGGCGTACACATCTCCTATGGATACCATACGCACCGTCATTTTTCGTTGGGCGCGCAGGCTCTGGCGGCTGCCCCGCTACGTGCTGCTGGGCCTGCTGTGGGTCTACCGGACGGCGATCTCGCCGTTTACGCCGCCCAGCTGCCGCTTCCACCCGACGTGCTCGTCGTACGCTGAGCAGGCGCTACGTGAGTATGGAGCGGTGAAGGGGCTGATCCTTACGCTGTATCGCATTGGGCGCTGCCATCCGCTGGGCGGCTCGGGCTACGACCCGCCGCGCTGGTTTGGGGAAGAACCGCCGCCTCGCCCCGCACAAAAAACCCCATCTTCTGATTTCGACTCGCCGTAATGGCCGGTTGCACGGCCTCCTTTACGCATGTGTGATTGCTCCCGTTGTCTCCCGGTGACAGCTACAACTCCCCGCAATCCGCATGGCGATACTGAACCAAAACGACGCTGTATATTTCATTGGCGCACTCGCTAAAATCGGCTTAGACTATGTGCGCTGGACACAGCTTGTGCCCATGCTCATTGGGTGGTTTCTGGCGTTTGCGTTCACGCTCCCCACGTTGTACGGCGGCGTAATTGCTTTTCTGCAGGACGCCCTTTTGTATGCTGCGCGTCTGCCCATGGCAATAGCCCATGCTCTGATACTTCAGGCGGCCGAAGAAGAAATGGCTACGCAGGCTGTTGATACACTGGGAGCGCTCGCTCTTAATGCATCTCCCGTTCTCTCTCAAGCCGCACCCATAATCATGTGGCTCCTTACGGCGCTGGGCATGTGGGCAGCACACACTGTTTGGATTGCTGTCTTCGGAACGCGCCGCACCCGCTCGCTCCGTCAACGTCTTGTGTGGCTCTTCTGGGCCATTGTGGGATACATGGCTTTTGTCCAGTTAGGACTCTGGACAACCGCAGCGCCCGAAGAACTGGGCGATCCAAACGAAACCCGATTTGTCTTGCTGGTCATTACACCTATCCTTCTAACAGGCGTGAGCGTGTGGGGACTTGTTGTTAGTACCATCGTTGACGGCATTCAAAAACCCATCAACCGTTGGGTGACTACACATGCTGCCAATGACTCCCTAACGCGCTCTGAGTCCGTACGTCAGTAGCCCCGGCACACCGAACTATCCAGCTCGACCGCCTTCGATTTCCTGAACTGCCCTTCTTCGGTTCCGGAACGTGTCAACCGGGCGATGGCGTTGCACCTCCTGATGTCAATTGGGCTTTCTTCTGCTCACGAACCCTTTACCTGCTAATGACGCTTGCCCTTGCTCAAATCAACCCGACCGTTGGCGACCTTGACGGCAATTGCCAGCGCATTGTGTCGTATGCCGAACAGGCCGCCGAGGCGGGGGCCGACCTGGTGGCGTTTCCGGAGCTCTGCCTCACAGGCTACCCACCACAGGACCTGTTGAGCAATCCGCTTTTCATTGAGGCGGTGCAGGAGGCCATTGCCGAGCTTGCAAGCACGATCCCCGCAGGCATCGGCGTTATCGTGGGGGCCCCGCTACCAAACCCCGACCCCGAGGGCCGTCCGCTCTACAACACGGCGCTACTGCTGGAGCGCGGGGCCGCGGAGGCCACCGTCCGCTCAAAGGCGCTGCTGCCCACCTACGACGTATTCGACGAAGACCGCCACTTTGAGCCCGGCCCCGAGGCACAGGTCGTGTCGTGGCGCGGGATGCGCATTGGGCTGCACGTGTGCGAAGACATGTGGAACTGCAATCCGAATGTGCCGCATCGCCGCTACACCCGCGATCCGATTGCCGAACTTGCCGAGCAGCGTCCCGACTTCTTGCTGAACATCAGCGCATCGCCCTTTTCGATGGGCAAGGCTGCCGAGCGCGAAGCGCTGCTTGAAAGCGCCACCACGCAGCACAACGTGCCGTTCGCGTTTGTGAACCAGGTGGGCGCCAACACCGAGATTGTGTTCGATGGCAACAGCCGCGTGTATACGGCGTCAGGCACATGCGCTGCTGCCGGAACGCCGTTCGACGAAGACCTCGTGGTGGTCGATCTGGATGCTCTTACGCCCACCCCACCGCCTGCCCGTAACGATATTGCGGACCTGCACGATGCGCTGGTGCTTGGCATCCGCGACTACTACGAGAAAACGGGCATCTTTGAGAAGGCACTCGTGGGGCTGTCGGGCGGCATCGACTCGGCGGTGACGTGTGCGCTGGCCACCGAAGCGCTGGGTCCCGACCGCGTACTCGGCGTGACCATGCCGTCGGAGATTTCCTCGGAAGGCTCGGTGACCGACTCCGAGCAGCTGGCGCGCAACCTGGGCATCGACTTCAAGGAGATCCCGATTGCTCCCGCCGTCGACGCCTTCGACCACATGCTTGCTGATACTTTCAGCGGCACCGAACCCGGCGTGGCCGAGGAGAACATCCAGTCGCGCAGCCGGGGCATCACGCTCATGGCGCTCTCCAACAAGTTTGGGCACCTGCTGCTGTCTACCGGCAACAAGAGCGAGATGGCTGTCGGGTACGTGACGCTTTATGGGGATACGAATGGCGGTGTCGCGGTGCTGTCGGATGTCTTGAAGACGAAGGTCTATGAGCTTGCCAACTACATCAATAGCAAAGCCGGAACCGACCGCATCCCCCAAAACACGATCGACAAACCGCCGTCGGCTGAGCTGCGTCCCGATCAGGAAGACACCGACTCGCTGCCCGAATACGCAGTGCTCGACACGATTCTGGCGCGCTATGTTGAGGAGATGGAGGAGGCGGGCACCATCATTGCCGAAACCGGCTACGACCCGGACCTGGTGCATCAGGTGCTGCGCATGGTCGACCAGAACGAGTACAAGCGGCGTCAGGCGCCTCCGGGCATCCGTGTCACCGACAAGGCGTTTGGTATGGGACGGCGCATCCCGATTGTGATGAACTGGGACCGCGAGGCCGCGCAGTCCGCTGCCCGCCCCGCCGCATAGCGCTCCAGGCACCTTAGGTGGGCCCCTTCGTTTCTGTTTGGTTTCTACGCTGATGGTATGATTACGTACGTTTCGGGCACGCTCGTCGAAAAAACGACCGAGCAGGCGGTGGTGGATATAGATGGCCTCGGCTATGCCATTGACATTCCAACCTCGACGTTCCAAGAGCTGCCCGACACGGGCGAGTCGGTGCATCTGTACACGGTGCACTACGTGCGCGAAGACGACATTTCGCTGTATGGCTTTGCCACCAAGGCCGAGCGCACCTTGTTCAACACTATGCGCGGCGTGTCGAGGGTGGGTCCGAGTCTGGCGCTGTCAGCGCTCTCCGCGATGTCGCCACGTGCGCTGCGCGACCATGTGCTGAACGGCGATACCGCGCGCCTGAAGGAGATTTCGGGCGTAGGGCGCAAGACGGCTGAGCGTCTCATTGTGGAGCTACGCGATCCGCTCTCGGAGATGGATCTGGGCGGCTCCCGCGCTGCGTCTACGGGCTCGTCGGATGCAAAAGCCAGCGCCCGCGCCGACGCTCTCGCGGCCCTCGAATCGCTGGGCCTGTCGCGTGCCGATGCTGAGCGCGCCATCCGCGTGGTCCTGCGCGACAATGCCGACATCGACTCGGCGGATGCGCTGGTCCGCAAAGCGCTCAAGGTGGAGCGATAGGGCGTTGCGGGACGGGAACTTTTACATTATTACTTCTTTTCTGTCACTGTAATCCGTCAACGCCGGTAGGCCGGCATTTATCTTTGGCCTCTCCCCAACTGCTTCATCTAAGGGGAGAGGCCTTTGTATTTTACCGTATACCTTATCTCACTTTGTAGATCAACTCTCACTTACTAATGAAGCAGACTGCCGTACTGCTTGACCTCGGATTTGTAATCCACAAACTGTATCGCGCGTTAGGTAAGCGTCAGGCTACCGCGAACGAGGTTCGACAATTTGCACACGAATGTATCGACGATGCAGAAGAGGAGCTCTTCCGCATTTACTGTTACTACTGTCCGCCTTATGGAGAAATAGAAACCCATCCGATTACAGGCGAAGAGGTTGACTTCAGTCGTACTGACACGTATGCCAGTAAACGCGCATTCATACGTGACCTTGAGATCGCCAAAAATGTTGCATTCCGGAGTGGAGAACTATCATTCGATGGATGGAAGGTCAAAAGAAGATCCGCACGCGACCTTGCCTCATCGGGACGTGGTATTACAAAAGACGACTTTGCACCGGATCTAACTCAGAAGCGTGTTGATATGAAAATCGGACTGGATGTGGCATGGCTTTCCAGCAAGTCAATTGTTGAACGTCTGGTTCTTGTGACTGGTGATAGCGATTTTGTCCCTGCTATGCAGTTTGCTCGCCGTGAAGGGGTTCAGGTTATTCTCGTGACGATGGGTCATCAGCAGATTAAGCGAGAACTTAAGGTACATACCGACGAAATTAGATCAGTAGCATATCCGTAGGCCCCAAAACCTCATCACGAAAAGTGGAACACATACGTGATGGCCCGCAGGTGCTCGCCGTCCCAACTGAGCCGCAGGTCGGCAGCCCCCTGCTGCACGTTTTCGTACACCCAGATCCCGTTTTCTACGCGCTGCGGCGCCCCCAACTGCTGGCGCACCGCCTGCTGGGCCATGTCTACTCGTAGGCCATTCGGATCTGCGTAAAATGACGCCAAGAGTTGCAATTGAATGAGAAAGCTGTGGGCATCATCACTTCGGATATACACCCGCGCCTGCAGCGCAGGATAGTACAGCGTACGCACCGTATCCACCTGTCCCGCAGCATAGGCGTTGTCGACCGTCTGTGCCGTTACCCGCTGCGGGGGACCCAGTCGGTGCACGACCGCTTCGTACGAGGTGGGCTGTCGTCCTTGCAGGGCCGCCTCAACGAGTTGCTGAACTGCATCTGGTGTCGGCCGCGCTGCTGTGGATTCGTCGGGCGCTTCTGGAACCGGCGGCGCGGGCATTACCGAGGGCTCAGGACGCTCGGGCGCTCGGGCACTGCTTCCACATCCCCCCAGGAGCACGCTTCCCACCGCGATCAGGCCGACCGTCCAAACAGCAAAGGAGCGCATCATCATGCAAGGTTAGTGATGACAAACAGAAGACACGGACAGCCCTACCTGCATCCGTAACGCACCGGATTGGGCATGGAACCTGTTTTGTTTTTTGAGGAGACGACAGGCTTTCATGCTTGCTCGTATGACCGCGCCAAGCGTAACACAACAGCCGTGTCCGGAATCGGTCTCGGACGCATAGAGCATCCCTCAGTCAATAATTACCGGCGCCCCCGACTTGTAGGCCTCGTGGAGCGCCTCCATACCCTCGCCCCGAAAGTCGCTGGCTGTTTCGTGGCGCTGTCCCATCACGGTAACGCCAATGCTTACGCCTCCCTTTAGCAGTCCCGTTGCCCGAAGCATCCCCCGGTGCACCGTGAGCGTCCATTCTTCTACGTCTTGTACGTGGGCGCGATGGAAGACGCCATAGGTGAGTTCGCCAAAGCGCTCAACCCGCTGGTTCGGGGCAGCCTCCTGTAACGTCTCATACAGCAACTGCTCCGCACGTTCGACGGTATCTTGGCCTTGTTCGGCAATCATGTCGGCACGGTTAAGATGGACCAGTGCAAGGGCGAGCGGTGCTTCTGCCGCATAAGCCTCTTCCATCTCTTCCGCTACAATTTCAATGCGTGGGCGCGGCCCCTGTCGTTCTACCTCGGGCGAGGGCGTGGTCATGTCCACCATCTCATCCTCTGCTGCTGCAGACTCCGA
This sequence comes from Longimonas halophila, assembly GCF_002554705.1. Taxonomy (GTDB): domain Bacteria; phylum Bacteroidota; class Rhodothermia; order Rhodothermales; family Salinibacteraceae; genus Longimonas; species Longimonas halophila. The sequence continues at coordinate 28,481 of NZ_PDEP01000008.1, read as the reverse complement.
AGATCCGCTCTCTTGTGTCTCGGCCGTGGCAGTGCCGCTTCGGCTGTCTCTATCGGTTGAGGGGATCGACGGCCCAAGTGCAGTTGGATCGTATCCCAACAGATGACCCAACATAGATGCCCCTTGCGCAAGCAGTCGCTTCGTATGCTGGTGTGGAAGCGGCACATCAGCATCCCCATCGGCGAGCAAAAAGTAGGTAGCCGACTGCTGGGCGTGCTGAATAGGAGCCACAGCTACATGTTGCAGGGAAGGCGCATCGTCGGAATAGTAGTTCAGCGCTTCGCGCAGGCGCGGCTCATCGCCAAGGCTGCGCACCGTAACGTCGGCGTGCGACATACGGGCGGTAACCAGCGGCACCGGAGCCGAGAAACTGCCGCTCCGCTGCACCGCAGTAGCCGCACTGTCGAGCCCGGCAATACGATACTCCAACGCCATCTCTTCCTGAACGAGCAGCGCCACCGTATGGGCCTGCAGGCTGTGGCGCAGTGCCCGCACAAACGCCTCCACACGGGGATCGCCTGCGGGGTCCGGCGTTTCATCGGCCTCAACAGCTTCCTTAGCCGTCTGCGCCGCCGAACCAGTGGAGTCCTTAGCACCCTGCGCCGTCTTGCCGGCGTTACCCTGCGATGCGTCACGCGTTTGCGCAGCTTTCTGCCCTGAGGACGATTCTGCCGTAGCGGGGCGAGGGTCTTTTTGCTCTTGCGTGCTCGGCGGGGCAGCCTCGGTGCCGTTTGACGAGGCACTGTTAGACGTATTCGCATCGGAGCGCTCCGTCATGGGACGTACCGACGAAAGCCCCAGCGCGTCCCGATCTTCGTTTCGGGATGCCTGCGACGAGGGTTTCGGTCCATGACGCAGCCATAGCTGGTACACAACAAGGCCTAACGCCACGCCGCCTGTACCGCCAGCCGTGGCATACAGCCACGACTGGCCTGTGGCAAACGCCAGCACAGCCAGAAGCACGGCCAGTCCAGCAAGAATGAGTCGAATCATATAAACGCGAGTGACGGACCAAGAATCCGGCTTATGATACACGATGAACAGCGGTAACGCAACCAACACCGCCTGCACCGCAGGGACACAATGCTATGTGCACCTTTCTTTCACAAATACTTAGCACCTGCCCCAGTTCTCGTTTTATGGCGAGAGCGAGTGCCGATGGCACAAATCGTTTCCCTAAGTTAGCGTACGATGGATACAGCGAGGCGTTGTGCTCCTTTTCACTCGTCAGTCACTGCGCTTGTGTCTCGGTTCCTCCCAATGGCTATCGGCATATGCGCTGAATGACGAAGTCGGGGAAGAAGTTAGATGCTATGCCCCGCAACTTAAGTTGCATATATTATGCCTTACGCAATGCTGTACGAGGCACGCTGCGCAGAAGTGCCACCTCGCATATTCTGATCTATACAGCCGCAGGGCGCTGAGCCGTAGAGGCGACGGTCTCTGCGGCTTCGGGATACGGGATGCGAGGCAACATATCGGAATGTGCGTACGACGCCGGGAGTGGATTGGGTTCGGCCCAGACCGTGCCGTTATATGTCTCCATCACCACATAATCTCTCGCGCGACCGCGCACCCACGACCGGTTCAGCGGCACCTTACCGTAGGGCGTGTCGAGCACATAGGTCGGAATCGCAAATCCGGTGGTCTGGCCCCGCAGCGCCTTCATCAGATGCATGCCCGTTTCAACAGGCGTGCGCAAGTGCCCCGTACCGCCAATGACTTGCGCCTGGTACAGGTAATACGGACGCACCCGCATGGCCACAAGTCCCTCACAGAGCGCTTTCATCGTCTCCACATCGTCATTGATTCCGCGCATCAGTACGGTTTGGTTGCCCACAGGAATGCCGGCTCGCAGCAGCCGGTCTATCGCCTCATCAGCATCCGCGGTCAGTTCGTTGGGATGATTAAAGTGGGTGTTGATCCAGAGCGGAGTGTACTGGGCCAACAGGTCGCACAGCTCATCGGTAATGCGGTATGGCAGCTTTACGGGCATGCGCGTGCCGAAGCGAACAATCTCGACATGGTCGATGGCCGTGAGCCGCGTCAGTAGCCACTCCAGATGCGCGTTGTTGAAGGTGAGCGGATCGCCGCCTGTGAGCAGCACATCGCGGATAGCGGGGGTGTCGGCAATGTAGTCAATAGCCTTTTGCAGTTCGCCCGTGCGCAAAAAGAAGTCGGCATCACCCACCATGCGCTTACGCAGGCAGAAGCGGCAGTACACCGCGCATTCTGCCGTCACACAAAACGCCACGCGGTCGGGGTAGTTGTGCACCAGATTCTTCACCGGCGAGTGCGCCACTTCCTGCAGCGGGTCGAGCTCGTTGACCAGGTCATCCTGCATCTCGTTGATGTGCGGCACGACCTGTTGCCGTACCGGACACGCAGGGTCGTCTGGATCCATCAGCGCGGCATAATACGGCGTGATATTCCACCGAAAGACCGGCTCCGTCTCCGCGACCCCCTGGCGCTCGGCCTCAGTGGGCCGAATCCAGTCCGTGAGGTCATTGAGCGTGTGGATGCGGTGACGCATCTGCCAGCGCCAGTCGGTCCATTCCTCCGACCGATCGGCAGCAATATGGGGACGCGAGGGGGAACACGTCATGCAGAATCAGAACAAAAGGTTAGCATCAAAACAGACAGCCGGGCACAGCGCATTGCATCTCCTATCTCGTTACCCACAGCACACCGAGCACGGCGTAGCGAGCGCTGCGTCCTGTGTACTTATAACTCGGCCAGGGAAATCCCACTGGAAAGCGGGTCTCTGTTTGCAAGCGGGTACACACCCAGCCGTTTCAGTCCTGCTGCAATCACATCCGCCAGGAGATCGGGATACAGGCGGTTCATTAGTTCGGCGATGATCGCGAAGGTGCCGTCGGGCGCAAATGTGGGGAGCGGGTTGATCTCCAGAAAGTACGGCGTGCCATCCGCATCCACCCGAAAGTCGAGGCGCGCCACATCGCGACACTCCAGCTTCTGATAGAGGCGCAGTGCATCGCGGCACAGGCGGGTTTCAAGGGATTCAGAGAGCGTGCCCGCAATAGTGTAATCCCATTCACGGTCTGGAGCGCCGCGCCGTTCCAGCGCATGCACGCCGATGCCAGTGGTAGGCTCTACCGCACGTTGCAGCACGGGCAGCGCACGGGGCGGGTCGTTGCCTACCACGGCGACGGTGAACTCGCCTCCGCCTTCGATGAAGGCTTCTACGATCACGTCTTGCCGGTATAGCGCCGTCTGCCGATTCACCTCGTCGCGTAATGCATCGAGGGTATTCACTTTGCTGACAGGCATAATACCCTTGGAGGTGCCCTCGTAGCGCGGTTTTACGAAGAGCGGAAACGGTGCCGGAAGAGCATCTTTGTTGGCAGCATCTGCCCCCGAAAACACCGTCCACGGCGGCGTTTTGACGCCCGCGCGAACTGCCAGGTCTTTGGTTGTCGCTTTGTCGAGGGTGAGTGAGAGCGTGAGCGCATCAGATCCCCACTGTGGGATGCCTGCCAGTTCCAACAAGATGGGAGCATGTGCCTCCCGGTTGCGCGTGCCCTGCCCCTCGGCAATAGTCAGGGCCGCATCGAGAGCGAGCCCAGTGCATAGCCGGTCCTGTAGCGCGCGAGCCGGTCCTACGCGCACGGGTTCGGCGCCACACTGGCGCAGCGCTTCTTCGAGCACATCAACGGTTTCGATTGGCTCGAACTCGGCATCCGCATCGGGCGGATCCTCATTGCTCCAGGTATAATCGGAGAACACATCGTAGATCAAACCAACACGTGGTGGGGGAGCCATGTAGAACTAAACAATTTAGTGCAAACACGCTAATGCAACCTCAATCCGGGCTGCTGCGTGGTGGTATTGCCGGATGTACACGGAGTTGCAGCCTCTCATTTTTCATCACCGACCTTTGGTTGCCATGGAGCACCCCGACCAGAAAGCCCTTCTCGTCCGCGTAGCAGGCGATTCTGTCCACGGTCTTACGACACTCAACGAACATCTGTCGAATGGATGGCGCGTGGTTGAGACGACCCCGCTGGGGGGTGGCCATGCAACCGAGACGGTGGCCCTCGTCGTTATCGAGCAACAGCGATCGCCAGATACACAGGCTATGCCCGTAGCCGAACGCCAGGCGCAGCCTGCCGAAGACGACATCATGCCGGAAGTCGAGTCGCCTGTAGAGGGCGACGGCGCCACCCCTAACGCCGACCCCGGCGACCCTGACATCGATGTGGCCTCTGAAGACCCCGCAACGTAAGAATCCACCACGTAGCGGGGACTCTACTTTGCCGCTTCCAGCCCAACTCCATCCTAATGGCACTGCCTTCTAATGGCGCGGCCCGACGCCACGGCCGTTTTCATACCCTACTGTCCTATTTCTGGATACATCTCATAGAGCATGTTGCTTTTGCCCGTGTCAGATAGTACCATTGTTACGATCTGTTAATGACTAAACACTGTTAAGTGCCACACGCACTGGCCCAATCGCCGTCTCACTTGGTGGTTGGCTGTGCCCACGGCCAGCGCCTACCCATCCTGTCCACTATCACCTTGATCGATTATGATCTCTTATTTGCTATGCTCCATCCGGAAGCGCTTTGTTGATGCTGCGCCTTACGGCGTGCTTGCTGCCGTTGCCACCGTGCTCTTGCTCTGGGGACTGGTTCCCGCATCCAGTGCAGCCCAAGGGTTTGGTGTCTACGAACAAGGCACCTGCGTTATGGGACGCGCCGGAGCCGGGGTCGCTACCTCATGTGGGGATGCGTCAGACATTTTCTTCAATCCCGCTGGCCTCTTAAGCACGCAGGGCACTACCGTAAGCCTGGGTACTACCATCATTGCAGCAGGCGGCTCCTTTACCGACGACTATACGCAGCAGACAACAGATCTGCAGAACAGCCCCATTCCGGCCCCGCACCTGTATGCCTCACACCGGCTCTCGCCTGATCTGGCACTTGGCTTGGGCGTGTTCGTGCCGTACGGGCTCGCCACCGAATGGGACCGCGACTTTGAGGGGGCCTTTGAAGGGTACGACAACAGCGTCGAGTCCATCTACATTCAGCCGACCGTGGCCTACCAGTTGACTGATCGCATTTCAGTGGGCGGCGGACCTAATATAGTGATGGGAACGGTAGAGTTGAATCAGGTTGTGGATTTGTCCGACCAATCTCTACCTGGTAGTGACACCAGCTTTGGAGCTATCGGCGTTCCGTTTCACACCGCTTTTGCTGACTCAAAACTGGAGGGGGACTGGGCGTTTGGACTGGGCGCACATCTGGGCGTCCAGGTAGAAGCCACAGACCGCGTTCGGTTTGGCGCACGGGTGATGGCTCCTGTTGAGCTCAATTATACCGGAACGGCCACCTTTAGCCAGATCAGTACTGGTCTGCCTACGACCCCGCAGCTATCCGAAATTCTGGGACAACCTGTTACAGTCTTTCCCGACTTAGATGCCCTCCTCCGCGGTCAGTTTGACGATGGAAACGCGCTGGGAACACAAGAAATTGAGACCTCCCTCACGATGCCTATGCAGGTCGTGTTGGGAACGAGCGTAGAGGCCACCGACCGCCTCACGCTCATGGTCGACTATCAGTGGACGCAGTGGTCGAGCTTCGATCAGATCGTGATTGAGTTTGAGAACCAGGAGGATCCTGTGGTCCGCAACGAAAACTATGGCGATACCAACGCCATTCGTGTGGGTGCCGAGTACCAGCTTACTGACACGTGGTCCGTACGAGGCGGCTACCTCTTCAATCAGGCAGCCGCTCCCGACGAGGTCGTAACGCCGCTGCTCCCTGAAAACGACCGCAACCACCTTACGCTTGGCGCGGGCTGGCAAGCAAGCGACCTGCTGCGCGTGAATGCGTCGTACCAGTACCTGGGGCAGAACGACCGGCGCGGACGTACGCGCGGTTTGTCTGAAGGCCGCCCGGACACAAACGGGCTCTATAGCTTCGACGCCCACCTGTTTGGACTCACAGCCACGTTCTCGCTGTAACCCACCGCTCTTTCGTATCCTGCCGTCTCTTTCCCTCTAACGTCTTATGTACACATTCCGAACACGACTTTCCGCGCTGCTGTCTGCGCTCTTGATTGCAAGCGTTCTCCTGCTTGCTGGATGCGATGACGATTCGCTTACGCCTCCACCCGTTGAAGACGACCTGTTTGCCCGCTACGTATCACTGGGCAACAGCATTACGGCGGGCTTACAGTCCAGCGGCATCAACGCTACCACGCAGCAGGATGCCTACCCGGTGTTGCTGGCCGAACAGATGGGCACGCCCTTCAACAGCCCCCTGCTGGCTGGCGATGGCTGCCCGCCTCCTCTTACCAATGCTATAACCGGTGAACGCGCAAGTAGCACACCGTGTGGACTGCGCCAAGCTCCCCCGGTGCGCCTGAATAATGTGGCCGTACCGGGCTCCGCCGTCGTTGATCTTCTTGACAACAACGCCCCGAGAAACAATGCCAACGTGCTAACCCAACTGTTCTTGGGCGGGCGCACACAGGTGGAAGCCGCAGTCGAAGCCGAACCCACATTTGTGACCATCTGGACGGGCAACAACGATGTGCTCAACGCGGCCTTTGCAGGTGTCGTTACCCCTGAAACGGTCACCTCTGTGAGCAACTTTGAGGCACGCTATACCGAAGCGCTGAATGCACTCGAAGGGGCCGGCGCGCAAGGCGGTGTGCTCTTCGGCGTGAGCGACATCACGCTGATTCCGCACTTCTCTGCTGGGGCGGCTTATGCGGCTGCCGAAAACCAGATAAACGCCGTTGGGAGCAGTCAGAGTCCGGCCTGGGGATCATTCAGTGTTGATGCCAGCTGTGCCCCCAGCCAGCAGGGCACTACCACGTTGGTGCCTGCTAACTACGGACTTTCTGAACTGCTGGCCCGTGCGCTTGAAGGCGCGGATGTGACGCTGAACTGTGCCACCGACGAACGCGTGCTTTCTGGGGAAGAAGTGGCCCTGGTACAAAGCCGCGTAGACGCCTACAACAGCTTCATCCAGAGCGAGGCCGATGCGCGCGGCTGGGTCTATCAGCCCATCAACCCGACGCTGAATGAGTTGCGTGAAAGCGGCGCCATCCCGCCGTTTCCGAACTTTTCGGATCCCAGTGGGGACTTCTTCGGCACCGCCTTTTCGCTTGACGGCATCCACCCGAACAGCGCCACGCACCGGATTGTGGCCAACACAACGATTGAAGCAATCAACGCAGAGTATGGCACGTCGCTCTCGACGGTCGAGTAGCATGTGACGCTGTCACCGTCTGTTGCCCCTTACACACGAAAGCGCGGAGCCCACACATGGAGGCTCCGCGCTTTTTTGTTTGGCTTATTACAGCGGGTTGCAACATGGTGGTAGACATACGCAACTCGGCGCGAGGCTCCGCCTCGGTACGTGTTTAGCGACTTGTAGCCCGGGACTGGTATTCCGACAGCGGTCGGAAGGACGTCCCGGGCGGTGTCTGGGCTACGTTAGCGGGGCAGAGGGGCCCGAAGGGTCATACTTTTTGTGCCCCTGAACAGCCTGCGTCACACGGCGGAGGGGCCGAAGGCCATGCCTGTTGTACCATGTGACGAGAGGGCTAAACAGATACCCGCCTCGTGACGCCCTAACCAGGAGGCTCTGCTTTCCCCCTGCACCGAGCAGATTCTGGACTGGAGAGGCGACTGGATGGGTGGTTCACCTGTTCGCTTTTCCATATACCAGCGACGCATGCAAACGTGCACACTGCGAGGCACTTCACGGACTGTTAGCGGCCTATACCTCTACAAAAAAAAGCTGCTCCCAAGCGATGCGTTTCACGCTTGAGGAGCAGCCATATATTTCAAGGACACACTTCCGTATCCGCCCTAAAAGGAGTTATGCGCCGTGCTACTGAAAGGAGAGCAGCAGGCTAAACCGCAGGGTGTCGGAGAGCGGATTGTCTTCTTCGAGCGTGTAGAGGTACGAGAAGTCGATGCCCACGATATTCCAGCGTACGCCAGCCCCGAAGGTGAGGAACTGACGGTTGCCGTTGTCAGGGTGCTCGTAGAAGTAGCCGGTGCGCAGCGCAAAGAGATCGGCGTACCAGTACTCAAGTCCGCTCCCCACGGTGAATTGGTCGACGACGCCCAGCTCCGAAGCTTCGCCATCGGGGCCTACTTCGCCCGGGCGTGAACTCCACGAGTTAAAGATCGACTGGTAGAACGGGTCGGGATTGGCGCCGGTAGAGTCGACGCTCACCAGCTCTTTGTTGAAGTCGTTCGTGACGGTGAGGCTGTTGTACTCGTCGAAGTCGAACGTAAAGGCGTACCCAAAGCGCAGGTTGGTGGGAATGGCCTGTTTCTCCTCGGAGTAGCGGATGTACGTCCCCATGTTGGCAAGATTGGCACCCCCCGAGAACGTGGTGGGCACGCCAAAGAGGCCAAACGGACGACTGCGATAGAGCGCAGACAGGTCGAACGTGCCGGTGGTGGCCGTGCCGCTCTCTACGTCGCCATCGCTATCGGACAGTTTTGAGTAGACAAAACGAGCGCCGCCGCCGATGCTAAACGTTTCACTGAGGCGGCGTCCGTACGACAGGCCGGTTGCCATTTCGAACGTGTTATCGAAGCGTACGCGGTTGCCGCTGCCGTCGATCACCTCGAGTTCGCCCAGGTTCAGAAAGATGACGTTCCCCCCAAAGGTGCCCACGCCGTCTACGTGGTAGGTCCCCACCAGATACTCATAGAAGAGCCCAGCGTCAAACTCGGGGAGCCAATTGGCGTGCGTAATTCCTACCTGTGAGTTTTCTTGAAACCCCAGGCCAGCCGGGTTCCAAAACATAGCGTTGGCATTGTCGGCCAGAGCTACGCCGGTATTCCCCATGCCTGCCCCTCGGCTGTCGGGCTCAATGCGCAGAAACAGCGCTGACGACTGCCCCAGCTGGGCATGGGCGGCCGTTGTAAGCATGAATAGAAGGAGCGCGGTTCCAGCAAAGCCAATCCACTGCCGGAGGGGTCGGTGAGGGTAAGTCAAAGTCATGAGTGCGAGCTAACTGCGTTATCGATGTACGGAAAACGACGGCTGCCTGTGGGCAGTGCACGTCGAAAAAAGAGCGTATCAGTTTGTATCGATAGACCGCAGGTGGATGACAAAGAACAGCGTGCTTATGAGGGTAGGCAATGCATCCCTTAAAAGCAAGACGGGGCGTTGTGGCTATGCGTTGCATATCCTTTTGCACAGCAGCGTGTCGATGCATCGGCCCGCCCCGCACAGGCATCCATGCTCACTATAACCGGCTGTGTCGCTTTTGCTTACCGGCTGATGCCCTGGAAGGGGCAAGCGCTGGACCTTCTTATGCCGGATCCAGACGACCGGGAGTCGAGGTTTTGTACGGGTTTTACATATGGCCTTTCTGCGATGCTCGCAAGGCTCAACATGTAAGATTGCCAGCGTTTACTCTCCCTCCAGCTCGTCCCGAAGGTCTTCAAGCCGCTCCAGTCGTTTCGAGAGCTGGTTCGTTGCATCGTGAATGTCTCGAAGCGCTTCTTGCACCGGACTGTCATCGCCTTCTTCTTTGGCAACCTCAATTAGAAACTGAGCATTCCCGTGAATGATGGAGAGGGGATTATTTACGTCGTGTATAATCTCGCTGAGCACGCGGTGCAGCGCATCGGCATCGGGATAATTGGCCATAGGAGGCGGGGGTCGGGTTAGGAAGAACCGGCGGGTACAATGCGCCATCCACGATCGGAGGCGTGCGCATGTCCCTGCACAACGATGGGGTCATGTTCAAAGAGTAGTGTCCACCCGTGCGCTTCTGCATCCCGCAAGAATCTTGCCTTTTCATCAATCGTCTGCAGGGGAGCAATGTCGTACGCCATCGTCCAGGCGGCCCCGGCATGGTGATGTGTGGGGAGTAGGTCGGCTACAAACACATAGGTTGCCTCGGGGCCACTCACCTTCACCAGTTGCTGCGCGGTGGTGTGGCCGTCGACACACCGCAAGTCGATGCCCGGCATCAGCGTGCCTGCGCCCTCATGGAATGTCCACGCCACCTGGTCGGCCAGGGGGTCGAGAATAGCGGTGCGAAATGAGTTTTTTTCTTTGGGATTCGGAGCCCGCGCCGCCTCCCAATGTCTGGCCTGCACGTGATGCGTAGCCTCGGGGAAGCGCGGCACCACCTCATCGTTATGGCGAACGACCGCGCCTCCACTATGATCAAAGTGCAGGTGCGTAAACACCACGTCGGTCACCTCCGACGGCACCACGCCTGCCGCGTTGAGGCTATCCGCAAGCGTGTGCACTGAGTGGTCGATCCCGAAGATGGACTGCTCTTTTTCCGAGAACGTATCGCCGATGCCGGTATCCACCAGGATGCAGCGGTCGTTGCCCTGTATCAACAGGCAGCGCATGGCCAGTTCGATACGATTTTGATCGTCGGCGGGAATGCGCTCGTCCCACAGCGGCTTAGGCACAATGCCGAACATGGCGCCGCCGTCGAGCTTAAAGGTGCCCGTTTCGAGTTGGTGGAGCGTGTAGGGTCCGCATTCGATCATAGGACGGTGTGGGCTGCTGCACAAGATCGCGACGCATGCAACCTACACATCCTCGGGCGGAAAGTCTTTGAAGTGCCCATTCGACTTCACGCGGCGCTGCAGGTCTTCCTGCTGTTCGACTTGCGGGATGAGCGTTCCGAAGTGCTCTACCAGATAGTTCACGCGTTCAAGCTCGGTACGCAGTTGCAGCACCTCTTGCTTCTGCTCCAGCGACAGCCCCGCGTTCTGCGCCAGCACAAACGAGAGCGGCCGGTCGGTTTGGTAAAGCCCTGGCCGCACAGTGCGCCCGGCCAGTTCGAGCAGTTTCATGTGCTGGGTGATCATGCGCTCACGCAACGACGGATCGACCTCGTCCGAGGTATCTGCAATAAGGGTCACGTCGGCCGTGTAATACGAGGCGCGGTCGTCAAACACTTCCTCGATGCGAAACCGCTCCTGCCCCTTGGCAATCAGATCAGCGCTCCCGTTCTCGTACCGCTTCAAAATACGCTGGATGTGCGCGGTACACCCTACCGAGGCAATAGACCCCTCCTCGGCCAGCACCACGCCGAAGGGCGCGTCGTGCGTTGTGCAAAACGCCATCAGGTCTTTGTAGCGCTCTTCGAAGATGTGCAGCGGCACCTGTTCATGCGGGTACAGTACCAGACCGAGCGGAAAAAGCGGGAGGTCATCAATGGTAGACATGGAGTTTGCGTGGGCCCGTGGGTAAGTAGCGTAAGTCAAACCTACGTGCCAAAATGGGTGTTTCCCCACACCTGCATTCGAGTGTGCAAAGCCTGTTCTTTATTGCGGCGCGACTGGTTCAGGGGGAGGCCGAAGGGGCTTCCTCGCTTTCGATGATGGGAGCTGCCCCCTGGCGCAGCCGGTACAACGCATATCCCGATACCAGCGCAACGCTACTGCATCCCACAGCCACAGCCGGACGCAGCAGCAGCGCACCGCCGGTTGCGAACATAGTGCCGAAGAGTAGACCCACCGCCGCCACCGTGCTCCAGATGCTGCGTGACAGCGAGGCCGCCGGGGCCACCCCCGTTTCGGCCCGCTGCCGCGCCCACCCGGGTCCGCCTGGACGCGCCATGCGGTAGAAGCGCCGCAGGGTCTTGGCCGATTCAGGCTTCGTGGCGTACATCACACTGATCCACACGATGCCCGTAAGCACGGTAATGGCACCCAAGCGCAGCCCAAAGTCGTCGATGATTGCGCCGGGATAGAGCGTGGTGGTCAGTCCAATCAGAAAGCCCGCGCACATGGCCGACAGCTCGGCCCACGCGTTAATGCGCCACCAGAACCAGCGCAGAATGAGCACCACGCCAGGCCCGGTGCCAATGGCAATGACGAGCCGGAAGATGGTGGCTACGCTCTCCGAGAAAAACGCAGCGACGGCCCCGATTGTGGCAATGAGCAACGAGGCGGCGCGTCCGGCCAGCACCAGTTCATCTTGCGTGGCCTCTGGACGCACAAAGCGGGCGTACACGTCGTGCGTGAGGTACGAGGCGCCCCAGTTAATCTGGGTGGATACAGTGCTCATAAACGCCGCCAGGAGCGAGGCCACCGCCAGCCCAAGCACGCCCACCGGCAGGTAGTCGAGCATGAGCTTCGGGTAGCCCATCTCGGGGTCCTCAAGGTCGGGATACACCACGAGCGCCGCCAGCGCTACCAGCACCCACGGCCAGGTGCGAATGACGTAGTGCAAGATGTTGAAGAGCCAGGCCGCCCACTCGGCATGCTGCTCATCGCGCGAGGCCACCAGGCGCTGAATGAACTCGCCGCCCCCATCGGAGCGCCGGAACGTCCACCACTGCACAAAAGCATACGCAAAGAAGGTGGACGCCGAAATCCCCGCAAACGCGCTCCACCCAATGCGCAGCCCGTCGTCCCAGCCAATCTCAAACGGCACAAACGCCAGCACGTCAAAGTCGGTGGCCGCCTGGGCCTGGGTCACGAGTCCGCTGAGCCCGCCCACCTCGGGGCTTCGAATCGCGAACCAGGCCACGAGCACCGCTCCAATCAGAGCCAGCACAAACTGCACGAAGTCGGTAGCCACCACGCCCCACAGGCCCGACAGGCCCGCGTACAGCAGCACAAACACAAGCAGCACCAGCACCGACAGCATCTTCGGGTCCAGGCCCAGCACCGTGCCGCCCGTGGGGATGCCGAGGAGCGACCAAAACGAGAGCGCCTCCATCACCTTCAGCGCCGCCAGCATGATGTAGCCAATCCCGATGCAGTTAATGGGCACCGCAAACAGAAACGCCTTCACGACCCGCAACACCGCAGCCGGACGCCCGCTGTAGCGCATCTCGATGAGTTCGGCATCGGTCACGACCGCGCTGCGCCGCCAGAGTCGCGCAAACACGTAGATGAGCGCCACATGGCCCACCCCGAAGGCCCACCACTCCCAGTTGCCTGCAATCCCCCGCTCGCCCACGACCCCTGCCACGTAGAGCGGCGTGTCAATCGAGAACGTGGTGGCGGCCATCGACGTGCCAGCCAGCCACCACGGCAGCGAGCGCCCCGAAATGAAGAAGTCTTCGACCGACTGCGAGGCGCGTCGCGACAGGTAGGCCCCCAGCGCCAGCGCGCCAATCAGGTAGAGCGCAATGATGAGGCCGTCAATCCAGTGCATCCACAGGAGGGCGTTGGACAAAGCACAGTAGCAGCAACGATGCGTTCAGCATCAGGGGGATGCAACGCTCCGCCTCCCCCTGATGCCCCTGATGCATCGTCAACGTCAGGGGACAGCAGTGCAGGTTATGCCTCTGAGCCCGAGGCTGCTTCTGGAGTTGCTGTTTCCAGCGTACCGGCTCCGTTCGTTCCGACCTGCATTGCATCCTCCACGTCGCGAAGTGCATTTTCGCTCTCGGCCACGACGGAAGCGACCATCGTATCGCCCGTGATGTTGTTGGCTGTGCGCAGCATGTCGAGCGGACGGTCGACCCCCAGAATGAGTGCAATGCCCGCACTGGGCACACCAACTGATTCCAGAATGACGACGAGCATGACGATGCCCGCGCTGGGCACGCCCGCGGTGCCAATCGACGCCAGCACGGCGATCAGAACAATGTTGAGCTGCTGCACCATCGTAAGATCCAGGCCCAACACTTGCGCAATGAACACCGCCGCGACGGCCTGATAGAGCGCGGTGCCATCCATGTTGATGGTCGCCCCCAGGGGCAGCACAAACGACGAGATCTCTTTCGATACGCCCAGATTCTTCTCGCTCACCTCCATCGTAACCGGCAGTGTGGCGCCGCTGGATGAAGTCGAGAACGCGACCAGTTGGGCGGGAGCAATGGCCTTAAAGTACTCAGGCACGCTTTTGCGCGTGAAGAACGTGATGAACAGCGGATAGACGATGAACACCATCACGGCCAGGCCCAGCACCACCGTTAAGCAGTAGTAGCCGAGCGCGCCCAGCAGCGCCCCAAGCTGCGCCGGGCTGTCGGCGGCGATCGATACAATTGCATCCGCCAGTAGCCCGAACACGCCCACCGGTGCGGTAAGCATGATAAGCCCCACCACCTTGATAATAAGTGTGTTGAGGCTGTCGAACACGTCGATGAGTGGCTGCGCCTTTTCACCCGGGATGAGAAGCAGCCCAATCCCAATCAGGAACGCCACGAACACCACTTGCAGCATGTTGCCGTTGTCGGAGGCGGAGTTGAAGAAGTTGGCAGGCACCATGTCAACGATGGGCTGCAGCGGACCACGGTCGGCGGCGTCTTCGGCAAAGGCTTCGCGCTCGCCCACGTCGTCGCGGTAGGTTTCTTCGAGCTGGGTTTGCATCTCAGGGGGCACCGAGCCGCCCGGATTCAGCGTGTTGACGAGGGTCAGCCCCACCAGCAGTGCAATGACGGTTGTAATCAGATAGAGCCCGATGGTCTTGCCGCCGATGCGCGAGAGCTTGTTCAGATCGGCCAGTGAGGAAATGCCCACCACCAGCGAGGCCAGAATCAGCGGCACCGCAATGAGCTTGAGCAGGTTCAGAAAGATGGTGCCGAATGGCGCGATCCAGTACGCCGTAAACTGCTGCCAGCCTTGCGCAGCCCCCACAACGCCGTAGGCCAGTCCGAGCAGAAGACCAATGATAATTTGCCAATGCAGCTTGCGATACCAGGGCATAGGGGATGCGTAGGTTGCGGTGGAAGGTAGTGGGGAAAGGTGTTGGGCACTCATGGATCAACACAAGAAAAGGAGCCTGCGTCCCGGAAACAAGGGGTCCTGCGGTGTTTTGCAACGCGAGATGCGAACTCGTGTCAAAACAGCCACTCTGTGCTGCTGATAGCGAGGGCGCTGCCTGCCAGCGTGGCCAGTGCGTTGACGCCGCTGTTGGTGAGCAGGCGAAATCCACGCGCCGGTGTGTCGGATGCCGCGGCCGGTGTGTCATGCAGTGTCGTGTCGCCGGGCGTTGTGTACTGCGCCTGAACGAACGCGCCGAGCATGCTATCCACGAGGCTTCCGACTACCCCGCTTGCAGCCACACATCCGGCCATGCTCCACGAGAGCGGGCCGACGCCTGCAGCCAGAGCGGCGATGACGCTTGCCCCCACGACGCCGGCTGCGGTGCCTGTGACCGAAATGGCCCCCGACGCACCGGCTTTCACCCAGCGCCCCGTAGCGAGCGACCATGCCTGTCCGTGCCAGCGCGTCCCAATTTCGGTGCCCCAGGTGTCGGCGGTGGCGGTGGCCAGTGCGCCCGTGAACGCCAGGTAGGCCACCATGTCGTCGGTGTAGGGCAGCGCGGCAAGGGCCCCCCACGCCACACCACCATTGGCGAGCACCTGCACTGCTGTGCGAGGCGGCGTCGTTTCGTTGGACGGCCCCTCCAGACGGGCCAGCAGGCTACCCGAGACCACGAACGCGGCCAGGGGGAGCGCACAGGCTGTGCCTCCAACGAGAACAACGTGCGCGCCCAGTGCGCCTCCAAGCCCGGCGCCTGCTTTGGTGAGCCAGCGCATTTTGTACACGACCACGGCGATGCTCACGGCCAGCGCGCCACCGATTGCAAGCTTGGTGTAGAGCATAGGGGTGGGGCGTTATGCTACGTATCCTCAAAAAAAGGAGTTATGCGTTCCGTTCAATCCGGGCATTCGTTATTTCTTACGTACAAACGGGGCAGAGGGGCCCGAAGGGTCATGCCTGTTGTGCTCCGGAATGACCCGTATTGAATCCCTTCGGTAGCCGGAGAACGTGGGCCGAATGCTTTCGGTGCTGGAAGCGCCCTTACGAACATCTCCGGCCGCAATCGGACGGGCAAACAAAAAAACACGCCCTGCTGCCATAGCGGCCGCAGGGCGCGATTTAGGTGTGTTGTGGGATGTCGTGGGTTACTGCTTCACCGACGACTCCAGCTCTTCTTTCGAGGGCGCGCCATCGCCTGCGGCTCCGTTGCCGCCAATGGCTGCCTGAAGCTCTTCGAGCTCCGACTTCGAGCCGACCACGATGTCGCGGTACTCGTGCTGGCCGGTTCCCGCCGGGATGGGATGCCCCACCACGACGTTCTCTTTCAGACCGTGCAGCGGATCCTCTTCGGCGCGGATGGCCGAGTTGGTAAGCACCTTGGTCGTCTCCTGGAACGACGCGGCCGAGATGAACGAGTCGGTGGCCAGTGCGGCCTTGGTGATACCCAGGAGCACCGGACGCCCAACGGCTGGGCGCGCTTCGCGCACCTGAATCTCGGGCTCGTCGTTGCGCTTGAGCTGCGAGTTGATCTCGCGCAAGCGGCGGCGGCTCACAACTTCGCCAATCTTGACGCTGTCGGAGCTGCTCGGGTCGGTCACGACAAACTTGTCATGCAAGTCATCGTTGACGCGCGCCATCTTGTGGCGGTCGACCACATCCTCTTCGAGGAAGTGCGTATCGCCTGTTTCCACAATGCTGACGCGCTTCATCATCTGGCGTACGACGACCTCAATGTGCTTGTCGTCAATCTCGACGCCCTGCAGGCGGTAGACCTCCTGAATCTCGTTCAGCAGGTACTCTTGCACGGCCCGCGGGCCCTTAATCTTGAGGATGTCGTGCGGCGCAATCGTTCCGTCGCAGAGCTGATCGCCCGCCTGTACGAAGTCGTTTTCGTGCACCAGCATGTGCTTCGAGAGCGAGACCATGTAGGTCTTCGTCATCTCGTCTTCGCGGCTGGAGATGATGACTTCTTGCTTACCACGCTTGCGGTCGCCAAAGCTAACGATGCCGTCGATCTCGCTGACTGCCGCCGGATCCGAGGGCGTGCGCGCCTCGAACAGTTCGGTAACACGGGGCAGACCACCGGTAATGTCGCTCTGCTTCACCGTTTGGCGCGGAATCTTGGCCAGCACCTTACCGGCCTGCACCGAGTCGCCTTCGTCCACCTGGATGCGCGCCTGTGTAGGCATGTTGTACTCGCGGACATCGTCTTCGTCCACGCGCACTCGCACTGCAGGGGTCAGCGTGCGTTTCCGGCTTTCGGTAATCACTTTCTCCCGGTGGCCGGTTTGCTCGTCCGTTTCTTCCTTGTAGGTGGTGCCTTCGATCATGTCTTCGAAGACCACCTCGCCGTCGACCTCGGAGAGGATAACGCTGTTGTAGGGATCCCATGAGGCGAGCACATCGCCCTTGTCAACCGAGTCGCCTTCTTGCACCAGCAGTTCAGCGCCGTACGGCACGACCTGGCTGTTGAGCTCACGGCCTTCATCGTCGAGGACCGAGATTTCGCCCTGGCGTGTGAGCACGATTTCTTTCGGTCCGTCGGTGTCTTCGTACATCACCGTGCGCAGGTTCTGGAAGGCGAGCGTACCCGCCGACTTCGTCTGCATGGTGCTTTCGGATGCGACCGCGCTGGCGGCGCCCCCGATGTGGAAGGTACGAAGTGTAAGCTGCGTGCCGGGCTCGCCAATCGACTGCGCCGCAACGACGCCCACCGATTCGCCCACCTCGACCATGCGGTTTGTGCCCAGGTTGCGCCCGTAACACAGCGTACATACGCCGCGGCGGGATTCGCAGGTGAGCACCGACCGAATTTCGATCTCTTCGATCGACGTCTCGGCAATATGCTGGGCCACCTCTTCATCAATGAGCTCGTTGGCGCCCACGATGAGGTCGTCGGTCTGTGGGTCGTACACATCGTGCACCGTAACGCGGCCCAGGATGCGCTTGCTAAGCGGAACCACCACCTCTTCGTTGTCGGTCAGGGCGGACACTGTAATGCCGCGCAGCGTGCCGCAGTCGTGCTCGTTAATCGTCACGTCTTGCGAGACATCAACCAGGCGGCGCGTCAGGTAGCCCGCATCGGCGGTCTTCAGAGCCGTGTCGGCCAGTCCCTTACGCGCGCCGTGCGTGCTGATGAAGTATTCCAGCACCGACAGGCCTTCCTTAAAGTTGGAGAGGATCGGGTTCTCGATGATCTCGCCGCCGCCTTCCCCGACGTTTTTCTGCGGCTTGGCCATCAGACCACGCATCCCGCCCAACTGACGGATCTGCTCTTTCGAGCCACGCGCACCGGAGTCGGCCATCATATAGATGGCGTTAAAGCCTTCGCGGTGTTCTTTCAGCGTCTGGAAGAGCACCTCAGACACCTGGTTGTTGGTCTGCGTCCAGATGTCAATGACCTGGTTGTAACGCTCGTTGTCGGTCGTGAAGCCCATTTCGTAGTTCGACTGGATCTTGTCGACCTCCGCATTGGCTTCTTCGACGAGTTCTTCCTTCTTGTCCGGCACCACAATGTCGGCGAGCGAGAACGTAATGCCGGATGTGGTGGAGCGTCCGTATCCCATGCGCTTCATCGCATCCAGGAACTGGGACGTTTCCTTGAATCCAACCGTTTTCAGAATGCGCGAGATGATCGGGCGCATGTTTTTCTTCGTGAGCACCTCGTTCACGAACGGCACGCCGTCGGGCACAATCTCGTTGAAGAGCGTGCGCCCAACTGTCGTGTTGAGAATGGTGCTCGGGTCGTCAGGATCACGCAGCTCGATCTTGGCATGCGTGGCCACGATGCCCTGGTCAAAGGCCTGGCGCACCTCGTCGACCGAGGCAAAGCGGCGGCCTTCGCCTTTCTCGCCGTTTTTGGCCTTCGTCATGTAGTAGAGGCCCAGGATCATGTCCTGCGTGGGCACGGTCAGCGGCGAGCCGTTGGCCGGACTCAGGATGTTATGGCTACTCAGCATGAGCACCATGGCTTCCAGGCACGCCTCGTGCGAGAGCGGCACGTGAACCGCCATCTGGTCGCCATCGAAGTCGGCGTTGTACGCGGTACAGACCAGCGGGTGCAGCTGGATGGCTTTACCCTCGGTAAGCACCGGCTGAAACGCCTGGATGCCGAGGCGGTGCAGCGTGGGCGCACGGTTCAGCATGACCGGGCGGCCCTGGATCACTTTCTCCAGGATGTCCCACACGGCAGCCGTGCGTTTCTCGACGTACTTCTTGGCGCTCTTCACCGTCTTCACGATTCCGCGCTCGATGAGGCGGCGAATGATGAACGGCTTGAAGAGCTCCACGGCCATCTCTTTGGGGATGCCGCACTGGTGCAGTTCCAGGTCGGGACCAATCACAATCACCGAACGGCCCGAGTAGTCGACGCGCTTGCCAAGCAGGTTCTGACGGAAGCGCCCCTGCTTGCCTTTCAGCATGTCCGAAAGGCTCTTCAGCGGACGGTTTGAGGAGCCGCGCACCGAATTCGATTTGCGGCTGTTGTCGAAGAGCGAGTCGACTGCCTCCTGCAGCATACGCTTCTCGTTCCGCAGGATCACCTCGGGCGCTTTGATGTCAATGAGGCGTTTCAGACGGTTATTGCGGATGATAACGCGCCGGTACAGGTCGTTCAGATCCGACGTGGCAAAGCGTCCGCCATCGAGCGGGACGAGCGGGCGCAGCTCCGGCGGAATGACCGGGATCACGCGCATCACCATCCACTCGGGGCGGTTTTCGGTGCGCTTGTTGGCATCGATGAAGCCTTGCACCACGTTCAGGCGCTTCAGCGCTTTGGCTTTGCGCTGCTGGCTGGTTTCGGTTTTCACCTGGTAGCGCAGTTCCTGCGCGAGCTTCTCCAGCTCCAGACGCTTCAGCATCGTTTCGACCGCTTCCCCACCGATCATGGCCAGGAACTTCTCGGGGTCGTCGTCGGGGAGACGGTTGTTGTCTTCCCGAATCTGGTAGAGGATGTTGAAGTATTCCTCTTCCGTGAGCAGTTGGTTCTGCTCCACACCCAGGCGCTTGGCCGTACCGGGCTGGATAACGATGTACTGCTCGTAGTAGATGACCTTCTCCAGGTCCTTCGACTTGAGGCCCAGCAGGTGGCCGATCTTGTTCGGCAGCGTCTTGAAGTACCAGATGTGCACCACGGGTACGCTGAGCTTGATGTGGCCCATGCGTTCGCGGCGGACGGCCTTGCGCGTGACCTCTACGCCACAGCGGTCGCAGATAATCCCCTTGTAGCGGATGCGCTTGTACTTGCCGCAGTGGCATTCGTAGTCTTTGACGGGCCCAAAGATCTTCTCGCAGAAGAGCCCGCCCATTTCCGGCTTGAACGACCGGTAGTTAATCGTTTCCGGCTTCAGTACCTCGCCATACGAGCGTTCCAGAATGTCTTCTGGAGACGACAAGTTGATCGAGATCTTGTTGAAGTCCTTTTCGATGTTTTTTGAGTTTCCGTAAGGCATGTAGCAGTGTGCTATTTGAGAGTGGCAGAGAGCGGCCCGTGCAACCGCTCGGCACGGAATGCCTGTGCACCGGCGCCCACGGTGCAGCCCCGTGGGCGCTCAGGTACGTGTGCAGATAACGCGTTAGTCGAGGTTGACCTCCAGCCCCAGACCTTGCAGCTCGCGTACCAGTACGTTGAAGCTTTCTGGCACGCTGGGCGACGGCATGTTCTTGCCTTTCACGATCGACTCGTAGGCACGCGAACGGCCTTGCACATCGTCCGACTTGTACGTCAGCATTTCTTGCAGCGTATGGGAGGCTCCGTAGGCATACAGCGCCCACACCTCCATTTCGCCCAAGCGCTGACCGCCAAACTGCGCCTTACCACCCAGCGGCTGCTGCGTAATCAGGCTGTACGGCCCGATGGAGCGCGCGTGCATCTTGTCATCAATCAGGTGGCTCAGCTTCATCATGTAGATCTGGCCCACGGTTGTCTTCTCATCGAAGGGTTCGCCCGTTTGGCCGTCAATGAGTTGGGCCTTGCCATCGCGTGGGAGGCCGGCTTCTTCGAGCTTATCCGCGATGTCGTCCATCGTGGCCCCGTCAAAGATCGGCGTGGCAAACTTCTTACCGAGCTTGTCGCCCGCCCAGCCAAGAAGGGTTTCGTAGATTTGGCCGAGGTTCATCCGCGAGGGCACACCCAGCGGGTTCAGCACAATGTCGACGGGCGTACCATCGTCCAGATGCGGCATGTCTTCGACCGGTACAATTTTGGCAATCACGCCCTTGTTGCCGTGGCGGCCCGCCATCTTGTCGCCGACTGAGATTTTACGCTTGCGTGCCACATACACCTTGGCCATCTGCACAATGCCGGCGGGCAGTTCGTCGCCCATCTCGACCTGGTGCTTCTCGCGCTTCTCCTTGCCGTCGATCTCGCGGCGGCGCACTTTGTAGTTGCGCAGGAGCGTAGCCACCTTCTCGTTAAGGTCGTCGTCGGTGGTAAACTGCGCCTTGGTGCTCAGGTCCTGCGGCTCTGCGCTGTCGAGCGCCGAGCGCGTAAGTTCGGCTCCTTCAGGCAGAATGTCGTTGCCGTCGCGGTCTTTGATGACGCCGGAGGTTTCTCCGCCCACCAGGTTGAAGAACTTATCCCAGAACCGCTTGTCGAGATCAGCAACCTCACGCACGTGGGTTTCTTCGATCGCTTCAAGACGCTTCTCCTCCATCTTCTTGGAGGCGGGATCGAGCTGGCGGCGACTGAACAGCTTCGTGTCAATCACCACACCGTCCATGCCCGGCTTGGCCTTCAGCGAGGCGTCTTTCACGTCGCCCGCTTTGTCGCCAAAGATCGCACGCAGCAGTTTCTCTTCGGGCGTAGGATCGGTTTCACCCTTCGGTGTAATCTTGCCTACAATGATGTCGCCCGGATTCACCTCGGCCCCCACGCGAATAATACCGCGTTCGTCAAGGTCCTTCGTGGCTTCCTCCGAGACGTTCGGAATCTCGCGCGTCAGCTCTTCTTCACCGCGCTTCGTGTCACGCACTTCGTGCTCAAACTCCTCGATGTGGACCGAGGTGTACACGTCGTCGGCCACGAGGCGCTCGCTAATCACGATGGCATCCTCAAAGTTGTAGCCGTGCCACGGCATAAACGCGCAGAGCACGTTCTTGCCGAGGGCCAGCTCGCCTTTCTCGGTGGCGAATCCTTCCGTCATCACCGTACCGTCTTCGACCTTGTCGCCGACCTGCACGATCGGTTTCTGGTTCATGCAGGTGTCTTGGTTGGTGCGGCGGAACTTCACGAGCTTGTACTCGCGCACCGGATCTCCAAAGGTCAGATCATCTTTTTCGGCGTCTTCTTCGTAGCGGACGACGATGCGCTCGGCATCCACATACTCGACTTCGCCTTTGCCTTCAGCCACAATGACAGCACGCGAATCTTTCGCGGCGCGGCCTTCAAGTCCAGTACCCACAATGGGCGAATCACTACGCAGCAGGGGCACACCCTGGCGCTGCATGTTCGATCCCATAAGCGCACGGTTGGCATCGTCGTGCGAAAGGAACGGCACAAGACTGGCCGAGGGCGAGACAATCTGGTTTGGCGCTACGTCCATGTACTCGACCTCTTTGGGCGGTACAATGGGGAAGTCGCCCTGGTGGCGGCACGTGACCTGATCGGTCTGGAAGTTGCCGTCTTCGTCAATCGGCGCGTTGGCCTGTGCAATAATGTGACGGTCTTCCTGATCAGCAGCCAGGTACTCAACTTCTTCTGTCACCACGCCATCTTTCACGACGCGGTACGGCGTTTCGATGAAGCCGAACTCGTTGATGACGCCATGCACGCAGAGCGATGAAATCAGGCCAATGTTCGGGCCTTCTGGCGTCTCAATTGGGCAGAGGCGCCCGTAGTGCGTGTAGTGTACGTCGCGCACCTCAAACCCGGCGCGCTCACGTGTCAGCCCACCCGGACCAAGGGCCGAGAGGCGGCGCTTGTTTGTCAGTTCAGCCAGCGGATTTGTCTGGTCCATGAACTGGCTTAGCTGGTTCGTCCCAAAGAACGTGTTGATCACGCTCGAAATGGTCCGTGCATTTACCAGGTCTTGCGGAGTAAACTTGTCGGCATCCCGCAGATTCATGCGCTCCTTAATGGTGCGGGACATGCGAGCCAGGCCCAGCGAGAACTGCGACCCGAGCTGCTCGCCCACCGTTTTCACACGGCGATTGCTCAGGTGATCAATGTCGTCGGGCGTAACCTGTCCATTCTTCAGGCGAATGAGTTCCTGCACAATGCCCACCACATCGTCGCGGGTGAGCACCGTGGTGTCGGGATCCACATCGATCTGCAGGCGGCTGTTGATACGGTGGCGTCCCACATCGCCCAGGTCGTAACGTTTGTCGGAGAAGAACAGGCGATCCAGTGCATTGCGAGCGGAGTCGAGGTCGGGGGCTTCCGAGCCGCGCAGTTGGCGGTAGATCTCACGGAGCGCCTCTTCCTCGTTGTGCGTCGCGTCTTTTTTGAGGGTCTCAACGAGCGTTCTCATGTCGAGCTCGTCCTCGCCGCGATTCTCGCGTACGAGATACATGCGCTCGATGTCATGCTCGCTGAGCGTCTCCCAGTCCTCTTCTTCCAGCATGTGCTCAGCCGGCAGAATCACCTCGCGCTCAACTTCCTCCTCGACGACCTCGCCGGTGTCTTCGTCAACAATTTCGACCTTGCGCTCCACAATGACGGAGGTCGCAAGCTCGCGGTCTACATACTCATTGAAGGCTTCCTGGCTGTCGACCTCTACTGTGTCAGCGAGATCGAACAGGTTGATAATTTCGTCGTCGGAGGAGACGCCGAGCGCACGCAGGAGCGTGGTGACGGGCACTTTCTTCTTCCGGTCGATGTAGGCCCACAGCACGTTCCGAATGTCGGTTGCGAACTCCATCCACGAACCGCGAAATGGAATTACACGGGCGGAGAACAGTTGCGTACCGTTCGAGTGCGTGTCGGTGCCAAAAAACAGGCCGGGGCTCCGGTGCAACTGCGCAACGATCACGCGTTCCGCGCCGTTCACGATGAACGTACCGCGGTCGGTCATAAACGGAAGCGTACCGAGGTACACCTCTTGCTCGATAGCCTCGATGGCTTCATCATCGCCATCCTCTTCCTTGCTCGAAAGGCGGAGCGTCGCCTTCAGCGGAACCGAAAAGGTGAGGCCTTGCGCAATGCACTCCTCAATGGTGTGCTTCGGCGCATCGAGCCCGTAGTTGACAAACTCAAGCGTGTAGCGCTCGCGACTGTCTTGAATCGGGAAGTGCTCGTTGAACACCGCTTGAAGCCCCTCGTCGTCCTCCCGGTCTTCTGGAGGTACGTCGTCTTGCACAAAGTCGTGAAACGACTTGAGTTGAATGTCCAGAAAGTCCGGATAGTCCCAAACCGTGGGGATCCGGGCAAAGGATTCTCGTTCGGGCGGGTCTTGCAGGTGACCATTAGTAACAATGTCACCGCTGAGCAGCGTGGGCATAGGCGGAATAACTCCTTAAACAGTTGGGGAATACGCGCAAGCGTGCGACCCGTGCGTGCGGGCACAGCTCCAGGGAGCCGGTGTGAGCCGTTAATCAGCTCTGTGAGTATGGCTCCACAAAGCAGGCGGCTCTACAAAGAACGACGCACACGTTGGGGGTGAAGCAGAGATGAGGGTGTTCTCATCCGCATGCAGAATAGAATCGGAGCGAATGGAAACCGGGGGTAGTCGCGACAGATGCTTCAATGCCAGGGGGCGTTCGTTCGCAGGAAGCCCTACGCAATAACATATTGAGCGTCATCGCACAGGCGGGGTTCGCGAATCACAGCAAAGATGAATACCGATGCTGAATAACGTTGTTTCGCGGTGCGAGTATTTTACTGAACTTGGCCCAAAGACGGCATCATCGGCAGCACTCAACTTTCTACTATGGCCTACTATGTATGGCCTTGTTGTCATCTGGCTTTACTGACAGATTTACTCGGAAAGAGCGCCTGTCGCATACGAACAAGGGCCCACCCCTGCAGACAGAGGTCGGCCCTTGGGCATATGTTTTGCTTTGCACACGGCTAACAGGGCAACAAACCCTGGTGCCGTGACATTGCCTTACTTAAGCTCGACTTCGCCACCGGCTTCTTCGAGCTGTGCTTTCAGTTCATCAGCATCTTCGCGCGAAACGCCTTCCTTAACAGGGCTGGGCGCTTCGTCGACAACGGCCTTGGCTTCTTTAAGCCCGAGCCCAGTGATAGAACGGACTTCCTTGATCACAGCAATCTTATTGCCGCTCACGCCCGTCAGTACCACGTCGAACTCCGTCTTCTCTTCAGCGCCGTCGCCTTCGCCACCAGCGGCACCGGGGGCTGCTACAGCCACACCTGCCGAAGCCGGCTTGATGTCGTATTCTTCTTCAAGGTAGTTGGCAAGCTCGCTGGCTTCCTGAATGGTAAGCCCTACAAGCTGTTCTGCGATTTCTTTAATGTCTGCCATAGGTAAGTTGGTGTCCTGCAGCGGTCTGTGCACCCGGTCTAAGGAGGGCACTGCGCTGCTCATTAAGGGAGAGTACGATAGGAGAGAGTGCACAGGGCACTCTCAAAAGGGTAAGCTCCTCGTAGGAGCCTACCAGGCGGCCTACAACGCGATGTTTACGCGTCGTCGTCGCCGTCAGCGATGCTCTGGATAGCGCCCGCCAGCGTACTGGCCGGGGCATTAAGAGCACCAGTGATGTTCTGTGCCGGCGCAAGCATCAGACCGATGATGTCGCCAATCAGCTCTTCGCGCGACTTCAGGTCGGCCAATGCATCAAGCGCATCAGGCCCGTCGTAAAGATCACCTTCAATGTATGCAATCTTCAGCTCGGGGCGCTCGCTTTCATTGTCTTCAAGAAAGTCTTGAATGACACGCGCAGGCTTCGCCGGGTCGTTGCTGAATGCAACGGCGGTAGGACCGCTAAAGTGCTCCGAGAGCACCTCAATGTCGGTATTGTCGATCCGGTCGATGGCCAGCTGAGCCAGCGTGTTTTTGCAAACGGTGTACTCGACATCGGCCTCGCGAAAACGGGCCCGCAGTTCGTTGGTCTCTGCTACGGTAAGGCCCGAGAAGTTCGTCAGGTAGATGATCGAGGAGGATTCAAACTGTTCGGTGAGATCGTCAATGATCTCAGCCTTTTTGGCACGCGTCAGAGGCATATCGGAGGGAGGGTCGAAACGGAGGAGTACGGGAGGGCGCACAAGGGCATACGGCGCCGTGTGCAGGTGGCGCAGCGTGGTTAACGCGTTTCCGTGAGCACTGTGCTACGGTCGACCGATACAGGAGGACCCATGGTGGCAGAAAGGGTGATTGAGCGCAGGTATATCCCTTTGGAGGAGACCGGGCGCAGGCGCACCACTTCCTTCAAGAAAGCCCGCGCATTATCGGCGAGCTCCTCAGCCGAAAATGAGGCCTTGCCAATGGCCGTGTGCATGTTACCATGCTTGTCAACACGGAACTCAATCTTTCCTGACTTCACCTCTTCAACGGTTTCGGCCACGTTCATCGTGACCGTCCCGCTTTTGGGGTTTGGCATCAGGCCGCGCGGCCCGAGAATACGCCCCAGACGTCCCACTTGGGCCATCACATCGGGCGTGGCAATAACCACGTCGAAGTCGAGCCAGTTATCATTCTGGATGCGATCCACGTATTCCTCAAGTCCTACGTAGTCGGCCCCGGCTTCTTCGGCTTCGGCCTGTTTGCTCTCGTTGGCAAGCACGAGCACCGTGGTTTCTTTGCCTGTGCCGTGCGGGAGCACAACAGCTCCTCGCACCATCTGGTCGGCATGGCGTGGGTCTACGCCCAAGCGCAGGTCCAGATCAATGGATTCGTCGAAGCTGGCCGTTGCTGTCTTCTTCGCCAAGCCCGCTGCTTCCTCAAGCGTAGATGGGCTCGATGCCTCCTCAAGGAGGGTTTCAGCGTCGGCGTATCGTTTTCCTTTTTTTGCCATAAGTCGGTAGGTTGTGCGGTACAAGCGCCTGCCAGGGGCAGACTCCCGCGCTGTTCGTAGAGATCAGTGGAGGGTAGCTGGCTTCTGGGGTTACCCTTCGGGCTTGTCGCTTACCTTGATGCCCATAGAGCGCGCCGTTCCCGCAATCATATGAGCACCCTGCTCAATGCTATGCGCGTTCAAGTCTTCCATCTTACGCTCGGCAATATCGCGGCAGTCGTCCCACGACACGGTGGCCACCTTCTGGCGGAGCGGGTCGCCCGCGCCACTCTCAATCCCCGCTACCTGCTTCAGCAAAACCGAAGCGGGAGGGCTCTTGACGATGAAGTCAAATGAGCGGTCGGCGTACACCGTAATGACAACCGGGAGCAGAAGACCCATCTGGTCCTGCGTCTCGGCGTTAAACTTCTTGCAGAACTCCATGATGTTTACGCCATGCTGCCCCAGTGCAGGGCCAATGGGCGGAGCCGGGTTCGCCTGTCCGGCTTTAATCTGGAGCTTAATTTGCGTGTTTACTTGCTTTGCCATAGGTCGGTACGCGGTTCAGACGCCCGTTTGGGCTCCCGCTGTTTCGTTAGTGGAGGTAACGGAGCAATGTACATCGAAAAAGGCCCTATCCACCCAAGAGGAGGCGGGGCCTTGTGGGATTCTCAGGCGTGGAGCACGATACCAGGTGCTTTACCAGCGCCGCTTATCATATTTGGCACTGTCACTCTTCGTGCTCAACCTGCAGGTAGTCAAGCTCAACAGGTGTCTTACGCCCGAAGATGGACACCATCACACGGACTTTCATTTTTTCGGGGTAGACTTCTTCAACAAACCCATTAAAGCTGTCGAAGGGTCCATCAACAACCTTTACCGGGTCGCCCACCTTAAAGGGAATCTCAGGCTGCTCGCCCATCGCATCGGCGCGATCCATGCGGCCAAGAATGCGCTGCACCTCATCTGGACGGAGCGGCGTTGGATCGTCACCGGTTCCCGATGTCAGGAATCCGATAACAGAGGGCAACCCAGACACAGTATGCTGCAACTGCTCGTTCATAACGGCATGCAGCAGAATATAGCCCGGGAAGAACGTCTTCTCTTTGGTCTTCTTCTTTCCGCCGCGCATCTCGAATACGGTTTCAGTCGGGATGAGGACCTCGTCAACGAGGTCCTCCATATCCAGACGCTCCAGCTCGCTTTCCAGAAAACGGCGTACTTTTTTTTCGTGCCCGGAGAAGGTCCGTAGCACAAACCATTTCTTTATGCCGTTTCCGCTTGACATGGGGGCTGGTAGAGGTAAGGGGCGAGAGCAAGAGAGAGTGGGGCAAGGACTGGTCGGTCGGATGCGCAGGACGCGTGCTGAAATGCACATCCAGTTCGTGATCCGATTAGTAGATGAACCCCATGATGGTGCTCACAACCTGATCGGCTACAAAGATGAAGCCTGATATCATAACGGTTCCAAGAAGCGTAATGAGCGTGCTGCTAACGAGCTCGTCGCGGCTGGGCCAGCTCACCTTACGCATTTCGGCAATCACCTCTTGGATGTACTCGCGAAGCCACGTCATAACATGCGGGGGCCTGGAAGCGCGCTGCACAACTGGCAGCACTCTTGATGAGAAAAACGCTCGTTGCACGGGCGGCAGGACTTGAACCCGCAACCGGCGGTTTTGGAGACCGCTGCTCTGCCAAATTGAGCTACGCCCGTGTGTCGGACCTGCTCGCTAAGAAGCAGGTCCGGTGATCTTACAATTTGTTGTTAGTCAAGGATTTCGGTAACGACGCCGGCGCCCACGGTGTGCCCGCCTTCGCGGATCGCAAACCGCAGGCCCTCCTCCAGCGCAACCGGCTGGATCAGCTTCACCGTAAACGTTGCGTTGTCGCC
>NZ_PDEP01000007.1 GCF_002554705.1 Longimonas halophila | reverse complement strand
GGATTGAAGAAAAAACCGGCATTCAGGCCGCCTCGAAGGTCCGGTCGACCCGGGGGCTGATGGTGCATGTGTTCGGACGCTTCGCCGCCGCGATGCTCCTGCTCGCCTTCAACTCCTGATTCGCATTATCACTTAGCGTCTACCCACTACCCGATTTTGGATTGGGGATTGATGCTCATCCGCGCAATGACACCTATTACTTAACAATAGTACGTCAAGCCAGAGGGCTCCACACAACCGATAATTTCCTAATCCCACCGTTTCTATGGTCTGTCGTCGCACCGTTGGCTGTCCGGCTCGCTGGCTTCTTGCGCTGTCGTTGCTTGCTCTTTTTCTGGGCGGATGCGTGAGCACGCAAGAGCGGTTCGAACGGGCCCAAAACTTCGAAAGCGAGGGACGCTATGCCGAGGCAGCCCGTGCATACATAGAAGTGCTGGAGGACGAGTCCGACTTCCCCAATGCGCGAGATAGCCTGGCCGGTGCTGCGCAGCGCGCCATGGAGGACGGGATGAATGATGCCCGTTCTGCTGCCGACGCCGATCGGTACGAGCGCGCCGTCGATCATCTTGACGAAGTGCGCGACCTGCACGAAGCCTGTCAGAGCGTGGACGTACGCGTGCCGTTGCCCGAGAGCTATACAGTCTTCCGCACCGACACGGAGCGGCGTGCTGCTGATGCACTCATTGAGGAGGCCCAAGAGGCAACGGACGCCCAAAATTGGGAGGCCGCCTTTAACGCTTACGAGCGTGCCCGCCGCTACATCGACGACACGGGCCGTCTGCAGGCCATCGATGAGCAACAGGCCGACGTTCTGTTCGGGTGGGCCGATACCGAGATGCAGCGCGGCACCTATCGGGGGGCCTACCAGCGTGCTGCTCGCATCTTCGACTTCGTGCCCGCCTCTCATCCGCTCGTGGCGGAAGCCGAGGCGCTGCAGACGGAAGCCATCGAGCGCGGAACGCAACGTGTGGCGTTTCTCCCGCTCTGGCGTACCGAAACAGCCGGGCGCGCCCTGTCAGAGGTTTTTCTCCCCGACCTTAACGATGTGCTCAATGCCCGCTACTGGTCGTCGCCGCCCCGCTTCATCGCCGCTGCCGATCCCATCGAGGTGCAGCGCACCATGCGGCGCAATGGCACCAGCCGCGCTGTACTGTCGCGCCGTGAAGCTGCTGCGGTAGGCCGCAGCGTAGACGCCGCCTTTGTTGTGACGGGAGAAGTCACGGAGTTCACCGCAACCGAAACGGATGTCGACGAAGAGCACGTCCGCGTTGCATACGTGCCCAGCCGCCGCAGTCGCACGAGCGGTCGGCAGAATGGGGGCAACGCCTCCACCGACACGTCCTACGTTCACCGCACCTACGACCTCGACGTTGAGGCCGTCGTCGACTATCGCGTCGTTGATGTCCAGACGCGCCGTGTTGTGGACCGGGGCAGGGCGCGCGCCGAAGCTGAGGGCGAGATGGAAGACGGCCGCTTCGCAGGCGACTGGCGCAACCTCGACCTCTCGGGGAGCGAGCGTGACCTCTTCGACCCCATCCTTCTGGAGCGTCGTCAGCGAGACATCGAAACCCGCCTCCTCGACCGCCTCGCCGACGAGTACGCCAACGCGGCCTACGATGGAGTGCTCGCTGAGATCGAATAAAAAAGGGGGGCGACATGTTGGATGTGTGATTTGCAATCCTGGATGTGCGATGGGCCATCCCCAATCCAAATGTAAAGTTACGAGATTAAGCGCCAAGCCTGGCACCGACGGTACCGATAGCGTTCGGCACAAGTTACCCCGTTGGCGCGATGAGTAAGACGTTCCTGCGCACCCGAACCCGACTCCCGCCCCCCTCGTCGCAAGGCTCTGCCTTGTGACGCACTTTTTAAGGGGCTCTGCCCCGCCGATGCCGCCCGTAGGCCGTCAAAAGATGATTGGTATGATGCACGACAGAGATAAAACGGAGGCCTGACACAGATACCGCTGGAGGTGCAAAGTGGTCGGCACACGTTCTCCAGCTATGGGAGCACTTTGACAAAAGATGTCGTAGCGTACGGCGGCTAATCTCACAATCCGGCAAAATCCCCAATCCAAAATCGATCCGCGAACGCAACGCCGTGCCTCCCGTTGGAGCGTGCGTTCATGATCGAAGCACCACGTATCCATTCGTCTGATGCCGTTTGCCATTGCGCGCTCGCTGCTCGTTGCCACCTGGAACGCCTACACCACCGACAAAGCCGAGCGCCTGGGAGCCGCCCTCGCCTACTACGCCATCTTCTCGCTGGCTCCCCTGCTGGTACTGGCGCTGGCGGTGGCGCGCCTCGTATACGGCCAGCAATCCATGCAGGCGCAAACCGCACTGCTCAACCAGGTCGAATCGGTCGTCGGACCCGCCGGGCGCACGCTCGTGCAAGACATGCTCAGCAAAGCCTCGGTTGACGGGCAAGGCACCGCCGCGGTGCTAATCGGGAGTGTACTGCTCCTCGTTGGCGCTACCGTCTTCTTCGCCCGCCTGCAAGATGCCATGAACACCATCTGGCGGGCCACTCCCGTACACACCGGCCTCAGCGGCTTCGTGCGCAGTCGCCTGCTATCGCTGCTGCTGGTGCTACTTGTGGGCGTCGGTCTGGTGGGCAGTCTTGTGCTCAGCGCCGTCCTCAGCGGACTCGCCGATACCCTCGGCGGTGCATGGGGACTCTACCTTGCCGAACAGGTCGGCACGCTGATTGTGCTTGCCGGACTCTGTGCGCTCCTTTTCCGCGTCCTCCCCGATGCCTCCGTGCAGTGGGCCGACGTGTGGATGGGTGCTATCGGCACCGCGCTGCTTCTTCGCCTGGGCACCAGCGGCATCGGATGGTATCTCGGAAGCACCGCCGCCGTCTCTGCCTACGGGGCTGCCGGCGCCCTTGCCGCGCTGCTCCTCTGGATGTACTACGCCGCCCAAATTTTCTTCCTGGGCGCCGAGTTCACCACCGTCTACGCAGCCCATCGGCAGGAGACATCTGCATCCGAGCTTGCCGCATAGCGTTGCGTCACGCACAAGCAATAGGATCCAATAGGATCAAGGGGGAACACCCAGGTCAGGCAGCACGCCTGCATCATTTCGTCGCAGCACCACGCATCCGCCCGCTCCAGTAGCGATGTGGCCCGCCGCCCGGCTTGCTGCTCTATACGCAGCGTGTAGCCGCGCAGGGAGAGAAATATGCCTCCCAACAGAATAACGGCGCAAGGGGTCACATCAGAATGCCAGGTTGGCTCCTGTAACAGTTTGGTTCCACATTTGCACATCCGCCTTGCACACCGGGATGAATCCACCACCCGGTAAAAAAGTGGAGTTCTTGCAAAACATAACACTGTTAAGTAGGTTAGAGTCGTAACTTAACGGTGTTAACTGCGACGAACGTGTCGTTTTCTGTGCCGCTGCTCTGCTCATTCAGACTCAGGTGACTCCTATGGATCTTCCGTTATTCGATATCTTCGCTCAATTTCCGCTCTGGGGCGTGGGTGCCGGTGTGGTGCTTGTGCTGTTTGCGCTCGGGTTTACGGGCGCGCCGCTTGCCGTGTGGGCCGTCGCCGGAGCCGCCGCGCTGTACGGAGCCGGGGCCGGACTCGCGGTCTGGATTCCATACCTGACGCTGGTTGCGCTTTTCAACGTGCCACCGCTCCGCCGCATGCTCTCCGGAGCCGTCATGCGTACGATGGAAGCGCTTCAATTCTTGCCCGCCATCTCTGAAACCGAGCAAACCGCCATCGATGCCGGTACGGTGTGGATGGACGGCGAGCTCTTCTCTGGCAAGCCCGACCTCAAGAAGACCCTCGATCAGCCCGTCACCGAGCTCTCCGACAAGGAGCGCGCCTTCCTCGACGGCCCCGTCGATGAGCTCTGCGAGATGGTCGACGACTGGGAGATCCACCAGCGTGGCGACCTGCCGCAGGAGGCCTGGGCCTACCTGAAAGAAAAAGGCTTCTTCGGGATGCTCATCCCCGAAGAATACGGCGGACTCGACTTCTCGGCGGAGGCCCGCAGTGCGGTCGTCGAAAAGCTGGGCACGCGCTCGCTGCCGCTCTCCATTTCGGTGATGGTTCCCAACTCGCTGGGGCCCGCTGAACTGCTTCTGCATTACGGTACGCAAGAACAGCGCGACCACTACCTGCCCAAGCTGGCCAGCGGCGAACTGCTGCCCGCATTTGCGCTCACGGAGCCCCAAGCCGGGTCCGACGCGGGGGCTATGACCTCCCATGGCGAGGTCTTCCGCGATGACGACGGCGAGCTCAAGATCCGCCTGAACTGGACCAAGCGCTACATCTCACTGGCCGCCATCGCAGGCGTTCTCGGACTCGCCTTTAAGCTGCACGACCCGAACAACTATCTCGGCAAGGGCGAGGATCTCGGCATCACGTGCGCACTCGTGCCCACCGACCTTGACGGTGTGAAGCTGGGGCGCCGCCACGACCCGCTCGGCATTGCGTTCTACAACTGCCCCACCGAAGGCGAAGACGTGGTCGTGCCCATCGACGCCATTATCGGCGGCAAAGACGGCGCAGGCAAGGGCTGGGGCATGCTCATGGATGCACTCTCAGCCGGACGCGGCATCATGCTGCCTGCTCAAGCTACCGGCGGCGTCAAGTACTGCACCCGCGTTGCGGGCGGCCACGCCGCGGTGCGCGAACAGTTCGGACTCTCCATTGGCAAGTTCGAGGGCATCGAAGAGCCGCTGGCACGCATGTCGGGCTACTCGTACCTGCTCGAATCCGCCCGCCAGTACACCAACGGCGCCGTCGACAATGGCGAGAAGCCATCGGTTGTCTCCGCCATCGCCAAGTACCAGTTCACTGAACTGCAGCGCGACGCGGTGAACGACGCCATGGACGTGCTCGCCGGAAACGGCATCTCGCGTGGTCCGAAGAACCTGATGGCCAATGCCTACACCGGCGTGCCCATCAGCATCACCGTGGAGGGGGCGAACATCCTCACCCGCACCATGATGATCTTCGGGCAGGGGGCCATCCGTTGCCATCCGTACGCGCTCAAAGAGATCGAGGCACTCATGGAAGGCGATGTGAAAGCCTTCGACAACGCATTCTGGCCGCACATTGGCCACGTGGTGCGTAACGGCTTCCGCGCCTTCGGCCTCAGTCTAACGCGCGGTCGCCTCGCGTCCTCGCCGGTTGGCGGACCCTCCGCGAAGTACTACCACAAACTTGCGTGGGCCTCGGCCAGCTTCGCCTTCTGGGCGGATGTGGCAATGGGCACGCTGGGCGGCGGACTGAAGCGCAAAGAGAAGATTACCGGTCGCTTTGCCGATGTCCTGTCGTGGATGTACATGGCCACGGCCACACTGGCGCGCTTCGAACGCGACGGACGTCCCAAGGAGCAGGAGCCGTTCATGCACTGGGCGCTCCAGCACGCCTTCGCCCGTATCGACGAGGCGTTTGAAGGGCTGTACACCAACCTGAAGGTGCCCGGCCTCACATGGGCACTGCGCGGCATCGTCGCGCCGTGGTCGCGGCTGAACACCATCGGCTCCGACCCATCGGACGACCTGGGCCACACCATTGCTCGTGCCATCCAGCAGAAAGACGGTGCGCGCGAGTGGCTCACCGAAGGTGTCTACACAAACACCGATCCGAGCGACCCGATTGGGCAGCTGGAGCACGCATTCGAACTCAACCGCGAGGCGTATCACATCGGACAGACGATCAAAGACGCCATCCGCAACGGCGACCTGCCGAAGGCGCGTCCGCTGACCCTGCTCGACGAAGCCCTCGACCAGGGCATCATCACCCAGGACGAGTACGACCTGGTGCAGCGCGCCGAAGAAGCGAAAGCGCAGTACGTCAAGGTGGACTCGTTCACGCTCGACGAATACCGCGCCAGCATCCGGCGTCCGGGTACCCCCCGTGGCGACGGCGCGCCCACCCCGAAAACTGCGGGCGATGGTGCTCCGGCGGCTACGCCTACGGACCCGGAAGCGGTCTAATAGGCAACTCCTCAACCCAACTGGCGCTGAACTGCGTCACTCCATCGTGTGCAATCAGTGCACGATTCCTCGACGGGAGCGGCCCGGCACGTTCAGGCAACGTGTCGGGCCGTTGTGGTTGTGGGGGGAGCATGTTCATCTACCGTTTGAATATATCGTATTACACACGCTCCCCGCTTCACTGAGAGCTCGCTTCAAAAGATACGTCTGCTCATGCGGCTTCTGTCTGGTGGCTCGGTGGGTTGTGCGGTATTCGGGTGCCAGAAAGGTCCATCAGAAGAAGAGAAGCTCTGAACCTGATACAGATGTACCCTGCAACTATCCACACATGTATCCGAAATTGGATACAGATGTAGCCAAAAATAGGGAACATCTGTGTATTGTGGGAGGGCATTGCGCCGTGTAGATTGCCTGTGGTTTGTTTCCCAAGGGCGTGTTGAAAGCTATCTCACAAGGGATCGATCGCATGCATGCATACCAAATGTTAAGTTTGTGTGATCATCGGGAGGGGGCGGTTTTACAATGGCTGCACCGCCTTGTATGCTACCCGTGCATGTATTTCAAATCATCGGCTTTTCATGTTGTAGGTCGTTTCTCGTTTTCCTGTACGATGAATTTGCTTCTTATGCTTGTACACTCCGTTTCACCGCCAACAGCCTCGATATATCTTGGGCGAATGTCTGTCCTTTCTGCATTGATATTCATTCTGGTTTTGGTGGCCGGATGCGGGACAACCGGCCCTGAAGAAGAAACAGCAATTAATGAGGATATTGTGCTACTCAAGGAGGCAAGAGCGGAAGGGGAGACACTTGAAAGTAATCTCATCATGGGAGCCTGGACGCCCGAGTCTATTTTTGCGGCGATTCCTTTATGGGAAATTACTGTAGATAGCGACTTAAAAATAGGGGAGGAGAGTTTGCTCTTCGAACTGGGTTCACATCCTGGTCGTCCTGTCACTTTCATTCAGACAAGCCGTTCAGAGTCCTCGCTTCTCTACGTCCGGTCTATTTTTGGTGGTGCCTCCCTGGGTACTTTATACGAGTTCAACGGTGATGGGGAAGAGCGTGTACTGCGTGATAGTAGCTATGCGGTTTCGAGCGCAGTGTACCATCCGGAAGACGCGAATATCGTCTTCTACTATAGCTATGGGTCTGATCCCGCTTTCGGGAATGCCGATCAAGAACGCACGCCGGGGTACTACCGCCTCAATACCACCACTGGAGATGACACTCTCCTTGTAGAACACCGCTCGCCGTTGGGCCCGGATGAGATGATAAACGGCTTTGACGTGCACCCTAACGGCACCACGCTGCTCATTCCTGATGTCCGCTCCTCGATTTCAACCCCGCGCAGACCACGCATTGTGGAGTATGATCTGACCACAGAGACGCCCGACACCCTTGCTCTGGACTACGACTCGTTTATCAATGAGGGACTCTGGCTGCGCTACAGTCCGGACGGGGCCCAGATTCTCTACAGCAACTTTCCGTTTAATGCCTACTCGAACACAGCGGCCCCCGAAAGTGAAGTCGGCATTTTCGACCGAGCTACCGGGGCAAAGCGCGTGCTTGACGTGAATACCGACCCGCGTGGCGAATCGGTGCAGATTGCCCCGACATGGAGCCCAAATGGACAGCATATTCTGTACGGAAGTGCGCCGCTGACGTTACCACGTGGGGCTGTCGGGCCGTATTCGCTCTATGTCTTACAAGATGTGAACTGAACCGATCATAGACCCAGATACTGTTTTCCACAACTAATTTGCCAGTACACAAAAAAACCCTGCAGGAAATCTGTAGGGCCTCCAGTGATTTGCAAACACCAAACACAGCCGGGTACATGACAGCTTCTTCCGTGAAGCTCCTTCATTTATTTACTTGTCAATCACAGCTATAGGTGCTATGTGTCGCTTTCTCCGCCCCCTTACTCTCATCCTTCTAACGACCGCCGGACTGCTTCTTGGTCTTACCTTGATCGGATGCAAAAATTCCATTGAGCCAGAGAAGCCTCCAGCAATTAACGAGGCCATCGTGCAGATCGGTGAAGAACATTATCAAATGGGGGTTTGGACCCAACCGACTGAAATCTATGCGACTGAACCCCTTGACCGTCTGCGACTCGATAATAACTTAACTGCCAAAAAAGATACGACCCTTATTCCCAGTGGTACACCGGCACCCATTTTTATTGAGAAAAGTGAAGACGGAAAGAAGCTGTTGTTCATCGAAACGCCTCTCGAGTCACGACCCGGATTCTGGGGACCCCTCTACGAGATCGATACGCAGACCGGTGAAAAGCGCCGACTTCGCGACAGTAACCATGTCGTTAGCAGTGCTGTCTACCTTCCGGGCTCCAGTGGAAAGAAAGTTGTCTACTACAGCTACGGATCGATTCCAGAAGGAATTGAAGACGGCCCTATACCGGGCTACTACCTCCTGGACACCGAGACTGGTACTGATAGTTTGCTCGTCGAGCACGCAAGTCCAGCCGGACTGGAAGAAATTTTCAACGGCTTCGACGTAAGTCCCGACGGTCGCACGCTCCTCTATCCAATCAACTACGACAATATTGGGGGCGCCCGTTCACCAAAAGTAGCGACTTACGATTTGCCTACCGGCATCCGCGACACGCTGAGTTGGAGCTTTCGTCCCCAACTGCTCTGGATGCGCTACGGGCCAAGCGGCGACCAGCTTCTGTACAACATCTACCAGGAAGACGCCCTTTCGATTAGCAGTGGGCGTGTAGACTCGATCGGCGTGATCGATCTGGACACCGAGGCACGGCGCACGCTGCGCACAACGACTAACCCTGAAGGAGAGTCCATCGACCTGTTTCCCCGCTGGAGTCCTGACGGGCAACACATCGTCTACGGAAGCGGCCCGGTGGCTGGAGCAAGTGGGGCGGTCGGCAACTTCTCGCTACACGTGCTAAAAAACGTGAATTGATTCCTGACAAGGAAGTTACACACTCAAAATATTACAAAAACCCCCGCGGTTCGCCCGTGGGATATGCAATGGATCCGCTTGGATCCACTTGATCCGCCAAGATCACACATTGCCAGAGGGACCGTCCGCGAGGAAGTTGAGCTCACTGGCAATCAGGCTCTTTATTTACTCACAAGCACAAGATTGCCATGAAATTGCGCTATACCACTCTCATCCTATCAGCATTGATTCTCCTATTTGGGGACTTTACTGCCTATGGACAATTATATTCATCTTCACTAAACGACCCAGCTGTTGATCCCGCTGTCGAGATTATCGATATGGAATTAAGGGGGGATCCGGTGCGTGGAGCCACTGTCCAGTTGCAGGTCCGGTTTAAAGCTCATGTGGATGGCACGGGCGAAGCAATGCTTCACTTTCCAAAACACCTTGCACCGCCCAACCGGCAACGCGGAGAAACATACCGTACGGAGGAATTTAATCTTAAAAAAGAGAAGACATACGTAAAAAACTACACAATTCGAGTAGAGAGTTCGGGTAGTGCAATGATCGAGTTTATTTTGAGCGTTCCTGAGGCCCCTGTCGGCTATGCCCAGAGTGCCTCGGAGCATCTCAATGTTGATAGCGGTACCGACAGGTATCAAGTGTTTGCACCAGGAGATACCACTCGACATCGTATTAGTACCATTCAAGGATCGGTTGGAGAGGCCGGGGCAACAACGCAGTCAACTACCACGGTTTCAGTTAGTGGAAATGTGAACTTCATTGATCAAAACGAGAGTCCAAGCAGAATCGAAGGCCTCTACGGTAGCAAGGTGAAAATTTGGTTTCGGGACAGTAGCAATCCAAATCAACTCTACCACCCAAAGATTGGCGACAACGAGCACGTTCACTACGATCGAGTCGAAGAAGATGGGGGCTACCATTTCGAGTTCAGCTTTACACAGGATATAAGCGAGTACGACGAACTCCTTGTACTTGTAGGAACCTCGAATACAGCGGCTACGCTATCGGTTGGCCAGGGAGCTTGGATTGAAGATATTAGTGGAGGCACTGAGTCGTTTTTTGGTCCACAGCAGGGTGTTTCCTATGATATCAGCGGGATGGGATCAAATATTTCTATTTCGGATGCAAACGCTACAGTGAATTCGAAAGATGGGGCTATTCTTCGCAATATGATGCTTTCCCAAGAATTATTAATAGAGCGTTACGATGGGGAGATCCCCTTTGAGCAGCCTATTGTCAATGTTGTCCGTGAAGACCTTGAAAGTGACTGTGGCATTTTTTGGTATAAGGAAGATTGGCTTACAGGAAATGAAAGTTATGGTATAAAAATAGACGATACTTGTACAAATTTACAGACTGTATCACATGAGTATGGACACTACACGAACTACAAGATGTGGGGAGGTGAAACAGGTCGAATGCTGGCAGCAACCACTCAACTCAAGGAGGGATGGGCAATTTTTTTCTCATTTGCTGTTCGTAACTACGCCAACGAGGAATACGGCGATGAACTCCGTTCATACGTCGATAATACAGAGGAGGACGTTTTCGAGACGGGCATTCGCCCAGACGGCTCCTCATACCGATTCCAAGGCATTAAGTATGCGAATGGTGGAAGCCCCTCATACGCAGCATTTGCATGCTACCTTTGGAACCTCTACGATAGCTACGAAGATGATTTTTTCGAGAATACTCGCTATGGAAGTGGTGATAACGACGATATTAGTGGACTGGCAGATCGTGTATTTCAAGTGTTTCAGTCGGAACGAAAGAAATATGTTTCAAACTTTCACGACGCATTTAGAAGCGGACTCGATGGCGAACGCCAAACCTCAGTGGAAGGCAATTATCAGTTCATGTTTGACGACTTAGACGAGGTCCCTGACATCGGACTGCGTCCAGCCCAAGTCACAGATCTAAGTGGTTCCATCGGTACACAGGGGGTCGCCCTGCAATGGGAATCCCAAAGCTACCCTACAGGCCGGGATTACGGAAATTACGAATCGGGCTATCGTATTTACGCCGACGGCACTCTGATTGACACTGTGCCCTTTGGGGCCGATACATACACGCACAACACCAGCCAGCCTGGCACATTCTATCGCGTTACCGCATACAACGAAACTGGAAATTCTTCCAGTGCTCCGAGAGAGCAAGTTGGAATGACAGTCACCCTCTCCGGCCCTACGTACGTTGATCATGGACAGTCAGGCACCTGGAGCGCCAATGTTGAAGGCGGCGATGGGGCTACCAGCTACGATTGGGAATATCGCAATGTCGGCTCCACAGTGTGGAGTGCGAAAGGTTGTACAGGTGCGTCGTGCAGTCACACTTTTTACAACGATAGCGACCGACTCGACACGGGGGCGATGCGCGTGACCATAACCAAAGGAATCGAAACGGAAACAGCCAGTCAGTTGGTCTCGGTGGCACCTGGAGCCCCAGGATGCGAGCCCGGAGTCATCATTTGCCCTTCTACACAGCTCGCCGAGGTGAGCTCGTTTGAAGCCGAGCCTCAGGGCGAGTCGGCCCAGCTGGCGTGGACGACCACCGGCTCGATAGGCGAAGGCGCCTTCCGTGTGCAGCACCGCGCCGATAGCACCGCCGCGTGGAGCGACCTCCAGACCGTCGAGGTCGCGGAGAGGACGCAGGTTGACTCCACCGATGATGCGCCAACCTACCAGCTTGAAACCGACGCCCTGGCGCCGGGCACGCATCAGTTCCGGCTGCAGTGGGCCGCGGGCGACGAGACGGCGCTTCTGTCGGATGTGGTAGAGGCAGAGATCACACTGGAAGATCCGTACCGGCTGCGGGCCTATCCGAACCCAGCCGGGGCACAGATGACCGTGGAAAGTGCGGTCAAGGAGCGTCAGCACGTGCGGGTGCAGATCTACGATGTGCTCGGACGGCGCGTTACGACCGTCTACGACGGCCCGATGGCACCGAATGAGGTGAAGCACTTCACGGTGCAGCCCGGAGCCGATGGCCTAAGCAGCGGCACGTACTTCTTGCGCATGACCGGCGAGCAGTTCCAGACCACTACGCGCATTAGCGTCGTGCGGTAGACGCCCGGTGACACGTTTTGCAACGAGCCTCATTACAGGGACGCCCGGCCGCGTTGTCGGTGCGTCCCTGCGGTATGTGAGACGGGTACGGTGTGTATATCCGTCATGTGCTGGATACGCCGTTCGACCATTCGTCCCAGGACCCGTTTTACAGGAAGCAATCACGCACAGCTCAACTGCGGTCTCACTCATTGTAGTTTGCACATTGCATTGTGTATCTTGCCGATGCATGCACAGGCTTCGTCCGTGTGCAGGCAGACCGCATCTGTTCTCTGGTTTCTCTCTACAGCGTATTTCTATGTCCAATATCTTTGCAGACGACCTCCTCGACGGCGAGCACATCGTGATCACGGGCGGCGGGACGGGCCTTGGACGCGCCATGGCCG
This sequence comes from Longimonas halophila, assembly GCF_002554705.1. Taxonomy (GTDB): domain Bacteria; phylum Bacteroidota; class Rhodothermia; order Rhodothermales; family Salinibacteraceae; genus Longimonas; species Longimonas halophila. Next base: position 222,400 of record NZ_PDEP01000007.1, on the reverse strand, counting down.
AGCAGTGCGCGGCGCTTGGCGCATCGGTCACGATCAACGGACGCCGCACCGAGCCGCTCGATGAAACGGTTGCTGCCATCGAAGAAGAGGGCGGCACCGCAAACGGCATCTCGTGCAACGTGCGCGACGCCGAATCCGTCAACGCCTTTTTCGATGAAGCCGAAGACGCGCAGGGCCCCGTCACCGCGCTTGTGAACAATGCCGCGGCCAACTTCCTGGCGGCCACGGAAGACCTCTCGCCCAACGGATTCGACGCCATCGTCAAGACGAATCTGTACGGCTCGTTCTACTGCACCCAGGCGTGCGGGCAGCGGTGGATTGAGCGCGGATCGGGCGGCGTGGTGCTGTCGATTGCCACGACCTACGCCGACACCGGAAGCGCGTTCGTCGTGCCGAGTGCCGTCTCAAAAGCAGGAATCGTGGCCATGATGCGCTCGTTGGCGGCGGAGTGGGGACCCGAGGGCATCCGCCTGAATGCAATTGCGCCGGGGCCTTTTCCTACGGAGGGCGCGTGGAGTCGCCTCGTCCCCGGTATGGATGTCGAAGAGGACATGAAGCAGCGGAATCCGACCCGCCGCTTTGGCGAGCCTGAGGAGTTGGCCACGCTCGTCGCGTTTCTGCTCTCCGATGGCGCCGCCTACATGAACGGCGAAGTCGTCACGTTCGACGGCGGCGAGAAGCTCGTGGCCGGGGGACAGTTCAACGCGTTCACGGCCATGCCGCGTGAGCAGATCAAGGGGCTGTTTGCGAAGATGAAGGCGGCGCGGGATAAGTAACCGGCTTCGGGCATCCATAGTAATCGGCCTGTAGGGGCACGGCGAGCCATGTTCCTACGGCGGTTCCACCGTCGTCCCTCCGCATCCCCAAATGCAACGAAAAGCGGTTCCGGGTTCACTAAGAACCTGTTTGGGTTTTGGTTTGACGGCGAGAGCGCGAGACGCTGAGGCGAAAATTGGACCCCAATCGAGGTTCGTAGCCGGGGCTACGGGCCGAGATTAGGGGCAATTTGCAGCCCAGCGGAGCCGCTCGGAGCCCAAAATAAGAAATCAAAACAGGTTCTAAATCCCTAAAAATGCGGCACGGCGCTTGCATGTCACTTCACCAATCCTTAGGCATGGATTAACGACATGTTAACTGAAGTACCCTGTCGCTTATGGCTACCCTCGATCTCAACCTTTTCGCACGCGCTGCCGACGACGTCGAACGCACGCAATATCAGATCCTTAGTGGGCTGCAACAGGCCCACAGGGATTTTGAAGAACAGCGCATCTACCCGCACCTGGGTCAACTCGTCTCGCTCTACACCTCGATCCAGACCATTATCGATCGGTCGGATTCGTACCGCAATGCCACTACCGGCGAGGCGACGGGCGTAGATTGGGAGGCGGGCGCGCTGCAGTACAAGTGGCCCGAACTCGAAGACGATGAGCTCTCTACGGTCCGAGCGCTCATGGAGTGGGCGCTGCCGCGCATCCAGGAGGCCATCGAAGAAGGCCGCTCGATCTATGAGATGGTCGAAGACAATTTCGATGTCGAGACCGTCGGCATTGTGCCGTCGTACGTGCAAGAGGGCTACGTGCTCGTGCCCGACCGCGAGGTGCACCGCCTGCACGTGCTCCGCTACACAGTGTCCATCTTCACAAAAGAAGACGAACAGTACCGCACGCTCCGCACCGAGCACTGTAAATCCATCGACCAGTTCGGGGTCGATACCCATCCCAGCACGATCAAGCTGGAGATGGTCGATGAGCGCAAGGACCTCCCGAATCCGGCAACGTACATGTTTAACACCGACCTGGCGGTGCCCTACGAGCCCACGTTATTGCCTGTAGCCAAGCGCACCCTCATGCGGCATTTGGCGCAGGAAGACGGCTGGGCATAGCATTCGTCTGATTTAGCACTGGGATACGCCGTGGTGTAGCCTCTGCATCACGGCGTTTTTTTGTTGAGGGGATGCGAAGCGTTGCGCCTCAAACAACAGTCCCGGCCAGCTTCGCAGGCGGGCATGCCATTGCAAAAAGCGAGTCGGGCGCGGACATTCGTCTCACGAATGGGTGGTTGCCAGCATCCCCGCGGCCTGCCAGCCCGAGTCGAACGCATCCTCCACCGAAATGCCGGTTCGGTAATTGCCTGCGAAGTGCAGTCCGGGATGGGCGGTTTCCAGTGCGTCCAGGCGGCCCAGCAGGCGTCCGTGGGCAGCGGTGTACTGCGGGATGGCGCGCGGCCACGTTACATGGTGCGCGTAGGTGGGACCGCCCGAAAGCCCAAGCAGGCGACCCAGATCGCGCTGCACCAGGGCTTCTGTGGCGTCGGGGCTCAGTTCCATATGCTCAGGATGCCGGGCCCCGCCTACAAATGTGGTGAGGAGCACCTGTCCCTCGGGCGCACGGTCTGGAAAGAGCGTGGAGGCGAAGATCGTCCCCAAAATGCGCAGATCGGACTCCGCTGCAGGCACGAGCATGCCGAATCCGTCTAAAGGATGCGACACCGCGTCTTCGGGCACAGCCAACGAGACGCTGCGCATGGGCGCATAGGGCAACGCGTGGAGCGGATCGAGGCCGAGTGGCGTATCGAGCGTAATGCCATCGCCCAGCCGGTGCAGCGGCGCCGCATAGACGACAGATTCAGCGCGCGTAGTGCCGTCCGCGTGGGTGAGCGTCCAGCCCCTTACAGCTGGCGCAATCTGCTGCACGGGGCAGTCAAGCGTCACAGCATCACTCAGGTGTGCTGCGAGGGCGTTCGGCAGCGTCTGCAAGCCGTCTCGAAACGAGAAGAGTCCGCTCAGGGTGGGCGCGTCCCCATTGTCGGAAGAGCCGCTGAGCGCCTTGCGGAGACCGCCTACGAAGAGCGAGCCGTGCTTTTTTTCGAGGGTCTTGAGCATCGGGAAAGCATGCTGCACCGCAAGCTGGTCGGGGCGTCCGCCGTACACCCCGGCCACGAAGGGGTTCACCGCGTAGTCGAGCACCTCGGGCCCCAGGCGGCGCGCTACGAAATCGGCGAGTGACTCGCCCGACGGACCGCGCTTGCGAAAGGGCTCCGTGAGCAGGCGGGCTTTGGCGCGGGCCGAAAGCAGCGGCGTGCGCAGGAAGTCAGGGATGGACTGCGGGATGGGCACCGGCTGTCGGTTGCGCACCACGAAGCGGTTACGCGCATCCGGGTTGGCAGTGATGCGCGCCGCCATCAGATCCAACTCGTGCAGCACCCGCGTGAGCGCCGGTCCCGCGCCGTTGATCGAGTTCGGCCCCTCCTCAATCAGCAGCCCGTCGTGCCGATGCGTACGAATGACGCCGCCCGCTTGCGCGTTCGACTCAAACACGCGCACGTCGTGTCCGCTGGTGTGAAGACGATAGGCTGCAGCAAGTCCGCTGATGCCTGCTCCGATGATGGCGACCTGCGTATCCATAACGATGTGGCGTATCCCCAAAACCAATACATGTGTTGAATAATGACGCGTATCTGTACGTCCGGCTGGAAACTCCCGTTGCGCGGCTCCCGTAAATTACGATACACATTTTGTAACCGTTGTGCGTGTTGCAGCACATTCTGTATTCAGCAGCACGGAGCACGGTTCGCGTTACTCGGACTACAGCAGAGGATACGTATGGCTACAGAAGCAATGAACGAAAGCTGGCGGCGCATCCGCGACCAGATCAAGACCATCTGGGAGGACGCCGAATTCGACGACAAGGAAATGAAGCGCGCACGCGGCGAGATGGATAAGATTGTGGGCCTCATCCACGACAAAACGGGCGACGATCCCGAAGAAATCCGCCGCAAGATGGGCGCTATTCTGTAGCATGTGCGCTCTGGGCGCATCCGGTCATCTCTGCACAAACTGAATCGCCTGCCCTGGATCTTCCACGGCAGGTGATTTGTTTTTAAGGGCTGGAACCGCTTTCAATCTCCTCACTCACCGTTTCGTATTTGCATGGCCGACGTTTCTGCTCCTGCCGACCTGGGCACCCCCGCCAATCCCGATTCGTCCTCGTTTCAGCGCCGCGACGCGCATTACCGCGACCTGCTCGACACCTTAGCCACGCGCCAGGCCAAGGTGGCCAAGGGCGGCGGCGACCGGCGTATTGAGCGGCAGCATAAGCGCGGCAAGCTCACTGCCCGCGAACGCATCGCCCGCCTGCTCGACGACCCTGACGACTTCACCGAGGTGGGACAGTTTGCCGGATACGAGATGTATGAAGACGAGGGCGGCTGTCCCTCGGGCGGCACGGTCATGGGGCTGGGCCACGTGAGCGGACGCCTGAGCCTGGTGGTAGCCAATGACGCCACCGTCAAGGCTGGCGCCTGGTTTCCGATCACCGCCAAGAAGAACCTGCGTGCGCAGGAGATCGCGCTCGAAAACCACGTGCCCATCATCTATCTGGTGGATTCGGCGGGTGTCTACCTGCCCATGCAGGACGAAATCTTCCCCGACAAGGAGCACTTCGGGCGCATCTTCCGCAACAACGCGATTCTCTCCAGCAAAGGCATCCCACAGATTGCGGCCATCATGGGGAGCTGTGTGGCGGGAGGCGCGTACCTGCCCATCATGAGCGACGAAGCGCTTATCGTAGACGGCACCGGATCGGTCTTCCTGGCCGGGCCGTTCCTCGTGAAGGCCGCCATCGGCGAAGAGGTCGAAGCCGACGAGTTGGGCGGTGCCACCACGCACACCGAAATCTCGGGCGTAGCCGACTACAAGTGCGAGTCGGACGAGGAGGCGCTCGACACCATTCGCGACATCATGAGCCACATGGGGCCGGAGCACCGCTTCGGCTTCACCCGCGACGAACCCGAAGCGCCTGCCTTTGACGCCGAAGAGATCTACGGGCTCGTGCCCGACAGCGGCCAGCAGCCCTATGATATGCGCGAGGTGCTGGCGCGCATTGTGGATGCGGAGTCGTGGACCGAGTACAAGAAAGGCTACGGGCGCACGCTGCTCACCGGCTATGCCCGCATTGACGGGTGGAACGTAGGCATCGTGGCGAATCAGCGCTCGGTGGTGCGCAATAAAACGAATCACGAGTCGAAGGGCGAAATCCAGGTCGGCGGCGTCATCTACGCCGATGCAGCCGACAAGGCCGCGCGCTTCATCATGAACTGTAACCAGAAGCAGATTCCGCTGGTGTTCTTTCAGGACGTAACCGGCTTCATGGTAGGCAAGCGCGCCGAGCACGGCGGCATCATCAAAGATGGCGCGAAGATGGTGAACGCCATGTCGAACAGCACCGTGCCCAAGTTCACGGTCGTTACGGGCAACTCCTACGGCGCAGGCAACTACGCCATGTGCGGACGCGCCTACGATCCGCGTCTCATCTGCGCGTGGCCCACGGCTAAGATTGCAGTGATGGGCGGCACGCAGGCCGCAAAGGTGCTGCATCAGATTCAGGTGCGCAAGCTCGAAAAGCAGGGCAAAGAGCTTTCCAAAGAAGAGGAGCAAGAGATGCTCGCGCGCATTGAAGATCGATACGAAGAGCAAACCACGCCGTACTACGCCGCCGCCCGGCTCTGGGTTGATGAGATCATCGATCCAGTAGATACGCGAGCCTGGCTCTCGCGCGGCATCAACATGGCCGACCTGAACCCGAACCTGCAGACGTTCAACCCCGGCGTCATCCAGACCTGACCACAGCTATTGCTGGTGGATAGGGCAGAGCGCCGTCTGCACGACCCCCCGACTGCCTATGAGTCCCGTACGTCACGCCGCCACCGCCCCGCACCAATCCGTTCGCGAGGAGCGCATCAACAGCCTCACCCACGGCGTGGGGCTTGCGCTTAGCCTCATTGGCTGGATTGTTCTGTTGATGCGTGGTGCGGCGCTCGAAAACACCTGGCTGTGGGCCAGCGGGGCGCTCTACGGGGCCACGCTCGTCTTTTTGTACGGTGCGTCTACGTTCTACCACAGCGTACGCCACCCGCGCCTGAAGTACCTTGCGCGGGTGGCCGACCACATCGGGATCTATCTGCTCATTGCGGGCACCTACACGCCCTTTCTGGTGATGCTGGGGCTCAATGACCCGCTCGGCTGGGGCGTACTGGCTGTGGTGTGGGGCTGCACCATCGCCGGACTCCTCTTTAAGGTGTGCTCGCAGCACCGCTTCCACTGGGGGGCCGTGGTGCCATACGTTGTGCTGGGCTGGGTGGGCATCTTCTGTGCGGGGCCGCTCATCGAGATGCTGTCGTGGGAGGGGTTCTCCTGGCTCGTGGCAGGCGGGGTATCCTACACCGGGGGCGTCGTCTTCTTTGGCTGGCACCGCATTCCGTTTAACCACGGCGTGTGGCATCTCTTTGTGCTTGGGGGCAGCGCCATCCATTACGTCGCCGTACTTCGGTTTGTGATGGCGTAGCTTACGGCATGTGCAGGTTTCCTGCCTCCTTTGTTGATCGCCGCCTTGTGGCAGAATGCGCGGTCCTGACATCCCCCATTCCCTCACGCTGTTCGGGTGTTTCCCCCTTCGCGAAGGGGAGACACGAGCGTCAGCGACTGACGAAGCGAATCGGAGTCCATGTCGCGCAGCGACAAAGGGGGATGCCCAACCCGAAAGGACCATCGAAAAACCCGCACACTGCTTTAGCTTGGTTCGTGCATCCGCGCCGGCGGAGCGCGGTTGGTGCCGGCAGGGGGGCACTACGCCGTGTATCCGCCTGAAATATAGGAGCGGAGCGACTCGACCTCGCTCTTGGCCTGCTCCGACATGTACTTGACGCAGTCGCCAATTGAGACGAGGCCGCGCAGACTGCCGTCGGACTTGACCACGGGCAGGTGGCGGCACTTGTGCTCGGTCATCAGCTCCATACACTCGCCCACCGTGCACGACGGCGGCACCGTGACCAGATCGGCTGTCATGACCTCGCGGACCTGCGTGGTGTCGGAGGTGCGCCCTTGCAGCACGATGCGGCGCAGGTAGTCGCGCTCGGTAAAGATGCCGGCGATAGCGTTGTCGTCCATCACCAGAATGGAGCCCACGTTGTGGTCAACCATCGTGCGGATGGCATCGCGCACCGTGGCGGTCGGCGTGGTGGTGACGACCTCATGGCCTTTGTGATTCAGCAGTTGTGACACCGGAAGCGTATCCATAGCGTGTATCCTCCAGGACAAAGCGCCCTGACTGAAAGTTATTTGTGTGAAACTGCGGTTAATGGAATTGTTGATATGGGGTGAAGGGGTGCTTGTTCGCCGTGCGGTGGCGCAGATCGCGGTGGGGCAATGGCGCACAAGAGGGCGTCCTGACGCGCTGCTGCTGAGTATTATGGGGCAGAGGGGCCCGAAGGGTCATGCTTTTTGTGCCCCTCGAAAGTGCGTCACAAGGCAGAGCCTTGCGACGAGAAGAGGGGTTGGTTAGGTTGGGGGGACAGAAGCGTCCGGAGACCTACGACCTACGCTACGCGAATAAGCTGTTTGAGCAGATCGAGCGTGGTGGTGTCGGGGTCGTCGTGGGCCGACACGCGAACGTGGCGGGCGTCTTCGAGTGCATCGGGCGCCTCGTAGCGTGCAGTGAGCATCTCGAAGTCCTCGGCCCGCGCATCCGATACCACGTCCGACTGTGTGGTTCGGGCATCGAGGCGCTGGCGAAGGGCCTCGTCGGGCGCGGTGAGTTCGGCGAAGATGGGCTGGAGGCTGACGTCATGCAGGCGTTCACGCAGGGCGTTTCGCGTGCTACGGCGACTGTACGTGGCGTCTAAGATGGTGCTCTCTCCGTTCCGGGCGCGTTCGGCGGCCTTGTCGGCCAGCGTGGCGTAGGTGCGCGCGGACATATCGGCGCTGTAGAGCTGGGCGCGGGTGGCGGCATCGGGGCGTTCGTGCAGCGGTACATCCGCCAAGGTTTTGCGTACGCGATCGGACGACACGACCTCCCAGCCGAGGGCATCACGGAGCGCCTGCGCCTGTGTGCTCTTACCGGTGCCGGGGCGGCCCATCACCACGACCACGCAGGGGCGAGCGTCGTTTATGAAGTAGCGCAGGGCCCATTGGTAGAAGCGCTGACTGTCGCGCTTGCATGCGTCCAGGGCCTCGCCCGTGATGTCGGGATCGCTGCGTTTCATGCCGTTGACCTTGCCCCGCACAAAGGCACGGTAGCTCTTGTAGAACGGAATGAGCGTGTGCAGATCCGGATCGCCCATCGCATCCGCCATGCCCCGAATGAAGGAGCGCGACAGGTCGGGCCGCCCGAACACGTCGAGTTCCATCGCCAGGAACGCCACATCGTTGGCAATGTCAATGTGCCGAAACCGCTCGGTGAACTCGATGCAGTCGTAGATGCAGACGCCCTGGGCGCTGCGATGCACGTGCTCAAGGCGCAGGTCGCCATGTCCATCCACGATGGACCCATTGGCGCGTCGCTGATGGAAGAGCGCAGCGTGCTGATCCATGAACCGCTCGGCGGCGTACTGAAGGGCTTCGTAGGCCGGATGCGTAATGAGCGCATCGCGGTGGCTGGTAGCCTGCTCAAAGTTCTCGCGGATGTTGGCCCAGATGCGGTCAATGCGCCCGTTCGCCGCAATTTCGGGGGTGGAGGTACGCTCGCGGTAGAACGGAGCCAGCGTATCGACCACCGCATCGAGATCGTCTTCCGAGAGCACGCCGCGGTCGAGGCGCGCATCCAGAAAGTCGTCGTGCGGCAGCATCTGCATTTTCACGGCGACCTCCACCACATTCGAGTCGTCGTCGAGGCGCAGGCCGTCGTCGGTCATCGAAATAGGGACCACGCCCTCATAGATGCGCCCGCACAGGCGGCTGTTCAGGCGGATTTCCTCCTCGCAGTAGTGGCGGCGGCGCGCCAGCGTGGTGAAATCCAGAAAGCCCAGGTCGACCGGCTTCTTGATCTTATACACGTAGGGCGGTGCCAGCGCCACGTACGAAATGTGGGTTTGCACCACCGTAATGGAGTCGGGGGCGTATGGATACGTGGCGGGGCGCTCCAGTGCGTGGCGGAGCGCCGCGCCGGTGGGGGCGTCTGATGCGGAGGCCGTAGTTGACATGAGTAGCGGGGAGCAAAACGAGAAAGTGAACGCCATGTGTGAGACAGCGGCGTCAATCCACAACCTCAACCGAGTCAGGCGGAACGCCTTCGAGGGCCGACTCGGCGGTGTTCACCAGGAAGTAGGCACTGCCCAGCGCCGTGGCTATAGAGAGCAGCAGAATAATGGTGATCAGCACCCGCGAGCGCGTGGGACTAAGCGGGCGAGACGTGTTCGGGTCTTCGTGCGGAGGCGGAGCCTGTTCAGCCATGAGGCAAGGGAGCAAGTAAGCACAAGTAACACACGCCCGTTCATAAGCCGCAGGGAGCGCACAGTTCAGCCCATGTGCGGGCTCCGTTCAGCATGTGCCTGTTCTGCGCAGAGAATATGCCGTTGGCGGTTGAATATGCCATGAGGTATGTTGTACGTTACAAAGGCGCTGGGATGCCACCCGCCCCGCACCCTGCTGTGCATTGTCGGGCTACCGATGACCGTTTTTCTTGCTGTGCGTCCTTTATCCACCCCGTTATCCTGTTCCGCTTTATGAGTGATGTGCCAACTTCAAATGGCGACCTGCGTCGTCTTATTCTGGATACGACCCGCCGTCTGCTGGTGAAGGAAGGCTACCACAACCTGTCGATGCGCAAGATCGCACAGTCGATCAACTACAGTGCCACCAGCATCTACCTGCACTTTGAAAGCAAAGATGCACTGCTGCATGCGCTCATTGATGAAGGAATGCAGCAATTGTATGATGCATTTACATCGATCGTGGGGCAATTCCCGGACCGTCCGGTGAAGCGGCTGCGGGCGCTCTGCGAGCAGTTTATCACGTTTGGGCTTGACAATCCGGAGTACTACGAGATCATGTTTCAGCTGCGTCCGGAGCAGATGGAACGCTATCCCGCCGAGAAGTACCGGCGCGCGCGGCGCAACCTCGACACCATTGCCGAGGCGCTGGCCGAAGGGGCGGATGAGGGCGTGTTTGAGGTGGCGGATGCGCGGGTATCGGCCAGCACCATCTGGGCATCGTTGCACGGCACGGTATCGCTGTTGCTTGCAGAGCGCGTCGACATTCGGATCGACCAGAATGACTTTATCGAAACGGCCATTCGCCAAACACTGCGCAGCTACACCACCCGTGCCGTCGCCTAACGCCTCGCTGTTGGGTAGCACGTGCGACTATGGCGCTTTCTTCCTCTTATGCTAACCCCCTGTCTTCTATGTCTGAAACAATTCACACTGCACCCCCCACCTCGGGCGATCCGATTCTCGGGAAAACGCTGCCCGACTTAATGTATGAAGCCGCCGAGCGCTTTCCGAACCCGCGCTCATTCAACCAGCCAACGGGTCCCACCTCGTGGGAGCCGATGGGCCTGCCTGAGTTCCGGGTTCAGTCGGAAGAGATGGCGCTCGGCCTGCGTGAGCTTGGGCTGGAGCGCGGCGACAAGGTCGCATTTCTCATGGAGAGCGACGTGAATTTCTGCATCGCCGACATGGGGTGCCTCATTGCGGGGCTGGTCGATGTGCCCATCTACCTGTCGCATGGTCCCGAGCAGATGGCCTACGTGATGGAACACGCCGAAGCCCGCGCGCTCATCGTGGCCGACACCGCACGCCTGTCGCAGGCCGCACACCTGCTGGAGGATCTGCCCCTCATCGAAACCGTCATCATTGCCGAAGGAGATGCCGACGCCGATCCGGCCTTGCCCGACAGCGTCTCGCTCCACACCATGGACGCGGTGCGCACCATCGGGCGCGACACCACCACCGACCGCGCCGCAGCCGCCGACAAGCTCTGCGCCAAGATTAGCCCCGACGACCTGGCTACGCTCATCTACACGAGCGGCACCACAGGTATGCCCAAAGGCGTGATGCTCTCGCACGAGAACATCTCCTCGAACGCGACGACGGCGCTCAACGAAATCCCGGGCCTCAAACAAGGGGCGGGCGCCGAAACCGTCATCTCGTTCCTGCCCATGACGCACATCTTTGCGCGGGCGCTGCAGTACGGATTCATGTGGATTGGCGCCAGCGTGCACTTCACCTCGCCAGACAATCTGGTGCAAGCGCTTCCGATCGTAAAACCCACCGCGTTTGCCTCCGTGCCGCGTGTGCTGGAGAAGGTGTATGCGGGGATCCAGAAGAAAATTATGGACATGGATGGCGTGCAGCACCAAATTGGAAGCTGGGCGCTTGGTCTGGCGCAGAAATACGACATGACAAAAGAGCCGTCGTTTGCGGAAAGCCTCCAGCTCAAGCTGGCTGACCGTCTCGTCTTTACCAAGTGGCGCGATGCACTGGGCGGACGCGTAAAGTACATCGTGGTGGGGGGCGCGGCGTTGCAGCCAAACCTGGCCAACCTGATGGCTGCAGCGGGCGTCACTATTCTGCAGGGGTACGGACTCACCGAAACAAGCCCGGTCATCAGCTTCAACCGGCCCGAGCGCAACATGCCAGGCACGGTGGGAGAGCCCATGCCGGGCGTGGAGGTCCGCATTGCCGAGGATAAAGAGATCCTTACGCGTGGCCCGCACGTGATGCAGGGCTACTACAAGGCTCCTGAGAAAACCAAAAAGGTGCTCACCGACGACGGCTGGTTCCACACGGGCGACATCGGGAAATTCGATGACAAGGGCAACTTGATGATCACCGACCGCAAGAAGTCGCTCTTCAAGCTCTCTACGGGCAAGTACGTCATCCCACAGCCCATTGAGAACAAGCTGGGCAGCGAAGCGCTGATCGACAAAGCTGTCGTGATTGGCAACGGACGCAAGTACTGCAGCGCGCTGATCTTTCCGAACGAAGATCAGGTCCGTGCGGTAGCGCGGCGTGGCGGACTGGATGAGGAGGCCCCGTTCTCCGACCTGTTGGAAGACGAAACGATCTACCAGGCCATCGCCGATCTGGTGCAGCAGGCTAACAAAGGCATGGATCATTGGTCCACAGTGAAACGATTTGCCCTCATCCCCGACGAACTGACCCCGGAGTCTGGACTGCTGACCCCGACGCTCAAGGTGAAACGTCCGGTGGTGCACGACACCTATGCCTCCGACATCGAGGCGCTCTACGAGGCTGAAAGCAGTACTGTGACCCGCACCGAGCGCGGTACAGTGCTTGTCACCTTGTAGTGCGGCACCACACATGGGTCTGGTGATAACGATCTGGCCGGTCTCCCACGATCTGCCAGATCCATCAGGGCCTACACCCGCTCTTCGAAGCCTGTTGGAAACCCAACAAAACGAGATGCAAGCGCTTCCATTTGTGTGCGTAGCGTTGTAAGTTAACACCGTTAAGTGCTGTGTCTCCTGTTCGCTATCCACTCACGACTCGCGTTTAGACTCTTATGGAAACGACCTCTGTATCCACCCGCTCCTTGCAGGTGGCCACGCCCACTACGCACCGCCCGTTTCGGACGGCTGCAGTGCTGGGCGCAGGCACCATGGGCGCGCAGATTGCCGCCCACCTGGCGAATGCCGGACTCAACGTGCATCTGCTCGACATCGCAGGCGACGACGATCCGAATAGCGTCGTCAAGAAGAGCTTCAAGCAGACGCGCAAGGCCAGCCCCGACCCGTTTGTAAATGACGAGGCCGCCGACCGCATCACGCTGGGCAACTTCGACGACCACTTCGAGCGCATCGCCGAGGCCGACTGGGTCATTGAGGCGGTGGTGGAGCGCATGGACATCAAGCGGAGCATCCACGAGCGCGTCGAAGAACACGCGGCCAGTGATGCGGTGATCTCCACCAACACCAGCGGGTTGCCCATCAATGAGATTGCAGAAGGACGCTCTGACGCCTTCAAGCAGCGCTTTCTGGGCACGCACTTTTTCAATCCGCCGCGTTACCTGGAGCTGCTGGAGCTGATTCCGACTGCTGATACGGATGCCGACCTCGTGGAGCGCGTCGCGCAGTTTGGGCGCGTGCACCTGGGCAAGAGCATCGTTGTTGCCAACGATGTGCCCTACTTTATCGGCAACCGCGTAGGCGTTTACGGACAGTTGCAGGCGATTCGGTACTTCACCGACGGCGACTACACCATCGAGGAGATCGACACCCTGACGGGTCCGCTCGTGGGACGCCCGAAGTCGGCCACCTTTCGTACCGCCGACCTCGTGGGCCTCGACGTGCTGCTCGACGTCACCCAAAACCTCTACGACAAGGTCGAAAACGACGAACAGCGCGAGGCCTTCCATGCGCCCGACCTGCTACAGAAGCTGGTGGATGCGGGCAAGCTGGGCCAGAAAACACGGGCCGGATTCTACACCAAAGACGACGGCGAGATTAAGTCGGTCGATCCGGACTCGCTGGAATACACCTCTGCCGCTGAGCAAGACCTGGGCGACCTGGGTGCGATCAAGAAGGCGGGCGACCTGACGGCGCGCTTGCAGGCGCTCTGGAACGATGACGGACGCGCGGGGCACTTCTTCCGCGAAACGACGCTCGACCTGCTGGCCTACAGTGCGAACCGCATCGGCGAAATTAGCGACAACCCCGCCGACGTCGACCGCGCCATCCGGTGGGGCTTTGGCTGGGAGATGGGTCCGTTCGAAATGTGGGATGCGCTGGGCATTCAGCCGGTAATCGAGGCCCTCAGCGAACGAGACCGCGTGCTGCCCGACTGGGTTCACACGCTCGCGAACCGAGACGATGCCGCGTTCTATCGAACCGATGGCGGTGCGCAGCAGGTCTACCGCCCGAGCGACGCCACCTACATTGACGACGCGGCTCCACGCGACGAACTCCCCCTCGCATCCGTTAAAACCAATGCCGACCGCACCCTGTGGCAGAACGACGAGGCGGCGCTGCTCGACATGGGCGATGGCGTGGCGCTCTTTGAGTTCCGATCCAAGGCGAATGCACTCGGACAGCAGGTGATGCGCGGGCTGCACGAGGCGATCACCATGGTCGAAGATACGCCCGAACTGCGTGGACTGGTGATCGGCAACGAAGGCAAAAACTTTAGCGTGGGTGCCAACCTGGGCGAGATGGCCGAATCGGCCATGCAGGGCGACTTTCAGGCGATTGGTGCGTACATCAAGCAGTTTCAGCAGACGATCCAGAAGGTGCGCTACGCCACGAAGCCGGTGGTTGTAGCCACGCATCAGAAAGTGCTGGGCGGCGGCTGCGAGATGGCGATGGCGTGTCCACAGCCGGTGGCCTCGCTTGAAACCTACATCGGACTCGTGGAGCTGGGCGTGGGGCTGATTCCCGCGGGCACCGGCACCATGCGCATGGCGGCGTGGGCCGACCAGCGCGCGGCGAGCGACCACCCGAGCGACATCCAGGCGATCTTGCGCGGCTACTTCGAGACGATCGCGATGGCGGAGGTGGCCGAGAGCGCGCACCAGGCGATCGACAACGGCATCCTGCCGGAGCACACGACCATTGTGATGCACGACAAGCGCCGCCTGCATGTGGCGAAGCAGCAGGTCATTGCCAAGAGCGAGCAGGGCTACCTGCCCCCGCCAACGCTCGACCGCATCAAGGTGCTGGGCGAACCCGGACGGGCCGCCTTTGACGTCGCGCTGCACCAGTACGAGGAGGGCGGCTACATCAGCGAGTACGACCAGTTCCTGGCGCACAAGCTGGCCTACGTGATGACCGGCGGCGACCTGACCGCGCCGCAAGAGGTCGACGAGCAGTACCTGCTGGATCTGGAGGTGGAGGTGTTCTTGAGTCTCCTGGGCGAAGAGAAGACCCAGGCGCGCGTTGAGCACATCCTGAAGCACAACAAGCCGCTGCGCAACTAAGAGCCTGTTTTGATTTTTTACTTTGGGCTCCGAGCGGCTTCAATGGGCTGCAAATTGCCCTCGATCTCGGCCCGTAGCCCCGGCTACGAACCTCCATCGGGGTTCAATTTTCGCCACATTGCTGCTCGCTCTCGCCTACAAACCAAAACCCAAACAGACTCTAAGACGCCTGCTCGCATCCCTTAACAAATCCAACGAATTCAACTATGCAAGCGACCAACGAAGCATTTATCATGAGCAGCGTGCGCACCGCCGTGGGCAAGGCGGATCGCGGCACGCTACGCACCACGCGTCCCGAAAAGCTGGGCGCCGAAGCCATCAAAGGCGCACTGGCGCGCGTGGGCGGCCTCTCGCCTGACGACGTCGACGACGTGATCATGGGCTGCGCCTTTCCCGAAGGGCCGCAGGGCATGAACATGGGCCGCGCCATCGCCCAGAAAGCGGGGCTGCCCGACCATGTGCCCGGTGCTACCGTGAACCGTTTCTGCTCCTCGGGCCTGCAGACCATTGCGATGGCCACGCAGGCCATCGTAACCGGACAGGCCGACGTGATGGTGGCGGGCGGAGCCGAATCCATGAGCCACGTGCCCATGAGCGGCTTTTACTTTCAGCCGGATCCGGAGCTTACGGAGACCGACCCCGACTACTTCGTGTCGATGGGCATTACCGCTGAGAACGTGGCCGACAAGTACGGCGTCTCGCGCGAGGAGCAAGACGAGTTCGCCCTGCGCTCGCATGAGCGCGCCGCTGACGCGGTCCAGAGCGGACGCTTCGACGATGAGATCGTCCCGCTCGACGTACGCATTCGCCACTACGACGACGGTGACGTGCAAGAGCAGTCCGTGACCTTTGACACCGATGAAGGCCCACGCTTCGACACCAGCATGGAAGCGCTCGGTGGACTGCGTCCGGCCTTTCGCCGGGGGGGCAGCGTAACCGCGGGCAACGCCTCGCAGCGCTCCGACGGCGGCGCGGCGACGGTCGTCGTAAGCGAGAAGAAGCTCGCCGACCTCGACGCCGACCCCATCGGACGCCTTGTGAGCTTCTCCGTGGCCGGTGTGGCGCCGGAGCTGATGGGCATCGGTCCGGTTGAGGCGATCCCGAAAGCGCTCGACCAAGCCGGGCTCTCGCTCGACGACATTGGGCTGGTGGAGTTGAATGAAGCCTTTGCTGCGCAGTCGGTGGCTGTGATTCGCGAGGTCGGCCTCGATCCCGAGATCGTGAACGTAAACGGCGGGGCCATTGCACTGGGGCACCCACTCGGCTGCACCGGCGCCAAGCTGACGGCTACGCTGCTACACGAAATGCGTCGGCGCGGCATCCGCTACGGCCTCTGCACCATGTGCGTAGGCGGCGGCATGGGCGCAGCAGGCGTCATCGAAAACCTGGATGCGTAGCGATTTTTCTGCACCCAGCTCATGTATGAAAGAACGCCTCGGCTCACTGCGAGTCGGGGCGTTTTTTTGATGTACAAGATACCTGCATTTCCACCACAGCCCGCACAGACCCCACGCCGTGTGTATCCGTACAAAAAATGCTCTCTTTCACATCAGGCCACATAAGTATGGATGCCACAAGTCGATCTGAGTCAGACAGCGCGCCACCAGAGCATGAGGAATCAGAATTTGCGGGTAAACAGCTCTTCATTACTGGGCTGCTCTTTGAGGTGATGCTGGCGCTGACTGCCATTGCGTGGGCGGCATGGCGAGAGCCGCCGTTGCTGGGAGACATCGGGTGGTCGGTGGATGCATTGGGCATGAGCATCGGGGCCACGCTTCCGCTCATCGCTGCGCTTCTGCTCATGGTGCGCGTGGAGGCCCCCTGGATGCAGGAGATAGAAGAACACGTGCGTTCGTTCTTGGCCCCGCTGCTGCGTTATGGCGGACTGCCTGGCATGGCGCTGCTGGCTATTGCTGCGGGCGTGGGCGAGGAACTGCTCTTTCGCGGCGTCTTGCAGGCCGAACTCGCGATGCTCTGGGAGCCGTGGAGCGCACTTGTGGTGGCCAGCATCGTATTCGGACTCTGCCACTGGATCACTCCAGCGTATGCGATCATTGCCACGATCATGGGCGCGTACCTCGGCGGACTCTACTGGTACACCGGCGGGCTCTTGGTGCCGGTGCTGGTGCACACCCTCTACGATTTCGTGGCGTTTGTCTACTTTGCGAAAACACAGTCGTCCGCGCAATCAGCGTAGGGGAGATGCAACAGCCGCGCGGCCTCGCAATCAGGCAGATTCGGGGTTGGGATGGGCTGTCAGATCATCGGGCGCCGCCTTGCGTCCCTCCTCAAACGCCTCCTGGAATTGCGCCTCCAGGTCATCCGTCTGGCCACGCAAGAAGTACGACGTGGCGGCGGTGCCTACTGCATACGTGCCCGCATACGCCACGCTGGCCGAGACCGCCTGTCCGAAGCCGGGGACAACCTGCACGAGCGCACGGGCCGCCTCGCGCAGTACGAATCCCGCACCTACGTTGACGCCGGCCGCCGCCAGAAACTCGCGGGCAGCCTCCAGATCCATGCGGCGTCCGCCCAGATAGCCGATGGCCATGACCAGGAGCACCTGCGCGGTGGTGATGGGGGCAATGTCGGCGAGTGGCGTGGGCGTGGCCGCGATGCCGGCGCACACCATAGCGGTACTCTGCGTGAGGCGATTGGCAATGAGCTTCTGTAGCGCCTGCATCCGCGAGAGGCGGGCAAACTCGACCTGGGCCTCGTCGGGAAGCTGGGTGAGCAGGTACTCCACGAGCGCTTCCACCTGCCAGCGCGCATCGGCCCGGCGGCGGCCCTGTGCATCCCACGACTGGTAGAGCGCCACGCCAAAGGTGCGCACCACAGCATCGGCAAGCGCCGGATAGGAATCTATTTTGTTGGTGAGATGCGACTGCACGGCCTCCACCCGTTCCTGTTTTTCCTGAAGTTCGGCAGAATCTTCGTCTTCGGGCTGATGCAGACGCACATACTGCGGTTCGAGCAGGTCGCAGTGGGTCACTACGCCCACGATCGGCGGGCGGTGACCATGCATCTGTTTAACGCGAGTTGCAATGGATGAGAGCGCCTCCAGGTCGCCATTAATCGCTGCATCCACCTCTTGCGCTTTGATGAGGAAGAGCAGCACATCGGGCGCGGTGTCGGAAAGGGCCGCCTGGATAGAAGCTTCGGGGCTGTCGGCAGTGTCGTCTTCGGCAGGATTGGAGCCCTCCTGTAAGCCGCGGGTGTCGAGAATCTCCAGCGCTCCCAGGTCGCTTTCGTACGTATACCATTGCGCCGCGCCGGTCTGGGACGTTTCGTGCCCCACAGCGGCTACTTCTTCTCCGAACAAGGCGTTGATCAGCGACGATTTCCCACTGCCTCGGCGTCCGACCAGTGCAAGGCGCGCCGGGCGCTTTTCCAGAAGCAGCGTACGCAGTTCCGTAAGGTGCTTTCGTACACGCCCGGTGAGCGAGCCCGGCAGTTTGTCGAGATGCTGATCGAGGCGCTTCAGCGTGTCAACCAGCGTGGTGCGCGATGAATCGGACATGGCATATAAGGTGGTCAGGGTGACGCGCGATGCAGAGCGGGTAACGTGCAAGTGCGTCGATCTTTACGAGAGATGCCGATGCAAGTTGCTGGCAACCGATGCGTGTTCTATAACCATAATCAAGAGGCAGTCTCTATTGTACGAGTGGATCCGTTATGGCAGAGCCACCGAAACATCAAGAATACAAGTTCGTAGCCTCTACATGAAGATATCATAGGGCATCTGCCCTCCGCTGTTCATCCCTTTTATTTTTATTGTCGAACACGCACAGACTCTTATGGCTTCCCGCAAAAAGCCCGGTGCAGACCTACGGCGCGACTACATGCTCTACGTTCAGGTAGGGATGGTGCTGGCACTGGTTATCTTGCTTACCGCATTCAACGTAAGCTACGACTCGCGCGGCGACTTCCAGGTCCAGCTCGAAGAGCAGGATGTGGTTGAGATGGAAGAAATCCAGCAGACCGAGCAAGAGACCACGCCGCCGCCGCCCCCGCGTCCTCCCGTTCCGCGTGAGGTGCCCGATGATGAAGTGATCGAAGACCAGGACATTGACTGGGATTCGAGCCTTGATCTTGAAGAGTCGCTCGATACCGGACCGCCTCCTGCCCCCGAAGAAGAAGAGGAAGAAGAGCAAGAGATCTTTGTGGCTGTTGAGGAGAGCCCCGAACTTCAGGGGGGAATGGAAGCGCTCTACGACGAGTTGGAGTACCCCGACTTTGCCCGCCGCGCTGGCATTGAAGGCCGCGTTGTTGTGCAGTTTGTGGTGGATGAAGAGGGCAACGTGACGAATCCGCGGGCCCTGACCTCGCCCCACAGCTCGCTGGCCGAGGAAGCCATCCGTGTTGTGAGTCAGATGAAGTTCACGCCGGGTAAACAGCGCAACCGTGCTGTGCGTGTGCAGATGTCACTGCCGGTCATGTTTGAGCTGAACTAACCAGCTCGAACGCTGAACTTGTAGGATGCCAATCAGGGGTAGAAAAAACCATGTCGCCGCAGGCGGCTTGAAAGAAGATGCACCAACATCTCTCTCATAAACCGCCCTTGGCGACATGGACGTCCACTATACGCTCGTTCGGATCTACCTGTTCATCTGCCGACACTACCAAGGTCGTCTCGCCGCTATCGCCCAGCGGCAGAGCAACAACAACGATCCGGACTTTACCGACAAAGAGGTACTGACCATCTATCTGTTCGGGCTGTTCAAAAAGAGAACGACCGTCAACGGGATATACGAATACGTGGATGATCACTTTTCGGATTGGTTTCCGGATCTACCGTCCTATCAGAGCTATAATCGGCGGCTGAACCGGCTGAACCGGCTGAATGCCGTATTTCCCCCACTTGTCGAACGAGCGCTGGAGCACATCGACAGTGAAGAGACTCGGGCGATCATGCTCCGTATTGCCGATTCGATGCCGATTATGATGGCGAAAGGACAGCGAGCTTCGCAAGCGACGGTGGCCTCTGAGCAGATCGCCGACGTGGGGTACTGCTCCTCAAAGGACACGTTTTATCACGGCGTAAAGCTCCATGTCATTGCCGAGAAGCGGAGCGATACGCTTCCGCTTCTCGATCGGGTGGGACTGACGCCGGGCAGCAAAAACGACCTCCAGGCCGCTCGTCTTGTGCTGCCAGCCATTGAAGGCGGCGTGCTCTGCGGGGACAAGGCCTACTGCGATGGCCCGCTGAAAGAGCGACTTGCTGAGGACCAAAACCTTGCCCTGCTGACTCCGATCAAGAAAGAGAAGGGGCAAAAGACGCTTTCGGCGGCAGATACGCTCTATTCGGAGGCCGTAAGTCGTCTTCGGCAGCCGATTGAGTCGCTTTTCAGCTGGATCGACGAGAAAACAGAGATTCAGTGTGCTTCAAAAGTCCGTTCGTACCGAGGATTGCTCGTGCATGTGTTCGGTCGGCTCACCGCAGCAATGCTGATCCTTGCTCTCAACCCTTGATTCGCATGTAGGGTTTAACATACGAAAAAGCGCCGTCCAGCAACATGCTGGGCGGCGCTTTTGCTATTTGGAAGACGTACTGGAGAAGCACAGAAGGCGTGCCCGTTACTGATTAGTGCTGTCTACCGTACAGGTGGTGTTAATGCCACCCCGCACATTGTACTCGGTTGTAATAGTAAGACGTGCTGGATTCTCAAGCTCAGCCATCAGGTCTTCGAAGAGCAGGGCGGTAATGTCCTCCTGAGCAGCGCCGATATCACGCCACGACATAAAGTAGTATTTGAGGCTCTTGAGCTCCAGAATCCAATCGCCGGGTACGTACGTGACTTCCACCGTACCAAAGTCAGGCAGACCCGAGAACGGACAGCGCGCCGAGAACTCGCCAGGCTCGGTTTTATAGACGACGCGCTGGCGCACGTCATGAGTGTATGGGATGCGGTCAATGTGGTCCTGACGCGTATCAGGCGGCAGAAACGGGCGAATATGCCCCTCAGGCTCTACCCCAAACTGACGCATGTATTCAAGCGCCGCCTCGGTGTGCTCAGCGGCTTGCTCGACCCATTCGGTGGGTGACGATGGCGATGGTGTAGACGAAGACATAGCAGAAGATTGAGGAAGCGGAAACGAAGGTCGTAACAATGTAGAACGAGGCTATGAGACCCTCGAACGGAGCACACCGCAAAACGTACCGATGCATGTGCATTATTTAGCGTTAACGCTCATGCAAAAAGCGGCGGTACTCTGCTATGACGGTTCTGGCCTTTGTCGTGATTCCCACACTGGTTCTGGCGTGCATTCTGGCGCCTGTACTGCTCAGCATGGGCGAAGACGGGTCCAGTGGGACAGACACAGGCGGCAATCCGCCGCCAAATAACGACGACCCGTCCCCACCACCTGCTCAGGGCGATTCGGCCACCGTGCCGCTCTCGGCTGTTGTGGTTGACACCGCCCGGCGTTCGCAGAGACGCCCCTCGTAACGCCTGAAGTGGGCCCGCACGTTTGCGAGCGCTACGCGTTGTCTTCCATAAGCAGATCCAGCAGCGTAATGATGCGTCGCTGCAGTTGTCGGCGATCCACGACCATATCTACAAAGCCATGCTCCAGCAAAAACTCGGAGCGCTGAAAGCCCTCGGGGAGATCGGAGCCGATGGTTTCACGGATGACGCGAGGCCCTGCGAAGCCAATAAGTGCCTCAGGCTCAGCAATGTGAATGTCGCCAAGCATGGCAAACGACGCCGTCACGCCGCCCGTGGTCGGGTGGGTAAGAATTGAGATGAAGGGGAGGCCCGCGTCTTCCAATCGTGTAAGATGAGCGCTGGTCTTCGCCATCTGCATGAGACTGAGTGCGCCCTCCATCATGCGGGCTCCGCCGCTCTGTGTAATCGTGATAAGCGGGTAGCCGTTGGTGTACGCCCGTTTGATTGCTCGTGCAATAATCTCGCCAACCACCGACCCCATCGAGCCGCCGATAAACGAGAAGTCCATAGCAGCGATGGAGGTCATGTGTCCACCCACCGGACCTGTAGCAGACTGTACAGCTTCGTTCTGAGAGGTCTTTTTCTGCGCGTCCTCCAACCGTTGCGAGTACGGCTTGCGGTCTTCAAAGTCGAGAACGTCGGTGGAGTACAGGTCTGTGTCGTGAAAGGTGAACGAGTCGTCGTCGAAGAGCAGGTCGAAGTAGCGATGGCTGCTCATCCCGAAGTGATAGCCAGACCCCGGAAAGACCAGCAGGTTGTCTTCGACCTCACGGCGGTTTACGATCTCATCCGTCTTGGGGCACTTCACCCATTGCCCTTCGGGCACTTCGTTCTGGTCGTCGCGCTTTGTAAGAATGCCTGCTTTCTTGCGGTGAAACCACGCCATGCCAACAGAGAGTCAATGAGTGAACACAAGTTGAAAGCCTGTTTTGATATCTTATTTTGGGCACCCCAGGAGTACTTCCTCTACCGACGGCTGTCGGTATCGGGGCGCTGCAAGCGGCTCCGCTGGGCTGCAACGAATCCTCGACCTCGTCCCGTAGCCCCGGGGGCCTTTAAGTCATGCCTCTGGTGCTACGAACCTCGATCGTGGTTCTCGTTTCGCGCCACCGGCGCTCGCTCTCGCCTTCAAACTAAAACCCAAACAGGCTTTGGGAGCAGTATACAACCTACGACGGACGCTGTCTACCGCACGGGCCTGGATTTATACCGATTTAGCGGATGGTGTGCCGTGAAAGGCTTTCAGATACGCCGGTTCCACCGTGCGCGGATCGGCACGGACGCCTTCATGTGCAAGGGTCCATCCGCGTTGAGCTACATGCCGGGCGGAAAGGGCCCGGTGTGAAGCCGGTACAACACGGATCTTGGATGCAACCGGCTGTGCGGCATCGTGATTGCGAAGTGGCGTGGCAGCCTTCTCGGCACCAGGGCCGGTGCACCAGATGACGCCTTTGCCTGTGGTGGCGTCCCACACCGCATCGGCGAGGGTCGAGATGTCGTACGGACCTGCGTCTACGAGCGGCGACCAGCTTTCATCGGTACGCAGATAGGCGGCGGCAAACACGTCGTTGCGGCGCGCATCGATCGTGGGTACCACGAGGTCGCCGGGAGATGCCCACGGTGCAAGGGCATACGCGGCGGCTTCGAGGGTGGGCACTGGAATGAGCGGTAGGGTGCGCGCCATTGCGAAGCCCTTGGCCGTACTCATGCCAATCCGGAGTCCGGTATACGACCCCGGCCCAGCCGATACAGCCACCGCATCCACCTGACCCGCTGACATGTCAGCATGGGCCAGCGTTTCTTGAATGAGGGGCGTCAGGCGGGCGGCATGCACACGCGGGCGGTGGATGTGCGCAGCAGCACGGCAGGCGTCGTTATGCCAGACCGCCACGCCACAGGCGGTGTCGGCGGTTTCGAGGGCGAGCAACGTGTTCATGGAAAGCACGGGGAGCAGAAAAGGGGACTACGCATCGGCCGTGTCGGGTACCGGAGCATGGGCAGCCAGCCACTGGTCGGCGGCAGCATTCAGGTCGAAGGTATCGCTGGCGGGTGCCTGGAAGGTGGTATGCACCCAGTCGCCACTGCCGTCATCAACCGGGCGATACCGCTCGCGGTACCAGTCGGGGCGGGCGGCCAGGTCGCGCAGGGCCTTGACGGCGGTGTCGACATCCGCGCGGGTGTTGTAGAGGCCAAACGAGAGGCGCACCATGCCCGGCTGGGTGCGCGGGCCACAGGTGTCCGTGCAAGACGTGGGCGCAATGCCCTGCTCATCGGCAATGCCCAGCAATTGGCGCACAAATGGCTGCGCGCAGAAGCATTCGTTGCGCACAGCAATGCCGAAGTAGTCGTTCAGCGCTGCCGTGACGAGCCCGTGGGGCAGGTCGTGCAGGTTCAGCGTAATCACGCCGATGCGTTCGGCGACCTCCAACCGATGAGATCCATAGATGGTAAGGCCGTCGATTTCGTTGAGCGCACTCATGGCGTACTGCGTAAGCGCCTGCTCATCCGCCTCGATTGCATCCATGCCTACGCGTTGTAGGATGCGCAGCGTAGCGCCCAGGAGCAACGATCCGGGCAGGTTTGGGGTGCCAGCCTCCTCGCGGTCGGGAAGCGCGCTGGTCACGTCGTAGCGCTTTGCATCCACAAACTCAACGATGCCGCCGCCGACCACTTCGGGCTCATGGTTATCAAACAATGCCTTACGCGCTACAATCAACCCCGGACTGCCTGGCGCATAGATCTTGTGTCCGCTCAGACACATCACATCAAGCGCCTCGCCGGGCGCGTCGCCGGTGATACGGATGGGGCGGTGGGCTGCCGACTGTGCCGCATCGACGACGCAGAGCGCACCTACGTCGTGTGCGGCTTCGGCAATGGCATGTACGGGATTTGCGATGCCCGTGACATTGGAGGCGGCAGTCACTGCTACGTAGTTGAGCCGGTCGCCATGCTCGTGGATAGCCGCCCGGAGCGCGGTCATGTCAACGCGTCCGGCATTGCCATCTGGATCCACCTGAAGCGGGACGTGCACCACCTTGCGCAGATGTTTGCGGTGCGGGAGGTCATTCGCATGGTGCTCCATGAGTGTGGTAATGGCCACGTCGCGCTCAGGATGCTGTGCAGCGAGCACGCGTGCCATGCGGTTGAGGCCGCCCGTCACGCCGGTACCGCAGAAAATGGCGGTGTAGTCGTCGGGGGCCCCTACAAACTGCAGTACGGCATCGTGAGCCTGCGCATACGCCTCGGTCATAATGCGCGCCCCATGGTGCAGGTGCGAGTGGGTGTTGGCATAGTGCTGCATGGCATCCTCAACGACAGCCTCGGCGCCCCGAAAGCGCAGGTTGGAGGCCGCGCTATCCAGGTAGGTGCGCGGGCCGATGGTGCCATCGGCCCGGGGATACGAGGTGGTGCGTCCGGTAAACTGGTCCCGAAGCGCTTCGATCTGCTGGCGGCGCACCGAAAACGGGGCCGTGGTTAGCGGGGACATAGACTGGGTAGACGGCATAACAGGCAGCAGCGGTTGTGAGCAGGAGCGCGTGCAGGTACACGCTGCGTAATGTATGGAGTTCTAACGACTTTCGCATCCGAGCGCAGACGAAATTTGCATCCGCTTGGTCACTGCGTTCTATTATCCATCTAATGAAAGCAAGCCCGCTCACCGGTATCATCTGTACGCATGACACGTCTTTCCTGGACATCTTGGTTTTCCTGGGGCCGTTTGTGGGGCCTGCTGCTTGTGGTGGGAACGCTTGCCGCTGCACCGCAGCAAACAACGGCCCAACAACTGTGGCTGCCCCCATATCAGCCCATGCAGTTCGCCGTTGAAGGGGTGCAGCCCGACATTCGCAACATCGAAGGGCTGTCAGGCGGATACTTCATTACGGGTACCGTATCGCTTACTGCTGGAACGGAGCTGGTAGCCGAGGTGCCGGTGGCCTACTTCCGCACTAACGAGATGCGGCCTGGGGCGGATACGAAGCTTGGGAATCCATACGTGGGGCTGGCACTGACCCCCGACCGGTCGCCGCTGATGATTGAGGTGGGCGGGCGCATCCCCGTAGCCGAAAACACATCAACGACTGTGCTGGGTCAGCATGCCGAGGTGGGGCGTCCGGGCGCGTTTCTGCCTGAGGGTGGAATGGTAACGCTGGCCGGAAACGCACGGGTGGCGCTCTCGCGCCAACTGAGTCTACGTCTGCGGGCAGGCGGTTTCTACGCGCACTCTACCGACGCCGCCCGCGCACCCGGTATGCCACCAGTCGACCGCGATCTGTTTACGCAGTACAGCACAGTGCTCTGGTACGAAGGCAACACCTTTACCACAGAGCTGGGATTCACCGGCCATGCGAACCTGACCGGACGCGGGGGCTACGGCGAAAAGAGCCAGCACGACCTGGCCGCTACCATTCACATTACCGGGCTGCCGGTGATTACGCCGGGTGTGTTTGCGGGCTGGAAGGTAAGCAGCGCGTTCCGCGACTCGGAGTCGTGGCAGCGGGCCCAGAATGCACGCCGAGACATGACCTCGTGGCGGTTCGGCGTTACGCTGTCAACGACGCTGTACTGATGGCGCAGCAATGGGGCCACGCGGGCAAGCAGAAGAGCTATCCGTTGAGTGCGGCCTGAAGGCTGTAGTACGTACCAAGGGCAACAAGGCCCCCGCAAGAGGCCGCTACGAATACGCCGGTAGCAGGGCCCAGCGCAAAAGGCATCACGATACCGCTGCCTACGCCTGCGCCGACACCGCCAGCCAGCGCCGATAGGGTCGAAGAGGAGCGTTCATTCGAAGCATCCGAGTCAGGGAGAGACGTCGTCATGGCAGAAGAGCTACCCAACAGTCTTTTCGAGAGCGTGCGAGGTGCAGTCTGCTACACACCGAACGACTCGCCACAGGCGCAGGTACGCGAGGCTTGTGGATTCATGAAGTGAAAGCCGTCGCCATCAAGGCCGTCGGTAAAGTCGAGCTCGGAGCCGTCGAGGTAGAGCGCGCTGCGCTGGTCGGCAATGACGGTGAGGTCGCCGCTCACCTGGTGCACCGCGTCGGTGTCTTGCAGGGTCGTGTCCCACCCCAGGTCGTAGGTGAGCCCCGAGCATCCGCCGGGCACCACGGCAATGCGCAAATACGCATCGCCAAGGGCCACGGTGTCTTCGGCGGCTACGGTGCGAAGCTGATTCTGGGCGCGTTCGGTAATGTCAATCTGCATGGCAAGGGGAGACTATAGTGCACATCTATATTGCAGGATGCGTACCGTAGCGTACAGGCGTAGGTTTCTATGCGATACTGCAGTGTGTTGCCTACATCCATTGTGCGTAGGAGATGAAGTAGGCTTCTGGAGCAAGCAGAGAGACTTCGCATCTCCAAAACGCCCAATACACACATCTGATACACGTGCACCTAACAAAAAATGAGACGCCCGGAACGGGGTCCAGGCGCCTCGTGCGATGCAGATACGGTGGAGGGAGACGACAGGCTACGGCTGGGCGGGTGCTTCAGTGCGCGCCTGCCCGTCGCCGCCGGTGTGCAGTTCTGGCTTCCAGGAATCCATGTAGCCAGTATCTTCGAGGTCGAGCGCCGCCTGCGTGAGCTTGAGCGGACGGAACGTGTCGACCATCACCGCAAGCTCTTCGGTGCCCTCCTTGCCGATAGAAGCCTCCGTGGAGCCGGGGTGTGGCCCGTGCGGAATACCGCCCGGATGCAGCGAGAACGAGGCGCGCGAAATGCCTTTGCGGCTCATGAAGTCGCCCTCAGCGTAAAACAGCACTTCATCCGAGTCAATATTCGAGTGATTGTACGGGGCCGGGATCGATTTCGGATGGTAGTCGAACAGCCGCGGCACAAAGGAGCACACGACGAAGTTGCGCGCCTCGAACATCTGATGCACGGGCGGCGGCTGGTGGATGCGCCCGGTGATCGGCTCAAAGTCGTGGATGGAAATAGCATACGGATACATGTAGCCATCCCAGCCGACCACGTCGAATGGATGGTAGCGCATCCAGTAGGAATGGATCTTCCCGTGCTTCTTGATGCGTAGCTCGAACGGTCCCTCTTCGTCGACCACGTTGAGTTGGGTGGGCGGACGCACATCGCGCTCGTGGAACGGACTCCGCTCCAGGAGCTGCCCGAACTCGTTCATGTACTTGCTCGGAAACTGCACGCCCGAGTTCGACTCGATAACGAGCAGACGCGGCTGCACCTCGTCCTCAAACGACCACCGGTGCGCCAGCGTGCGGGGCACGTGCACGTAGTCGCCATCGGTGAAGTCCACATTGCCGAGTGGCGTTTCGAGCGTACCTGTGCCCTCGTGCACGTAGATCAGCTCATCGGCGGCGGCGTTGCGGTAGAAGTAGCCCTCCATCGCGTCGGTCGGACGGCAGAGCGCAAGCTGCACATCCGGGTTGCCCATGATGTACGTGCGCCCTGAGAGCCAGTCGCCTCCCGGCTCCAGGTTGAAGCCTTCGATGTGGCGATGCTTCAGCGCCTCGTCGTCGGCATAGGTGATGCCATAGTCGACCGGGTCATCCACCTTCTCCACCAGCGTGGGCGGGTGGATGTGGTAGGCAATCGATGAGATGCCGCTGAAGCCTTCCGCGCCAATGACCTCTTCGGTGTACAGTTCGCCATCGGGACGACGGAACTGGACGTGGCGCTTGTCGGGCACCTCGCCCATGCGGGTATAGTGGGGCATATTGATTTTGGTTTTTGGATTGGGAGATTTTGGATTCACGAAGCAGCGCTACAGGTTGCCACGGCGGTCTTGCTCGCGCTCAATCGCCTCGAAGAGCGCCTTGAAGTTGCCCTCGCCGAAGGTGCGGGCGCCCTTACGCTGAATAATCTCGTAGAACATGGTCGGGCGGTCCTGCACCGGCTTGGTAAAGATCTGGAGCAGGTAGCCTTCGGGGTCGCGGTCAACGAGGATGTCAAGTGCCTGGAGCTGATCGATCTGTTCGTCGATCTCGCCCACGCGCTCGCTGAGCACCTCCTCGTTGTAGTAGTTGTCGGGGATGTCGAGGAACTGCACGCCGCGCTTGCGCAGCTCAGAGACCGTGCTGATGATGTCGTCGGTGGCAATGGCTACGTGCTGTACACCCGCGCCGTTGTAGAACTCCAGGTACTCCTCAATCTGGCTCTTCTTCTTACCGTCGGCGGGCTCGTTGATCGGAAATTTGATGCGCTCGTTGCCGTTGGCCATCACCTTCGACATCAACGCAGAATACTCCGTCGAGATGTCCTTGTCGGTGAACTGAAGCATGTTGTAGAAACCCATCGTGTCGGCGTAGTACTGCACGTACTTGTCCATGTCGCCACGGTGGACGTTGCCCACGCAGTGATCTACGTACTTCAGTCCGACCGATCCTGGATGGGCCCAGTCGGGGTTCTCCCACCGCTCGAAGCCCGGCAGGAAGAGGCCGTTGTACGCATCCCGTTCGATAAAGGAGTGGATCGTGTCGCCGTAGGTGCCGATGGCAGAGCGCACCACCGAGCCGTGCTCATCGGAGAGTGTTTCGGGCTCCTGTACGGGCACTGCACCGCGCGAGGTGGCTTCTTCATAAGCGTTCGTCGCGTCGTCGACCCAGAGCGCAATGTCGCGCACGCCGTCGCCGCGCTTATGCACATGCTTGGCGATGAACGAATCGGGCGAAAGCGCCGTGGTCAGCACAAAGCGTATTTTGTTCTGCTGAAGGAGATAGCTGGCCGCTTCCCGATGACCAGTTTCGGGGCCGCGATAGCCCACGATCTCGAATCCAAACAGATAGGCGTAGTGAAACGCGGCCTGGCGGGCGTTGCCCACGTAGTACTCGACATAATCGGTGCCTTGAATGGGCAAGAAGTCGTCGGGTGTAGTCGTGGCCGATTCGGGGGTGGGGGCGGTGGCGGATGTAGACATAGGAATAGCAGCAGCAATGAGCGAGGGAGGCGAACAGGTGAAAGCGCTTCCAGCCTCTATTACATACGTTGAGGGCAAGCGCCGAATGTCAGTACATGCGTACCGCTGAATCCGCCGTTCCGTTCCTGCAATTCATGGTGCGATACGAGGCATTGACTGCTGCGCAATGGCTGTACTGTGGAACGCGGGGGGCTCATACGTCCCGGTGCGGACTTGATAACAGAAGCGCTTTCAATTGCTGTTCTTGCATTGCAGTTTTCAGGGCTGCTTCCTACCTTGCGCAATGCGTTCACCGGAATCAAGATACACCAAAACGGGAGCGCATTTCCCTTCTCCACCCTGTTCGACACACCCCACACCCATATGCTATCCAACCAGATACGCCAGGCGCTGCTCATTGCCGTCGGCGTCCTGGGGCTTTTGGCGGCCGATACCGCCCATGCCCAGGACGATCCGCACGTGTTTCGCGGCGCCACGATCTACACCATGAGCGGCGACGCCATCGACAACGGCGCGCTCGTCATTCAAAACGGTGAGATTCTCGACGTAGGCTCCGTAGGCGCGGTCGACGTGCCCAGCGGCGCGGTCGAGGTCGACGCCTCGGGCCAGGTCATTATGCCCGGTCTGATCGACACGCACTCGCACATCGGCGGCGTGTCGGGCGGCGATGGATCGTCGCCGCTGCATCCCGGCGTGCGCACCATCGACGGCATCAACGTACGTAATTCCGGAATCATGCGGGCTCGCGCGGGCGGCATTACCACCGTGAATGTGCTGTCGGGGTCGGGGCATCTTATGAGTGGGCAGACCACTCACCTAAAGCTGCGTGACGGCTCTACCATCGACGACCTGCTGCTCTGCTACGAGGATTCGGACATCTGTGGCGGCATGAAGATGGCCAACGGCACCAATTCGCAGCGCGACAGCGGACCGTTCCCCGGCACGCGCGCCAAATCTGCAGCCGAGGCGCGGGCGCTCTTTCTGGAGGCGGAAGCCTACCGTGACCAGCTCAACAGCGATGATCCGCCCGACCGCGACCTGGGCATGGAAGGACTTGTGGAGGTGCTCAACGGCGAGCGCATCGTGCACTTTCATACGCATCGCCATGACGACATCATGACGGCGCTGCGCCTGCGCGATGAGTTTGGGTTTGAGCTTGTGCTGCATCACGTAAGTGAAGGCTGGCGCGTGGCCGACGAGATTGCCGAGGCGGGCGTACCTGCTTCCATCATCACGCTCGACTCGCCCGGTGGCAAGCATGAAGCCGTGAATCTCTACTTCAAGAACGGTCGTGTGCTCGACGAGGCCGGCGTTGACGTGTCGTATCATACCGACGATCCGATTACCGACTCGCGCCTCTTCCTGCGCTCGCCCGCCATGGGCGTTCGTGCTGGCATGGACCGCACCGCTGCGCTTGAATCCGTCACGATTGCGGGGGCACGCCAGCTTGGGCTCGAAGATCGCATCGGATCACTTGAACCCGGCAAAGATGCCGACTTCATCCTGCTCTCCGGCGATCCGCTCAGCACCTACACCCGCGTTAACGAGACGTGGATTGAGGGCATGCGCGTGTTCGATCGCAGCAACCCCGACGACAACGCCTTCTTTACAGGCGGATACCGCATTTTCGATGGCACCATGCACCATGTCCACGACATCAATGAATAACCCCACCCGCAACATCCGTCGTTCTTTTTCATCGGTTTGGATACGCTGCGTAGGCGGTGTCGTAGCGGGGGTGATGGCATGGATGCTCATGGCCGCGCCCCTCACCGCACAGATTGCCTTGCGCGCCGACACGGTGCACACCATGACGGGCGATCCCATCATTAACGGGGTGGTCCTCATCGAAGGATCCACCATCGCCGACGTCGGTCCTGCCGATGCGGTTGACATCCCCGACGGCGCCACGGTCTACGAAGGCACCGTCATTACACCGGGACTCGTGGACCCGCGCGGTACCGTGGGACTGAGCGGCATCTACAACGTAGACTCCGATCAGGACCAGCTCGATACCACGGCGCCCATGCAGCCTGAGCTGCGTGCGATCGACGCGTACAATCCGCAAGAAGAGCTGGTTGCCTTTTTGCGCGATCAGGGCATTACCACCGTGCACACCGGCCACGGCCCGGGCGCACTCATTAGCGGACAGACCGCCACCTTCAAAACCACCGGCGAAACCGTCGATGACGCGTCTCTGAGCGACATCAGCGCGCTCTCCATGACGCTGGGGCCGGCAGCCACGCAGCGGTTTAGCTCGCCCGGCACGCGAGCCAAGGGCGCGGCAATGCTTCGCGACATGTTCCTGCAAGCGGAGCGCTACCGCGACACGCCCGAGGACGAGCGCGAACGCAACCTGCCCATGGAGGTGCTTGTGCAGGTGCTCGATGGCGAGATTCCTGCGTTCATCCAGGCGCACCGTAGTCACGATATTATGACGGCGCTGCGGCTGGCCGAGGAGTTTGGCTTCAACCTGGTGCTCGAAGGAGCCGCCGAGGCATACCTCGTAACTGAAGAGATTGCTGAAGCGGACATCCCTGTCGTGCTCCACCCGCCCAAAATCCGCCCGTTTGGCGCTGCCGAAAACGCCCAGCTTACCACGGCTGGCGAACTGCATGCAGCAGGCATCCCGGTGGCCATTCAGAGTGGATACGAAGCCTACGTGCCCAAAACGCGCGTGGTGCTCTTTGAAGCAGGCGTTGCCGCGGCCAACGGACTGCCGCACGAGGCCGCGCTGGCCAGCATCACGCGCACGGCTGCCGACATCATTGGGCAGAGCGACGTGATTGGCACCCTGGAACCGGGCAAGCACGGCGATGTGGTGCTCTATAACGGCAACCCGTTCGAGTACGTCACCAACGCGTGCACGGTCGTCATTGAAGGCGAAGTCGTCAAAGAAGACGGCTGCTCCTAACAACGGCACGCCACGTCTGCAACACCTGGACTCTGCGGGGCGTGCCGAATAGGCGCGTCCCGTATGTAGTTGCATCCATCTGTTCACCATGGAATCCCTCACGCATCCTCCAACCTGATTATGTTTCGTGCACTGCTGCTCCACAACACCGATGGCGAGGTAACGCCCCGCCTCGATACGATTACGACGGATGACCTGCCGCCGGGCGATACCCACGTGCGGGTGCTCTACTCCAGCATCAACTACAAAGACGCGCTGGCCGTAACGAACAGCGCGCCCATCATTCGGGGCGACTTTCCGATTGCGCCGGGCATCGACCTGGTGGGCGAGGTCGTGTCCAGCGAAAGCGATGCGTGGGAGGCGGGCGACCGCGTGATCGGTACGGGCTGGGGGTTGGGCGAAGACGTGTGGGGTGGCTACACCGAAGAGGTGCGCGTACGGGCTGACCAGCTTGTGGCACTGCCCGAGGGCCTGTCGCCGCACCAGGCCATGACCATTGGCACCGCCGGGTTCACCGCTATGCTCTCGGTGATGGCACTCGAAGACCACGGCCTCACGCCCGAGAGCGGCGAGGTCGTTGTAACCGGTGCGTCAGGGGGGGCGGGAAGCATGGCCGTGGCGCTCCTGGCGCAGGCCGGATACACCGCCGTGGCCTCCACTGGAAGCGAAAATGCACATGCCTACCTGGATACGCTTGGTGCCGCACGCATTGTGCATCGCGACGCGTTCAGCGACGGACCCAAGCGCCCTATGGAGTCGGGCCAGTGGGCCGGGGCGATCGACGCCGTAGGGGGCAACACGCTGGCGACCCTCATTGCACAGCTAAAGCGTCATGCAAGCGTCGCCTCATTTGGCAACGCAGCCGGGCACGAGCTGCACACCACCGTACTGCCGTTCATCTTGCGTGGGGTGAACCTGCTGGGCATCGATTCGAACACCTGCCCCAACGACCGCCGCCGCACCGCCTGGACTCGCCTCGACGCGCTCCTGACCGATGACCTGCTGGAGCGGATGACGTATCAGGTGGTCAATCTTGAAGATGTGCCCGATGCAGCTCAAGACGTGCTCAGCGGCGACTCGCGCGGACGCATTGTGGTGGAGGTACAGGGGTAGAGCCCGTGCCCTGCTTTTGTCCGCTGCGCCCATTGCCCTACGCACGTAGAAATGAGGAATCAGTCGGCATCCGGCCTATCACACCCGGTCACTGACGCACGTCGCTACCCAATATCAGCTTCTTCCAGTTTGCTATGATGCATCGACTTACCTCATTTCTGTTCGTTATCATGCTTATCGGGGGGAGCTATCCATCGGTCCATGCCCAGAATCAAACGGACGCCTCCATCACGGGGCAAGGGAGTCTCAGTTTTGGGTTAGGCATTCCAACAGGAGACTTCAACGAGAACACGAACAATCTCGGCTATGGCGGCAATGTGTACATTGGAGCAGAATTTCCGAACTCGCCTGTAGGGGTCGGCATCGACTTTTCGGTCTTTGCCTTTGGGCGGAACACACGAAAAGCTCCCTTTAGCGAGACGATCCCGGGTGTGCGCGTTGATGTGATTACGACCAACACCATTGTACAGCCGCACCTGGTGCTTCGGTTACAGCCGCGCGAAGGTCTGGTGCGCCCCTATGCGGAAGGGCTCTTTGGCTTCAAATACCTGTTCACCGACACCCGCGTGCAAGACGAGCGACGCGAAGACGAAACGATTGCCAGTTCGCGCAACTTCGATGACTTTGCGCTAAGTGCCGGCGGAGCCGCAGGTGTGCACATCCGCGTGGCTCAGGGAAACCCAGGTAGTGAGCAGAACAGCTTCAGAGCCATCTATCTCAAGCTGGGACTTCAGTACATGTGGGGCCGCGAAGCCGAGTACCTCGACATTAGCGACGGCTACAACCCTGACAACCCCCAGGTCCGCCAATCCAACACGACGATGCTCATTCCCATGATTGGCGTTTCCTTCCAGTTTTAGCCCATCGAGCCCATAGAATAGGCTGTAGGGGGCGGATTTGCACAACATTCGGAATCAAGGGGATGCGCGGGTCGTTTTTCCTTACCCCGGTGGATTCACTGGGATTCGTCTACGCTTGCCCTCGACCCGGCTCTTGTCATGGCCTCTGATGTACCCTGTCCTTCGTGCGGCGCACTCATTCCCCCCGATGCGGGCGCCTGTCCGTTGTGTGGACATACCCTCGCGGGCAACGACGATGCGTCGCCTCCCCCCAACTCGGATGCAGAACGCGCCGACGCCACGCCGCCTGACGGCAACGCACCCAAAGCCAACACGCCTGAAGAAGCAGCCGAACCGGCCTCAAACGGAGCGGCGTACTGCACGGAGTGCGGAACTGCATTTGCGCCCGGCGACAAGTTCTGCAGTCAGTGCGGCACACCACGCGCTGGTGCAGACCGTCCGCCTGCTACAGAAGGGACGCGTCCGGTGGCGGCCAATCTGCCAGCGGGAGCCGACGCTGCCGCATCCGGTGAGCGCGATGACGAGGCGTCGGAGTCGGAGGCGATCGACGAGTCGGCGATCAATCGTAAGCTCGCGTGGCTTGTGGGCGGGGCCGTGGTGGTGATTGCGGCGCTGTTTCTGGCCACGCTCTTCAGCGAACGGGCGGGCGACCCGTTAGCGCGTACGGCCGCGGAGCGCAACGCCGGAGATAACATTGGGCAGCAAAGCGGAGCAGCCCCTGGCACGCCAAACGCAGGCAACGCGCCAGCTACCGCAGACCCCGCCACCGTCGATGCGCTCATCGACCAGTATAGTCCCGAGGTCAGCGAATCCATGGCCGCTCAGGTTGACTCGCTCCGCGAAGCCGCGGAGAGCGAAGAGGGCATTATGCGACAGACGATTCAGCAGGAGGTCGTGAATGCCTACATTGGTGCTGGGCATCTGGGACGGGCGGCTCAAGTGCAAAAAACAATGGCGGAAGACTCCGGCGATCCCGATGCGTGGCGCCGCACGGGCGATCTGCTCTACAGCTGGATGGAGCAGCTCGGTCAGGGCAATACCTCGAACGCCATTGGGCAGGTGGCCCCGCATGTCGTTGATGCGTACGAGCGCGTGCTTGAGCAAGAGCCGAACAACCTGGACGTGCGCACCGACATGGCCACGGCCATGCTGCAGACGAATGCGCCCATGCGGGGCGTGGAGCAGATCAACCGGGTGCTGGAGGAAGACCCCGACCACTTTCAGGCGCGCTTTAACAAGGGCATCATGCAGTTGTATATTGGCCGGGTGGATGAGGCCGTTGCTGAGTTTGAAGAAGTGAAGCGCATCGTAGGCGAAGACTCGCCGTACTACGAGCGCGCCGACCAGGCCATCACGCTGGCTCGCGAAGAAGAGGCCCGAGCGCGCGAAGAAGGCAACGCCCCTGCGGCACAGCCACCGGCTGCCGGAATGGCAACGCCCACGCCAGAAGCCGACTCGGCATCGGGCACTGCGCCTGCCGCTCCGAACCGATGAGTTGAGCCGTTGCACGCGTTGCTTCGCGCAACCATCCCCTGCTATCTTCGTTTGGAGGCCCCATACGCTGCTTCTCATGCACCCTCTCTGATTGGCCCGCCTCTGCACGATGGATACGTACCCGTGGTATGCCAAGTACACTGTGGCCCTGGCTGGGGGCGTGCTTACCGTGTACGTCATGGTCGTGGCCAAGTCCACACTGATCCCACTGCTGTTTGCCGGGTTCCTGGGCATTCTGCTAACGCCTGTGAGTGCACGCCTGGAGCGCCACGGCATCCCGCGCGTGGTGGCGGCTCTGCTCACGCTCACGCTAGCTGTAGCGGCACTGGTAGGAATCGGATTCTTCTTCTATATGCAGCTTGCCTCGTTCGTCGAGGATGTTGATCTGATTCGCACGCGTATCGAGGAGATGATGGCCAGCATCGAGCCGCTGGCTGCGCAGCTTGGGATTGGCAATCTGATCGACTTCCGCACGCTGGGCACCACCGCCATTGGCTATGTAGGCGATAACGCCACAAACCTGGTTCGCGGACTGGCAGGGGCGGCCAGTACCATCACTGCGGCGTTGCTGGTGCCGGTGTTCATCTTCTTTGTGCTTATTGGACGTACCTTCCTGCGCGACTTTCTGCTTCAGGCATTTGGCGCAGGCAATCCGGCCCGCGTAGAGCGGGTCGCGGCAACCATTGCAAAGGTAAAGCAGGTCGTGCAGCGCTACATCACCGGCGTGCTGATCGTGATTTGCATTCTGGCGATACTCAATTCGTTGCTGCTGCTCACCATCGGCGTTGATCACGCTCTGTTCTTTGGCGTGTTCGCTGCCATGCTCAACGTCGTTCCGTTCTTAGGACCCATCTTCGGATCCATCTTGCCGGTGCTCTACGCCCTGCTCACCATGGACTCCCTCATCTATCCGCTGTTGGTACTGGGCGGATTCTACGTGATCCAGCTCTTTGAAAGCAACCTGTTCACACCCACTATTGTCGGCAGCCAGGTGAGCATGAATGCGATGGTCACGCTATTTCTGCTCTTCGTGGGCGCTCAGATCTGGGGCCTTGCAGGTATGATCCTGTTTATCCCGATGGGGGCAATCCTCAAGGTCGTATGCGATGAGGTCGATTCGCTCAAGCCGCTGGGCTTCTTGCTCGGACGCATGCCCACTGACCGGGAAGAACGCAAGGGACCGCTGGCACGCCGCATCAGCGAGATTCCCTCGCGCATCGACCGTATGGAGGCGGAGCGGAGCGCGGCCCGGAAGGCGGCTGCACCGCCTTTTGCTGAGAGCGATACGCACGAGTCCATCACGAAGGAGTCCTCAACCCCCCAAGAACCGTCCGATTCGAGTAGCAGCTAACACACGGGCACACGGGTCTGGATCGACGGCATTTCTTTTGGCAGCCCCTTGAACGAGAGAGGGCCCAAGACGGGGCTTGTAAGAATTGCACGGGGTGGTGTGAGTAAGCCCGCTGCAGGTGGCTATCGCGGTTCGATTTCGAGCACCAGGCCGTCTGCATCCCGCACGAACAGGCGGTTCTCCTGCTCCTGATACGGATAGGCCTCTGCATCCAGTCGGCTACGCAGCGCGTGCCAGGCGTCTGAGGGCAGCGCAAAGCCAAGGTGGTGGATACCGCCGCGTCCGGGCACGGTGGGGTGCTCCATCTCTGTGACCTCCATGATTTCGAGGATGTCCTGCCCGTCGTCATCGGTAAGCATGGCACGGCGGCGCCCCTCTCGGATGGGATCGTCTTCGACCACGCGCAGCGTAAGCCCGAGCACATCCACATAGAAGTCGATGGCCTCGTCGAGCGCAGCGGTCATGATGGAGGCATGGTCTAAACGTATCATAAACGGGAGCAGGGTACTACGAAAACAGTGGGTTACGAAGACGACACCGCGGCATCGGCGTCGATGTCCAGGCGTTTCATTTTCTTGTATAGCCCTTGTCGCGAGATGCCCAGGGCCTGGGCAGAAGCTGAAATGTGGCCGTCGTGTGCCCGCAACACGTGCTCGATCGCCGCTTTTTCGGTCTGCGCCAGAACGGCGCTAAGTGCAACAGTATCGTCGTTCAAGAGCGTGTCGTAGGGATGGGAGGTCCCATTGCTGTGCTGCGTACGGGCTTCGCGGAGCGGCGCAGCCAGTGCATCCACCGTAATCTGAGGCGCGGGCTCGCTGCGCACAGACTGATACGCGCGTTCGACTTCGTTGCGAAGCTGTCGCACGTTGCCGGGCCAGTCATACGCCAGCAGGGCATCCAGGGCGTGCTGCGTGATGGTCACCAGCGGGGTCTGGGGCGTGCGCTGCTCGTCGAGTACGCGCTGCACGAGCACTGGAATGTCGGCGCGGCGCTCGCGCAACGGCGGCACCCGCAGTGTGATGATGCCCAGGCGGTGGGCCAACGCAGCAGGCATCGCATCGGCGGGGCGCGTGGTGGCGTCGCTGGGCGTGGTGGCCAGCAAGCGAATGTCGACCGAGCGGCAGGTGTCGCTTCCCACCGGAAACACACAGTCGGTGTTGAGCATGCGCAGGAGCTGTTCGTGCACGGCCTGCGGGAGCCGGTGCACAGCCTTCAGGAGCACCGATCCGCCTTCCGCCTTGTCGAGTACACCAGGCGTGTAGGTGCCGCTGTGTACGTGTCCAAAGAGATGCGCAGCCCAGTCACGGGGCTGTATGCTGGTGCGTTCTACAACGTGGAGTGGCCCGGTGCGGCGCTCGCTTACGGCGTGTACGGCGCGTGCTACCATCGTTTTGCCCACGCCGGGCGCACCAGTTACAAGCACGGGACTGTGACTGGCCCCGATCTGTTCGATGCGCTGCTTGAGGGCCTGCATGGGCGCGCTTTCGGCGACAAAAGCATCCGGAAAGCGAGCGCCTGTGGGTGTAGTAGAGGGAGAAGATGGCGTAGGAGCCCGGTCGAGCGCCATAAGCAGCATCGGCAGATACGGGCGGAGCGCCTCGGTCACGTCGGGGAGCGGGCCATCGGCGGCGTAGGTGAGGGTGAGCCGCGCATCGGACGGGGCCGGGTAGTGCAGCGCGGTAACCGATGCGCCGCTGAGTGTGCCCTGGTCGGCCACCATGCATTGCGCTTGGGCGTGGCGCGGACGATACTGGATGCGCACGCCATCTACCTGCGGATGCGCCTGAAGCAGCGTGGTGCACGCTGCGGTGACGCTGGCGTGTTCGGGCGGGGCCTCGGCCAATGCGGTGCTCAACAGCGTGCCCCACGACGTGGTATCGGTGGGGTCGTAGGCGGGCCAGTCGTTGAGCAAGGCGTGAAGCTGGTTGGCCTGATCGGGGCGCTCGCACCGGGCCATTGTAGCGTTCGCATCCGCCAGCATGGGACGCAGTGCGGGCAGCCGGTCGGCCTCTGGCATAATTGTGGCCGCATGGAGGGCCATCTGAGCCACGCGCAAGGCATCGCCACTCAACCGGTAGGCGGTGTGTGCCTGGGCGTACTGCTCAGCGGCATGGCGCGCCGCCTGCGCATCGCCCGACTGCTCGGCCTGGGCGACTGCCAGGGCCGCTTCGCTGGCACTCCACCGGGCTGCCATGGGCAGCACCGATCGGTAGCCTGCAAAGGCCTCGGCGTCTCGGAGGTGCGCCTGAGCCCGCACAATGTCACCCGCCTCGGCAGCGCCCTGGGTCTGGGCAAGGAGCGCCCGCACCTGATTGCCGCGGTGCCCCGTTTCGCGCGCATTCTGGTGGGCGCGTTCCCGCCACGTCTGGGCGGTATCGGTATCGCCGGCGCGGCGGGCCACCTCGGCACGCATCAGCGCCAGGTGAGAGCGTTGCAGTCCGTGTGGTAAGCGCTCGGCCCGCTCCATCACCTCATCGAGCTGGGTGCGCGCCCGTTCGATGGTGCCACGGCGCAGCGCCAGGCGCACGTAGAGCGAATGCAGATGCGCCTCGCCCAGCGCATAGCCTTGCATCGCGGTAAGGGCATCGGCAATGCATGCGTGGGCTTCGTCCCACCGCGCGGCCCGTAGCAGGGCACCAATGTGCGCATGATACGCCGCCAGGAGCGGATACGGACGGCAGTTGGTGGCCCCCTGGAGGCGCGTCTCTGCCGTGGTGGCGCGCTCGATAATCACCTCGGGCGGTGCCCCGGTGTCGTAGGCGAGGGCTGCCTCTTGCGCCTGGGCATGCCCCACCCAGCGGGTGTGATTGAGCTGATGCGCGATCGACTTCAACGCTGTGGCGTGAGCCTCGGCCTCGGCATACTGTCCCTGAAACCGCAGTGCCGGAGCATACATGTCGTGCAGCCAGCACTGCGCCAGACGGTCAATGTGCGGACGCCCGAGCGCCTGGGCTTCCCCCAGTGCATGGCGCATCAGGTCGTACTCGTCGAGCGCGAAGTACGCCTGGGCCTGCCCCAGATGCACCCAGCAGCGTCCGGGCCGATGGGCAAGCGCCTCAAAGTGTCGGTCGGCTCGGTCGAGATGAGCCAGACCGCGCGCCAGCACGTCGTTGGTGGTGCCGCGAAGTACGTCGGTCCAGCCGCGCCACAGCGCTACCTCGGCCTGCACACGCGGCGGGTGTGCCGACAGGTCGGCATCCGCATCCGGCAGGTGGCGTCGAGCGGCGTCGGGCTGCAGGCGGGCAGAGCACAACAGCTGCGCCCACAGCGCATGCAGCCGCACTACGCCCGTGTCGAGAGCGTCAGCATCGGCCTGCTGATCCAGTGGGGCCTGCACCAGCGGCTCAATCATGTGCGCCACATCGCGCACGCGCCCTTCGGCGAGCAGGCTGGAGGCCATCGTTATGGTCGATGCGTACTTCACGAGCGCGCACAGAGTGATGCAAAAGAACAGCGGCAAGCGCCAAAGCAGCGCCTCAACATCCGGGTGCTACATAAATCCGAGCTCCAACTGCGCTTCCTCCGACATCATCTGCGGCGAAAACGGTGGGTGGAACGTCAGCTCCAGGTAGACGCTCTTCACGCCTTCGGTGAGGCGCACGGCGTCTTCGGCCTGACCCGGCAAGATGCCCGCTGCGGGACAGTTCGGCGCGGTCAGCGTCATGAGCACATCCACATGGGCGTCGTCGTGGATGTCGATATTGTAGATGAGCCCAAGGTCAAAGATGTTGACGGGAATCTCGGGGTCGTAGATGTCGGAGAGCGACTCCACGATGCGCTCGTAGAGCTCGGTGTGCTCGTCGGGGGCGTCTTGCATGTGGGCCGGCAGCGTCTCCGGGCGCTCCAGTTCGCGGCTGTCATCAAGGCGCGGGTCGTCGGCGTCGGACGCTGTGTCAGGAGCGGCGTCGGTATCGGGCGTGGTATCGGGCATAGCGTTATGCGTTGGAGGATGAAACAGCGGAGTCGGATGCAGGCTCTGCGGATTCGGCGAGGCGGGCGGCGCGCGTCCGAATCTGCTCGATCATCGAGTGTAGGCCGTTGTTGCGGGTGGAGGACAGGTGCTCACGCATCCCAATGTCGTCGATAAACGAGAGGTCAGCCTCGCGCACAGCTTCAGGCGGCTGGTCGTCGAGCACGCGGATGAGCAGCCCGGCCAGGCCCTTCGTAATCATGGCATCGCTGTCGCCCTGCATGGTCATGCGGTCCCGGTCGCGTGCGGTGTGAATCCACACCTTCGACTGGCACCCGTGGATGCGCGTAGCATCAGTCTTGAGCGCGTCGTCCATGGGCGGCAGCTTCTTTCCGATCTCAATCAGATACTCGTAGCGGCCTATCCAGTCGTCGAACAGCGAAAAGTCATCGACGATGGCGCGAGCCCGCTCATCGATGGTCGATGATGCATCAGCCATAATACAAACAAGCAGTTAGGGAGACAGGGTTTCAGGGGGATGCGAACGGAAGGCATCACAGAGCGATCCCATCGCATCACCCAAACATGGTCTGCACCCGGTCGAGGCCCTCCACAAGACGGTCTACGTCCTGGCGCGTGTTGTAGAGCGCAAAGGAGGCACGAATGGTACCGGGCAGGTCGAGCCGCTCCATGAGGGGCTGCGTGCAGTGGTGACCGGTGCGAACGGCAAGACCCAGGCGGTCGAGAATGGTGCCTGCATCGTACGGGTGGATGTCGTCGAACACGAACGAACACACGCTGGTCTTTTCGGGTGCGGTGCCCACCAGACGAAGCCCATCGATGGCTGCAAGCTGCTCGTGTGCGTACTGCAGCACATCCTCTTCGTGGGCGTGCACAGCCTCGTGGTCAAGCTCCCGCACAAACCGCGCCGCTGCACCGAGCCCAATAACGCCCGCAATGTGCGGTGTGCCCGCCTCCAGCCGGTGCGGCAGGTCGGCGTAGGTGGTGCCATCGAACGATACCTCGTCGATCATGTCGCCGCCGCCGTGGTAGGGCGGTAGACCGTCGAGCAGGTCGTATTTCCCGTAGAGCACACCAATGCCCGTGGGCCCGAACATCTTGTGGCCCGAGAAGGCGTAGAAATCGGCATCCAGCGCCTGCACATCCACCGGCAGGTGAGCCATCGACTGCGCGCCGTCGATCACTACCGGCACACCGTGGGCGTGGGCGGTGTCAATGATGGACGCAACCGGGTGGATCGTGCCCAGCGCATTGGAGACGTGCCCCATGGCGAGCAGGAACGTCTCTTCGGCCAGCAGCTGGCGCCCGGCCTCCATGTCGAGCGTGCCATCGTCATGGATCGGCCACACCTTGAGCGTGGCGCCGGTGGCCTCGCAGGCCATCTGCCACGGCACAATGTTAGAGTGGTGCTCCATGTGCGTAACGACCACCGTGTCGTCGGGGCCGAGCTGGGGCCGCGCAAATGTCTGTGCCACCAGGTTCAGCGACTCGGTGCAGCCGCGCGTGAAGATGACCTGATCGGAGGAGGGCGCGTTGATCAGATCGGCCACGGACTGGCGGGCCTCCTCGAACGCGTCGGTGGCGTCCTGACTCAGCTTGTGGACGCCCCGGTGCACGTTGCTGTTTTCGTGCGCGTAGTAGCGCGCCATGCGGTCGAGCACAACCTGCGGCTTCTGCGTGGTGGCCGCGTTGTCGAGATACACCAGCGGCGTATCCTCATAGACCGACTGATGCAGCGCAGGAAACTCGCCGCGCATGGCGTCAACGTCGAACCGGGGAGGCGCAGATACAGGCATAGCAGCACAGAATAGGTTCGTAGAACGCCGTGGCCCCGAATCGGACCACGGCCATGAGACGATTAGCTGGCGAACGTGCGCAGGCGGTCCTGTACGCGGTCTTCAATGAGCGCCTTGAGCGGCTCCACCTCAATCACGTCGATCACGTCTTGCGCAAAGGCCTTCATCATGAGGATGCGGGCGCGTTCCTGGCTGAGTCCGCGTGAGCGCAGGTAGAAGAGGCCCTCTTCATCCAGCTGACCGGCGGTAGCGCCGTGGCTGCACACCACATCGTCGGCGTAGATCTCAAGCTCGGGCTTGGTGTAGATCTGCGCGTCGTTGTTCAGCACCAGGCTGTCGTTCGACTGGTACGCGTCGATGCGCTGCGAGTCGCGATGCACGAACACCTTGCCGTTGAAGACCACGGTCGACTGGTCGTTCAGGACGTGCTTGTACAGCTCGTTGCTCACGCAGTCGGCGTGCACGTGGTCAACAAGCGTGTTGTTGTCGACGTGCATACTGCCGTGTCCAATGACGAGCCCGTACAGGTTCGTTTCGCAGTTGGGGCCGTCGGGCGTCAGGGTCATGTTGTTGCGCACGACCTCGCCGCTGAAGGTGAACGTATCGGTCGAGAGCACGCTGTCGCCTTCGTGGTAACCGAAGCGGCTGAGCACCTGCGAGGCGTTGTCGTCTTCCTCCTGAATCACATAGTGATCGAGGTAGCCCCGCTCGCCCACAAACATCTCCGTCACCGTGTTGGTGAAGGTGCGGGCGTCTGTTAGGCTGAGTTGGCGACCAATCACGCGGGCTTTCGCATCCGCCTCTACCACGAACAGGTGGCGCGGCTGCATAAGCAGGTCGTCCTGTGCAGCGTTCACGTGCAGCAGCAGAATCGGCTGCTCCAGTTCCGTGCCTTCAGGCACGTGAATGAACGCTCCGTCTTGCACAAACGCCGTGTTGAGTGCGGTGAGCACTTCGTCTTCGGCATCGGCATATTCGCCGTAGTGCGCCTTAAAGGCCGGATGGGTTCCCGCATCTTTCAGAGACGTCACCGTCACCTCCTCCGGCAGCGCGTCGAGCTGCGAGAGCGAGTGGTCGGGCCGCCCGTTCACGAGCACGAGCACGTGTGCGTCGAGGTCATCAATGAGGTACGGGTCCAGGTCGCGGGCCGACACGTCGGCCTCGTTCGGGCCAAGGGGCAGCGTGTAGGGACGGTCGAGCACCGAGGCAATGTCGGTGTACTTCCAGGCTTCTTGCTTGCGCGTGGGCACGCCCAGCTCCTGAAAGCGCTGGATAGCGGCTTCGCGCCGTTTGGCCACCGAGGCGTTGGTTCCGTTGAGCGCCTGGCCGTGGTTTACCTGAAAGGCCGACACAAATCGGTCAATAGGCTGCGCGCTGGTATCGAGAGTGGTGGTAGACATAAACAGTTGGGGAATGCTGATGCAACAGGTGGCGATACAAAGCCCTGCCCAGCGACGCAAGCCGCCGGGCAGAACGCGAGCAGCATCCGATTAGGCCGCCGCAGGCTCACGCTGAAAGCGCTCGTAGCCCTCTTCTTCAAGGCGGATGGCCAGGTCCTTATCGCCCGATTCGGCGATGCGTCCGTTCACCATCACGTGCACATGGTCCGGCTCAATGTAGTCGAGCAGGCGCTGATAGTGCGTAATCAGCAGGAACGCGCGCTCAGCAGAACGCAGCTTGTTCACGCCGTCCGACACCGTGCGCAGCGCGTCAATGTCGAGGCCGGAGTCGGTTTCGTCGAGCACAGCCAGCGTGGGCTCCAGCATGGCCAGCTGAAAGATCTCGTTGCGCTTCTTCTCGCCGCCAGAGAAGCCCTGATTCACCGAACGCTTCACGAGATCCGGATCCAGATCCACGAGCTTAGCACGCTCGCGCACCAGCTTCAGGAAGTCCGCCGCGCCGAGTTCCTCCTCGCCGCGCGCTTCACGCACAGAGTTGACGGCCTCGCGCAGGAAGTTCGTCATGCTCACGCCCGGCAGCTCCACCGGATACTGAAACGCCAGAAACACGCCTTCTTCAGCGCGCTCCTCCGCCTCCAGCTCCAGCAGATCTTCGCCTTTGTAGCGGATGGAGCCGTCCGTCACCACGTACTCTTCGCGCCCCGCCAGCACCGCCGCCAGCGTGCTCTTGCCGGAGCCGTTCGGCCCCATAATTGCGTGCACTTCGCCCTCGTTAATGGTGAGGTCCACGCCCTT
Organism: Longimonas halophila; assembly: GCF_002554705.1. GTDB lineage: Bacteria > Bacteroidota > Rhodothermia > Rhodothermales > Salinibacteraceae > Longimonas > Longimonas halophila. The sequence continues at coordinate 177,704 of NZ_PDEP01000007.1, read as the reverse complement.
CAGAATTTCGATGTCTTCGTCCTCCACGCTCACGTGCAGGTTTTCTACTTCAAGGAGTGCCATGTGTCGGTATATCAGTCGTTTAGTCGTAAAAAGTTGGATTCAGGAGAATGCGCAGGTCACGCCGGGGCCGCGTATGTATCGCAGCCCCCGGCGCTCCCGCATCCTCGTTGGAAGCATGGTTCGCGCAGGCGAACAGTCTCCGGTTCTTATCCTACACTGCCTTCCAGCTCAATGGCGAGCAGCTCTTTCGCCTCCACTGCGAACTCCATCGGCAGCTCCGCCAGAATCTCCTGGCAGAAGCCATTCACGATCAGCTTCAGCGCTTCCTCTTCGCCCAGGCCGCGCTGATGGCAGTAGAACATCTGGTCTTCGCCGACCTTCGAGGTCGTCGCCTCGTGCTCCACCTTGGCCGTCGGGTTGCCAATCTCGATGTACGGGAAGGTGTGCGCGCCGCACTTGTCGCCCAGCAGGAGCGAGTCGCACTGCGAGAAGTTACGGGCGTTTTCGGCGTTTTTGCCCACCTTCACCAGCCCGCGGTAGCTGTTGTTGCTCACACCGGCCGAGATCCCTTTCGAGATGATGGTGCTCTTCGTGTTCTTGCCGATGTGATGCATCTTCGTACCCGTATCGGCCTGCTGATGGCCCTTGGTGAATGCCACCGAGTAGAACTCACCAACCGACTCGTCGCCCTTCAGGATAACCGACGGATACTTCTGCGTGACCGCCGATCCGGTTTCGAGCTGGGTCCAGCTGATCTTGGAGCGGTCGCCTTCACAGATGCCGCGCTTCGTGACGAGGTTGTAGACGCCGCCCTCGCCATCTTTCGTGCCGGGGTACCAGTTCTGGATCGTGGAGTACTTGATCTCCGCATCCTCATGGGCAATCAGCTCCACCACAGCCGCATGCAGCTGGTGCTTCTGATTCATGGGCGCGGTGCAGCCTTCCAGATAGCTCACGTAGCTATCGGGCTCGGCAATGATGAGCGTGCGCTCAAACTGACCCGTGTTCTGGTCGTTGATGCGGAAGTACGTCGACAGCTCCATGGGGCAGGTTACGCCCTCAGGCACGTAGACGAACGAGCCGTCGCTAAAGACCGCGGAGTTGAGTGCAGCGAACAGGTTGTCGGTGTACGGCACCACGCGACCGAGATACTTTTTCACGATCTCGGGATGCTCGCGGGCCGCCTCTCCAAACGACATGAAGATGACGCCTTTCTCCTTCAGCTTCTTCTTAAAGGTGGTGGCCACCGACACGCTGTCCATCACCGCGTCTACCGCCACACCGGTTAGCGCCTTCTGCTCTTCAAGCGGGATGCCGAGGCGCTCGAATGTCTCCAGAATCTCATCTGGGACCTCATCGAGGCTGTCGTAGCTGGCCTTTTCTTTCGGCGCTGAGAAATAGCGCATATCTTGGAAGTCGGGCCGCTCGTAGTCGAGGTGGGCCCAATCGGGGTAGTTGCCCTCTTCCACCTGACGCTCAAAGTAGCGAAAGGCTTTCAAGCGCCACTCCAGCAGCCACTCGGGTTCGTCTTTTCGCTCAGAGATGTAGCGAACAATGTTTTCGTCGAGTCCTTCAGGAAGGGTTTCGGACTCGATATCGGTACGCCAACCATGCTCGTATTCCTGGTTGGCTACATTCTCAAGATACTCGGTTTCAGAAGTACTCATGGGGCATCGGAATACGTGGATCGGACAGGGCGCGAACCAGAGGCCGCACGGAGCGCAATATACAGTAGTGTAAACGCTCGTTTACGCTTGGGTCTCTTGGTGTAAACACAGGGTTACAACATGTATGGTAGGGGGCCGTTCCGGCATGGATGCGTTCCGTCTCTATTTAATTGCACCTTGACGTTCGGCGGCAGACGACAGAGATTCTACAGGCAAAACGGCCCGTAGTCTTTGAAGCTGTACGGTACCCCAACATAGAACCGCCCCACGCCATAAAGCGCAGGGCGGTGCGAAGCAGAAGGGCAGCTTCGAGAGGTGCAGCAGTGTATTGAAATGCATGCTTGTGCTCAGGTCCCCACCTGATTGTTCAAGCACAAGCATCCCTGTATACCACTATGCAGGGCCCGGCGGACATTTGGCGTCCGGGAGCAGCCTCGCTCGGAGCATCGTCCGGTGCACTCAGTCAGCACAGCAGGCGTGAACATGCCCTACAATCGGTACAGACTGCGGAGCAGGGCTTGCGTTTGGACGGGCCAAGATCGAAATTAGATATGCTGTATTACTGCGGTTGTATACGGCCGCGCTCGCTGTTGCACTCATCTGTCGCATCCCCCTATGAAAGTTCTGGCCTGGCCGGCATACGCGAATACCACGGGCAACCCGTACAATCGCCTTCTTAGCGAGGCGCTGGAGGAGCACGGTATCGAAGTGCACGAGTTTACGCCCGAGCGCGCCCTGAAGGGCTCCTACGACCTGTGGCACGTGCACTGGCCCGATGACGTGCTCAGCTATCCATCGCTGGCCCGTGCTGGGGGGATGATGACGGCCGAGTTGGCCCTGATGGCCTGGGCCCGGGCGCGCGGCATTCCCGTCGTGTGGACGGTTCACGATCTGGGCCCGCACGACAACTACCATCCGCTGCTGGAGCGCCTGTTTTGGAAAGGGTTTATCCCGCAGGTCGACGGCTACATCAGTCTGAGCGCGACCGGGCGCGAGCTGGCGCGCACGCAGCATCCCCGGCTGGAGCGCGTACCCTCGAAGGTGGTGCCGCACGGCCACTACCGCACGGCCTACCCGGATCCGATGCCGCGTGCTGAAGGACGCGAGGCGCTGGGCATTGACGACGATGTGCCGGTGATCCTGTACATTGGCCGGATCCGCCCGTACAAGAATGTGGGGCGGCTTATCCGCGCGTTCACGTCGATGGAGCATTCGCGTGCTCGCTTGCTCGTGGCAGGCAACCCGGCAAGCAGTTCGCTGCGCGAGTCGCTGCAATACGCGGCTGCGTCCAACCCGCGTGTGCGGCTGGACCTGCGCTTCATCCCCACCGACCTGGTGCCCACGTACATGGCAGCGGCTGATATGGTGGCGTTGCCGTATGACAACGTGCTGCACTCCGGCGCGGCGCTGCTGGCCCTCTCGTTCAACCGTCCGGTGATGGTACCGGCCCGTGGCGCGATGCGTGAGCTCCAGGAGTACGTGGGCAGCAGCTGGGTGCACACGTTTGACGGGCGCCTGCTGGCCTCCAAGCTCGACGCGGGGCTGCAGTGGGCTACCGAAACCCAGCGCCCGGATGAGGCGCCCCTCGACCTGTTTGGGTGGGATGTGCTTGCAGAGCGCACCATCGATCTGTACCAGCAGGTAACCGGTGCGCGTGGATGACCGCTGGGCGGCTCTTCGGGACCGGGCGCTGCACGGCGTGGCGTGGTCGGCGGTGCAGAACTGGGGCAGCCGCCTCATCACGTTTGTGGTGTTTGCGGTGCTGGCCCAGCTGCTATCGCCGGAATCGTTCGGCGTGATTGCACTGGCGGGCACGTACATCGCCCTCTTGCGTGTGCTGGTGGATCAGGGATTTGCCGCCGCTATCATTCAGCGGGATACGCTGGAAGACGGCCACCTCGACACTGCGTTCGTAGCGAATCTGGCAGGCAGCGTCCTTCTCATGGCCGCCAGCTGGCCCCTGGCGCATCCGGTGGCTCGGCTCTTCGACACGCCGCTGTTGGGGCCGGTCATTCAGGCGCTGGCCCCGGCGTTTCTGCTGGCGGCACTGGCAGGCGTGCAGCAAGCGCTGTTTGAGCGGCGGATGCAGTATCGCGTGCTGGCGATCCGCGAGTTCGCAGCCAGCTGTGTGGGCGGAGTCGTTGGTGTGGGGCTGGCCCTCTACGGGGCCGGGGTGTGGAGCCTGGTGGGCTGGTTTCTGGCAGAGCGCACCGCCGCCGTTGTGGTGCTGTGGACCGCCAGTCCGTGGCGCCCGGGCCGCCAGATTACGCGACGCCACTTCATGGATCTCTTTTCCTTTGGCATCCACCTGGTCGGGTCCAACCTGCTCGACTACGTGAATCGCCGCGCCGATAACCTGATTATCGGGTACGTGCTGGGACCGGCTGCGCTCGGGTTCTACGACGTAGCGTACAAGCTGTACACCGCGGGCGTGGACCTGGTGACGCAGACGGTGTCCTCGGTCGCGTTTTCGGCCTTCTCGAAGCTGCAAGACCGCCGCGACCAGATGCGCGATGCCTTCTACAAAGGTACGCAGACCGCCAGCATCGTAGCGTTTCCGGCGTTCCTGGGGGCAGCAGCCATCGCCCCCGATCTCATTCCCGCCGTGTTTGGCGCCAAGTGGGTGCCCGATAGCGTGCACGTCTTTCAGGTGCTGGCGCTGGTGGGTGGACTCCACGCGCTCTTCTACTTCAACCCGGCGGTGCTCTTAGCCTGCAACAAACCACATTGGCGCCTCGGACTCAACGTCATGAACGCGACCGCCAACGTCATTGCCTACACGATCGCCGTGCAGTTTGGCGTCGTGGCCGTTGCCGCCGCGTTTGTAGGGCGGGCCTACCTTCTGGCACCAGTTGAGCTATGGATGCTGCGACGCCTCATTGACGTGCGCACGCGGACCTACCTGCGCAATATTGCTGTGCCCGCTGTGGCCGCTGGAGCGATGGCCGCTGCGCTTGTTGCCCTGCGCATCTACGCGGTGCCGGGCTGGTCGGGGGGGATGTGGATGGCTGTGGCGATTCCGGCAGGCACCCTCAGCTATGGAGGTCTCGTGTGGCTCCTCGATCGCAACCTGATACGCCGCCTAGTGCGGCTGGCGCGGCGGTTAGGCGCATGAGATCATAGCGACCCCGAGTCTCGTTCTCATCAGCAAGTGATTACGTGTGATGCATCTGCTCCCCGTGCATCAAGTAAGAAAACAAAACCACACCGAGAAGGGACTCTCAGCGGGGCTGTAATCAACCGTAGCTTGCCCATGAACGTATTTATTGCAACCATCGGTACGCGCGGGGATGTGCAGCCGTATGTAGCGCTTGGCGAGGCGTTGCACCAGGCGGGGCATGCCGTCACCATATGCACAAGCACCCGATACGCCGCGCTGGTGGCGGAGCGCGGGCTGCAGTACGGACGGCTGAGCGACGATCTGGTGGCGCTCATCGAAACGCCAGAAGGCCGTGCCGCTATTGCTGGGGCCGGCGGAAGCGCTGGGGGGATGCGCGCGCTCATTCGTCTGATTCGCACGTCCTTCCGCATCCAACGAGCCCTGTTTTGTGATGGGTGGACGGCCGCGCAGGCGGCGAATCCGGATGTGGTGGTGTACCATCCGAAGATGGCGATTGCACTACACTACGCCGAGCGCCTGGGCATCCCTGCCGTAATGGCAACGCTCTTCCCCACGTTGCTGCCCACAAGCGCGTACCCGAACCCTGGGTTTCCGTCTCTCAATCTGGGACGAAGGCTGACTGCCACATATAACCGGGCCACTCATCACCTTGTGCGGGCAGTCGTGAGCGTGGTGTCCCGCTGGCTCTTTGCGTCGTGGCGTGCCGAGCACGGCCTGCCGCCGCAGCCGTGGGGCACCGGTCTACTGCACCGCGACGACGGAACGCACGTGCCAATCGTGAATGGATGGAGCGCACATGTAGCCCCGAATCCGCCCGACTGGCCGCGCCAGGATGTGACGACGACCGGATACTGGGTCTTGGATCGCCCATCGGACTGGACCCCGCCGTCCGAACTGCAGGCGTTTCTGGAGGCCGGGCCGCCTCCGGTCTACGTGGGCTTTGGGAGTATGGCGGGGGGCGATCCTGCACACACCACACGCGTTGTGCTTGATGCGCTTGCACAGGCCGGACGCCGGGGCGTGCTGGCGCGTGGGTGGGGCGGACTGGATGCCCAGGATTGCCCTGAATCGGTCTATCTCCTTGATCAGGTGCCCCACGACTGGCTGTTTGAGCGCGTGGCGGCGGTGGTGCATCATGGCGGGGCCGGGACCACAGCGGCAGGGCTACGGGCTGGGTGCCCAACGGTGGTGTGCCCCTTCTTTGGCGATCAGCTGTTCTGGGCGCGCCGCGTCTGCGATCTTGGGGTGGGCCCCGCCCCGGTGCCGCAGAAGCACCTCACCGCACCGCGCCTGGCCGATGCGATCCGGCAGGCCACCGAACGCGGCGCAATGCGTCAGGCAGCGGCCATGCTGGGCCGTGCGCTACGCCGCGAAGACGGAGCGGCACAGGCCGTTTCCTCCATCGAGCGTGTAGGGACAGTTCAACAACATGGGTGACTCCGTCCACCAAGATTCTACTTATCAAGCCAGACGTCGTTACGTAGAGCGCTCCAGACGTTTGACGAGACGCTCATCTGCACTACAACATACAGCATAGGCAGCGTATCCCCGCTTAGCGAACTCAACTTACCTGTGACCTCGCTCTTCTTCATTGTCGGCTGTCCGCGCTCGGGCACAACGCTGGTGCAGCGGCTGCTGTCCACGCATCCGGAAAGCACCGTGCTGCCCGAGACCTTCTTCGTGCGCCGCCTGATGCCGAATCACCGCACACTGATGAATCCGTTATTGCAAAGCGAGCATAACGTGCTGGTGCAGGCGGTGCTACAGAGTGAGGCGTGGAGTGTGCAAGATCTCTCTGAAGAAGCCTTGCATCGCGAAGTCCAGCGCCAGCCGCAGACCGGAGCGGGCGTCTTGCGGGCGTGGATGTACACGGCAGCCCGAGCACACGGCGTACCCGTGGTGGGAGAGAAGACGCCCGATCATGCGCTGCAGGTAGCGGCGCTACACCACGCACTGCCCGAGGCCCGGTTTGTGCACGTGATCCGCGATCCGCGAGCGGTGGTGAACTCCTGGCGCACGGTGCCGTGGTCGTCGGGCTACGTGTGGCGCGATGCTGATCTGTGGCGCGAGCGCGTGCAGGCCGTGCGGCAGGCTCCAGAGTCGGCTCCGGTGCACACGGTGCGCTTTGAGCAGCTCGTGCAGGCACCGGCCACCACGATGCAGCGCGTGGCGGCGTTTTTGGGGCTGTCGCCGGGTCACATGTGGACGCGCGATGACGTAGACGCCGAGCAGGTGGCGGTGGATGCGGAGGCGGAGCCGTGGAAGCAGAATGCGCTCGCGCCGATCGATCCGGCGGTGGCCACGCGCTGGCGGAGGGCGCTGCCTGAGGCAGACCAGGCGATGGTGGAGCACATGGCCGCGCGCGAGATGCAGCGCTGGGGCTACATGCCCGAGGCATCGGCAGCGGCGCGGCGGGCGGCGGCCTGGCGAAAACCGCGACAGCACATCCGGTGGAAGGCGGACCTGCTCCTCCAGGAATGGAACGGCGGATCGTAAGCGGAGCCACGGAAGACTGCATCCGTATGGAGCATGCGTGCTGCCGCTCCTTTGCTTCCTCCTAACCCTTTAATTCCATGACCCTTGGCTATCTGCATGTCGGTGCATCGGAGCACGGTGTGCACCGGTACGGGGCGCTGTTGGCGCAGGCGGCACGGGGGCACCTGGAGGGCGATGTGCAGGAGGCTAAACTGACGTTCTCGGGCACGGCACAAGACGCGGGTCGCATTGATGCTGCACTGAACGCGCTTGCCGAGGCCGATGTGCTGCATGTGCAGTACGAACCGGCCGTTTGGGGCGGATCGGCGGCAGCGCAGAACGTAACGCACTTTGTCCGCCATGTGCAATCGCCGTATGTGGTTACGGTGCACGATGCGCGCGATGGATACGGCGTGGCAGCGCGTCTGAAACGGCTCTGGGCCGCGCGCAATGCAGCGCAATCGTCGCGCAAGGGGACGGGTTCGGCAGAGAAAAATACGTCAGGGGGATACGCAGGCACGGCGCCATGGACAGCAGGGTATGCCTCAATGCGGCGGGCGTGGCAGTTCTGGCACCTGGAGCGCTCGAACGCGCAGGCAACGCGTCAGATGATGCACGGGGCGGCAGCAGCGCTGGTGTGCACCGCGCCCGAGCAGCAGCGGCTGGCAGCGGTCTCTGGTACTACGCCGCTGGCTGTGATTCCGCACTTTGTAGAGGCCCGCGCCCTCCCCGATGCTACGGCAGCCCGCGCCGCGTTGGGGCTGGCGGACGCGGAGCCGGTGGTGACGGTGTTGGGCTTTATCCATCGTCAGAAGGGGCATGACCGCGTGCTGCGGGCCCTTCCGCACTTGCCCGACACCGCACAGCTCCTGTTCGTGGGCGCGCCGTCGGATGGGGAGGGGCGCTTTGCCAGCGAGCTCCGGGTCGATGCCGAGGCGCTGGGCGTGGCCGAACGCATGCGCATCACCGGATACGTGGACGAGACGACGCTGAACCGGTATCTGGCGGCCACCGACGTGGCCGTGTGTCCGTTTCGGGAGGCGGCGGCCTCCGGCTCGCTATCGACGTGGATTGCGGCGGGGCGTCCGCTGGTGGTGTCGGATCTGCCGCTGTTTGCGCCGTACCAGGCGGCAGCGCCTGAAGCGGTGCGCATCGTTGCAGACGCAGAAAACGGGGCTGCATGGGCAGATGCAATTCGGGATCAGCATGCAACGCTTGCCGCTGGAGTGGGCTCTGTCGGAGCGTTGCGGAACCTGCAGACGCGGCTGGCGCTTCCCACAATCATCCAGCGGCACATGCGCTGGTACACTCGTGCAGCACCGGCCTCGTGAGCCTTTGCTGCTGCGCCATTGCCTTTGCTAACTCGTACCGCCTCGCTTGTGGACTCCTCCGATTCTACGTCGAGCTATCCGGTCTTTTGGGAGCGCCTGAAGGAGATCTTTGAGCTGCGTCAGGTGCCGTCCACCTCCGACGGAACGGCGCTTTCCATCTGTATTCTGATTGCGCTGGTACTGTGGGCCGCGCTCACGCTACAAGAGGTGCGCACCGTTACGTTCGACGTGCCTACCGAGCTGGTAAATGTGCCCGAGGACCAGGCGCTGGTGTCCGAGCCGCCCGATCATGTGAGCGTGCAAGTGACGGGCGAGGTCATCCAGTTGCTGTATCTGTACGCGAATCCGCCCCAGGCGCCCATTGACGCCAGCAGCAGCGAGGTGAGCATTGAAGATGTGCTGGGCCTGGCCGGAAGTAACATCAGCATCGATGCGGTGACGCCGCGCAACGTGAACGTGCCGCTGGAGGCGCGGGTTGAGCGTTCGGTGCCGGTAGCCTCGCGCGTGGACATTGACCTCGAAGACGGATACGAACTGCTGGCTCCGCCCACCCTGTCTCCCGATTCGGTGCGCGTGTCGGGTGCCGAGTCAATCATCGGCGCGCTCGATCAGTGGCCCACGGCCTCGCGTCATCTTGAAAGCTTTCGGGATTCCGTGCAAATTCAAGTTCCACTGGCAGATACGTTGAATCCCTTAGTGAGCCGATCAGTGGATAACGTCTCCTTTGAAGCGCAAGCCGGGCGGTTTGCTGAGGAAACCCGCGAGCTGTTTGTGGAAGTGACCGGTGTGCCACCCGGGCAAAACCTGGTGGCGCTCGATCCGCCCATGGTGCGGGTGCGCTACCGCGTGCTCTTCGACGAGATGTTCGAAGCGCGCCGGGCCGATGACTTTGCGGCGGTGGTAAACTACGACCAGATTCGCCGCGATACGACCGGACGCGTAGAGCCCCGCATTCATGTGCCCGCGGGGCTTACCATCCGCGACCCCGAGCCCATGCCGCCCCAGCTGCGCTACTTCACACTGATGTCGTCTGAGTCTCAATAGCCGAGTCGTTATCCGCGTATGCTGTACCTGGCCCTTGCCATCCTCTGTAGCGTTACCATTGGCGTCCTCTTTAAGTACACAGGGCAGCAGGGCATCGACCGGGTGGCGCTTCTCACGATCAACTACGTGGCAGCCGTAGGCGTAGGGGTGGTGCTCTTTGCGACAGGTGGAAGCGTTGTGGAGGGTGATGTAAGCCTGTCTGCGGGGATGCTGGGGCTCAGTGCTTTCGTGGGTGTACTTCTCATCGCCGGATTCTTCCTCCTGTCATTGGCAACCGATCTGGCCGGGATGTCGCTTGCGCTGGGCGTGTGGCGCGTGTCGGTGGTGCTGCCGTTTCTGGCGTCATGGGTCATCTGGGCCGAGCCGCCGTCGGGGTGGCAGGGCGCAGGCATGGCCCTGGCGGCCATTGCGTTCTTCCTGATTGCGCGGCAGCCGCCTGCCCAAGCAGCCCGTGAGCAGAAAACGGCATCTGGTCCTCCAGCTGCGGCCGTTGAGTCCGATTCAGAGGCCGTGGCTGCCGCCCCTGCCTCTGTACAAACCGTGGCTGAAGAGGCCCCGGCTGTGGCCTCGTTTGGGGTCTTGCTGCTGCTCTTTCTGTCGAGCGGCGCCATCGACATCTCACTGAAGACGTTTTCGGAAACCTACAATGCGGCGCAGGGCGAGCAGGCCTTCTTTCTGCTCCTTTCGTTTGGCATGGCCGGGTTGGTTGGGCTGGTGCCAGTGCTTACCAAGGGGCTGCGGCACCGCGAGTGGCCGACCGCCGCCGCATACGGGTGGGGCACCGTGCTGGGCATCGTAAACTACGGCTCGCTGGAGTTCCTGCTGCGTGCGCTGGGCGTCTTTCCGGGCACGGTGGTCTTCCCCGTAAACCATCTGGCGATTGTGCTGTTGGGGGCTGTGGTAGGCGTTTTCATCTTTGGCGAGTACCTGTCGCGCATCAATCGGTGGGGCATTGCGTTGGCCACGGTGGCACTCGTTTTCCTCATGATGTAGCACTCCGAGCATGAAGCAACGCGTGATAGGCGGTCTGCTGGCGTTGGCGCTCGTTACATTGGGCGCAGGGCTGGCGTGGTGGGTGCGCGGCCCCTCTGAGGCTGAGATCCAGCGCGCTGTCGTGTCGACCGTGCAGCAAGAGACGCCCTCTGCCTTCCTGGTAACAGGCATCTTGTCGATGCAGGTGGAGGAGCGCGTGGCCTACACCGAGAGCGTAGCCCCCGAGTTCTACCAAACGCTGCGCCGCTATGGCATGGCACCGGGTGTAGACCTGGTAACAGCGGAGGCCCAGGTCCGGGTCACCGGTCGCGTAACGTATGGCTTCTCGGTGTATGATCTGACGTCCGATCGTATCACCAAGCGGCGCGATGGCACCGTACATGTGCAGGTGCCGCCGTTGCAGGTGCAGTCTGTGGCTCCCGACCTGGAGACGCTCCAAGTACACACCGAAAGCCGGGGCTGGCTGCGGGTGTTTTCGGGAGATATGGAGAGTACCGCACGCAACGAGGCCATGGCGGGCGTGCAACAGGCGCTGCGTCAGCAGGCCGAGCAGCGCATCCGCGAGGGGGCGCAGGCTCACGCAAACACACAAGACGCCCTCAGAGCGATGCTCACACCCTCGCTCCGCGTGGCTGGACTCTCGCAGCCCCAGTTGACCTTCGACTTCGAGAGCGACGGTCCTGCGGGCCCTGTGCTCCGCGCCCCCGAAGAGGAATGAACCCACGTTGCGGGGCATCAAGTTGTGGGGAATGGTATGTGCAGAAGCGCCTCCGCCAAGTCGACACCGACGGTCCTGAACAGGGCGCCGAACCCCCTACACCGCATCAACGATGCTTCTTTCTCCAACGCACGTGATTGTACTTAGACGCATAGTTCGTTAAGAGAACAATCAAAACGGGTTCTTACGGTCGCGCAGAAGAAGATGCCACATCACGCGTCGTTCCCGTCGCTTGGCGACACCTCCACGTCGACCGAGTCGAGCAGCGACTGGCCGCCTGGCACGTTGCGGAGCGTTTCGATGAGGCGGTCGGCGTCTTCGTTGCCCTGAAGGCCCTGCATGACCTCCCGGATCACAGGCATCAGCAGGCCCACATTGAGCACCGTGCCCATAACATCGCCCGTAATCGAACTGGAGCGTCCCTGTGCGCCATCGCCACCGGGCTGTGCGGACAGCGACGGGCTGCCCTCCAGGCCGTTGACATTGAGCACACGGATGCTGTCGATCTGCTCGGCGGGCTGCACGAGCTTCTCGACGAGCTCGGGCAGCTGCGGAATGAGCTGCTCCAGGCTCTGCGCCAGAATGACCTGCTGCTGGATCGCGTTCTCGGCATCCAGTTCGGCACGGCGGACCTCCGCCTCGGCAAGCCCCACCGTTTTTACGGCGAGTGCCTTCTTCTCGGCGGCATCGGCGTCGAGTTGGGCAGCTTCAAGGTTGGCTTCGGCCACAGTACGGATTTCGTACGCCTGCACGTCGGCCTCCACCTGACGCTCCTGGCGCTCGACCTCGGCATCCTGCTCGGCCTCAATCACTTCGATCTGCTTCGTTCGATTGGCGCGCTCCACGGCCCGCACCGTCTCCTTCTGCTCGTCGGCACGGACGAATTCGGCCTCCTGCAGCGCCGTCTCCTCCAGCTTGGTGAGCTTGGTTTTCTGCGCTTCCGCCTCGGCAGCTTCGCGGTTGATGCGCGCGATTTCGATGTCTTGCTGCTTCTCTTCGTTGGCCAGCGACACCGCCCGCTCGCGGCGTACCTTGGCGCTTTCGATCTCTTCCTGTTTCTGCTCCTTTGCGAGGGACACAGAGCGCTCGCGCTTGATCTCGGCTTCCATGACCTCCTGCTCGCGCTCCTCTTCGGCTACGCGAACGCGGCGCTCCGTGCGGATGCGTGCTTCTTCGGCGACCTGCTGCTGCTGGGCCTCGGTCTTTTGGGTCTGCGCGTGCTCGGTCGACTCGGCCTCGCGAATCTCGCGTTCTTGCTTCGCCTCGCGCTCTTTGATGTCTTGCTCGATTGAGAGCTGCCGGACCTGCGCCTCGCGGTCTTGCTCGGCAATCGTCACTTCTTTTTGGCGGAGGCGCTGGTTGGCGCTCTCTACCTCTGAGGAGGTACGCTCGGCGATCTCCTTACGACCGCGCGCATCGAGTACGTTGTCTTCGTTGTGCATCTCCAGCGGCAGCTGCTCCAGATACTGGATGGCTACATCGTCGAGCTTGTAGCCGTTGAGCACAATCTCCTGATCGCCATCCTCGCCCAGCGCGGCCAAAATCTCATCGCGGAACGCGCGGCGGTTATGGTAGAGCTGGTCGAACTGTAGCTTCGCTCCGGCGGTTTTCAGGGCGTCGGCGAATTTTGCCTCGAACAGTTCGCGCAGGATCGCGATGTTAGACGCCCGGTCGCAGCCAATGGTGGCAGCCACGTGCTGAATGTCGTCCTCCATCGGGTTGATCTTAATGTAGAAGTCGACCTCCACCTCGGCACGGATGCCATCGGCACAGGACAGGCTCTCGTGCTCGCGCCGCACGATCCGCACCGTCTTTACGGTGAGGTCGAGCGTATCGACGCGGTGAATGAGTGGAATGACGAAGGCGGAGCTGAGCGACACGCCGGGCGTGGCGAGTCCGAAGCCGGTTTTTACAAGTGCCTCCCCCGCCTCGGCTTTGACGAAGAACTTGCTGATCATGCTGAACAGCACTAATGCAAAGACCAGCAAGCCAATGCCGCCGAAAAGGAGAAGCGTAACAGTTGATGCGCCCATTAGAGCGGTGAAGTCGTGTTAAAAGAAAACGATGGGGTGAAAGGAGCCGGGAAAGGTCCAGAAGAAACTCAGCCGGCGGTGTTAGAACCTGTTTGGGTTTTGGTTTGACGGCGAGAGCGAGGGCCGCTGAGGCGAAAATTGGACTCCAATCGAGGTTCGTAGCCGGGGCTACGGGCCGAGATTAGGGGCAATTTGCAGCCCAGCGGAACCGCTCGCAGCCCAAAATAAGAAATCAAAACAGGTTCTTACAGGCGGTCGAGATCGTTGTCGTTGAGGGGCGCAACGTAATAAAAGTTACGCTCCGGATCGTAATCGTACAGCAGCACCCGGTCGCCATAGTTGAGGGCGAGGTCGTTATCATTGTCATCGGCACGCACACTGACCTCCACGCGACCGCGTCCCTTCATGCGGACGGTAGCCGAGCCAAATGTAGGAGTGACCCGCTGTGTGGAGAGCACGCCTACCGTTCCAACCAACTCGCTGGCTCCTTTGGCAACGCCGTAGTCTTGAAACAGCGGCTGTAGCAGACGCGACGTAGGGGCTGTAATGAGCACGGCCGCTGCTCCAGCCGGCAGAGCCAGCACGAGCGAGGTGGCCAGTCCGGTGCCCACCATGCTCGACACGGTCGATCCCAGCAGACTAACGAGCAGCAGTCCAACCCAGCCAAAGCTGAAGCAGAACAGAATCAGAAAAAGGGAGAGCGGGATCATGCCAAGCCCGAGCGTCTGAAGCACTCCGCCGCCCCCGGCATCGGCGTCTGCATCCAGGTCCACATCGGCGTCAAGGTCGACCTCGGTATCCAGGTCTACATCGACATCGAACCCATCCAGGTCGAAAAGACCCAGCAGGGCAAGACCGCTAAAGGCACATGCCAGGAGTAGCGGGATGGTGAAGATAAGCAGTGCAGGCTTGAAAAGCGCCGTCGCGTCCATGGACGGGAAGCGTGGATGTATATGTGTAATGCAATATAAAATTTACCTAAGCAGGCGGGAAAAACGCAAGTGTGAAGACGCAGTGCCTCCGTATCGGCGAAACGAGACCGCCTCAGCCGTATGCCCCAGCGCCTGTCGATAGCAGGACGCTCAAAATGAGGACTTGACAGGGAGCCGCCCAGGCTGCGTATACGATAAACCGCAAATAAAAAATGCTAAGATTCGAATCGAGCGATGCATCGATCTTGTCGCCTCCCCACCGTTTTCAAATAATTCTGAAACTGCATCCCGGACGCGGATGTAGATTTCATGCTATTGCTTTTGCACCAATTGCTTCTGCCTATGGGCCTATTTGCCCGCGAAGAGGTTACCATTTTGGACACGCCCTACGGCATGTTTACCTCGAACGGGCTATGGTTTCATGTGCGGGAGGACGACGTGCGCACCTATGCGGCCGATGTGCTGGAGCATGTGTCGCTTGAAACGCTGGTGACGTACGCAGGCCGGTGGATCCATTCGCCGCAGACGCTGGCGGTGTGGCTTCTGCCGATACTGCTGATGGTGCTGAGTCCTGTTCCGGCATTTGCCTGCATGCTCGGGGCCTACCTGGGCTGGAAGGCGTTCTGTCCGGCTGTTGTAAGCTGGAGGATCATGGGGATGGTGCGCATCCTCAATCAGCCGGTGGTGCAAGGGCTGTTCTACGTGGTGGTGCTGAGCTATCTGGCGGCGGGTGAGCAGCTGGCGGCCGTCGGTACGGGACTGGTCGGGTTTGTGCTGCTGCGCTGGGGCCTGCTGCGATGGGCCACCGACCCAATTGTGCACCGGCTGTGGCGCGGTCTGTACCGTCTGCCAGTGGCCGACCAGGTGCTGCGAGCGGTCATCGTGCGCGCCGCACGCCACTACGGTGCATCGCTGGATCAGATCGACCGGATGCTCGGCGATATCATTCGCCACTGGACCGCCCGCGCCGACGACATGGACGACGTGCGTCCCCCGCCCGATACGTCGACGCGTGGGCCTTCACCTTCTTCCTGACGAGTCTACTGCCTGCAATGCCTGCTGAGCCCACTACGCTGTACGTCACGCGCCACGGCGAAACCGATTACAACCGCGACCACATCATGCAAGGGAGCGGCGTTGATAGTGCGCTAAACGAAACAGGCCGGGCGCAGGCCGAGGCGCTGGCTGTTCACCTGGCCGATACGCCGCTCGACGCGGTGTACGCCAGCACGCTGGTCCGCGCGCGCCAGACGGCCAAAATTTTAGGCGTGCCTCACGAGCCGCTGCCGTACGCCTATCTCGACGACCTGAAAGAGATTAGCTGGGGCGTGTACGAAGGCACGCCGCCCACCGACGAGCGCACTGCGGCTATGAAAGCGATCAAAACGCGCTGGCGGGCGGGTGAAGTAGAAGCCCCCGTTGAAGGCGGCGAGTCGCCGCGTCAGGTGGAGCGCCGCGCGCGCCGCGCCATTGATGTGATCCTTGAGGCGCACGCTGGCGAGCACGTACTGGTTGTAACCCATGGGCGCTACATGCGCATCATGCTGGCCTCGCTGCTCTACGATGGCGATCTTACGCAGATGCCGAACGTGCCGCATGCCAACACGGGACTGTACGTCGTAACGCATGAACATGACACCTTCGAAGCCCAGGTAACGAATAGCGTGCGCCACCTGGCGTCGTAACTCTGTACGTGCTGCGCGCATTCACGAAACAATGCGCACCGCTGCTGCTGTGCCCTTGCTGGTTGACTTCCGTTCGCCCTATGATCCCTCTTTCTCTGGTTTCGGCTCCGTCCGACGATCGCATCGACGCCGATGCTGTGCGCCAGGCGCTGCGCGCCAAGGTACGGCAGGCCGTGCAATCCATGAACGGCGTGAAGCAGGTGCGGGCGGTGTCGGTTAAGGTGCCTGTTGCCATCGATCCCTTGGCATGGGGCGCGGTGCAAACGCAGGCTCCGTTTGTCTACTGGCGCAGCCGTACCACCGATAGCACCTACGCGGTAGTGGGGGCCGCTCGTCAGTGGCAGGGTGAAGCCGGATCTGGGGAGACCGTCCCTGCCTCGGTCGTGGAGCGCCTTGCGCCGTGGCTCGATCGCCTGCCGCCTGCAGTGCGTCTGTGGGGCGGGGCGCGCTTCGACCCGACATCAGAGCGCGAGGCAGCGTGGGCTGACTTTGGAGCGTGGACGTTCATGCTGCCACGCTTTACCCTGCACCGCAGTGGCTCCACCACGCGGCTGCATGCCACCCTGGTGGCTCCGCACGACACTGCCGCGCACGAGGCGCTCCTCCGCCAGATCGATGCGCTTCGTTTCCCCAATATCCCCGACGCCCACACCGATGCCCACCGCATCCGCCGTACCGATCGGCCCACGCGGGCGGAGTGGATGCGGCAAGTGCGTGCTGCCGTACAGTCCATTCGCAGCACGGACCTTCGCAAAGTGGTGCTGGCCCGTGCGGTCGACCTGCACTTCGACCACGCGCTCATGCCGTGGGCGCTCCTGCACCGCCTGCAGCAAGAAACGCCGCAGTGTACCGCCTTTGGATGGCAGCCCAAGCGCTCGGGTCCGGCGTTCATCGGCGCTACGCCCGAACGACTGTTTCGGATGCATGGCGACACGCTCCGCACCGAAGCCATTGCCGGAACGCGTCCTCGTGGCGCCACGCCCGCCGACGATGCCATGCTGCGCCACGAACTCCTGACCAGCGACAAAGACCGCCGCGAGCATGCGTTTGTGCAAGATGCGATTGCGGATGCGCTGGCCCCGCTTGCCACAGACGTGAACATGCCGGATGCTCCCAGCGAACTGGCGCTGCAACGCAAGCGGCACCTGCGCTCCGAAATTACTGCCACGCTCCACGAATCCACCTCGCCGCTCAACGTGCTAAACGCGCTGCATCCGACGCCGGCGGTCGGCGGCACGCCCACTCGCACCGCCCGCGCCTTCATCCGCGAGCACGAGTCGTTCGACCGTGGATGGTACGCCGGACCCGTGGGATGGATGACGCAAGATGCCGCCGAAATGCTCGTAGCCATCCGGTCGGCACTGGTGGATCGCGACACGCTCACACTCTACTCGGGCGCGGGCATCGTAGAGGGCTCCGACCCGGCCAGCGAGTGGGACGAGATCGAGAATAAGCTGGCGGATTTTAAGGCGGCACTGGAGCGTTAGGTGAGTGAAACGGGGCAGAGGGGCCCGAAGGGTCATGCCTGTTGTGCCCCTGAACGATTGCGTCACGAGGCAGAGCCTCGCGACGAGATGCGGGGTAGTGCTGCAACTGCGTAAATCTCATTCTATTTAGATACAACCCGTTGCATGGACCATTCGACCGCTCCGAATCCACTTGATGCTCCAAACCGAACCCACGCCTGGGCGCGCTGCATGATCGACGAATGCGTGCGCTCAGGCGTCGACACGTTTTTCGTGTCGCCCGGCTCGCGCTCTACCCCCCTGACGACCGCCGTCGCGCAGCATCCGGTCGCGCAGTCTGTGTTACATGTGGATGAGCGCGGCGGGGCGTTTGCTGCGCTGGGATTTGCACGTGCTACAGGACATCCTGCTGGGTGGATTACCACCTCGGGCACCGCTGTAGCCAATGGCATGCCTGCCGTGGCCGAGGCGGGGCAAGAGGGTATCCCCATGCTGCTGCTGACTGCCGACCGTCCGCCCGAGCTGCGGGGCACCGGGGCCAACCAGACCATCGACCAGGTGAAGCTCTTTGGCGATCACGTACGCTGGAGCGCCGATGTGCCGCCGCCCAGCCCCGACACGCCGCTGGCATCTGTGCTCACCACCGTCGACCAGGCGCTCCACCACGCTCAGCGTCCGCCGGGCGGGCCCGTACACCTGAATGTGATGTACCGCAAGCCGCTGCACCCGGTCGAGCAGACGTTTGAGATCGACGACCCCGCCGTGCACCACTGGGCCGAGCGGCGCACGCCGTTCACCACGTACCCGGTGCCCGTGCCGCACGCGCTGCTTCCGGATTCGCTCACCGAGGCGGTGCAACAGGCCGAGCGCGGACTCATTGTGGCGGGCCGCCTTACGGATGCCGAGGCGCACGAACTGCTCGACTGGGCTCGCGCGCAGCACTGGCCCGTGCTGCCCGACATCACCTCGCAGCTTCGCCTGAGCGCCGAATCGCCCGTGGTGCCGCACGCGCACCACATCGCCCATCATCAGGCAGCCGATCTTCGTCCCGATGTCGTGCTGCACGTAGGCGGACGCTTTGTATCTAAACCCATGCGGCATTTTCTGCGGGATGCGGAAGCACGCGTCTACGCCACCATTCGTCCCGCGCCGCTTCGGGTGGATCCCGACCACCGGTGTACGCATCACATCGAGACAACCGTCGCAGCGGCCATGGATGCGTTACCTACACGCACCGCCACGCCGGCTTCCTGGAACGGTCAGTGGAAGCGGGCTAACGATGCCGTGAGTGATGCACTTGCGCAACGGTTTGAGGACGAGGAACTACCTCCGCTGAGCGAACCAAGTGTGGCGCGCGCCCTCAGCGAGCACATCCCCGACACCCACGCGTGGATGCTGGCCAGCAGCATGCCTATCCGCGATGCACAGCGCTACGCCACAGCTCAGGGCGCGAACGTGCCGGTGTTTGCCAACCGCGGAGCCAGCGGTATCGACGGCACCATTGCCACCGCAACGGGCATCAGCATTGCGCGCGATGCACCGACCACGCTCCTCATTGGCGACCTGGCCACCTGGCACGATGTGAATGCCCTCGCATTGCTGGAGGCGCATCCGGTGATCGCTGTCGTTGTGAACAACGATGGCGGCGGCATCTTCCACTTTCTGCCGATTGCCGAGCACAGCGACGTGTTCGAGCCGCACTTTACGACCCCACACGGACGCTCGTTCAAAGCCATTGCTGAGGCATTCGACCTGCCCTACCACCAGCCGAGCACGCGCGCCGAGTTTGCGGATACATACCAGGCAGCCTGTGAGCGCGGCACCAGCGCCCTGATTGAAGTCCGCACTGACCGCACCGAAAACGCCGACGTACACACGCAGCTGGATGCCCACGTGGCTGCCGCCCTCAGCGATAGGTGACAGACATTGAATCCGTTATTGGGTAGTGATTCAATGCTACGTGATGGAGAAACGGTACCCGTAGCCGGAGACTGGGAGCGCCGCCCGGCGCGTACGTCTCCGGCGGGAGCGAAGCGGCCTCTTCGCCTCTCAACAAAACGCCTTTAACTGAACACACCGCCTCATGCCCACCCGCGACGAATTGGCTGCTGCGCCCTGGCGCATCTGGATTCAGGCCGCCCGCCCGAAGACACTTCCAGCGGCGGCAGCGCCTGTAATGATCGGGATTGCCCTGGCCGTGGGCGATGGCGGCTTTCATCCGCTTAGTGCCGGACTTGCGCTGTTGTCGGCATTGCTGATTCAGGTGGGGGTGAACTTCCACAACGACTACACGGACTTCCTGCGTGGCACCGACACCGAGGAGCGCGTGGGACCGTTGCGCGTAACGCAGGCCGAACTGGTGGATCCGAAGACGATGCGCTGGGCCACATTTGCGGTGTTTGCGGCAGCGGTAGCCGCAGGCACCTACCTGATGATTCGCGGCGGCTGGCCCGTGGTGCTCATCGGCGTGACGTCGATTGCCTCGGCGCTCTGGTACACCGCCGGACGCTACTCGCTGGCGTACATCGGCTTGGCGGATCTCTTTGTGTTTGTGTTCTTTGGCCCGGTAGCGGTAGCGGGTACGTACTATGTGCAGACGCTCACCCTTACGGCGCCTGCGGTGCTTGCTGGAGCCGGACCGGGGGCGCTCTCGGTGTGTATTCTGCTCATCAACAACATCCGTGACCTCGAAGGCGACCGTCAGGCGGACAAGCGCACGCTTGTAGTACGCCTCGGGCGCGCGTTCGGAGTGCGGCTGTATGCAGTCTGCATGGCGGTAGCTGCAATCGTTCCTGTTGCGCTGCCACTTCATGTAGGAGGACACTGGGGCGTCCTGGTCGCCGCGCCCGTCGTAGCAGGCGCCTGGCCCGCCCTGCAAACGTTGCACTCGGGCACCACCGACCCGGAGCGCCTGAATCCACTTCTGCCTACAACCGGACGCACCCTGGCGCTCTACAGCATCTGTTTTGCGCTTGGGTGGATGCTCACGTAAGTATCCACTCCGCACGCGTCGTTGATGTATGGAGGGATGGACGTGTGAACGGATTGACGAGGAAAACATCCATTGCTTTTTCAACCCTCATTTTGATACTTGTCTTGCAATCATTCTCCCACGAAGCCTGTCATGGTGAGCGCAGTCGAACCATCTCCTCGGCGTTTAGCGGGAACGGTTCGGGACGGCACGGCACGCGTATCCATCTTGGTTCAGTCCGCAGAATGACCTGTGACACAGCACTACCCGTGCATTCCCAAGTCTGAAGCGCTACAGAGGGACTGTACTGTACGTAACGCTCTAACCGCATTTGATATACCTGCTTCTTTCGCCCGCGCATTGCCGTCTATGTCTGCTATTGCCTGCTACACATATCGCATCCCACTGACTAACGCGTTGCCCGGTCCCGACGGACCCATATCGCATCGCACGGGCCTGTTGCTGGCGGCCGAGCACCCATCGGGGCGGACGTGCTGGGGCGAGGCGGCGCCGCTGTTGGGGTTTACCGCCTCGCTCAAGACGGTGACCCAGGCCGCCCGCGACTGGCAGTCTGAGGTTAACACGCTCAGCGCAGATGCCGCCGGACACGTCACCCCGTACCCGTCCGAGGCACCGGGGCCGCTGCGCTTTGCCATCGACCAGATCGGGCAGCAGTGGGCCGCGTGCGAGGCGGGCACGTCGTGGCACGACTGGCTAAACGCCGGACGCTCAGCCCGCAGTGGCAATGCGCTGTGGCAGACGCCCGAGGACCGCGACATGCGTCAGGTGCTGATGGCGCTGCAGGCCGAGCACGTCAGCACCATCAAGGTGAAAGTAGGGCGTGCCCCGGTCGAGGACGACCTGGACCGGCTCGATGCGCTGTTTGCGTCGCTGCCTACGGGCATGACCGTGCGGCTGGATGCGAACCAGGCGTGGTCGGTCGAGCAGGCGCACACCATCTGCGAGGCGGTGCAGCATCGTCGGGCGCTCGAATACATCGAAGAGCCGCTCGTGCCCGATGCTGATCTGCGCGCATTTGTGGGAGACACGTCCGTCCCCATTGCGCTCGACGAAACCATCCGGGCGCGTGGCATCGACGCGGTATCCGACTGGCCCGTGGCGGCGTTTGTGGTGAAGCCCGCATGGATGGGCATCCGCCGCGTGCAGAAGCTGGCCGAGCAGGCGGGTGACGTGCCCGTCATCGTGACGAGCGCCTACGAAACGGGCGTCGGCTGGCGGGGCACCTTTGCTACGGCGCTGCAGGTGACGCCGCCCGACCGCGCCATTGGCATGAGCACGTACCAGGCGCTGGCCCGCGACATCGCGTGGCCGCCCATTCCCGATGCACACGGCAAACTGCTGACCATGGCGCCCGGTCTCTTTGATAACTGGACCGTCGATCGGGACGCGCTGGAGGCGGTGGATCGGTCGTGATGAAAGAAGTAGAGACGCGCCATGGCACGTCTCTACGGCAGGACAGACGAAATGAACGCCCAACCTATATGCCCAGCGTCCCCACGAATTGGACATCACCATGACCACGTCCCACATCATCTGCCCGTTGGCCCTTCAGGCGCGGTATCGCCCCCACGCACCGGCGGTCGTAGGACCTGCGTGTACGTGGACGTTCGCTGACCTGGAGGCGCACATTCGCACGGCCCAGCACGCGTTGCAGCAGGATGCACAGTTACAGGGCGCCTCCATCGGGCTGCTGCCGCGCCGCGATGTGCAGACGCTGGCATGGCTGTGGGCAGGCTGGCGCGAGCGGCGGCGCGTGGTGCTCGTGAGCAGGCGGTGGACGCCCGACGAACGCGCCGACGCGCTCCAGATGGCCGGGGTCGCAACGTGTCTGGCGGATGACGACGATGCCCTACCTGCGGCGGCTCCTGTGGCGGTGCATCCGCGTAGCCGGAGAGCGGAAGACGCCTCCGTTCAGGCACGCTCCTGCGCATCCACCTTACAACTACAGGGGGATGCGACGGTGATCTTTACCTCTGGAAGTACCGGGCAGCCGAAAGGCGTGGTGCACGCGTGGCGATCGCACTTCTACAGTGCGCGGGGGGCGGCTTCGGTGATGCCGCTGCGCAGTACGGACTGCTGGGCGCTGTCGCTGCCGCTCTACCACATCGGGGGGCTGGCGATTGTGATGCGGGCGGCGCTGGCGGGGGCTGCGGTGGCGCTGCTCAACAACCCGGTGCGCGACTGGACGACGCGCCGCATCACGCACGGATCGCTCGTCGCCACACAGCTTAAGCGCCTGCTGGAGGCCACCGACGGCCCGCCGCCCCCGTGGCTGCGTGGCCTGCTCGTGGGTGGCGGGCCCGTTCCGGCGGGGCTCCTCGATGAAGCGCACGCTCGGGGGTGGCCGGTGCACACGACCTACGGCTCCACCGAGATGGGCTCGCAGGTAACGACCACGCCGCCAGGAGCCTCGCGCGAGACGCTGGCAACGGCAGGCCACGTGCTACCTCACCGCGAACTGGCCGTGCGCGACACCGGCGAACTGGCCGTGCGCGGTCCCACACGCTGCCGGGCCTACCTGACGCCGACAGGACGCACACAGTCGTTTGATGCAGACGGCTGGCTGGGTACGGGCGATGTCGGGCATCTCGACGCTGAAGGCCGCCTGCACATCACCGGGCGCGTGGACCATCAGTTTATTTCGGGCGGCGAGAACATCCAGCCGGAGACCGTGGAGCGCGCGCTACAGGCCCTACCGCAGGTGGCGCGTGCGGTGGTGGTGCCCGTGCCTGATGAAGAGTTTGGGGCGCGTCCGGTGGCGTTTGTGGAGCCGGCGCCGGGCACCGCGTTCGCCCCCGGCTGCTATCGCACGGGGCTGCAGGGGCGCCTTGCGCGGTTTAAGCATCCCGACCGCTACCTGCTGTGGCCCGACGATCTGCCCAACCGCATGAAAATCGACCGCGCCGCGCTGAGAAACCGGGCCCAACAAGCTTGCGATTGAAGGCTGAGATGGCTACGCTATAGATGGTTTGCAATCTATTCTTCGTGTCCCGCCCAATCACATCCATCAATGATTTCCTCATTTCCTGTTGCGTCGAAGTGGATGTTTCTCTCGTTTCTGATGGCTACTGTCGTGGCCGTAGCAGGCTGCGCAGGAAGCGGAGGCGTACGTAGTGATGTCCCCGCAAGCTGCCGTCCCGACGATTATAACGAGAACCGAGCGGAAGCGGAGTCGGACGAAGAAGAGTGTACAGACTGCCAAGAGCCCGAACTCATTGGCGGGATGGCATCGATGTACGATAAACTGTCGTATCCGACCAAGGCGCGCGAAATCGGTGCTGAGGGCACCAGCTGGATCCAGTTTATTCTATCGCGCGAAGGTGAGCCAACAGAGGTCCGCGTCTGCCAGACGGCAGGCAACTCAATTCTCGACCGCGAGGCGTGGGAGGCGGTCCGCCAGCTGGCGTTTCGTCCCGGCATGAGAGCCGGAGAGCCTGTCGAGGTGCAGATGACCTTGCCCGTTAACTTCAGCCTGAACCGCTAACGTTCTGTCCCATTTCTACACCTGCTTCTAAACGCATGACATACACATTCCGACAACAGTCCCCTGCACACGATGCGTTCGGCTGGATGCATCGGCTCATTCCGCTTCTATTGTGTGTACTGATGCTAAGCCTCAGTGCCTGTGCCGGAAGCGAAAACACATCAGAAGCGAACGGAGACCGGGGCGCGTCAGCATCGAATCAAGCGCCTGAGCTCATCGGCGGTCTGGAGGCGCTGTACAGCGAGCTGGAGTATCCGGAGTTGGCCCGCGAGCAAGAGCGCGAGGGGCGAGCGATTATCCAGTTTGTGGTTTCGCCCGGGGGCAAGGCTGTTGAGATTGGTGTTCTTAGCTCGTCGGGGACACGCGCGCTCGACCACGAAGCCCAGCGCGTCATCCGAGAGACGGACTGGCGCCCCGGCATGAAAGACGGCGAGCCGGTGCAGGTCCAGATGGTGCTTCCCATCAACTTCGAGCTTTAACCGCTGACGGGAGAGGCTATGTCGGATTGTTAGATTAGCCGCCGTACGCTGCACCTCATCCCCAGACCGCTTGCATCCCCAGTGGCCTGTTCGCTACCAATTTGAGAGACGTATTCCCCTCATCCTGTCCTTCTCCCCTCGGGAGAAAGGACTCAATACGCGGGGTCGTAGCCAGGTCCTGCGGTTAATCTCACGGTATCACAATGCCCCTCATGCAACCCAGCTACCGCGACCCTGAGAACGAGGATGCCTCGTGGTCGTCGGCGGTGGTTCCGTTTTGAAAGGCTGACTCGGCTTCGGGGGCGGCGTCGAGCAAGCGGTGCAGGCCGCGCAGAGGCAGCCAGGCCCACGACGGACGGTTGTTGATCTCGTAGCGTACCTCGTAGAGTGCTTTCTCGACGAGGTAGGCCCACAGGTAGAGATAGCGCGATTCGCGCGGAAGCAGAAACGCGTCGTCTTCGGCGGTGTCGGCGTAGGCATCGAGGAACGTTACGTTCAGCCAGCGCAAGAGCGTGTGCACCCAGTCGGCCGCATAGGGGTCGTCGCCATCGTACCGTTTCCAGGCGGAGAACACGGCGTATTCCATCGAACGGAGCATGCCCGCCACGTCGCGGAGGGCGTTGTTGGGGCGGCGGCGTTCGTCGAGAGATCGGGCCGGCTCGCCCTCAAAGTCGAGGATGTAGAACTCGCCATCTGCCCGTAGAATCTGGCCCAGGTGGTAGTCGCCGTGCAGGCGGATGTGCTGGCACGAGGCCGTGTGGTCGCTCAGGGCCGTCAGGTGGCGCAAGAGCACATTCCACGACACGTCATCGTCGAGCGATTCGGGGGCATCGTGGTCGTCCAGTAGGTCGCGCGTGGCCTTGGCCTCATCCCAGATGCTACGGCGGAGCACCGAGCCCAAATCGCTGGGGGCGTCGACGGGGTGAAGAGCATCGGTGGTACCTTTGGCCAGCACGCGATGCATCTCAGCGGTGCGCACGCCGAGCACCTCGGCCACGGAGAGTAGCTCCGGGGCTACGTTCTCCATCCACACCGGCGGCTGCAGCGCATGGGTGGGGCCCAAGAACGGGGGCTGCGCGGCATCTTCGGGGAGCGGCGTCTGCGCCACGCGCTCCAGGAAGCGCCGGGCCGACTGCAGCGCGTACGTCCAGCCGTCGGTGTCAAGGTCGAGCGCCTCTTGCACGATGCCCAGCGTGTAGGTGCGGTCGTGATCATGAAAGTCGATGGTACCGTGCAGCCTGGGCGTAAAGCTAAACTCGTGTTCAGTCAGATGAGCCAGCAGCTCCTGTTCGGGATGCACGCCCTCTTCAAGGCGGCGATACAGCTTTACGAATGAGGCATCGTCGACCACCGCCGAGGAGTTGCTCTGCTCGCCTGAGAACAGCCGGATGGTGCCGGGATCTACCGCCGTATCCAACGAACTGGTCTGGCGAGCCTCGTACACGCCCTGCAGCGAGCGTCCGCGTTCGTCATTGCGCCACCAGCGGTAGAGCGTCGACCAGAAGCCATCGGTGACGCTGGCATCGTACACGAGCAGGTGCTCCTCCTGCGCATCCGTGTTCAGCCAGATGACGCCGGCGTCGGGATGCTCCTCCAGCAGAGCATCGCCCTCTTTGCCGGGCAGGGTCGACAGCGGCAGCGTAAACAGCTCCGAGGTGTCGCCGTGGTGCACACGAATGATGGAGAGATAGACCACCGGATCGGTGTCCAGGCGCAGCGCGTCTTCCACTTCAACGTCGTCAATGGACTGCCCTTTGCTGCCGTACCAGCGCTGGCACTGCAAGAATTCGGGCAGTTCCGCAGCAAAGCGCTCCGGGTGGCGCCCGCGTGCCATAGTGGGAATGAGCACGTTCTGCAGCCCTTCTTGCACCGAGAACACCGGCAGGTTCGAGTTGCTGTGGGATGCTGTTGCGGGTTCGGGATCCGCAAGCGCGCGGCGGTCGAGTTCGTCTTGCGACACGAGTTTGAACCAGTAGAATCCGTGCGGGCCCACGGTGATCGTGTATGAGGATTCGTCCTCAAAGGCCGGAAACGGGGACTGCCCGAATAGCTCGACTGGCACTGCATCTGCAAACGCCGAATGCGAGGGCAGCTCCACCGGTTGGGCGTAGCGCGACAGGTTTGCGCACACGAGGATGGAGGTGTCTTCATGCTGACGCACAAACGCCAGAATGCTCGGATTTTCGACCGGAAGCAGCTCCAGCGTGCCGCGCCCAAACACCTGCTTGTGCTGCTGGCGCAGTGCAATGAGGCGCCGCATGAAGTGCAAGAGCGAATGCGGGTCGTTGTTGGCATCCTCGACGTTGACGACATCGAACGCGTACTCGCCCCGGTTAATCGGCGGCATGAACAGCTTGTGGTGCGGGGCACGTGAGAAGCCGCCGTTCTTGTCGGGGCTCCACTGCATGGGCGTGCGCACGCCGTTGCGGTCGCCCAAGAACGGGTCGTCGCCCATCCCAATTTCGTCGCCGTAGTAGATGACCGGGCTGCCCTTGAGCGAGAACAGGATCGCGTTCATCAGCTCAATGCGCTTGCGCTCGCCCTCCAGCAGCGGCGTAAGGCGGCGCCGAATGCCCACGTTGATCCGGAAGCGGTCGTCGGCGGCGTACTCGTTGTACATGTAATCGCGCTCCTCGTCCGTCACCATTTCGAGGGTCAGCTCGTCGTGGTTACGGAGAAAGATGGCCCACTGCGCATCTTCGGGGATGCCGCGGGTGCGCTCCAGCATCTCCACAAACGGGCGCCGGTTTTCGCGACGCAGCGCCATAAACAGGCGCGGCATAATCGGGAAGTTAAAGGCCATCTGCACGCCGGTGCTCGTGCCGTCGTTGTCCTCACCGAAGTACGGCAGCGTGTCTTCGGGCCACTGGTTGGCTTCGGCCAGCATGACCTTGCCGGGGCCGTAGCGCTCCTCAATGGCGGCGCGCAGTTCCTTCACGTAGTCGATGGTTTCGGGCAGATTCTCGCTGCTGGTGCCCTCGCGCTCGTAGAGATACGGAACGGCATCCAGGCGCAGCCCATCCACGCCCATATCAAACCAGAAGAACATCACCTCCTTCATCTTCGCTCGCACCTCCGGGTTGTCGAAGTTCAGGTCGGGCTGATGGCTAAAGAAGCGATGCCAGTAGTACTTCTGCGCCTTCGCATCCCACGTCCAGTTCGACTCCTCGGTATCGGTGAAGATGATGCGGACATCCTCGTACTTGTCGTCCGTCTCGCTCCACACATACCAGTCGTGCTTATCAGAATTAGGGTCGCGCGCCTCCTGAAACCAGGGATGCTGGTCGGAGGTGTGGTTCAGCACCAGCTCCGTAATAACCCGCATGCCCCGATCGTGGGCCTCATCCATAAACTTCTGAAAGTCGCTCAGGTCGCCATGGATCGGCAACACCTTGAAGTAGTCGGCAGTGTCATAGCCATCGTCCTTGAGCGGGCTTTCCAGAAAAGGAAGCAGCCACAGTGTGTTCACCCCAAGCGCATCCAGATAGGGCAGTTTTTCGCACAAACCCGCAAAATCGCCAAAGCCGTCGTTATTTGCATCATAAAACGACCGCACATGCAGCTCGTAGATAACAGCGTCTTTGTACCACAGCGGGTCGGACAAAAAGTCGTTGGGCATAGATGCAGCATGGGGCATTGGGTACGAAGGGATGCGAAACAGAGGCGCTCTCGCACGAAAGTCCGTTCGTCACGCGAGAGCGCCAGGTGCCAGTGGCATGTACACAGGGTGCGGAGAACCCCGGCGTGCCACTACGGGCGGTAATTGGATTCAACGCGGAAGATGTGGGCGGGTTGTTCCGGCTTCAGGTGCAAGTAGTGCTCATGGCCGTCCCACTCGTATGCCGCCTCGTTGAGCAAGTCGTACACGCGCAGGCGGTCGGCCCCAGGCATGTGCAGGTCGTACGGGCTTGCGACCAGCTGCCCAAATTGCTCGTAGTGCGGGTCCAGACTCACGACGACCAGAATCACATTGTCATCGCTCCACTTCACGTACGCAATGATCTGATCGTTGCGCGTCTTCAAAAACTGGATGTTGCGCATCTGCTGAAGCGCCGGGTTATGGCGCCGGATGCGGTTGACGCGTGTCATAAACGGCTGTAGCGAGGTGGGGTCGTTCCAGTTCCAGGTGCGCAGTTCATACTTCTCGTTCTGCATGTACTCCTCGCGGTCGGGGTGCTGCCGGTTGTCGACGTGCTCATACGGCGGGCCGTACACGCCGTACACGGGCGACATGGTAGCCGCCAGGACAAAGCGGGTCATGTGCTTCGGGCGCCCGCCGTGCGCGAGTTCGTCGTGCAAGATATCGGGCGTGTTGGGCCAGAAGTTGGGCCGGTAGTACTCGGCCTTTTCGGTATGGAAGAGCTCGCGGGCGTATTCCTGCAGCTCCTCTTTGGTGTTGCGCCAGGTAAAGTACGTGTACGAGTTGTTGTATCCCAGCTTGGCCAGACTGTACATCGTGTTTGGGCGCGCAAACGCCTCGGCCAGCACCACCAGTTCGGGGGTGTCTTTGCGGAGCTCGCGCAGGCACCATGTCCAGAACGGAATGACTTTCGTATGCGGGTTGTCAACACGGAAGGTTGTTACGCCGCGCTCAATCCAAAACTCAAATACGCTCTTCAGCTCCATCCAGAGCGCCTGCCAGTCGTCACATTCGAAGTTGAGCGGATGCACATCTTCGTACTTCTTGGGCGGATTCTCGGCATAGCGGATGGAGCCGTCGGGCCGCTGATAGAACCATTCGGGATGCTCCTCGATGTACGGATGGTCGGGCGAGCACTGAAACGCAATGTCGATAGCCACATCGAGGTCTACGTCGTTGGCGGCCTCTACAAAGCGATCGAACGCATCGAGTCCGCCCAGCTCGGGATGCACGCTCTTGTGGCCGCCGCGCGTGCCGTCCTCCAGAAACCCGCCAATGGCCCACGGGCTGCCCACATCCCCCGGCTCGGCACTCGGCGCGTTGTCTTTGCCCTTGCGGTTGGTTTCGCCAATGGGATGCACGGGCGGGAGGTACACCACGTCGAATCCCATCTCGCGGATGCGGGGCAGCAGCTTCGCCGCGTCGTCGAGGGTGCCGTGGGCGTCAGCGGGCCCTGCCGAGCGCGGGAAGAACTCGTACCAGGCGGCTTCGCGCGCCTGCCGCGGGTCAACGCGCACGCCATACGTCTCGCTTCGGATCTCCATATCGCGGGGCGCATGAGCACGCATGATAGTGGTGAGCTCCGGATTGAGCGCCTGGTCGGTATCACCGTTTTCAAATGCATCGGCGGCAGCGCGCAGGTCGGCAGCTACGCCCTCGTGGTCGGTGTGGGTGGCGGTACGGCGGAGCAGGTTCGCGCCGTCCTGCAGCTCGCTGGCAATTTCCTCGGCCGGCGAACCGCCCTGCACGCGGCGTTCAAACTGGTCCTGCCAGGTGCCAAAGCGGTCGAGCCAGGCGCGCACCTGATAGGTGTAGCGTCCGAGCTGCGTGGGGGTGAAGGTGGCCTCGTACGTGTCGTTACCCGTGGCCTCCAGCGGTACGGTGTGCGTGGTATCGTCACCCTCCAGCCCATACGCGATTTCGGCAGCAATGAGGTCGTGGCCATCCACAACGAGCGCCGCGCGTACGGTCACCGGCTCGTGCTGCACGCGCTTGATGGGCCAGCGCCCGCCGTCGATGACGGGTTCGACCCAGGGAATCATAATGCGCGACCACGAAGCAGGTAGCGAAGCGTTGGAATCGGCCATAACGAGAGCAGGCATTCAAGAGAAGATAATGGAAATATATAAACTAACCAAAAAGAAGGGACGCGTGCCAGCGTAATGTGCCCCATTGTGCAGATTTCGTGTGTATCCTGCGAGTTATACCAACTCCGCATGCTTCGTTGGAAGGGGGAAGGTGTGGAAAGGGAAACCAGACAAATGAAAAACATCCATCCTTTCACCCGTCCATTCCTCCATCCCCACACGAGGCTGAAGGTCAACGGACGATGTACATCCGATATGTTGTAGAGAAACGATATCGCCATGCTGCGTTCAGATTCGGTATCTCCCGCGCGGCGTGTCTGGGTTGGGGCCGTTCTTCGATCTCACCGAATAGGAGTGAGGGCATTGCCAATGGTGTCCAACAGCGCAGGACGGCGTACAAACTGGCGGCAGCGGTCGAGGTCGGCGTCGAACGCGGCGTCGGCGGTGCGGTGGGGGATGGCGGCGCGAATGCGCTCGTGGGCCAGCTCCACGCCGCGCCCCGGACGTAGCGGACGGCGGAAGTCCAGCGCCTGCGCGGCGGTGAGCAGTTCGATGGCCAGCACCTCCTCAA
This sequence comes from Longimonas halophila, assembly GCF_002554705.1. Classification (GTDB taxonomy): domain Bacteria; phylum Bacteroidota; class Rhodothermia; order Rhodothermales; family Salinibacteraceae; genus Longimonas; species Longimonas halophila. Next base: position 146,983 of record NZ_PDEP01000007.1, on the reverse strand, counting down.
CATTTGCAAGCACCTGAAGCGCCTGCACTGCGCCAATACTGCCCATGCTGACGTGATCTTCCTGGCCCAGGCTCGTCGGAATTGAATCGACTGAGGCGGGGTGGCACAGGCTCTTGTTCTCAGAAACCAGCGCGGCAGCGGTGTACTGCGGAATCATAAAGCCCGAGTTTAGCCCCGTGTCCTCCATGAGCAGCTTGGGGAGTCCGTCGTGGCCTTTGAGCAGCAGGTAGGTGCGCCGCTCCGAGATGCTGGCAAGCTCGGCCAGCGCAATGGCGGCGGTGTCGAGCGCCAGCGCCAGCGGCTGCCCGTGGAAGTTGCCACCACTTACAATGTCCCCATTGTCGAACACCAGCGGGTTGTCGGTCACGCTGTTGATGTCGCGTTCAGTAACGGTGGTGGCGTAGCGCAGGGCGTCGCGGCTGGCCCCGTGCACGGCCGGCACACAGCGCAGGCAGTACGGATCTTGCACCTTGCCGCAGGTACGATGCGATTCCAGAATTTCGCTTTCCTGAAGCAGCATGCGCACATTGGCCGCAACGGTCTGTCCGCCGGGATGCGGGCGGACGGCATGCACGCGCTCATCGAATGGTTTGATGCTGCCCTGAAGCGCTTCCAAACTCATAGCAGCAATCAGGTCGGCCCATCGGAGCAGCCGGTGCGCTGCATGCAGAATGTGTGCGGCGTAGGCGCCCATCAGCTGCGTGCCGTTAATGAGCGCGAGCCCGTCTTTCGCCTGAAGCGTGATTGGATCGAGGTCGTGCGCCTGAAGGACATCGATGGCGGGACGCGTGTCGGTGCCGTCTTCAGTCCAGAACGCACCATGACCAATAAGCGGCAGCGCCAGGTGCGCAAGCGGGGCCAGGTCGCCCGAGGCCCCCACGCTGCCCCGGCTGGGTACGGCAGGTATCAGGTCGTGCTCGGCCAGCTGGAGCAACTGCTCGAATGTGCGGCGCGACACGCCGGAATAGCCCAGCCCCAGCGCGTGGATTTTGAGCTGAAGCATCAGCCGGGTGATGGGCTTCGGCACCAGGTCGCCTACGCCGACCGCATGGCTGAGCAGCAGATTGCGCTGCAGTGCCTCCACCTGCTCAGGCGGAATCTGTTGCTGGGCGAGCGCGCCAAATCCGGTGTTGATGCCGTAATGGGCGGTATCGCCCGCGAGTGCTGCATCGACATGGGTGCGCGACTGCGCAACGGCTGCGGCGTCGTTACGAAGTGCTGCAAGGCGGGCCTCCAGATCGGCATGAAGCGTTGGAATTGAAACGTGCGGGGCGTCGGCAAGCAGATCCATACAGATGGTCAGGGCGAGAGCAAAAATGGCGGCGACAGGATATCAACGTACGGCACGCAGCTTAAGAGCATCAACATAGACCGCACACAACGCCGAGTCCGTTGCATCTCCATCGAAATGTAACAAAAAAGACAATTCCAGTATATTGGCACCCGAAACAAAATTATTATTCTTTTGGAAGCGCTTTGCAAAAATAATTAAGTTGAAATAGTCATTACGAGCAATTAAATACGTCTTGTGGATCACGCAATGGGGCCTCCATAGCTCCAGTTCGATGCATGTAGATGGCTGTACTCACAAGACGAGAAACGACACATGCGAGCATTTGGGATCGTAGTACTGGGACTAATCGCACTGGCACTGGGCGCGCCTGCTGATGCGATGGCCCAAGATACAGCAGAGGCTGCGGCTTCCGCCGAGTGGATGGTAAACAACCTGTGGATCATGATCGCCGGGATGCTGGTGTTCATCATGCATCTGGGCTTCGCGGCATTGGAGTCGGGGATGACGCAGTCGAAGAACACGGTCAACATCCTGTTTAAGAACTCGATGATCATCTGTATCGGGATTTTGACCTACGCGCTCTGCGGGTTCAACCTGATGTATCCGGGCGACTTCAACGGGCTGGTGTCGTTTGGTGCGGTTACAAACTTCATTACGGTATCTCCGCAGGACGCTGAGGCGCTGCTCACGCCTGCCTACAACGAAGGCTACACCTGGTACACCGATTTCTTCTTCCAGGCCATGTTCGCCGCCACCGCCGCAACGATTGTGTCGGGCGGGGTAGCCGGACGCATCAAGCTGTCGAGTTTTCTGGTGTTTGTCGTCGGCTTTCTCATGATTAGCTATCCGATCACCGGGTCGTGGCATTGGGGCGGTGGATTTCTGAACGAGCTTGGCTTCTACGACTTTGCTGGTTCTACGCTGGTGCACTCGGTCGGCGGATGGGGCGCGCTCGTCATGGCCATTTTGCTGGGACCGCGTCTGGGTAAGTATCCGGCAAGCGGCGGCGTGCAGTCTATTCCAGGCAGCAACATGTCGCTGGCTACCATTGGCGTATTCTTGCTGTGGTTTGGCTGGTTTGGATTCAACGGCGGCTCGGTGCTTACGGCAGACCCGGCCACTGTATCGCTTGTGCTCGTCACCACGTCGATGGCTGCCGCTGCTGGCGGCATTACAGGCGGACTGCTGTCGTGGTATCGTGATGAGAAGCCGGATCTGACGATGGCGCTCAACGGCATTCTGGCTGGCCTTGTAGGCATCACGGCTGGAGCCGACCTGATGGCCGTGTGGGAGGCGGTTGTGATTGGCGCCGTGGCAGGCGGACTCGTCTATGCCTCTATCGTTGTAATCGATGAAATAATTAAGATTGATGATCCGGTAGGTGCGGTAAGCGTGCACTTGACATGCGGCATTTGGGGCACGCTCGCTGTGGGGCTCTTCGGCGATATGGCGGGGCTGGCACAGGTTGGATATCAGCTTGTCGGTATCGCCGCAGTAGGCGGAGCCACGGTTGCCTTCTGCTGGACGGTAGGCCGCCTCATCGATGAAACCATGGGGCTGCGTGTGGACCACCACGAAGAGGCCGAGGGTCTTGACGTGGGCGAGCACGCCATGCACGCGTATCATGACCTGGTGCAGACGCATACGCCGTCAAACTCGAACTAACCTACGAAAATAACGCCGCCGCTCAGTTATCACCTACCAAACAGGCGGCGAATCCGATAAATATGTCGGATTCGCCGCCTGGGTGGTTAGCTATCTGGGTATGTGTTAGCCGCTTGTTCTGGTGGGCATTCGTTGGCCGAGCCGTGTGGCTTTTTGGGTGTGTCGGTGGGCCTTATCCATGTGTCGGTCGATACGGCGCTGAATGCGGTCTGCGCGCCGCTGCTCACTGCGCGTGTGGTAGTACATTCGTACCGCACGATCGCCAATCTGCTCAACACGCGAGGGGGTGTAGCGTGACCTCTGAAGCGCATGTGTGTGTCGGACAAGCGCATTGTGACGATTTATGGCATCGATGGAGTGCTGATCGCCAATCGTGTAAATCGCAGAAGCCGCCATGATACGCAGCCGGTCGTCTGTGTTGTGACTGTAGATGCGAACCAGGCTGCGGCCCACCGCGCTCCAGTCGTGGGCTGCTGGGTGGCTATGGCTGAGAGCGATAATGTTGCGCATCGCCTGCTGCTGAAGGTGAGGGTTATCCGTATTCAGCAGGTCCGCATGTTGCCCAACGATCTGAGCCTGCGGCGGGGGACGCTCCATGGTGGATGGTTCTCCTGTAAGAAGCTGGGCATGAGTCGCCAGTGGAGTGATCCATACGAACAGGAGGATCGGGACCAGCAGTGTGTACCACCGTAGCGGCACGGAGTAGAGCATATATCCTTTCGTGTTCATTGGAATGCGTTGGGGGCACGCGGGTTAAGGGTACAGAGGATGTTTTCCTGTCATGCTTGGTAGTTTCCAAATTAAATTGCTTGGTTTAAATGGTTTGCAAAAATAATTTAGGAAGATAGTGCGACAAGAACTTATACATTTTAGTTTCTGAGCGCAGGGCTCAACTATGGGTCGGGTATTGGCGCGTCTCGATGCGTCTGCTATAAAAGCAGACATGAAGGAGCGTCAATGCAAGGTGAATCGGCCCGTTCGTGGTGGCGCACAGAAGAGATCGTTGAACCCGGCGCTTGGTGGGCCCGTTCGCACGCCGTCCCTCATCGATCAGCCTCGTCCACAACGCACGTGCCCTGCATGACCGACTTCCCCTTCGACCGCTGCGCTGTACTTGGTACCGGACTCATTGGCGGCTCGCTGGCAGCAGCCCTGCGCCAGCACGCGCCGGGCTGCACCGTGGTGGGGTTCGATCGTCCGCATGTGCTGGAGCGTGCCGAGGAGCGCGGCCTGATAGACGCGAAAGCCGCCTCGATGGGGGCCGCTGTTGATGGGGCCGATCTGGTGATCTTGGCGTTTCCTCCGGCCAAAATTGCGTCAGCCATGGAGCCGCTTGCGCCGCATCTGACCGAGGGCGCGGTGGTTACCGATGTGGCCTCGGTGAAGCAGGCCGTGGTCGATCAGGCACAGGAGGTGCTGCCCGAGCATGTGACCTTCGTGGGCGGACACCCCATGGCTGGCGCAGAAACCGCAGGCGTTGACGCAGCCGACCCGATCCTTTTCGAGAATGCGGCCTATGTGCTCACCCCAACCGATGACACTCCGTCTGAAGCGCTGTCTAACATGCGAGCTGTTGTTGAGGTTGTCGGTGCTACGCCTGTTGTGCTCGCTCCCGAAGCGCACGACCGCATTGTGGCGCGTGTGAGTCACTTGCCGCAGCTCCTGGCGGTTACGCTCGTGCAGCACGCGGCCGAGTCCAACGACGATGCGCTGGCACTGGCCGCTGGGGGATTCCGCGACCTGACGCGCATTGCCGAATCACCGTTCGATCTGTGGCGCGAGATCTTTGTGGGCAATCAGGGGAGCATTCTGGATGCGCTTGCCGACTTTACGCGCCGCCTGCAGCGGGTGCAGCGTCAGGTGGCTATGGGCGATATGGATGCGCTCGAAGACGACTTTGCCGCTGCCCAGGATGCACGCGCTCGACTGCCCGAGGAAGCAGCCGGTCTCATGCGGTCTGTGCACGACTGCACGGTACGCGTTCCTGACGAGGCCGGGGCATTGCATGCTATTAGCAAGCCACTGGCGGATGCCAACGTGTCGGTACGCAATATTGAACTGCTGCGCGTGCGCGACGGCACCGGCGGCACGTTCCGGCTCTCATTCCGCAGCCGCGAGGCGCTGCATACCGCCCTCGACGTGCTCAACGCGGCCGGATTTGATGCCCAGGCTGCCTAATCCAGCCCATGCTCCGCATCCCCCAAGCACGACACAAATACGGATGAAATCAGCGCGGCGCGTTGCATCCGCTATCGGCAGGCCCTATACTTCCGACTGTTCACTCGTTCAACCGTTCACCTGTGTCCTACGCCATGCCCAACACGCTTGCAACCACGCCCCTCTACGATGTGCATGAACGCCTGGGGGCCCGCATGATGCCGTTTGGGGGATTCGACATGCCGGTGCAGTACAGCGGCATTATTGATGAACACCAGGCGGTGCGCAACGAAGCAGGGCTCTTTGACGTGAGCCACATGGGCGAGGTGGAGGTAACCGGCCCCCACGCGGAAGCGTTCGTGCAGCAGCTTGTAACCAACGACGTGTCGGCCCTCTACGACGGAAAAGCGCTCTACACAGCTATGTGTACGCCCGAAGGCGGCATCATCGACGACTTGCTCGTCTACCGCCGCGCTGCCGACTCCTTTCTGCTTGTGATTAACGCGGGCAACCGGGCCGAAGACTGGGCATGGATGCAAGATCACAACCCGATGGGCGCTACGCTGGCGAACCGCTCCGACGACTACGCGCTGCTGGCGCTGCAAGGCCCCGCTGCCTTCGACATTGCCCGTCCATTTGTGGGTGAGGCGCTCGATGATCTCAAGTTCTATCACTTCATCGAAGCTGAAAGCGGCGCGTTTATGGAGTGCGAGCATGCCATCATATCGCGCACCGGATATACCGGCGAGCCGGGGCTGGAGCTGTACATTGCGCCCGACGATGCCGAGCATGTGTGGGCCACGCTTCTCAACGCGGGTGCCGACCACGGACTAAAGCCTGCCGGACTGGGGGCACGCGATACGCTGCGTATGGAGGCGGGCTTCTGCCTGCATGGCAACGACATCTCCAAAGATACCAATCCGTATGAAGCGGGGCTCGGTTGGATCGTCAAGCTGGATGCGGGCGATTTCGTCGGTCGTGAGGCGCTGCAAGCTATCAACGAAGCGGGGCCGAAGCGCAAACTGGTCGCTTTTGTGGCGCAAGAGCGCGGCATCCCGCGTCATGGCGATGCCCTTGCCATGCCCAATGGCACCACGCTGGGTTCGGTAACCAGTGGTACGCAGTCGCCCACGCTGAGCACCGGCATTGGGCTGGGGTATGTGCCCAACGATGAAAAATACACGGCGCCGGGTACTGCGCTGACTGTGCAAGGGCGCCGTCCCGTAGCGGTAGAGGTGGCCAAACCGCCGCTGCATACCTCGTAGCTCCTGCGAGCTGTGACAGACCTTGCGAGATGCAACAGCATGGGCGTCTCAAGACGCACATGGCACATCCTGAACAGAACCATGACCGGATGCGAACAACTGCGGGCCCATGGATGGGCCTGCCGCATCCAGACTCCTCCTCATCACACGATGCCCCACACGGTTCATGAACGTAGAGGTCTTCCTAACTCATACTACTGTTACCGAAGACGATGTGCGCGGCCGTGCGGTCGTAGTCATCGATGTGCTTCGGGCCTGCTCGACCATCAACACAGCGCTGCATAATGGGGCCCGTGCGGTAATGCCTGTGCTCGACATGGCCCAAGCCAGTAAGATTGCGGCGAATCTTGACCCCGACGTATTTCGGCTGGGCGGCGAGCGCAATGCCGAAAAGATTGAAGGGTACCATCTTGGCAACTCGCCGCTTGAGTACACCGAAGACGAGGTCGAAGGGCGCGATGTCATTCTCAACACGACCAATGGCACCAAGGCCCTCGAACGCGCCAAAACCGCTCGTCACCTGGTAGCGGGGTCGTTCCTGAATGTGAGCCGCACTGCACGCTTTCTGAACGAGCAAGACCGCGACGTTACAATCATCTGTGCCGGACACGAAAACCGCGTCTCGCTCGAAGACACCATCTGCGCCGGGGCGCTGCTGTACCGGCTCTGGGATGGCACCGAACCCGACCACGTTTCCGATGCCGCCCACACGGCCTACTCGCTCTTCCTGTACAACCGAGACCACCTCGACGTCACGCTGCGCAATACTAACCACGCGCGTCGCCTTACGGAAAACGGCTACGCCGATGACGTCGACTACTGCTATCAGATTGACCATATTCCTGTTCTTCCCTACTATACAGATAACCGCCTCGTTATGCACGAGGTGTCCTCCGAGCCGGTAAGCACGCCCACAACCGCGCCATGATGACGCCGTGTGGCGCCTGCTTTTGTGGGAATGCTACCGCACACCGGACTCACTGCCTTCCCGTATGGCGCCTTGCATAGCGCGTTGGCTGATCGCTCCACTGCCATGGCATCCACTCGTCGAAAAAAGAAATTGTTGGGCGTTCTGTGCATAGGGCTGTCGGTACTTGCTGCTCTGGCCGTGCTTTCCTACACGCCCTCCGACAACGAGGCCGTATTGGCGTTTTTCGACGCGGGACAGATGACCCACAGTGTAGGTGTGAACAACTGGCTTGGCCTTGTGGGGGCCGCACTGGCTTGGGCCTGCGTGCCCAACTTTCTGGGCTATCTGGCTGTGGTGCCGTGCACCCTGGTCGGAATTGCTGGGTGGTATGTGGTTCGCCAGCGATCTCTGAGGCCGCTGGTTCCCCATGTGCGAAACGCGCTTGTTGGGACGTTCCTGGTTGCGGTCTTCTTGGGATGGGTAGGGCTGGCATTCGGCCTTCCTATGACCCGCTGGGCGGGTGCGGTTGGCGCCTCGGTTGCCTATGCGTTTGTGCAAGTAGTTGGCATAATTGGCACGTTTCTGCTGCTCACGATAGGCGCGGTGGCAGCCGGGCTCTTCCTTGCAGAGGGCACGATGCAGGGCGCCATGCAGCGTGCCGTGCGCAGCGCGCAGACCGCCCGCACGAATGCGCACCCTTACGTGCAGTGGGCGCTGCGTTGGATGCGCGCTCGCATGCAAGATACCAACGTCGACCCGAATGCGCCCCTCCCCGACGCTTCTTCCACCTCGCCTGCTTCTCCCCCTGACGCAGATTCGCCGTCCTCTGATGCGGATGCCGAGCGGCCCACCATTCAAGATCCCACCGCCCCCCAGGTAACCGGGCTGCGGCTGGTGCGCAATGATGACAAAAACGGTGACGAGGAGGCAGAGGACGAGCCGGTAGCGCCCAGCACGGAAGCGGACACCGATACGACTGACGATACGAATCCCACTGACGCGGGCACCGCGGACGCCGAGGCCGCTCGTGTAGAGCAATCGACATCAGCCCCAGATCCGGAAGCAGGCGCTGCCGACACCAACTCTGTCGACACCGCTATGCCGTCTGAGATGCAGCGGGTTGTGCCTCCGCCCGAGTCTGAAGAAGAGACCCTGGACGATAAGGAGCCGGATGAAGATGCTGATGTGATCCGGTTTGATGAGGTGCGGGCCCGCATTCGTGCGGTGCAAGAGCGCATGGAAGGCGCCCGGCGATCACCCAGGCACGACGCGCCGCCTGAGGATGACGAACCGTCCACCGCGCGCACTGATGCCGATTCGTTCGATGGAGATGACGCGCGGGAGGTCGACGCTACACCCGAGCAGGAAGCCGCGGAGTCTGTATCGGCCCCATCGCCCGAAGCGCCGTCGCTTTCGTATCCCTCTGACCCCGACCCGCTGTTTGAGCATGCTGCTCATGTTGTGGTTCAGCATCAAAACGGGGCGGCGCTGCTTGTGCAACGGGTGCTGGTTGTGGATGCCGACCGCGCCGAGCACATTGTGCAGCAGCTGGAGGCGGCGGGCCTTGTCGGACCGCCCTCCGAAACGGGCCGCCGCGAGGTGCATGTGGCGGACTCCGAGGAACTTGCACAGCGTCTTCTGACGCCTTGACTGCTTTGATTCTCTCACATAGCCCTGATTTCGTTGTGACTTCGTTCCCCACTCTCGGCATTTTAGGCGGTGGCCAACTCGGTAAGATGATGGCCGCCGAGGCGGTGCGCCTGGGCATGGGGGTGCGGCTGCTCGCGCCCAAAGACGCTGGGCCCATGCAGGCGTATGCCCACGCCACTACCGCTGACTGGACCGACCCCGACATCCTGCGCGACTTTGCGACGGGATGCACAGCGGTTACGGTGGAAAGCGAGTGGGCGCCCGCTGATGTGCTGGCGCCGGTGTGCCCAGAGGACACGGCGCTGTGGCCCAGCCCGCAAACGCTGGGCTGGATTCGGCACAAGGGCGTGCAGAACGACCGGTTGGCTGCACACGACCTGCCGCTTCCGTCGTATCGGTGCTGTGCCACGCCAGATGAGGTGCGCGCTGCGGGGGAGGCGCTCGGCTGGCCGCTTATGCTGAAGCAGTACGAAGGCTCGTACGATGGCTACGGCAACCGCCTGGTGGAACGCCCCGACGAGGTCGACGAGGCGTGGAACGACCTGGCTGCCGACGACGGCGTGCTGGCAGAGCAGTGCATCGATTTTGTGCGCGAGCTGGCGGTGCAGATTGCGCGCCGCCCCAACGGCACCTCGGTGGCGTACCCGGTAGTGCACACGGAGCAGCGCGACCATCGCTGCCACGCTGTGGTAGCCCCCGCACCCATGGCCGACGATCTGGCTGAAGAGGCGCAGGCCATCGCCCGCGACGCCATAGACGCGGTCGAGGGCGTGGGCTTGCTGGCGGTGGAGCTGTTCGAAACCCGTGATGGCGCAATTCTCGTCAACGAAATCGCGCCGCGCCCGCACAACACCGGGCACTACACCATCGAAGGATGCGTGACGAGCCAGTTCGAGAACCATGTGCGGGCGGTACTCGATCTGCCGCTGGGCGCTACCGATCTGGTGGCCCCGTACGCCGTTATGGTCAACGTACTGGGCCAGCGCGAAGGCACGCCGCCGCGCGCCGACGGCTGGAAGCAGGCGCTACAGGTGCCGGGGGCGCATGTGCACATCTATGGCAAACCGGATGTGCGCCCGCACCGCAAAATGGGCCACGTCACCGCCCTGGGCGATACGGCTACCGAGACCCGCACTCGTGCGGAAGAGGCGGCCGAACAGATCATTCTGTAACGATGCAGGGCCCTGCATCGCCAATCACGCTTTATCCAACAACCTAATCAAGCATGCCCGACTCCGAAGATACGCCACGCGTTGGCATTGCCATGGGCAGCGAATCTGACCTGCCCGTCATGCGCAATGCCGCCGCCATCCTCCACGAGTTCGACGTGCCCTACGAGATGCGCGTCCTCTCGGCGCACCGCACGCCGGGCGTCATGAAAGACTATGCCGAAACCGCCGCCGACCGGGGCGTCAAAGTCATCATTGCAGGCGCTGGCGGCGCCGCGCATCTGCCCGGCATGATTGCCGCCAGCACGCCGCTTCCTGTGCTGGGCGTGCCCGTAAAAACCAGCACGCTCAACGGCATCGACTCGCTGCTCTCGGTGGTGCAGATGCCTGGCGGCGTACCCGTGGGCACCCTCGCCATCAACGGCGCCAAGAACGCCGCTCTGCTCGCCCTGCAAATCCTGGGCACGCACAACGCGGACCTTCAGGACGCCGTCCGCGCGTACAAGTCTGACCTCACAGACACCGTCGAAGGCATGGATGCCCGCGTGCAGGCCTTCGATCCGACCGAATCTACCGACTAACCCTTTTTAGGCGGATGCGTAGTGTGCTCCTTTACGTGCTTGTTGGCTGGCTGATACACGGCGCGGTGCTGGCGCCACAGAGCTTCGCTCAGGAGGCCGACAGGGAGCCGCATCTCCGGCTGGCCCCACTCAACGACGACAGCCGAGCCGCACTGCGGGCCGATGCGCCGGGCGGCCCGCATGCCTTTGCCACGGCCCGCGAAGTCAACGAACCCCTCGCCGATCTGCTGGCATGGGAATCGCAGGGCACCGCCTCGCGCATTGGGCGCGGGTATGTGACGAGTCCGGGCGCCGAGACGCTGAACCTGGGCTTTCGCGACCTTGATCTGCCTGCCGGCGCGCGCCTTGTGGTGTCGCACCCCGATGGTACGCAAGAGCGCGGTCCGTATCCCGCCGAAACCGCCAACGGCGCGCTCTTTACACCTGTTATTGCAAACGAAACCGTTCAGATTACGGTTGTTGTGCCCGCAAACGCTGCCCCCTTGCGCGGACGCCTGGTGCACGTGGGCCACGGGTGGAACCCGCCCGAACGCGCGTTCGACGCGGTGCGTCCGCAGGCGGCTGGGGCCTGCAACATCGACACCGCCTGCGCGCAGGCCGATGACTGGGGGGCTGCAGCCTCGTCCGTAGCGCGCCTGACCTACGTACGCAATGACGTGCAATTCTCATGCAGCGGGGCGCTCATCAACACGACTGAGGGGCCGGTGGCCACCTACGTGCTTACGGCGCAGCACTGTGTGGATGCACAGGCGCAGGCCGAAACCGCCGTGTTCTACTGGAACTACGAGCACCCCGACTGTCGTCCGCCCGGAAGTACCGAGAGCGGTAGCACTTCATCAGCCGATCCGTTCAGCCAGACCTCGACCGGCGCCACCGTGCGCGCCAGCATCGGCACAGGCGCTATTACGGGCGGCCCCGACATTACGCTGTTGGAGGTCGAGGAGCCCCTCTCGCCCGCGTTCGATCTGCACTTTAGCGGCTGGACCCGCGCCGACACCGCACCTGAAGCCTCCACTACGATTCATCATCCAGGCGGATTCGCCAAGCGCATCTCATTCGACAATGACCCGGCAACCATCACCGGGTACGCCACCGATGCCGAGGGCGACGCCACGCACCTCCGTATCGAAGCGTGGGACGCAGGCACCACCGAGCCGGGCTCCTCGGGCGCGCCCTTGCTCAACCCAGACCAGCGGATTACGGGTGTGCTTTCGGGCGGACTTGCAGCATGCGGTGTGAACGAACCGGACTGGTATGGGCGATTGGCACGGGCGTGGGACGGCCCGGCCCCCAGCGAGCGCCTGCGTGACTGGCTCGACCCGGCGGGCACGGGCGCACCAACGACCGACCGGGTCAGGCAGGGCGCGCACATCAACCCGCCGCCTGCTGTGAATGCGCTCACGGTGGCAGATACCGAATCGCGTAGCGCCCGAGTAGCGTGGACAGCGCCGACCTACAGCAGCAGCGCGCCCGTGCAGCGGTATCGGGTGCGTGTGGATACCGAGCCGATCGATGATGCCGACGACTTTGCCACAGCGCGCTCGCTTTTGGCCCCTGTGCCGGTTGAGCCAGGCACTGAGCACACCCTTCGCATCGACAACCTGTGGCCTGAGACGCCCTACTACGTCGCCATTCAAACCGAGAACGCAGCCGGGCGCTCGACCTTGACTGCGCTCGACGCTCCCGTCGAGCTGCCCGATCGTGTAGCACCTGCTACCATTGACAATCTGCGTATTGCCGAACTGCGTCCTGAGGCCGTCACGCTGGCATGGACGGCCCCCGGCGACGACGACATGCGCGGCACCGCAGCCACCTATGACCTCCGCTACGCGGAACAGCCTATTGAGAGTCCGAGCGACTTTGCACGTGCCACGCCAGTGAATCCATCGCCACAGCCCGACACCGCAGGTACAGCCGAGCGCATCACCCTAACCGATGTGCCGAAGGGCACGCCCCTGTACTTTGGGCTGGAGGCGGCAGACAACGCAGGCAATGCCTCGCCGGTGGCGCGCACCACGCGCAATGCTACGCTTATTGACGATGCCCGGCAGGTGGAAGGCCCCATGCCGAATCCGGCTACCGAAGCTGCAAGGCTGCAGATCACGGTACGGGAGGCCCAGACGCTCCGCATCCGCCTGTACGACACGCTGGGGCGCGCTGTGGGCCAGCCGCTGGATGCGGAGGTCCCGGCGTTAGAGGCGCAGCGCATTGCCCTTCCGGTTGGCGAACTGGCGTCGGGGACGTACTTTGTGCGGGTGGAAGGGGCAGAGTTCCAGATGACGCAGCGGCTGGTTGTGGTGCGGTAGAACTATTTGTCTTCAGATACAGCAGCTCCAGGAGTAGATTTGGAGGACGCAGACGAGCCATCGGCAAGGGGAAGCTGCACGGCAAACCGACTACCTTCGCCGACCGTGCTTTTTAGGGTTACGGAGCCGCCCATCAGCGCGGTGCACGCGTCTACGATAGCGAGCCCGAGCCCAGCGCCCTCGTGCGAGCGGTTTTGGCCCTCGGAGGCTTGCCGGAACGACTCAAAGATCAGATTTTGCGAAGCGGGGGGGATGCCGATGCCATCGTCCTTAACAACGAAGTGCACCTGTTCGCCTGAGCGGTACGCTTGTGCGGTGACATGGCCGCCCGCAGGCGTAAACTTGATTGCATTGTCAATGAGATGACGCATGATTAGGCGGCCCCCATCGGGGTCGATACAGGCGCGGTGATCTGAATTCGAAGGGGGTGAGGCGGTCTGGAGGGTAATCTGATTTCGTTCTGCTTGGGCCCTGAACGAGCCAAGCAGTTCGTCAAGGAAAGTGGGCAAGTGGACCGAAGTAGGACGTAGGGCGTGGGCCCCGCTCTGCAGGGCAGAGAGCGTGAGCACCGACTCCAGCGTGCGCTCCAGGCGCTTTCCGCTCTGGTAGATGCGCGCAGCAAACTCCGCGTTTGTGCCTTTGGTCTCAGACCGGATCATATCGGAAAACCCAAGGATGGCAGTGAGCGGCGTGCGTATTTCGTGGCTCATATTGGCCAGCATGTACTCTTTCAGGCGCGCGGTAGCTTCGGCCTTCTCCATTGCTGCATGCAGCTCGGCCTCGCGGTCCTTTTGAATGGTAAGATCAACAAGGACGCCATTGATGTAGGCCGGAGCCCCTTGCTCATTTCGAACGAGTGTAGCGCTTACGCGTCCGGTAAAGCACGTGCCGTTGCAGCGTTGGCAGGTCAGTTCGCCCGTGAAGGTGCCATCGTTATGTAAGGCCTCGTGCAGGCGGTGGGCTCCGTCGGATGCAAACAGTTGGGTAGCGGGGAGGCTGTGCAACGCCTCTACAGATGGGTAATCGAGCATGGAAGCCAGCGCCCGGTTTGCGTAAACGAGTCCGTCCTCAAACGAGATCTGGAAGAGGCCGTCAGACACGCTTTCAGTAATTGTGTGCAGCAGCTGCTCATGGGCACGAAACGTGCGTTCGCGCTCCGTGATGTTGCTCAAGGTCAACAGATGCACCAGGTCGGTGCCGGTGTGCAGGCGGCTTTCGGTAATGCGATAGTACTGTAGCGAGCCGTTTTTCTGCATGTCGATAATGGGACGCAGTGCGGCCCGTGCCTCTGCCACATCCGGGGCGATTTGGGTAAGAGGACGACCAAGCGCCTCGGGTCCAAGATTGGGAAAAAGCGCGGTGGAAGAGGTGTTGTATGCGCGTAGCGCAGCGTTGGGCCCCAGCACCAGGGTAGGCTCGTCGCGGCGTCCAACCTCTTGCACGGTGACAAAAGCGTTGCGGGCGAAGAACAACACGCCAAGTGCAAAGGCGGCTACGCCCAGAGGTTCGTGATACAGGCCAGCCAGCGCCGGAACCGCAAATCCGACGGCATTGCCAATGACAGGAAGCAGTGTGAGTCCAAACAGCCCGGCCAGAGCGCGCGTGCGGCCGTGTACCTGTGCCCAGCGAGCGGCCAGCAGCAGAAAGCCGCCCAGGACAAGGGTATACGAAACGCTTGTCGTGATCCAGTAGACCGTGTGGCGGCTAATTGTAAATGGAGCCAGAGGTGTTGGGATGGACTCGACCGAAAAGTAGAGTCCGTGCTGATGGTTGGTAATCTTGAGCAGCGTAACTACACTAAAGACAAAAGCCCCGAGGCCAATCCCCACTGGGTGACGGTGCAGCGTGTATCCGCCGTAGGAAGAGCAAAAGTAGAGCCATGCCCACACTGTAGAGAAGCCGACCACGAGTCCCGCGGTATACGCGGTATAGGCAACAAGCTCTGTTCGGGCCAGCAGAAAAATCAGTTGGGCACCGGCCCACAGGGCACTGGTAAGCAAGAGCGCAATCAGGCCGTAGCGGGCATCGCGATGGGGCAGGTAGCGGGCATGCCAGGCCCCAAACAGGCACAAAAACCCGGCCAGGCTAAAGAACCCACCATAGAGCAACGTGCCCAGAGGAAGGCCGAAGTCGGCATCGGCAGACCACACGCCAAGAACAGAGGCGGCGTGTAGGAAAAGTACGTGTAAGGATGTAGGAAACGGCACAGCGAGGCTCTAAAGCTACCGAGAGGAAAAAGGCCGCGATTGGCCGAGAGCGCGGCATTGGGAGAAAGAGCACATCCGCATGTCAAAAACGGAAGACGTGCTAACGGGTTGCCAGGGGACTGCTGCGCTGTGCCGAAGAATATCGAGGGCCGGTCTGGAGTCAGGTTTGCTGCCGCTCGGGCTTGGCGGCTGGAAACAGAATATTATTCAGAATAAGCCGGTAGCCGGGCGAGTTCGGGTGCAGATCGAGGTCAGTGGGTGGGTCGCCCACGAAGTGTTGGTAGTCTTCGGGGTCGTGTCCAGCAAAGAACGTGAATGTGCCGCTTCCAACGGTGCCATGCACGTACTTGACTTCGTTGCGGGCGGGCATTTCGGCGAGGCGCACCACACCCTCTTTGATAACGTCGGCATTGAAGGCGGTGGTTTGGCCCACGAAGCCCTTAACGGTAGCTACGTGGTTTTGCGTGAGCATGGTTGGCACCGGATCCCACTGCGCGCTGAAGTCGAACAGCGTAAAGTAATCGAGTGAGGGATCGCGCATGGAGGCAGGGGGCGGCCCGGCATCGATCGTGGAATGGTCGGTGCTTTGCGGATTCAGGTCGGGCTGGAAGTCGCGAAAGGCGAACGTAGGCGCGTAATCGAGCTGCTCGCGTGCGTTTGGATCAACGGGGTCGTTGTCGTACTCTTGCGGCACAATATCGGTATCGTGCGCCGCCAGGGCCAGGTCGAGCGTTTCGGTGCCCAGGCACATCGAGAACAGGAAACCGCCGTCTTGCACGTAGCGGCGGATGGTTTGCGCCACTTCGAGCTTCAGCCCGCTGATTTTGCGAAAGCCGTACTCACGAGCCAGCTCCTCGGCCTGCTGCTGCTTTTCCATATACCACGACGTGTTGCGATATCGCAAGAACTTGCCAAGCTGCCCAGTAAAATCTTCGTGATGCAAATGCAGCCAGTCATAGTCGTCGAGCGCGCCGTCGAGCACTTCGCGGTCGTAGATCATGTCGTAGGGCACCTCGGCATAGGTAAGGGCCAGCAGCACGGCATCGTCCCATGGCACGGTCTGGTCGGGGGCGTACACCGCAATCTCGGGGGCGGTTTCCAGGCGCACGGCCGCCTGGTTGTTGCCGTCGGATTCGACCTGGTCAACGAGGGAGGCGGAGGCGGAGGCCGAAAGGCGTTCATAGGCCACGTTGCGAAGGCGTAGCTCCTCTTCAAGCTCGGGGGTAGCCGTAAGCAGGAACGCACCGCCGCGATAGTTGAGGAGCCAGTCGGCCTCCTGGTTTTCGGTGAGCGCCCAGAAGGCAGCGCCATAGGCCTTCAGGTGATTGGTTTGGCGCTCATCCATTGGGATGAGCACGTCCTGCGCATGGGCGACGGGCGCCAGCACACCGCTCAGGGCGAACACAACAACAAGAGCAACGCGGGTAATCATGGGGGATTCGGGACGTAGGCGCAAGAAAATAAAGAGATGCTACGATGCCGGAAGCGCACGCACACGGGTGCGTGCCTGACTGGCAAATACAGAGCGTGGGTGCTCCTCAAGCAACTGCATATACACCTCGCGGGCCGCTGCAGTCTCGCGTTGTGCATAATCCAGCAGCTCTGCGGACGTAAAGAGGGCGCGGTCTGCCCATGGGTGGCGCGGGAACTGTGTGGCGAAGCGCTGGAGTGCGGTGGCGGCCTCTGCGGGACCTTGCAGGTGCGCGGCCAGGTGGGCGCGCTGGTACCGGGCACGCGTAGCCAGCGGGGTGCGCGGCATTTCATTGATGAGGGTCGCGTAGGCGCTATCGGCAGCGGCCCAGCGGTGCTGGCGCTCGCGCAGCAAGCCACGTGCATAGTGCGTCAGGGGCGTGCTGGTGGAATCGGAGCACTGAAAATGACGAATCGCTGCGTGAAGGGTTACGGCGTCGTTGGCGGCGTCGTGGCTGAAGTCGCTGAGCAGCGCGTCGAGGCGTTCCTGGGCCTGGTCCGTGGCACCGTCGTGCAGGTCAAGGAGCGCCAGCATGTGCTGCGCGGGCGTCTGTGCACTGGCCTGGGCCAGGGAGTCGAGGTGAGCGCGCGCGCCAGACAGGTCGTTCGTGTGAAGTGCAATGCGTCCGGCCAGAAGCGTGCGTTGGGCTGCGTGGCCACTAAACTGCGCGAGGGCGGCATGGGCCTGGCGAGCGGCCTCGGGGTCGTCCCGAACCTCCAGGGCCAGTTCGGCGAGTCGCATCCAGAGAGAGGCGTAGGCTTCGGGCGGACCGTCGGCAGCGGACGAGGCGCTCTCGATGGCCCCGCGGTAGGTGGACCATGCCTGGTTGGCCGCCTCGGTAGCATCCGTTGTGAAGGGCTTGGCTTGCTTCCAGCGCCGGTAGGCCATGTCGCCTGCAATCTTGTCGGCCAGCTGGGCGGCTTGAGTATCGGTGAACTGGGTACGTACGGCGTGTAAGGCGTTGCGGGCGGCCTCGGGGGCGTTGGCTTCGGCAGCCTGGCGGGCCAGGTCGAGCACGGTCTGGCCCTCATCGTTGCGGAGGGTGTCGAGGCGCGTGTAGGCATCGAGCGCAGCGTCGTAGTCGCTCTGTTCGGCGTAAAGCCACGCGAGCAGGTCGAGGTAGGCGGTGTGGTCAGGGTTCGCCTCCACCGCCTCTTCGAGGACCGTCGCCGCATCGCCCAGTCCGCCCGACTGGTCGAGGAAGGGCTGCAGGCGGCTTTGCACGAAGCGCAGGCGTCGCTCATCGGTTTCGAGCAGGGCCACGTACTCGCGCATAGAGGCCGCGTACTGGCCGTCGAGGCTGTACAGGTGGGCCAGTTCGGTCTGGAAGGCGTCGGGCTCGCCAAGTGCCTCGCGGCCTTGTTGCACCACATCGATGGCGGTGTTGAACTGCCGCAGCGTGGTCAGGGTGTGGTAGAGGCTGCGGTAGGTGCTGGCGCGTTCGGGATACAGCGCAATGGCGTCATCCCACGTCTGGCGCGCCGCGTCTTCGCGTCCAGCCAGGTGCTGGAGGCGGCCTTTGGTGACGAGGTCGCTCACCGAAGGACTGTCGAGGTTGGCATTCAGTAGGGCGAGGGCTTCGTCGTATGCCTTAGTGGCCTCGTAGGCGTCGATCAGTTCGTACTGGAACGTGAGGCGCTCGGGGTAATCGTTGACAAGCTGTTCGAGCAGAGCGATGCCGCGCTCGTAGGTGCCTTGCTGGATGTACTGCTGAGCTTGTTGAAGTGAGTCGGAGGCCGAGGTGGGTCCGGTTGCGTCAGAGGCGTCGGGCATGCGCTCGGGCGAGGGGGGACGGGGCGGACGCTGTGCGGCTGCATCCAGAAGGGCGGGGCCGAGCATAAGCATGACGATGGCGGCCAGTGCTACGGACGTGCGCCAAAACGTGCGGGGCGCGGAACTGGTGAGGGCCAACGCATTGCTCCTTCGCATCCCCCCAAAACAGGTCTGGGGCAGACTCGGCGCTGATGAAGCAGGGGCAGTTGGGCGGTGGCGCATGGTGGCACGGAGCAGAGAGCACAGAACGGCAGCGTGGGCGATATGCTACCTGTGCGTGCATCAGGCGTTTCCGAAGACAGGTGCGGGCAGAGGAACTACCCCCCGGGTGCGCTGATTGAACGCATGCCGTTTTAACGAGGCGGTGTGTTTTGCTTTTCCCTCATTGATCCCATTGCGGCGCACGCATGGAGCTGCTGCTGAGCATTGTAACGTCAACGGCCTGGGTGCTGCTGGCCCTCACGATTCTGGTCTTCATTCACGAGCTTGGGCACTTCTTAACGGCGAAGTACTTCGGGATGCGCGTGGAGCGCTTTTCGATTGGGTTTCCGCCCACGGTGTTTGGGAGGCGCATGGGCGAAACCGAGTATGTAGTAGGCGCCACGCCGCTGGGAGGATATGTGAAGATTAGCGGCATGATCGACGAAAACCTCGACACCGAGCATATTGAGGCCGAGCCCGAGCCGCATGAGTTCCGGTCGAAGCCGGTGTGGCAGCGTATCATTGTGATTACGGCAGGCGTGATCTTTAACGTCTTCTTGGCGGCGCTCATTTTTGCCGGAATTAAGTGGAGCACCGGCGAGTCGTACATCCCGGCGGAGAACATCGAATCGATCTATGTGGAAGAGAGCTCGGTGGCCTACAACATGGGGCTGCGCACGGGCGACGAGATTGCCGCAGTGAATGGTAACGCGTTCGAGACGTTCGACCAGCTCAACCCCGGTGCGCTACTGGCGGATACGCTGACGGTGACCGTTGCGCGCAATGGGGAGACGGAGACGCTCGTAGGCCCGCGCGACATCATGACGCAGATGAGCCGCGCCAGCCAGACGGTGGGTTCGCCGCTGGGCATTTCGTTTACACCGCCGCTGGTGGGGGCCGCGCCCGAGGGGCGTCCGGCCGCTGAGGCGGGTTTGCGCACCGGAGACCGCGTGGTGCATGTGGCGGGCGATTCGATTCGGTTTTGGCAAGAGATGGCCGAACGGCTTCAGGAAACCGGGGGGGCGCCTACCCCCATTCGATGGCTGCGCGCCGATTCGCTCCAGTGCGAGGGCGACCCTGAGCCGATGGCACGCACAGCCCAGGGAGCGCTGTATGAGGCCACTATCACGCCCGAGCAGGGCGATGATGGACGCTACCTGATTGGCGTTGCGGCACCTCCAACCGAAATGCTTGCGGCAGAGTTTGGGCAGCGCACACGCACCTTTTCGCCAGGTGAGGCGCTCGTGGCAGGAACTGCCGAAACATGGTCATACGCCGAAAATATTGTAGTAAGCCTGAAGCGTATCGTAGTGGGGCGCGACAGTGTGCGCGACAATCTGGGCGGGCCCGTGCGCATTGCACAGGTCACGAGCCAGGCGGCCTCGGCGGGCGCTGTCAACTTCTGGCGTATTGTAGCTATTCTGTCGATTACGCTGGCGATCATGAACATCCTGCCGATCCCAGCCCTTGACGGTGGACAGCTGGTCTTTTTGCTCTACGAAGGCATTACGCGGCGCCCGCCCTCAACGCGTGTGCGCCTGATCGCACAACAGGTGGGTATGCTGCTCCTGCTGGGCTTTATGATTTTCCTTATCTTCAACGACATCTTGCGTCTGTAGGCGTTTGGGGGTCGCGCACATTAACAAGCGCTACGAAACGCCTGACACCGGCATGCGCGTCGCAAGTCCCGTGCAGCTTGGATGATTCTGCATACAGATGATGGGGCGTTGGATGAAACGTTGCTTGCCCCTGTTCGTGCAGATACATTGGAAATACGTGTAACGCAGAGTGCCATTCCGCCGCGCTGTATGCACCACTGCGTTTTCGGCGCATGGCTGCCTTCTGGCAGCCGCCGTGCGGAGGTCAACAAGGCCCGCATCCGATCGTCTGTTATCTATCCATCACCCGCCAGCTAACGTGGACAACGACGCAGAATTGCAAGAGCTGTTGCACAAGCGAGGGGAAGTGCCACAGCATGTGGCGGCGATTATGGACGGAAACGGGCGCTGGGCCCAACAGCGTAGTCAGGTGCGGTATGCCGGACACTACGAGGGGGTCGAATCGGTGCGCGACATTGTAGAGGCGTGTTCGCAGCTTGACATCCAGTACCTAACGCTCTATACCTTTAGCACCGAGAATTGGGAGCGCCCCGCCATTGAGGTGAAAGCGATCATGCGCCTGATGGCGCATGCCGTACGTAAGGAACGGCCCAATCTGATGGAGAACAACGTGCGGATGAAGACCATCGGCGATCTCTCGCAGTTGCCGAAGCGTTGCCAGCGCGAAATACAGAAAACCGTGCGCAAAACGGCCTCGAACACTGGGCTTACTCTCGTCCTGGCACTCTCGTACAGCGGACGGTGGGACATGACCGAGGCCGCTCGCCAGTTGGCTACAATGGTGGCCAACGGGGTGTTAGATCCGGAAGACGTTGACGAGAGCATTGTGAGTGGCTTGCTCGATACAGGATCTATTCCGGATCCAGATCTGCTCATTCGCACCGGCGGCGAGTACCGGCTTTCCAACTTTATGCTCTGGCAGAGTGCCTACTCGGAACTGTACATCACAGACTGCTACTGGCCCGATTTTCGCCGCGAGCAACTGTATGAGGCGATTCGCAGTTACCAAGACCGCGACCGCCGGTTTGGACAAGTGCCTGTTAATGGCCATACAACCTACGCCTCCGACACGTAGCACCCTGCGATGGGCAGCGCCACTGCATGTTTCCATGCAACGTGCGGGCCCACGTACCGATATACGAACACATGCCCTGCATCCGTTATGCCGGGTACGCTCCTCTGCTGTTTTCCTCCACCACAGCCCTTTGTTGTGACCGCGACTTCAACTTGCATGATGACCCGCGTTCGATGGGCCGCGTCTGTTGCGCTGCTCGTGCTATTGGCCGGCCAGGCCGGGCCCGCCCATGCACAGGTCGAGCCCGAACCGCCGTCTCCTGTTCCGCAGGGCGGACCGCCTGAAACCGCCGAACCTGCGATGCAGGAGCAGACAAGCCTTACTGTAGCTTCGCTGCGCGTGCTGGGGGCCGAAGCCCGAACCCGCGACCTGGTGGCGCAGACCAGCGGACTCAGCGAAGGGCAGTCCATCCAACTGCCGCGTAGCGAGGCCATTGCTGAGGCTATCCGTGCGATCTATGAGTTGCGCTTGTTCTCAGACGTGCGCATCTATCAAGAGAATCGTACGGAAGACAGTGTGGGACTGGTCATCGAGGTGTTTCCGGAGCCGCGTCTTGGCGAGCTCCGTCTGCAAGGCATGGATCGCAGCGACCGAAGCGATGTCGAAAACCGCCTTCCGCTGCTGCTCGGACGCCCCGTGCGGCCGGGCGATATCGAGCGCTCCGTCCAGATCATCAAGGACCACTATGCAGAAGACGGCTACCTCAACGCGGACGTGAATATCGTCCGCAATACATTGCCCAGCGGGCAGATGCGCGTGGTGATGCAGGTTGACCGAGGCGACAAAGTCAAGATTGACGAGATCGAGTTTGAGGGCAATGAGGCCTTCTCGGACCGCAACCTGCGCAAGCAGTTTGAAGAGAACAAGCCGCGTAGCTGGTGGCGCTTCTGGCGCAACGCGACGTTTGATCCTGATGCGCTGGCCGACGACCTGGATATGGTCACCGACTATTATGGCGAAAATGGATACTACGACGCGCGCATCACCGGATATGAGACGCGTGAAACGGACGACGGCGATGTTGTGCTGGAGGTTTCGGTTACAGAAGGCACACAGTACTACGTGCGCGACATTGAGTGGGCCGGTAATACCATCTATCCCGATGAAGTGCTAAGCCAACGTCTTGGCTTTGAAGAGGGCGATGTGTTCAATACGCGCCGTCTCGAAGAAAATCTGCAGGGCAATCGCGAGGGGTCCGATGTTGCGGGCCTCTACATGGACCGTGGCTACCTGCAGTTCAATGCGCAGCCGTCCATTCGGGTGGTGGGCGAAGACTCGCTCGATATTGACATCGACATTCGAGAAGGCGATACGTACGACTTTGGCAATATCACGATTGCAGGCAACACCAAGACGAAAGACCATGTGGTGCGCCGCGAACTGTACACGGTGCCGGGCCAGACCTTTAGCCGAAGCGCAATCCAGGAGTCTATTCGCCGCCTGATGCAGCTGAACTACTTCAGCCAAGAGTCGCTCGGCGCTGGTCCTTCCCTTGATGTGGACGACAGCGAGCGCCGCGTCAACCTGACGTACAACCTCGAAGAAGTCGGTAGCGACCAGCTGGAACTCTCGGGCACATGGGGACGCTTCGGGCTGGTTCTGCAACTCGGCTTCCAGTTCAATAATTTCTCGACCCAGAGCATGTTTGATGGCAGTGCGTGGCGTCCGCTCCCTTCGGGCGACGGACAGCGTCTGGGCATCAACATTCGCACAAACGGCACCTTCTTCCAGAGCTATTCGCTCTCCTTCACAGAGCCGTGGTTCCGCGGACGCCCGAACCCGGTGGGCGGATCGGTGTCGTTCACGCAGTTCTCGCGTGAACCAGTATCTATCGGGCCGACCCGCTCGCGTGACGGCACCTTCACGCAGATCAGCTCGAACCTGTTCTTTGAGCGCCGCCTTACGTGGCCCGACGACAACTTCAACCTATCGTTTGGGGTGGGGTACCAGTACTGGCGTAACGACCGCGGGCTGCTTTCGAGTCTGCCCGAGGGCGTGAACCAGACCGTGACCTACAGCCAAGCGCTTACGCGCAATTCGCTGGATAACCCCATGTTTCCGCGTCAGGGCTCTCGCATCCGCCTGTCCGCCGAGATCGCTCCGCCTATTGGCGACCTGGTGCAGTACCACAAGTGGCGATTTAACACCAACTGGAATATTCCTGTTGGCGAGCGCTTCTCGTTTGGGTTCGGGACCAACTTTGGCTACATCGGCTCGATTACCGGCGAGAATGTCTCCTTTGAGCGGTTCGAAGTAGGGGGCACACTCTTCGACTTTAGCGGCTATCAGTTTGGGACCGAGCCCGTAACGATGCGTGGCTACCCAGCCCGCGTGATCGGACCTCGCGAAACGCTTCGGGGGCAGGTGACCCCGGTTGGAGGACGCATTCTGAACAAGTACACGTCCGAGTTTCGGGTAAAGGCCGTCGAGTCGCAACAGCTACAAGCGGCGCCCTACCTCTACCTCGATGCGGCCAACACGTGGGATGGTTTTAACACCTACAACCCCTCTGAGCTGTACCGCTCGGCAGGCGTTGGTGTTAAGCTGTTCCTTCCCATCGTAGGCATGATCGAGTTTAACTACGGCTATAACTTCGACACCTTTGTGCCCTTCCAGAGCGGTGAATCTGGCGTGCCGGGATGGCGCTTCCAGTTCTCGCTCGGACAGGGACAACAGCGGCAGTAGCCGAACAGCAATAGTCACCTATGGCTGCTCTTGGAATAGGACCTTGAACACCCGGCCGCACTCAATTCCGCCTGCCGATCATGAATTTGCAATCTGCAGCTATGAGCAGACAATACCGGACGGAGGGCTGCGTTTATACATCACTACTTGTTCTTTGCATATGGGGATGTGCCGCATTCGCGTTGGCTCGGCCTGCTGCCGCACAGCAAGAAATCGCCTACGTTAACTCCGACGAGGTGCTACAGCAGATGCCGGAGTACACATCGGTACAGCAAGAGCTGGAGCAGCTTGAAGAGGAGTGGCGCAGCGAGATTCAGTCGCAAGAAGAGGAGGTGCAGCGCCTGGTGGAAGAATTTCAGGCACGTGAGCTTCTCTACACGCCCGACGAGCGCGAGCGCCAGCAAGAACGTATCCGCGAGGCCCGCCGCGAGGTGGAACGCCTGCGTAGCGACTACTTTGGCCCTGAGGGCCAGCTTTTTCAGCGTCAGCAAGAGCTGATGCGTCCGTTGCAGGAGCGCGTGCTCGAAGTTGTGGAAGGCATTGCCGAGGCTGCCGGGTACGATTACGTGTTCGACACCGCCGGTGAATACCTATTCATGTATGCGCGTCCTCAACATAACTTGACCGAAGATGTCATCCTTGAACTTGGCATTGATAACCCCAACACCCCTTCGGATTCGAACAACTGATGCCGCAACCCGAGCTGCCCTGCGCTGTGCGCAGGAGCTTGGTGCGCACTGGCAGGTGCACAGAGCGCCTGCGCTCGATACTTTGCGAACTCAACCGATCCACTATGTCTAACCGATATTTCGTTCCCGCTCTTGTGCTTCTGCTGCTAACCGCCTGGGGCACGGCCGACGTGCAGGCACAGCAGCGTATCGGCTTCACCAACCAAGAAGCCGTACTCGCCAATATGCCAGGCATCCAAGACGTGCAAGAACAGTTGCAGCAAGAAACGGTGCGCCTGCAAGGCGATCTGCAAGAGCAGCAGCAATCATTTCAAGAGCAAGTGCAGCGCTATGAGCAACAGCAGAGCCTGCTCTCGGATGAGCGTCTGCAAGAACGGGAAACTGAACTCCGTGAGATGCAAGCCGAACTGCAGCGCTCGCAGCAAGAGGCCGAGCAAGAGCTGGCCCAGCGCGAAATGGAGTTGATGCAGCCGCTGCTTGAAGAGCTACAAACGGCCATTAACGAAGTAGCGTCTGAGCAAAACCTTGATCTGGTCTTGCGTGAACAGGCGCTTCTCTATGTAAATGGATCTACCAGCGATGTGGTCAACATCACGCGCGACGTGGCCAGCCGCCTGGGCATCGAAATTGACGAAACCGAAGCCGATCCCGGACCGTCGCTCGACACCGAAAACCCAATGGGTGGTGGCGGAACCAACTAAGCGCTGCTCATCGTTGAGCATATATGTACTGCCCCTCAGCCGGGTCTCCTTCTGGAGGTCCGGCTGTTTGCGTATGGGGCCACGGTGTCTCCGTACACTGCGTGCTCCATCTGCACGTTGCGCCCTCCTGATGCTGCGCCCTCATGTTCGTACCGTTTCTCTGTAGCCCTGCCGCCCATGAGCACCGAAACCATCCGCCCCGACCCGGCTGACGTGCCGCGCGTGACCACGCAAACCCTCCAAAATATGAAGGCCGAAGGGGTGCCTATCGCCATGCTGACGGCGTACGACTACACGTCGGCGCGTCTCCTTGACCAGGCCGGCACCGATGTGCTCTTGGTCGGCGACTCGGCCTCGAATGTGATGGCTGGTCACGAGACCACGCTGCCCATCACGCTCGACCAGATGATCTACCACGCGCAGTGCGTCATCCGCGCCATCCAGCGGGCGCTCGTCGTGGTCGATCTGCCGTTTGGATCCTATCAGGGGAACTCCAAGGAAGCGCTGGCCTCCGCCATCCGCGTTATGAAAGAGGCCGAGGCCCATGCGGTCAAGCTGGAGGGCGGGCACGACGTGCTCCCCACCGTAAATCGCATCATCTCCGCAGGCATTCCGGTGATGGGTCACCTGGGCCTCCTGCCGCAGAGCATCCACAATTACGGCACGTACAAGGTCCGCGCCCGGGCCGAAGAAGAAGCCGAGCGCCTCATTGACGATGCTCAAGCCCTGGAAGAAGCGGGCTGCTTTGCCCTCGTGCTCGAAAAGATACCGGCCTCGCTGGCCGAGAAGGTCACCGAAACGCTGGATATTCCTACCATTGGTATTGGGGCCGGGGCCGACTGCGACGGCCAGGTGCTCGTATCGCACGATGCGCTGGGCCTTACAACCGACTTCCACCCACGCTTTGTGCGACGCTTTGCCCGCCTCGACGAAACCATCACCGAGGCGGTGCAAACTTATGTGAACAGTGTGCGCACCCGCTCTTTCCCCAATGACGACGAAAGCTACGAGTAGCCGCGTCGCATTCCTTGTGTCCTCTGCCCCAACCGACCGACTGGCATGTCTGCCTCCAACAACACGCGCCGCCCGCGCATCCTCATCTGCAACGACGACGGCATTGACGCACCCGGCATTCAAGCGCTGGCCTCGGCGCTCGACGGGCTGGGCGATCTTATCATTGCAGCGCCCGAGAGCGAGCAGAGCGCAGTCGGCCATGCCATCACCGTGCGGGACCCGGTGCGTGCGCAGTCGTACGGGTTCGAGGTGCCCTCCGGCCCCACCAAGGCGTGGTCCATTGCCGGAACGCCTGCCGACTGCGTGAAGCTGGCGGGGCAAGAACTACTGGATACGCCGCCTGACCTCGTGGTGAGCGGTATCAACCATGGCCCGAACACGGCGGTTAACGTACTCTACTCGGGCACGGTAAGCGCAGCTACGGAGGCGGCCATTATGGGCTACCCGGCGATTGCATTTTCGCTCTGCTCGTGGTCGTCGAACGAGTTTGAGGCGGCGGGCTACTACGCGCGGATGCTGAGTCAGCATGTGCTCAACGAGGGCCTGCCGGCTGGATCCCTTTTGAACGTGAATATTCCGGCACTGCCCTTCGAGGAGATTGAGGGCGTGCGTATCACCCGGCAGGCCAAGGCGCGGTGGGAAGAGAGCTTCGTGGCCCGCACCGACCCGCTCGACCGTCCGTACTACTGGCTTTCGGGTACGTTTGTGAACCTGGACGAGGGCTCCGAGAACGATCTGGCTGCCATCGATGACAACTATGTGGCCGTAACGCCGATGCAGCTCGATCTAACGGCCTACGACCAGCTCGACACCCTGCGTAATGTAGACTGGGACACCAAGCTGGATGCCGAGGCCCGCCCCGACGCCCGCGCCCGCCGGGCTGCACGTCGAGCCGATGGGGAGGAAACGTGATGCCACGGGACGCGTCTTGTAGCGGCCATAGCACTGCGTGGACTGCACTCATCTATTCAATGGAAAGGGATGCCTGGACCGATCCAACAGCACAAATCGGAGCTTCGTGATCTCTGCCGTACGCATGGTGTGGAGCGGCTGGAGGTGTTCGGGTCGGCCATGTCCGATGCCTTTGATCGTGGATCGAGCGATCTTGACTTCATCGTACGCTTCGCCGACACATCACCGGGATACGCGGACCGGTACATGGATTTTGCCGAAGCGCTTGAGGACCTGTTCAAACGCCCTGTAGACTTGATTACAGAACGTTCTATTTCCAACCCGTACTTTCGAACGTCCGTTGATGCGACCCGCCAAGTGATCTATGACCAACGCCGTGAAGAAACGGCTGCTTGACGCCAAAAATGCTTGTCAGGCGATCTTAAACTTTACTTCCAATACTGACTTTGCAGCATACGAGAGCAATCTCATGCTGCGTTCAGCCGTGGAGCGCCAACTCGAAATTATTGGGGAAGCCCTTGGTAAAGCGGACGAACTGAAAGAAGGACTCAAATCCGATATTCCAGCTTTACCTCGAATAGTGGCACTTCGTAACCGAGTAATCCATGGATATGATAGTGTGGATCACCAAATTGTATGGGATATTGTCCAAACAAAAGTTCCAGTGCTGCATCAGCAATTAGAGACACTCCTTTCAGGGGGTGACCTTGATAAGAAATGCGATTTTTAGGACGAACGGTGCCGCTGAAAGCGTTCGGGATAAGTTCCTCTGCTGCCCCGACGTAGCGACTGACCTACCCCGCCACCGTCATCGCCCGCATCGGGTAGGGCTGGGCGAGGTGCTCCTCTGTCATCTCGTTGGTGAAGACGATGGCCTCGCCGGTGGAGCGCATTTCGGGACCGACTTCTTGCTTCACATCCGGGAATTTGTCCCACGAGAAGACGGGGCGCTTCAGCGCGTAGCCGGTGAGGTGCGAATCGAGCAGCCCTTCGTTGCGCAGATTTGCCAGCGTATCCCCCAGCATGACCCGCGTGGCAATGGCCGCGACGGGCGCGCCGGTGGCTTTTGCCACAAATGGCACGGTGCGCGAGGCACGCGGATTGGCTTCGATCACGTACACAGTATCGGTGTGCACCACGAGCTGTACGTTTAATAGACCGCGCACATTGAGCGCGCGGGCCAACTGCTCTACGTAATCGCGAATGGTGTCCTGCACATTGGCGGGGAGACTGTGCGGGGGCAGCACCGCCGTCGAATCGCCCGAATGCACCCCCGCCGGCTCCACATGCTCCAGGATGCCGCTGATCCACACGTCGGTGCCGTCGCAAATCGCGTCGACATCGACCTCAATGCCGCCTTCCAGGAAGCGGTCGAGCAAGATCGCGTTGTCGGGCGTGCGCTGCAAGATGGAGGCGACATGGCGCTTCACTTCGGCGGGCGTATGGGCAATGCGCATGCCCTCGCCGCCCAGCACGTAGCTCGGACGAATCAGCACCGGGTAGCCGATGTCGGATGCGCGCTGCACGGCTTCGTTGATGCTGTGCGCCATGCCGTACGGCGGCGAGGGGATGTTGAGCTCCTCCAAGAGCGCAGAGAAGTGTCCCCGATCCTCGGCGCGGTCCATGTCGACGGGATCGGTGCCCAGCACGCGGATGCCGTGCTCCTTGAAACGCCTGGCGTACTTCAGTGCGGTCTGCCCGCCCAGTTGCACGATGACGCCCTCGGGCTGCTCGTGGTCGATCACGTTCATGATGTGCTCCCAGTAGACCGGCTCCACAAAGAGGCCGTCGGCCACGTTGAAGTCGGTCGAGACCGTTTCGGGGTTGCAGTTGAGCATGAGCGCCTCGTAGCCCATCTGTTGCGCCGCGCGTACGCCATGCACGCAGGCGTAGTCGAACTCGATGCCCTGCCCGATGCGGTTGGGGCCGCTGCCCAGAATAAGCACCTTGTCGCGGTCGGAGGACGGGCGCTCGTTGCCGGCATCGTAGCTGGAGTAGTAGTACGGCGTGTCGGCAGGAAACTCGCCAGCGCAGGTGTCCACTACCAGAAACGACGGCGTGATATCGGCTTTTTTGCGATGCGCACGGACGGTGTCGTCGTCGAGGTCACCGGCAAGCAAGAAGGCCAGCTGTGCATCCGAAAACCCGTAGCGCTTGGCCTCGCGCAGCAGGTCGTTCGGGAGTGTATCGAGCGTATGTGTGGCGATCTGCCGCTCCATCTCGACGATCGACTCAATGCCGCGCAGAAACCACCGGTCGATCTTGGTCACGTCGTGGATTTCTTCGACCGAGGCGTCGTGGTAGAGCGCATGGCGCACGTGCAGGAGTTGATCCCAGTACGGCTGTTCCAGCCGTTCGCGCACCGTGTCGCGGTCGGGCACAGGACGGTCGGCGCCGAGGCCATGATAGCCAATCTCCAGGCTCTGCCACGCTTTTTGCAGGCTTTCGGGGAAGGTGCGGCCGAGCGCAAGCACCTCGCCCACGGCCTTCATCTGCGTGGTGAGCGCTTCGTCGACGCCCTCGAATTTGTCGAAGTTAAAGCGCGGAATCTTCGTGACCACGTAGTCGATCGACGGCTCGAAGCAGGCGCTGGTGCCGGTGATCTCGTTCGGGAGCTCGTCGAGCGTATAGCCCACGGCCAGCCGCGTCGCGACCTTGGCGATGGGATAGCCCGTTGCCTTGGAGGCCAGCGCCGAGGAGCGCGACACGCGGGGGTTGATCTCGATCACGATCATGCGCCCGGTCTCTGGATCCACCGCAAACTGGATGTTGCACCCGCCCGCAAACGTGCCGATGGAGCGCATCGCCTTGATGGCGGCGTCGCGCATGGCCTGGTACTGGCGGTCGGTGAGGGTCTGCTGCGGAGCCACCGTCACCGAATCGCCCGTGTGCACGCCCATCGGGTTCACGTTCTCGATGGAGCAGATGATGACGACATTTTCGTTGGCGTCGCGGAGCAGCTCTAACTCGTACTCCTTCCATCCGAACAGGCACTCCTCAATGAGCACCTGGTGCACCGGACTCATCTCCAGTCCGCGCGACACCATGCGCTCGAACTCGTCTTCGGTGCGTACAATACCGCCGCCCGAGCCGCCCAGCGTGTACGACGGACGAATGACGACGGGCAGGCCGCCCAAATCACGGGTCACAGCAGCAGCTTCGTCTACGGTTTTCGCCGTCTGACTACGCCCCTGGTCCAGGCCCACTTCTTCCATGAGGTCGCGGAAGCGCTGGCGGTCCTCGGTGCGCTGCACGGCGTCCAGGTCCACGCCAATCAGCTCCACGCCATGCTCGGCCCACACGCCGGCCTTCTGCACATCTTCGGTCAGGTTCAGTGCGGTCTGGCCGCCCATGGTGGGCAGCACCGCATCCGGCTGTTCCTTTTCGACGATCCGCGTAATGGATTCGACGGTGAGCGGCTGCAGGTAGACCTCGTCGGCCATCATGGGATCGGTCATGATGGTGGCGGGGTTTGAGTTCACCAGCACCACGCGGTAGCCCTCGTCCATGAGCGCTTGCGCAGCCTGACTACCCGAGTAGTCGAACTCGCACGCCTGACCAATGACGATGGGGCCGGAGCCGATGAGCAGGATCGTGTCAATGTCGGTACGTTTGGGCATTGGGGGATTCGGAGGCGGTAGTCAGAGAATCAGAGTTCGGTCGCAGGGAAAACGCAGGTGCATCCCAAAAATTAACCCGCAACGGCGAGACCGTGGCGGGCAGTGCGAAGAGCGGGAGCGCGATTGGGAACCATCTCCAGGAACGCATCGAAGAGATAATCGCTGTCGTGCGGCCCAGGCGACGCCTCGGGATGGTATTGCAGCGAGAACGCCTTATGTTGGGGATACCGCAAGCCCTCGATCGTGTCGTCGTTCAGGTTGCGATGCGTAACGACCGCGCCCTGATCGGGGAGCGAACCGGCATCCACAGCGAATCCATGGTTTTGCGTGGTAATCTCGACGCGCCCGCTCATCAGATTCTTGACCGGCTGATTGGCTCCGCGATGGCCCACGCGCATCTTGTAGACGTCCATGCCCTGCGCCAGCGCCATGAGCTGATGTCCCAGGCAGATGCCGAGCACCGGGAGGTTGGATTCGAGAGCGGAGCGAGCGTGAGCAATGGCCTCGGGCATGGCACGCGGATCGCCGGGCCCGTTCGACAGAAAGAGCGCGTCGGGCGCATACGAGCGCAGCTTGTCGAGCGGCGTAGCGGCGGGTACCACATGCACCGTGCAGCCGCGCTGGGCAAAGGCGTCGAGCAGACTGCGTTTGGCGCCGTAATCGACCACCACAACGGTGGGGCCGTTGTCGCGGTTGTAGGTGTAGGCATACTGTGTGGTGACCTTGGACGCATAGGCACGCCCGGCCATGTCGGGGCAGTTGCGGGCCCGGGCTACGAGCGTGTCGGCGTCGAGACCGGTGCTGTCGATGACCGCATTCAGCACGCCATCGGTGCGAATCTGGCGAACGAGCGCCCGCGTGTCGACATCAGTAATGCCGACCACGCCATGCTGCGCCAGATACGCATCCAGCGCCGAACGTCCTTTTGGTCCGCTCGGGGTGTTGGTGCACGAGCGCACGATGAGCCCCGACGCCTTGGGCGCGTGCGACTCGTTTTCGGCGGGCGTGGTGCCGTAGTTGCCGATGTGCGGGTAGGTCATCATCACGAGCTGGCCGTAGTAGGAGGGATCCGTGAGGATCTCCTGGTAGCCGGTCATGCTGGTGTTAAAGCACAGCTCGCCGCGCGTGGTACCGCACTGGCCGATCGCACAGCCGGTCACAACCGTTCCGTCGGAGAGAGCAAGCGTGGCAGGGGATTCGGAGGGCATAGCCAGGGAGGGATTGCTGGAAGCAACAAGAAACGAAGAGAAATCGAGCGACTTCCGTAGCCTGAGCGCATAAAAAAACCTTTCCGCCAATGACGGAAAGGTAAACAAAACGGGGAGGGCGGCAGCCCTGTCGGGTCGACAGCGCATGCCACAGCAACAAGAGCAGGTCAGGGGGCGCAGATGCAGGCATAAGGGGAGTCATCAATAATTTCCATCGACAAACGTAGCAGGTAGGCCGACGTTCCGCAAGCCGCACAGGTAGATTTGCAGGATGTTCATCGATTCGGGAACTGCATGTCTTGCTTTGTGCCGTAATGCACACGGGGAATAACTCACCACATGGGCCCGTAAAGAGAAATACTGCTTATGGCACGTGCCCTCAAAGAACGGCTGGAAGCCGTGCCGCTGTTGTAGGTTGTGAGATAAGCCGCCGTATGCTGTGCCGCTCGCCCACAGAGATTTCCCACAGCCGGGGACCGCTTGCGTCCACGGCGAAGGTATAATTAACGCAGTGTGCGGGTTTTTCGATGGTCCTTCCCGGTTGGGCATCCCCCTTTGTCGCTGCGCGACATTTCCCCCTTCGCGAAGGGGGAAACGCCCGAACAGCGTGAGGGAATGGGGGATGTCAGGACCGTGCACTCTGCCACAAGGCGGCGATCAACAAAG
This sequence comes from Longimonas halophila, assembly GCF_002554705.1. Classification (GTDB taxonomy): domain Bacteria; phylum Bacteroidota; class Rhodothermia; order Rhodothermales; family Salinibacteraceae; genus Longimonas; species Longimonas halophila. Next base: position 114,145 of record NZ_PDEP01000007.1, on the reverse strand, counting down.
GAGGAAGGAAACCTGCACCGAACGCTATCGGCACCGTCGGTGCCAGATCCTGTGTTTCACCTCACAGTACCACATAAACGGCGAGCCAGGATCCATACGTACAGCAGTGAACTACGCACAGCAGCAATAATTGCACACAAGCAAGGCAGCACATGAGTCAACGAGACACATCGTGGCGGGCATCGAGCACGTACCGGCTGCGTGTGCTCGGCGGCGGCATGGCGGCGTTGCTGCTTTGTGTGGGATTGGTGCGGTGGTGGCCGGTGCCGCAGGCGACTCCGAACGCCCTGTATAGCGACAGTGCGACTGATCGCATCCAGCTCGAAGAGATTCAGCCAACCGACCACGACGTACGCCGCCAGCCGCCGCCACCGGCTCCACTGCCGCCGGTGGTAGTCCCCAACGATGTCGTCGTAAACGAGGAGATCGACTGGAGCGACACCTCACTCGACATCGTGGAGCCGGGCGACGATGCCGAGCGCCGCGACGGGCAGGCCGAAGAGGCCGTTGCGCGGGCCCAGCCCGCCACCACAGCGCGGCTGCTGCGCGTGCCGCAGCCCACTTATACCGAGGCCGCCCGCCGCAATGACGTACGGGCGCGTATCGCGGTGCAGGTGCAGGTGGATGCCCGGGGCGTCGTGCAAGACGCGACAATCCGTGCGCGGTGGCAGGTCGATGCCAATGGCAACGAACAGCCCACACCCACGCTCGGCTACGGGTTGGACGAAGCCGCTCTGAACGCCGCACGGCGGGCTCGCTTCCGTCCGGCGCGCGACGCCGGGCAGCCCGTGGCTACCGAAACGGTCATCACCTTTCGCTTTGGCCCGCGCTAAGCAGAAAAACCAGGAGGCTACGTGAGCTACGACACCGGCGTTTGCTCTTCGCTGTCTACAGGCTCGTCATCCACCGACACGTCGGTCCACGACACGTCCTCAACGTCGCGCCCCCAGAACCGGGGCGACTCGCGATCTTTGCGCGCAAGCCGATCTTCGGGCTCGCGGTCGTTGCGCGGCATCCCAAAGAAATCGTTCGAGGGGTGTTGCCCGTTGTATCCACGCCAGATGCGCACCAGGTTGGCCACAACCTGCAAGACAAAGTAGACAATAAGGGCCGTGATAATATACTCCATTCGGGGACGCCACTTCGCATCGTAGACGGCAGGTACACGTGTGCTACGGATGACGGACGTACGTTGTCCCTTGTGCGTCGACGGTCGTAATATGGCCCAGCAGGGCATCCAGGTCGTCCTGGTGCTCCACGAAGTCAAGTTCAGCAGCGTTTACGATGAGCAGCGGGCTCTTGGTGTAGTGGAAAAAGTAGTGGTTATACGCCTCGTGCAGCGATGCAATGTAGTCAGGGTCCATGTCTTCCTCGTACGGACGCCCGCGCTTGGCAATGTTCTGCATGAGGCGTTCGGTGGACGACTGCAGGTACACAATCAGGTCGGGCGTGGGCGTAGCAGGCTCCATGTGCTCGTAGAGCGTCTCATAGAGCTGCAGCTCATCGCCCGAGAGGTTCTGGTGCGCAAAGATGCGGTCCTTATCAAACGCGTAGTCGCTGATGGTGAGGTGGTGAAACAGGTCGCGCATCCCCAGCTCCTTCTGCTGGCGAAAACGGCTCGCCAGAAACGCGAGTTGCGTCTGAAAGGCCCAGCGTGCACGGTCGTCGTAGAAGCGCTCCAAGAACGGATTGTCGTCAAACTGCTCCAGCACCAGGCGCCCATCAAACCGATTGGCCATAAGCTTCGCTAAGGTCGTCTTTCCTGCTCCGATGACGCCTTCAATGACAATGTAGTTGAGGTCGGAGGGCAGGTCAGATACAGACACGAGCGAGACGGAGCGTTTACGTGGGGAATAGGGAGCGGGCCAGAGGCCCCGACCGCCGGTGTAAGGCGTGGGTATCGGAGCAGGTCTGAAGCAAGTTTTGAACGGTAGCATCGAACGGGTCGGGCACCCACAAGTTCGGGGCCAGCTCGGCCCAGGGCATCAGCACAAACCGCCGCTCGTGTACGCGGGGATGCGGAAGCGTGAGGCGCTCGGTGCGGGCCGTTTCTGTGCCCACCATGAGCAGGTCAATGTCCAGTGGACGCGGGGCCCACCGTGGGGCCGATGCCGAGCGCCCGGCCTGCTCTTCCAGCGCCTGAGTCGCGCGCAGCAGCGCATGGGCCGACAGCGCGGTACGGATGTGAACCACGCCGTTAATGAACGCAGGCACCGCCTCTTGACCGGCACGCCGATGGGCCTCACTCTCGTAGGCCGACGACACCCGCTCGACGGATACCCCGGCCTGCGCATCCAACTGAACCAACGCCTGGTCGATTTGAGCACGGCGGTCGCCCAGGTTGGCTCCTACGCCAAGGTAGGCATCGGTCCAGGCAGCAGGGGGAGGCATGAAAACTTGAGCGTATCTAAAAAGTAGGTCTATGGCGTGTACAAACTATTCTGCAGAGGGTTGGGGAGGCACTGTTTAAAAACGATCCACGGACCGCCTACAGGTCCTAAAACCGCAGTGGAACACCCCAAACAAGGACCCCGCCCACAGCGCCGCTGAGGGCCGATGTGTCGTCGGCCTACGTCCATTTTCGGGAAAACGCTCTCCACAACCACCGTGCCACATCCTAATTTTTATGGATATGCAGCGTAGGATCAAAGAGTTAGCGGATGTCGTCGGCCCCCCTGGGGGTTGCACACTACCGGAGGGTGACGACATCGGGCGCGCCCAATCATCGCCGAATCGCGGCTTATTTGCATCTAAGCGGGCTAAACTGCATATTCCAGCAGGCCTTTAATCGCACCTTTGAGGCATTGAAATGTGCGGCTGGGTGCTATATGCGACCACGACACCCGTCCTTTAATCGCACCTTTGAGGCATTGAAATAGCTTACGAAGGTGGTGGTCGGCGTCGACCCAGCCACCTTTAATCGCACCTTTGAGGCATTGAAATCCGCGTGGTGACAGCTGCGGTGGTGTACGACGGATGCCTTTAATCGCACCTTTGAGGCATTGAAATAAAAATGACTACGATCACTTCCAGGTGGAGGACGTGACCTTTAATCGCACCTTTGAGGCATTGAAATAAGCCTTCGTAGAGGGCGGGCGCACGTGGGTCACGACCCTTTAATCGCACCTTTGAGGCATTGAAATCCCTCGAAGTCGAGCTATCCGAGCAGCAATTCTACGCCTTTAATCGCACCTTTGAGGCATTGAAATGCGAAGCTGCGTTCGTTTTGCGCAATACTTTTGTCGGCCTTTAATCGCACCTTTGAGGTATACGTAACGTCCCAGGGCACTGGGACGCTGTTAGAGAGCCGCCCTCGCATGCGGACGGGGCACATGAGGTTGAGATCGCGCTGCTTTGCATGGGCAGATGCCGCTCCGCATGGCACCGCATCGCTCCCGGCGACGCAGTGCCCTGCGTCGTTACGGTCGGTTGGAGGGCGCTTCTGGGGCGTCCGTGGCTTCGCTCGGGACAGGCGCACCTTTGAGGCATAGTAACGTCCCAGGGCACTGGGACGCCGTTGTAGAGCCGCCTCTCATCCTGAGTGAGGCGCAGCCGAATCGAAGGATCGCACTGGGACGCCGTCGTAGAGCCTCCTCCGCATGCAGACGGGGGGCATGAGGTTGAGATCGCGCTACTTTGCATGGCAGATGCCGGACCGTATGGTAACGGATTGCTCCGGGCGACGCAGGCCCTGCGTCGTTACGGTCGGTTGGAGGAGCGCTTCTGGGTCGTCCGCGGCTTCGCTTGGGACAGATACACCGTGCAGGCATCCGGGACGTCCCAGCGCCTCGTATCCTAATCAGGGGTGGTCGGGGCAGAGGGGCCCGCAGGGTCATGCCTGTTGTGCCCCTAACCGGCTTGCGTCGCACGGCGGAGGGGCCGAAGGTCATGCTTTTTGTGCCATGCGACGAGGAAGGGCAGGAGTCGGATTGGGGGGCAGGAGCGGTCTCCGCATTGCGTCTTTCCTTAGCCCGGGATCAGAAGCGAAGCGCTGGGAACGCAGTGACCGAGTGCTCTTGGGGTGCGGATATCCCAGGCGATCATTGAAGCCTGCTAAACAGATACGTGCTGGGACGCCGTCGTAGAGCCCTCTTCGCATGCAGACGGGGGGCATGAGGTTGAGATCACGCTACTTTGCATGGCAGATGCCGCTCCGCATGACGACGCATTGCTCCCGACAACGCAGGGCCCTGCGTCGTTACGGTAGGTTGGGGGGCGCATCTGAATTGCCCTCAACCTCGCTTGGCATAGGGGCACCGTGGAGGCATACGTGAGACGAGCACCTTGCTCAAAACAGAGACGCATCGACTCCGACACAAGCCGGAATCGATGCGCAGCGGAGTGAAGCGCGGTACGTCAACCCGGTGTGGCTATGCTGCTACCGGAGTGCGGTGTTCGATCTGTGTGCCGAGCACCTCCAGAAACGCCGCCAGCCACTTCGGATGGGCAGGCCACGCCGGAGCCGTCACGAGCTGGCCGTCAACCGTCACTTCGTCGGCAGCGATGTCGGTGTACATGCCGCCCGCGCGTTCGACCTCGGGCTGACAGGCCGGGTAGGCCGCGCACTGCTTGCCATTAATCACACCCGCAGCGGCCAGCACCTGTGCGCCATGGCAGACTGCTGCAATGGGCTTGTCAGCCTCGTCGAAGTGGCGCACCATCGCAAGCACGTCCTCGTTCAGACGGATATACTCCGGCGCGCGTCCGCCCGGAATCACCAGCGCGTCGTAGTCGGCCGGGTCGACCTCGTCGAAGGTCGCGTTCAGCACGAAGTTGTGGCCGGGCTTCTCCGTGTACGTCTGGTCGCCCTCAAAGTCGTGGATAGCCGTTTTCACCGCGTCGCCCTCAGATTTGTCGGGACACACTGCATGCACCGTGTGGCCCACCATTTGCAGCGCTTGAAACGGGACCATCATCTCGTAGTCCTCTACGAAATCGCCCGCGAGCATGAGGATCTTGGCACCTTTCATAAGCATCACCTTTTTGTTAAGGAAAAGAGAATCGGTATGGGGAGTGCATGACGAAGTACCCGGGGGCAAAGATCCGTGCGCAGTGCACTACGCCTCCTCATCCTCCAGCACGATCTCCTTGCGCAGGCGGGCCACCGGAATCCCCAACTGCTTGCGATACTTGGATACGGTGCGCCGGGCGATCTTGAAACCGCGTTCCTCCAGCGTATCGGCCAGCGCCTGGTCCGACATCGGGTCGGTCTTGTCCTCGTCGTCTACAATCTGCTGCAAGATGGCCTTCACCTCCTTGTTCGAGACCTCTTCGCCGTCGACCGTCTCCAAGCCCTCAGAAAAGAAGTACTTGAGTTCATAGACGCCGAACTCCGTCTGCACGTACTTGCCATTCACCACGCGGCTCACCGTCGAAATATCCATGTCGATGATGTCCGCCACATCCTGCAGAATCATGGGCTTAAGATGCCCTTCGCCGTAGCGAAAGAAGTCCTCCTGTAGCTGCACAATGGCATCCATCACGAGCGTCATGGTATGCCGCCGCTGGTTGATAGAGTTGATAAACCAACGTGCGGACTCAAACTTGTTTTTGAGAAACGACTTCGTCTCCTTGTCGACCGATGAGGTTTCCTCCTCCTTCTTCTGCTCGGCCCGCATCTTTTCGAGCATGCGACGATAGTGGCGCGAGATGCGCAGGTCGGGGGCATTCTGGCCGTTTAGGGTGATAACAAAATCTTCGTCGACGTACCGGACGGTAAAGTCGGGCGTGATGTAGTTGGTCTCTTCGGAGAAGGTCCCCTCGCCAGGTTTGGGGTCAAGGCGCTGCTGAATAAGGTCGAACGCCGTCTTGAGGGCGCGATCGTCGATGTCCAGTCGCTTTTTGAGTTTGCCGAAGTGCTTCATCGTGAAGGCCTTGTAGTGGTCCTCCAGCATTGCAACAGCAATGTCGCGCCCCTCAATGTCGTCGGGCATGCGGCGCAGCTGGATGAGCAGGCACTCCTGCAGATCGCGCGCAGCGATGCCTGCCGGGTCGAGCGACTGCACCTGCTTGAGCACCGCCTCGACGTCGTCTTCGGTGACCTCCACGTTCTGGTTGAACAGAATATCATCGATGATCGACTCTACCTCGCGGCGCAGATAGCCATCCTCATCGATCGAGCCCACGATCTGATCGGCAATGAGCTGTTCGGTCTCGTCGAGATTCAGCAGGCTGAGTTGCTCGTTCAGGTCCTCGGCGAGCGAGGTCGAGGCGCGCATCTGGCGGCGGTACTCGTCGTCTTCGTCGCCGCGATTGGGGTTGGCCTTGTAGCCGTAGAGGTCGTCGGGATTGTTGAGCAGCTCGTCGAGATCGAACTCCTCCTCGTCGGGATCGTCGGTTTCCAGTTCGTTTTCCATCTCCTGCTCGGTCTCCGCTTCTTCGCGGCTTTCGAGCTCGGCATCCTCGACGCCTTCTTCAAGCAGCGGGTTCTCTGCCATCTCGTCTTTGATGCGCTGCTCCAGGTCGAGCGTATTCAGTTGCAGCAGCTTGATGTACTGAATCTGTTGTGGCGATAGCTTCTGCTGAAGCTCTTGTTTCTGATGAAGTTCAAGCATATCAAGGCAGCGGCTAACCAACGGAGGTGCGCCGCGTAGGGGCTCTGCGACACACGCAAGAATCATTCCTTTGAGTGTGTAAAAAGCATACGGAATGCAGCGGCCAACGTCAATCGAGGAGAGCGGGCCGGGGCGGCTTTTTCAGTTCTCTTACAGATAGGTTATCCAAAAGCGACAGTGCACTGCAGGGTAGTGGTGCACTGGGCAAGTGATAAGGAGTCGATAAGCCGAGTGGGAAAGATACACCGGGCAGATGCGCTAATAACGGTATCATACACAACGAGACGAAAGCGCAGGGTATCCACGAAACAGGCCCTGTATTTTCAAGGCGTCTTGGACCCACCATGCAACATGCCACGAGATGCATCGTGTACCAAGCGTGCTTTCATGGAAGCAGGGCGTAGATCGTTTTTAACGCCGCTTCCGATCTGCACACCTACACTTTTTTAACGAACAACTGAAAATACTGGTCTTATGGCAAACATTCGCGAGTCGCTCTCCTCCATTATGGACATCGATGGCGCTAAAGGTGCTGCACTGGTTGACTACCAGTCGGGCATGACACTGGGCACTGCTGGTGGGCGTGACGTTGATATGGAACTGGCGGGTGCCGCCAACACCGAAATCGTTCGCACGAAGAAGTCGGTGCTCGACAAGCTCGGGCTGGACGATCAAATCGAAGAGATTTTGGTGTCTCTGGAAGGCGAGTACCACCTGATCCGCATCTTTCACGAAAATGAGAATGTGTTTACGTACGTAATGCTCGATCGAAACAAGGTAAACCTTGCGCTGGCCCGCATGCAGCTTCAGGAGATTGACGAAGAGCTGGTGCTTGAGTAACGCTCCCTGTATCCTGCTGTACTTGCTATGACTGGAGGCTGCTACGATGCGCCATCTTAACGTTGAAATTAAGGTTCGCGTGGATGATCTTGAGCCGTTTCGAAAGCGGCTGGAGGCCATGGAGGCAGCTTACACGGGCACCGATACGCAGCGCGATACCTACTTTGTGGTGCCCGAGGGGCGCCTCAAAGTGCGCGAAGGGACCATAGAGCAGGGAATTATCTTCTATAATCGCCCTGATCAAGCCGGTCCCAAGCCGTCTCAAATTGAGCGAACCGATCCGGGCAAGGCGCTTGCTGCCGTACACGCGGTACTGCAAGCCGCCTTGCCCGTTGATGTTGTGGTTGAGAAAACGCGCTCCATCTACTGGGTCGATCAGGTGAAGGTGCACTTGGATGAGCTGCCCGGGCTCGGGTCGTTTGTGGAGCTGGAAGCGGTAGATACCGAGGGCACGGCCTCTGAATCCGACCTGCACGCTATGTGCACGGAGCTCATGGAGGACCTCCACATCCCGACCGATGCCCTGGTCGATCGCTCGTACTCAGATCTTGTTCGTGAGCACAACAACGAAGCATAACGGGTGGCAATGCTCGGCGGGCTGTGCCGATCAGATCCTCAACCCGATCACATCCCTGAAAACGACGCATCGCGCTTCTCGACAAAGGCCTGTACGCCTTCGGCATGGTCGTCTGTTTGCACAGCGAGACTCTGGTAGAGCGCTTCGTGCTCAATGGTGCGATCGAGCGAGTGCGTTTGCGCGTGCCGAAGACAAGTTTTCGTCCACCCCAGTGCTTTGGTAGGACGAGCAGCCAGGCGGTGAGCCAGCGACTGGGCCGTGGTATGTAGCTCATCAGCTTCCACCACGCGGTTTACGAGTCCCCACGTGGCACATTGCGTAGCCGGAACGGGTTCTGAGAGCGCAAGCATTTCAAACGCGCGCGCATAGCCCAGGTGGCGCACCAAAAAGTAGGCGACCCCCGAATCGGGCACAAAACCAATCGAGCTAAACCCGGCAACCAGGACGCCATCGTCGGCCATGAGGCGGAGATCGCATGCAAGCGCGAGGGCGAGTCCGGCCCCGGCGGTGGAGCCGTTCAGGGCGGCAACGACAGGCAGCGGGGCCTCTATGATCTGGCGTACCAGCGGCGCATAGCGGTCGAGCACGTGGCGCTGGATTTCTTCAGGATCGGGTGTGGGGCGCAGGAACTGGAGATCGGCTCCGGCACAGAACGTAGAGCCCGCCGCCTTCAGCAGCACCGCACGTACATCGTCGCGGGCGGTCACATCAGCAAAAGCATTGCGCAGTGCCGCATCCATTTCGGGGCTGAGGGCATTGCGCCGGTCGGGGCGGTTCATTTCGAGCGTAGCCACGTGCGCATCGACCGATACGTTGACAATGGGGGGCGTAGACATAGGCGGTGCGTTTGGTGACGAGAAAAAAGCGGATTGGTACTAAATGGAATGCTCCCTGAGGCAATCGGTACCACAAGAATCCGGCACAAGTTGCCCTGTTCGTTTGCGCTTGGTATCACGGCCGTGTCGGAGACACAGCAGGCCGATCGACATACACCAGCAGTGTGTTATCAAACAGGAAACAGCGTCGCCCTTCCAAATCGCGGGTTGATCCTTTTCTTTAAGATTGCTATAATGCAAAGAAAGAATGATCACTGTGTGAGCCAGTCGGGCCCGTTTCTGTGCGCCGCTCCTCTGCGTTTCCCGTAAGATGCGTCTGGCTTATACGCTCTGGGCTCCCTCATGTGCATCCAATCTGTAGCCTTGTATCAACAGACCGCTCTGCTGCGGTCCTTCTTATGCTTGCTGTTTTCCGTTGTACTGCTCAGGCCATTGTGGCATGTGCACTCCTATTTGGTCTTCTGCTCCTAAACGCGCCCGCTGCTGCGCAAGACGCTAATGTGCAGGGCATTGTGCTCGACGGCACCGGCGAGTCGTTGCCCGGCGTAAACATTACGCTAATGGGTACGCAGCGCGGGACGGTATCGCGGGCCGACGGGTCGTTTTCGCTCTACGTACCCTTTGATGAGATCGAGAGGCCTCGTTTGCGCTTCTCCTTTATCGGGTTTCAGGCCGTAGAGCAGCCGCTGAACGGCCCTGTTAGCAACTTAGAGGTTGTGATGAACGAGGCCGTTGCACGGGGCGAAGAGGTCATCGTGTCAGCCTCCCGCGTAGACGAGCGCATTCTGGAGGTGCCCGTCACGGTCGGGCGGCTGTCGGGGCGCGACCTGACCATGCGGCCATCCATCGATCTGGTGGCGAGCATGGAGTCGATGGCGGGTGTGGATGTGAGCCGCTCGTCTATGCTCGTTAACAGCCCGTCAACGCGGGGCTTCAACAGCACGAAGTCGGAGCGCGTCATTCAGCTTACCGATTATGTGGACTTTGTTGCCCCTTCGCTGTCGGTGTACTCCGGCAATACCTCGGGGCCGCCGCTGGTGGATATGGAAAGCATGGATCTGATCCACGGCGCAAGCTCGGCGCTGTACGGGCCCAACGCCTTTAACGGCGTTATCATCATGAACTCGCGCGATCCGATCAACGATCAGGGCGTAGATCTACGCCTGAAAGGGGGCACACGCGACCTGGTCGATGTGTCGGGCCGGATAGCACAGGGCTTTTTCGACGACCGCGTGGCCATTAAGCTGGTGGGCCGCTACATGGAAGCCAATGAATACATCAGCCGTAATTTCAATGCCCAGGCGCAGGAGATCGTCCCCAGCAACAACCCTGTAAACGACCCGCGCGGCTACGATGCTGTAAATCGGTACGGCGCTATCAACCTGAGCAATACCGAGGCTGCCAATGTTCTGCAATCGTCGGGCATTGACCCATCATCCAACAACATTTTTCTGCCGGGATACAGCGAGGAAGCGCTTGTAGGCCGCGATATGAACGCAAGCACATGGCAGATTAGCCCCACCGTCAGTGCGCAGCTGGGCGACGATATTCGCGCTACGTACTGGTATCGGTTTTCCAGCAGCGAAGGCATCTACCAGAGCAACAGCCGGTTCCGGTGGGACGGCATTACGGTGAGCACGAATGCCTTGGAGCTGGAGGGCAACAACTGGGTGATGCGCGGTTACCGCACCGCCGATAGCGGGGGCGATAGCTACGACATCAATCTGCTGGGAGCCGTCATGAACCAGCAACTGTACGTGCAGGGGCCCGATCCGACCTCTACCGAGGTGCTTGTTGCTTCGCAACTGCCCGATGACGTGTCATACGCAGGTGCCTACGCAGCGGTGTACGGCACGGCGTACGAGCAGGCCATGAATGGAGGAGCTACGGCTCAGGAAGCCTTTGAGCAAGCCCAGGCCGCCGCCGGGTCGGTGCTTCCGCAAGCGGGCGAAGACCGCTTCGACGCGGCCCGCTCGGCCACCCTGAACCTGCCCGTAAGAGAGACACGCCCCACGTTCGACATCGAGTCGGCGCTCTATCATGCCGAAGGGCAGTACACCTTCGAGTCTGATGTTGTGGATGCAACGGTGGGCGGCAACTACCGGCAGTATCGCCTCACCTCTGCAGGCACGCTCTTCTCCGATGGCGAAGTTGCCTCGCCCATCAATCCCGATGGCACCCGCGACGTGCGCGATGGCATCGACAACGACGAGTACGGCGGCTTCCTGCGTCTGCAACGTGGATTCTTCAACGACCGGCTGAGCCTTTCGGCGGTAGGCCGTGTAGACGCGTTCCGCAATTTCGACACGCAGTTCTCACCGCGTCTTTCGGGCGTGCTCACGCTCGGCGAAAATCGTCAGCACAACTTCCGCGTTAACTACGCCAGCGCGTTTCGTCCGCCCGCCCAGCTCGACCAGTACATCTACCTGGATCTGGGCACAGCGCTGCTGCGCGGCAATGCGGGCGATGGGTATTTCGCTGTAAACCCGCCGTCGCGAGACCCCGAGGGACGCTCGGTTGCTGAACAGGTGCAGCAAGAGGCCCTCTTTCAGGTCGACCCGCTCGATGTGGAAGAGATGGAGAGCATCGAGGTTGGCTATAAGACCAATGCAGGTGCGCTGTTTGCGGACGTGAGCTATTACCGAAGTGAGTACACGGGTTTCATTGGCACGCGACAGTTTATCGGCAAGGAGGATGGCAGTCGCATCACCGAAAATGACCTGCAGCGTAACGACGACGACCCGTTACGTCCGCGCCTGATTCAAGTATGGACCAATGCCGACCAGGACATCACCACGCAGGGGGCGCAACTTGGATTGGAGTACCGGTTTGCCGACGCGTTTCGGATGCGCGGCAATTACACGTGGTCGCATATCGACAACGACAATCTGGGCGATGCCGTTGGGTTGGGATTCAACACGCCCGAGCACAAGCTTAACGTAGGCGTCGAAGGGGAAATTGGAAACTTTACCTACCACACCAACCTGCGCTGGCATGACGAATACACGTTCCAGATGCCGTTCGCACGCGGACCCATCGACAGCAATGCGGTGCTCGATGGACAGATCGGCTATTCCATTCCGGCACTGCGTACCACGGTAAGCGTAGGCGGTACCAACCTTACCGATACCGATTACGTAACAGCATACGGTGCTGCTCCTATTGGGCGCATCGTGTACACAAGCCTGTCGATATCGTACTGATTCTGTTGGTCTTTTCCCGTTTCCCCTTGTCCAATGAACACATGGTTGCTGTACGGCGCATACGGATACACCGGTCAACTCATTGGCGAAGAAGCGAAGCGGCGCGGCCTGAGCATCATTGCCGCCGGGCGGGATGCAGAGCGGCTGGCCGAGGTGGAAAACAAGTGGTCGGTTCCAGGGCGCGTGGTAGCACTACAAGACGAAACCGCCCTGCGCGACGTTCTTAACGAGGTCGATGGTGTGATGCATTGCGCGGGGCCGTTCGAGGATACCGCCCATCCTATGCTGCATGCCTGCCTGGACACGGGCACGCATTACCTTGACATCACCGGCGAGTGGCAGGTGTTCGAGGCATTGCGCCGCCGCAAGGCTGACATACAAAAGGCCGGCATCGTCGTCCTGCCCGGTGTTGGGTTCGACGTAGTGCCTACCGACTGCGTGGCCGCTACGCTTGCGCAGGCATGCCCCGATGCTACGGCGCTGTCGCTGGGATTTGTGGGGTTGGGTGCGCTCTCGCGAGGCACAGCCCTTACCGCCCTGCGCGGATGGGGGCGGGGCAGCCTCATGCGTCGCAATGGGCAGCTGGTACGCATCCCGGCCGGGACGCACACCCGCGAGGTAGACATTGCCGGACGGATGCGTACGCTCACGGCCATTCCGTGGGGCGACGTCAGCACCGCGTATCATTCTACGGGCATTCCCACGATTACGGTGTACACACACGTGCCACCTGCCCTGCAATGGATGCTGCGTGCCTCCGGGTCTCTTCCGGCCTGGCTGCGCGCCGTGCTGCGCCCGGTGGTCGAGGGCGTCGTGCGTCGCACCGTAGACGGTCCCGATGCCGAGATGCGCAAAACGGGCGCCTCATGGGTCTGGGGGCAGGTGCAGCGCCCCGATGGCTCCACCCGCACCGCCCGGTGGACCGGCCCCGAGGGCTATACGCTGACGGCCCGCACTGCGGTTGAAGCCATGCATCGAATGGAAGATGCCCGCCCCGACCCCGGATATCACACTCCATCAACAGCGTTCGGGGCTTCGTTCGTGGAGACCGTGGCAGAGAGCAGTGCAGTGCAGTTGGAGCCTGCCCCGTAAGTGATCTTGCGCCGGGTTCATCGCGGCTCCATGCAGTTGTAATGGGGACGCAACGCCGAAAACAAACGAAGGGAGGTCTCGTTGTCGCATCGAGCCTTCCCACAGGCTTGGACATGCACGTTTTGCACGTGCGTTCAAACTTGCCAAGGCAGGCCCATTGATGTCACGAAATGGCATCGTGCGCTCTGTCAACGAGCGCAGGACAGCCGCCGCGTTGCCTTTGTTGCACAGGTTATCTGTTGCACAATTTGATCAGGTGATGCCGTGCGGCGTGCAGTACCCAACAGTTCACCCTACACCCATCAACCCCGTACCGAAAATTATGGCTTTTTCTCTTCCCGATTTGCCGTACGACTACGATGCGCTGGAGCCCGTCATTGACGAGCAGACCATGCGCATCCATCATGGCAAACACCATCAGGGCTACACGAACAAGCTGAACGCTGCGCTGGAGGGCCACGACGACCTGAGCGAGCATTCGATTGAGGCGCTCCTGCATGGGCTGGACAACCTGCCCGCCGACATCCAGACCGCCGTGCGTAACAACGGTGGTGGATTCGCCAATCACCGTCTGTTCTGGACGGTGCTCTCGCCCGAAGGCGGCGGTGCCCCCACCGGTTCACTTGCCGAGGCCATTGACGACGAGTTTGGCTCGTTCGATGCCTTCAAGAAATCCTTCACCAACGCAGCCACCGGGCAGTTCGGGAGCGGATGGGGCTGGCTCGTTGCCCATCCCGACGGTAGCCTCGACGTGTACTCCACGCCCAACCAGGATAGCCCGTACCTGAAAGGCGATACCCCCATTCTGGGTGTGGACGTGTGGGAGCACGCCTACTACCTGAACTATCAGAACGAACGCGGCACCTACGTCGATAAGTTCTGGGACATTGTTGACTGGGAGGCCGTCAATGAACGCTACGAAGACGCTCTGGATGCGTAAGCTGCGCAGAGCGGCAAGATGTGTAGAAGAGAGGCGACAGGCGCTGTCCTGTCGCCTCGTTTTTTGTTTGGGGCATGCTGGTTAGCAACCGATAAGTAGACCTATGACCGTGAAATGCCCGTCGATTTCGGCTGGGCGATTGCGTTTTAGCGGAATGAGCCTGTACCCTATGCGTGTGGATACACGGAAGTACCGCGTGTCCCGTGTCTATCTATCCTGATGCCCGACGACGAACTGCGCATGATGGAACTCAGTGGCCCCCTCGCGTGGACCGTGTATTCGTGCTTAATCCTGATCAGCGTGTCGCTGATGCTGGCCGTGGTGCGCCTTATTCGGGGACCGAGCCTTCCCGATCGTGTCATTGCCTTGGATCTGATTGCATATCAGGCGATTGCGCTGATGCTGATGTATGCCATTGCAACCGATAAAAGTTATTTCTTGGAGGTGGGGCTGGTGTTAGGGCTCATTGCGTTCCTGGGAACGGTTGCCTTTGCCCGATATATTGAGTACATCTCGCTTGAAGCTACTGTTGCTGACGACTATAACGAGTAAACTGCTATGGACGCTGTGATGGAGTGGATTGGGATGGCTTTAGCTGTTGGGGGCACGTTCTTCGTGTTTGTCGCGGGGTTAGGGGTTGTGCGCCTGCCCGACGTACCCATGCGTATGCATGCGTCTACAAAGGCCGGTACACTGGGGGTAGCGCTTATTGCGGCCTCGCTCACCTTTTTCTTTCCTGGGCTGGGCATTCTGGCCCGGTCCATGGCGCTCATCGTATTTCTGCTGCTTACCGCGCCCGTAGCGGCGCACATGATTGGGCGAGCTGCCTACTACGGCGGCCCGCAGATCGGGGTGCGCCTGTGGCATGACACGGCCATCGACCAGTTGCCAACCCACCAGGTGCTAAGCTCAGATGCTGCCTCCGACGGCACCGACGCGTTTCCAGAATGCACCACTCAAGAGACGTCGAAGCAGCACACCTCGTCGTAAGTAGCGCTCCGCTGTCGCGCATCACGTTGCTGCCGCACCGACCTGCGCGCGGCTGTCACATTGTTTTCGGTTGACGCCAATTTGTCTGTATGGGGATCGTTCTTGCTGTCTTTGCCGGGTTTGCGCTCGCGCTCGTGGCGCCGTGGATTACAGGGGCTACCGGGCGCGCTACCGGATGGCTGTACAGCCTGGTGCCTGCGGGTATCACAGCGTACCTGTCCACGTTCATCGCCCCGGTAGCTGCGGGCGAAACCATGCGTGTGGCTTACGCCTGGGTGCCAGGCCTTAACGTGGACCTGTCGTTCTACGTTGATGGCCTCAGCCTCTTCTTTGCGCTGCTCATTACGGGCATTGGCACGCTCATCTTCATCTATGCCGGGGCGTACCTGAAAGGTCACCACCACCTTGGGCGGTTCTTTGCCTACCTGTCCATGTTCATGGCCGCGATGGTCGGGCTGGTGCTGGCCGACAACCTGTTTACCTTCTACATCTTCTTCGAGCTGACGAGCTTCGCCTCGTTCGTGCTCATCGGGTTCAACCACGACGAGGCCGCCTCGCGCCGCGCAGCGTGGCAGGCGCTACTCATCACAAAGGCGGGCGGGCTCGCCCTGCTGGCCGGGTTTCTGTTGATGGAGCAGGCCACCGGCACCCTGCAGATCTCGGCCATCCTCGAAACCGGAGAGGCAATTCGCGACCATGGCTTCTACACCGCCATTGTGTTGCTTGTGCTGGCCGGGGCCTTCACCAAATCGGCGCAGTTCCCGTTCTACTTCTGGCTTCCCAATGCCATGCAGGCGCCCACGCCTGTGAGCGCGTACTTGCACTCCGCCACCATGGTTAAGGCCGGAATCTACGTGATGGCGCGCTTCCATCCTGTGCTTTCAGGAACCGACCTGTGGTTCTGGCTTGTGGGCGGCATCGGCGCGTTTACGATGGTCCTTAGCGCCTGGCTCGCCCTGCAATACACCGACCTGAAGGGCATCCTGGCCTACACAACCATTATGGCGCTGGGGGCGCTCACCATGCTGCTGGGGCTGGGCACCGAAACCGCCCTGAAGGCATGCCTCGTCTTCGTGCTGGTCCACGCCTTCTACAAAGCGGCGCTCTTCATGGTGGCCGGAGCCATTGATCACGGCGTGCACGAGCGCGATATCACCAAGCTTGGGGGGCTGCGCTCCAAAATGCCCATTACGTTTGGCGCAGCGGTTATCGCATGCCTCTCAATGGCCGGTATTCCGCTGTTTTTTGGATTCATAGGGAAAGAGATTATCTATGAGGCCACACTGCATCTGGACCAGGCTGCCTTGTTCTTTACCGGCGCGGCCCTCTTGGCGAACGTCGCCCTGGTGGCCTCGGCAGGACTCCTCGCCATCCGCCCGTTCATGGGGCCGCTGAACGACCTTACGTCGCACGCCCATCGTCCGGACACCGGGCTGTGGTTTGGGGCAGCAGTGCTTGCGGTCCTCAGTCTGGGGCTGGGCCTGGCGCCGTGGCTGCTTGACAGCGCCATCCTGGCGCCCTCGCTCAGTGCCCTCATGGGGGCCGAGGCTACGCCCCATCTGGCCATCTGGCACGGGTTCAACCTGCCGTTGGCGCTGAGTGGGGTGACGGTCGCGCTCGGCGTGGGTACGTACTTCGCGTGGACCCCGATGCGACAGAGCGCCCCGTTCCGCGCTCTGGAGCGCTGGCTGGGCACCGGCCTCGACAACGGCTACGACCATGCCATTAATGGATTGCTCGCTACGGCAACGGCGCAAACCAACTTCCTGCAGAACGGCTATTTGCGTCGGTACATTGCCACCATCCTGGGCACCACGGTCGCCGTGGTTGGCTATACCTTTGGTCATTTCGGATTCGAAGGCCCGGTGCTCTCGTTCGTCGGAATTGCACCCTACGAGTGGATCTTGAGCCTTCTTATTGTGGGCGGGGCGCTCGCTACGCTGTTTCTGAGTGCCCGTATTGCGTTGGTGGCTGCGCTTGGCATCAGTGGGTTTAGCATTGCGCTTACCTACCTGATGTATGGCGCGCCCGACCTGGCGATGACGCAGTTTCTCATCGAGACGCTCACCGTCATCCTCTTTGTGCTGATCTTAGCTGCGTTGCCTACACTTAGCGAAGTGGCCTCGATTGGGCATCGTCTGCGCGATGGTGTGCTGGCTGTGGCTACAGGAAGCATGTTCACTGCGCTCATGCTGGCAGTGCTGAATCAGCCCTTCGAGAACCGCATGGGCGAATACTACATGCAGTACAGCTACTCCGAGGCCCAGGGGCGCAATATCGTAAACACGATTCTGGTGGACTTCCGTGCGCTCGATACACTGGGCGAAATCACGGTGCTGCTGATCGCTGGGTTTGGCATCTACACCCTGCTCCGCCTCAAACGCTCCAAAACATCGGAGAAGGTCGAGGCCTCGCGTGCTTCTGAACAAGTTGAGCAACTGTCATGAGACTGTCGCTGATTTTACGTACGGCGGCCCGGCTGTTGGTGCCGCTGATGATTCTGTTTTCGGTCTTCCTGATGCTCCGCGGCCACAACGAGGCCGGCGGTGGATTCATCGGGGGGCTTGTGTCAGCCAGTGCCTTTGCGCTTTACGCTATGGCCTACGGGACGCAAGACGCGCGCCGTGCGCTGTACGCTGATCCGCGTACGCTCATGGCATCGGGCGTGGGCATTGCGCTGGTAAGTGCGCTCATCCCGCTCTTTTCGGGAGCGCCCTTTTTCAAGGGGCTGTGGACGACGCTGCCCGGCGGGGTCAAGCTGGGCACGCCCATCCTGTTTGACATCGGGGTCTACCTGCTTGTGGTGGGCATGACGCTCGTCGTCATCTACGAGCTTGACGACGATGGCCTTAGCCTTTTCCCGCGCGATAACCGGCCGGGCACTACGCCTCCCTCGTCGCCTGCCGCGTAGCCTGCTAAGCTGCATCGTGGTGATGCGCGCCTGCTGACCTCTGCTCTGCCTCCCCCTGACTGCTTTTGTGTTGACGTATGGAAACTCTGCTTGCTTTTGTGATCGGTGCGCTCGTGGCCATTGCAGTGTACCAACTGCAGCGCCGTGACCTGGTGCGCATGGTCATCGGGATTGTGATTCTGTCGAATGCGGTGAACCTGCTGCTCTTTACGCTGGGGCGCATGACGCGTGCCGAGGCGCCGCTCATTGAACTGGGGGCGAAGCTGCCACCCGAGGGCAGCGCCAATCCCCTCTCGCAGGCGCTCATCCTAACCGCTATTGTGATTGGGTTTGGGCTGCTCGCGTTCTCGCTGGTGCTGGTGTATCGGGCCTACCGATCGCTCGATACCGTGGATGCGCAAGACTTCGTTGAACTGGAGTTCGACGACGCGTGACATTGCTGGAGCGCCTCCTGTTTCTGCCTTTTGACGACGCTAACTTCTGTGCTGTATGGATGCTGACCTTCTGCTCATTTTGCCGCTTGTTCTGCCGCTGGCTGCGGCGGTGCTGGCCTTGCTTTTTCGCAACGTGCCCCGCGTGCAGGCTGGCATCAACCTGATTAGCATGAGCGGTGTGCTGGCGGTTTCGCTGGGACTGCTGGCCATGATCAACGAGCAGGGCATTCAGTCGTTTGCCTCGGGCGGGTGGCCGGCCCCCTTCGGCATTGTGCTCGTGGCCGACTACCTGAGCGTGATTATGCTCATTGTGTCGGCTATTATTGGGGTGGCCGTGGCCGTGTACGCCATTCCGAATATCGATGCCGAGCGCGTGCACTTTGGCTTCTACCCGTTCATGAACCTGCTCATGCTGGGCATCAACGGGTCGTTCCTGACGGGTGACCTGTTTAACCTGTACGTGTGGTTTGAGGTGATGCTCATCTCCTCGTTCGTACTCATTGTGCTCGGCAATACCGAGGACCAGCTGGCGGGCGCGGTCAAGTACGTCATGATCAACCTGGTGTCGTCGCTCTTTTTCTTGACCGGGGCCGGACTTGTGTATGGCACGGCGGGCACGCTCAACATGGCCGAACTGGCGCTGGTGCTCAATGAGGTGGAGTCTTCGGGCCTCGTTACGATCATCTCCATGATGTTCTTGATCTCGTTCGGGATCAAGGCGGCGCTTTTTCCACTCTTCTTCTGGCTTCCGGCCTCGTACCACACGCCCCCGGCTGCGGTATCGGCCTTCTTTGCGGGACTGCTCACCAAAGTGGGCGTGTACGCCATGATTCGCGTGTTTACGCTGCTCTTTACGCAAGACATTGGCTACACGCATACGACCATGCTGATGTGGGTGGCCGGTCTTACCATGGTAACGGGCGTGCTGGGTGCAGCAGCGCAGAACGACTTCCGGCGCGTGCTGTCGTTTCACATTGTGAGTCAGATTGGCTACATGATCATGGGGCTTGCGATCTACACGCCGCTGGCGCTCATCGGAGCCGTGTTCTACATCATCCACCACATCATCGTAAAGGCGAACCTGTTTCTGGTGAGTGGTGTAGCACAGCGACTGGGCGGCTCGTTTAGCCTCAAAAAGCTAAAGGGCCTCTACGCGCACCATCCGGGCCTGGCGATTCTGTTTTTGATTCCGGCCTTCTCACTGGCGGGATTTCCGCCGCTCTCGGGCTTTTGGGCCAAGCTCGTGCTTGCCAAAGCAGGTATCGAAGCAGGCGCTTACGGTATTGTAGCCGTCGCCATTGCCGTGGGGCTCTTCACCATGTTCTCGATGACCAAGATCTGGGTAAAGGCCTTCCTTCCCGGAAGCAGCGATCCCGACGCTGCCGAAAACGATGCGACCGAACGCAGGCCCATGACTATGGGCACCCGCCTGATGTACGTGCCCATCGCCGCCCTTGCGGGCATTACCATCATGATTAGCGTTTTTGCTGGGCCGGTCTTCGACCTTGCCGAACGCTCCGCCAACGAACTCTCCGACTCCTCTGCCTACATCGAAGCTGTCTTAGGCCATGAAGAATCTGCTGCTGACCCTTATACTCGCCTTGATCTGGACCGCCGTTCAGGGGGCGTTCACGCTCCCTAATTTTGTGGTCGGGTTTGCGCTGGGCTATGCGGTGTTGCTGCTGCTTCGTCCGCTCGTGGGCGATGCCGGATACGATGCCCGCCTGTGGCATCAGGTGTCGTTGGTCGGGTTCTTTGTGAAGGAGCTTGTGAAGTCGAGCGTCCGCGTGGCGTGGGAAGTCATCACGCCCGGATACGGCATGCGCGCTGGGATTCTGGCGGTGCCGCTCGACCTGAAGTCCGACCTCGGCATCACGCTGCTCGCTAATCTGATTTCGCTGACGCCGGGTACGCTCAGCCTCGACATCTCCGACGACCGCGACCACCTCTTCATCCACGCCATGTACATCGACAAAAGCCCCGAGGAGGATGTGCAGCACATTAAGAACACGTTTGAGCGGCGTATTATGCTGGCGCTGGGCAAACCCGGCGAGGTAAGCTCGGTAGCCGATCGGGCTCAGCCGCAGTCGGTGTAACCGGCTTATTCTCTGCTGTTTGTGGAGGACGAAGACATGGTGCACCCCCCTCATATCTACTGGTACTGGATCACCCTCGCTGATGGGCAACAGGCTCTTCTGGATCCACAGGAACGGGCCCGGTGCCGCACGTTCGGCAGCACAGACCGCCGCCGCAGTTTCGTGGCTGGGCGCACCGCCCTCAAAACACTGGTGGCACGTCATACCGGGCAGGCTCCCGGCGCAGTACGGGTGCATGTGGCCGATGATGGGAGCCTTTCTGTTGACGGTCCGCTGCACGTTTCGCTGGCGCACTCGGATGCGTGGGCGGTAGCCGTGCTGGCACCGGTGCCCATTGGCATCGACCTGGAGCAGATTCAGCCCCGTGACGCCGCTGTGGCCCGTTTCCTCTTCGCCCCGGATGATCGCGACACACTCCATGCGCTGCCGGGTACGCCCAACGAGCAGCTCGTGCTGGCGTGGACGCTCAAAGAAGCCGTCCTCAAAGCCCGCCGCAGCGGTTTCCGATGCTCGCCCAAAACCATCCAGCTTCAGGTGGATGCAGAGGCACAGACCGCCCGTGCCATTGTAACACGTACCACACCGCACGACCACTGGCAGTTGGCCTTTGGACGCCGCCACGGCTACTGGTGGGCCTGGGCCACGCCTGCAGGGTAGCGCTACCCCCACATCCCCACTCCCATTTCTACGACGGATGTGATCAATTCGTCCAGCCGAGTACATCGGCCCGTTCAGAGGAGTGTCAATGGATTATCACGATAGATTCGTTGGTGGTGGATAGACGTTAAGTGATAGCTCTCCTGGTAAAAATCTTTCCTGGGGCGAACGGTCCCCCGTTCGCTTACGCCCGTCCCGCCGGAGACGTCCGCGCCGGGCGGCGCTCCCAGCACCGATAGCGTTCGGTGCAAGTTCTCCGGCTACTGGCATATTTCCTCCACCACGTAGCGTTGAACTGCTATCGATTCGTTGATGAAGTGTGATGCCAGTTTGTCACCTATTGTGCGTATCGGCTGCATAATGAGGAATCTAAACGCATAGAAATACGGTCCACAGATAAAAACGACGGCCTCAACTTTATAGTCCAATTCCTCTGGGTCTTCTGTGCAATGAGCTGTGAATCCGTAGATTTGACACATTTGGACAACAGTTTGACACAGCAAGACAAATAATTGTGCCACGTGACTGGTATGTTGCATTTCCAATGGCGCACAGCTTATGCGCCTATGGTGCATAAAAAAACCGCGCGTGCCGCCCAATGGCATCGTAGTGCGAGGCGTTATCTGCTTCCCAGTTACTCTGACATTATGTCGATGACCCTTCGATCTTTAGACGTTTGCTCTGCAGGATGGGGCCACCCATTCCGTATCTTGGTCGGTGTGCTGGCAATGATAAGCATTGGCGTGTGGGGCGTGCCTACGGCTCACGCGCAGATTTATGTGGATGCCTCGGCCTCCGGGGCAGCCAACGGCACGTCTTGGAGCGACGCCTACCCCAACCTGCAAGATGCGCTGGCCGAAGCCGACGGCACCGACGAGGTCTGGATCGCTGCGGGCACCTACACGCCCGGTACCAGTCGTGGTGATAGCTTTGAAATAACCGGTGCCCAGGATGGCCTGGGAATCTATGGCGGATTCGCCGGCACGGAAACCACCCGCAGCGACCGCGACCCGAGCGCGAACGAAACGATTCTCTCCGGTGATCTAAACGGTGACGACGGGCCCGACAGCGACGGCGACGGCATTCCCGACACCGGGCGTGGCGATAACGCCTACCACGTGCTTGTTTTCGATGGGGGCGAAGGATTTGGCGACGACATCGACGATAACATCACGCCCGACACGGTGCTGGATGGCGTCACCATCACCGGCGGGAACGCGGACGACGAATTCTTGCCTAACACCTTAGGAGGAGGGCTGTACTGCGACGGCGAGGGCAGCGGCAATGCGTGCAGCCCGTCGCTTACCGGACTGATCTTCACGGGCAACTCCGCTGATCGCGAAGGCGGTGCGCTCTACAACGATGGCTTTCGTGGCACGAGCAGCCCGCAGGTCACGAACGCGACCTTCACCGGCAACACTGCAGTGATTTACGGCGGGGCGATCCACAACAATGGCCTCGATGGCACGAGCAGCCCGCGCGTCACGGGCACCACGTTCATCGGCAACTCCGCAGACTTCGGCGGCGGTGCGATCTACAACAGCGGCCGCAATGGCACAAGCAGCCCACAGATCACGAACGCCACGTTCACCGGCAACTCCGCAGACTTCGGCGGCGGTGCGATCTACAACGATGGCCGCAATGGCGGCACGAGCAGCCCGCGCGTCACGGGCACCACGTTCACTGGCAACTCCGCAGAAATCGGCGGTGCGATCTACAACTATGGCGACAATGGCACGAGCAGCCCGCAGGTCACGAACGCCATCCTGTGGGGGAATACAGCTGGCAACGATGGCGACGCCATCTCCAACTTTGACGCCACGCCTACGCTCGCGCATACGCTCATCGAAGGCGGCCTCGGCGGTATCAGCGAAAACAACGGCTCCTCCACCACCGACGGCGGGAATAACCTGGACACTAATCCCCTGTTTGTGGATGCAGAGCAGCCTGCGGGCAACGACGGGACGTTCGCAACCTCCGACGACGGCCTGCGCCTCGTGGCGGGCTCCCCGGCCGTGGATGCGGGCACCAACGCTCCGTTTGAGTCGGGCGGCAGCGCTGAGGATATCGATACCGATCTCATCGCCGATGAGCGCATCCAGGATGGCAACGACGACGGCACTGCCACCGTGAACATAGGCGCGTACGAGACGCCCGGCCTGCCCATTGCCACGAGCGTCACCATCACCGGCACCGACGGCACGGGTACCGACGCCGGCTGGCGCGTGCTGAGTGTGCCCTACACGGGAGCAGTGGCAGGCGATCTGCGCATGGCCTCCTCCGCCGGGATCAACGCTCCGCGCTTCAACCTGAACGTGATGGCAGTGTGGGACGACAGCGACCCCGACGAAAGCACCGGCGGCACCGGGGCGTACATCACCGCCGATGCGAGTACGCCGCTGGGCCACGGAAGTGCTGCCTTGCTCTATCTCCAGGACGACACCCGCGACCCCGTCGAATCGGGCGGGCTCACCATCTCGCTGGATGAGAGCTCCAGCGCCACGCGGCACGGCACCAGCGCGGTAGAGCGAAGCGACCTCACGCAAAGCGCCCGCTGGCACCTGCTCGGTAACCCCTATCCAACCGATTACGAGCTTGCTTCGCTCACCACGGGCGGCAGTGCCCTGGCCGACAATGGCTTCAAGGCAGATGCCCAGGTCTACGATGCAAACGTAGGCAGCTGGCAGCTGATTGACACCGGAAGCGCAACGCTGGCTGCATGGCAGGGCGCGTTCATCGAGCGGAGCAACCCAGGGAGCGGTCCGACGACGGTCACGTTTGATCCGAGCGGGCGCACCGCCCCGAATGCGCCGTTTATCGGCAGCGCGATGGAAGGGCCCGCGATGGCATCGGATGTGCAGCGCGGCACGCTGTGGCTGGAGGGCGTCGTAACCGATGCAGCTGGCACGGTCGTCGCGACCGACCAGGCCATTGGGGTGCGCTTCCACGAAAGCGCAACAGACGGCTGGGATGCGTGGGACACCTCGAAACTCGCGCCGCTGGAAGCGCCGTCGGTTACGCTAAGCGCGACGGGTACCGGACGCGGCAGCACCGAAGCATCCAAAGCCGTCGAGAGCCGCCCGTGGCCGCAAGATGCGTCGGATCCAGATACGGACCTCACCGCAGTGCCGGTGGCCGTGCAGGGGACCCAACTGCCCGAGGACGGCACGCTCACGCTTCAGGTGCGCGAGTGGGATCTGCCGGACACGTGGGCCGCAGAACTGATCGACACACAAGGCACCTCCAACGAAAGCGACGACCAGACGGCGCCCCTGGAGCCAGGCATGAACTACACGGTGGACGTAAGCAGCCTGACTGACACCCCGGAAACCGAACGATTCGTGGTGCAGGTTGCGCCGAACACCGGTGCCTTGCCGGTGGAACTGGCTGGATTCGAAGCGCAGCGCTCGGGCGATGAGGCCATCACGGTGCAGTGGGAGACCCTCTCCGAAACCAACAACGCCGGGTTTGAGGTGCAGCGCCGCGCCCAATCTGCCGATACATCCCCCGTAGAGACGTCCCAATGGGGCGTCTCTACGACGGGGGAATCGTGGCAGACGATTGCGCATCTGGAGGGCGCAGGCACCACGGGCACCCCGCAGTCCTACCGGTTTGAGGACACGGATCTGCCGTACGCGGCCGACAGCCTCCGCTACCGCCTCCGCCAGATCGACACCGACGGCACCGAATCCTTCAGCGAGGCGGTGACCATCGTCCGGCCGGTGACCGAGGCCGAGCTGCTCCCCACGTACCCGAACCCGGCGCGCGGACAGGCCACGGTGCGGTTTGCGGTGCCGGAGCGGCAGGACGTGCGCATCGACCTGTACGACCTGCTGGGGCGCCGCGTGCAGACGGTGGTGGATACGGATGCGGAGGGGCGCGCCGAGCAGACCCTCGATGTGAGCAATCTGGCGAGCGGTACGTACTTCCTGCGGATGGATACCGAGGCGGGGCCGGTCGATACGCAACGGGTGACGGTGGTGCGGTAGATGTATGCTACTCGGCGGCGGGTTGGTCTTTCGTGGTAGAATTGGGAGGGGCGAGGTCGGGAATGCCTGTGGCCTCCCACAGTTCGCTGGCGGACCAGCCGCCGCGCGGGGCTTCGTTGGCAGCACGCACCGCAGCAACGTGCTTGGGCGAGACGCTGGTGGTGTCGTTGCCGAAGCTCTGGCGTACGTACGTAAGCACGGCGGCAATCTCGTCGTCGCTCAGGTAATTGAACGCGGGCATGACGCCCTGGTAGGTGGATCCGCGCACTTCGATTTCGCCACCCATGCCGTGCAGCACCAGCCGGA
Source organism: Longimonas halophila (assembly GCF_002554705.1). Classification (GTDB taxonomy): domain Bacteria; phylum Bacteroidota; class Rhodothermia; order Rhodothermales; family Salinibacteraceae; genus Longimonas; species Longimonas halophila. The sequence goes on along the minus strand of NZ_PDEP01000007.1, from coordinate 88,720 downwards.
TGAGTCGTCCGCGGTCGCCCTGCACCCATGTGTTGGGCTTGAGTGGCGGAAAAGCGCCGCGCACGCCGCTTCCATCGGCCTGGTGGCAGGTCTGGCAGCGCAAGGCATACACGCGCTCGCCGTACGCTACGGGGTCGTTGGTTGGGGAGGCAGGGCGCTCCGAATCGCCCGGGGTGCAGCCGGCCAGCCATCCAGCCGTAACGAAAAGAACGAAGCCGTGAATGAGAAAACGAGCCATCGGGGCGCGGTGCAGATAGGGGAACGGGCGGAGCATGGGGGTTCTCCTCTACAAAAAAGTGGAGGACACGGCCTCTGCGGGGTACGGTGCATGGTTGTGCGCAATGTAGAGGTGAACGAGGGACCGTTCACCGCAGGCGCTTAGGGAGGCGTAGGAGACGGGTAGCTGCTACTGGGTGGCGTACTGTTGCATGAGGAGCTCTTGCAGGCTCTGGTCGTGGGTGCCATCGTGAGTGCGGACGTAGTGCCCGTCGGGGCGGAGGGCCCAGGTGCGGGGGCGTGGTTCGAGGGCGGCATCGAGGTGGCGAATGAGGCTCTTGCGCAAGGCGTTGGTACGCACGGGTACGGCGGCTTCAACGCGGTCGTCGAGGCGGCTCTGTTGCCAGTCGGCGCTGCTGATGTACACGTGGGCGGTGGAGCCCGCCTGGAAGTAGAACACGCGGTCGTGCTCCAGGAAACGATCCACAATGCTGCGAACGCGAATGGTGTCGCTTACGCCAGGTACGCCTGGACGTATGCGGCACTGCCCGCGTACAATAAGGTCGACAGACACATCGGCTTGCGAGGCGCGGTACAGATCTTTGATGAGCTCCACATCGGTCAGTTCGTTCATTTTGAGCACGATGCGAGCGCTTTTGTCGTCGGCAGCGGCTTCGATAACCTCGGCAATGAGCCGGTGCCAGGTGGCACGCATGGACTGGGGCGCGGTAACGAGCGCGTCGTACGACTGGTCGGGGGAGAAGCCTGTCAGGAAGTGGAACAGCTCCGTGAGATCGTGGCTGAGCTGCGGGGCGGCGGTGAGCAGTCCGTAGTCGGTGTACTGGCGGGCGGTGCGTGTATTGTAGTTGCCGGTGCTGATGTGAATGTAGGTGCGCGGCCCATCGGATTCGCGGCGCACGACAAGGGCGGCCTGCGCGTGCGTTTTGAGTCCGACCACGCCGTAGGCTACATGCACGCCCGCATCTTCGAGCTTGCGGCCCCATGCGATGTTTTTCTCCTCGTCGAAGCGGGCCTTGACCTCTACCAGCACCGCCACCTGGGTGCCCTGTTCAGCAGCTTCAATGAGCGCGCGCACGATAGGCGAATCCTCGGAGGTGCGGTAGAGCGTCATTTTGATGGCGAGCACGTCGGGGTCGTGGGCGGCTTCCTCGATAAAGCGCTGCACGCTGTCCTCGAACGAGTGATACGGATGATGCAGTAGGACGTCGCGCTCCCGAATGGCGTCGAACATCGAGCGGTCGGCGGGGCGAGTGGGAGGTGGCAGGTCGGGATGCGCGGTGGGGGTCCAATCCGGAAAGCGCAGGGAGCGGTCGAAGCGGGCATCGGGTACATGCAAGTCGGCAAGGTCGTCCACATCCGTCAGGTCGATCGGGTGGTCGGTTACGAAGACATCTTCGTTGGGCACGTTCAGCTTGCCTTGCAGGAACGACTGTACGCCGTGTGGCATGCTGCCGTCGACCTCCAGCCGAACCACAGGGGCGAACCGCCGCTCGCGCAGCCGCTCGGAGATCGATTCGAGCAGGTCGTCGGGGTCGTCGTCATCGCGGGGCACCTCGGCATTGCGCGTAACGCGAAACGGGTAGACGCCTTCGATGTGCATCCCCGGAAACAGCCGGTCGATGTGCGCCGCCACCAGCGCCTCGATTGGAATAAACTCCATGGGCGCATTGAGCGGAATCCAGCGCGCCCGGGTCTTGGGTACCTTTACGCGGGCAAAGTGCTCGGTGCCTTTGTTCGGATTTGTGAGCACGACCGCCAGCGACAGGCTCATGTTGGAGATGAACGGGAAGGGGCGCCCCGGATCGACCGCCAGCGGCGTAAGGATGGGCACGATGCGATCTTCGACGTAGGCCGTGAGGCGCGACTGGTCGTCGGCAGGGACCTCGGACCAGGGGCGGATCGCCAGCCCGATGGCGTCGTGGGCAGCAGGGGCCACCTGCTCGGTCCATGCGTCGTGAATGGCGTCGTGCTGGTCGTGCACCGCGCTCGTGATGAGCGCGAGTTGCTCCTCGGGCGTGCGGCCGTCGGGACCAATGGGCACCTCGCCGTTGGCAATCTGCCGCTTCAGGCCGCCTACGCGCTTACGCACGAATCCGTCCAGGTTCGAAGCCGCCACCCCGATAAACCGGAGCCGCTCCATAAGCGGCGTGCGGCCGTCGCGCGCCAGGTCGAGCACGCGCCAGTTGAAGTCGAGCCAGCTGAGCTCGCGGTTAAAGTAGAGGCTCGGATGGTCGAGCGAGGGCGCGTCGGGCACGGGCTGCGGGGCCAGCACGTGCGACATGTGCAGGCGGGTGGAGGTGGGCGTGTCGGGCATGGTACGGGAGCGAAATGGTGAAGGCAGCAGCGAGCGTTCAGCCCGTGGGCGGATCGTTGAGGTAGTCGCGGTTGTGGATATGCTTGCGCAGGTTGGTGAGCTTCATGAGGCGGTTCTGCAGCTCGGTCAGATCGTCGGCCCCGTTGCGGTCGGCACGGCGGATGTCGGCGCGGGCCTCGCGCAGGGCGTCGTCCACACGGTCGAGCTTCAGCAGCGTCATGGCGCTGGCGGCGGCCTCGTACGGACGCTCGTTCAGCCGCGGCACCCGGATGTCGCGCCGATGCTCCCAGTTCTCTGACGGGCTGTATTCATCTACCCGTACCGAAGCAGCCAGTTGCTGCAGCACCGGGCCTTCCTCGCCGCGCAGGATGCGGTCGGGCTGCACGCTGCCGTCTTTGTACATCTGCATGAGGCACTGCACCAGCTTTCGCACCGGACCCTCGCTAAACTCGTCGAGCGCCATGTGCGAGAGCACATACTGAATCATGCGTCCGCCCTTCTCCAGCAGCAGGCGCAGCAGCAAGCGCTCCTCGGGCAGCACGCGGTAGGAACGGTCCGTTTCGCGTTCGTCGGAGCCGTTTTCGCCGGGTTGGGGCGTACGGGGGGATGCGTTGGGCGGGGCGTTGTCCTGGGGCGGAGGCGGCGGGCTTGGGCGCGATCGCTGGCTCCGGCGGCGCTGTTTCTTCTGCTGGGCCTCGCGCTGCCGCTCCAGGTCGGCCAGCAGGTCGCCGGGCGGCACGTCGAGCACGTCAGCCGCCTGGCGGACGTACTCGCGGCGCAGGTTGGCGTCGGGAATGGCGGCGACAGCCGCCACCACTTCGGACTGCACCTCCACGCGGTCTTCGGGCGTCTGCATACGCCCAGCCTCACGGGCCTGGTTCACCATAAACTGCGGCAGGTCGCTGCGCGTGTTCGCCACGTGCTGGTGCAGCGCATCGGCGCCGTGCTCCTTCACGTAGCTGTCGGGGTCGTGCCCGGCCGGAAGCGTAACCGCATACGCGCCAAGGCCCTCCGACAGCACCGTTTTGAGTCCGCTCCGGGCGGCGCGTCCGCCGGCTTCGTCGCCATCGAAGAGCAAGATCACGCGCTGTGCGTAGCGGTCGAGCATTTGTACGTGGCTGGGCGTGAGAGCGGTGCCGCACGTGGCCACCGCATGCTCGATTCCGGCCTGATGCAGCGCCATCACGTCGGTGTAGCCCTCCACGACCCAGACCTCCTTCTCGCGTCGAATGGCCTGTTTGCCCTGGTAGAGGCCGTACAAGACATCGCTCTTGTGGTAGACCTCGGTCTCGGGCGAGTTGATGTACTTGGGCTGGTCGGCATCGGCATCCAGAATGCGCCCGGCGAATCCGACGACCTTGCCGATGTGCGAGAAGATTGGGAAGATAACGCGCCCCCGGTAGCGGTCGTAGTAGCCGTCGCCCGCATTGCGCTCAATGATAAGTCCCGCATCGTGCAGGATCTCGGGCTTGAGGTGCTCCTCCTGGGCAGCAGTGAGCAACGCATCCCACGAATCGGGGGCGTAGCCTACGCCGAAGGTTTTGAGCGTGTCGGCGTCGAAGTCGCGCTCGCTCAGGTAGCGGCGGGCGGGGGCCCCGCGCTCGGACTGTGTGCGTTGCCGGTAGAAGAAGCGCCCGGCAATGCGCAGCGCCTGGTAGATGGCCTCGCGATGGGAGGCGGCTTCCTCTTCGGCTTCTGACTGGGGCAGCGACACGCCGGTACGCTCGGCCAGCCAGCGCGCGCTCTCCACAAACCCGACGCCCTCCATCTCCTGCACAAACGAGAACACATCGCCACCCTTCTGGCAGCCAAAGCAGTAGTAGAGGTTGTCCTCGGGATTGACGTGGAAAGAGGGCGTGTTTTCGTCGTGAAACGGGCACAGGCCCTTGTAGCTCTGCCCCGAGCGCTTCAGGCGGACATAATCGCTCACTACATCGACGATATCGACCGTCGAGCGAATCTCGTCTACCTTGTCGTCAGGAAGGGCCATGAGCGCAGCAGAAGGGAGCGCAAGCGAGGCGAGCGAGCGGAATCAGACGCCGGGTTAGGCGTGCAGAAGGGCGGCCGCAGGAGCGGATTCCGCCTCAGGGGCAATCTGGTGCGAGGTGTCGTCTTCTACAGGGCCAATGTCAGGCTTGTCAGAGCACTGGCATCCGGCAATAGCAAGTGGAGCGCAAACAGCGAGTACGATGAGGGTGCGGCGGATCATAAGAGCAAACGTAATCTACGAGAGAAGAGCGCGAGGGCATGCCAAGTACATGCCGGATGCACGTACCGCGCCTGCCGGGATAGAGATCCAACTCCGGCCCGGTCCAGTGGACGCACACCTCACCCCGACGATGTTTTCACAGCCGGGTCCTTTACAATGGCTTGGCCGCGTTGCATGTTGAAGGCTGGTTTGTTTGTCCCATGAGTCTTGACAAGAGCATGATTGACGTAGATGCGCTCCGCGCCCGAATTGAATCCCTCGCCGCGGAGGAAGACCCCAACGCGGGCGCTGCTGGCGATGCCGTAGCCGATCTGGTGCGAGCGCTGAACACGGGCACCGTCCGCTCGGCCTCGCCCGACGAAAACGACACCTGGACCGCCCATGCCTGGGTGAAGCAGGGCATTCTGCTCGGCTTTCGGATTGGACGCATCGTCGACTATTCGACGGCTAATTTTCCATTCTACGACAAGCATACGTATCCCATAAAGCCGGTCCAGAAGTCCGACGGCGTACGCCTGGTACCGGGCGGGTCGGCGGTGCGCACGGGCAGCTACCTGGCACCGGGCGTGGTGGGCATGCCGCCCATGTATGTGAATGTGGGCGCGTATGTCGACGAAGGCACCATGATCGACTCGCACGCGCTGGTGGGCAGTTGCGCGCAGATTGGCAAGCGCGTGCACCTATCGGCAGCGGCGCAGATCGGTGGCGTGCTGGAGCCGGTGAACGCAACGCCAGTCATCATTGAAGACGACGTGTTTGTGGGCGGCCAGGCGGGCGTTTACGAGGGCTGCGTCGTGCGCACCGGCGCGGTGATTGCGGCAGGCGTGCAGCTGACCAGCTCCACGCGGCTGTACGACGCGGTGGAAGGCGAAATCATTACGGCGGATGCGGAGGGCACGCTCACCGTTCCCGAAAATGCGGTTGTGGTATCCGGCTCGCGTCCGCTGGAGAGCGACTTTGGCACCGCGCACGGGCTGTCGCTCTACACGCCGATCATCATCAAGTACCGCGATGGCAGCACCGACGCCGCCACGGCCCTTGAAGATGCGTTGCGGTAATCCCCGGGCCGTAGCCCGTCTCCGCTGTCTCCTTCTGATCGTTCCATCTGTTTATGAACCTTTCTGCGTACCACGTACGCCGCGACCGCCTTACGAACCAGTGGGTGGCGTGTGCGCCCGACCGGGGCGAGCGTCCCAAGCGCACCCAGATCACCAACCCCGATGCGAAGCCGGGCCGCGTGGCCGGATGCCCGTTCTGCACGGGCAACGAGCATATGCTACCCGACATCTTAGGCGAGACGACAGGCGGGGACGGCACGTGGCGCGTGCGGGCGGTGCCGAACAAGTATCCGGCCTTCCATGCCAACACAGCGGCAACAGCCCAGACGAACCACATTTATGAAGGGCGATCGGCACACGGGCACCAAGAGGTCATTATCGATACGCCGCATCACCATCATGGGTGGGCGCTGTTGGAGGCTGAGCAGATTGCCCGCGTGCTGGCTATGTATCAGCGTCGGTATGAGGCGCTGAACGAGGCGCATCCGGACCTGTACCCGGTGCTGTTTCGCAATCACGGCGGGCGCGCAGGGGCTTCGCTGGAGCATCCACACAGTCAGCTGATTGCGCCGCCGCTGCCGCCGACCGAGATGCAGGCCGAAGAGCAGCGCTGCCGCACGTTCTACGAGGAGGAGGGCGTGCCGCTCATGGCGACCGTGCGCACTCGCGAACTGGACGCCGAAGATCGACTGGTGGCTGCTAACGAGCACATGGTGGCCTTCGTGCCGTATGCGGCGCCAGCTCCGTACAGCGTGTGGGTGGTGCCCCGCCGCAACGCGCCCCGCTTTACGGATATGACCGAGGCCGAGCGCTACGCCTGCGCCGATCTGGCTCGCACGGTGGCGCGCCGCTATGCGACGTGCGCTAACGATCCGGATTACAACATGACGGTGCACACGGCCCTTGATGCCGAGGCGCCCTATGTGGTGTGGAGCCTGCGGTTTACGCCGCGCGTGTCGGTGCGCGCCGGGTTCGAGCTGGGCACCAGCATGCTCATCAACCCATCGCTGCCTGAGGTGGATGCGAAGGTGCTGCGTGGGGCGTAGGGGACGGAGCTATTCGCTATTTCCAGTATGAAACGGGGCAGAGCCCCTAAAAGGTGCGTCGCACGGCGGAGGGGCCGTAGGTCATGCCTGTGGTGCCATGCGACGAGGAGAAGCACACCCCACACCGCCAAGTCCCTTCTCCCACAGAGATTTTCCATAGCCAGGTAACTTGTGCCAAACGCTACCAGCACCGCTTGCGTCCCTGGCGAAGGCATACGAAGATGCAATGCTGCGGGTTGGACGCAGGAGCGTCCGCTGCCATGACACCGACGGGGGACCGTCGGAGCCAGGTCCTGTGTTTAATCTCACAGCATCACAGAGCATTGCGACGAGGGAAAGCAACCCCTCACACCGTCAAGTCCCTTCTCCTCCGGGGAGAAGGACAGGATGAGGGGTATATATCTACCACCAACGCTCCTTGCTTTCTTGTCCGCTCTCCCACGTATCTGTTCAGCAACCTGTTGGGCCCTGTGATAAAAATCCGGTAGACCGCTATGCCTGTACGACTGGAACTGGACCTCCAAACGGGCGAACGCATGCACGGCTGCATCGGTATATGCGACCCCGAGACGTTCCTTTGCTTTCTCCTAACGCATTGATCCCCAACTGGTATGAGCGATTCGAAAGAGCGCACGGAGCGCCTTCGCGAAGAGCCCCGCACCGACATTTCGATGGCGCACCGGATGCAGCGGTTTGTGGAGGCGTTGCAACTGCGCATCACGAAGCGGCTGGCGAGCTATGAGACGGATACGCAGTTTCGGGTGGATGAGTGGGAGCGTCCGGGCGGCGGAGGCGGGCGCACGGCGGTCATTGAGGGCGGCGATGTCTTTGAGAAGGGCGGCGTGAACACCTCGGCGGTGCATGGCGAACTTCCGGCACGCATGGCGAAGGCGCTGGAGGTGGAGCAAGCGCCCTTTTTTGCGACGGGGCTCTCGCTCGTGGTGCATCCGCGCTCGCCGTATGTGCCCACCGTGCACGCGAACTTCCGCTACTTTGCGCTGGGTGAGGACCTGATGGATCCAGACGATCAGTGGTTTGGGGGCGGCGCAGACCTGACGCCCTACTATCCGACGGTGCAGGACGCGCAGCACTTTCATCGAGTGTGGAAAGACGTGTGCGACACCCACAGTCAGGTCGCTGATTACGAAGCGTTTAAGCAGCAGTGCGACGAGTACTTCTACCTGTCGCACAGGAACGAGGCGCGGGGCATTGGCGGCATCTTCTACGATTACCTGCGCGAGGAGCCAGAGCGCACCTTTCACTTCAGTCGCGATGCGGGGCGGGCGTTTCTGCGGTCGTTCTTGCCCATTCTGGAGCGCCACAAAGATCGTCCGTACGGCGAGCGCGAGCGGCGGTACCAGACGCATCGGCGCGGGCGCTACGTGGAGTTCAATCTGCTGTTTGACCGCGGGACGAAGTTCGGTATCGAGACGGATGGCCGCACGGAGAGTATCTTGATGAGTCTTCCGCCCGAGGTGCACTGGAGCTACGACTGGACGCCGGAGCCCGATACGCCCGAATCTCGTGCGCATTGGTTCTTTACGGCGCGCGATTGGTTGGAGCTGGATGAGGCGGACGGGCCGAGTGTGATGGAGGCGTGATGCCAACTTCGCATGCTCCGTTGATGTGTGGCGGGGAAGTGTGGAGGGGTGGAAGCTCCATTGTACGTGTTTAGCGACCTGTAGCCCGGAACGGGTATTCCAACAGCGGTCGGAAGGACGTTCCGGGCGGTGTCTAAACCAAGTTATCGGGGCAGAGGGGCCGAAAGGTCATGCCTGTTGTGCCATGCGACGAGAGCGCTAAACAGATACGGCGTTGGACGCAGGTAGAGTTGGGGCTTGTTGGAAGAACGGCACGCGATCGGCTCGCGCTGGATGCGGGGCGACACCATATGTAATCCGTGCTATGCCTTATTCGACCGCGAGCGTGAACGGATTCAAGCACATCTGGAAACAGGTCAAAGCGGAATGTTTAGGGCGTGTGTAAAGACTGTAATCTCTTGCGGAAGCGGTTGACGGGCGGGTGGGCGTCGGCTACAATGGGCTGTTCGTTCATGGCGGAGGGCCCACCAGTCCAGTATCCGCCGTTCTCTACGTCCCACCACCCCGCCTATGACCCCTACTGCTATCTATTGGATATTCGTTGGTGCATTCTTGCTCGGCATGGTTGGCATTGGCCTGTACCAGCTGCGCGGAATGCAGGCGATTACCGACCCTGATGAGCAGGCCTTTGACTTTTGGATTGGCGAGGGAAGCGTGCCTGGATGGTGGATGGCCGCCTCGCTGGCGGCGGGCTGGCTCTTGCTGGGGTGGATGACCTGGCAGATGTACCTCTGGTACACGTATGGCCTGGGCGCCATCTGGATCTTCACCATCCCATGGATCCTCTGCACCATCGGGCTGGCCTTTGTGCCCAAGCTGTTTCGGCACTTTCCGGGCGTGTCGATTCCTGAGATTCTGCGCTTTCGGTTCGATCGGACCACACAGACGCTGCTGGGTCCGGTGCAGAGCTTTGCCTACCTCACCTGGCTCGCTGCCGAAATCTACGTGCTGAGCGCAGTGCTGTCGCAGCCGCTGCAGGTGGACATCATCACGATGGCGATCATTGTGAGCATTACCTTCGGACTCTACGTGTCGCTGGGCGGATTCCGGTCGGTACTGCGGACCGACCTCATTCAGTTTGTGTGCGCGGCGCTCATGCTGGTCACGCTCACCGTGTTTGGGCTCATCGAAGCGGCCAGCATTGCCGGTAGCTTTGGCGACATTGTGGCAACGATCAATGAGAACCCGCCGATCTATGCCGACGGCTTCTGGGACTGGGATGCCCCCGGCTACTCGTACATGGCGCTGGCCATCCTGATCTACACGCCCGGCTTCATTACGCTGCAAGGCGCCTGGCAGCGCGTCATGGCCAGTCGCGATGAGACCGAAGCCGCCAAGGGCGTGTGGTGGAACGTGGCCTTCAACATTGTTATCGTGGTCATCATGCCCACGCTGATCGCTGTGGCCGCACTGGTGATCTTTCCGCCGGTGGGGGGAGAGGTCCCTGAAACGGTGGGCAGCTTTGGCTACTTCATCTTCTCGTCGATGATCACCGAGCTCTTCCAGAATCCGATTGTGGTGGGCGCCCTTATCGTGGCGCTGATGGGCATGGCGCTGTCCTCGGTCGACACGTATGTGAACGTCTGCGCGATGAACCTGACGAAGGATGTGCTGGAACCGCTCGTCTTTGAACCCTACGAGGTAAGCGGCACCACGAAGCTCAACGTAGGACGCGCCGTAACCGCCGGATTCATTGGGCTGGCGCTCCTGTGGGCGTTCCAGTTTCCGGGACTCTTCGACATGTACTTTCTATCGAGTGCACTCCTGACCTCCACAACCGCCGTGGTCGTTGCCAGCGTGTTCTCGAAGAAGACCACGACGCTCTCGGCCTACCTGGCGATTATTCTGGGTACGGTGGGCACGTTTGTGTTCTACACGCTGGGGGCCTACGAACTGCTGGGCTGGCTGCCGAGCTGGCTCACCGACTCGGGACTCGCCTACGGCGCTATTGCGCTGCTGATGGCGGTCATTGGCGTGTTTGTAGGGATTCAGTTCGGTACGCCACCGTCCGAGCAGGTGCTGTCCCGCTATGAGGGCGAATACTACGCCGGACGCGAGGAGATGTATGCGCTCAACCGCAAGATGAAAGCGGAGGAGAACGAAGCCAGCGGAAAGGCCGCCGCTTCCCAGCCGTAGCCGGATCGCGCAACATACCGGAGCGGCACAATCAGCACGCCCTTTCGTCCTTTTAGTACGCATGCAGCGCGGATGCAAGTGGCCCTTGCATCCGCCGCTGTAATGGGGAATTGATTAGGCGAAAGTTCAACGCCCTGTAGGAACTGAACGGCGCTCAGAGGGCATAATCAGTACGCCGATTCAACTTTCCCCCTCATGCAAGGGCCGTGCTTATGACCCCTCGCGAGTTTCTGAGCGTATACGAATACGACAAGCGCATCATTCGCGGCACGTACTTCCCCACGACTCCGCTCGATATTGAGCAAGGAGACACGGTCGGTGTGGTGATGATGAACCTGGGCGGGCCCGACACCCTTGAGGATGTAGAGCCGTTCCTGTACAACCTGTTCATGGATCCGGCGATCATCGACATCCCGCTGATTGGGCAGACGTTCATCCGCGACTGGCTCTGCAAGTTCATCGCCTCGCGCCGCTCGAAGTTTGTGCGCGAAGACTACGAGATGATCGGGGGCGGATCGCCCATCAACCGCCTCACGCGTGAGCAGTCAAAGGCGCTGGGCGACCACCTGAATCGCCACTACGGTCAGGCTGCCGATGTCGACTTTAAGACGTACATCGCAATGCGGTACTGGAAGCCGTTCAGCGAAGATGCTGTCCGCGAGATGAAGGAAGACGGCGTCGACAAGGTGGTGCTGCTGCCGCTGTATCCGCACTACTCGAAGACGACCACCGGTTCCTCGCTTGTGCTCTGGAAAGCGCTCGAAGAGGAGGGCTCACTGCCTGAGTATCCAACTACCACGGTATTCGAGTACGCGACGAATCCGAAGTACATCCGGGCGCTCTCGGAGCGGATCGACGAGGGCCTGCAGCGCTTTACGCCGGATGAGCGCGAAGACGTGCATCTGCTGTTCAGCGCGCACGGCACGCCGCTCAAAGAGATGACCGAGCGCCGCGATCCGTACTGCTGCCTGGTGCACTCGACGGTGAACCAGCTCATGAAGTACCGCGAGCACGACTATCCCTTCCACACCGCCTTCCAGAGCAAGGTGGGCCCGGCACAGTGGCTTACGCCCTCTACACCCGACAAACTGGAGGAGCTCGCCGAGGAGCACGACGTTGAGAACGTGCTGGTGATTCCGGTGGCGTTCGTAACCGACCACGTCGAAACCAGCTTCGAACTCGACATCGAGGTCCGCGAGGAAGCCGAGGAGTTTGGCATCGAACGCTACGAGGTGACGTCTGGACTCAACAGCCACCCGCTCTTTATTGAGGCACTGGCGGAGTCGACCATGGCGCAGCTCAACTATCCGGTCGATGTAAATACGCTTCGGCATGGCGGCGACGGCGCTCCTGACGGGCAGTATCCGCTGAAGCCGCTCGACGAACTACCGCGCTATCCGCAAGACGAGCGCGATGTGCGCTGCCCCAACTGCGAGTGCGTCACCGAAGCGCGGTGCTGGACGGATGACCTGCAGGCGGCCGTAGGGGCGCCATCGGGGACCGATGCGGAGCCGAAAGCACCGAAAAAAGATGCGTAACCGTCTGCACGTGCGTTCTTCCGAATAGAGGCATGCACCATGAGCTATCGCGACTATGTGCTGCGCACGCTGGCCTCGGTGCCCGTAGACCGCTATGTCCTGGTGCTGGGCTGTACCGACGGGCGCTACACGGCCCCGCTGCTCCGGCTCGGATTCCCGGTGCATGCGTGCAGTGCGGATGCGGAGGCTGTGCACGCCACCCGCTCGGCCATCGCCAACCTGATGGAAGATCCGTCGGAAGCCACCGAGTGCGTGCAGCCGTGCGTGCCGGCGCTGGACGACTACCCCGACTCGGTGTTTGACTGGGTCGTTGCGCCGCACCTGAACACATATGCCGACACCACGCCCGACATTGCCTTCGACGCGGTGCAGCGCGTGCTCAAACCCGGCGGGTGGGCCGTGCTGGGGCTGGATCCGTCCGCAGTGCCGGTACCAGACGACGAGCCGAGATGGCCTACGACGCAGGAGGCGCTCATTGCGTGGGGGCAGCGGCATCACCTGGCCGAGGCGGCCTCACGCACCGAAGAATCAGGGCCTGACGCATCCAACGGACACCTCCACCAGCTCTTTCGCCGCGAACGGTAGCCCTGAGCGTGCGCTTCAGGCATCAACATCTGCGCATGACGGGGCTTGCATGAAGCATCTGGAAATGAGCCAACGCTGTACAGGGGGATGCGTACCTGCGTATCCCCTTGACGCTGTTTGTGACACCCAATGCTTCGCTTACCATGGATGCCGATGCGGTCCCACCCAAGCCTACTGCTGACTCAGATGGCCTCAAAGAACAAACGAAAGAGCCCATAAACACAGAAGGGCCCGGCTACCAGCAGGGCGATGCGCTACGCGAAGCCTTCGGGGACACAGAGGGGCCAGAAATAGAGCGGCTTACCCTGGCTGACGTACTGGACGATCCGGAGGCATGGGACCTAAGCTGGGAAGAGTACTGGAGTTGGGTGGCACAGCTCATTCGGGCCGGTCGCGCGCTCGATGAGCAGCTCAACGACGTGCTGCATGAGGCGTACGCGTGCTCCACCTCGTTCTACAACCTGAAGAGCCGACGTCGACTCAACCGCTTGAGGAGCACGCTGGGCCGCCTGCAGCCGCAGTTGCGTAACCTGGAGCGCGACGTGAAAGAACTCGCACTGGTCATTGCCGCTGATCCTGACACGCCCAACACTAACGCGGAGCACTTCACGACGATCGTGCTCGACGATGCCAATCAGGCATACGACCGTGCGTACCAGCTCTGCCAGGACAAGCTCGCACAGATTCAGCAAGGCTGGATTACCGCCACCAACCTTTTCTTGAGCGTGGTGATGCTCATCGTGACGATTCTCTTCTGGATGCAGTTCTGGGAGTAGGGGAGATACAGTAGAGACGTCCCACTGGGACGTCTCTACTTGGATTGGCACCTCTGCTTTCTCCTAAGAACCTGTTTGGGCTCCAGTTTACAGGTGAGAGCGAGCGCCGGTGGGGCGAAACGAGAACCACGATAAAGGTTCGTAGCACCAGAGGCATGAGCTACGGCCCCAGCCCAGCAGGGCCGCTCGGAGCGCCCTGATACCGACGGCTGTTGGTAGAAGAAGTCCGCCCGGGATATCCGCACCCCAGGAGTACTCGGTCGCGGTGCTCCCAGCGCTTCGCTGCTGATCCCAGGCTAAGGGTGCTCATAGCCGGGTAACCTGTGCCGACCACTGTCGGTACCGCTTGCGTCCCCGGCGATCTTTTGAGCAAATACTATCGGCAACTTGTGCCGGCCACTGTCGACACTGCACGTGTCCCGAGCTATAGATCGATAAACACGTACACTGTCGGGGGGAAGGAACTCCCTGGCGTTTAGCGGGAACCGTTCGGGACGAACGGCACTGCATCCCGCTTTGTAGGGCGATATGCTTCTCCTGCGGCACGCCCGGGCGCTGTCTACCTGGCATCGGGGACTGTTCTACATGTCTGCGACAGATACGCGCAGCATGCACGCCCTGTCGCTTTCCCCCAACAAAAAGCCGCCCGATGTTCCGTAACGAGCACCGGGCAGTGGGAATGTCTTCAAGCTTGCTGGAGGCAAGCGGACTGTTATCTTACAGGACCAGCTGTGCAACTTATGGCAGAATCAACTTTTCATGGTTTGGTGTTCCAGTATATGAAGCGTTCCCAATAGAACCAAAAAGCACACTTGGCCTAAGACCATGCGACCTGGCCGATCACCAACGATTGTATCGCAGATATCAGGCTGATTGATCATGGCCATGCTGGCGATGTATATCATAAGCTCGGCACCAGATATGAGATACAACGCCTTAAACGCTACAGATCTGCCGAGCAACCATGAAGGGAGATACAGCCCCGTGGCTCCAAGGCTCTGTACAAGCAACCCTGTAATGAGAACGGTAATGATTACGCCATCCGCTTGATTGCTAAAGGCCAGTTCGTTGTATACGGTAGATGTCTTGCTAACTATACTTAATATGAGTAGAACGAATACGAGCAGGCTGGCTGTTCTACGTATAACTGGTATATTTATAAATTTACTCATGAGGGTTGATCGTTTTTAGTTGTAGGGTTTGCGACCCAGGAGTACTGTGCGATCTCAACGTCCTCCTCTTTGTGCACAAGCAGGTAGAGATGATCCTCGGTAGCAGCGACCTGACGTGCTTTGACAGGTAGCTGGACCTCGTAGAGAAAGGCACCGTCGTCACGATCATAAACGTGTAACCGATCTGACTGCTCTATCTGCGCACGCAATTCAGCTCGTTTTGCAGCCGTTAGGCGTCCAGACAGATCCAGGGTTCTGACTCTTGAACGGGAAACGCTTTCTCCAGAAAAGAGAGCATAAATGAAATCGTTGTTGCATGCCACGTCAAGCGTACCGCGCGGGTTAAACCAGTTTGGCATTCGCACCCATGGCTCATCAGGAAGATCGGGATCAACGGGAAACGCTATGTGCTCTGGAGTGCTGTCCATGATGTGCACGCCCTCTGTATCAATACGGGCAAGATACGACGCATAATCGAACGCCGTAACGACCTCCCCACCGCATGCAGTCATCGGCCCGTACTGGAGCGCAAGGTTTCTTCCTGCTTCTTGGAACGGGTCCTGGTTTCGCACAGGGTACGTCCAAATGGTTGATGTCGTGTCTTCTGCCTCTATCCGGTCCAGGTCCGGTCGAAAGGGGCGAAGGTCAGCTAACACGTCACCGTTAAAAGGGACGGTTGCAAACGTAGAATCGCTGACCGGGATACTGCGGAGGACGCCACTAATCGATGTCTGATTCGAGGGCTCCAGGTTGCGGTTGTATACGGTGATGCGCCGATTCCCGTGATCATGTAACCAGATATCGGTTTCAGACAACGACGCCAGGAAATAATTCGCTTCCCTGTTTATTTCGCCGGGTCCTTGCCCGAATCCCGTTCCTTCAGAGAGACTGTCAGACTGCAAATCATATCGGTGCAATCCGTTGATTGCCCAGTCCACGAGATACATCGTTGTATCTCCTAACACAATGAAGTCCTGGGGATCACCGAGATCAGGAACGGTATCGACATGCTCAAGCACGTCATCACCGGAGTGAATCGGCCAGTCCCGAGGGGCGGGCTCCTCACTTCCACAGCCCATGATCAAGATCAGGACAAGGAAAACGATTTCTTTATTGTTCATAACCTTTTATGGAAGATGGTTTTTGACTGAAAAGCAGGCACTCGGTCAACAGGGGGCTTTTCTTCATAGAGTAGCGCTGCAGCCCCCATCCGCAGGTCATCCTGACCCCCGACGATTGTCGGGGGGAAGGATCTCAACGCCGACCGTGCACGCTTGGCATCGCGTCCTACACTGGAGCACCGCATTGCGCATCCCCGGAGCAGATCCTCCGACCGCGTGATCTGAGAGGCTTCACTGCGCTCCCCATGACGATAGCAGCTACACGAAAACATTCTGGGTAGTGGATAGACCTTAAGTCATGGCCTTCTGATAAAAACGTTGACTGGGGCGAACGGTCCTCCGTTCGTCCGCGCCGGTCGGCGCTCCCAGCACCGATAGCATTCGGTGCACGTTCTCCGGCTACTGTCATGTTTCCTCCATCACTTAGCATTGAACCGCTACCCGCTGCATCTATGGACACTCAAAGCCTAACCAATTTGAAAACCTTTCGCAAAGATAGAGAGGACCTTCCTGATAAAAGACCTCTCCTGAGTGCTCTGTCAATCCTCATTTTGATGGTTACCCTGGCATCATCCCCCAATCGTGTCATGGTGAGCAGAGTCTCGCCCCCTGTGGCCCCGGACTCCGTGCGTGTTTAGCGCAGAGAAAGACAAGGAAAAGCGCGCCACCCCAAGCCGCTCCCCTGGAGCGGGGGGCTGTCGCGCAGCGACTGAGGGGGGATCTGACGCAGCACTTCATGTGGAGGTGTCCCGGCCCGTGAGTCGCCTGCTTCTGCCAGGGGGGAAGCGATGTTCGTAGAGCGCATCCTGGGCCGATATTGTAGAGACCCTTCGCCCGACTCCTGTCGGGGAAACCATCTCCTTGGCGTTTAGCGGGAACCGTTCGAGACGAACGGCACCGCCTCCCGATCTGCATCTCGTTTTTGTAGGGCGACGCATGTCTCCTGCGGCACGCCGGGGGCTGTCTATCTGGCATCGGGGACTATTCTACATGTCTGCGACAGATATGCGCAGCATGCACGTCCTGTCGCTTTCCCCCAACAAAAAAACCGCCCGATGCTCCGCAAAGAGCACCGGGCAGTGGTGTGGTACAGCTGTTATGTCCGTTGCAGCTTACGCCACGCCGTCTTCGGCAGCAGGCTTGGGCTCTTCGGGGGCGCCATCGCCGGAAGCGGCAGGCACGTCCTCAAGCTCCAGTTCGTCGGTTTCGCCGGGCGCGCGGTCTTGCGTGCGCGGGTCGACGCCGTCGCCGGGGAACTGCTTGATGTGCTCGGTGGGCGTCTCCTTGCCCGCGTCGCGTCCGAGCGGACTGCCTTCGTGGATGTAGAAGTCCTTGTTCGGCAGCGTGTCGTTGAAGCGCAGCGCGGCTTCGGCGGCCTTGCGCATGCTGTCGTCGGCGTTGTGGCGCAGCTGGCCGAAGTTCTCGTGGATCTTGTTCTCGAACCAGTCGAACAGGTACTCAAACGCCGCGCGGTCACGCTCAAACTCGGGACCGTACTCGCCGGTGCGGAGCTGGTCGTCCATCTTCGAGAGCGAGGTGATCATCGCGTAGAGGTAGATCGCGTTGTCGGCCACGCGCGCTTGCTGCGCCTGGTGCTCCACAATCTTCTCGCGCTCCCACTTGCTCGCCATCTTGAAGTAGTGCGAGTGCTTCTGGATGAGCGTTGACAGCGTCTGGGCCTGCGAGCGAAGCGCGGGATGCACGCTGCGCACCTCAGGCGCCTTCGGCTTGATGCCCATGAAGAGTTGTCCGGCCAGCGGCAGCGCCTTCGACATGACCGTCGGATTCGTGGCTGCCGTGAGGATGCGCGACAGGTTGTCGCTGATGCCCTCGTCGGTGTCCCACGTCAGCGCATCTTGCACCGACACCATCTGCTCGGCCAGCTTCTTGCCGCCGTACGCAAAGATGAACGACTGCATGACCTCGTTCGAGCCCTCCACAATGGCGTGGATGCGGTTGTCGCGCCAGGAGCGCTCCAGTTCGTGCTCGGTCATGTAGCCTTCGCCGCCCATGATCTGCATCACCTCGTTGATGACCTCCCACCCGTAGTGCGAGCAGAAGACCTTCGTGATGGCGGTTTCGACCATGATGTCTTTGTCGCCGCGGTCGAGCATGCCCGTCATCATATAGAGCATGGCATCCATCGCGTAGACGAGCGCCGACATGCGGGCCACCTTCTGACGCACGAGCTCAAAGTCCGAAATCGGACGCTTGAACTGGTAGCGCGTCTGCGCCCACTTAATGCCCTGGTCCATGGCCGCTTTCGCCGCGCCCGTAACGCCCGCCGAGAGCGTGCAGCGTCCGTAGTTCAGGCACGATAGCGCCACGTTCAGGCCGCGGCCCTCTTTGTGCAGCATGTTTTCTTTGGGCACCCGCACATCGTTGAAGCGGATGCGCGCCTGCCACGTGCCGCGAATCCCGGTCTTCGAGCGGTTCTTCTCAAAGATCTCCACGCCCTCCATATCCGGCGTACAGATGAGCGCGTTCACGCCCTTCTGCTCCAGCTCGCCCGTGTCGGGGTTCTTGACCATGTTCTTGCACATCACGGTAAAGAGCCCGCTGAGTGCGCCCGAGGTGGACCACTTCTTCTCGCCGTTCAGGACGTAGTCGCCGTCTTCGGTCTTCACCGAGAACGACTCTTGCCCCGCCGCATCCGAGCCCACGTTCGGCTCCGACAGACAGAACGCAGAGAGCTTCTCGCGCGCCACCATGGGCAGATACTCATCTTTCTGCTCCTCATTGCCGAACATGACGAGCGCTTTGCATCCAATGGACTGATGCGCCGACACCATCACTGCGGTCGAGGCGCAGTGCTTGCCGATCAGCTCCAGCACGCGGTTGTAGCTGGTCACGCCCAGCCCGAGTCCGCCATACTCTTCGGGGATGATCATGCCCATCACGCCCATGTCGAAGAGGCGCTCAATGCACCACTCCGGAATGTGCTCTTCCTGGTCGATTTCAACGGCCGGATGCTCGTTTTCGAGGTAGTCTTCCAGCTCCTCCAGCAGCGCATCGCAGGTGTCGCGCTCCTCCTTCGACTCGCGCGGATACGGAAAGACCAGGTCCTCGCGGAAGCGTCCCCAGAACACGTTCTTCATGAGGCCCATGTCTTCGGGCTCGGGGCCCATCATGGTCTCAATGTTCTCAATCATCTCCTTGTCTTGCTTGGAGACGCCTTTTATATTGCTTAAGCCTTTGTTGGCCATGATGATAGCGGTTGTTGTGGCAGATCAGTGAACCATGTGGGGGCCACCGGCAGGCACGCGGACCTAACCGCGCGAAGTGCAGACGAGACGCTGCGTGGAAGTGCTTCCACCGGGAGCGTTGAGTTGTAGTTAACGATCGGATCACAGTTCCTTTTATACCCGCCCCTGTACGAAAAGTCCATACGTTTTCGGTTGTAGATGCGTAGCAGAAGAGCTACGTTGAACAAACATTCCGCGCCCCGATCTCTATTCCCTGCGTTTAGCTCCCATGTCGTTCGTTCAGCGTCTCCGTACGGCCCAACACGCGTTCGCATCACGCGTGTGCGTCGGACTCGACCCCGTCCCCGAGCGCCTCCCCGCCCCCTTTGCCGACCATCGCACCGATCCGCAGGCGCTGGCAGATTTCTGCATCGCCATCATCGAAGCCACCGCGCCGCACTGCTGCGCCTACAAGCCGAACCTGGCCTTCTTCGAGGCCCAGGGTGCCGCCGGATACGCCGCCCTCGAATCCGTCATCGAGGCCATCCCCAACACCCATCTCTGCATCGCCGATGCCAAGCGCGGCGATATCGGCCACACCGCCCGCTTCTACGCCCGCGGACTCTTCGACCACTTAGGCGCCGATGCCATCACCGCCGCGCCATACATGGGACGCGACAGCATCCTGCCGTTCCTGCGCACGCCCGAGCGCGGCGTATTCGTGCTCACGCGCACCTCCAACGCCGGCAGCGCCGACCTGCAAGAATGCCCCATCGACGCCAAAGGCGACCTGCCCCGCGAGCCCGTCTACCAGCGTATCGCCCGGCTCGTCCAGCGCTGGAGCGCCCACCCCGAGTCCGAGGGCGACGCCGGACTCGTCGTCGGCGCCACCGCCCCCGAGGCCCTCGCCGAGCTACGTGAGGTGTGTCCCGCGCTGCCCTTCCTCATCCCCGGCGTCGGCGCCCAGGGCGGCGATGCAAGTGCCGTGGTGGATGCCGCCGTCACCAACGACGGACTCATCCTCGTCAACAGCAGCCGCAGCATCATTTACGCCAGTGATGGTGATGATTTCGCCGACGCCGCCGCGGAGGCCGCGGCTGAATTGCAGGCGGCGTTGGGGTGAGGGGTTGGTTTGCAATCTGATTCGTAAACACGTGCTGGGAAATTGGTGATCCCCTCCAGCCGAATACGCAGAGGCCGTCGTTGCCGCGAAAAACGGTTGACAGTTAATCGTAGTGGATCTATTGCTTTGTCAACAGTCAATGTGTGGGTTACAACATGCCCCGTTTACATGATGTCATCTTGAGCAGAGCGGCTCCGCTAAGGAGACGCGGAGTCGAAAGATCTCCCCCGAAGTGGGCAGGACCTCCTGTCCATCTGGCGGTACCAAGCCCCGAGGAGATGGTTCGACTGCGCTCACCATGACAGGCTTCGTGAGGGCTGACTGCAAGGCAACCATCAAAATGAGGGTTGACGGAGTACTATACTGTTTGTTCAATTGTACAGCTAACACATTCTAATCATGAAAGCGGTCCTCTTGGGCGAAGAGCACCGAGATCAAATCGTCCGGCAGACCAAAGGGGTAGATCTGATTGCGCCAGAGACCCTCCACTGGGAGATTGGAAACGCCTTCTCTGCAATGTTCAAACGGGGCCGTTGCGACGTTGAGGTAGCGGTTGAAGCGCTCCGGCGATATGATACCATCCCGATCCAGTGGGTCGATGTTGAATTAGAGGAAGCCGTTCGGGTGTCCAGTCAGTATGACCTGTATGCATATGATGCGTATATGCTCGTTGCAGCAAGGCGTCACCAGGCGCCGCTTGTAACGCTGGATGGTGGACTGAAAGAAGCAGCTCGCGAATCTGGAATTGATGTTTTGGAGGTGTAGAAATGAGAGTGTACACGTACTCAGAGGCTCGTCAACATCTTGCCGATCTGCTGGATCAGGCCAGCCATGAGGGGGAAGTGCGGATTCGGCGGCGTGATGGGAGCGAATACCTCATTCGTCCACATCAGGACGAAGGATCGCCGCTCGACGTACCCGCGGTGGACATCGACGTACAGGCCGAGGAGATCGTGGCCGCCGTTCGCACAGGCCGTGAACGCGCCTCCCGGTAATGGCGACCTGCCCCGCGAGCCCGTCTACCAGCGCATCGCCCGGCTCGTCCAGCGCTGGAACGCCCACCCCGAATCCCAGGGCGGCGATGCAAGCGCCGTGGTCGACGCCGCCGTCATCGAAGATGGACTCATCCTCGTCAACAGCAGCCGCAGCATCCTCTACGCCCACG
The DNA here is from genome assembly GCF_002554705.1 of Longimonas halophila. Lineage (GTDB taxonomy): Bacteria > Bacteroidota > Rhodothermia > Rhodothermales > Salinibacteraceae > Longimonas > Longimonas halophila. Next base: position 67,454 of record NZ_PDEP01000007.1, on the reverse strand, counting down.
ACGGCCCCAACTTCGCCGAGGCCGCTGCAGAGGCGGCTGCTGAGTTGCAGGCGGCGCTGGGGTGAAGCGGGGTTGGTTTGCGTGTGGGGGTGGTTTTGGGTAGGTTAAGTGTGCGTGATTGCACACGCGGCCTTCGGCGTAGCACCGAATAACTCTCGTGCGTTGCGTTAAATTGTCAGCATGTTTTTTTTTAATTTTTTTGTGTCAGGATAAGCCTCCTTTTTCGCAGAATAGGGATGACACAGCCAGCCTCGTGCAATTGGAATCTTGGTCTATCTCTTGGCTTACGGCGTAAGGCACATCTTTCCTGTGGTCATACTCTAAACACCTACTCTTTCGCACATGATACGTATTGCTCATGTCTCCGATTTCCATATCAACGATGAAGATTTATTCGGTACGAGAAATGAAATAGTCGTCCCCCTCATTGAGGACTTAGAAAAATACAAGGACGAGCGGGATATTGATCTCGTTATCTGCTCCGGTGACCTAATCGACCGGGCAGGGACTACGTTCGACTCTCCCAAACATGCCTTCAAAACATTTGAGGTAGAGGTAGCTGAAAAAATTATCTCACTGTTGGAGCTCTCTAGATCGCAGTTTATAATGTGTCCCGGCAACCATGACGTAGTTGCAGATCTGGACAACGGGTATAACGAGGACGGTCTAAAAAGCAACCTAACAAGTGAAGATGAAATAACAAATTACATATTACAGGATGAGCAAACTGGTAGAGATAGAATGACCCCCTATCTAACTTTTGAGGAATCGTTCTATGATAAGGCAGAACTCAACACGACTGACTTTGAGTCTACAATAGTCTTTGAAAAGGAGGGTGTAACCGTAGGGATAGCTGCATTAAATTCTGCTTGGCGTTGCTGGCCCCATGATTCTGCAGAGGAGCACCTCCTGATCGGTGAAAGACAGGTTCTGCGGGCGGCCCAGTCTCTCGGGGATGTGGACTTAGCGATTGCCGTTGCTCACCATCCGGTCGAAGTTCTTCGTAGCTTTGACCGCGACCGAGTGAGCAACTCCCTTCAGCGCGAGTTCGATATGTTCTTCTGTGGCGATGTCCATAAGGGAGCCACAAGTACGACACAGGTACGCGAAAATGCTCTCTTCGTATCGGTTGCGCCAGCAATTACTCAGTCAAACGTTCGGAGTGATAGCCGGACTTACGCGAATGGCTACTGTATTATTGACTTCGACCCAGTGACACGCGAGATCACAGTCCACAATCGACGGTACTCGTCGAAAAAGCACCAATTTGACCCCAACGCAGATCTTGGTGACGCGGCAGGAAAGGCGAAATACAATCTTCCTTCTGATGCCGATCGGCAAATCTATCAGAAGGCTCAGTCCATCTGCGAAAGAGTGAGCGAACAGTGCCTGCCCAAACTAAATCGTAATCTTGTTACTGCTGGAACGGACACAGATGCCCCTTCGAGTCTCAAAGAGATATTTGTGATGCCGGAGGTAGTCCGGCGGCAACGAGTATCGTCAACTGAAACTGAGATAGAGGACGTAAAGGAAACAAGATTATCTTTAGAGGACTTGGCCACTAAAAGAAAAGATTTTCTTCTTCTCGGTGAGAAGGAAGTAGGCAAGTCAAGTCTACTAAATCGACTTGCGATGGAACTATCCGAAAACTACAAAAGGTATGGCCAAATACCTGTACTAATAGACTTTAGTGAGCTTAATAACAGAAAAATTAAGAGCGAGGTTGGTGACTTCTTGGGCGTGCGACGCCGTGATATTGAGGAGCTTGCAGACAGTTACAATCTCACGCTTCTAATAGATAATATAACGTTCCAAGACGAAGACGAGTATCGGCTGCGTCGAGTCTGCAACTTCGCTAAAAAGCACGAAAATACACGAGTTGTCGCGACGCACCTCCAGACCCACAGTGGCGAATTACCGATGGGTCACACCTCAGAACTGAGGCTCAAACCTTTAGAAATAAAGCTTTTTCGAACTCAACAAATTCGAAGCTTGGTAGAGAATTGGTTTTCAACGGGTGAGCCGATTGATACACCCTCTCAGATTGACAATATAGTTTCACTTTTCCAGGCTCTTGATATTCCGCGGACGCCACTAGCTGCCTCAATATTTCTATGGATTATTGAAAAACAGGAGCATTATGAGCCAAAGAACAAGGCGACTATGGTAGAGAATTTTGTTGAACGTCTCCTTCAGAAGCATTCTAGGAAAGAGGCCTTATCCGGTCGCTTTGATTTTACGAACAAGGTGTTTCTGCTATCGAAACTCTCTTACCTGATGCTTCAGGCCGAAAAACGGGACTATCGGTTGAGGTATTCTGGTGCGGTCAAATGTGTTGAGGACCACCTTAAGGGTAGAGACTGGGATGATGAGTTCTCCGGTAAGGAAATATTGGATAGTCTGATCGAAGGTGGCATCCTTGACAACTCAGGCCAGTACGTACGTTTTCGATTTCAATGTTTTTTTGAGTACTTCCTTGCTAAGAGGATGGAGCAAGATACGGAGTTTAAAGAGTTTGTTATCAGCGATCGAAATTATTTGATGTTCGATAGCGAGATTAGGTACTACACCGGGATTCGGCGTAACTGCTCTGATATTCTTGACACTGTCTCCAGCCGTGCATTAGATCTGTACTCTGATCTTGAAGAGTCTCTTTTAGAGGAGGGACAAACATACGACAATGTAATGGAGCGAGGTGGCTCCCGGGTTAGCAGTATGGATGCCGCAGATGTCCTCAAGCAGGTTGAGGATAAGAGACCTTCGGAAAAAGATCTTGACGCGCTTCAAGACCAAAAAATGGAATTGGCAGCGCCTGAACAGGGAATCGCTCGGAAAAGTAAACCGGATCACCCCCTCGAAGAACTGAGTCGATGCCTGTTTTTAGCTGCTGAGGTTCTCAAAAATACGGAAGAAACAGATCAGTCTCGCCTTAAGAGCAAAGCTTACAGCAATGTCATACAGTGTGCTCTCGCTTACACGGTTTTATATAAGTTAGCACTATCAAAGTATTTGGACGAGGAAGGAGACTCACTTCCCGAGGAATTTAGGGAAGTTGCTCAGATGATGACCGACTATGCACCAATCGTGGTTCAGGTCAGCCTACATGAAAGTATGGGCACTAAGAAGTTAAATGGTGTATTTAAGAACGACTTTAAGCCTGTGCTGGACGGAAATGAGGAAGCTACTGATCTTCAGCTGTTCTTGTCAGTTTTCTTGTATGCTGAGAACAAAGGAAATAGATATTTTAAATATATCGAAGATTTTATTTATCACATGAGTAGTAAATATACAGAAGACTTAGTATTTTTTAAACTATTAACTTACTTGTACTTGCGTTCTAGAAGCAAGGATCTCGATAATACTATCCTGGATCTGATGGCTGAAGTGTTTGTGAAGGCCAAAGACTTACCTGCCTCGCATAAGGGAAAAATCATTGAGAAGTACAAGAAGAAAAAGCTTTTGAGAAAGGCCAGCGGTAACGGAGACAGCCAAAAAACTTTAGATTTCTAATTAGATCTCCAATAGTACTATCAGTTCTTTTATATTTACCGTATGTATCGGCACAAGGTGTACGCATGCTGTACGTGCGACGACTCGTTTTAAACGAAGCCGAAACGCGAGATCTAAAGGTTGTGGTTAAGTGGTTTCGTTAGTTCGTAGATATTTGCCCTTCACGATTGGGATTCTATGAAAGGTACTATTCATGATAGCAATACGGATGACCTGCTCGCTCCGGCACGGATAGCATTTCTGGTCTTGTCCTGGTCAGTGTTGTGATGCCTCGTTACCGAACTGCCCACTCGAGTGCGCGAGATCCTTGGCATGACGCGCCGCACGTTTGAAGAGATGCTTCCGCGCTACGGCTTCACGATTCTCGTCGACTCCCCAGAGAACATTGAGACCGAGCTTGGCGCATGAGCCCAGATCCTCTCCCACGTCAAATCGTCTCGGACACGGGTCTGCTCATTTCGCTCGAGAAAATTACGGACGGCGCGCCGTGGCAGAGCTACGCCGTTATGCCGCCCGGTACGAAGCAATGCCCGCCTGTCCCGGTATCCGTGTTGTGTCCTTTATCCAATCGGCGATCGCACCATGGCTGAGGCTCCTTTTTCCCTGGATAAGTCCGCATTTTCGGTGTCGTCCTTCTCCGAGGCCGCGAGCAAAGACAAAGTGCACTGGCTCTCGAAGACTCCGAAGGAACGTCTTGCGGCCCTCGAACGGATGCGCCAGATCAACTATGCCTACGATCCAGTTTCCGACCGAATTCAGCGAACTGTTGACGTTGCTCGGCGCGCATGAGGTGAGGTACCTCATCGTGGGCGGCTACGCAGTGGCGTATCACGGCTACCCGCGAACGACGGGCGACCTTGATGTCTGGATCCAACGAACCGACGACAATGCCGTCCGTGTGGTGGAGGCGCTGCGTGCCTTCTGGGCGCGCTAACCAAGAGCCATGCGTATGGCGTGATCGTGGCGGCATACCCGTGGCATGACACGGTGCTTACGACCTACGCATTCCCCGATCCTGACGATGAAACGGTACTGGGCGGAGACGTCCGCGTTGAAATCGATGCCGAAACCGGGTCGATACGCGGAAGCCAGCGCCTCCACAACGAAGTGGTTCCAATGAGCGGCTCTCCACAGAATTCGAGGGCAAGCGTGCTAACCGCCGTCCGTACCTGCATGCCCACAGAGACGGATGTCTTCATGGTGCTTCGTCGCGAGCCACGGATCCCGCACATCGTCATAGCGGAAGCGTGGATCTACGGCATCGAACCGAATGGAGCAGTCAAGGTGCTCCGTCGCAGAGAGGAATAGCGCGCTGTGCTTTCGGTGCTGGGAGCGCCGCGTTGCAACAGGTTGCAATTCAATCACTCTCATCATAACTTAACAATGATTTGTATTTGAGCCCTACAGATATGTCGTGCTATTCGCCCCTCAAACGCCTCATTGCTATGAAACGCACATTCTTCTTTCTTCCGTTCATTCTTCTTTTCTGCATAAGCGGCTGCAACCTGTGGAGTGGTGGAGCCTCCGTGCCTGATACGGTTGTGCTGGGCGATACCACAGGCACCCAGGCCATCACTGGCACCGTGCAGTACATACAGATCGAAGGCGGTTTCTGGGCTATTGTGGGCGAAGTGGCAGACACGGATGGATCCGAGACCTATAAGCCGACCAATCTGCCGGATTCGTACAAGGTAGATGGGCAGCGGGTGCACGTTCGCGCAATACAACGAGACGACCTGTTCAGCATCCACATGGCCGGGCCGATCATCGAAATCCGGCGTATCGAACCCCGACATTAGGGCGTGCCTCAGGAAACGTGTTTGTGCAGAAGACCATCATTTCCGAGTCAACCGCTATCGTCTCATGAACGCTATCCCGTTAGCATCTCCAAAAATGAGAATCGCCATGTATCACGCCAAATGTGCCGCGCTCCTGCTCTGCATGCTCCTGCTCACATCCTGCGATTTGCTTTCTGGGCAGACGGGAGAGAAAGGAGAGGCGCTTGACTTCGAGAACGTTGAGGAGGCGCGCTATCTCAATGTCCAAGACGCGCAAACGGCTGTTTTCAGGACCGAAGCCGAGTGGGACGCCTTTTGGAATGCCCATGTCGACGCACAGGAGGGCGCCGACACACCGCCTCCCCCCCAGATCAACTTTGACGAGCACATGGTGATTGGCTTGTTCTGGGGAACGATAAGCGGATGCCGCGGCGACGTTGATGCCATACAAGACGTTCGATCCCGCCGCAGTGAGATCGTAGTCCGGGCGGAGGACTGGACATCGGGGGCGACATGCATGGCGCTTGCTCAGCCGCGCCAGGTGGTCAAAATAACGCAGACAGACCGTCCGGTGACGTTCAGCGGCGAGATCCCTACAAATTGACGAGCAGCCCGGCTATACATCCGATGCGGTCGAACGTGCTTCCGCCCATTCACTGAGCGCCCCCTTTTGCAATCCGGGTTCTGCGAAAGATTTTGCTCCTGGTAGGGACTCCAGATGACCTGCTCGCCCAGGCACGGATAGCACCTCTGGTCTTGACTTGGTCGGCTGCTGTGAACTTGCGCCGTAGAGCGATATCGTTATGTGCGCTTACCGTCTTACATGTATCACGCATTACTCAAGACGCATGAATGAAACGCCAAATCAAGCCGGTGGTACTGGCGCGCAAGATTCCCCAGACCAGATTTTCGAAACGATTGACCGCGAAGTCAGGGAGGCCGTCAAATGGTTTTGGGCAACACAGGACAGCCAGAAAGAAAAGCAGTTACAGTCTGAGAATAGCACGCGGGGGCGCAGGGCCAATGTACTGGGCGGGAAGCAGATGGATGGATTTGCCAGTTTGATTGAGGATATCCTGCTGAGGTTCGGCGTTCCTCAGACATCCATCGTTCATAATTATCAAGCCACACTACCGGGCTACTTTCGCCACGAGAAAGAATGGGGGTAGTGGGTAGACGCTAAGTGATAAGGCTATCGTAGAATGTAGGTTTGTCTTATTCGAACCCCCTCTCCCTTCGGGTTTCTCCCCCTTTTCCAAGGGGGAGATGTCGATAGACAGAGGGGGTTGTCTGGCTCCGATGATGTCGGCCATATGACAATCACTTACCATTGAACCGCTACCAGAATGGGATACCGCCGTCGTGCATGAAGGCAGTTTGCTTGCGGCGATCGAGTTCAAGTCGATTGCGAGTTCATTCGGAAACAACCTTAATAACCGGACAGAGGAAGCCCTTGGTAGTAATACAGATCTGCGTCAGGCCTATGAGCAGGGCGTTTTTGCTCCTTCGGCCCGTCCCGTGCGTGTACGCGAGCCGAATTTTGACGTAGATCCTGTTTTTGACGGGGCATCGTACGCACGGCGCGGTGAGATTTTATGCCTTCGAATGGTTCGGCAACAGCTTGTCGATGGAGCCATATTCATGCTCAGTGATCCCGAAGGACCCGAAGGCCACTTCATCGAGCCGAATGAAGAACTGTGGTTTGAGCGATTTGCACGTCGTCTCACATACCATGTGCTTGGTGCGATGAAGTAGGTCAATGTTCTCCTCGATCCCGAATGGAGTGACCAATGAAAGGATACGTTCCAACCCCATCCGACCTTGCTGATCGCATTGTGGGGCGCCTCTTCCGCGATCAGGTACCGGTCGAAGGAGACCGCATTCTCTATCCAGGAAGCGGGTCATGCCCGTTTGGTGCTGCTGTTGAGAGAGTCTGCGAAGCGCATGAGTGGCCGTGCCCAGAAGGTCATGCCGTAGAGATGAATCCCCGACACATCCGAAATGCAAAAGCCCGTGGGCTGCAGCACGTTACGTATCACGAGGCAGACTTTCTTTCGTTGTCTACCCAAACGTTTGGCACGTTTGACTATGTTGTTGGCAATCCGCCGTATGCTGGGATTGAAAAACTGTCTGATGACGAAAAAGACCGGTACCGAGCGCATTTCTCGTCAGCATCGGGACGGATGGACCTGTATTTTCTCTTCTTTGAACAGGGGCTCAACCTCCTGAAAGCGGGCGGCCTCCTTGCTTTTGTTACTCCGGAAAAATGGACCTACGTTGAGTCGGCAGCTCCTCTGCGTCGCCTGCTCGGTAGCGTACACATTGAAGAGATTGAACACATCCGTGAGGATGCATTCGAAAAGCGAATTACGTATCCTGCGATCACAACGATCCGAAAATCGTCCCCCTCTGCGACCGAAGTGACGCTTCGAAACGGAGAAACGTATACAACAGCGCTACCAGCGTCAGGCGCAAGTTGGGCAGCCCAACTTCGTGGAGCCGCACAGCTTGATATAGATACAGGGTGTGTTCTTGGGGATGCGGTGGTACGCGTCTCCGCCGGTGTGGCGACCGGTCGGGATCAAATCTTTGTGATCAATGCGGACGATGTGCCTGATACCCTTTCACAGCAGTGGCTTCGTCCCACGGTAAGCGGACGCGAGCTCGGCACGGTCGACCTGGCTTCTCCTCCAAAGCGGTTTGTCTGTCCCTATTCAGATACCGGAAGTCTGTATCCTGAAGACGAGCTCGGTTCGTATCGAAATTGGGCTGAGTCTCATCGCGCATCGCTGGAAGCCCGATTCTGTGTCGCGAAGAACGGTAAGGTCTGGTACAGCTGGCATGAGACGATATCCTCCGCCCCAAAATCCTATTTAAAGATGTTGCTTCCGAGCCCCACTTCTGGATCGATTGGAACGGCGACATCGTGCCGCGTCATTCGGTTTATTACGCTATACCGAAACGAGGTGCCGATATCGAAGACTTATCAGCGTATCTAAATAGCGAAACAGCGCGGCTGTGGATGGAAGCGCATTGCCCTCGGGCTGCTAATGGGTATCTGCGGTTGCAGAGCCGCGTACTCAAGAAATTGCCCATCCCTGAGCGCTTGCACGTTGGAGGCCAATATACTCTTGCGCTGTAGATGGAATGAGACAGGAAAGATCATTTGGTTCGCTCTGGAGGGTGTTCGTCCGAAAAGACTGTTAGGTCGGCACTATCTTCGCCGTAGAGCAATGCTGTCATAGCATTCGGACAACACACTGAACCATATGGTGGGAAGCAGGCGTCTTACCTCAGAAGAGCTGGTTCATCAACCTATAGACCTGCTATGAAACGCGAACAGATCTTTCATCGCGACCCTGAAATTCTCGGGGGCACCCCCGTCTTTGCGGGCACGCGCGTTCCGGTAGCATCACTCCTCCATCACCTGAAGCATGGAAAACGTCTGGAGGAATTTCTCGACGACTTTCCTTCGGTACAACGTGAGCAAGCCGAGGCCTTTTTAGACCTTGCGGAGGAAGAGTTGGTACACGAGTATCCCTCTCCAACGGCATGACGGTTCTTCTTGACGAGAACATCCCACGAAAGCTAAAGTGGCGCCTTATCGAGCGGGGCATTGAGGTCGTTACCGTTCCTGAGCGCGAATGGGCGGGCGTAAAAAACGGGGAGCTTCTACGTCGCGCCGAAGATGAGTTCGACGTGCTGCTTACGATGGACCAGGGCATCGAGCATCAGCGGAATATTGCATCGCAAGCACTCGGGATCGTCATAGTTGTTGCCCCGAATAACGAGTACGAGACGCTACTTCCGTTGGTGCCGGAAATGGAAGTAGCCCTGCGTCAGGTTAAGACAGGAACGGTTGTGTTTGTTGTAGCATAAGCCCGCTTCCTACTATATCGATGACGAGACACGTCCACAATGCGCTGGGCACGGAGCGTGGTAATCCGGCCCAACGTCTACAAGGCCGACTGCAGGCGGCGGCGCGCAACCACAGCTGCGCCGATGGGTCCGGCATCGTCGCCGAGGGTAGCGGGGACGAGGCGGATCTTCTCGGCGCCCTCGCGCTGCAGGTAGTGCTGGCGGGCCGTTCGGCCAATCGGGTCGATGAAGTTCTGGCCCAGGCGCTCCACCACCCCACCGCCAAAGACGACGACCTCCGGATCCAGCACGTTTACGAGGTTCGCGGTGAGCAGACCGAGGTAGTACTGCGCGTTCTGGATGGCTTCCTCCATCAGCGCATCGCCCGCCTCCAGCGACGCCTCAATGACGCTACTGGTGAGCTTCTTCTTGCCCTTCTTCTCCATGATCTCGAAGACCTCCGTGGAGCGGCCCTTCTCCATCTCCTCGCGGATGATCGCCTCCATAGCGGTCTTGCTGGCGTACGCCTCCACGCAGCCGCGTCGTCCGCACCCGCACTGGCGCCCGCGGGGCTGCACCACCACGTGCCCCACCTCGCCCGCCACGCCGCGCCAGCCGTAATGCGGCGTGCCATTGATGACCATGCCGCCGCCGATGCCGCTTCCCACGAAAATGCCGATCATGTTGAGCGTGCCCTTGCCAGCGCCATACACGTGCTCGCCCAGAACGCCGATATTCACATCGTTGTCGACGATCACTGGCAGGCCCAGGTCAGCCTCCAGGCGCTCGCCCAGCGGAACGTCCGTCCAGTTCAGGTTGGGGGCCGAATGGACGACGCCCGACTTCACATCAACCGCGCCCGGCGCGCCGATGCACAACGCGCTGTAATCGCTGGCGTCGTTATCCATCTTATCCATCACCTTGCGCACCGTCTTGCCGATGCGCTCAATGACCACGTCAACGCCTTCTGGCGCGCGTGTCTTCTTTTTCTTCGAGGCAAGAATCTCGCCTCCACGAACCGCGGCAGCTTCTATGTTCGTGCCACCAAGGTCGACGCCGATGATTAGAGGCTCAGACATGAGAGAATCGGGGGGATAGATGAAGGAAAGCACATGGACACCCAAGAAGGAAGTCCTCCGCTTCGACAATGGCAAATGCAGGAGCAGATAGTTGCAGGTCTCCTCTCCGCTGTCGGGGGGCTCAACGCCGCCCCTGCACTCAGGCTATCCCGTTCGTTCAGGCATCACACATTGCACCAATATGGAAGCCAGAAGCGGCTGCAATTTGTTGGGAGGCAATGCGTCGCGTTGATCAGTACCTGTACCGAGGGGATCATTGAAATCCGAAGTATCGCGCCTCAGAACTGAGAAACGATTTCGGGAGCGTGTGGAAACCGGGGATCGCTTCAACTGACCCCTGTTTCAATTTCCGGGCAATGCACGGATGCGTTACAACCCGACATGCAGCCCTTCGTTGAGAGGCTTCAAACAGATACACTCACCAACCCCCTGCTTCTCATGAAACGACTCGGACTTCTTGCCGCTGCCCTTCTTCTCTTCCTGGCCACCAGTCCAGAAGAGGGAACTGCTCAGACGCGGTACTGGCAGCATCAGCTCTACTTTAACGGCGGCCCCCAATTCGTCACGGGCGAACAGGCGGATGCCTACAAGACGGGGCTGGCCATTGATGGCGGCTACTATTACCGCGCCTCAAGAGCCCTCTTCATCGGCGTTGCAGGAGGATATCATCAGTTCACCAGCGAAGGCGGCGCTCCTGATGTAGACATTATTCCCGTTCATCTCGCTGCAAAGTATAACTTCTCGCTGACCGGCGTGCAGCCGTACATCGGAGTAGAGGGCGGTCCCTACTTCATCAACGCCGCAGAGAACTCCACAGAGCTTGGAATTGCGCCGCGACTGGGACTGCGCATCCCGCTCTCCCGTGGATTTGACCTGGATCTGAACGTGAAGTACAACGTGATCTTTCAGGAGAATGACGAATTCACCTACGTTGGTTTCAACGGCGGTCCCGCGTACATCCCCAGCCGCAGAGCCCGATAGCGGTTTCGTGCATAGGAATAGGCACAATCCGGCGGATCCGGCCCCTCATGGCCTGGGTCCGCCTTTTTATGGGTCTGCCCGTGCCAGCCGCAGCAACCATTCCCCAACCGTGAAAAACACGGTGAAACCAGCGGTTTGGGTCGACACCGTGGCTGCGTTCTGTGTATGATACAAATCCTGTTTAGTCTCACTGCTCTCGACGACGCGCTCCTATGCTTGCTTTCACCACCCGCTCGCACGTCCCAATTCTTGGTGTTCTGGCGCTGATGCTTCTCCTGACGGGCTGCCGCACCTATGGCGGCTACGACACCGAGGCGCGCACCTACGCGCAGATGCAACAGGCCAACAGCCAGTTTGCTGATGACCTGACCCGTGCCGAGGGCGAACTGGATGCGCTGCAAAACGCAGCATCCACCAACGCCAATCTGGAGCCGATGGCCGAGCATTACGCCGATCTGGTAGAGTCGCATCGTGAGACGCTCGAAACGCATCAGGCGCTTGTGGAGAGCCTGAGTGCCGATACCGGATACCGCACGCTCAGCCGTCAGTACGGGCGTCTTGTCACCGAGCAGCGCATGCTGGGCCAGCAGTACCGGAGCGTCACCGAGCGCGTGTATGCTGCCGTAACGGGAAATCCCGAGCCCACGCGCATGGTGCCGGAATCCGAGTCGTACACGACGCCGTACATCTACCGGCGCATGGAGAACCAGCCGATGCGCACCATGAGCGCCGCGCTGAACGGACGCTTGTAACGATCCGCCTCGTGATGCGTCACGTCTGAAATCGCATCATGTGTTAGGAAGCGCGGCCTCGATGTCCGATGCAGGATGAGCTACGTTGGCACTAAACGCCTGGGGCCGGGCCGCAAACAGCGGTTTGACCGTGGCCCAGGCCGAGCGAAATAGCTCGCTCTTCCGGTACGCCTGTAACGCGTCGTCATCGGCCCAGTGGCTGTGCGTGATGACCACGTTCGGATACGCTGCATCCGTCCATAGCTCCAGGTGTTCGCATCCGTCAAACTGGCGGATGCGCGGGGCAACCGATTCGAAGTGGTCGTAGAACGCATCTCCATGGGCAGGATCGAGCGTGAGGCGTACAATGCGGATGAGCATAGAGTAGGATGTCATTTCATGAGAGCGTCGCAACCCCCAAAGTATGTGAAGGCCACGCCCGGTGCTACGAATTGCGCATGAGAACCGCCTGTCCCACCGCGCACTGCAAGCACCGGCCCTCTTGGCAAAGCGTGCGATAAAGCTGGTGAGCCCCCTGCGCCTCCACAGCATTTTGCGGATGCGTATCCAGATCGCGAAACAGTCGCGTTATGCGGTCGGATGCGGCGGGCAGGTGCTGGAGCAAGCGGTCGATTGCGTTCCGTAGCGAGGCATCGGTGCGGGCTTTGCGCATAAGCACCGGCACCAGCGCGTTCAAGATGAGCGTGTTGCGGCGGCTGGTGCCCAGGGTCGGATCGTACGGCTTTGAGGTCCGGTCGAGGCGGCGATGCATGGTCCAGAAGTCGCCGGGCGTACTGGATAGCAGGTCATGGAGCGCGGCTTTTGGATTGGGATCCCGCACGGCTTCATCGAGCGCTCCCAGCGGGTCGCTACGCAGCCATCCACCCGGAGCCACCCACTGTGCCACCTGGGCCAGCCGTAGGGCCGGAAAATTGTTCGGGCGGAGGCGGAAGAACGTCCACTGCTCCGCAGGAAGCGGGCGCGCATCGTGCTGAGATCGCATGCGCCGAAACCGATCGCGCAAGTGCATGACGTAGTCCACAGTCGAGCGCTCGGCCTCGGCAAGCGTTGCCGGGTCGGGCAGCAGGCCCGCCCAGCCCAGCAGGGCCGCTTCGATGGTGGATGCGTCGGGAAGAGGCTGGAGCAGCGCGAGCGGACACCGCGCCGCCAGGTCGCTCATGGGGCCGTCGTTCTTGGCGTAGCCCATGCCTGCGCAGAGGCGCTCGAACAGAGCGTCTTCCAGCGGGGTGTCGAGCGCGTCGGCCTTGTGCTGAAGCCGCTTATGGCCCAGTTCGCGCATCCAGGCTGAGCGAAGCGTCGCATCCACCTGCGGCCACTGCGCGGCGCACACAATGGGCGTTTCAGTGCGTGTAAGGAAGCGATGCAGTGCCGCCCGAAGCGGCTGGTTCAGAACGCGCTCCAGTACCAATTCGGGCAGCGGCGAGCCATCAGCGCGTGTCAGGCGGCCCGTCCACATATCGGTCGTAAGTGTGACGTGCAAGACCACGCTGTTGTAGCGCGGGTCGTCTTGATGCTGGTGGGCGCGCCACCCGTGCGACTGGTTGTGGATCTCGACATCGCCGTGCCAGGTGACGTCGCCGATGCGGAGGTGTGCGTCGCGGAAGTCGGGTCCGGCATCGGTGTTGAGCATGCCCGGCGATAAGACCTGCACCGGCGCGCCATCGACCGTCTGGCAGCGGTCGGTGTTCAGGTGCTGCTGGGCCCAGAGGTCCTGCACAAAGGCTTCGGGCACGCGCTCGGCGAGCGGGGCCTCGGGCTCGTGGAGCGTAACCGCAACGCGCTGCCCGGCCCGGGTGTGCACGTAGGCCGGGGGCGATTCATTGGATGTGGGAGACGAAGACGAACGAGACACAGCCATGGCATGAGCGCACGTTAGCCACACAAGCACGAGATACGAGGGGCCATACAGACCCGCGTATCCGGCGAACGTAACGTGTTGGGGGATGCCGCTGCTGTGCTGGTTCGTTTAGTACCGTGGCGGACGCGGCGGCTGTTGCTGCGGTGGGCTGGGCGCATCTTGAGCGGGCTGATGCTCGGCCAGCCGAAAGGGCACCGCGATTTCGGTCTGTACGTACACGGACTGCCCTCCAGAGCGCCCGGGCGTCCAGTCGACGGCTTGCAAGACGCGCAGCGCCTCGCGGTCGATTGAGGGCCCCACCGACGACAGGATGTCGGGCTGGTACACGCGTCCGTCGGGGCCAATGACGAGTGACACACGCACCTGGCCCTCGGTGCCGTCGTCGAATGCATCGCTGGGATAGTCGATCTGGCGGACCAGGGCCGTGCGTCCGCCGTCAATTTCGGGGCCGGTGTCCACCTCGCTACGCGAGTGGACGGTGACGCTATCAGGCACCGACCGGTAGACAACCGGAGCGTTGTCGGCGGTGTAGGTTACACTCTCCATGGCACCACCTCCGCATCCGGCCACCCCTAAAAAGATAAGCGCAAGAACCAACGGCGTTGCTGGCCAGCATGTGGAGGCTGTGCCGCGATGTATCGTATCCATAATGCGTTAGGATAACCCGCGTGGAAGGTGTGACGTACATACGGGACGCAACGAGCAGCCGGGGCGACCGATCCGTGCGGCACGGAGTGCATCAAAAACAGATGTGCAGGTGGCGGGGGCTGCTTATACGTCTACGCGGACTGAGCGGAATGAAATGGTGACTTCAGACCACGTGAACACTGGGCGACCTCGGAATCGGCCCGGTACCCACTGTACCGCGTTCAGTGCGCGCAGGGCGGCGGCATCGAGATAGGGGTTGAGCGACTGCTTGATGGTGGGTTCGAACAGCGTACCATCAGGACCCACAATGAAAGAGATAATCACGCGGCCTGCCGATTCGGTCCGGGCGTTGGGGGCAATAGCCACAGAATCGAGAACAGCGTCGAGTCCGCCTACGATGCGAGGAACGGGGGCCACCTGATATTCGAAGTAGACGCCTGCGTCTTCGGGAAGTGGGGGGATGGCGGTGAGTGCTTCCTTGAGCACGAACGAGGGTTCGGGTTCTGAGGCCGAGTCGGCGGGCTGGGTGGTGGCACATCCGGTTCCTAAAAACAGAAAAGCGGTGGCCAGGAACAGGGCAAAACGTATCATTCCGTAAGAACTGTGCATAGCTGCGCTATGATTGGCAAGAAAGGAAGGATCGCACAGCAACGTATCAAGCAGCCGCAAAACACGCAACCGCGTAGCAACTCGTTGGAGACACGAGCCGCTACGCGGTTGTTTGGATCCAGTTGGGCGTCATGGTCTACTCCGGAAGTTGAAACCGGATGGGCACCGCCATCTGGGCGTTCACAGCCTGGCCCTCATGCTCGCCCGGTGTAAATGTCATACCGCGGACTGCATCCAGGGCGGCGTCTTCCAGCGACTGAGCGGCGTCCTCTGGAGGCGTAGGGCCTTCGCCCTGTACATCAGCGTTGAGGATGGTGAGGTCCGTCGGCGTGCCGTCGCGGGTAACCACAAACTGCACAACCATGCGGCCCTCTACACCATGCTCTTGGGCAATGTCGGGATAGGTCACGGCGCTGTAGAGCGCCTGCATGCCGCCATCCAGCTGCGGCTGGGTGTCGATCTCAGTTGGGGGCACCGGTGCATCGGGAGGGGTTGCGTTGGAGGGCTCTTCGGTGCCTACGTCGCCGCAGGCCATGAGCGTGAAGGTCGTTACGAGAAGGAGTGCGCTTAGCACGAGGCTTAGCGCAGGACGGGATGGTACAACGTGCGAAGTCATAGCGGAAATACGAGATTTAAGGGTAGACGATGAATAGGCAAGTCCGAGAGCGGAAGCAGGCGTAGACGAGACCCGCTGCGTCCACTGAAGTAGGAGCGTCGCATAGGCTTTGCGCGGCACCCGGTTGGTTGCAAGCACGGCGGCATCGCAAGCCTGCTCGCGGTATGTCGCCACAGCGCGAGCATAGATGGGCACCAGCGGGTGTGCCACGAACAGAGCGCGCACGGTGCGCACCAGGACGTGGACCACGTAGTCGAAGCGCTGCACGTGCACCAACTCGTGAGTCAGGGTCATGGCAAGTGCCTGCTCATCCGAACAGAGCGATTCAGGCAGGAATAGACGAGGGCGCCCCCCGCCTACCGTCATGGGTACGGCAATGTCGGGCGCACAGCACACAGACACCGGACGGGTGATGCCCAGCGTGGTGGCGTGCGTATCTACCTGTTCCTGTACCCATGCAGGAGCGTTAGGGGGATGCGCAGCACGAAACCGATGGAGCGCATAGGCATCGGCAGCCAACCGGGTAAGTGCCACGACCGCAGCCCCGCCTGCCCCAATAGCGCCTATGCCTGCGCCAACAAACAGTATGCGCCACGCAGGAGAGGCAGAGGTACCGGTCGATGCCGCATCCACAACGATGGGCGCAAGCGTGCGGCCCAGCCAGGGCACGTCAGACACCGGGCGGAAGACCTCCCCAGGGAGCCCCAGATCGAGTAGCGCCGCCGCGAGGCCGAGCGGAAGGGCCAGAAGCACGCCTACACGCGTCCAGTATTGCACGAGCGGGGGGCTGGGCACCAGGCGCAGCCCGCCCCATGCAGCCAGCGCTACGAGCGTCCACAGCACGACGGGGCCTGCTACTGTCGTAGTAACAAAGCGACCGAGTGTGTCAAGCATGAGAAGAACGTCAGGCAAATCAAGCATCGGAGTCGTCGATCTGGTCGATCATGGCACGAATGGCGTCAAGGTCGTCGGCAGAGAGATCCTCGTGCTGCACCAGCGCCTGGGCCAGCGATTGCGGCGAGCCGTTGAACACCTTCTGCAGCAGATCGCCCAGCAGGCTGCGCTGTACGTCTTGCGCCGAGCGGGCGGGCGAGTACACGTACGCCACCCCCTCTTTGCGATACTGCAGGTACCCCTTCTCGGCCAGATTCTTCAGGACCGTCATGACGGTGGTGTAGGCGACTTCGCGCTCCTCCAAGATGCGTTCGCGGACATCGGCCACGGTGGCCTCTTCCAGTGTCCACACGTGGTGAAGCACTTCCATTTCGGTCTCGCCAAGTGAGGTAAGCGATCGTTTGCGCATGCGACTACACGGGTTGGTTCTTAATGCTATGCATGACAATAGTACTATTTTATTAGTAGAACGTCAAGTGCGTAGGTGATTATCTAATATTTAGAAGTATAAGTCAATGATTTACATTGGCTTGTGGATTAGAGGTCGTTTCTGTATCAAACGGTGGTTGGGACATGTTGGGCGTTGAAAGCCGGGTCGCACCGCGTGCGCTTGGCGAGGCTGCAGCGCGAATCCACCGACAATCTTACATCTGTGCGGGAACGGATCTTTGCGTCCGACCGTGACGCTTCACAGATGATCATTCCTCTTCGCTGTGCCACTGCCTTCGTATCCTCCCGTACGCTTATGCCTGATTCGGATTCCGATGACCGCTTTCCGTCGTCCAAGCTCGACCGAGGGAAGATCTTTGCCAAGACGGGGCTAAAGGTGGGCGCCAACTATGCGCGTTACCTCAAGGATCGCGTCACGAACCGCTCGGGCGATAAAACGGCCCAGAAACAGGCGCTGAACACCAAGAATGCCGAGGACATCTATGCAGAGTTGACCAAGCTGCGTGGCACCGCACTGAAGCTGGCGCAGTCCATGAGCATGGACACCGGGGTGCTGCCCGATGAGTTCATGGATGTGATGGCGCAGGCGCAGTACAAGGTGCCGCCCATGAACCAGGCCCTGGTCCGCAAGCGCATCCGCGACGGTCTGGGGCGCTTCCCAGAGCAGCTATTTGACACGTTTCAGGGGGAGGCCATGGCGGCAGCTTCCATTGGACAGGTGCACCGCGCTACCTTGTCGGATGGGCGCGATGTGGCCGTGAAGGTGCAGTACCCCAACATCCGCAACACCATTGAGTCAGATCTGAAGGTGGCGCGTCCCCTCATCGGACGCCTCGTAAAGGGCCCGTATCTCGACGAGTACTTTGAGGAGATCCGCTCGATGCTCATGCAGGAGACGGATTACGAGAACGAGGCGGATAACATCGAATTCTTTGCCGACCAGTACGACTACGACGACGTGGTCACGCCGCGGGCGGTCTACGAGTACACCTCCGAAACCGTGCTCACCATGACGCACGTGGCGGGCGAACACATGAACGAGTTTCTGGCCCGCGAACCGGGGCAAGAACGCCGCAACCACTTTGGACAGCTGCTGTGGGACTTTGTGCACGATCAGATTGCAAGCAACTATTGCACGCTGCACGCTGATGCGCATCCGGGCAACTTCTTGTTTCGCGACGACGGACGCCTGGGCGTGATCGACTTTGGCTGTGTGAAGCGGTTCCCGCAGGACTTCCGCGACAATATGCTGCGGCTCTGGAACGCGCGTATCCAAGACGACGAAGATGCAATCCACGATCTGCTGCACACGCTCGACATTCTGCACAGCGATATGAACACGGCCACCCGCGAGCGCGTCGCGTCCTTCTTTCAGCGCTTTGGACGGCTCATTGTGCAGCCCTATCGCAGCGACACGTTCGACTTCGGCGATGATGCGTTCTACAACGAGCTCAAAGAGTGCTTCCGAGAGGGCTCCAAGCTGCGTGAAACATCGGGGTCGCACCACTTCATCTTTATCAACAAGGTGCTGGTGGGGCTCTTTGGCATCATGAATCAGCTCAAACCCAAACTGAACACCGCTCGTAGCCGTGCCGCCCTTCGCGACAGCGTAGACGAGTTGCCTACCGCTCCCTGACGCTGAGCTGTATGGTTTGTTGGTATACAGTGAAGTGAGCCTGTGCGCGTTACGTTCAATGGCGTTCATACGGCTTTGAGATTGGTTCTACAGCCACCCCTTTTTTTTCTCGATATGTCCCCCGTCCATGTCTATACCATCTTCTTGGTCCCTGCGTGCTGCTCGCTCTTTTCTTTTAAGCACCGCGCTGCTCCTCGTTGCGTTGGCCGGTTTGGCGCTTTCGGAGGCGCACGCACAGAATGCCACGGCGGATTCGAGTACGCAGGATGCACCAGAACAGTCAGATATCTACCGTGTGGAAACGCATGAAGGGACCGTATACATTGGCACGCTGGTCCAGGAGAACGACGAGGCGGTTGTGATTGCCACGAGCGACGGCACCGAGGTACGCGTCCTGCGAGACAACATCCGCGACTTTGCCCGGGTCGATCCGCGTCGCATCCGCAACGGTGACTACTGGTTCGATAATCCGCAGCCGACTCGCTACTTCTTTGCTCCCAGCGCCATCGGGCTGCGCGAGGGGAACGGGTACTATCAGAACACGTGGGTCCTCTTCAACAACGTCAATTACGGCGTATCCGACCGGTTTTCGATTGGTGCAGGCACCGTGCCCGTGTTTTTGTTTGGCGAAGGTGTGTTTCCGATCTGGGTGCTGCCTAAAGTGTCATTCTCCAACGCCAGCGCGAACCGGCACCTTACCGTGGGCGGCGTACTTGGCGGTGTAGTCGGCGAAGGGGAATCCGCCTCGGTGGGGCTGCTCTACACCTCGGGCACACTCGGCGGCCCAGACCGCAATCTGACGGCGGGGATCGGATATGGCTATCAGAACGGATCGCTGGCCGACACGCCATTCTTCAACGTGAGCGGCATGACCCGGGTGAGCAAGCGGTTCTACCTGGTCTCTGAAAACTACTTCTTCTCGGGCGACGAGGTCAACGGGCTCGTGTCGTTTGGTCTGCGGTACGCCCCCGAAGACTTCGCGGTAGACTTTGGGCTGGTGCGTCCTCTGGCTGGTGATCTTGATTCGTTCATCGCCTTCCCCTGGCTGGGCGTCGCGCTCCCATTTTAAAGAATCTGCGTCTGTGAAGGCAAAGTGCCTCTGTATCCCACTACTGCAGGAGAGAACGAAGAGGCAGGTCGACGAACAGCACGGACCTGCAGGCGGTGCTCTGCATTTGTGCGATCCGTTGTTGTTGCATTCAACGCTGTTGTGCGCTATGCCCCATCCCAAAGAAGACCCCGACCACTTTCGCGATCTGCTGCACGAGCGTATCGAAAAGCTGGAGGCCAGCCTCGCCGTGGCCAATGCGGGCGACGACACGGTAGCGCCCGACAATGCCATTGGACGCCTTTCGCGGATGGAAGCGATTCAGGCGCAGTCCATGAACGCGGCCACGCGCCTGAAGCAAGAAAAGCGTCTGAAACGGGCCCGCGCTGCGCTCGACCGGCTGGATGAGGGTACGTATGGCAACTGCACCACGTGCGGCGATCCGATTCCACCGGGCCGCCTCGAAATCATGCCCGAAACGCCGCTCTGTGTGGAGTGCGCTCGCTGAAAGAGTGTCTCGCATCCCATCGAGCGCCGACCATCAAGCATCGCTTGCATCGTAGATCGCATTCAGCACGCCCGCAATGCGCACGCCTGCTTGCAGCAGTCGCTTCTCGACCATAGGCAGGCGCTCGTTGCGGTACGTCCACCCGATGCGGCGATCGGCGGGCAGGTCGTAGACGGCCTCGCGGTAATCCATCGATTCCTCGGCCCAGCGCCGCACGGTTGCGCGCTGCCAGTCTTCTACCTGGGCGTCGGTGGGATGATTAATGGCATCGGCCCAGACCGCGTAGTCGTCGTGCCACGACACAATCATGCCGGTGTCCCACACGCGGTGCAAGTTTGAGGATTCCCCCATCCACTCGACCAGCGCGTCGTTGCCGCCCCGGTCGGTGCCGGTGCCCACGTGCAGCGGCTGGTGCACGTCGCCAATCATGTGGATGACCATCATCAGATGCTCGCGCTCGGCCTCGGGCGAGAGATCGCCTTCGTGCAGAGCCGCAATCATGCGCTCCAGCTCCGCAATAAGGTCGCCGTTCGGATTTTTGGTAGTTTCGGCGTAGGTCGTATCTGACGGGACCGTGACCCAGTGCCAGTCCGCGGTATGCGCGTACGCCTCAGTTGAGCGCACGCGGTCCATCCAGGTGGTAGCATCGACCATCGACATGTCGCCAAGGATGCGCTCGACCTCGGCCCGGGCGGTGTCGGTCAGGTGCTGCTGCGCCACCGCGCCCGTGATGGAGTGCCCGACGCGTCCCCACTGAACCGCACCTGGACGGAATCCGAAGAGAGCAAGCGTAAGAAGGGAAACCGAGGTCGCGACGAGCAGAAATCGAAGACGCATGGGCATGCGGAACGTATGGGAGGGTCGAAAAATCAGGACGGGGGAGGCCGAGTTTAGGCGTTCCCCCCGCCGGTTTGCTCGCGATGCACGGCACGCAGGCACGCCTCCAGCGGGAGCGGCCAATCTTCGCGGGCGTACTCCTCAAAGCCCGGCAGCTGCTCTTGGTCGGCAATCTCGTCGATGGATTGCCCCTCTTCGAGCGCCTGCGCTACAAACTCGTTGAGTCCCGCCAGGAAGTCGCGCATCACGAGCAGGTCCTCGCGTCCGCCCGTGATTCCGGCATCGGGCGCGCCGTGGCCGTGAATCACGATGGTGTCGTCGTCGAACGTGTCGTGGAGGGTTTCGAGGGTGCTGATCCAGTTCGTCGTCAGTGCGCCGCCGTCGATGTCGATGAAGGGATACACGCGGTTGAACACCAGATCGCCGACGTGCGCTACGTTGGCCTCCTCGAAGTGAATCACGGTGTCTCCGCCCGTATGCGCCGGTCCATTGTGATGCAGGCGAATCGTCTCATCGCCGATGGACTCCGACCACGTATCGGTATAGGTTTCCGTGGGATACGTCAGGCTTTCGGCTTCGCCCTCGTTGGCTGCTTCGCGTTGCAAGTCGGGGACGTTTGCGTGAGCCACGAGCCGGTCGGTGTGCTCGGCAAACACGCCGTTGCCAGCGGTATGATCGCCGTGGTGGTGCGTGTTGATGAACAGATCGAGCGACTGTCCCTCGCGCTCGGGCAGGTCGTTCCAGCAGGTCTGGGCGGCATCCGGAAACTGCGAGTCGATCACGACCACAGCGCCATCGCGCACGAGCCATCTGATGGTGCCGCCTCGGGCCGTGAAGGTGCCCACGCCCCGGCGGAGCGTCTCAAAATCAGCGGCCTGCAGCGTAGAGGGACCGGCTCGGAGCAGCGAAGGTAAAAACGGCAGCGTGGCGGCACTGGCGCTGGCGATGCGGAGGAAGGAGCGTCGGGAGAGCATAGGCATGTCCAAAAAAGAAAGAAGATAAACGGGTAAGGAGGCGGCTATCGATACCGCTCGAACCAGGCCAGCACGTGGTCGACCTTGCTGATGAGCTGGCTCGGACGGTTCGCGATGAAGTGGTAGGAGCCGGGCATCTCGACGTACATCGCGTCCACGCCGCGCAGCTTGAGGCCATGGTACCACTGCTTGGCCTCCCACGTGGGCGTACGCAGGTCTTCCTGCCCCACAATGACGAGCGAGGGCGTGTTCACCGACTCCATCAGCGATATGGGCGAGACGTCCCAGTAGTCCATCGGGTTCTGCCACGGCTGGCCCGGATAGCGATAATTGGCGTACGCGTAGTAGTTGTCGGCTGCGAGGGTTTTGCTGATCCAGTTGATAACCGGCTTCTGGATGGCGGCAGCCTGAAAGCGGTCGGTCTGGCCGGTAATCCATGCGGCGGAGGTGCCTCCTGCGCTTCCGCCCGTAACGTAGAGGCTGTCCTCGGAGACGGTGCCGTCCTCGACCAGCTCATTCACGCCATCCATGATGTCCTGATACTCGCCGCCCGAGAAGTCATTCTTGAGCAGGTTGCCGAACTCGGCGCCGTAGCTGGTGCTGCCGCGCGCGTTCGGATAGAACACCACATAGCCGGCTGCGGCATAGAGCTGGATCTCCGGTGCAAAGTGCGGTCCGTAATGCCCAATGGGCCCGCCGTGGATTTCGACCAGGAGCGGATACGTGCGGTCGGGATCGTAATCCGGGGGCGTAACGACCCAGCCCTGAAGCTCGCGTCCGTCTTCGGTCGAGGTGTAGCGCATCGCCTCCACCTGACCCAGCGTGCGCTGCTCCATGAGCGCCCCGTTCAGGTCGGTGAGGCGGGTGGCGTCCTGGCTGCGCGCGGTAACAGCAAGTTCGGCGGGGCGATACGGACTGCTCTGATTTATGGCAATGGTGCCGTCATCGGCCACCGAGAAGTCGGCGCTGCCGGTGTAGGGGCGTCCCACGGCGGTGCCGCCCAGGTCGGTGGCGGCGTCGGTGACTGTGCCATCGGCGGCGATGTGGGCGAGGTGCGACACGCCCTCGTCGTCGTACTGTACGTAGAAGCCGGTGCCCTCTTCATCCCACACAAAGCTGTTGATGGAGCGCTCCAGCCCGGTATCCACCGCCTGCACGTCCGAGCCGTCGGGGTTCATGGTGTAGAGTCGCGTGAGCTGGTACGTCTGCACCTCGTCGTCGTAGCCGAGGTAGGCAATGGTTTCGCCGTCTGGGGAGGTGCGGGGCGCGTAGTCGGGACCAAAGCGGTCGGTGAGCGGCGTGATGCTGCCGTCGTTGAGCGCGACGCGGTAGAGTTCGCTGTTGCGGTATTCGCGCTCGGCATCGTCGTGGCGATTGCCGGATACGATAAGCGCGCTGCCGTCCGCCGTCCAGGCTGCTGGACCGGAGTGGTCGTAGTCGCCATCGGTAAGCTGGCGTGGTGGACCGCCGTTGGCATCGGCACGGACGACGAAGAGGTGCGTGTGCCCAAACGGGCGGATGCCGCTGCCGTCTTGTTCGTGGTTCAGGCGGTTTTCGACGCGGGGCGGATCGGCCCAGTCGGCGCCTTCGGGGGCCTCAGGTGGTTCTACCAGTTGCGGCGCCTCCGCGTCTACGTGCATCGTGAAGGACAGGTGCGTGCCATCGGGGCTCCATGCGAGTCCGCTCGGGCTGTTGTCGAGCTGGGTGTGCTGCACATTCGATCGCGGCTCCAGCGTGTGGATGAAGATCTGCGCGCCGTCGTCTTCGGTGCCGCCGATGTAGGCAATCTGCGAGCCGTCGGGCGACCAGCGCGGACTGGACTCGCTCACGTCGCGGTCGGTGAGCTTCACGTGATTGGAGCCGTCGGCTTCCATCAGCCAGAGTTTGGAGGTGCGCTGGTCCTCCATCACGTCCATGCCCCGCCGCTCGTAGACGATGTGCGCGCCATCGGGCGATATCTGCGGACTGGCAACCCATTCGAGGTCGAATACATCCATGCGACTGAAGGAGGTATCCTGTGCATCCGCAAGAACAGGAATAAACAGAACGATGAGTAGCAGACCCAGACGGCGCATAAGCATGAAGGCGGGTGGGAAGACAAACGGTGGATGCCTTCATCATAACGCGGCACGCGCTGAAATGCGAACGGCAGCCTCCCCAACGCCGCGCCGTCACGAGATTATGGCGTCGTGGGGTGATGCAACGAGCAGATGGAGCACCCCATCCCCTTGATGCGAACATCGCCGATGCGACGAACCGTCGATTCATGCACTCACGCCGTGCAGCCACAACACGGCCCTGAACCGAAGCTCCTGTGCATCGTAATGAGACGCCCAACCGGTACTGCTCCAAAGCTGCGTATCCCCATGAAACAGAACCATGTGTCCCCCCTGCCTCGCACGGTCGGATTCGGCGTGCTGCTGCTCCTGTGGATGCTAACGCCTTGGGCATCCGCGACCGCACAGCCGAGCGACGATCCCAGTCCGCACAGCGAGGCTGCGCTCGTGAGCGAGGTGGAGACGATTGCCCCCGGCGAGCCGTTTACCGTGGCGATGCATCTGCAGATGGACGACGGTTGGCACAGCTACTGGAAGAACGCCGGCGACTCGGGCATGGCCAGCAGCATCGACTGGAATCTGCCCGAGGGCTTCTCGGCGGGCGAGATCCAGTGGCCGCATCCTACGGTGAAAGAAGAAGGTCCGCTCGTTACGTACGGCTACTCCGGTGAGATCATGCTCCTGGTGGACATCACCCCGCCGGATGACCTGGAGTCCGGTACCGAGGTCACGCTTGCTGGACGCGGTGACTGGCTCATCTGCGAGGACATCTGCCTGCCCGCGCATGCCGATCTCGAAACCACGCTTTCGGTGGATGCGGATGCGACACCTGATGCCGAATGGGACGATGCATTCGCACAAGCACGCGCTCAGCATCCGCGTCCGGCAGAGGGCGTGTCTGTGCAGGCATACCGCAGCGATGGTAGCTTCGTGCTGGAACTTGAAGGCGACGACCTCCCTGACGAGGGCGTGCGCTTCATTCCGGGCGAGAAGCGCACCATCTCGAACACCGCGCCGCAGCCCGTCATGCGCGATGGCGACACGCGCTACCTGGCGCTGCAAGCCTCTGAGTACGCCGACGGCTCCACCGAGTCCTTGCGCGGCGTGCTGCTGGGGCCCGACGGCTTCTCGTGGAGCATGTCGGATCGCCCGCATCCCGCCCTGGCCGTAGATGCTCCGCTTGAAGGCGAGTTCACCGGCGACCTGTCGGCCTTGTCCGAAGCCGGAACGGGCGCGTCGAGCACAAGCCTGTCGCTCTGGGGCGCGCTGGGCTTTGCATTCATTGGCGGGTTGCTCCTGAACCTGATGCCGTGCGTCTTTCCCGTTATCTCGCTGAAGATTTTGGGGTTTGCCAAGAAATCTGGTGAGCAGCCCCGCATCATGCGTCGCCACGGCGGACTCTTTGCCGCGGGCGTGGTTGTTTCGTTTTGGGTGTTGGCGGGGCTCTTGCTGGCGCTGCGCGCGGCGGGTGAGCAGATTGGCTGGGGCTTTCAGCTGCAATCGCCCGGCTTCATCGCGCTGATGGCGCTGCTCTTTGTGGGGATTGGGCTGAACCTGTCGGGGCTGTTTGAGCTGGGCACGCGCCTGACCTCCGTCGGCGGCACGGCACAGCAGAAGGCGTCGGGCTACAGCGAGTCGTTCCTGACGGGTGTGCTGGCGACCATTGTGGCTACGCCGTGCACCGCTCCGCTCATGGGCGCAGCGCTGGGCGTGGCGCTCACGATGTCGGCGGTGGAGGCGATGAGCATCTTTACGGCGCTCGGCGTAGGCATGGCCGCGCCCTACGTGGTGCTATCGTCGGTCCCGGCACTGCTGAACCGCCTGCCCAAACCGGGTCCGTGGATGGAGACGATGAAGCAGCTGCTGGCCTTCCCGATGTTCGCCACGGCCCTCTGGCTCGTGTGGGTCTTTGGGCAGCAGGTAAGCATCGATGGCGTGGCGCTGCTGCTGGGTGCGTTCTTGCTGCTGGGCCTGGCCGGCTGGGTGCTGGGCCGCTGGCCCGCGATGCAGGTGGAGGGCCGCACCTGGATGGCCTCCCGCGCGGTGGTCACGACCGTGGTGGCAGGCGCACTGGCGCTGGCGCTGCTGGGTGCAGGCACCGGAGCACCGGCCTCTGCATCCACTCAACCCACTGATGCAAACTGGCAGTCGTTCTCCACCGAGCAGGTCGATGCCGTTCGCGACGAGGGCACGCCCGTGTTCATCGACTTTACGGCAGCGTGGTGCCTCACCTGTCAGGTCAACAAGCGCACCACGCTCAGCACCGAATCCGTGCAGCAGGCGTTTGATGACAAAGGCGTGCATCTGGTACGCGCCGACTGGACCAACCGCAACGACGAGATCACCCAGGCGCTGTCCAAGTTCAACCGCAGCGGCGTGCCGCTGTACGTGCTCTACCCCGGCGATGGCAGCGACCCGGTCCTCCTACCCGAAGTGCTTACGCCTCAGATCGTGATGGATGCGCTGAATGAGTTACCCGACACACGAAACGACAATCCTGAACTTGCAAGCGAGCGTCCGTAAGGCGGATCTGTAGCGCGACGGATACTGCGCTTGCCTGCGAATTGCATAACGCAACGCAACCCCCTGCTTCGTTCTCTCGAAACCAATCCCCAACACACCCATGACTCGTTCTCTGTGGACCACCGCCCTCGCGCTGCTGCTCATTGCGGGTGGCACGCTTGCCTTTCACGCCGAGCCGGTCGACGACCCGGAGGTAGATGCACCTGCTCCCGATTTCACCCTGACCGACACCAATGGCAACGAGCACAGCCTCTCCGATTTTGAGGGAGAGTACGTCGTGCTCGAATGGCTGAACTTTGATTGCCCGTTTGTGGGCAAGTTCTACGGAAGCGGTGAGATGCCGCGCCTCCAGGAAACGTATCGCGAGGACGGCGTGGTGTGGCTTTCGATCGTATCCTCGGCACCGGGCACACAAGGCCACTTTCCGCCCGATGAAATGAACGCGCGAAATGAACAGGAAGGTGGTCAGCAAGATGCTATCTTGATGGATCCAGAGGGCACCGTCGGCCAGATGTACGGGGCGCAGACGACGCCGCACATGTACGTCATCAATCCCGAAGGCACGCTCATCTACAAAGGCGGCATCGACAGCATTCCGTCAACGAACGTGGATGACATTGACGAGGCCACGAATTACGTGGTTGAGGCGCTTGACGCTGCGATGAACGGTGAGGAGGTGCCGACCAAGACCGCTCCGCCCTACGGCTGCTCGGTGAAGTACGCGGGATAAGGCATCCATACGTTTCGTAGACCCGGTAGGGACACGGCGCGTCGTGTCCCTACGGTGTTTTGTTACGGAATCCTTACCGCTCCACCTGTTCGTCGAGGTTATAGCGCTTGCGTTTGTCCCACAGCGTTTTTTTGGAGATGCCCAGCGAATCCGCGATGCTGGCGTAGCTTTCATCGCGGGTCTGCAGGGTGCGCAAGATATACGCCTTCTCCAGGTCCTCGATGGTGCGTCCGAGCGGAAACTGAAACGCGCCGGCGGTGCCGTGCACATCGCCAATCTGGCTGGGGGGCGCCAGCGTCAGGTCCTCGGCGGTGATGCGGACGTCTTGGGCGAAGATCATCGCGCGCTCCAGCACGTTGCGTAGCTCGCGCACGTTGCCGGGCCACATATGATCGAGCATCTTGGCCTCGGCATCTTCGGTGAACCCCTGCACGTTGCGCTTCAGTTCGTTGTTGAAGCGATCGATCAGCGAATCCGCAATGATCATGACATCGCGCTCCATGTGCCGAAGCGCAGGCATCTTCACGTTTACCACGTTGATGCGGAAGAAAAGGTCTTTGCGAAAGGTTTTGTCCTTGACGCTGCTCTCCAGATCCGCGTTAGTAGCGCAGAGCACGCGCGTGTTCACGGTGCGGTCCTCGACGCCGCCCAGGCGCCGAAACGTGCGGCTTTCCAGAAAGGAGAGCAGCTTCGCCTGCAGGGCCAGACTCATTGAGTCGATTTCGTCGAGGAAGAGCGTGCCGCCGTCGGCAATCTCGAACATGCCGGGCTTGGCGTTGCTTGCGTCGGTGAAGGCGCCCTTTTCGTAGCCAAAGAGCTCAGCTTCGAGCAGGTTGTCGGGCAGGGCTGCGCAGTTGATCTCGGTAAACGCTTCGCGTGAGCGGGCCGAGTTGTAGTGCAGCGTCTGTGCGGCCAGGTTCTTGCCCGTGCCCGTTTCGCCCGAAAACAGCACGGTGGTATTGGATGCGCCGGTCAGCGTCTGGATGGTTTCGCGTACCTGCACAATCGGATCACTCTCGCCCAGGATACCCGAAATGGGATACTCGGCCTGCTGCTTCTCCTTAATCTCGTCCAGCTCCTGCTGTGCGCCATACAGGTCGATGGCCTTTTCGAGCAGCGCGCGCATCTCTTCGAGGTTCACCGGCTTCTGCAGGTAGTGAAAGGCTCCCTGCCGCATGGCCTCGACCGCCGTCTGCACCGACGAATGCGCCGTCATGATGATGACCGGCACGCCCACCTCGCGTTCATTCAGGGCGTCGAGGAGCTCCACACCCGTCATTTCTGGCATCATCATATCGGCGAGAATGACATCTGGAGGCTCCCGGTCGCCGAGTTCATCCAGCATGCGTACGGGATTCACAAAC
The DNA here is from genome assembly GCF_002554705.1 of Longimonas halophila. Classification (GTDB taxonomy): domain Bacteria; phylum Bacteroidota; class Rhodothermia; order Rhodothermales; family Salinibacteraceae; genus Longimonas; species Longimonas halophila. The sequence continues at coordinate 38,744 of NZ_PDEP01000007.1, read as the reverse complement.
GCCTCGACATGATAGCCGTCGCGCTCCAGTACATTGGTAAATAACGTACCAATCTTCGGTTCGTCGTCAACAATAAAGACACGCTTCTGCATAGCGGACACCAAAAGAGGGAGAAAAAGACACTAACGTAGTACGATTACCCGTCAAGACGTGCACGGGAAGGATTAAGAGATTATGATAACTGCAAAGTTTACATTTCGATGTTTCAGTTGTTCGTAAAAATGAGAGATTTTTTCCGGTTGTGTCGTTTTGCTCCATTAGCGACAGGCGTAGTGCTCCTCTTTGCCCTGGCAACAGGTGCAGGATGCGACACGGCTTCTGCGCCCGATCGTACCGTGACCGACGCGCTGGGGCGCTCTGTGGCGGTGCCCGATACGGTGCAGCGCGTGGTGCCGCTGGCACCCAACCTCACCGAGCTCGCTGTGGCGGCAGGCGGAGCCGACCGCCTGAGGGCGGTTACGGTCTCTGATAACTATCCCCCCGCGTTGGTCGACACGCTGCCTCGCGTGCAAACCCTACCTGTCGATTACGAGGCCCTTGTGCAGCACAGTCCCGATCTGGTGTTGGCCACCGACCAGGTGAACAGCCCCGGCGATGCCGATCCGCTCGCGCAGATGGGCGTGCCCACCTACTTCTTCTCGTTTGATGCCGTGGACGACATCTTTACCAGCATCGAGACGCTGGGCACGCTCATGCGTACCGAATCCGACGCCCAGGCTCGCGCCGACACGCTGCGCCGGGCCTTTGATGCGCTGCGCACCGCCACAGAATCAGTCCCTCGGCCCCGCGTGCTGATGCTCGTGGGCGATGAGACGCTCTATGCGTTTGGTGGACCCAGCTACGTGCACACGCTCATCGAGGCCGCTGGCGGCACAAGCATCACCGATCACTTCGAGAGCGCGGCCCCCACGCTCAGCGAAGAGTTCGTGCTGCAAGAAGCCCCCGACGTGATCATTGGGCTGTTCGAGGCCGAGGCGCCCACCGAACACCTGCTGCGGCTGCACCCTACGTGGGATGTAGTACCGGCGCTTCAGAATGACCGTGTGTACACTGTGGACGCAGACCTCGTGTCGCGGCCCGGACCGCGCGTGGTGCAGGGCGCGTATCGCATCGCCACGCTTCTGCATCACGATCGTGCACTCCCCGCGCCGCCGTCGCTCCGTTTGCCTTAGCGCTTGTGTGTAGCCTTCCACGCCCCCTGATATGCGTACCACGTTGTGTTGGAGCAGCCTCGCAGCAGCTACGCTTTTCACCCTGGGAATGGCGCTTTCACTGGGCAGCACCAACATCTCGTTTGCTACGACCTACCATGTGGTCGTCTATCGGGTGCTGGAAGCATTCGGCGGCGCATCCGCACTGGCATCGCCCGATCCGATAGCGGAGCGCATCGTGTGGGGGTTGCGCCTGCCGCGCGTGCTGCTGGCGCTGCTCGTAGGGGGCGGACTCAGCGTGGTAGGCGTTGCCATGCAGGCGCTGGTACGCAATCCGCTCGCGGAGCCGTACATCTTGGGCATCTCCAGCGGGGCCTCGGCGGGAGCGTCGCTCTTCTATCTGGGACTGCTGCCCCCTGTGCTGGGACAGGCGCTGTCGATGCCGCTTGCTGCTTTCCTGGGTGGACTGCTGGCCATCGGAATTGTCTACCTGGTGGCGTACACCGGCACGCGGCTGAGCGTGGCACGGTTGCTCCTGGCCGGGGTCGCCATGTCGGCGCTGATGGCGTCGGTCACGTCGTTTATCACGTTCTCCTCGCCCGATCCCGGTAAACTGCGGGCGGTGCTGTTCTGGCTGCTGGGCTCACTCAGCGGCACGCAGTGGGGCGAACTCATTCCGCCCCTTGCAACCACCGTCGCAGGCACCGCCTTTCTGCTCGTGCTGGCGCGCCCACTCGATGCCATGCTCATCGGCGAAGAGTCGGCCTACCATCTGGGCATTCCGGTAGAACGCTTAAAACGCGCGCTCATCCTGCTGGCCGCGCTCATGACCGGCGCCCTCGTGGCCGTGGCGGGGGCTATCGGGTTCGTCGGACTCATTGTGCCGCATGCCGTCCGGCTGGTTGTGGGCGTGGGACATCGACGGGTTGTGCCCTTCTCGTTCGTTGGGGGCGCTCTCTTTCTGGTGTGGGCCGATCTGGCCGCCCGCACCATCTTGCCCGAGCAAGAACTGCCCGTTGGCATCCTCACCGCGCTCTGCGGCGTGCCGTTCTTCCTGGTGCTCCTGCGCCGTGGTTCGTACGGGTTCGGAGGGTCGTAAGCCGCTACGTTTTCAGGGGGATGCGTAGCGTTTTGCTCACTCCGTACACGGCGTCGCATCCCCAAAAGCTTCCGCGTCCATGGATGCTCGGTCTCGGGCGCCGGAGTGACGATCCTGTAGCGCGGGACTGGAACGTCCTGCGCGTTAGCGATTCGTCATACGCCGCCCTGACAGGTTTAACACCTGGCATGGTGAGCAGGCGACGACGAAGCCCCGACCATTGATCTCCCGCATGGTTGGTGAATGCCCACCGGATGCGAGGCCGTGCCGGGCGTGGAGGAGATCCTTCGACTTCTGTCGACGGCTGTCGGTATTCGCTCAGGATGACAATGGAAGATAGGACGATCCCTCCAACAACACTGTCATGGTGAGCAAGCGAAGCGCGTCGAACCATCTCCGGCACCGTTGGCGGAAGCCTACCAAACGAAGGCTGTGCCCGGTGTGGGGGAGATCCTTCGACTTCGCATCTGCCTGGCGCAGATGCTCCGCTCAGGATGAAAGCCTGTGAGAGAGCGAATCTCTACCAAGAAAAATCGGTCTTAACGCGGGACGAGTCCCACTTCTACACATCCAAACCTCCATTCCTCCACACTTTCACACCTACTCCTCCTGCGCCTCAAGCGCTTCAAAATACCGGCGGATGAGTGCTTCGTAGTCGTCGCTGTAGCCGCCCTCCAGCGCATCCAGCAAGCCCTGGCGTAGTACCTCGGTCGCCTCTTCTGGCGGAAGCTCACCCGGAGCGCGGCGCTGCTCCATCTCCCGGGCGCTGCGCCCTTCGCGGCTCTCGCTCTGGCCCTGCGACTGCAACGCCTGTTGCGCTTGCATCATCTGCGTGACGATGCGCTCCTGCCGGTCGAGCAAGTCGCGCTCGTTGCGCGGATTTTCCATCTCTTCGAGCGCCTGCTCCATCTCATCCGCAATCCGGTCCAGGTCGCCCATCATACGGTCAGCGGCGTCTTCCTGGCTGAGCGACTGGAGCTGCTGTTGGAGGCGGCGCTGCTGCGCTCGAAGTTGCGAGCGGCGTTCTTGCTGATCTACACTCAGGCGCTCGCCCGCCACATTCTCCAGGTGCTCCTGCAGCGCCCGGTTGAGCGCCTGCTGGTCGCCCGTCATCTGTTGCATCTGCTGCTGCATCTCACCCATCGACATGCCGCTGCCCTGGCCGCCTCCGCCCTGCATCTGGTCGAGTACGTCGGAGAGAAGCTTCGCCAGTTCGTTTAGGCGCGTCATGGCCTCGGTCTGAGCCGGATGCGCCTGGCGTCCGTTGCGGGCGTCCAGTTCGTTCACGGCAGTCTGCATGGCGTTGAGGCCCGCACCCAGCTTCTGGCGCACCACACGCGAGAGCTGCGGGGTGTTGCGGGCCACCGCCGACAGCGAGTCGCCCACCGATTCGAGACCGGTACGCAGGCGCTGCTGCTCCTGACTCAGCGAGCGCAGCTGCTCGCCATCGCTGCTGAGGCGGCTGGCTTCGCTGCGTAAGCGCTCCTGCGCATCCGAAAGCCAGAGCGTGTTCTCCAGCGCATACCAGATGCCCTGCGTATTGACCGACTGCTGCCCCTGCGACATGCTTTCCGACATCTGGCTGAGCGACGAGGCCATCTCGCTTAGTCCGTCGCTGGCTTGCTGCTGCGAAGACTGCGCCGATTGAAAGTCCTGGTTCTGAAGCGATTCGGCGGCCTCCTGCATCCGTTCCTGAATGCCAGATTCGCTCATCTGCTCCTGCATGGCCTGCATCTCCTCTTGCGAGAGGCCCGGCGCATCCGAAAGCTCGTCGCTCATTTCGCTGAGGGCTTGCTCCAGCTCCTCCATGCGCTCGCGGGCGCGCTCCTGCTGCCGACTCAAGTCCTGGGCCGATTGCTCGCTGTTTTGTGCGGATTCGGAGCTGTTGGCTTCTGACGCATCTGATTCAGCGCCGCTCTCCTCGCTGCTCTGGGAGGGGTCGGTGTCTTCCGACGACGTACTATCCGATTCAGCAGCGGCCTCAGTATCCGCCTGAATGGCGTCTTGGGTGTCGCGGAGCTGCTCAGCGCGGTCGCGCATTTCGTCGAGCTTCTGCTGGGCGCGCAGCTTCTCGAAGAGTTCCTTCGCGCGCTCCAGCCGCTCCTGGTACGACTGCATGTTCTCCTCCACCTGCTCCATAGACTGCTGCATCTGGCGGAAGTCCATCGACTCCATCGACTCCTGCAGCTCGCGGAGTGCGTCTTGAAACTCGGGATCGTCGATCTCGCGGATGACCTCTTGCAGCTCGCGATACATCTGGCGCGTTTCCTCGCGGTTCAGGTCCTGCTGCTCCATCTGGCGCGTGGCTGATTCCATCTGGCGGGCCGCCTCTTCGACCTGGCGGCTCATCGACTGCTGCTGCTGACGCATCTGTTGGGCCTGCGACTGCTGTTCCCACGAGGCCTCTTGCGTGCGGCGCACCTCATCGCGAAGCTGGCGGAACTGCTCCTGCATCGACTGCGACTGCTCGCGAACCGACTCCAGCGAGGAGGCGGCGCGGTCTTGCGTCTCGTCGAGTTCGGCGTAGCGCTCGGCTGCCGTCGGCACGCGCAGCCGCTGGGTGGGCGTTTCGGCAGATTTGAATCCGCTCACGGCGTCGTTATCCCACACCTCGGCGTAGTACACGACCTCGTCGCCGGGCAGCAGGTCAAGGCCGCTGTCTTGCACCAGCAGCCACGTGTGCTCTACCTGCTGTTCGGTGCGCAGCGGACGCTCCAGCGGGATCTCGAAGGATTCGTAGGCGGAGGGAGCTTCGGGCGCTGCATCGTCGCGTTCGGTGTCACCGCGGTCGAGGCGGTAGTGCACGCGCAGCCGCGCAAAGCCGAAGTCGTCCCGCAAACGCAGCGCCAGTTCGGCTACGCGGTCGGCCTTCAGTGCTGTGGTGGCTCCGGGCGCTGCAAACGACACGCGGGGCGGCTGGTCGGCCCGTGCGGTTACGTCGTAGCGCACCGGATCGGGGTTGGCCACGCCGTCGGTATTGCGCAGGTGGATGTGGTAGGTCGCGGCTTCGGAGACCGTGAAGGTGCCGGTGGCCGTGCCGTCGTCAATCTGCATGGGGCGCTCGCGCCCGTCGTCGAAGCGAAGCACGGCCTCGGTGATGGGACCGCCGCCGAGTGTGGCGTCTACCGACACCTGGCTGCCACGCAGAGCGGTGACATCGCCGGAGTTGGCAGCGAGGCGCTCGGTTTCCTCGCGGGTGTAGGAAGGCGGATCGACCGTTACATTGAGGCCGCGCACGAGGGGACGCGTGGACACATCTACAGTGTAGGTAGGCGAGGTGACGCTCGGTGTGCGCACCCGATACTCGAATCCAGAGCGCACGTTAGGCAGATCCAGCGTCCACCGTGGGCCGTCGCTGCGGGCGGTCATGCGCTGGGTGCGGATCCCGTCGGGGGTCTCCATCTCCACAATGACGGATGCCGGATCGGTCGCGCTGATGCGATCCACCAGGGCGGCTTCAATGGTGAGCGCCTCGCCTTGCACACGCTCTACATTGCCGGGGGTAACCGACAGCGCATACGGCGCAGGGCGCTCAAACGAGGTCGTTGGCGCTAACAGCCGGGCCGAGGCGTTAGGCAAGACCGTCCACGCCAGCAGGGCCACCAGCGCGGGCACGAGCAGCCAGGGCGCAGCGCGGCGCACACGCTCCGGCTGCACAAGGGCATCAAACGGATGCGGCTCCAGCGCCTCGCTAAGCTGCGCTACCGCCGCGGAGCGCACCGCAGGCGGAGCCGTGCTGCTGCGGCCTTCGTCAAGCTGAAAGAGCGTAACGAGCCGGTCGGCAATGGCGGGTGTGGCGGTGCCTACAGAGCGCGCCAGGGTCTCATCGGACGGCAGCGGCCAGGTGCCGGTCCACTGCAGAAAGGGCGGAAGGACGCGCATCCCTACGTATCCCCCCAACAGCGCCGTGGTGGCGGTAAGCAGTGCGGTCCGCAGATTCGTGGGCATCCACAACCAGGATTCGAGCGCAACAGCTGCCAGAACGAGCGCAGCCACCGCGGCTCCGCCCCAGCAGAGCGCAGCCAGGGACCGGAAGAGCGCATCGCGGCGATACATGCGGCGCAGCCGCTTCCGAAGCGATGCAACAGAAGGAGACGAGTTCATGACGCGGGCGGGCTTGGACAGGCATACAACACTACACGATACCTTCGAGCGCGAAGGGGTGTTTCTGTCTGAAGCCGGGGCGGGCACCGCCGGCTACGACCAGAACCAGCGTACCACCGGCAGGCGGCGCAGGCCCAGCACGTCGATCTTGGTAGCGTACCAGGCCAGGTCGGCGCCGCGCTGCACGCCGCGAAAAGTCGCGACCTCGGCAGTAAAGCCCACCAGCTTGTCGATGAGCGCGGTGGTGGCCTGCTGCTGCGGACTATCATCGTGGAGCCAGAAGCGCAGAATCTGCATCACCGCTTCGGTGCAGAGCGCCAGTACGGTCGGTTGCAGAGCCACATACCGGTTGGTGTCGGGCAGCGTGTCTTCGCTCGCAAGGCGCTGCAGCTCCGTGCGAATCTGCTCGCGAACGCCCGCCTCGCAGCGCATTGACGTGTCGAAGGTGGCCTGCACGAAGGCGCGCTGTTCGCCGAGTGCATCCACCAGAATGTAGAGAAACGTGGCCAGGCGCTCCTCGAATGAAAAGCGTTCGTAGCCCTCGGTAGAGAGGCGCAGCAGGTGATACTGCGTAAAGATAATCGTGTAGAATGCCTGCAGTGCCTCCTCCGGCTCATCAAAGTAGGAGGCGAAGGTTAGGCGGTCGGTGCGGGCTACGTCGCAGATCGCCTGCGTGGTGAGCGCGCCGGGATCGTCGTGGTACACCGCAATGGCGGCTTCAATGAGATGCTTCTTCTCAGCAAACTGATCGGGATCGGTCAGCATACGGCAGCAGGGATGGTGCAAAAGGTCAGATACAGGCGGCATGTGCAGAATGGATGGCCGTATACGACGATGGGGCGTCGGGGTTGAATCGATTGCATCTGTCTGCGTTAACTCGTTGATTATACAACATGTGATAGCACGTGTCCCCTGCTACATTGGTTGTTTTGTATCAAGAAATACGTGCCCACGCTATGTCTACATATACTCGTTTTGGTACTTCGATTGCTCTTGCCTTCCTCGTTATATGCGCTGGATGTGGCGGCGTAGGGAAGCTTTTGGGCACGCGCTACATCGACCTACCGCTGGGAAATGCGGGCGTTGTGGACGTGCAGGCTGATGCGGTTACAGCGCAAACAACCCCGGTGGCAGTAGACAGCATCCGGTTTCCAGAGCGCCTGTCGGTAGCCAATGCGCTGCGCGTCCGCCAGAGCCAGGTAGAGATGACACGCGGCAGCGGCACTGGCACGGTGGAGCTGATGATGCTCATTGACGGCTACCCCATGGCGAACTGGACGGTGCGGGTTGAGGACGGCACGGCAGTGGACGTAACGCCTACCGAAACATTCGTACCGGGCATGATGCGCCGCGAAGACTATGAACAGAACGCCGATCGCGAGCCCATCCCGCGTGAAGAGTGGGAGGCCATGCAAATCACTATGCAGCAGCTTCCTGAGGCCCAGCAGCCCACACTGGCTGAGGACCTGCCGTCCGGGTTCTTCGATGGGAGCGATTACAGCGTCAGCGAGGAGACGCTGGGTATCATATACAGGGGGATGCAACAGGCAATCTCCAACCGAGAGTTTAACGCAGCTGTGGCCGCACGTGCTGAAGGCGACGTGAGCGGCACCCTCCAATTGGACCCGCTTACCGTGAAGTTCTTTGATTCGGGACAGCGCATTATGGGTGGGCTGGAGTAGTGCGAGTTGAGAAAACGAAGTTAGGGGACGGGTGAGAAGACGGCCCACGCCTCCTTTTCGATCTCGACATGGGAATGCTGTTGCATGTGAATGTACCATGTCCTTTCCAACAGACAGTAGGGACACGGTGTGTATCTGTTTAGCGTGGTTCCATAACCATCCGGGATATCCGCTTCGCCTCTGATCCCGGGCTAAGGGTTCTTTGCTTACGCTCGTCGCATGGCACAAAGAGCATGACCTTCGGCCCCTCTGCCCCGCTAACTTGGTTTAGATACCGCCCGGAACGTCCGCTACGCTCCCAGTTCCGGGCTACAAGTCGCTAAACACGTACCACGGCGCGCCGTGTCCCTACAGGGTGGATGCTCCGCCCATTACGTCGTATCTTACCTGGTGCATCCCAGCCAGCCGCCCGCGTCAGACGCACAGAGGGTCCGCTATGAGCACGCCGCCTGTTGAAGTCACCGAAGTGCTGCGCTTTGTGCGCGAGACGCCGCCGTTCGACGTGCTCCCCGACGCTGCGCAGCGCCGCATGGCCAAGCACATCGAGATCAGCTATGCGCCCGACGGCACCGTGGTGCTGCCGCTGCATGCCGAACCCGAAGCGCTCTACCTCATCCGCTCCGGGGCGGTGGAGCTCCACGACGAAAACGATCGCCTCGTAGCACGCCTCGATGCGCACGACTTCTTCGGCTACCCCGCGCTGCTCACCGATGCACCTGCGCAGCGCCGCTGCACCACCATCGAGGATACGCTGCTCTATCAGATACCCGCCGCCTACTTCGACACGCTGCGCAGCGACTACCCGGCGGTCGATCGCTTCTTCAATCGGGCCTACGCCGACCGCCTGCGCGATGCCATACGCGAGCAGCAGACGCAGCAGGTCTTCACCACGCCCATCAGGCGCCTCATCACGCGCGAGCCGATCACGATTGATGCGGATGCTACGATTCGGGACGCCGCTCGGCGCATGTCGGAGGCCCGCGTGTCGTCGCTCATCGTGACCGGTGGCGATACGCTGGGCATCCTTACCGACCGCGACCTGCGCAACCGGGTGATCGCAGAAGGCCGGTCGTATGATGCGCCATGCCGCATCATCATGACCGACGAGCCGGTCACCATCTCCGCCGACGCCTACGCGTTTGAGGCGCTCCTGGCCATGAGCCGCCACAACGTGCATCATTTGCCGGTATTCGACGGCGAACGGGTCATCGGTATGGTCACCACCACCGACCTGATGCGCATGGAGGCCGATCATCCGGTGTATCTCGTGGGTGATGTCTGGAAGCAATCCTCGGTCGAGGGGCTCACCCGCGTATCCAACCGCCTGCCGCAGCTCATGCAGCACCTGGCCGATGCCTCTGCGCATCCGGCGGACGTGAGCCGTGCCCTCACCACCGTGGCCGATGCGCTCACGCAGCGCCTCATCGAACTGGCGTACGACGAGATCGGGCCGCCGCCCATTCCGTTTGCGTGGATGGCGCTGGGCTCGCAGGCGCGCCACGAACTGTCGATTCACTCCGACCAGGACAACGCGCTCGTGCTCTCCAACGACTACGACGCCATTCAGCACGGCCACTACTTTGAGCAACTGGCCCGCTTCGTGTGCGATGGCCTGGACGCGTGCGGATTCGTGTACTGTCCGGGCGATGTGATGGCTACGACCGATCGCTGGCGCCAGCCGGTAGATACATGGCGTCGCTACTTTCGCAACTGGATGGATGAGCCCGATCCGAAATCCCTCATGCACGCCAGCATCTTCTTCGACTGGCGCCCCGTGGCCGGAGCCGTGCAACTGGCCCACAACCTGCACGACTTTGTGCTGAAGCGCACGCCCAACCAGTCCATCTTTCTGGCGAGCCTCACCGTAAATGCGCTGGAGCACACCCCGCCGCTCGGGTTCTTCCGCCAGTTTGTGCTGGAGCGCCACGGTGGCGAAACCAAGACGCTCGACTTGAAACTGAACGGCCTGGTGCCCATCGTCGATCTGGCACGCATCCACACGCTCGACCGTGGACTTGCACCCGTCAACACGTTGGACCGACTGGAGGCGCTGGCGCAGAGCAACTCCTTCGCCGCCTCCGATGCGAACGACCTGAGCGATGCCTTCGCGTTCATTGCCACCGTGCGGATGCGCCACCAGGTCAGCCAGCTCCGCCGCGGCGAAACGCCCGACAACTACGTGCCGCCCAGCGCCCTTTCCGATTTTGAGCAGCGCCACCTGAAAGACGCGTTCAAGATCGTGCGGCGCATGCAATCGGCCCTCGAACAGCGCTTCCAGACGCACTTCATCCGATAGGCGACGAAGCCCCGACTGCTGTCGGAGAAACCATCTCCTGCCCTTTTGGCGGGTGCCTACCGGGAGAGAGAGGTTGTGCGAAGTGCGCGGGAGATCCTTCGGCTTCGCGTCTCCGTGGCGGAGCCGCTGCGCTCAGGATGACAGCGTTTGAGGAGTACATTTCAATCTAACCATTGACCTGTGACACCGCTCATGCTCTCCTCGCTCTGGCTGGATGCAACGCGCTGGTGGTGGATGCGGAAAGACGTACACGAGCCCCTGCGCACCGTGCTCCACACCGGCCCGCCCCGGGCGCACACGCCCATCGCCGACATAAAAATCGTCGCCGTCGACCTGGAGCTTACCGGACTCGACCCCCGTGCCGATCAGATCGTAGCCATTGGGTGGGTCGTCATCGAACAAGGGCGCATTCGGATGCAAAGCGCCCGGCGCACGCTCGTGCAGATTGACGGCTCCGTGGCCGACAGCGCTACCGTGCACGGCATCGTCGACGCCTCGCTGCAGGACGCTCTGCCGCTGGCCGACGCCTTGAATCCGTTATTGCAAGAAATGACCCGTGCTGCACTTCTCGCCCACCATGCACCTGTTGAGCAGCGCTTCCTGAACGCCGCGTGCCGTTCGTGCTTCGGTGCGCCGCTGCTGGTGCCTGTCATCGACACGGTGGCCCTCGGACGCCGCCTGCTGGAACGCGGCACCCGCTCCGCTGCCGACGACGCCCTGCGTCTCCCCGCCCTGCGCCAGCGCTGCGGACTCCCCACCTACCCCGCGCACGACGCCCTCACCGATGCCCTTGCCACTGCCGAGCTTTTCCTGGCCCAGTGCACGCGGTTTGGCGACATAGGCGATATGCCGCTCTCCGTGGTCCGGTCGTAAATCTACGGAAAGACCGCACCCTCCGCTTCGCCCACCATGCACACCGCGCCCCAGCATACTGTGTGGCCCTTGAGGTCCAGCATCGCGCAAGTGCGGGCTCTCGATTTCGATACAGAAAAGCCGTCACAAAACAAAGCGATCTTGCTCGGTCCTCATGGACTCCGTTCAGACCTGACAGGTCTCGGAGACCTGTCAGGTCTTTTCACGACGGTCAATCATCCAGCAGACGTGAATCCAGTTGAAGCAGAGTCGGATCGCCGATCTCCAGCATATCATAATCCGGATGCAGCGGATTGATCAGGTAGTTCGACTCTATCGGCTCAATCACACTCGGCACCTTGAGCACAAGCGACCGCTGCGAGCGCGTCCACTCGTCGCCCACAGACTGACTCACGGGGCCGTACGGATGGGCGTCCCATCCCTCGGGAATTGGATCGGGTTCGGTGACGTGGTTGCGAGAAAAGCGCACCGATATGCGCACATACCGGTTGAGGTGCGTGCGCTGATTCACACGCACCAAGAGCTCCAGCGTCGCCAGCGCAACCGATTCCGCCGTGTACACCACCGGCACGCCCACGCTGTTGAACCGTCCGCCATACCGCTTAGCCCCGTCTCCACTGAATGCGGTGTCCTGGTACTGAGCTTGCGTGATACGCCATGCGGTCATCCATTTCGCCACGACAGAAGAGAGTGGAATGCGTCAGAAAGATGGGGATGTGAAGCAAGCAGCTATAGCGATACGCCGTGCTCGATCTGACCGAGCAGCTGATCCACGCGACGGGCACCGGGCTCGGTATCCGCAAACTGAAGCGGCGACTCATCGCCCAGGGCCATATTCGGTGTGTGCATCCACGCACGGGCCTCTTCGGTCGCGCCAAACACCGCCTCAGCATGACGTACGAGCCGAAGCAGCCGCAATGCCCGCTCCGACTCATCGGGACGCAGCACCCCGTCCTTCTTGCGGCGCGTTAGCGTGCGCTTGGGAATCCGCACCACGCGCGCAAGTTCGGCATCCGTAAGATCCAGCGCCGTCTTGATGTGCGTGAGCACCTCGGACGGCACGCCCTCGCGAATGAGCGCGATGGTCTCCATCGGGGAGGCATCGGGAGCCGTTGCATTCTGTGCGAAAGATTCAGCATCCGTAAGCGACATGACCGTGTCAGCCATTTGGCGAGGAAGTATGTGCCGTCTGGCGCTATCACGATGCTTGTACGGGTGTAGTTCCTCCGAAACGCAAGACTTGACAGGTCTTCAGATCTGTATCTGGGTTCAGACACCGGGGGCCAGGAGCGTACCCGTTTGCTGGCGGAGCTTGCGGATATAGCTGTCAAGAGCTTCGATTGCAGTGGGTTTTGGGGTGCTGAGGCCTCGGCTAAAGACTATCGTGTTGATGGTGGTATCAACATCGGGACTGCGCACGACAGATTGGCGCACCTGTTCGTATAAACCCGAAGATGCAAACGAGCGGACGATCTGCTCCAGGCAAAGTATCTGCCCAGCAAGTGTGCGTGCGACTGGATCTGCAGACTGGTGGAGCGCCTGTACGCATCGTTTGTCGCCTGTAACCACGCGGCAGCTATCGTCGTGTGCACATGCTGCCGAAAAGAGAAGTGCCTCACCTACGTCGAGCGCTTCGATCATCAACAGGCGACTGAAAACTTCCGTAGATACACCGCTTTGGTCGACAAAGAACAAGTATTTGGATGAAGACACATCCGCTGCAAGTTGCTCAACTCGGTGTACGACCTCATCTCCAAACCGATCGCGAACAGACGGGTTTTTCCGAGCGACATGCGGAAGCGTGGCTAACACTCCGATGTCTACCGAAGAAGGTTCAAATGCGGATCGCAACGAACTCCACAGGTCCCAGGCAGCCAGCTTGAGGACGATGTCGTTGTCAACGAATAGAACCAAAGTTGTTGGACGTGGAGGTCAAAGAAATGAGAATGGTCTCGTCTCTATGCAGCTACAGGATGATCCACGGAGCCACATCCCGTAACGCGCATCAGAAACTGGGCACTCTCGTCAGGCAAGTTCGACCAGGACAGGCGCTCGCGCAGGATGGAGCGAATCTGTTCGTGGCCTGATGGCCCATCAGGCAACTCGTTGAGCGCTGCATTGGCAAGCGCCCACAAATTATTGGGGGCGTGAAACGCAAGATTCAAGACAAGAGCGCCCGGATCGATCTGTTCGCGCTGCCCCACATCCATAGCCGCTTGGGCCAGTTCCGCTGCACTTGCATACCGATCTTCGCTCACGATCGTCTCGGGATCTCCCGTGATAAGCTCGACGGCAAAACGGTTTGCCTCGTTCTCATATGCATCGTCTGCATCGGGCGCTGTGCTGTATTCCTCATCCAGCCGTGCTTCGTGATCTTGGAGATGATTACGGCAGAGATGTCCAAGTTCGTGTGCAAGGATAAAGAGCAGCCAGGACGGATGACTGTGACTCTTGTTGATGATAATCGCAGGCGCCCCAGCCTCTGTGAGAACAGCCATGCCGTCCATCTTCTTGTCCGGAACGTCTGCAATGGGGAGCACAGGAATCCCCTGGTCCCAACAGAAGTGCAGGAGTTCCTTGAGGCCGACCCACGACGCCCCGGTGTTGAGGATAGCAGTCCGGATGGCCGAAGCCTCCATGCCTTTCCACTGAAACGAGGTTGGGGGGGCATGGGCAGCCATCTCTGCCGCACGCATTGAGACCGCCCGCGCCCACGTCACGTGTTGGCCCGTGATGTCGTGGCGCAGCTTGAATTGGGTCGCTGCAGTATCGCGTACGGACAGTTCCTGCTCGGTGTGCAGAAGCGCTTGTAGATCAATGCCAAGATGTTTGGCGATGTACCCCGCGCCTTGCAGGACAAGATGGGGGTCCGAGTCCATATCCCGACTCCACCACGAGGGGAGCACGTACTCCTGGATATACGACGGAGAGACCCCGGCCTGTTCGAGGCGCGTGTAGAGCGACTGCATGGAGGTAATCTTCGTCATAGCGTCACCCCGTGCGTTGAGAAAGGAGCTCTCTTGTTGGCGTGTATAACACAACAAGCGTACGTATTGATGCACGAAAAGGCAAAATCGTCTTCTAATAATAGACCTGACAGGTCTCCGAGACCTGTCAGGTCTGGTCTTGTGCCGCGTCGTTTCGAAAATCATGCATGGGCCTGCACACGGGGTTGATCCAGGCACCGGCGCTCGGTATGTTACGTACCCACACACCAATGATATACCCCCGCACATCCAACCGCTATGCCCGCGCTCAATTGGATTGGCAAAGACGCCGTTCGCAGCCATCATCAGGAGGTGCCGTTTCGGCTGCTGCGGGAGGACGCCGACCGCGCGGTGGGCGACCCCGACGCCGACAACCTGCTCGTGCAGGGCGATAACCTGATTGCTCTGAAGGCGCTCCTTCCGTACTATGCCGGACAGGTGAAGTGCGTCTACATCGATCCGCCGTACAACACGGGCAACGAGGGCTGGGCCTACAACGACAACGTGAACAGCCCGCAGATGCGCCGCTGGCTCGGCGAAACCGTGGGCAAGGAGGCCGAAGACCTCTCGCGCCACGATAAGTGGCTCTGCATGATGTATCCACGCGTCATGCTCCTGCATGAACTGCTGGCCGCCGACGGCTCGTTCTGGATGAGCATTGACGACAACGAGGTGCACCACGCTCGCGCTCTGCTGGATGAGATCTTTGGGCGGAAGAACTTTGTTGCCAGTGTGATTTGGCAGAAGGTCTATTCCCCCAAGAACTCCGCAAACTACTTTTCGGAGGATCACGACTATGTCCTTGTTTACGCCAAAGACAAAGAAAACTGGGACCGTAATTTGCTGCCGAGGACGGAAGAGCAAGACTCCGCATACATTAATCCGGACAACGATCTGCGTGGAAAATGGAAACCGTCTGATCTATCTGCTCGCAATCCTTACAAACACGGGACATACTCGATCACAACACCTTCTGGGCGTGAAATTGAAGGACCACCAACAGGAAGGTACTGGTCCATTTCGAAAGAGAAGCTGGAGCGTTTGGATGCCAATAACCAAATTTGGTGGGGGAAGGAAGGAGACAGCATCCCTCAGCTAAAGCGTTTCTTGTCTGATGTTCAGGATGGCCTCGTCCCGCAAACCCTGTGGACGTACGACGAGGTGGGCCACACGCAAGAAGCGAAGAAAGAACTGGTTGAGATCTGCGACTTCGATTCGTCGGGCGATGTATTCGTGACGCCGAAGCCCACGCGTCTCATCGAACGCATTCTGGAGATTGCGACCGATCCGGGCGATCTGGTGTTGGACAGTTTTGCGGGGACGGGCACGACCGGGCACGCGGTCCTCAAGAAAAACGCCGCCGATGGCTACGACCGCCGGTTCATTCTCGTGGAGTTGGAAGAAGACGTGGCCGAGAACGTCACCCTGCAGCGCCTGAAGCGCGCCACTGAGGGCTACGAATACGAAGGTACCGAAAAGACCACGCTCATGGAAAAGGAGATCCAGGTCCGTGAGTTGAAAAAAGGGAACGAGATCTACGCAGAAAGCGAAGCCATCAAACAAGAAAACGAAGACGACTACGACACGATTAGCCGCTCGATGGATGACGGCGTGTTCACGCTTACCGGCAAAATAAAAGTCACCGACCGCAAAGAGGGCCTCGGCAGCGGGATGCGCTACGCCACGCTGGGTCCGGTCCTGATGGACGCCAACGGCACGGTCCGCCGCGACGTAGCGTACAACGACCTGGCGCGGCACATCCACTACGCCGAAACCGGCGCCCCGCTTCCTGCTGATGCCGACATGAACCCGCCGCTCGTAAGCCAGCACGACGGTATGGCCATCTACCTGCTGTACAACGGCGTACTGGGCGATGCGCGTCCCGAAGGCGGTAACGTGCTCACCCGCAGCGTACTGAACGACCTGCCCACAAACGGCACATCCGGCCCCAAAATCGTATACGGCGTAGCCTGTCGGGTGAGCGAAACCGCCTGCAACCAACACGGCGTCATCTTTCGGCAGATCCCGTATGACGTCCGCTCCGCATAGCCCGCACCTCGCCGCCCCACCTCCGCATCCCCCCAGCCCATGTTTCAGCTTAAAGACTACCAGCAGCAAGCCCTTACCGACCTGCGCGACTACTTTCGCCTCGTCAACGATCTCGATGATGCTGATGGCGCGTACTACAAGATCACCGGGCGTACGCTGAACAAGCGCGTGCCGTACCAGCCGGTGCCCGGTTTTGAGGGGATGCCGTACGTGTGCATCCGCATTCCAACAGGCGGCGGCAAGACATACGTGGCCGCGCACGCCGTCGGCACCGCCACCAACGACCTGCTCGGGGCCGACCGGTCGGTGGTGCTCTGGCTCGTCCCTACGAGCACGATTCTGGAGCAGACCATCGAGGCCTTGCAGACGCCAGGGCACCCGTACCGCCGTGCACTGGAGCAGCACGCCCCGTCGGTGCGCGTAATGAGCGTATCGGATGCGCTGGAAGTCAACCGCGCCACCCTCGACACCGCCACCACCGTCATCGTGGCCACGATGCAATCCTTTCGGATCACCGAAACCGAAGGGCGCAAAGTGTATGAGGATGCAGGCGCGCTCATGGATCACTTTAGCGATCTTGCGCCCGAGCAGACGCATCATCTGGAAGCGTTTGAGGACGGCACGCCGAAGCGCTCGCTGGCCAACGTGCTGCGGCTGCGGCATCCGATTGTGATTGTGGACGAAGCGCACAATGCGCGCACGCCGCTTTCATTTGAGACGCTGCGCCGCTTTGCGCCGTCGTGCATCATCGAGTTCACCGCCACACCCGACCTGGATGAGCGTCCCAGCAACGTGCTTACGAGCGTGTCGGCGGCCGAACTCAAGGCCGAGGATATGATCAAGCTGCCCATTGAGCTTACGGTGAAGCAGCCGTGGTACGAACTGATGGAAATTGCCATTGAGCAGCGCGATCACCTGGAGGATGTAGCCGAAGAAGAACGCAACGCCACGGGCGAGTACATCCGGCCCATCATGCTCATCAAAGCCGAGTCGGCCCGAGGCCGTGATCCGCTAACGCCCGACGTGGTGGCCGATGCGCTGCGCGAGGAGTTCCAGATTCCCGATGAGCAGATCGCCATCGAGTACAAGAGCCACAACGATCTGGAAGGCGTCGATCTTTCGGATCCCTCATGCCCCATCCGATACGCCATCACTGTACAGAAACTGGGCGAGGGCTGGGATTGCCCGTTTGCCTACGTGCTTTGTTCGGTGGCGGCCATGCGGTCGAATCAGGCTATCGAACAGATCGTGGGCCGCGTGCTCCGGATGCCCAACGTGCAGCGCAAACAGCACGACGCGCTCAACAAGGCATACGCGTTTGGGGCCAACGACGAGTTTACAGAGGCGCTGACCAGCGTGCGCGATGTACTTGTGCAGAATGGATTTGAGCGCCAGGAAGCCGACACGCTCGTCCGGAAAAGTCTACGCCGGCAGCAAGATCCCGACCGCGGCTACGGACCGCTTTTCGAGGGGCAAGAGGATGCCGAGCGCGCCGCCCCGACGGCGACCGTCACGATCACTTACAACAAAGCGCCCGACCTGGACGCCCTCCCGGACGAGCCCAAGGGCGCGGTTGACGTAGATGCGGGTGCGCAGACGCTCACATATCAGGGACCGCTCAACGAAACCGACCGCCAGATGCTGAACACCTGCTTTGAGGGCGATGCCGAGGCGCAGGATCAGGTGGATGCGGCGTATCGCACCATACGAGAAAAGCATGAGCAGCGTCCGGTGCCACCCGTGGAGCGGGAGGCCGAGCCCTTCACCGTGCCCCAACTCGCAATCGAGGACAACGGCACGCTCGACGTGTTCGAGAAAACGCACATCCTGGACCGTCCGTGGTCGCTTTCCGACTTCACACCGAAGCTGCCCAACTACGAACCGACGCGCCCCGAAGGCCAGCGCGGCACCATCGACACCGACGATGACGGACGCATCCGCATCGCCTCCATGGGTCCGATTCAGCGGCAGCTTGCTCTCCTTGATGACAACAGCGACTGGACCGTTGCCAACCTCGTGGCCTGGCTCGACCGGTCAATTCCGCACCAGGACATCACGCCCCAAGACGCCACAACGTATCTTGAACGGCTCATTCAGCGGCATCTCATCGAAGAGCAAGGCTACGAACTCAATGCACTGATCCGCGACAAGTACCGCTTGAAGCGCGCTGTAGAGAGTCGGATCCACACGCACCGCAACGAGGCCCACAAGCAGACTTTTCAGACGCTGCTGTACGGCAACGGCACCGCGCCCAAAGTGACGGTATCGCCAGAGGTGGTCTTTGAATACCAGGACGAATACGTCTACCGCGCGCTCTACGACGGGCCGTACACGTTCCACAAGCACTACTACGGTCCAGAGAAAATCGGCGACATGAACGGCGAGGAGGCGCAGTGTGCCTCGTTTATCGACGGGTACGCAGCGACAAAGCACTGGGTACGCAATCCCGAACAGAAGCCGCGTCATGCGTTCTGGCTGCAAACCGCTACCGGCAAGTTCTACCCTGACTTTGTGTGTAAGCTTCGCGACGGTAGAAAACTGGTGATCGAGTACAAAGGCAGTCACCTGGAAACGGGCGACGACGCCACCGAAAAAGAGAACGTCGGCCAGGTCTGGGCTAAGCGCTCCGGCGGCGAGTGCCTGTTCGTCATGGCCCGCGATAACAATTACGGACCGATTCGGGCGGTGGTGGAGGGGTGAGCAATGAGATCAGGACTGCAATGTAGACCTGTCAGGTCTTTTCTCGTTATAGGTCCTTATCTACATTCGTCTCGAACGAGAGGTCGGTAAGTGCATCGGGAAGGCTCGTATCTACGCGATGGGCCTGCTGGACGGCGTCGCGTCCGCCGAACTGCTCCAGCACGAATTCGCGTTCGAGATGCGTGGGGGTGTGACTTTGTAGGGTGGCATACGAGGAGTGCGGCCATGTACGAAAGTCGGCCACGAAGCCGTGATGCGCTGGATTCTGATGGATGTAGCAGACGAGACGTTGGAAATAGCGGTCGGTGTCAACCGGGATACGGTGGAATCCCCGCTCGAAAAGGCTGCCGGTCCGTTCATATGCCTTGTTGATCGCCTTTGCATATCCGCTGAAGAGGTTGGCAAAGGCGCGTGAGTATCGACGAGGTGTAAGAGGTTCAGACGAGTGAGTCTCCTGCTGGCGTGACGTTCGCATAGCGACCAACAGATGAAAATGATTGGGCATCAGGCAGTACACGTATGTTTTGGCGATGGGCGTAACATGGTGAGAGTACTTCTTCAGAAAGTAGCGGTAGTTGCGCGCCTCTCGAAAGATGGTCGCTCCATTTATGCCCCGGTTGTAGATGTGGTAGAACTGTCCGGGCTGTAGCGGTACCTGGCTGGACATGGTGAAAGGGGGAGCCTGATGTGTTATGCGAATTTAGTTAGACCTGTCAGGTCTTTAGTAATTCAACGGCACCGTAACCTGCACAGCGGGCATGTCCACGCCCTCGTGCGGGTCGAATACGGTGGGGGTGATGGCGTCGCCGAGGAGGTGGATGAGCACGGCCATGCCGCTGCCGATGGCGGTGCCGACGGCGACATCGCTCACGTAGTGTACACCCAGGTGCACGCGGCTGAGGCTGGTGCTGGTGGCCCACACGGCGGCTGGAGCGATCACGTACCAGCGCGGGTGGCTTAGACTCCACGATGTGGCCATGGCGGCGGCCAGCGTGGCGTGCCCCGAGGGCATGGCGGTGCGGTCGTCGAGGGTGAGGGCGCGGGACTTGGTGTCGGCAAGGCCGTCGCGGCGGGTGACGAGTCCGGCGGCGTAGGGACGCGGGCGCCGGATGATGCGCTTTAGGGTGTACGTAACGGCGTACGCCCCGGTCATGGAGAGACCGAGGCGATAGGCATTGGCAAAATCGGATTGCGACTGCGTGCTCAGCGCGTATCCACCCGCCGCGACGGGTCCGCCCAGGAAGAGCGGCAGGGCGATACGATCTGCGACAGATGACAGTTCAGGCAGCGGAGACCCCGCACAGTACAGGGCGACTGAGGTGCGTGCATCCCAGTGCGAAAGGTCGGAAGCGGTGCAGGCCGGGGCTTGGGCCTGTGCTTCCCCCTGTCCCCCTACCGTGAGCAGCAGAACCAGCGTAACCCAGCACCCGGCGCAGCGCCTACGCATCTTCTTCGGCGTCTTCTTCGTCTTCCACCTCGTCCTCGTCGGGCTCAATCATGCCCAGTTCGATGCGGATCTGGCGCTTGATTTCTTCGCGCTCTTCGTCGTGCTCCTTCAACCACTCTTTGGTGGCTTCGCGGCCCTGGGCGATGGTGTCGTCGTTGTAGGAGTACCAGGAGCCGCGCTTCTCGATGATGTCGGCTTCTGCGCCCAGGTCAATAAGTTCGCCCAGCGAGGAGATGCCTTCGCCGTAGATAATCTCGAACTCAGCTTCTTTGAACGGCGGCGCGACTTTGTTTTTCTTGACGCGCACCCGCGTTTTGTTGCCGATGACGTCGGAGCCGTCTTTGACCGCGCCAATGCGGCGGATGTCCATGCGCACCGACGAGTAGAACTTGAGGGCGCGTCCGCCAGAGGTGGTTTCGGGGTTGCCGAACATGACCCCGATCTTCATGCGGATCTGGTTGATGAAGATGATCGAGGTTTTGGTTCGGTTGATGGTTCCTGCCAGCTTGCGCAGGGCCTGACTCATGAGGCGAGCCTGCAGGCCCACGTGGGTGTCGCCCATGTCGCCTTCGAGCTCGGCCTGCGGTACGAGGGCGGCCACGGAGTCGATGACGATGACGTCGAGCGCGCCGCTACGCACGAGCGTGTCGGCAATGTTGAGCGCCTGCTCGCCGGTGTCGGGCTGCGACACGAGCAGGTTGTCGATGTCGACGCCCAGGTCGCCCGCGTAGTTGGGGTCGAAGGCGTGCTCGGCGTCGATGAAGGCACAGGCGCCGCCCAGCTTCTGGGCTTCGGCGATGATGTGCGTAGCGAGCGTGGTCTTGCCCGATGACTCGGGCCCGTAGATCTCGATAATGCGTCCACGGGGCACGCCGCCCACGCCGAGGGCGTTGTCGAGGGTCAGCGAGCCGGTGGGAATGGCTTCGACCTCTTGCACGGGCTCGTCGCCCAGGCGCATGATGGAGCCTTTGCCGTGCTCGCGCTGAATCTGCTTCACGGCGAGGCCGAGGGCTTCGTCTTTTCCGGATCCGTTGTTTTTGGCCATGGCAGTACAGGGGAAGCGTCAGTCGAGGAACAGGAAGAACCGGCGGGACACTGGGATGCCGGGTGATGCTATACCATAGGCGGTAGATAGAGTGCCGAGCGCGCTGTGCAATTCACGGCAAGCCTGTGGCGGTGCAGGTAAGACCCATTAGGCGGCGGAATCGTAACGTGGGGAGGCCGTCGCCCGGTCCTCGCGCCGGTTGAGCTGGCGGCGTATCATGTCGAGGGCGGCGGTGGCGAAGAGGGCTTTGTTCATATGGCGGTCGTTCACGAAGCGAACGTGCGTGGCGTGGGTGCCGTGGGCATCGGCGTAGCCAATCCAGACGGTGCCTACGGGTTTGGCGTCGCTGCCGCCGCCGGGCCCGGCAATGCCGGTGGTGGCGATGCCGATGTCGGTGCCGAGTAGGGAGCGCACGCCGTCGGCCATCTGCCGCGCCACGGGTTCGCTGACGGCGCCGTGTGAGGAAAGAACCTCGGCATCCACCTGTAACTGATTGATCTTGACAGGGTTGGCGTAGGCAATAACGCCGCCCGCGTAGTAGGACGAGGACCCCGGCACGTTGGTCAGGCGATCGCCTACGAGTCCGCCGGTGGCGCTTTCGGCGGTGGATACGGTGAGCTGGGCATCGGTGAGGCGGCGTCCGAGCGCTTCGGCGAGCGAGACATTGCCGGTGGCAAAGATGTGGGCGTCGGCGCGTTCGCGGATGCGCGCTTCGGCGGCATCGAGGAGCTGGGTGGCGGTGTCAGGGTCGTCGGCGCGGGCGGTGAGGCGGAGGCGCACGCCGCTGGTAGAGGGCAGGTACGCCAGCGACACGCGCTCGGGCAGCAGCGTTTCGGCATCGCCAATTTCTGCTTGCAGGTCCGACTCGCCAATGCCGGTGGTCTGCAGCGTGCGGTGCGCGGTGGAGCGCAGGTCGGTCCGGTCGGCCAGGAGCGGCTGTACGGAGGCGTCGAAGATCGCTTTCATCTCGGCGGGCACACCCGGCAGCACAATGAGCAGGGCGTTATCGGAGGCGGGACCCTGAAAGCGGAGGCCGGGGGCGGTGCCAATGGGGTTGGCGAGCTTCTCAAACCCCGCAGGCATGTCGGCGATCTGGGCCGCGCGCTCGGGTACGGGACGGTTGCGCTCGGTGTAGTAGGTCTGCAGGCGCCCCCAGAGCACATCGTCGCGCTGCATCTCGACTCCCAGAAAATCAGCGACAGCAATTTTGGTGAGGTCGTCGTGCGTGGGACCAAGTCCGCCCGTAATCACGACCAGGTCGGCGGCAGCGCAGGCGTCGTGCAGGGCCGTGCGGATGCGGTCGTTACGGTCGGCGAGTGTGCGTTCCTCGATCACCTCCAGCCCCATCAGGCTCAGGCGCTCGCCCAGCCAGGCGGCGTTGGTATTCACAGTCTGGCCGATGAGCAGTTCGTCGCCGATGGAGAGAAGATACGCATCCATAAAGACAGAGCGGACACAGTGGGAAAAACGAAAGGGTTACGCGGTGGTCGGTGTCCAGTCGCTGGGCGCGCGGTGCCAGCGCATCACGTCGTCGTAGGCAGCGGATGAGAGGCGGCCTGTGTCGCGTGCCACCTGGGCAAGCGTTTCGAACGTAGTGAGCGCGTGCAGGGAGCAGTCGGCGTCGGCGAAAGCCTCGCGGGCAGTGGGGAAGTCGTACGAGAAGATGGCGAGCACGCCCTGCACGGATGCGCCGGTGCGCCGTACGCCGTGCACCGCGTCGAGCGCCGATCCGCCAGTAGAGACGAGGTCTTCGACGATGATCACAGAGTCGGTAGCTGCAACGCGTCCTTCCACCTGGCGGCGGCGTCCGTGCGACTTGGCGGAGCTGCGAACGTAGGCGAGTCCGGTGTGCAGGCGATCGGCCAGCAGGGTAGCGTGTGGAATGCCGGCGGTGGCGGTGCCTGCCACGACGCGAGGCAGGTCGTCCTGCTCGGCGCAGTACGCTACGAATCCCTCTTGAATGCGGGCGCGGGCATCGGGCGCATCCAGCAGTACGCGGTTGTCGCAGTAGACGGGGGCGATCCATCCCGAAGACCACGTGAATGGGTCATTGGGGCGCACTTGCACGGCCTCCTCATTCAGCAGTACGTGTGCAATTCGGACAGCGAGGGAGCGAGGGGCCGTGGTGCAAGTGGACACAGGCAAGGGCGACAGGTGAGCAGAACAGCGTCGGATCGCTCGTGCAGCATTATTGCGACACCGAGCGGGGTGGATTCGGGCGGATGGTTTCTTCTTGGGGCGCAATCGCGTAGAGGAGTCCGGTGCCTACCGTAAGCAGTACAACCGCGATCAGTGCGCCGTACAGGATGTGGCTGTTGATGAGATACGTAGCAAAGTCGCTGGCCACCGGGCCGCTATGCTGAGACACGCGCACGCACAGAAGCGCAAGCAGAAAGGCCATTTGTGCAGCGGTTTTCGACTTGGCGATGCGGAAGGTAGCCAGTGTACGGCCCTGGGCTTCGGCATAGCTGCGCAGGGCCGTAACGCCAACATCGCGGAGCGCAATGGCCCCGACGGCCCACCACGGCACCACCTCCGGCTGCACGAGGGCGAACATGACAAAGAGGCCCAGCACAAGGATTTTGTCGGCGAGCGGGTCCAGGAACTGGCCGAAGCGCGACTTCACGTTCCAGGCGCGGGCCAGGCGGCCATCGAGGTAGTCCGAAGCCGACGCCACAAGAAACAGCACCAGCGCCGATGTCTGTCCCCACCACGTAGGTACGGTAAGCAGGAACAGAACAACCGGCGTAAGCAGGATGCGTCCAATGGTAAGTGCGTTGGGCAAGTAGCGCATAACAAGGGGATCGCGTGAATGGCCCGAATGATATTGGCAGACCCGGAGGACGGTTTCCCAATACATGCAGAGATCTGTTGAGAGTGAGGGTAAGGCTACGGCGCGGTGCGGTTGAACATCAAAGCCGGTGGCACGCACGCTGTCAGGGCTGCGGCGCAATGGCATACGCCGCTCTGGCACGATCGGCCCGATTCGCAGGCATGGTATGGGCTTGTGTGCACGGAAGCTGCCAATGTGACACGGCGTTTCCCGGCAATGCGGCTTCGGCATTGTGTTTGAGAATATAAACAGGTGGCTGTCGCGATGCGCGATAGTCATCGACATTCACGCGCTTTGTTGACTGACAGGACCAGCAATCTATGGGTAAGATAATAGGCATAGACTTAGGAACGACCAACTCGGTCGTCGCGGTTATGGAAGGCGACGAGCCGAAGGTGATTGAGAATGCGGAAGGGGCCCGCACCACGCCATCGGTCGTTGCTTATAAAAAAGACGGCGAGCGGCTGGTCGGGGCTCCGGCCAAGCGGCAAGCCATCACAAATCCTGAAAACACGGTGTCGTCCATCAAGCGGTTCATGGGCCGCAACTACGACGATCTGGGCGAGGAACTGGACGAAGTGCCCTACGAGGTCGTTCGTGGCGACGGCGGCACGCCCCGCGTAAAACTGGGCGACCGCGAGTACACGCCGCAGGAGATCTCGGCCATGATCCTGCAGAAGCTGAAGCAGACTGCCGAAGAGTATCTTGGTGACGAAGTTACGGAAGCCGTCATTACGGTGCCGGCCTACTTCAACGATGCACAGCGCACGGCGACGAAAGAAGCCGGTACCATTGCTGGGCTGGAGGTGAAGCGCATCATCAACGAGCCCACGGCTGCTTCGCTGGCATACGGACTCGACGATGAGAAGGATCAGGTCGTGGCCGTGTACGACCTCGGGGGCGGAACCTTCGATGTCTCCATTCTGGAGCTGGGCGACGGCGTCTTTGAGGTGAAAGCCACCTACGGCGACACCCACCTTGGCGGCGACGACTTCGACCAGGCGCTCATCAATTACATTGCCGACCAGTTTAAGCAAGAGCAGGGCATCGACCTCCGCAAGGATGCGATGGCGCTGCAGCGCTTGAAAGAGGCTGCCGAGAAAGCCAAGATCGAGCTGTCGAGCTCGACCTCGACCACGGTGAACCTGCCGTTCATCACGGCGACCGATGAGGGGCCCAAGCACCTGAACCTGGACATCAACCGGGCCAAGTTTGAGCAGCTTATCAAAGAGCATGTGGACCGCACCATCCCGCCGATGCAGAAGGCGATGAAGGATGCGGGATACAAGAAGGGCGATATTGACGAAGTCCTGCTTGTAGGCGGCTCCACCCGCGTTCCGCTCGTGCAGGAAACAGTCACCGACTTCTTCGGGCGCTCGCCCAACAAGTCGGTCAACCCCGACGAAGTGGTCTCGCTCGGCGCAGCCATTCAGGGCGGTGTCCTCAGTGGCGATGTCGACGACGTGCTGCTGCTCGACGTAACGCCCCTCGGACTCGGCATCGAAACGCTGGGCGGTGTGATGACCCAGCTCATCCCGTCGAACACCACCATCCCCACCAAGAAGAGCGAGGTGTTCTCCACCGCTGCCGACAACCAGAAGTCGGTTGAGGTGCACGTGCTGCAGGGCGATCGGGAGATGGCCAAAGACAACCGCACCATTGGCCGCTTCCACCTCGACGGCATTCCGCCCGCCCCGCGTGGCACGCCGCAGATTGAAGTGACGTTCGACATCGACGCGAATGGCATCCTGAACGTGTCGGCGGAGGACAAGGCCACCGGCAAGGAGCACTCCATTCGCATCGAGGCCTCCAGCGGACTTAGCGAGGAGGAGATCGAGAAGATGCGTCAGGACGCCGAAGCGCACGCTGAAGAAGACAAGCAGCGCAAAGAGCGGGCGTCGACCATCAACGAAGCGAATTCGATGGTCTACACCACGCAGCAGAACCTCGAAGACTACGGCGACAAGATCGCCGATGAGAAGCGCGAGGCCATCGAACAGGCCACCAACCGTGTCGAGGAGCTGCTCGAAAGCGCCAGTGCCGATAAGGACCTGAGTGAACTCGAAGACGCGCTCGAAACGCTGAACGAGAAGTGGTCCGCGGCCAGCCAAGAAATCTACGCGGCCCAGGCCGAAGAAGCCGGAGGCCCCGGTGCCGCCGGAGCAGGTGCTGGACCCGGTGCTGCCGGACCCGGCGCGGCAGGCGGCCCCCAGGCTCAGCCGAAGGGCAACGGCACCGCCGACGATGACGAGGTGCGCGATGCCGACTACGAAGTCGTCGACGAAGGCGAAGGCAAGTAGCATCCACCAATGCCCCCGACCGCACACAGCGGTCTATGCCTACAGCGCCCCACCAGCCTCGTGCCGGTGGGGCGCTGTCTGTTGTAGGACACGGGCCGGAAGTGGTTGAAAGAAGAGTATTTGGAGGGAAAGTAGAGGAGCGTTTCCACGCCCGTATCCAGATCAGCCCTCGGCATGAAGACGCACGAACCGCGTGGGTCTTGCAAGCAACAGCACGTGCCTACACCCCTTGTGCCTGCCGGTCGTGCTCGGCAGCCGCCTGCTCCTGCGCCGCCTCTTCCTGGATGCGCGCGAGCGAGGCCTCCAGCGAATCCCTGCTAATGACCTGGCCGGTCTGCGTATCCACCTGACCGAACGACAGCACGCCCGTGGGGCAGCTCTGCACGCATGCCGAGCAGCGCACGCACTCGGGGTCTTCCATGGGCTTGCCCTGCTGCGCAAACGACATCACATCAATGCCCTGGTGGCACACCGTCGTGCACACGTTGCACGAGATGCACTTGTCCTTGTCGGCCAGGATGCGGAAGCGGCTGAAGCGGTGGTAGATGTGCATCAGTGCGGCCAGCGGGCAGAAGAAGCGGCACCAGAAGCGCCCCGAGAGCCAGAAATACACGCCGTATCCGACCATGCCCGCCAGCACGACATCGACCAGCCAGGCATAGTTCAGCTGTAAGCCCAGAAGCTGCCCAAACATGAGCGCGTTGAACGCCTGCTCCATCCATCCGCCCGGCCAGATCCACCCGCCGATACGCCAGAAGAGCAACACAAACGCCAGCACCATGATGACCTGCCCGGCCATGTTGAGCTTGTTCCAGCCCTCGCCGTGCGGCATCTTATCGCGGTGTTGGTCGCCGAGGGTCTCCGCAAGCGCGCCGCACGAGCAGATCCATCCGCAGTAGGCGCCCTTGCCCCAGAAGTAGATCATGCCGGGGATGAGCACGAACGTCTGCACAAAGCAGATCCCCAGCCACCACCACAGCGGATCGGTCGTAAACACGTTATAGACAAGCAGCGGCCACGCCAGGATAAATCCATAGGCCCGCCAGTATTCGCGTCCATGCACGGCCCACTCGCTGGTGGGGAAGAGGGCGTCTAAGAGTCCCACAGGGAGCCATCCGTTCGCCCCCAGAAACGGCAACACGATCTCGGGTAAGAGAAACAGCGGAAGCACCTGAATCGCCATCAGGGTCAGCGTTTGCACCTTGATGTAGGGCGTCTTCCGCCTTCGAATCCGCTTGAACCCGAAGATGACGACGATAGCCGAGTATGCAAGCGTGTAGTAGAAACCCGGCTTGGTGGCCGAGGTCGTAATGATGTCCCAGAGTCCGGTTGCGCCCGGCTGTGCAGTGAGCGTGAAGGGAAAGAGGTCGGCTCCCTGTGCCAGTCGGTTGAGCCAGCCGCCGTCTTTCCAAGAGTAGACCGCACACATGAACAGGAAGAACGCGGCAAACGCGCCAATGCGGCGCCAGTTGAGCTGGGGTAGCCAGTCGGTGCTGGAAGTGAGCGCGGAGAGCGAGTTGGGGAGGGTGCCCCAGTCGTTACGCAGTTCAATGCCGGAGCGGCGGAAGAAGTCGAGCGGTGCCTCGCGGCCAATCATCGCAAAGACGTGCTGGGCTGGCACCGTCTCCGTGTCGCCGCTGTCTTCATGCTGCAGCGTCACCGTGTCATCGTCGATACGGGTGGCGTTGGTCTGCAGCCTCAGGCGTAGCGAGCCCTCCGAGGCATACGATGCCAGTTCGTATGCGCGGTCGATGTTGGCTTGCTTGGGACGCACAAACGCATCCCGCCGATAGGAGAGCGTGACGTGCGCCCCGGCCTCGACCAGCCCAATGGCTGCCTCCAGCGCCGAGTCGCCGCCGCCGATCACAACGACATCAGAGCC
This sequence comes from Longimonas halophila, assembly GCF_002554705.1. Lineage (GTDB taxonomy): Bacteria > Bacteroidota > Rhodothermia > Rhodothermales > Salinibacteraceae > Longimonas > Longimonas halophila. Next base: position 10,296 of record NZ_PDEP01000007.1, on the reverse strand, counting down.
GGTGTGCTTGGTAGGATCATGCAGACGGTGATGCACATGGTCGTGCTCCTCGCCGGGCACGTCGAGCGTGCGGAAGCTGCCGCTGCGTCCAATCGCCACCACCACGTTGCGTCCGTGAATACGGGTGCCCTCGGTTCCAACGACTGTGAGCAGATCCCCATCGCGTTCAATGCGGTGCGCCTCCATATCACGCACGGGAATGTCGTCGGTCTGTGCGGTGAGTTCATCGACCAACTCCTCCTTCACAGGGGCAGAGACCTGCACGCTACCCTCGGGCGTCATAGACTCCGGGTAGGTGTAGATGGGTTTGCCGACCTGGAAGTCCTTGATCGTGGCGAAGCGCTCGTTGGCCTCCAGCACCACGTACGATAGGCCCTGCGCTTCGGCCTCGCGGGCGGCCGCCATGCCCGATGCGCCCGCGCCCAGAATCATCACGTCGTAGGTCTCGTCGCGGGGCGAAGACGGCGTAGGCTCCGTCTCGGCGATGTGGCGCACCGCTTTGGTGCCACTGTCGAGTGAGAACTTGAGCAGCGGCACCCCGGCCAGGTCGCCCACTACATACACGCCTTCTACATTGGTGCGATAGTGGTCGTCCACGCGGGGTAGGGTCGAGACGTCGCCCGAAGGCCACTGCAGGTGAAGCCAGTCGGCATATCGAGACAGGAAAGCGAGCATAGACGCGACGGTACAGCAGGTAAAAGGACCGATTGCACAGGTGGTGTGTACGCACCACCAAGGCGAGCGTTACATCTGCATCGTCCTATTCCTACAAACGCCTCCGCGCTTCGGCATCCCTACAAATCTACACGGCTTTATGATCTATGGTCTGACGGGCAACCCCACCAAGGCAGCGTTGTGGCCGCTACTCGATCGCGTAATTCGGGTGCTGGATAAACGAGGACTGCCCTATCGACTGGCTCCCGATCTGGCCACCGGACGTGCTGAGCGCGACCAGGCGGTGTCAGATGGATGCGTGGCTCCGAGCGTGAGCGATGTAGGACGGCAGGCCAACGTGGTGTTCTCCTTCGGGGGCGACGGCACGCTTTTGCGCACCGCCCACGCCGTGAGTCCGTCGGATACGCCGCTGGTGGGCATCAACATTGGGCGGCTCGGGTTTCTGGCGGATGTAGAGCACAACCAGGTCACCAAGGCCATCGATATGCTCGAAGCGGGCGACTATCGCATCAGCCCGCGTATGGTACTGGAGGTGCAGGCGGACGAGCGCAAGTTGGGGCGCAACTGGGCGCTGAACGAGTGCGTCATCAACCGGAGCGGCGCGGCCGGGCTGTTACGCATTGCCGTCACCGTAAACGACGAGCCGCTGAACACATACTGGTCTGACGGACTCATTTTCTCGACGCCGACCGGCTCCACGGCGTATTCACTCTCGGCAGGCGGACCCATCCTGATGCCTGAAACGGGGGTGCTCATCATCACACCCATTGCCGCACACACGCTTTCGGTGCGTCCGATGGTGCTCCCAGCCACGGCAACCATTCGCGCCGAAGTGCGGAGTCCGGGCCGTCCGTACGTGTTTGCGGTGGACGGAGTCAGCACGGAGTTCAAGGAACCCGCTATATCGTTTACGGTACGACGGGCCGCTCATTCGGTGAACCTTGTAAAGCTTGATGGCTCGCATGTGTTTAACACATTGCGGCGCAAGCTCATGTGGGGGGCGCGTGCTTCTGCCAATGCCCCTGACGAAGATGCCGAAGACGGCCCGCATGTAAGTTGAGTTAGGGGTCGTTGAACTCAACATGAAACAGTGCGTATGCCCTTGATTGTGGCGCATACAGTGCTTTACATGGTATTCCGATTTGGTCGGGTAGCTCAGGTGGTAGAGCAACGGCCTGAAAAGCCGTGTGTCGGCGGTTCGAATCCGCCCCCGACCACTTTTCATGCACAACAACACATAACGTACTGGTCCGGTAGTTCAGTTGGTTAGAATGCTGCCCTGTCACGGCAGAGGTCGCGGGTTCGAGTCCCGTCCGGACCGCCACGCGCTCCCCGGCACTACGCCGACGGAGCGCGTTTTACGTTGTGGAGCCTCTGCAGCCGTCAAAAGCAGACAGATCCTGAAAAAGATGCGCATCGTGGCAGATCCTACCGCATTCCCCAGCGCACCATGCGCCAAAAGCGGTGTGTGTAGTATCCAAACCTTATAGGCACTTGGTGGCATTCGGCTTGCAGATACCAGTGTTGCGTGGTACCATGTGTGTGCCTGCGGCACAGCACATCCGTGCGACGCCGCTTGTTTTTCTCTACAATCCGGAAGCGCTTCCAATATGATGACTGACGTTCCTTCTATGCAGCGCCTCGTGCCGCGCAGCGGTCCCGACGTACGCCTTACCGCGCTGCAGCGCGACCACATTCACACGCACTTTCGGTGGAACAACGACCCCGAACTCAACCGCCTTGACAGCGAGGTGCCGTTCGAGAAAGAGTCGTTTGGCGCGTTTAAGCAGCGGTTTGAGCGTCTGTGCGACCATCCCACGGAAACGCACTACGCATTCGAGATCCACAGCATCTCCGACAACGCGCTCATCGGGGTCGCGGCGCTCTACCGCGTAAGTCCGGCGCACCAGCATGGCTGTATCAGCCTCACCATTGGCGACCAGGCGTACTGGGGGCGCGGCTACGGGCGCCGAGCGATGAATCTGCTCCTCGCAATCTGCTTCGACGACATGGGACTGCACCGTGTGTCGGCCGAGACGTTCGAGTTTAACGATGCCTGGACGCGCCTGGTGAAAGGGTCCGGGTTCTCGTATGAGGGCACTGCAGCCGACTACCTGTACCGCGACGGCCAGTTTTGGGACAAAGAGCACTATGCGCTGCTCGAAGATGACTACACCCCGCTTGAACAGATGCCTGTAGAACCGCCCAAAGCAACGCGCGAAGAGGTCGCTGCGTAGCGAGGCGGTCCCGAATCCCACACGCTTCAGCGTTACGCTTCGGCATCGGTTGGGGCTGAGACGTGTGTGAACGCGGTAGAAGGGTCGGCGGTACGGGTGAGCCAGAAGATAAGCGTGTCGTCATTGTACGTGCTTGCAGGGGAGGCGTCGAGAGCGGCTTCCCAGAGCGCATCGGCAGGCAGATGCGCGGAGAATGCGTTTTGGGCGAGGCGACGGATGCCATCCTCGCCAAGCGTGTCGCCGTCGGCAGTAGGCTGTTCAAGAAGCCCATCGGTGTAGGCAACGAACGCCGTATTGGGCTCCAGTTCAAGCGTATGCTGCTCGAACGTCGCCTCGTCTGTTAAGCCAAGGATCAGGTCGCTATCTGTGACGAGGTGCGCCGCATCGGCATCTACCAGAAGCGGACGGCAGTGCCCGGCATTGGCGAACGTGATGGTGTGGGCGTCGGGGTTCCATACAAGAAGCAAGAACGAGGCAAACGTATCGGTGAGTACCTGATCGCTCAGCAAGAGCGTGTTGATGTGCGCCATCATATCGGCCGGGCGGGGCGTGTCCGTCAGCCGAGCACGTAGGCTGGCGCGTACGTAGCTCAAGAAGCTGTAGGCGTAGAACTTCGCTTGTAGGCCTTTGCCCATCACATCGCCAATCGCGACGAAATAGCGCCCATCGTCGAGCTGGTGCCAGTCGAGCAGGTCGCCGCCGCCCTGCTGGCTGGGCTCGTAGCGCACGAACAGCTCGTACGACGACACCTTGGGGAGCGTTGTGGGCATGAGGCGCTGCGAGAAGTCGTGGCCGAGCTGGGTGTCGAGGCGATTGCTAAAGACCTCTACGCGCTCCAAGAGCCGTTTGGTGCGCGACACCAGTTGCTTCATGTCAAACGGTTTCGTGATGAAGTCGTCTACGCCCAGGCGCATACCTGTGAGGCGAGCATCTTCGTCGGTCCGTGCGGTCAGAAAGATGAAAGGGATAGCTCGGGTGTCCTTCTGCTTTTGCAGTTCGTCAAGCAGCGTAAAGCCATCCATGCGCGGCATCATGACATCCGACACGATAAGGTCAGGGCGCCGGGCTTCGATCTTTTCGAGTGCATCCACACCATCAACGGCGGTTACGACGGTGCAATGCGTTTCCAGCCGGTACGAAAGCAGTTCGCGGAGCGTTGCGTCGTCCTCAACAACTAAAATAAGACGTTCATCCATGGGTCGTGGTCATAAGGAACTGAGGCAGTGAAGCGGTGATGCAGTGCCGACGCACGACGATACGAAACGTCGTTGGTACAGGCGTCGATAATGCGCAGCCCCATGCCAGACTCTGGGAAAGGAGCCGCGTGGGCTCCCATCGTAGAGAGGACAGAGTTGAGGTCAAACCCGCGTGAGTTGTCGGTAATCTCGCACTGGGCCGCGTCTTGGTTGAGCAGCACCCGAACTGAAATGCGAGGCGGATTGGCAAAGGTAGCGTGGCGTGTAAGGTTGGCCACCCACTCATGGACAACCAGCTGCACGTAGTGCCGCGTGCGGCGTGGGGGCTGCTCCGGCGATGCATCCGCTTCTGGCAGTGAGGGAGCTGAGGAGTCCGCAGAGGAATCCACCTCAGAGGGACGTACGGGCGGCCAGGCCGCGCTTAGCGCGGCTCGGATCGCCGGAAGCGCGTCTTCGAGATCGGTGTAGGTCTGGTCAAAAATCAGATCCATGACGGAGAAAGCAGGTTAAGTCAACTCCGCTTGAGCGGCTTCCACAGAGTCGTACTGTGGAAAGACCTTGTACGTACGCGTGAGTTCAACTACAACGCGCACGGGTTCAGAGGTGTTGGCAAACACCACCGTGCCGTCGTGAGCCGCCACGCGCCGGTACAGTGAAAAGATGGCTCCCAGCCCCGACGAGTCGAGTACGTCCGTATCCGAAAAGTCGAGAATAAACTGATGCTTTCCGGCATCAATCGGGGGGTGTACGGTTTCTTTGAACGTATCGGCGTTGCGAAAGTCGAGCGTTTCACCGACGTGAACAACCAGCGTGTCATCGGAAACCGACTGGGTCGAAAAGCTCATAAAACGGGAATAATTCGTACAAAGGGGGAAGAAAAGGGGGCCGGGGACAAGGCTAACGTAGGCATGGGCTGCTGTAAACTTCACGCAACCCTGCAATTACAGATCGTTTAAACGACCCGAATGGCCAGTGGAGGCTTTCATAAGGTACAGTGTTCGCTCATAGAGTGCAAGGCAACGTCGTCTCACGAAGCACGCAGTACAGAATCGTAAAGAGAGCAGGCCAAAACGTACTGCAAGGAATAGGGGTTGGCGTGCTGCTTGTCCTGCTTACCGTAGGATGTGAACGGCGCGAAGGCGCTCGCGCTCCTGCTGGCGAGACGAATGAGCTTCGGCCTACACAGGTAACCTACGACCCGCATGTCGTGTTGCACGAAGGACGCCGCCAGCGTGCCGTGCTGCAGGCTCAGCGCATGGCTCAGTACGAAACGCCCGATAGTAGCTATGCGGTGCTGCGCCCCCCGCGTGGCGACACAGTGCGGGTGCATGTGCAACTCTTTACGCCAGAAGGCGACTCCTCGGCCACCATTACGGCCGACAGCTTGCTCTACTTCAGTGATGAGGGCCGCGCCGATGCGTACGGCAACGTAGTTGTGCGTACGCCCGAGGGGCGCCAGCTGTATAGCGAACACGTCGTGTGGCGTCAGAGCGACCGTAAGGTACGCTCCAGCCGGTTTGTGCGCATCGTAACACCCACAGAAACCCTGAACGGTCAAGGGCTCGTAGCCGACGAAGACCTTTCGTCGTATCAGATCGGTCGGTTTGATGCAGAGGTAGACCTCGACGACGAAAGCGACGATACATAGAGTATCAATACGATAGATCCTACACGCTGCTGTTTTCCGTCACGGTCTTTCTCTGTACCCGACATGCCACGCATCTTCGCATCTCGGCCCACTGCGTTCATCATGAGGCCGTTTCTTCTCGTGGGGCTGTGTCTGGCTGGATGCGGAATGATGGCAAGCGGGCTGCAGTCTGCTGCCGCCCAGCAGGCCGATTCGACCTCGGCAGATACCACGCAGTCGCGAGCGTACGTACAGGCCGATTCGCTGAGCGCCACCGTTGTTGATGGCGAGCGCGTGCAGGAGCTCGTTGGCAACGTGTTTGTAGAGCAAGACAGCACAGAGCTGCGCTCAGAGCGCGCCTTTCGGTACCTGGATCGCGATGAGTTTCTGTTCTTGCGCGCGGTCGAAATCGTTGAAGGGCCGGATACGCTGCATGCCGACACGGTGCGGTATGACCGCAGCAACGAATTGGGCTTTGCATTTGGCAATGTCGAACTGACAGATGGCGACGTGGATGTGCGTTCCAGCGAGGCGATCTACTTCGTGGATGAGCGCCGCACGGTGTTCGAGCAACCCGTAGAGCTGCAGGACAGCACCGCTGTGCTCCATAGCGACCGCGGCACGTATCACTCGCCCGAGCGCCGCGCCGATTTTGCAGGGAACGTGACGCTCGACGACCCTGACTCGTGGCTCGAAGCCGACTCGCTTTCCTACTACCGCGACCGACGGCGCTCTGAAGCCTTTGGCAATGTGTTCATCGATCGGAATCCGCGACAGACGCCCGACGAGGTTGAGGATCCGTCGGTATCCAACGACGAACAGAACACGCGCACCTGGCTCTTTGGCGCGCAGGCCATCAACGACGAAGACGAGCGCCGCAGCGATGTACAGGGCGATGCGTTTATGCTTCAGGTGCAAACCGACTCGCTGGGTGCGCCACGCGACACCCTCATGGTGCGGGCCGAGCGCCTGCTGGGGCAACGCAGCGACACGCTACGCCGCCTGACGGCGATCGACAGCGTGCGGGTGTGGCAAGACGACCTGGCGGCCACAGCCGACTCGCTCGTGTACGACCGTACGGTAGCCCCAGATACGGTGACGGCGCCTCCATACGAAGAATCGCGCCTGTACGACCGCCCGAACGCCTGGTTTGAAACCACGCAGGTGTATGGCGATTCGCTCCGAACGGTAGTACGCAACCGGAGCCTCGACACGCTGTATGTGACGGGCGGTGCATTTGCCGCCCAGCAAGATACCGTGCTGCAGCGGATCAATCAGCTACGTGGAGGCAACCTAACAGCAGCATTCCGAGAAGACCAGTTGCGTTCCATCCACGCTGCGCCTACCGCCGAGACGATCCGCTTCGTTGCGGAAGACGGGGCGCTCAGCCAGGCCGCTCAGGCTTCGGGCGATGCGATCGTGATTGAGTTTGACACCACACAGACGCTGCGCCGCGTTCGCATCCTACAAGGCACACAGGGCACGCTCTACGAGCCGCATCTGATTCCTACGCCCTTCGAACTCGACGGCTTTCGTTGGACTCCCGAAGTGCGTCCGCAGTCCAACATGCTGCTTCAGGATCCACGGGTGCAGCGCCGCATGGAGGCGGGCTGGTCGTTCGATACGTCTGAGCGTCCCACGGCGCCTCGCCGCGCGCCTCCGAATCCACCCGACAGGGATCCACTTGAAAGAGATCCACCCGATGAGGACCCGCGCGACGCACTGTAGCCTCGTTTCTTCTGTGCACATATCTGTCGACCCCCTATGAATCCCGCTCAACCGCAATCACTGCTCCGTGCCGAGGGCTTGACCAAGCGGTATGGCAAACGCGCCGTTGTAAAGTCGGTTGACTTGCAGGTAAAGCAGGGAGAGGTGGTGGGACTGCTTGGGCCCAATGGCGCGGGCAAAACCACGACCTTCCACATGGTGGTGGGGCTGGTGCGCCCAAACGAGGGCTGCGTGTCGCTCGACGGTACCGACATTACGCGGCTGCCTATGTACAAGCGCGCTCGGCGCGGCATCGGCTATCTGGCGCAAGAAACATCCGTCTTTCGGGAGCTCACGGTGGAGAGTAATCTGCACGCCGTGCTCGAATTCCAGCCGATCAGCGCAGAAGAACGACACGCACGCGTCGAATCGCTGCTCAGCGAGTTTGGGCTCGACCGGGTGCGCCACTCCAAAGGCTACTCGCTTTCGGGGGGGGAGCGCCGTCGTTGCGAGATTGCGCGCGCATTAGCCACTGAACCTAAGTTCTTTCTGCTGGATGAACCCTTCGCGGGGGTGGACCCGATTGCGGTGGAAGACATTCAGGAGATCGTGGGCGGGCTCAAGGAACGTGGAATTGGCGTGCTCATCACCGACCACAATGTGCACGAAACTTTAGCGATCACCGACCGCGCCTATCTGTTGTACGAGGGGCAGATTCTCAAGCAAGGAACTGCCGAAGAACTGGCCGCCGACCCGGAGGTCCGGAAGCGCTACCTCGGCGAAAAATTCTCGCTGGATCGCTACTAACGTGCTTGAACAGCGCATGTGGAGTTGCGATTGACCTCCATTATTTGCTTACTACGAAGCGTCCCTACTTACATTTAAGCGTGACTCTACAAGGATCGGACGCGCTTCGCTTTACCAATACGCGACGCCTGCGGTACGCAGGCACTTCTTTTCTCTAAATCCCGACAGCGTTCTATGTGCGGAATTGTTGGCTATATTGGCGAAAAACAGGCCGAAAATATCTTGATGACCGGGCTGAAACGCCTGGAGTACCGTGGGTATGATTCGGCAGGGGTGGCGATCGTAAACAACGATACGCTGCACATGCAAAAGCGAGAAGGTAAAGTCAACGAATTGGAGACGGCGCTCGACAGCGCACCCATTGAGGGCACGGTCGGAATTGGCCACACGCGCTGGGCCACCCACGGGCCCCCCAGCGACCGTAACGCACATCCACACGTGAGCTCGGACGGCGATTTTGCGCTGGTGCATAATGGCATCATCGAAAACTACGGTGTGCTGCGCAAGCGCCTGAAAGAGAAGGGCTACACCTTTCAGAGCGACACCGATACGGAAGTGCTGGTCTACCTTATCGAAGAGGTGCAGAACGAGGCCGGGCTCGCCCTGCCCGAGGCGGTGCGCCAGGCGCTTACACAAGTTATTGGCACATACGGCATCGCCGTCGTATCCGCCAGCGACCCCGACCTGCTCGTGGCCGCACGCAAGGGCAGTCCGCTGCTTATTGGTGTGGGCGACGGTGAGTACTTCTTGGGCTCCGACGCCGCGCCGCTGGTCGAGCACACACGGCAGGTGGTGTACCTGAGCGACGGCGAGATCGTGACGATCCGGCGCGGGGGCTATCAGGTGCGCACGATCGAAAACGTGCCGATGGAGAAAGAGGTGCATGAACTGGAGTGGACGCTCGGCGAGATCGAGAAGGGCGGCTACGAGCACTTCATGCAGAAAGAGATTATGGAGCAGCCCACCGCACTCGAAGATGCGATGCGCGGACGCGTGCTGCCCGATGACAACAAAATCGTGCTTGGCGGCCTGCACGACGTGATGGACGACCTGCGCGATGCCGATCGTGTTATCATTGCGGCCTGCGGTACATCGTGGCACTCGGCGCTCGTGGGCGAGTACCTGATTGAGCACTTTGCGCGTACACCGGTCGAAGTCGAATATGCGAGCGAGTTTCGCTATCGCAATCCCATTCTGCGAGACGGCGATGTGGTGCTCGTCATCTCACAGAGCGGCGAAACTGCCGATACGCTGGCCGCTGTGCGTGAAGCGCAGCGTCAGGGCGTGATGTGTTTGGGCATCTGCAATGTGGTGGGCTCGACCATCGCCCGCGAAACTGATGCTGGCGTGTATCTGCACGCCGGGCCCGAGATCGGTGTCGCCTCCACCAAAGCGTTCACCGCGCAGGTGATCGTGCTGGCAATGATTGCACTTAAGATGGCGGAAGATCGCACGCTTAGCCATGCCGAGTTCGCCGACGCGGTCCACGCGCTGGCCTCCATCCCCGATAAGGTGCGCACCACCCTCGAAATGGATGGGCAGATCGAGAAGATGGCGAACATCTACCGCTACTCGTCGAACTTCCTGTATCTGGGACGTGGGTTCAACTTCCCGGTCGCGCTCGAAGGTGCCCTCAAGCTCAAAGAGATCTCCTACATCCACGCCGAAGGCTACCCGGCGGCGGAGATGAAGCACGGGCCCATCGCGCTTATCGATCGCTTTATGCCGGTGGTGTTCATCGCGCTGAAAGACAGCACCTACGACAAGGTCGTGTCGAATATCGAGGAAGTCGCCGCGCGTGACGGATCCGTCATTGCAATCACTGACGAAGGCAATGGCGAGCTGGATGAGCTCTGCGAGTACGTGCTGCGCATCCCCCAGACGCAAGAGTTTCTCTCGCCGCTGCTGGCGGTGGTGCCACTGCAGCTGCTGTCGTATCACATTGCGGTGATGCGCGGCTGCGACGTAGACCAGCCCCGCAACCTGGCCAAGAGCGTGACGGTGGAATAACACGCCGCAGTGTCCTCTGCGCTTGATGCACATCCTG
>NZ_PDEP01000006.1 GCF_002554705.1 Longimonas halophila | reverse complement strand
ACGAACACAAAGACGCGAATGAGCGTAGATTGCCAGTCCATGTCACCAAGGGCTGTTTGTGAGAGCGGCGTTAAGCACCCTCCTCAAACAGCTTGCGGTGATGTGGGTCTCAACTCTGGATTGGCATTGATAAGGCCATCGTAGAATGTAGGTTTGTCTTATTCAAACCCCCTCTCCCTTCGGGTTTCTCCCCCTTTTCCAAGGGGGAGATGTCGATAGACAGAGGGGGTTGTCTGGCTCCGATGATGTCGGCCATATGACAATCACTTACCATTGAACCGCTACCCAAAATCGCCTACGGGTGCAGGCGGCCAATCGTGCGGGGGAAAGGAATGGCCTCGCGCACATGCTCGCGCCCGCAGATCCACGACACCACACGCTCCAGGCCCAGGCCGAACCCGCTGTGCGGCACCGCGCCAAACTTGCGGAGGTCCAGGTACCAGTCGAACGCCTCTTCGGGCAGGCCGTGCGCTTCAATCTGCTCCTGCAGGAAGTCCAGATCCGTGGCGCGCTCGCCACCGCCCACAATTTCGCCGTAGCCCTCGGGCGCCAGCACATCCATACCCAGCGCCAGACGATCGTCGTGCGGATCGCGCTTCATGTAGAAGGCCTTGATCTTGGCCGGAAAGCGATGCACGATAATCGGACGATCGAAGTGCCAGGTGAGCACCGTCTCATCGCTTCCGCCAAAGTCGGAGCCCCACTCAAAGGTCTGCGCCGACTCCTTCCAGTCCGGCAGGTTGCGCAACGCCTCTTCAATGTCGTTGATGCGCTTGTTGATCTCAATCTCTCGCGCATCGATCTGGCGCTTGATGTGCTTCTTCGCCTGCCCGCGCCGCTTCTGGTTCTCTTCGCGCTCGGTCTCCAGTTCGGCCTGCTCCTCGTGCAGCCCCGCAATGCGCTCGTCAATCAGCTCGGCCGTGGCGTCGCTGCGCAGCAGCTCCACCGCCTCGTCGTAGCTAATGCGCGGGAAGGGCGTCTCCACCTGCTGCAGCGCCGTCGTGTCGCGCTCCAGCGTCTCCAGCTCACGCTCGCAGTGCGTAAGCACATCCTGCACGATATGCGACACAAAACGCTCGGCCAGCGTCATGTTCATATCCAAGTCGTAGAACGCCATCTCCGGCTCAATCATCCAGAACTCGGTAAGGTGGCGCCGCGTCTTCGACTTCTCGGCGCGGAAGGTCGGCCCAAAGGTGTAGACCTTGCCGAACGCCATCGCCATGGCCTCGCCGTGCAGCTGACCGCTCTGCGTGAGGTAGGCCGACTCGTCGTCGAAATAGTCGAGCTCGAACAGCGTTGAGGTGCCCTCCACCGCATTGCCTGTTAGCACCGGCGCATCCGTCTGCAGGAAGCCCCGGTCCTGAAAGAAGTCATGCACGGCCTTCTGCACGCGATTGCGCACCCGCAACACCGCCCACTGCGACTCGCTGCGGAGCCACAGATGACGCCGGTTCATCAGGAAGTCGATGCCGTGCTCCTTCGGCGTAATCGGATAGCCGTCCGAATCGCCAATGGTCTCTACCGCATCGACCTGCATCTCATAGCCGCCGGGTGCGCGGTCATCCGCCGAGACCCTGCCTGTAATCGACAGCGCCGTCTCCTGACTTGCGTTGTCGGCCGCAGCCCAGCTGGCGTCGTCCACATCGCCCTCGCTCACCACGCACTGTACAAAGCCCGATCCATCGCGCAAGATCAAGAAATACAAGCTCTTGGAGCCGCGCTTGTTGTGCAACCAGCCCTTCAGCGTAACGGTGTCGCCGTCGTGGTCGGGCAGCGCGTCGATGCGAACAAAGTCTTCGATAGGAGTTTCCGTGGAGGAGGCGTCATCAGCCATGAACAACGGGGCTAAACGTGAAACGGATACAGGAACGAAAGCATGATACCACATTGCATCCACAGGTTCCAGCTCCCAACCGGGCACGAACCCCCACGCAACACGGATTTCAGCCGGTTTGCATGGAGGCTCCAACGCTGTGTCTGGTTGTAGGGGGAAGCAGCATGTGTTGCCGTCTCCAAAACCTGCATACAGCTTCAGCAGGCGGTCATGATTGCCCCAATCGGCTGCCGTAGGCAAAGGGCTGTCTCCCGCTCCTGTGTCCGTCGCAGTGCGTAGCGCTTACCGCACCACGGTCAGGCGCTGCGTATCGGTGAAGCCGTCGGTCTGCATCCGTACGAAGTATGTGCCGCTGGCCAGATTGCTCACGTCAAGCTGCGCTTCCGTACGACCCTCGGCGTTGGTATCCACCACCGTCTGCACCCGCCGTCCGAGCATATCGTACAGCGCGATGTGCACGTCTTGCCGCTCTGGGGTTGCAAACCGAATCATCGCCTGGCTTCGTGCCGGATTCGGATACGTCGGCAGCAGTTCGGCCGCAGTCACCTGCCGCGCGATGGTCACCGGCTCGCTAAACGATTCGGTGCCGTCGGTGTCGATCTGGCGCAGGCGGTAGCGCACACGATCGGCCGCGTACGGCAGGTCGGTGTCCTCAAATTGGTAGGATTGCGGCTGATCGGTGGTGCCGGCGCCCTCCAGATGCGCAATCGTCTTCCACGATTCCCCTGTAGAGACGTCCCACTGGGGCGTCTCTACCTGGGACGTCTCTACGGATGCATTAGCAGAACCATCGGCGGATGCAGTAGCCCGCTGTACCTCAAAGCCCGCGTTGTTGGTTTCCGAGAGGGTCCGCCATTGCAGCGTGACCGATTCCGAACCGGAACGCTGCGCCTCGAATCCGGCCAGTTCGACCGGGAGCTGCTGGCTTGTGCCGGTAAACTCGCTGGTGTTTCCGTTGCCGTCGGTCGCGGTGGCAACTACATCGTCGCTCTCCGTCACGGATGCCTGCGGGGTGAACGTGACTGTTTTGCTGCACGGCGGCGTGCTGCAGCCACTGCTATAATCAGTGGGGGTGTACGTGTCTGTGCCGAGGTAGGCCTCACCTTCCTCATCATCAGCATCGGCTTTGTAGAAGTCAATTGTCAAGTTGTAGTCGCTGGCACCGGAGCCTGTCAGTGACGGATTGCTATCAACGAGGTACGTGACCTCAACGTCGCCACCGCCCGTAATCGTGGCGCTCTGGATCTCGGGAAAGTTCTGGAGGCGATTGACGCCGTCGTCGCTGTCGCCGGCGTCGTTGCCCGTCACGCCGTCACGGTTGAAGTCGATGCCGAGCTGGCTGTTGTCAAAGATGCGATTTCCGCGGATGGTGTGGCCTGTGCCGGTGCTGATTCCGACACCGAAACTGCTGTTGGTGATGGTGTTGCCCTCTCCAGCGCTGGTCCCGCCAACGACGTGTCCAGAGCCGAAGAGGCGAACCGCCGTTCCGGTTGTGGGGAGGCTATCGCCGTTGGGATTGGTGCCAATGAAGTTGCCCCGTACGACATTGTTCGTACCGCTCACGCTTACGGAGTTCGTCAGCGTGAATCCGATGACGTTGCCGGCTCCAGAGGTGCTCCCGCCAATAAAGTTGTTGCTACCGCTGTCGATGTCGATAGCGTTGAAACCGGAGCCGAGGTCGTCGCCGTTGGCATTGGTGCCGATGAAGTTGCCCTGCACGTCGTTGCTCGAGGCATCAATATAAATCTCGTTTTCGTTGTCGGCGATAACGTTCTCGGCACCGCTGGCTGTACCGCCGATGGTGGCATCAGAAGCGCCGTTTTCAACTCGCACACCGTCAAGGGCGTTGCCGAGAGGCACATCACCAGCGGCGTTGGTGCCAATGTTGTTGCCCTGCACCACGTTGCTGGTACTTCCGCTGCCGGTGATGAGCACGCCGTGCCCGACGTTGGCGCTGATGACGTTGCCAGCCCCAGCCATTGTACCGCCTACCAACACGCCCGACGTACCATTGGAGAGTTCCACGCCGTTGCCGTCGTTGCTCAACGACGCGTCGCCGCTCTCGTTCGTACCAATGTTGTTGGCTTGAATGGTCGCGCCTCCGCTGACAATAGAAACGCCGGCCCGTCCATTGCCGCTAATGACGTTGCCCGAGAAGTTTCCGTTGGAATCCACACCGATGAGCGTGCCAATTGCCCCGTTGGTTAAGACCCCCTCGAAGAAGTTGCCCATATCGCTGGTACCGTCGGGGCTGGTGCCGATCAGGTTGTCTACAACGGTGTTGTTGGCCTCGCCACCAACCGGCCCGATGAAGATCCCGCGCCCGCCGTTGTTGGAAATGACGTTGCCGTTGATCAGGTTGCCGCTGGCACCGTTCGTGATCTCTACGCCGCTACTTCCGTTGCCGGCAGCACTGCCATCAGCGGCCACACCGATATAGCTGTTCTGCGTGGGAATGCTGTTGCTGGCATCGAACAAGAGACCGTTGTCATCGAAGTTGATGATGGCAAGCGCCCCCACGGAGCCTGCGCTGACCGAGCCAAACGTGAGGCCGCTTACTCCCGTGCCGGCATTCTGCCCATCGATCTCCACAACAGGCGAACCGCCAGGCGTGTAATCCGGCTCGGTGTTGCCTCTGATGAAGAGCGGCTCGGTGATAGTTGGAAGAGCACTGCCTGGCTGAATGGTGTGCGGACCGGGGCCAGAGATATTGAACTCGATCTCACTGTTTCCTGTGGCACTGTTGGCTTGCTGAATAGCAGCGCGCAATGTACAGGGACCGTCGTCAGCGCTGTCGTCGGTATCGCAGACCCCATCACTCGTGTCAAAGTCGCCATCGTCTGCGGTCGAGTTGACAGTGAAGATGGTTTGTGCCTGCGCAGTAGGAGCCGCCATGGGTCCCAGCCCTATCAGGAGCAGGCTGCCAAGTAGTAATGAAAGAGAGAAGAGAGAGAATGGATACTTAGGTATCGAGCGAGTCATGATCAGATGAATCAGTCGATGTAAGAACTCGTGATCGGTTGGGCGAACCACGATTCCATAGCTACTTGAGTCGTGCTGTCAAGCAGAAGGAGACGACCAGCAGAACCGGGCCCGCACCTTCAGAAAAGCTCAAAGGGGGAGACGCGACATATGTGCCTTCTACTATCGGATGCGTAAAGCTGGAAGGGATCCGGACATCAACACAAGTAGCTCTCTATCGGACACATGAGGCCTCACAAATAGGACACCATGCAGCTGCTGGATGTGATCGCAGCATAACGTAGAGGTGATGGATCTGCGGGCAAATTCTCCACACATTTACCGCACCACGGTCAGGCGCTGCGTATCAGTGAAGCCGTCGGTCTGCATGCGCACGAAGTACGTACCGCTGGCCAGATTGCTCACGTCAAGCTGCGCTTCCGTGCGACCCTCGGCGTTGGTATCCACCACCGTCTGCACCCGCCGTCCGAGCATATCATACAGCGCGATGCGCACGTCTTGCCGCTCTGGGGTTGCAAACCGAATCATCGCCTGGCTTCGCGCCGGATTCGGATACGTCGGCAGCAGTTCGGCTGCAGTCACCTGCCGCGCGATGGTCACCGGCTCGCTAAACGATTCGGTGCCGTCGGTGTCGATTTGGCGCAGGCGGTAGCGCACACGATCGGCCGCGTACGGCAGGTCGGTGTCCTCGAACTGGTAGGACTGCGGAGTGCCGGTGGTGCCGGCGCCCTCCAGATGCGCAATCGTCTTCCACGATTCCCCTGTAGAGACGTCCCACTGGGGCGTCTCTACAGGGGGCGTCTCTACCTGGGACGTCTCTACCTGGGACGTCTCTACCTGGGACGTCTCTACCTGGGACGTCTCTACCTGGGACGTCTCTACCTGGGACGTCTCTACCTGGGACGTCTCTACCTGGGACGTCTCTACGGATGCAGTAGCCCGCTGTACCTCAAAGCCCGCGTTGTTGGTTTCCGAGAGGGTCCGCCATTGCAGCGTGACCGATTCCGAACCGGAACGCTGCGCCTCGAATCCGGCCAGCTCCACAGGCAAGGGATTGCTGCTGCTTGCAAGTGTCCATCGGCTAAAGGACTCGATCCCGCTCAACGTGACGGTCCCACCGGCGGCGGGACCTGTGTCTCGACTGTCAACTCCTTCGCGCGTCCATGTGGTCCCTCCGTCGGTCGACTTGAAAAGCACCAGTTCGGTTTCTGGAATCCCGTTCAACTCGGTGTTGAGGTAAGCGTGGCTGAGCGTGGCATCCAGACCGCTGTTATTCTGCGAGGGCGCAATCTCGTAGTAGCGCGCAATTGATTCGTTACCTTCGGCGGTCTGAATGGTGTGGCCACGTGTGATGGTCACGTCGCCGAGATCTGCGCCAGCGGTGAGCACCGCGCCAAGGCCAGCGACGTTCACGCTGGTGGGGGCGTTCATGGTGCGCGTGGCCGTGAGCGGTCCGCCGTTCACTTGCCCCCCGCTCTGCTCATCGAGCGTGGCGGTGCTACCGGCACCCCCAAGATCCATTGTGCCGTTCTCCAGGTCGAGGACCGCACCGTTCTGAACAGCAATGGTGGCATCACTCTGGATCTTCAGGGTCTGTGCATGGGCTGCCTGCGCACCACCGATGACGAGTCCAATACTTATAGCGAGTGCCCCGGCGAAAAGATTGTATGCAAGAAAGCGAATCATATTACAGATCATCTATACGGGAGAGTCAATCAGAAAGGCCCGCGTGTCGAGCCTCAGAGCAGGCCTACAAGAGCAGGCCTACAAACGACGCCCCGCGACAACGCCTCCGGTACCGACCAGGAGAACGAGAAGCGCGGTAAGGCTCCACCCGGCCGGTAGCGGGCGAGAGCGGGTACCGTCATTGGCCTGTTGCAGGGCAGCTACCTGCTCGGACAACTGCTCCTGATTGTGTTTTACTTCCTGAAGCAAACGGACCTCGCGAGCGAGCGAGTCGATCTGCGTTTGCTGCTCTTGCATACCCTTTATCAGCACCGCCGTTAGTTTTGGATACGCCAGTGAGAGCGTGCCGCCCGGGCCTTCATGTACCAGCTCCGGAAACGCCTCACGCACTTCTTGTGCAATCAAGCCAATCTGCTCTCCGGAGGGATGGGTCTCCTGGTCTTTGAACTGGTAGCGCACCGGACGTAGGTTCACCAGCGCCTGCAGCGTACTCTCCTCCAGCGGCTCAATGCCCGTTTTCAGGCGGCGGTCGGAGCTTTCGGTGAGAGTGCCGCTAATCTCCAGGTTGCCCTGGTCGTCGAGCACCAGTGCGTCGGATCGGTTATTAACTCCCCCATTACCAACGACGAAAATAGTCCCGTCAGAGGAGGTGTTAGCGTTGTTGAATCGACCGATGGATAGGGAGTTTAGGGTCGCTGATATCGTCTCGCGCCCCATCGCTGTGGAGCGATCGCCGCTTGCCGTTGTGCTTAATCCCATCGCCGTTGTGCCAAGACCGCTGGCCGTTGTACCCTGTCCCATCGACGTAGCGCCGGTGCTGTTAGCTGTCGTACCGGTGCCCATCGCTGTAGCGCCGGTGCCGCCACTGGCCGTTGTATTATGCCCCATCGCTGCTGCCCCGAAGCTACTGGCCGTTGTCTCGAAGCCAACCGCCATGGCTCCGCTGCCGCTGGCCTCGGTGTCAGAACCAAATGCAACCGATGAGCTTCCAACATTGGTCGTATCCCACTCTGTGCCGTTCGAGTTGACACCCACGCGTCCAGCCCGGAAGGCAGCTTCCTTTGGGTACCACATCATCCGGGTACCAGCGCCTTCAGCCGGAATTGCGCCAGTGGCAAACTCGCCTGGTGCCAGCAGCCCGCCATCTTCGTTTGACTGTAAGACCACCTCGCCACTGCTGTTTGTTATGGTCGTGGCAGGAGTTTGGGCTGTGGCAGCCAGGCTCAGCAGGCTCCACCCCAAAGCAACGCATGCAATCCAAAGCACAGTAGACCGCACATTTAAGAGATACGTTTTAGTAATAAAAGAGGCGTAAAACACATATGACATAATTGATATACATACGAATTTAAAAAGTAGTAATCGATTGTGGGGTGTTCTGTTCACCATTGAGGGGACGTGCTGTTTGATACGTCGCGTGAAGGGGTAACACCCGAACAATTAGACCTTGTACTTTTTATGAGCGCAAAACTGTATATCTCCCGGACAGCACTCCAAAAAACGCCGCCCCGAGCGGACGGCTCAGGACGACGGCTGGGTGTTTTTTGTGATAGAAGTGTGTAGGTATACGCTATTCCACTACCGCACCACGGTCAGGCGCTGCGTATCGGTGAAGCCGTCGGTCTGCATGCGCACGAAGTACGTACCGCTGGCCAGATCGCTCACGTCAAGCTGCGCTTCCGTGCGGCCCGCGGCGTTCGTATCCACCACCGTCTGCACCCGCCGCCCCAGCAGGTCATACAGCGCAATGCGCACGTCCTGCCGCTCTGGCGTTGCAAACCGCACCGTGGCCGGTCCACGCGCCGGATTCGGATACGTCGGCAGCAGTTCGGCCGCAGTCACCTCCCGGGCAACGGTGATCGGCTCGCTAAACGACTCGGTGCCGTCGGTGTCAATCTGCCGCAGGCGGTAGCGCACACGATCGGCCGCGTAGGGCAGATCCGTGTCTTCAAACCGGTACGATTGCGGCTCGTTGGTGGTGCCTGCGCCCTCCAGATGCGCAATCGTCTGCCACGATTCCCCCGTAGAGACGTCCCAGTGGGGCGTCTCTACCTGGGACGTCTCTACGGATGCATTGGCCGGGCCATTAGCAGAACCATCGGCAGATGCGGTAGCCCGCTGCACCTCAAAGCCGGCGTTGTTCGTCTCCGAGAGGGTCCGCCACTGCAACGTGACCGATTCCGAACCAGCGCGCTGCGCCTCGAATCCGGCCAGTTCCACAGGCAGGGGCGCATCGCTCGCCGAGAGGGCCAGATTGGAGAAGCTCTGCTGGCTGGTTCCGTTCACCGTGACAATCTGCCCGCCATCAAGCGCAAGGGCCGTGGCATCGGCCAGAAACATCGTGATGCCACCTGCTGCCTGTTCGGTCAGCGTCACCGTCAAGAACAGCGTGCGCGCCTGATTGGGCAGGGCCTCTGTGAAGCCGTCAAACGACAGCGTAGCAGGCAGCCCGGCCTGCGGGTCAAGATCGATGCGCGCAAGCTCGGTGTCGCTTGCCGCGTCGAACGCGTCATCCGCCGAAATCCAGAGCGCCGCCTTGTCGATGCCGGTAGCGCTGGGAGCATCTGGCGTAGCAACCAACTCCGTTAAGGTGGCTCCGCTCTGACCGGGCGCAATGCGAACAGCACCAATCGGCTGTTCAGAGGCCCCGGGGGTCGCCGAAAACGTACGATTCAGCCCGCCAGCGCCCCCGCCGGTAAGGGCAACCGCTGCCGGCGTGGTGGCCTGCACAGAAGGCGAAGCAGGCGACTCGTTGAGCCAGACGTCGAGTGCCGTTACCTGGTAATCGTAGGTCGTGCCCGGCGCAGCCGTCGCATCGGTGTAGCTCGTGTTCGACACCCCAAACAGATCCTCAAGCTCGGTGAGCTTTGTAAACGAGGACGCCGATTCAGCCTTGCGATATACCGCGTACCCAAATGCGTCTTCGTCCACATCGGGGATCGCATTCCACGTCAACGACACTTCGTCAACAGCCACGTCCGTCACGTTCAGCCCCAATGGTGTGCTCGGAGGCGTTGTGTCGCTGCTCTGTGCAACCGTCAAATCGCCCGCATCTACCTCGTCGTAGGGTGGCCCAAACTGGTCGGTGTACGTCCACGTCTGGCCGCCGTCCACGCTCCAGCGCGTGGTATACTTAAATGTCCCGATTCGTTGGGGCAACATTTTACCAATGTATTCGTCGTTATTTTGCGTATAATCATACCCGGGGTTGGGCCGCATATCGAACCATCGCCACGCGTCGCTCTGCGGCGACGTTCCGGCCGGTCCGTAGCCCACCTGCGCCCTTACGCTATCGACCGGCGTGTCCTGCGCATCCGTCACACCGGCAATGTAGACTTGGCCGTACACAAGGGATGTTGAGTCAGTCGCGTTGGCAACATGCGAGAGCGAAGGCGGAAACTGCAGGTTGGCCCAGTCGATCTGCAGGTCGGACGCAGGGGCCTCAGGAGGCGCACTTGCAGCCGCTCTCACCGATAAACACAGGCACACCGCAATGCCAATCCAGACCGGGACGCGAGCAATCACGGAGCGTGTTGATAAACGGGACATGGCAGGAGATGTAGGTAGTGGGTAGACGCTAAGTGATAAGGCTATCGTAGAATGTAGGTTTGTCTTATTCGAACCCCCTCTCCCTTTATTCCGCTGCGCTCCATGAGTCGTCCTGCGGACTCATTTGGGTTTCTCCCCCTTTTCCAAGGGGGAGATGTCGATAGACAGAGGGGGTTGTCTGGCTCCGATGATGTCGGCCATATGACAATCACTTACCATTGAACCGCTACCGAGATGTAAAGCAATCTGTTTAACTTCACGCGCAGCACATGTTTTCGCTTCATATTTCAGAATAGCAGACCAGGAAGCGTGTTTCACTTTCGTGGCCCAGCAAAAAGGCGGAGAGCACAAGACGTTTCTGTAGCAAACGTTTTTTGGTAGAAAGCGATGCACATCGCCTCCCCAAAACCTGGACGCAGCTTCGCCGGTTTACCTCTGGTGCTACAGTCTCCGCTCGTAACCAAAAGCTCCGCGATGGCCCGTCTACTCTGCTTCAGCGACGTACACTCCAACCATCGCGCCGCGCGTGCCCTCGTACAGCGCGCCCCCGATGCCGATATCGTCGTGGGCGCTGGCGACTTCTGCGACATGCGCCGCGGCCTGGACCGCACCATCGGCGTCCTGTCGGAGATCGATACGCCTACCGTGCTCGTGCCCGGCAACGCCGAGAGCACCGACGAACTGCGCACCGCCTGTGCCAATTGGGAGGCCACCCATGTGCTGCACGGCAGCGGCGCCACCGTCAGCGGGATCTCGTTCTACGGCATTGGTGGCGGCATCCCGGTTACGCCCTTCGGCGCGTGGAGCTGGGACGTCACCGAAGCACAGGCCGCCGAACTGCTTGCCGACTGCCCCGACGACGCCGTGCTCGTTGCACACTCCCCACCCAACAACTGCGTCGACCAGGATTCCAGCGGACGCCACCTCGGCAGCACATCCATTCGCGATGCGATTCAGCGCACCACGCCGCGCCTGGTGGTGTGCGGGCACATCCACAGTAGCTGGGAGCAAACCGGCACAATCGGCACAACGACGGTCTTGAACGCCGGGCCCGAAGGTGTTGTGTGGGAGGTGTGAGACATACCAAATATGCTGCGAGTGGGTGACACGATACGCATTCGGAAGCTGATCGCGAAGCGCACGGTACACCTGGGCCTCAGACTGTGGACGGAGCATGTCATGATCACGTGGCGGTTGGACGTGAGCCACGGCAAGATTGATGTGTTGAAGTGAGTTGAATTGATACGAAGAAAGCATGCACGTAACGTAACATGCATGCGCCGAAGCTGCAAGGTTGCGGATCTGTTGCGTTATCTGCTTGCATTCACAGGGGACGCTGCATCACATTATGCAGTCCATCTACTTTAAAAACGTTAGCTGACTTGTGGCTCCTGTCGCCTCCTCAACGGTAAATGCCCGCCTGGCTCGCTGGGCGGCGCTGCACGCTGGGCTGCTGCTTGCCTGCACGGCAGCTGCGCTTGCGTGGAGTGCGCTCTGGCCGGTCGTTATTGCAGGCACGATATCGTTTGGGGGATTCGTGGGCGCATTCCGCCAACACTGGACCCCCGCCGGCACGTTCGGGGCCGCCAACACGCTCACCGCTTGTCGTCTGGGCGGACTCCTCGCCCTGGCGCTCTGGCCCATGTCTGCTCTTTGGATTGCAGGAGGGGCTGCCGCGCTTCTGCTTCTCGATGGCGCCGATGGCTGGCTCGCTCGCCGTTTCGATCAGGCGTCCGACTTTGGGGCCTTCTTTGATAAAGAAGTGGATGCCTTTGCGCTCTTGGTGCTGTGCCTGCTTGCCGTGCAGCATCAGGGCATAGCGCCGCTCCTCGTTACCGCTGGACTGCTGCGCTACGTGTTTGCTGTGCTCATGCACCTGGGCAATCCCCCCGCACGCACCGAACCGCGCACCAACGCCGCCCGCTACCTGTACGTGTTTATGATGGGGGCTGTCCTGCTGCCGTTCCTCCCGCTTCCCGCCTGGACGCAGGTCGTTCTCTGGACTGCCGTGGCTGGCCTCGTCGCCTCATTCTTTCCGTACTTCGCCTGGGCGCTGCGCCTCCCCCAACGTCTGGCCGGACTCCGGCGCGCCCTCTCGTAATCACTCCTCTGTTGCGTATGCATCGCCTCTTTGCGTGTCTGCTGGTACTTGTTGGATGCGGAAGCATCGCGGCGTCGGCGCAAACCCCATCCTGGCAAGTGCGGGCTCCCGCTACATTCCAGATGGATGCCGACGCCCTGGCCGCGGCATTTGACGAAGCCGCCGACATGGCTCCGCTGAACAGCCTCCTCATCGCGCGGGGCGACTCGCTGGTAGCGGCCCAGGCATTCCGCGGCATGACGCTCGACCGGCCCATCAACATCAAGTCCGCCAGCAAAACGGTGGTGGGTACGCTCTTCGGCATCGCCTTGGCCGACGGCGCGTTCGACACCCTCTACGAACCGATCGGTCCCCGCTTCCCCGAGATCCTGGCCGACACCGCCCGTGCCGCCCGCCTCACGCCGTACCACCTGATCACCATGCAGGCCGGCCTCGAATCCACCAGCTTTGGCAACTACGGCGCATGGGTATCGAGCGATAACTGGGTGCGCAATGCGTTGCAGCGGCCCATAGAGCATCCGCCCGGCACGCGCATGACGTACAGCACTGGCACCTCGCACATCTTGGGCGTGCTCCTCACCCGCGTGCTTGATGAACCGCTCCGCACTTACGCGCAGCGCCGTCTCTTCGACCCGCTTGACGTCAAGATTGGCGCGTGGCAGCAAGATCCGCAGGGCAACTACTTCGGCGGCAACAACCTGGCCATTCCTCCGCGTGGACTGCTGCGCCTGGGGCAGCTTCATTTGAACGGCGGCACCTGGAACGGCACGCGCGTGCTGCCCTCCTGGTGGCCTGCCCTGGCGTGGACGCCCTTTGTGGGCGATGCCTTTCGCGATTTCCAGTACGGCCTTTCGTGGTGGATCGCCGACTTCGACGGCGTCCGCACCTATTTTGCCTGGGGCTACGGCGGACAGTTCGTGTTCGTGGCGCCCGAACTCAACCTGGTTGCGGCCATGACCTCCTCGCTCACCAACCGCCCCCGCAACCTGGGCGATTTTAGCAGCCAGCTTATGGACTTCTGGCGCTCGCACGTTGTGCCCACCGTCGTCCGTAATGAGCCCTGACATCCAGAAAGGGTTGGGGGAAAGCGACAGCCTACCGCTCCGCCCCACCACCTCTCGCAGTGTCTCCGCCCGGTCTCCGCGCCATCACGCCGGGCACGGGGCCGCCGGAGGAAGAGCGTATCGTATGACGATGCGCCCCTGCGCATCCCCGGTAGAAATCCCGTTTGCAAGCGTAAACGTTCTGTTGAATACGGGAGCCCTGCCGCGCGCTAAGCATACGTGCATTGCACGAAGTCACCTGCTCTCATGCCCTCAAATGCTATGACCTCCAACCGCAAAACCGCGTTCAACATTGCCCTGCTGGTGCTTCGCATTGGCATTGGCATCTCGTTTGTTTTCGTGTACGGATACGAGAAGATCCTCGGCGGTCCCGAAACCTGGACCGATCTCGGTAGCAACATGGCCGTGCTGGGCATCACCTTCTGGCCCGTGGTCTGGGGCTTTATGGCGGCCTTTGCCGAGTTTGTCGGCGGCATCTTGTTGATGCTGGGCTTTGTCTTCCGCCCTGCACTCGTCATCCTTAGCGGTACCATGATTGTCGCCGCCATCGGTCACACCTTTGGCGACATCGGCGGCGGTCCGTGGCACGCTACGGAGATGCTCACGGTCTTCATTGCGCTGCTCATTACCGGCCCCGGCGCCTACAGCCTCGACACGCTCTTCTTTGGATCGTCCGATCCGTATGCCTGACTCCCTTCCTTTCGGCATCGTGGGTGCGGGGCTGAGCGGACTTGTCGCTGCTATGCGCCTGCACGAAGCCGGTCATGCCGTCGTGGTGTGGGAGACGCGCGACCGCGTTGGCGGGCGCACCTGGAGTCCGCCCCTCGGCCCCGATTCGCTGCACCTGGATTTGGGTGCGGCCTGGCACTGGACCGAACACACCCGTGTGCAGGCGCTGGCGGAGCAGTTAGGGATTGCGCGCGTCTCGCAGCACGAGCCCGGCACCGCACTCTACGAGCCGCGTGCCGAACAGCCGGTGCAGCGCTTCCCGTGGCCCGAGACGCCCCCGCCCTCGTGGCGCCTGGAGGGGGGCACACAGACGCTTGCCCAACACGTGGCTGCGGACCTGCCCAATGATGCGATACAGCTCAACCATCGCGTCACGGATGCGCGCCAGACCGAAGCAGACGTGCAGGTACGCGTGGCCGGACCCGACGGCCCGTCGTCCACAGCCGTAGCGCATCTCATCATTGCCGTGCCACCGCGGCTGGTGGCGCACACCATCGACTTCGACCCAGCGCTGCCGGATACGCTTACTTCCGCGCAGCGCGAAACGCCCACGTGGATGGCGGCCTCAGGCAAGGCGGTGGCTACGTTTGCGGATGCGTTCTGGCGGCGGCAGGGCATCGACGGGCGTGTGGTGAGCCATGCGGGTCCAGTGGCCCACTGGCACGATGCCGTAGCACCCAATGGACGCGCTGCGCTCGCGGGCTTTCTGCATCCCAGCGGGTTGCAGGGCCTCGCCACCGACGGACGCAAGGCCCTGCACGCGGCCATCCGCAGGCAACTCGCGCACTGCTTCGGGGACGACACGCCGGCCCCCACGGCCATCGCCACGAGCAACTGGCGCACCGACGCGGCCACCACGCCGCCTGGTGTCGCTCCCATGCAGGTGGAGCATCCCCCGACGCCGCCGTCCGTGCTCACCCGGCCCTGCTGGAACGGATGCCTGCTGTGGGCCAGCGCCGAAACCGCCACCGAGCACCCCGGCTACCTCGACGGCGCCATCGAAGCAGGGGAGCGCGCCGCCCAGCAGGTGTTTGAAGCATCCCCCGAAGCCGCCTCAACTCGCTGATCGGGGCCGCCCTCATCCGTTGTAGGGACACGGCGCGCCGTGTCCCTACGGTGCTGGAAACAGGCATTCCACTGCGTCCGCACGAAGCGCTGCCCCCGCAAGCCTGCGACCGAACGTCCGACGGGCGAACCAACTATCGCGACGAGGCCGAACGTACGCTGCCAGACGATGCCATGGAGGCCCGGCACCTCCTGTCCCGTCCAGTGGTTTATGCTCTTGCTACTCGTCTAGTGCGGCTTCAATCTCATCCAAGCCTTGGTACACCTCCACAATGTCTTCTCTATCGAGACGTAAGGGGCCCTGAGGCCCGTCTGAAACAATGTCCCGTTCTTGGATCACTAAAACAGGTATTCTCGGTTGGATCGCCGTATCGTTATCCCCCCAAATGAGGCGCAGCGCCTCACGGTTAATCCAGTTTAAACCGACAGATATCTCATCAAAGTCAGCAATAGACTGCAGGTAAGAGAACCCTTCTTCGACATCCCAGTCAAGGGATACACCGCGCACAATAAACAAACGGTTCTGTTCCTCTGCCTCTAAACGTTTCTGGTCGATAAAGGCTCGAATAGTATCATGACGATCCATTTGTGCTACTACACATGTGCTTGACGAAATATACGTTACAATATATTCAGAACGTACTTGGTCTTCATTAGGAAACTGGCGCGGTTGAAGCACATCACGTTCTTTATTGGCTGCTTCATCTGTTGTATCGACTTCCACATAAGTATCCTGCGTGGATATTTTGGGGGCGAATGATGAGTGAGCATGGTTAAGGGGACTTCCAATAAGCAGTAGACTTCCTAAAACAAACGACAGAATGTTATATATCATTGCGGTGTAC
Source organism: Longimonas halophila (assembly GCF_002554705.1). GTDB lineage: Bacteria > Bacteroidota > Rhodothermia > Rhodothermales > Salinibacteraceae > Longimonas > Longimonas halophila. The sequence goes on along the minus strand of NZ_PDEP01000006.1, from coordinate 233,833 downwards.
TATGTGGATGGTTGGAAACGGATCGGTCTGTTGGGCCACGTAGCCATTGCAATCAATTGCGTGAAAAATGCGGTCGGTTGTTCCTAAAGAGGCTACTGTGCCATTCTCGACATTAAGCACAAACGTGTCATATGTAAATGGGGAGTGTTCTCTATTGGGATGCCAGTCGTCTGGGGTGTATCGATACTGCACAAGCATGTCGTCATTTTCCAGCGAAACCGTACTTACAGGAGAATGCGAATCGTTCGGGTCGATCCCAACATATGGGCGGCCATCAAACGTATCTACAGATAGGCTTGTCGGCTTCAAGTTGGGAATTGAAACGGTGTGTTGAAGAACTCCATCCTTGTATATGTCCACTTCGTTTGAGTAAGCATGGACCGCAATTATGCGGTCGTCCCCCATGCAGTGAAGGCGGCCCGCCGTCATGAGAGAATGAAACTTAGGCTCAAAGTCATCCAGGTGGCTGGGCAATCGCCCGAAATAATCTGGGACTTCGTACGGAGGGTCCATGCGAAGGATAACATGGTCATTTTCTTCTTGATCAGACACACCCTGTGGGCTCACGTAGGCATAGACCGTCTCTTCTGAAAAGCAGATATCCTTAGGCTCGCTTTCGAAGATGAGACGTTCGGAATAGCTGAAGCCAAAGCTATTTACGGAGTGGGCCGGTGTCGTAAAAAATGACTGCCGTCCGTATGCTTCCAGTATGCCAATGTGTCCGTCTGGTGTTTTGAAGAGACGGGACGGAGACATAAACTCGCCAGGCCCCCTTCCTTCAGACCCGCTCTCATAGACGCGTTCGCCCGTAGTGGCATCGACAGCGAGTTGATGTTTGTCCCGGTCTAACGTGTAAATGTGGTTGCCATCTACCAGCACATCGGTTAGGTCGCCAAAGAAGCGACCTTCAGGATCCTCTTCATGGCCAATTACGATGCTCGATTCGTGCTCCTCCATGATCCAGTCATAGGAGGTGACGAGCTCGGAAGAGAGGGTAGAGCTGGCTGCTGTTACGATACATACGACAGCAAGCCAGACATATCTGTTAAGACACCAATACATGATGAATGTGGAGTATGCAAGAGAAAAGAACTGCCTGACACCACAAAAGACATGAATGGTCTGGTGTCAGGTCAGTCCATACCTATTTAAGGCAGTTACTTATCTAATTGACCAGTCACAGAGTTGGCCAGTCGCATTGAGACACATAGCATCTAAGTCCACCGTCAACAGGCACAAATTTGCAGTCGCGATTCATGACAAACTCACAATAATAGCCAGCGCCATTGCAAGATGTGTTGCTGCAAGAATATGACTGTGACTCAGAAAACAAATTTAGTCCAATGAAAGCATTAAGATTGTCTTCTTCTATGGCGACAATTTCCGTTTTATTGGTATCCTTCGGCTCATCGTCGGTGCCGGGATCATCGCCAAAGGGAAAAATAATCCTAAGAATAAAGCTGGAAGTAGAGCTTTTAAAGCCATAGCTCAAAACTTTATTGTTTCAAGATTACGAGCAAAAGCAGGGTATCAAGCCAAGCTGTTTTTTTTCAAATGCATCAGTAATATTAAATGTATATTCATTTAAGGCACCCTTCTTGCTAATTTGAATCTCGGATGAAGCGAGGGCTCTGTTAGACCGCCTCCTGCATTCCACTGCGTCCGACGGTCTCCCGTCGGACGTGCATAAGGACGCTCCCGCGTCCGCACGAAGCGCTGCCCCCGCAAGCCTGCGACCGAACGTCCGACGGGCGAACCAACTATCGCGACGAGGCCGAATGTGCGCTGCCAGACGATGCCATGGAGGCCCGGCACCTCCTTCCCGTCCAGCGGTTTACACCCTGCGCATCCCGCTAAACCCAGCCTAACCCCCGCTTCCGGATCGCATGGCGACGCCCGCGCCCGACACCTCCGATGCTACGCTCTACGGCCACGACGATACGCCGCGTATTGTGGACGTGCAGCCGCTGCTGAACCGTCCCTCGCGCGAGCAGGCCATGGTGCGCCTCTACCGCCGCAGCAAAGAGTGCGATGCGGTGGTCACCGAAGACGCGCCGCTGTATCCGTTCTTCTTTATCTCGGATATTGGGCTACTGCGCCATCGCCGCGATACCTTTCGCACCTCGCGCCTGCAGGGCGGCGGGTTCTTCGAGCATGTGGTTGTGTTCTCGTGCTGGCAGGACTACTACGAGGCTATCCGCCACGTAAAGCGCCAGACCGACAGCGACCAGCGGCGGCCCGACGAGCTCTACCTCGTTAGCGATCCGGTGCAGCAGTACCTCACGCAGAGCGGGCGCACCTGCTTTAAGGACATGACGCTCGACGACCTGCACCGCCTGCAGCTCGACATTGAGGTGATTAGCGACGGCTCGTTCCCCAACGCCGAGCGTGCGGGCGACGAAGTCGTGATCGTGGCGCTCACCGACAACCGCGGCTGGTCGGAGGTGCTGCATCAGCGCAGTGGCGTATCGGAGGCGACGCTCTTGCGCGAGCTGGTGCACACGATCAACGAACGCGATCCGGATGTTTTGGAGGGATACAACGTCTTTGCCTTCGATCTGGCCTATCTGCAGGACCGATGCGCGCTGCACAACGTCGAATTTGCCATCGGACGCGATGGATCGGTGCCCCGCACCTTTGACAGCAGCATGCGGTTTGCTGAGCGCACGGTGGACTTCCCCGCAATGGATATTGCCGGACGCCACGTCATTGATGCCTACTTTCAGGTGATGGCGTTCGACGTCTTTAAGCGCGACTTGCCGGACTATAGCCTCAAGACCGCCGCCCGCTACTTCGGATTTGCACCGGAGGACCGCACGTACATCGCGGGCGAGGACCTGACCGAGGCCTGGCACAATGACCGCGAGCGCCTCCTCGACTATGCGCTCGACGACGTGATTGAAACCGGGCGGCTGGCGAAGCACCTCTCCGGCTCCACGTTCTACCTCACGCAGATGCTGCCCATGACGTACGGGCGGGCAGCGCGGCGGGGCCCGGCGGCCAAGATCGAGTCGCTCTTTGTGCGCGAGTACCTGCGTCAGCGCTATGCCCTCCCACAGAGCAACTGGGGCAGCCAGTCGATGGGCGGCTACACCGACATCTTCCGCACGGGCGTGATCGGTCCGGTCGTCTACGCCGATGTGGAGAGCTTGTACCCCTCCATCATGCTGAACTACGACATCCAGCCCGCCGGCGACGCGCTGGATCTCTTTCCGCGTCTGCTGGACCGCCTCACCACGCTGCGCCTCGACACCAAATCCGCCATGCGCTCCGCCGAGGACGAGGAGGTCGAAAGCGAGCTGGATGCGCGACAGTCGTCGTATAAGATCTTAATAAACTCGTTTTACGGGATGCTGGGCTTCAGCCTGGCCGCGTTCAACGACTTTGCGGAGGCCGACCGCGTGGCGCGCATCGGGCAGGACCTTGTGCAGCAGATCATCGATGTGATTCGCGAGCGCGGCGGCACGGTCGTAGAGGTGGATACCGACGGCGTGTTCTTCGTGCCGCCGGAGGACGTGCGCGGGGCGGATACGGAGCGCGACTTCACGATCGGGCTCACCGACGCGATGCCGGAGGGGATTCGCATTGGGTTCGACGGGCGCTACAAGAAGATGCTCTCGTACAAGAAGAAAAACTACGCACTCCTCACCTACGACGGCGATCTCAAGTTCAAGGGCTCCTCGCTCATCTCGCGCTCGAACGAGCCGTTTGGACGCACCTTCGTGCGGCGTGCTATTCGCCGCCTGCTTGACCACGACATTGAGGGGCTGCACCAGCTTTATCTGGATACGCGGCAGCGCATCACCGACCGCACCTGGGAGCAGGGCGTGGACAGCTTTGCCCGCACCGAAACCCTGAAGACCAGCGTCGAAGAGTACGAAGCCGCGGTGGAAGCCGGGGAGCGTCCGCGTGCGGCGACTTACGAGCTGGCGATTCAGCGGGAAGAGGACACCGGGCAGCCCGTCCGTGTGGGCGACCGCATCTCGTACTACATCACCGGCGATTCGGCCAACGTGACGGCGTTTAAGCACTGCGCTCGCGCTGAGCAGTGGGACCCCGACGACCCCAAAGCGCCCAACGAAAACACAGCCTACTACCTGAGGCGCCTCGACGAATTCGCCCGCAAGTTCACGCCCTTCTTCTGCGAGGAAGACTTCGACCTGGTGTTCTCGCCCGAAGATCTATTTGGCTTCTCCGCCGAGGGCATTGAACTGGTGACCGAGGTGCACGAGTCCGAAGAAGACAACGAGACGACCGAGGTGCCGTTTTAGAACTTGGTATCGGGGGCCAGTTTTCGCCAGAAGCGCTGCAACGAGTTAGCTCACCAGCGGTGACTGGCAGAAACCTATCAACAAGATGGCAGAAACGCCACCCGTTCGGGCACATCGAGCCCCCTCCCCCCTTCACCCGCAGTAGCGCAGGGGTATAGCGCTTTCTGTATTCTCTTTCTATTTCTGACGCGGTCGAGAGAAGCGCACCTGCTCTTCGGTAACGACAACAAACCGGTCGTGGAGCCGGTCTGCGTACTCTGACAACAGATTTCGCAGCACGGATATCTTGTTTACACTCCGCTCGTTATCAAGGCGAAGCAAAACAACACCGTGATGCGGATACCTCTGACGGTAAACCTTCTCGCCAAAGTCCTTGTCGTTTGTAATCAGAATCCGACGCTCGTCGTACGCGCGGCGGATCACCTCTTCGTCGGATATGCCGGGCAACTCGTCGAACACCGAAAAGGCATCATGGCCTTGACTGCAAAGCCACTCTGCTACAGCCGGACCGGTACATTCGTCCACAAGAAAACGCATGTGCTATAAAACGCATGTGCTATGCAGCTGTCAGCGGCATGAAGCTCGACTCCGAGAGCGAGCGAGCGCTAAATAGCAAGCATGCCCGGATGTCCTCGCGGGTAAGGCTGGAGTACTCCTCAAGAATCTCTTCTTCGGTGGCCCCATGGGCCAGCACGTTCAGGACGTACTCCACAGTCAGGCGCGTACCTTTGATGACGGGTTTGCCCGTCATCACCTCGGGGTCGAGCGTGATGCGTTCCAAGAGTTGCTGATCATCCATAGCGCTGGGGGCGTTTTTTCCGGAATGAAACTAAACAGCTTGTTGCAAACCGGCACCTTCGCGACAAGTTTGCCCAAAGCGTTATAACGGCAAAGCTCTGTGGTAAAGGCACCGGTAACCTATCAAGCAGACACCAGAAGCGCCACCTATTTCGGGCCCACCGAGAAGCCCCGCGTCCTTCGCCCGCAGCAGCGTAGGGGCGTATGCATTCTATCTGCCTGCCACACACCGTCGAAACGAACTTGTGCCGCAGAATCAGGAGAAGAGAAACAGGAAAAGCGCCGTCAATGCTCCTATCAACGCAAACGTTGCAAGCAAGGCTCGGATGCCATTCCACGGCGTCGCCTCCGCGACCGGATCTCCGGCCTCTGCATCGATGTCCTCCTTGGAGCGCGGCAGCATTTCAGCCTCCTGCAGCGCCTCGTGGGCCTGCTGGGCTACATTGCCGAGCACGACGAGGTGGACCCCGTGGATCCCCTGCAGCTCCGGGTGCATGCCGCCGGCATCATCGACACGGATGGAGGCCGAGATGCCGGCATCGTCGAGGTAATCGCGGGCCATCTCGGCATCGTGGCGTGTTGGGTAGGAGGCAACCACGGTGGACTGCTGCTGTGTGGATTCGTCCTTGGTCATGGCTCTTGGGAGATGGGTATGAAAGGATGAGACATATGCACAAACCCGCCCGGTGCTATGCCAACAAAGTACACATCGCACGTTATGCGGGGCGGATGGCGCACAGAGTACCATGAAAGTATAGCCAAGCGATGGGCCGGGTGCAAGCCTCACATGGGGCGTTCGGGGAGGCGGCGGTGGTTGCCCCGCGAGCTGGAGCGTGTGGACGGGTGTGGATTGCCCGCGCGGGCTGTGCGGCTTTTGGGGCGCATCGGAGTGATGGGGCGCGGTGCGATCTGCACGTTGGGGCGCTGACTGGTGGCTTCCATCTGGCCCTGAATACGCGTCCTTCTGCCTGACGCTACAGCGCGTGGCGTGAGCTGCCGTTCTCTTCTTCATGGGCGGCACGCTGGAACAGTAGGGCGGCGCCTATCCACAGCGCGGCGAAGAACGCGTTTCCGAGAAGAAGCGCTCCCCATCCGCTTGCTGCACCGCCTATGTCAGCGATTATGGCCCCTGTGGTAATGGCCATCTGCGCCAGCGCCGTTGCGAACAGCGTCTGGGCTATGCCGCGTGCGCTGAAGCGCGCACCAAGCGCCCCGATGAGCGCGACAGCCAGTACGCCGCCATACATCAGGTTGGCAGTGTTGCCTGCTGCGTCGATGAGTCCGACCGCACCGTTCGCCCAGATGAGCAGGCATGTGGTGGCAAGGGCCGCTGCGCTGGCAGCGCGATACGCCGTGCTGGTGGTCGTTCGCATGGCACCCTCCAGGACCAATCCGGTGCCAACCAAGAGAACACCGGCGAAGGCGAAGTCACTTCCGGTCCAGTTGACTGTTTCGGTGAACTGCATCGCAATCAGCGGCAGAAGGAGCACGCAGGCAACCGTTGTCCAGGCAATGATCCGCCAGCGGCGCCTGCGCGCACTGCTTCTGCTTTCTGGATCCCCCTTTGCTGCGTTGCGAGCGTGGTCTGTCGTCATTGCTTGTGCATTGTATCTGATTGTGGGAGGCGCGTGAAGCTGCTTGATCGCGTCGGCATGGATAAAGTTCTTCCGGGTAGCCGACATGATGGGCTGCAGCGGAGAATTTGATGGGGCAGATTGATGCAACGCCCCGCGACGGCAGTTGGATGATCGGCTTCTTTGATGCAGGACACTTCCGCCCGCTCGATTCGTTATCCCAATGCTTCCCTCTTGCCTCAATCCCTCCGTATCCCTATGACAACGACCCTTTCGCTCCGCGACATTACGCTGCATGTGCGCGACACTGAGACCAACGGTCCGCCGCTGCTGATGGGACCGAGCTATCTGCTGACGCACCGCGTGTTTGATGCGCTGATTGAGACGCTGCAGGACGACTATCGGTGCATTACGTGGGACTGGCGCGGGCAGGGCGCCTCAGCGGTGCCTGATGACGACTATGGCATCCCGAGTCTGGCGGCGGATGTGACGGCGCTGATGGACACGCTTGATATTGAGCAGGCGACCTACCTGGGCCATTCAATGGGCGGATACGTGGGCTTTCGCCTCTTGCTCGACCACCCGGATCGCATTTCGCGGGCGGTGCTTATGAACACGCAGGCGCAGGCCGAATCGACGTTGCAGCGCATGAAGTACAACGCGCTCCTCAAGATTGTGGAGACGACCGGCTACGCGCCAGTGATTGACCAGGTGGTGCCGCTGCTCTTGGGCGAGCGCTACCGCGCGGAGCATCCTGAAGCGGTGAATGCCTGGCGCGAGCGCATGAAAAGCAACGCGCCCAGCGGTACCGTGCGACTGGGCCACGCGATCTTTGGGCGCGACAGTGTGCTTGCGGAACTGGGACGCGTGGCGCATCCGGTACTCATGCTGGCCGGATCCGACGACGCGGTCGTGCCCCTCGATAATGTACGCGCCACCCACGACGCGCTGCCGAACAGCACCATGGTCATTGCACCCGGAAGCGGACACAGCACGCCCATTGAGCAGCCCGATACCGCAATGAACGCAATCGCACGCTTCTTCGAAGAAACTGCCGAGACGACTACTCCCCAGCCGTAGTGGGTTGTCCGGCGGGAAGCACGGCTACGCGCACGCGGCGGTTTTCGCTGCGGCCCTCGGCGGTTTCGTTGGTCGCAATGGGCTGGTACTGACCGAAGCCAACGACCTCGAAGCGATTGGGGGCCAGTTCGTGCGTCCACTGCAGGTGGCGCACCACAGCGGAGGCGCGGGCAGCGGAGAGCTCCCAGTTACTGGGGAAGCGCTGACTGAGGCGATCGCCAATGGGTTTGTCGTCGGTGTACCCCTCCACGCGCACCACGCGCTCTGCGTACTCGCCCCGCAGACGCTGTGCGACATCCACCAGGCGCTCCACGCCTTCGCTGGTAAGCTGGGCGCTGCCGCTCTCGAAGAAGAGATCGGTAGAGAGCACCTCAATGGTTTCGCCGCGTCGCTGCTCCTGATCGGAGAGGCGGCTGCGCAAGCGCGAGTTTTCCTGACGCAGGTTCGACAGCTCGCGCTCCATCGACGCGATCTGGGTTTCGAGCTCGCTGATCTCGGATTCCAGGCTTTGCATCTCGGCAGGGTCGATGCCAGGCTCCGACGACTTGCAGCCGGTGGCAACGAGCATCACAAGGACCACGCTGACGCATCCAAGCATGCGTGCAAGGCCAGACAATGAAGAAGCAGAGCGGTTCATAGGAGAAGCCGGGTCGAGTATAAAGGCGGATGCAGAAGGTGTATATACGGCATGTGCGTACAACATGCAGATCGGGCGCGTCTTTTGCAATAGATAACACAATACTTTCGCATCCTTCTGGGCTTTCGTGAGCAACCGGGGCACAACACGCTGCTTACGCTGTACAGAACACATCCCCATGAAAAGGCCCTCTGCTGCTATGGCGCTCCCTCCCCGTCCGGCCCGGTCCCGCCCCCCATCGGTGCTGCAAGCCAGCGACATTGTGAACGAGCATCCGTGGACGCTGATGGCATCGTTCGCGTTTCTGACGTTGTTTATCCTGGCGGTGCCTATTGCGCACATCTTGCCCCTGCATCCGACCACCGAAATGATGGTGCTCTGCGGACTCCTGGCGGCCTGCCACATTATGAACTGGCCGATGCTGTCGCTGCGCTGGCGCCTGTGGTTTCGCGGACGCCTTTCGGTGCAAGCTGCGCTGCTGCTCACCTTCACCCTCATGGGTACGTTCGGCTTTCCGTTCTACATCCTGTTCACGAGCCTGACGGCAAGCTGATTCCAACGGGTTGGCCAGGGCCCTCTGTCGTTGCCCCCCCCCTGAGTCGCCGTTCAACGAGTGCGTGCAGTGTAACATCTTTGTCGCTTCAGTGCGTCCTCAAGTCAATATGCGGGGCGCGAAGCAAAGGGGCTACCTGTCCACCTTGCATTTCTGTGCCGCAGATGTAATTATCAAGAAGGAAGACGACACCGTTCTGTCGCCTCTCTTTCGAATCGCCTCTGCTACTTCCCCATGGTTGCCTTGAGCATAGGGGTCTGCACCGGCCTCGTTGTGTTGTACGCATTCTCTTCACTTCTCAGCACCTGTCATAGTACATGCCGACTCGGCGGAACACGCTGCACTGGATTGCCTGTCTTAGCGGCAGCCGTGCTGCTCCTGGCAGGAGGATTTGCCTCCAGCGTGCAGGCCCAGACCGTGTACCACGTCACCGAAGATGGCACAGGCGACGGCTCGTCGTGGAGCAACGCCACCTCGCTTTCGGATGCGCTAAGCACCGCCACGGGCAGCGATGCGATCGTCATTGCCACCGGCCGCTACCTGCCCACGGACGATGCCACCAACCGCAGTGCTCGCTTCACCATTGATGGCAGTCAGGACGGGCTGGCCGTCTACGGCGGCTGGAACGGCTCGGAAACGTTCACAGGGGTGGCTGATGTCGAAAGCCAGCTCGACAGCCGCGACCTGGAGGCCAACCCGACGGTGCTCTCGGGCGATATCGACAACAACGACGCCACCAATAGCGACGGCATCACCGAAACCGCCAGTGACATCAGCGGAGGCAACAGCAACACGGTGCTCTACCTGGACGGCAGTACGGGCGGCACGATTACATCCAGCACCGTGGTAGATGGGGTAACGCTTACCGGAGGACAAGAATCGGGCACGGCGGACCTCCCCACTCCTGAGCGTTCTGGAGGAGGCGCCTACTGCGACGGACAAGGAGCGGGAAACGAATGCAGCCCCACCTTCCAAAACGTCAACTTTATAGGGAACTCTGCTGATTTAGGGGCGGGTCTTCTCAACAACGGATTCGAGAGCGGTACCAGTAGCCCGCAACTGCAGCGTGTCATCTTCCGGCAGAACGACGGCGCAGCAGCGCTTTACAATCTGGGCGCGGAGAGCGGCAGGAGCGCTCCGGTGATCACTGACGGGCTCTTTGACAGTAATTCGGAACGCGCTGTATTTAACAATGCAGATTCGGGAGGAACGTCCAGTCCCACGTTCAGCAGAACAACATTCCGAAATAACTCCACTGATAGCGATGGGGCTGCCCTCTACAATACGAATGATGAGGCGGGCACCGCTCGTCCTGTGCTTACGAACGTCGTGTTTGCCAACAACACGGCCGACTTCAACGGCGGCGCTATTTACAATACCCCTAGCATCGACGGCACCCTCAACTTGCAGATCACCAATGGGCTGTTCGTCAATAACTCCGCACGCAGTGCCGGTGCGATCTTCCTTCGATTTGGTAATCACACCTTCACGAATGTAGCCTTCGTTGGCAATTCTGCTGAGCAAGACGCCGGTGCGATCTATGATGACGGGGCCGAGACCGACATTGTTAACAGCATCTTATGGGGCAATACCGCCTCGGATGAGGGCGCGTCTATTTACACGCTATCCTCCACCACCGAACTTCGCCATACCCTCATTGAGGGCGGCCTGGATGGGCCCAAGGTGGGTGGTTTAAATGATCTTGTTGACGGGGGCAACAATCTGAGCGATGCTCCGCGATTCTCGAATATAAACGATCCAGTAGGCCCCGATAACGTGTTTGGCACCACGGACGATGGGCTGCGCGTCCAGCTGGAGTCACCGGCTCTTGATGTGGGCGATGACAGCGCGCTGCCCAGTGGGGTTACGACCGACCTACTGGGTGCCAATCGCATTCAAGACTCAAACAGCGACGGCACTGCAGCCGTGTCGCTTGGTCCCTACGAGGAGGGCGTACCGGGCGCGAATCTACGCCTTGCAGCCCAGCCCGCTGAGGAAACCGCCCGTTTTACGCTGGCCAACCGGGGCACAGCGGGCGTCACCGACGCTGAGGTCGACCTCGGGCTTCCCGCGGGTGTGTCGGCCTCGTCGCCCAGCGGCGCGGGCACCGTCAGCAGTGGCGCATGGACGGTTGATGTCCCCGCCGAGGACTCGGTTTCGGTGACCGTGTCGCTCACCCGTGATGAAAGCGCCGAGAACGGGCTGCTGACCTCCACCGCCCAGCTTGACCTTGAGAGCTACACGGTCAGCGAGGGCGGCACCGACTCCACACGGCCTGAGGACGCCGAGGCCGACTGGACGCTGCTTGAGCCGCCCTACGGCTCGGGCACGGCCCTTGCGCTTGACCGAGACATCGAGACCTACTTACGTGCAGATGCAGTAAGCAGCGCGCTGGCTGATGAAGCCTTTACCATGGAAGCCTGGGTGCGCCCCACCGGCACCAACGACCAGGCCGAAGGCGTGCTCTCGCTCCACGACACCGATGGCAACGCGCAGCACGTGCTCTTCTACGAACCCAGCGGCACGGGAGACACCAGCACGGGCCGCTTTCGCTACGACGACCCCGATAGCGGCTCCATGTACAGCAGCGATGCCTTTGCGGCTGGAGAGTGGCACCACGTCGCCGTGGTCGTCCGCGATGACGACAGCGGCGCGCTCTACGTCAACGGCACCGAGGAGGCGACTTTCACCACCAGTACGCGCCCCGCCTCCGACGGGCGGTTTACCGTCGGGCAGGCCTGGAACGGCGACACCGCCAGCAATTTCTTCGGCGGATCCGTCGATGAGGTGCGCCTGTGGAGCACAGCCCGCACCGAGACGGAACTCCGCACCACCCAGCACGAAACCGTTGACAACATACAGCCCGGCCTGGCCGCCTACTATCGCCTGGACGCGGCCCAGTCCAACCAGCGCCGAGACGCGGATTTCTCGGGCACCACGGCCTATGACCTGGCTCGCGGACGCAATGCCACGCACGTAAACAGCCCGCAATGGACCGGGGACAGTGCCCCGCTTGGGCAGGAGAGCGTCGTGGTGTCCGCTGGCGAAACGGCATCGGTCGGTCCCACAAGTGCCGAGCTCACAGCGACCAGCACCACAGCCCGCACGACGCTCTACCGCTACGGCGATCCCGGCGCTGCGGTCTTCACCGGCGATGCGGTGCCCTTCCCGGGGGGCGAGCGCACCAACGTGGTGTGGGGCGCGGTGCCCACGGGCGCTGCCGACCTGGAGCTGGCATATGACAACGTCACCGTGCCCAACGCAGCCGAGGTCGGGCTGGGCGCGCGGCGCTCGCCCGCTGATCCGTGGCAGGTGCGTCCCGAGGATCCGGGCGGCGGGTCGGTTACGATCCCCAATCTGGAGGCTCCCGGCGAGTTGACCCTGTACGACAGCCGCCCGCGCCTCCTCTACGTGGATGAAAGTGCGTCGGGAGCGGGCAACGGCTCGTCATGGGACGATGCCTACCCCGAATTGGCCACGGCCTTTCGCCTGTCCACCGGAAACGACGTGATCGTGGTCGCTGAAGGGCGCTACCTACCCACGGATGACGCCACCGACCCCGATGCTGCGTTCGAAATCGAGGGCGCGAAAGACGGGCTTGCCGTCTACGGCGGCTGGGCGGGCACCGAGTCGTTCGATGGGCCCGGTGATGTGGAGAGCCAGCTCGATACGCGTGACATTGACGCCAACCCGGTGGTCCTTTCCGGCGACATCGACGACAACGACACGACCACCGACGGCGTCACCGAAACCGCCAGCGACATCAGCGGCACGAACAGCCACACGGTGCTGCACCTGGACGGGACCACCGGCGGCCCGATCACCGACGCCACGGTACTGGATGGGCTGGTGATCACCGGCGGGCAGGCCAACGGCGCTTCGGGTAGCGCCTCTACGCAGGGCGGCGGCGCGTATTGCGACGGCACTGGGGCCGGCAACGAATGCAGTCCCACCCTGGAGAACCTCACGTTTGCGGGCAACACCGCCTCCGATGCGGGAGGTGCACTGCTGAACAGTGGAACAAGCGGCGGGGTGAGTAGCCCGCGCATTACAAACGCTACCTTTACAGGGAATCAGTCCGGAGGCAACGGCGGCGCACTGCTGAACGACGGCAGCGATGGCGGCACAAGCAGCCCGCCGTTGACCAATGTCACCTTTACGGATAACGAGTCCGAGGGCGATGGCGGCGGTCTGCTGAATGATGGCAGCGAAAACGGCACGAGCAGTCCGGAGATTACAGACGTCACTTTTACGGGGAACCAGTCCGGGGGCGGTGGCGGCGCACTGCTGAATGATGGCAGTGATGACGGCACGAGCAGTCCGGAGATTACAGACGCCACCTTTACGAGTAACGAGTCCGGGAGCGATGGCGGCGCGCTGCTAAACGACGGCCGCGATGGCGGCACAAGCAGCCCGCCGTTGACCAATGTCACCTTTACAGACAACCTCTCTGGAGGCGACGGGGGCGCGATCTACAGCGTGGCTCGTACGGACGGGACCAGCCAGCTGGACATCACCGATGCAGTATTCGCCGACAACATCGCACGCGCAAAGGGCGGAGCCATCTACAGCAACGGCGAGTCGGGAGGCACCGTGCGGCTGCGCATCGACCAGGCACGCTTTACATCGAATGCTGCGGATCGCGGCTCCACCCCCTTTTTTAACACTGGCGGTGCGCTCTCCATCAGCGGCGCCGATGCGACGCTTGAAGTAACCGAAACGGCCTTCCACAACAACTATGCGGTCGGGGGCTTAGGCGGGGCCATTTACATGTCCTATATGGATGGTAGCACCGGACAGCTCCAGGTGGATCGCGTCACGTTTGTCGGAAACGCGACGAACGTTGGAGGCGCTCTGGCGGCCACTGTAGGCACGAACATCAACAGCAACGCCGATATCGACATCGATATTCAAAACGCCGCCTTCACAAGCAACGAAGCAGATTTCTCAGGGGGAGCCGTCCGGCTGGCAGCAACTGGAAGCAACGCAACCGTCACGGCAACAATTGCGAATGCCCTTTTTGCAGACAACGCGGCCATCAATCCCGATGAGGAATCATTGGGAGGCGCTTTTCGAATCAACACCGTTGATGAGGGTACAGTCAGCACCGAACTCATCAACACCACCTTTGCCACCAACAGTGCTGACAAGGGCGGGGCGCTGTATGCCCGGCGTGCAGATGCAAGCGGAGAGTTCGTCAATGTACCGGGCGGCCCGAACGAGGTCACGTTCACCAACAGCATCCTCTGGGGCAATACCGCCTCCACCAGCGGCGGCGCCACTTATAACGAGGGCGGCACCGTTGCTCTGGGGTACACCCTCATCGAGGGCGGTGTCAACGGCCCCAACACCGGTGGCAATGCCAACACCAACAACGGCAACACCCTCGATGCCGACCCGCTGTTTGCCGATGCGACCCGTCCCCCAGGCGCTGACGACTCGCTCCGCACCGTTGACGATGGCCTGCGCCTCCAACCCGGCTCCCCCGCGCTCAACGCCGGCGACACCAGCGCGCTGCCCTCGGGCGCCGATACCGACCTGTTGGGCGAAGACCGGGTGCAGGGCGGCACCGTGAGCCTGGGCGCTTACGAACGTTCGTTGTACGATGGGCCCGTCTACCACGTGGACGCCGACGCCTCGGGCACCGGCGACGGCTCTTCGTTCGACCTGGCGCTTTCGGATCTGCAGACCGCCCTCGACGCGGCCACGGGCGACGATGTCATTGTAGTCGCCGACGGGCGGTACCTGCCGACCAGCGATGCCTCCGGCCGCGACGCGCGCTTTGAAATCAGCGGATCCCAGGACGGCCTTGCTGTCTATGGCGGGTGGACTGGCACGGAGACGTTCACTGATGTATCCGACGTGAAGAGCCAGCTCGATAGCCGAGACCTCCGCGCAAACCCGACCGTTCTCTCCGGCGACATCAACGACAACGACGACACGAACAGCGATGGCGTGACGGAAACCACCGAGGACATTGACGGCGCTACTGATGTCGCCGACGGAGAAAACAGCTATACCGTGCTCTACCTCGACGGCGCTACGGGCGGCAACACAATCACGACCGATACCGTGCTCGACGGGCTGACCATCACCGGCGGGCAGGCCAACATGACCGGAAATCCTGCATCGCTATCGGGCGGCGGCATCTTTTGCGACGGAAACAACTCCGATGCGCCAAGCGCATGCAGCCCCACGATTGCTAACGCCGTCTTTGCGGGCAACTATGCCTCTACGTTTGGAGGAGGCTTGTACAATAATGGGCAATTTGGCACCAGCAGTCCGCATATTGCCAACACAGCCTTCACCCACAACGCGTCCAACTTTTCCGGCGGCGCGATCTACAACGACGGCACCCGCGGCGGCACGGCCAGTCCGCAGATCGAAACCGCGGTGTTCGCTAACAACGTTGCTGACTTCAATGGTGGCGCGATGTATAATTACGGCGGCGATACCACCGTGGAAGGCGGAACGAGTAGTCCATCCATCACAAACACGGTGTTCGTCAACAACACTGCCAACAGTGGAGGCGCACTCTACAGCATCGGACAGACGGGCGTGAGCAGCCCCCAAATCACCAACTCCACGTTCACGGGGAATTATGCCGACCGCGAGGGCGGGGCGCTCCTTAACTTTGGCGATGACGGCACCAGCACACCGGTGCTCACCAACAGCATTCTGTGGGGCAACGGGGCCGACATCAACGAGAAGCGAGACGGCGGCGAGATACGCAACAACAGCGCCTCGGCTATCCTGCAGTACACGCTCATTGAGGGCGGGGTGAATGGAGACGGCGTTGGGGGCGATCCCAACACCGACAGTGGCAACAACCGCGATGCCGATCCGCAGTTTGTGGATGCGAGCAATCCGCCCGGCGATGACGGCCGCTTCGGCACCTCTGATGACGGGCTGCGTCTGGGCGCGGGCTCTCCGGCACTGGCCCGTGGCAGCTTCGCTCCGTTTGCCACCGGTGGGATCGCCGAGGCCCTCACCAAAGACCTCGCGGGCCGATCCCGCATCTTCGGCGCCCGCCCCGACCTGGGCGCCTATGAGCGCACCGAGGTCGAGACTACCGACACGGACATTGCCGATGCCAGTGGACTGCTCGGCTACCTGGACCCCTCAGGATTCGAGGGTCTCGTGCTGCTGCGCGACAATGCCAGCACCACCGGCGGCCTCACGCTCACCCGCAGCAACACCGCTCCCAGCGACCCCGGCGGCGAGCTGCCCGAGAATGTGGCCCCCTTCACATGGACAGTGAACTCGGGACTCGACACCGTCCCCACATATGACCTGGTGATAAACACCGGATCCATCGAGGGCATTGGCGACTTCGACGCGCTCCAGCTCTACAAGTCCGACGACGGCGGCACCACCTGGAACCGCGTGGACAACTTGGGTGGCACAATCGTGCGCGATGCCGACCGGGGCGTCGTCGCCGTCCAAGACCTGACGGGCTTTAGCCAGTTTGCCCTCGCGAGCAGCGAGGACAGCAACCCGCTACCGGTTGAACTGGCCCAGATGGAAGCGACCTACGACGGCGGCGAGCAAGAGCGCGTCACCGTGCAGTGGGAAACTCGCTCCGAGACGAATAATGCGGGTTTCGAAGTGCAACGCCGTGCCGCCGATGGATCTGGGTCCGTAGAGACATCCCACCGGGGCGTCTCTACAGCCGAATCGTGGGAAACCATCGCGCAGGTCGACGGCGCGGGTACCACCGATGAGCCGCAGTCCTACCGCGTCGAGGACACGGACCTGCCCTACGCCGCCGATAGCCTGCGCTACCGCCTCCGCCAGCTCGACGCCGATGGCAGTGCTACACTCAGCGATCCGGTGACCGTAGCCCGGAATGTCGACCAGGCTGAGCTGCTCCCGACGTATCCCAACCCCACGCGCTCACAGGCCACCGTGCGATACGCCGTGCCTGAGCGTCAGGCGGTGGAGATTGCCCTCTACGACGTGCTGGGGCGGCGCGTGCGAACAGTCACTGACGGCCGGGCAGAGGGCCGCACCGAACAGACGATGGACGTGAGCGACCTGGCCAGCGGTACCTACTTCCTGCGCATGCAGACCGAGAGCCACACCGAAACGCAGCGGGTGACGGTGGTGCGGTAGACCGCTTCACGGTAACGTGCAAGGTTGGCCCTTCGCTTTCCCCCAAACAAGCCCCGATGCATAAGGCGCCGGGGCTTGTCTGTGAAGCACTTCCGGTGTGCGCGAGAGGCGCGTGCAAGCTACGCGAACTGGGCTTCTTCAGTAGAACCCTTCATCGCAGCCGTTTCTGACTGACCGCCAGTAATCGTGTTTTTGATTGTATCGAAGTAGCCGGTGCCTACCTCGCGCTGGTGCTTCGTGGCCGTATAGCCATCGGCTTCGCTGGCAAATTCGGACTGCTGAAGCTCCGAGTAGGCGGACATACCACGCTCGTTGTAGCCCTTCGCGAGCGAAAACATGCTGTGGTTCAGCGCATGGAATCCGGCCAGCGTGATGAACTGGAAGGCATAACCCATCGTGCCCAGCTCTTGCTGGAAGTTCGCGATGGTGGCGTCGTCGAGGTGCGCTTTCCAGTTGAACGAGGGTGAGCAGTTGTAGGCCAGCATCTTACCAGGATACTGCTCGTGGATGGCATCGGCGAAGGCCTTGGCCTCCTCCAGGTCGGGCTTCGAGGTTTCAAACCAGAGCAGATCCGCGTACGGTGCGTAGGCCAGGCTGCGGGCAACAGCCATTTCCAGTCCGCCTGAGATGCGGTAGAAGCCCTCACTGGTGCGCGTCTCGCTCGTTATGAACGGACGATCACGCTCGTCGACGTCGCTGGTGAGGAGCGTAGCGCTGTCGGCATCGGTGCGGGCCACAATGAGCGTGGGCACGCCCATCACATCCGCGGCGAGGCGGGCGCTGGTGAGCACCTCCACAAACTGCTGCGTGGGGATGAGCACCTTGCCGCCCAGGTGACCGCATTTCTTCTCGGCGGCCAGTTGGTCTTCGTAGTGAACCCCCGCCGCGCCCGCTTCGATCATGGACTTCATGAGCTCGTAGGCGTGCAGCACGCCGCCGTGTCCGGCTTCGGCATCCGCCATGATGGGCGCCATCCAGTAGGTGTCGTCGCCGTTGCCTTCGGCGTGATGCAGTTCGTCGGCGCGCTTCAGCGTATTGTTGATGCGCCGCACCACGTCGGGCGCACTGTTCGAGGCGTAGAGGCTCTGATCCGGGTACATCTGGCGCGACAGGTTGGCGTCGGCCGCCACCTGCCAGCCGCTCAGATAGATGGCCTTGAGCCCGGCCTTCACCTGCTGCATGGCCTGGTTGCCGGTGAGCGCACCAAGCGCCGCCACGTAGTCGTCGGTGTGGAGCAGATCCCACAGGCGGTTGGCCCCGCGCGCAGCCAGCGTGTACTCCATATCGAAGGAGCCGCGCAGGCGAATCACGTCTTCGGCGGTGTAGGTGCGCTCAATGCCATTCCATCGGGGATTGGTGGCCCAATCTTCCTTGAGCGCTTGTACGCGCTCGGCGTGTGTTGGAGTATTTGCTTGTGTCGTCATAACGAGTACCTCGTTGAGTGTGGTAAACAGCCCCCAATGGGGCGTCGATAGTTGATTTTTGGTGGGGCTCACAACTCGGAGCCAGGAGAGCCAGTGGGTCCGGCCAGACCGTATTGTTTGTGCTATTTGCCTACACGCAGGAGTCTTCTTCAAGCAGTGCTTCGCGGTGCGCCGCGTCGCCGTAGCGCTCGGAGGAGCACGTCAGGAAGGCGCGGAAGTCGTCTTCGAGGAAGATCTGCTCGGCGCAGGCCCGCGCGGTGCGAAAGGAGGCCTTCGTCGCTTCAACCGCGTCGTCGGAGGCGCCCTCCATGGCGTCTTCGACTTCGGATTCGATGACGGCGATCTCCTCGTCAAAGATGCGCGTGACCAGCTCGGGCGTCACCTCGGTGCCGTCGTCCAGCGTAATGCCGTGGTGTAGCCACTGCCACACCTGAGCGCGCGAGATTTCGAAGGTGGCCAGATCTTCCATGCGGTTGTCCCACGCTACGCATCCATAATCATTGCCCCAGCCCTGCATGTAGCCAATCGCCACACGCACATTCACGCGCACGCCGTCGAGGGTTTTGGGACTGGTGGATTTGGGAAGCAGGTCAGGCTGCTCGGGCAGATCCGGAATCACATCGAGCTGATGCGTGGTGCCCTTTGCCTCCAGCTTTTCGTTGAACGGCTGCATGGCCGGACCGATGAAGTATGGGTGCGACACCCAGCATCCATCGTGACCGATTGAGGCTTCGAACTCCTTGTCAGCAACAACCTTCTCAATCTGCTGCTGACGCATTTCTTCGGTGCGTCCCGGCGTTTGCGGCGCCATGCCGCCCATGCCGAACGCGCCGTGGGTGTGGCAGACGCGAATGAGCTGCTTCACATAGTTGGCCATCCACGGGCGATTCATGCCAATGGAGTTTCGGTCGGCCATGACGCGATCGTCGTGCGCCTTAAGCACCTTGATGTCGCTGAAAA
Organism: Longimonas halophila; assembly: GCF_002554705.1. Taxonomy (GTDB): domain Bacteria; phylum Bacteroidota; class Rhodothermia; order Rhodothermales; family Salinibacteraceae; genus Longimonas; species Longimonas halophila. The sequence continues at coordinate 214,421 of NZ_PDEP01000006.1, read as the reverse complement.
TCTTGTCCCAGCGTCCGCCATTCAGTCCAGCGGCGTGCGTGCGCATCTCGTAGAGAATCTCCTCCATCTGAAAGGCCGCCTCCAGCGTCTCAATCAGCAGCGTGGTCTTGATGGTGCCCTCGTCGATACCAAGCTCCCGCTCAATAAACGACAGCACCGCATTCCACCAGCGCGCCTCTTTGTAGTGCTCCACTTTGGGGATGTAGTACTTCGGCGTCTTGCCCTGGTCGATGAGCGTCTGCGCCGTGTGGTACGCCGTGAGCACCAGGTCCAGGAGTCCGCCCGAGACCGGGATGTTGTTCACGAGCAGGTTCGACTCGTAAAGATGCAACCCGCGCACCCGCACCATGAGGAGGGGCATGTCGTCGGGGTCGATGGCGTACTCCTTGAGTGCGTTGCCGTCGGCATCAGTTTTGGTGAAGCTAAGTGTCCCCTCGGCAGCTTCTTTCACGTTGTGCACGCCCTGCATCACGTTGGGCCAGGTTGGCTTCATGGCGTCCTCGAAGTCGAGCATGGCGGCGTCGGCGCGGTGGCCGTCGTCGGTGCGGCTGAGCATGTTAATGACCATCTTCGGGTCGTTCACCGGCCCGGTAATCTCCACGCGCCGCTGCAGGATATCGTCAGGCAGCGGGTCGACCTGCCAGTCGGTGTGCGCCTCGGGGTGCTCGTCTTGCGGCAGAAAGCCCGGCACGGCGCCATTGTCATACGCATCCTGACGGGTACGGCGCGCCGCAAGCAGCGTCTGCCGCTCGTGCTCAAAGCGCCGGTGCACTTTGGCCACGAGCGCCACGGCCTCGTCGGTGAGAATAGATTGCGCCTGTGGAGAAAGCGCTTCCTGATTGATTTCAACGCCGTCGGCGAGTTTGGTCCACGTCGTTGTGTTCGGTTGGACGTCGAGCGATGCGGTTGTCATAAGCCCTGTACGATTCTGCCCCTGAGGTTGTCGATCATGAATGCACTGTTATGAATACGAACAGCGAATCTACTTGTCAAGCGAAACTTCGCTACCAGAGGATATTATCTACACTACTTTTGGAGTATTCATGCCCCGTTAAAGAAACTTCGCTATGAGCGAATAATTGGAGCGCTGTCCACCTGCTGCTTCAAACCTGCTGTATCTGTATGGCCATGCGCCCGGAAAACCTGCGCTTCATTCTCGGTCTCAAGCTGCGCACGCTGCGGCAAGAGCAGAACGCATCGCTGAAAGAGGTGTCGGAGCGCTCGGGACTCTCGATGTCGTATCTGAGCGAGATCGAGAAGGGCAAGAAGTACCCGAGCCCGGATAAGCTACTTGGGCTGGCCGAGGCGTTTAACGTGACGTACGACGACCTCGTATCGCTGAACGTGGACGACAAGCTCGACCCGCTCAAAGAGATGTTCAGCTCACCCTTCATCCAGGAGTTTCCGTTCGAGCTGTTCGGACTCGCGCCGCACGACGTGTTCTCGCTTGTGTCGGATGCGCCCACGAAAGCGGGTGCGCTCATCCGCACGTTCCTGGAGGTAGGCCGCACCTACGACATGCAGGTGGAGCACTTCCTGTTTGCGGCGCTGCGTTCATATCAGCAGATGCACGACAACTACTTCCCCGATCTCGAAGACGCCGCCGACGCGTTCCGCCGCCAGCACGATTGGCCGCGCACCGCATCGCTCTCCGATACCACTCTGCGCAGCCTGCTCGAAGACGAGTTCGGTTACACGATTGATGTCGATGTGCTGCCCAACCACGACACGCTGCATCCCTTCCGCTCAGTCTTTGTGGATGGCAACGGCAATCCGCCCACGTTCTACGTAAACGGCGACCTGATGCCCATCCAGCGCGCCTTTATCTATGCCCGCGAAATTGGATACAACGTGCTCGATGTGGAGGAGCGCGCCCGCACCTCGTCTTGGATTCGCGCCGAGTCGTTCGAGCAGGTGCTCAACAACTTCAAGGCCTCGTACTTTGCCGGAGCGCTCATCCTGAATGAGTCGTCGCTCCTTGCGTCCTTGCGCTCCTGGTTCGACGCGTCGGCGTGGGACGACGGCGCGTTCCTGCGCACGCAGATGGATCGCTTTCAGGCCACGCCCGAGATGCTCTACTACCGCCTCACGCAGCTCGTCCCGCACCACTTCGACCTCACCGCCTTCTTTTTCCTGCGCTTCCACCACGAACAGGGCTCGCCCGACTACCACCTCACCAAAATGCTCAACCTGTCGGGCATTCCCGTGCCCCACGGCATCGGGCTGCGCGAGCACTACTGCCAGCGCTGGCCGGCCATCCAACTGCTCAAAGAGCTCTCTGAAGCCCAGGCGCAAGACGATTATACGCACGACCCGTCTAATGCGTCTGCCGCCGTGCGAGCCCAACGGTCGCACTTCATCAACGCCGACGCCGAGTTCTTCACGCTCTCCACCGCCCGTCCGCTTGCGCTCAAAGACACCACCAACTCGTGCGTCTCTATTGGCTTTCTGATGGACGACGCCTTCCGCCGTCAGGTGCAGTTTGCGCACGACCCCGCCATCACGCGGCGCGAGGTCAACCTTACCTGCGAGCGCTGCCCCCTCACCCACGCGCAGTGTCAGGAGCGCGTGGCCCCGCGCACGCTCTACGACAAGGAGCAGCGCGAACAGCAGCAGATTGAGGCCCTGCGCGAACTCACCAACGATACACGTAGCGCATAAGAATGAGCCGATCCCCCTCATCACGCATGCTCGTCGCGGGGCACCACGGGCATGACCTATGGCTCCTCCGCCCCGCTAACTTGGTCTACACACCGCCTGGGACGTACTTCCGACCGCTGTCGGAATACCAGTCCCGGGCTACAAGTCGCTCAACACGTCCCGGGGCTTTGCCTTGTGGCTTTTGTCATTCAGAACCTGTTTCGTCGCCGACAAACAACGTGTTAGGGGAAGAGGGAAGCCCAACGAGCGCCTTCCGTGCGCCATTCCCTTCCGTTCCCCACTACCCACTGCCACGCTGGCAGGAGGTCTCGTCAGTGCAGGTGTAGCGCACGAACACTCAGAATCTGCCAACGCGGCAGGCTGTGCGCCTTGCATCTCCCCTGAAGTGCTTTTTGTGCACTTTATGCGAATCGTTTCCTCCGTTGCAAACAGCGGTACGTCGGTTGCTATGCGGCAAAATGGGAGTAGGCCTGTAGCCTGCTCCTCCCCACAGTATTCCTAACCGTATCTGCAATCGTCTACGTTATGTCTACGTTTAAACCCCTGGGCGACCGCATCGCAGTGCGCCCGCTTCCCGCTGAAGAGAAAACATCGAGCGGACTCTACATTCCCGACACCGCCAAAGAAAAACCGCAGCAAGGCACCGTTGTGGCCGTGGGCCCCGGTCGCACCGAAGACGGTGTGCACGTTGACATGAGCGTGCGCGAAGGCGACCGCGTGCTCTACGGCAAGTACGCCGGTACCGATCTCGTCCTTGACGACGAAGAACTGCTCATCATGAAAGAGTCGGACGTGCTGGGCCGCCTCGATGATTAACGGGCTGTTGCCCGCTGTTGAATCCCCGCGTATCTTATCAACCTAACCCTACGATTCCAAAATCTTATGTCAAAGCAAATTATTTTTGACGCCTCGGCCCGCAACGCCCTGAAACGGGGCGTAGACACGCTGGCCAACGCCGTGAAAGTGACGCTCGGCCCCAAAGGCCGCAACGTACTCATTGAAAAATCCTATGGCGCGCCCACCGTCACGAAAGATGGTGTAACCGTAGCCAAGGAGATTGAACTGGAAGACCGCCTCGAAAACGTGGGCGCCCAGATGGTAAAGGAGGTCGCCTCGAAGACGTCCGACATTGCGGGCGACGGCACCACCACCGCCACCGTGCTCGCGCAAGCTCTCATGACGACGGGACTGCGCAGCGTAACGGCAGGCTCCAACCCTATGGATCTGAAGCGCGGTATCGACCGGGCCGTGGAAGCGGTCGTTGCCGATCTGGCCACGCAGAGCCGCGAAGTTGACGGCAAGCAAGACATCAGCCAGGTGGCCATGATCTCGGCCAACAACGACGCTGCCATTGGCGAGTTGATCGCGGATGCGTTTGATCGCGTTGGCAAAGATGGCGTTATCACTGTCGAAGAGGCCAAGGGCCTGGAGACCGAACTTGATGTGGTCGAGGGTATGCAGTTCGACCGCGGCTACCTCTCGCCCTATTTCGTGACGGATTCGGAGGGCATGGTGGCGGAGCTGGAGGATGCACGCATCCTCATCCACGACAAGAAGATCTCGTCGATGAACGACCTGCTCCCGATTCTGGAGAAGACGGCGCAGACGGGTCACCCGCTGCTCATCATCGCCGAGAACATTGAAGGCGAAGCGCTTGCTACGCTCGTGGTAAATAAGCTACGCGGCACGCTAAAGGTGGCTGCGGTGAAGGCCCCCGGCTTCGGCGATCGCCGCAAGGCTATGCTCGAAGATCTCGCGGTGCTTACCGGCGCCACGGTCGTGAGCGAGGAGAAAGGCTATCGCCTCGAAAACGCCACGCTCGATTACCTGGGCACGGCGGGCCGCATTGCCATCGACAAAGACACGACCACCATCGTGGATGGCGCGGGCAAGGCGTCTGAGATCAAGGCGCGTGTCAACCAGATCCGCCAGCAGGTCGAAAGCTCGACGTCGGACTACGACCGCGACAAGCTGCAAGAACGCCTTGCGAAGCTCTCGGGCGGCGTGGCGGTGCTCAAAGTGGGCGCTGCTACCGAGCCGGAGATGAAAGAGAAGAAAGCGCGCGTCGAAGATGCGCTGCACGCTACGCGGGCGGCCATCGAAGAAGGCGTCCTGCCCGGCGGTGGCGTAGCCTACCTGCGTGCCCTGCATGCGCTTGACACCCTCGATGTCGAAAACCAGGACCAGGAGATTGGCGTCTCGATTGTACGCCGTGCGCTCGAAGAGCCGCTGCGTCAGATCGCGTCGAACGCGGGCCTCGAAGGCTCGCTCGTGGTGGAGCATGTGAAGGACGGCGAAGGCGACTTCGGCTACAACGCGCGCACCGACATCTACGGCCCGCTGCTTGAGCAAGGCGTGCTCGACCCGACCAAGGTCGCGCGCAGTGCGCTCGAAAACGCGGCCTCGGTGGCTGGCCTGCTGCTCACAACGGAGTCGGTCATCACGGACCGCCAGGGCAAGAACAGCGGTTCCAACAACATGCCTAACATGGACGACATGGACTTTTAGGCTGAATCGTCTCTCTTTCGGAGGGATACAGGCTGCGAATCCAACACGAGCGGGACGCTTCCTTTGCGGGAGGCGTCCCGTTTTTTTGTTGGAGGGTTCTGTGCATCACAGCTGGAGGTCCGGGCAGCCACTCGCTACCGATGTGTTGCGGAGGCGCCTGCCCGCGCGCTCGAAAACGAGCCGGTTTTCGCCTTTACGCTTTTCTTCCTATATTGAAAAATCCGTCTGGCCCCCACCCCGAGCGCCAAGGCAGATGCAAGCGGCTCGTGGCGGCCTCGCGTCTTGCAACGCCCCCGGTCCCAGACAATGGCTTGCGTATTCTTCTCCGTTCCCCAACTTCGCTATGCGCGTTTTTCTCTGCTGCATCCTTTCACTGTTTGTTTTTGCTGCCGCGCTCCCCGGCTCATCGGGAGCGCAGTCCGACACCGGAGGCGGAGACCGCCTCACCGGCGCGCCCTATGCCCGCAGTCCGGTCGTGGCTCAGAACGGCATGGCAGCCACAAGCCAGCCGCTTGCGTCTCAGGTGGCCGTCGACGTGCTAAAAAGCGGAGGCAGCGCCGTTGACGCCGCCATCGCTGCCAACGCCATGCTCGGCCTGGTGGAGCCCACGGGCAACGGCATTGGCGGCGACCTCTTCGCGATTGTCTATGACCCTGAAACCGACGAGGTCTATGGACTTAACGCCAGCGGACGGTCCCCCCAAGGGCTCTCATACGATGCCTTGCAGGAAGAGCTGGGCGATGACGACCAGATTCCCTTCTTTGGCCCGCTGCCGGTAAGCGTACCCGGCACCGTGAGCGGATGGGACAGGCTGCATGAGCGGTTTGGTACGATGGACTGGCAGCAGCTCTTTGCGCCGACGGTGCGCTATGCACGAGAAGGGTTCCCGCTCTCGCAGGTCATTGCCTACTACTGGGAAGCCAACGTCGGGGCGTTTCAGCGAGGCGATCTGCCCGATGACAACTGGCGCGACACATATCTTGTAGCGCGCGATGATACGCTTCGGGCTCCGCGAGAGGGCGAGATCTTCCGCAATCCCGACTTGGCTTCCACCCTCGAAACGATTGCGGCTAACGGTGCCGACGCGTTCTACGAAGGAGCAATTGCCCAGACGATCGACCAGTACATGCGCCGCATTGGCGGGCCGCTCCGCGCAGAGGACCTGGCCGCACACCAGGCCAACTGGGTCGACCCGGTCTCGGTCGACTACCGCGGCGTGGACGTCTACGAACTGCCGCCTAACGGACAGGGCATCGCCGCGCTGCAGATGCTGCAGATCCTGGAGGGCTTCGACGTCGCCGACATGGGCCACAACTCGACCGACTACCTGCACGTACAGACCGAAGCCAAGAAGCTGGCCTTCGAAGACCGCGCCCGCTTTTACGCCGACCCCGCGTTTGCCGACATTCCGGTTGATGCGCTCGTTTCTGAGGCGTATGCCGCCGAACGGCGCGAGCAGATTCGCATGGACCGGGTGCTCTCAGAACCAAGTCACGGCGACCCCACTGCTCTTGAAGACGGCGACACGATCTACCTCACAGTCGCCGACTCCACCGGCATGATGGTCTCGCTCATTCAGAGCAACTACACGGGCATGGGCAGCGGCCTGGTGCCCGACGGGCTCGGCTTTATGCTGCAAAATCGCGGTGCGCTCTTTACGATGGAGCAAGGACACCCCAACGTCTATGCGCCTGCGAAGCGGCCCTTTCATACGATTATCCCTGCGTTTGCGATGCGAGATGGCGAGCCGTTCTTAAGCTTTGGCGTTATGGGTGGTGCCATGCAGCCGCAAGGGCATGTGCAGGTGCTTAGCAACATCGTCGACTTTGGGATGAACGTGCAAGAAGCAGGTGATGCGGCCCGCTACCGGCACTCGGGCAGCAGCTCGCCCACTGGCTCCGCTATGGAAGGCCGCGGCACGCTCCGTCTGGAAAGCGGTGTGCCTGCCGCTGTAGTCCAATCCTTACGCGGACGTGGTCATGCCGTGGAGGTGGGCGCTGGCGGCTATGGCGGCTACCAGGCCATCATGTGGGATCCGGAGGAGGGCGTGTACTGGGGAGGCACCGAGATGCGCAAAGACGGCATTGTCATTGGCTATTGAGCGTTGGCTGTGCCCCAGCGGCCTCGCCCCATGAAAAAGCAGCGCCCGCCTCCATTGCTGGAAGCGGGCGCTGGTGTCATGTGGTGAATCCGATACGCCCATGCTGCATCTGTCAGGTCAGTTCAGACATATCACGCCAAACGGCGATGCGTAGATTGGCATGAACGAGGCCGGTTTGAGCCCCGCTGCGTCCGTCTCCGCGTATTCGCTATCGTATCCCATTGCGTCGTTCGACGTGGAGCTGCTCGGTTCGGCCACTGCCGACAGGTCGGGGAGCTGCTCTTTGGTGGGCAAGAACGAGCCGCGTGCTTCCGCAACAACCTCATCATCGTCGCTCAGCAGGAGCACCGTAACGACCGCACGCGGCGGCTGCGTGAGAATGACTTGCGCCATCGCGCGCACCGGACCGGTGTATCCATCTTCTTTCATTTCGACCTCAAACTGGTCTACGCGCACCACATGCTCTTTGTGAAGCGACCCAGCGGCCAGGCGAGCAGCATCGGTCAACAGCTGTTCGGCAGCAGTGGTACCCGGCAGATGGCCCTCAATGTCGCTATGAATGATAGCGCGCCCAAAGGACACTGCAGCCTGGGTCGATGCAGCGTGCGAGCGTCCGTATAACCGTTCCAGTCGTTTAAAGTGCGTGTTCATAAGACGATCACCACATCTTGGAGGAAAGAGTCAACCACCGAGATTGCAAGAGTAATGTCTTGTTGCAACCTCGTGTTGTGCACATATGCGAAAGTGATGCCAGCCGCCTAAGGCGTGTGATTCTGTCAGCCTGCGGCGCTACGGCGCAAAAAGGCCGTAACGGAGTCGATACCCAGCCTGCCAGCCCCGCAGATCATGCCACAACGTCATATGAAGCCCTCGTTCAGAGCGGCAGCAGCGCGCCGCTTCACTCACCCGTTGTGCTGTACGGCGCTGGCGCATTGGGAGCACGCAGCGAATCGGTGAGCAGTTGCCCCCAGACGGCATCGTACGGATGCACATGGTGCGTACGCTTGCCCTGCCGCACTACCGGACGGCCTTCGTTGGCCCAGCGAAAGATGGAGCCTTCTACGTTGACGACATCGGTGTAGCCTTCGTCGCGAAGCGCCTTTACCACCCCCGCTGAGCGATAGCCCACCGAGCAGTACACCGCGATGGGCTGATCGGCAGCCACCGTATCGAGCAGGGCCGTGTTGGGGCGTTCCGGATCGTAATGGCGCGCGCCCTCGATGTGGCTGGTCGCGTACTCCTCGGGCGCACGGGCATCGAGCAGCAGCGGACGCTCGTTTTCGGGCCGATTCAGGCGCTCAGCCAGTGTCTCGGTCGAAATGGTAGGCACCGAACCGTGCGACTGCGCAATCATGCGATCCACCGCCTGCCAGCGCAGGGCCTCGTCGCCGCGTATCCACCATAGCCACGCGCTGCCCGCAAGTCCAACAATAACAGCAATACCCACTCCGACTTTTGTGCGTTGGCTCCACGGCATATGTGACTGGCGTTATAATGCGAATTACAATGGTTACAACGCTGAACGAGTGCCTCCAAACGAAAGTTCGTGGAAACGCCTTGTGCCAGCATGTGCACGCAACGCCTGCGGATCTTTTCGGCAGACGGCTCCTACGTACCTCTCCCTATCGTATCTGCCAACCCAACCCGGCGAATCCCCCGTGAGCGACGACTCTGCCCTGCCGCCCGCCACTAACTTCATCCGCGAAATCATCAACGACGACTTGCGTGCTGGTCGGCACGGCAATCGGGTCGTTACGCGATTTCCGCCCGAGCCCAATGGCTACCCGCACCTGGGTCACGCGAAGTCCATCTGCCTCAATTTCGGCATTGCCGAGGACTACGCTGATGTGGCTGATACGCGCTGCCATCTGCGCTTCGACGACACCAACCCCGAAACCGAGAGTGAGGAATACGTCAACGCCATCAAAGAGGCCGTGCAGTGGCTGGGCTACGACTGGGACGCCCACTGCTACCACGCCGCCGACTACTTCGAGCAGTTCTACGACTTCGCTGTACAGCTGGTTGAGCAGGGGGATGCGTATGTCGATAGCCAGACCGAAGAAGAGATTCGCGAACACCGGGGCACCGTCAACGAGCCGGGCACGCCGAGTCCGTACCGCGACCGCTCGGTCGAAGAGAACCTGGACCTGCTTCAGCGTATGCGCGAGGGCGAGTTCGACGACGGCGAGCACGTACTACGGGCCAAGATCGACATGGCCTCGCCACACATGATTATGCGCGATCCGCTGCTGCTGCGCATCAAACACGCCCACCACTACCGGCGTGGCGACGACTGGTGCCTCTACCCGATGTACGACTTTGCGCATCCGCTGGAGGACGCCATCGAAGACATCACGCACTCGCTCTGCACGCTGGAGTTCGACAACAACCGCCGCGTGTACGACTGGCTCCTGGAGCGCTGCTTGCCTGAGGAGGAGCACGAGAGCCGCCCGCATCAGTACGAGTTTTCGCGGCTGAACGTGGGCTACACCGTCATGAGCAAGCGGAAGCTGCTTCAGCTCGTGGAGCGCGGCGATGTGGCGGGCTGGGACGACCCGCGCCTGCCTACGCTGGCGGGGCTGCGTCGCCGTGGCGTGCCGCCAGCTGCCATTCGGGCATTCTGTGACGATGTGGGCGTAACCCGCACCGAAAGCCGCGTGCAGATTAGCCGCTTCGAGCATGCCATCCGCGACACGCTTAACACCACCGCGCCCCGCGTGATGGCCGTCGTGGATCCACTCAAAGTGGTCCTCACCAACTACTCCGCCGACGATACCACGTGGATGGACCTGCCCTCGTGGCCGCACGACATCGACAACGAAGGCAGCCGCCGCGTGCCCTTTTCGCGGACGCTCTATATTGAGCGCGACGACTTCCGCGAGGATCCGCCCGAAGACTTTTACCGCCTGTCGCCCGGTACGGCCGTGCGCCTCCGCAACAGCTACGTGATCACCTGCGAGCGCGTAGTACGCAATGACGACGGCACCGTCAAAGAACTGCACTGCACCTACGATCCGACCACGAAGGGCAACGTCGACCCTGTTGACGGTCCCACGCCGAAGGGTGTTATCCACTGGGTGGATGCGCAGGCCGGGATTCCTTTTGAGGCGCGCCTCTACGACCGCCTCTTCACGGTGCCCGCCCCCGACGGCGGCGACGAAGACTTTAAGACGCACCTAAATCCCGATTCGCTTCAGGTGCACGAAGGGGTCGTGGAGCCGAGCATCTTAGATAACCCTGATACCCAGCGCTACCAGTTTGAGCGCGTGGGCTACTTCTGGCAAGATCCCGAAGACTCGACCCGCGACGCGCTGGTCTTCAACCAGATTGTGCCGCTGCGCGACCGCTGGGCCGATGACGGCGACACGGTCGATCTGGAGGCGGAACGCAAAGCCAAAGAGAAGGCCAAGCGCAAGCAGCGCGAGCGGTCGATTGCCGCGCAGCGCGACCCCGCCGAGCAGCTCTCTGAGGCTGAGCGCGCGGTGTACGAGCAGTATCACCGCGAACTGGGCCTCACGCGCGACGGCGCTGCCTTGCTCGCTGGCGATGAGCCGCTGCGTACGTTTTTCCAAACAGCACTCGATCATTACGACGCACCGCAGGCCATAGCCAACTGGATCGTGAACGAACTGCAAGCCGCTCGTAAAGACCAGTCGCTGATTGACTTGCCGTTCGATGCAGCACAGTTTGCCGATCTGGTTCGTCTGGTGGATACCGAGGTCATCACCAACCGCGCAGCGCGCGACATCTTCGGACGCATGATGGCCGAGGGCGGCGATCCAGCTGCTATTGTGGAAGAAGAGGGCCTGGAGCAGATCGACGATGCCGATGCGCTACGCGAGGCCGCCCAGCAGGTGATCGACGACAACCCCGACGAAGCGACCCGCTTCCGCAACGGCGAGCAGCAGCTCATGGGCTTCTTCATGGGGCAGATCATGCGCGCCACGAACGGCTCCGCCGATCCGCAAGAGGCCCAGGCGGCGCTGCGCGAGGTGCTGTCGGACGCATAACAGGTTGCTTGACCTGTGTACCATGAATCCTCATGGAGCTTCATGGTATACGCACACGGACCTGATCAAAAGATTTGGCCTGCTATGCCGATCGACACCCTGAAAGCTTCAAAGCGGCTCAAGGCACTTGGCTTCACCGAAGAGCAAGCGGAAGGCATTGCTGAACTCCTAAATGACACGGATGCGGCCTCTGCTACGAAAGACGATCTCTACGCGCTGGAGAGTCGTCTTGATGAGCGCTTCGAGCGCATCGATGAGCGGTTTGGGTTCGTCGATGAGCGGTTCGATCGCATTGATGAGCGGTTCGATCACATTGATAATCACATTGATAAACGCTTCGGGCGCGTCGATGAGCGGTTTGAACAGATTGATTCGCGCTTCGAACAGATTGATGACCGATTCGACGCGCTTCAAGCAGATATCAACGAGCGCTTTGAACTTCAGTCCACTCGTATTGATGAGCGCTTCAACGCCCAGCACGCCGAGTTCAAAAACTACGTTACCTCGCGTGTGGCATGGGCCGCAGGACTGCTTGCACTGTATATCACGCTTGCGAATTATCTGATGGGGTAAACGACTTCGGCATCCCCAAATAGCCCCAACACACACTGCCCCGACGGAGGACTTCCTCCATCGGGGCAGTTTCTATTTTGTAGAAGCGGGATGCACCGCCTCAAGCCGCATGCATCGTTAGCGCACAACGGTGATGCGCTCGGTTTGCCGTACGGAGTCGCCGTTCGCACGCACGAAGTACATGCCACTGGACAGGCGGTCTGTGTCGAGTGTGAGGCGCAGCACGTCATCCGCGCTAACCCGGCCGCTGTGGAGCGTTTCGACGCGCTGCCCCAGTACGTTATAGAGCGCGACCGTCATGTCGCCGGACTGTTCGGGCTGAATCGTGAGTTCGGTCGCCATTCCTGACTGCACCGGGTTCGGGCCCGTAAGGCGCATCAGGTTGCCCTGGTTTACCTCAACAGTTATCGGTTCGTGCAGCGCATCCGTACCATCCAGATCAATTTGGCGGAGGCGGAAGGTGTGCGTGCCTGCGTCGAGCGCATCGGTGCTAAAGCGATAGGACTGTGGCGTATCGGTGGTGCCATGACCCTCCACAAAACCGAGCGTGCGGAAGCTGGACGCCCCAGGCGCTTTGTGCTGGATGTCGAACCCGGCATTGTTGGTCTCCGACAGCGTCTCCCACTGCAGCTGCGCCTGCGTGCCGCTTACCTGGGCGGTGAAGGTGGCCAGTTCGACGGGGAGCGGTGTACCATCAACTTGGCGACCCGGAGAAAACGCATCAGTGCTCACCGTGGTGTGCTGTACGAATGCCCCAGTAAACTCGGGACTACGCACCAACGATTGGTCGTCGCTTCCTTCGCTTCCGTAGTTGTGACTATCAACGGTTCCACCTGATCCATCGCTGAGCGTAACCGTGTCCCCTCCGTTGTTCAGACCAAGCGCGCCGCTGGACGCGGTTTGAACAACGCCGGGAATTCCTGTTGGCGTGCCGCCGCCGAACACCGTCAGCCCTTCACCTGCATCGAGCGTGGTACCGCTTGGGATAGTATGACGTAGACCGGTCTCATCGTCGATTGTATATCCGCTCAGGTCGACTGCCGAACTTCCATTGTTATAGATCTCAACGAATTCGTCATCCGCAAAATCACGGGTTCCATCGCCATTGGCATCGCCCGCAGCCCCGGTAGCGGGATCGGCCAGAATTTCGTTAATCACAATCTGTCCAGACGCAGGCACCGCTATGGTGAATGCAAACACAAAACTCAACACGCTCAGTATCACTTTTCGCATACAAACCACCTTGTTTATTTATTACATGCTTATGAACACGCACTTAAGATCAGAATAGGACCGCACGAAAGCAAATCGAATCTGTTATCTCTCCATTACGAGGCATCTGTGTGCCCGCTTTCCATGCCCACCTGGCCCTCTTTTGACACCCGCGCCGTCCACGAGCCCGAGATCATGGATGACTTTTCGGTGACCGACGAGCGCCTCACGGTCGCGCTGCGCGACATCCGCGTTACGAACCGGCTGCTGGGCGGATACGGCCCCTCGCATCGTGCCATTCGGGCACTGCTCACTGGCAATGGTCCACACCGCGTGTTGGATCTGGGCAGCGGCAGTGCCGACTATCCGGCGCACCTGGTGCAGTGGGCGGATGCCCAGGATCTCGACATCCGCGTGGATGCGCTCGAAGCGAACGTCGTCACCGCTCGCCACGCCCGGTCGTATCTCGCCCGCACGCTGCCGCCCCGGCTCCGCTCCCGCGTGCGGGTCATCTGTGCCGATGTGTTCGATTACGCGCCCCACGACACGGCGTATGACATCGCCCATGCCGGACTCTTCCTGCACCACTTTCCAGATGACGACCTCGTTCGCCTGTTGGGGCGGATACGCACGCTCTGCCCGCACGGACTCGTGATCAACGACCTCCACCGGCACCCGCTGGCGTACGCAAGCATCTGGCTCCTGGCCCGGCTGCTGCCGACCTCGCCGATGTATCAGCACGACGCTCCGCTTTCGGTGCGCCGCGCGTTTACGCAAGACGAACTCATGCGCGTTGTACACGAGGCCGGGTACACGTCGGCTCAGATTCGCTGGCACTGGGCCTTTCGGTGGGTGGTACAGGCGCATCCGACCGCGCCCGAACTACCCGCGTAGTGCTCTGTCAAAGATCAATGGTTGGGTTGCTCACGTGAATGATTGTCATGGAAGGTCACAAAAGATCCCGGATCAGCGGCGCCAGGGGCGCCTTGTCTGGGATGACTATAAAGTGGGAAATCCATACGTTGACACAGCAGTAGCGCCAGGCATTCGTAACAATGTCGGTGCCCCGGAATGCGATGCCGTGCCCTGCATATAACATGCAGCATATGTATTCCCATAGCACACTGCAAAGTAAACTGCGATGATAGATGTTGCCGTTATCGGTGGCGGGCTGGCCGGGTGTAGCGTAGCCGTTCAGATGGCCCAGGCCGGACACGAGGTCATTGTGTTCGAGGCCGGGTCGTATCCGCGCCACAAGCTCTGCGGCGAGTTTCTCTCGCCCGAGGCGCAGTCCTCGCTTGACCGGCTGGGCGTGCGCGCCGATCTGGAAGCGTACCACCCGCCGCGCATCAACCAGTCGGTAGTGACGGCCCCCGGCGGGGCAACCGACACCGTGGCGCTTCCTGCTGCTGCGTGGGGCATTAGCCGATACGTGCTGGATGCGCTGCTGGCCCAGCAGGCCGAATCTGCAGGAGCTACCGTGCGCACCGGCTGCCGCGTCTCTAACATCGAAGGTACGCTCGACACGGGCTTTACAGTGACGCACGCGCAGGGTACGACCGAAGCGCGCACGGTCGTTGGGGCATGGGGAAAACACGGCATCCCCGACCGCACGATGGGCCGCAGCGACCTCACGGAGCCCGACCCCGTGGTGGCATTTAAAGCGCATTACGAAGGCGAGATGCCCCCTGTCATTGACATTCACGCATTTCCAGGGGGATACTGCGGCTGTTCGCCTGTCGAAGAGGGGCGCTTCAACGTCTGCTGGATTGGCCGCCGCGATGCGCTAAAGCATGCCGGCTCCCCCCAAGGCATGATCCAAGCCGCAGCCGATGCCAATCCGCATCTGGCCGGGCGCTTGCAGCAAGGCACGCGCTGCACCGACTTCTGCGCCGTCAGCCAGGTTACGCTGGATACGAAAGGCCCGCTGCACCGAGATGTGTGCATGGTGGGCGACACCGCCGCGATGATCGCCCCACTCTGCGGCGATGGCATGGCCATGGCGCTGCATGCAGCCGATGTGCTGGCTCCGCACCTGCATCGGTTCCTGGCAGGGCAGCAGGCGGCTGCCACGCTCCGCACGCGCTATGCTGCGGACTGGCACGACGCGTTTGATGCACGCTTGCAGTGGGGACGGGTGGTACACCGCGTGGCGTTTCGTCCGGGTGTGGCGCGGGCTGTAGTTACGGGGCTTCGTCTGCTTCCGCCGCTGCATCGCTGGGTGTTTCGCCAGACGCGTGGCCCGCTGCCCGCCTGAGACGATCCATGAGCGCCCGGCCCAGCCCTGTAGGCTCAACCGGTTCGCACACAATGCGCGCCAGATCCTCCGCATCGAACTGACGCAGTGCGGCGTATAGGCGCGCGGCGTAATCGGGGAGGTCGCGCGCCAGCACCACATGGCCCCAGGAGCCGGACTGCGTGGGCGCGTTGAGGCCAAGAAAAGCGGCCTCGGCACCGGGCACAGCTTCTGCAGCGGATGCCAGTTCTACGGTGGCGTCTGGAGCATAGTGGCGGTGGCGCGTGCCGGGGCTTCGCTTCTCCTGCTCGACCGAGTCGGCGATGGTCAGATCCGGCACCACGCGCCGTGCCTCCTCCACCGATACTGCCCCCGGACGCAACACAACCGGCGGACGGGTCGTGGTGTCGATCACGGTCGATTCGATACCGGTAGGCGACTGCGGCCCGATGAGAATGCCGCGAATCCGCCCGTCCAAATCATAACGCACGGCCTCCCACGTCGTGGGGCTGGGTCGTCCCGACTGGTTGGCAGAGGGGGCCGCCACGGGCACCGCACACGCTGTCAAGAATGCCTGGGCTACGGGGAGCGACGGAATGCGCACGCCCACGGTGTCGAGTCCCGCTGTGGTTACCTCGGGCACGTCATCGCGCTTGTGCACCACACAGGTGAGGGGACCGGGACTGAACGCGCGCAGCAGGGCCCATGCCGCACTCGACAGATTTTGCGCGACCTGTTCGACCTGTTCGACCGAAGCCACATGCACAATCAGCGGATTGTCGGCGGGGCGACCTTTGGCTTCGAAGATTTTTGCTACGGCATCGGCATTGAGCGCATTGGCTCCCAGCCCATATACCGTTTCGGTAGGAAACGCTACACAGTCGCCTGCACGGAGCCAGCGGGCGGCTTTTTCGGGATCGTCAGTGCGTTGGGTAATCATACAATGCGGTAGACGTAAGGAAACCGGTGCGAACTCCATTGCAGGCTGTGCATCAAAGATACGAGGCGTTCCCAGATGTTTCGCGGGGCGGCTCTATTCCCATCGTGCGTGCTTTTGTTCTTTGCCTAACCTCATGCTCCATAATGCCTGATCCAACCGAATCGTCCTCGCCCGGCTCCCCATCCAACGGCTCTACTGAAGCATCTGAGACGGCAGAATCGCCCGATACGGATGCAGCGCCTGAATCCGACCACGACGATGCTTCAGACGCCCAATCGTCGCAAACCTCTCAGCAAACATCGGAGCAGCCCTCCCTGACCGATGCCTTTAGCGAAGCAGCCCAAGAGGTGCTCGAAAAGCGCTTGCGCTGGGTGGGCGTGCTGCGCAAGGCCGTGCAGCGGCTGGGCGAAGATGATTCTGTACCCGCTGTGCTCGCACGCGACATCGCAACGCTCTTCCGGATGGTGCGGGCCTGGCGCAAGGGCACGTACGCCCACTTTCCGTGGCGCTCAGTGGGGGTCATCACACTGGCGGTGCTCTACTTCCTGCTGATGGGCCGCTCCTCGGGCGGACGCTCGCTCGCTGGGCTCGGTATTATCGATGACACGGCTATTCTTGCGTTTGTGGTGCGTACAACCCACAACGAGCTTGCGCGCTTTCGTACGTGGGAAAACCAGCACACCGAGACAGATGCCACGGAGTCGCCGTCCGATGACGAGGCGTAGCCGCCTGTCCTCCGCATCCCTCTTAACCCGCAGCATATTGCGTTCGATTTATGGAGATTGCCGACTCGCCGCTCTGGTACGTGTTGATTTTGGTACTTGGTATTGGCACCGGGCTTGTCATTGCCTGGCTACGCCGTAGTAACGGCCAGGCTTGACGCACGCCCTGCCGCTTTGCTACACAAAAACGGCCTCAGTGCCTGGCAGATGCCAGCATTGAGGCCGCTTGTGTTGGGGAAGCGCTTTGTTTACAACTTCTTACGGTACAATTTGCTCATCGCCATCGTACACGAGCAGAGCGTCGACCGGACAGATCTGGCACGACTCCACGAGGCGGCTTGCGTCGATGCTGTCATCGACCTCGTCTTTGAAGTCCACAATCGCATCTTGCCGAATGGTGAAAACCTCGGGAGCCAGGTTCACACAGTTGCCGGAGCCAATGCACAGGCTGCGGTCGATGTGAACCTCCAGCCCATTGATGGTTTGTGTTCGAATGTCTGACATACAGAATGGGAAGCAATGCACAGGATTGATCGGATGGTGCGCGGCGCTCCAGTGATGCGGCGTTGCGGCACGCATTTGAGCACCTGCGCACCGCATAACACCTACCGCGCACTTGGCACGTTCCACCCGAACGGATGCGTAACATAAGGGCTCTGCCAGCATCCGTCTATGACTCAGACGCCGATTTCGAGGCATCACCGGCAATCTTAACGTTGGAGTCGTCAGTACCGTTGGTATCGTCATCGTCGAGCAGGTTATGGGCCACATCCATGAACTCGCGCTCGGTGATGATGCCCACGAGCTGGCCTTCGCGCACGACGGGGAGCGCCCCGATCTGCTTCTCGCGCATCAGGCGCACGGCCTCCAGCGTAGGCATGTCAGGTGCCACTGAAATGGGATCCTGCTTCATAATGGACCCGATGGGCGTATCATCACTCTCGGTACCGTCACGCTCGGCCATGTGGCGCAGCAAACGCCGGTGGCTGATGATGCCTACGAGGTGGTGATTTTCGTCTTCAATGAGCACATGGCGCAGGTGCTGCCAGTCCATCATACACGCTACAAACTCGACCGACTCTTGCTCATGAACGGTCATCAGGTCGGTGTTCATGTAGTCTTCGACCCGTGTTTCGCGGATGTGCCCTGGCGTGTAGGCTTCACCCAGCGAAGCGAGCGTCCAAGTGTGCACCGGTTCGCCCTCAATCTGACGCTGCACCATACCGCGTGTTACACCACTTAGGCGCTCGGTACGCGTGCCGCCGTTCATAGCCGCCAGCGAGTCGAGTTGCCACTGCGAACCCGTCTGCCCGGAGGCCACACGCGCCTCGATAATCCCCAGGTAGCGGTCGATGTCGTCGGTGCTGATCCCCGACTTGTCGAGCCCATCACGAGCCATAGGCAGCAGCGTTTCGAGCAAGAGCGAACGCGCCGGACGCTTCGAGCCGTCGATCCAGCTAAACTGTGAGGCCAGTCCATGGCGGGCGGCCGCAATGAAGTTGTGGTGGGCATCATCAAAGTCCATGACCTCGGCCACATCGTGGTAATGCTCGGCCATGCCGGTCACGAGGCCATACCAGAGCACCGCGTTCGCCATCTCGTCGGCCACGGTTGGCCCCGACGGCAAGATACGGTTTTCGATACGCAAGTGCGGCTTGCCATCCGTAATACCATAGCAGGCGCGGTTCCAGCGGTACACGGTGCCGTTGTGTAGCTGCAGCGCACTCAGGTTGGGGATGCGCCCTTCATCGAGCTGCTGCAGCGGGTTGTCCTCAAACTCGGTGGACAGCAGCACCCGAAAGCGCGAAATGTCCTCCTTGAAAATTTCGGTGACAGACTCTTGCACCCACTGGCTGCCAAAGTGCACGCGCGGACTCATTTCGCGCAGGTAGAGGTTGCTCGACCGCGTGTCTACGGCCTGCTGGAAGAGCGCGATGCGCGTTTCACGCCACAGGCGTTTGCCAAAGAGCAGAGGCGAGTTGGTGGAAGCGGCCAGGCACGGGGCGGCCACCGCCTGCGCAATGTTGTAGAAGCGCGGAAACTCATCGGGGGTCACCTGAAAGTGGGTCTGGAAGCTGGTATTGCAGCCCTCCAGCATGATCGAGTCGTGCTTTACGAAGAGCTCGTCGAGGCCGCGAATCTGATACCGCCCCGCCCCACCGCGCAGCCGCGTAATCGCATCGTTAAGCGCGTAGTAGCGCGGTTTCGGCGTCATGAAGTCCATCGAGAAGTTGGCCAGATGCGCCGTGGGTAAGATGCCCACCAAGATCGGCTCAGCCCCCTCTTCGCGAGCCAGCGTACGCACATCCGCAAGAAGGTCATCGGTGGCGGCTTCCATCGTGCTAAAGCAGTCGCCGCCATACACCAGCGGATCCATGTTAAACTCCGCATTGAACTTCGTAAGCTCCGTTACGATGCGCGGGTCGGTGTTGCGCTCCATGATTCCTTCGATGACGGGCGCTGCCTCGCCCCGATGATCTACGAGAAACAGCTCCTGCTCAGCGCCAATGCGCCGCGTATCCGTTTCGAACATCTCCTCATCGAGCATGCGTTCCAGCGCACGCACATCGTGGATAAGGCGCCGCGCAAAGTCGCGTAAGCGGCGGGGATCGCGCTCTTCACTCACATTCTGTTCGCCCATAACATTAATGTACTTGGTGTACTGCGGGTATAAGGAGTTATACATGAAGATTTAGTATACGAACGACACATGCCTTGCGCAAGCAGTCCGGCAGGCGCAAGGTCCACGTATGCGGGTACGGAACACCAGGGGCCGTGCGTTATGCCTGTGCCGCACGCCCACCCCGGCGCTATCTGCCAGGGTGCTATGCCGTTCATATATTGCTCACACGTTGTTCGCCGCCATGCGTAGTGCACTCCAGTGTTCCCCATTCCGTGGGGTTGGTATCGTAATCGGAATACTCGCCAGCCTGCTGCTGCTTTCGGCATGTGGCAGTAGCGCCCCCGTTGTTGAGGAAACCGCTATGCCCGATGCCTTTCCCAACCATACACATGCCGACATCCAACGCGCCGTGCAGGGCCATACCGACACGCTCACCGCATTTGAGGGCGACCTCCGCATGAACCTGAACAGCCCCATGCGCGATGAGCGCTTTCGTGCTACGCTGCGCCAGCGGCGGGCCGACTCGCTCTGGATGAACGTACGGGGGCCGCTTGGCATTAATGCAGCGCGCATGCTCGTTACCCGCGACAGCTTCTACGTGCACAACCGTATCGACAACGAGTTAGCTGCGGGTCCGGTCGAGGCGGCGCAGCAGGTGCTGCCTGTTCCCATGTCGAGCGAGCGGCTGTTTCAGAACCTGCTGGGTCTGCTTGTGCCTCCGAACGGCCCCGACTGGTCGATGCGGGCCGATAGTACCCTGTACCACATAGAAGATGAGGCAGGGCGCTACACCTATTCGGTGGATCCCTCTATTTGGCGCGTGGTTCGGTATGTTGAGCGCGCCGAAGACGGTACCGTTGTGGATGAGCGCACATTTACCGATCATACACGGGTAGCGGGCGTACTGCTTCCTACCCGCATCGTGCTGCGCCGTCCGAATGAGGGGGTGCATGCACTCATGACATACCGCTCGATCACGCTCACGCCCAAATCGCTTTCGTTTCCGTTCGATGTACCTGCCGATGTGCAACGCGTTGCGCTTCCATAGCTCTCCTGGCTCCTCGTTGGACCTCGCGTACTGGGTTGCGGGGATGGCCGCTCTCTTGCTACTGGCCGCCCTGACCGCGCCCGCACATGCGCAGTCGGCTCAGGAAGAGCGTGAAGAGACCGAGGCACGCCTTGAAGCCCTCCGCACGCAGATCAACCGCGACCAAGAGCGGCTCCGCACTACCGAGCGCGAGGCCAACGTCACCCGTGAGCGTCTCGACGAACTGAATCGCGAAATTGCACTACGTCAGGAGCTTGTGGATACCTATGAGCGCCGCCTTCGGCAATTGCAGCAGCAACAGCGGCAGGCTCGCGACACACTCCAAACGCTCGATGCAGCGCGCTCAGAACTCGTTGCCGAATACAAATCCCGCGCCGACCACGCCTACCGCTACGGGCGCCTGCACGACCTGGCGCTCATCCTGTCGTCGAAGTCCATCAACCAGATGATTGTACGCGTGCGATACCTGCGCCAGTTCGCAGCCCAGCGACGCTCGCGGCGTAGCGCCATTCAGGATGCCCAGGCCACCATTGAGGCGCAACAAGAAGAACTGGCGGCCTCGCAACGCGAAACACAGCAGCTCCTTACCGACGCCCGCTCCGAACGCAACCGCCTGCAAGGCCTGCGCCGCGACCGTCGCCAGGTCGTTAACGAGCTACGTGCGGAGCAGTCGGCCCTGCGCGAGGAGATTGAGCGCAAGCAGGAATCGGTACAAGAGCTGCAAGACCAAATCGAAGCGCTCATTGCTGAGGCCGATGCCGAATCACAGGGCACGGGCCGCACGGGCACGCTCTCGGACGCCGCCTACGAGCGGCTGTCTGAGTCGTTTGCCGAGAATGAGGGGCGGTTGCCATGGCCGGTAGAGGGCGCAATCACCGAAGGCTACGGCAACCAGGTGGACCCCGTGCACGGCACCACGACCAACAACCCCGGCATCACCATTGCCACCAATCCGCGCGATCCGGTACACAGCGTGTTCGACGGCAGCGTGAGCGGCATCGACTTCGTACCCGGCTTTGGCACGTACCTGGTCATCCGTCACGGCGACTTCCTGTCGGTGTACAGTAACCTGTCGGAGCTTGACGTATCAATGGGCGAGTCCGTCAGCGCGGGAGAACGGGTGGGGTGGGCCGGCACCGAAAACGAACCGCGCGGGGCCGGGGTGTTCTTCGCTATTTTCGACATGGAATCGAACGCCTCCAACGATCCGACGCAGTGGCTCCGCAGCCGGTAGATCCTCCCCTCCCCAATTCACACAAGATTGGGCCCTGTTGTCTGCGCACTGGTGGGAACGGAGCCCACCGTCTCGTATGTTGAACGTGTTGGCCCGATGGGCTGCGCTATCGACCTTGGAATGTTTCGCATACTGTTTCGCATCAATCTTTTATTGTGTCCATGGCTACCCATTATGATTGCATTGTGATCGGGACCGGACCGGGCGGCTACGAAACCGCCATCCGCGCCTCGCAACTCGACATGAAAACAGCGGTGATTGAGAAAAACAAACTCGGCGGCGTGTGTCTCAACGTCGGCTGCATCCCGACCAAAGCGCTGCTAAAAAGCGCCGAGGTCATGGCGCAGGCCGAGCATCTGTCGGACTATGGCCTGGAGCTCGACGGCACCGTGACGCCCAACTTTGCCAAGGTCATCGAGCGGAGCCGCAACACGGCCAACAAGATGAACAAGGGCGTGCAGTATCTCATGAACAAGAACAACATCGACGTTATCCAGGGGCACGGACGCCTCACCGATCCGAATACGGTGGAGGTCTCCCCGTCGGTCACGATGGATGGCGAAGAAGTGGGCGAGGAAACGACGGTTACGGGCGATACGGTGATTATTGCCACCGGGGCCCGCGCTCGCGAAATTCCCCCGCTGCCCATTGATGGCGAGAAGGTCATCTCGTACAAAGAGGCCATGCTCCAAACCGAGCAGCCCGACCGCCTGCTCGTAGTTGGCGCGGGCGCCATCGGCGTGGAGTTTGCCTACTTCTATCATCACATGGGCACTGAGGTCACCATCGTAGAGGTTGAAGACCACCTCGTACCGGTGGAAGATGAGGAGGTCTCGCGCGTACTGGAGCGCTCGTACAAGAAGAAAGGCATCAACGTAATGACCGGCGCCATGCTGCAAGGCGTTGAAGAGCACAACGGGGAGCTGCGGGCCGAAATCCAGGTCGGCGACGACACCGAATATGTTGAGTGCGATCAGGTGCTCTCGGCAGTAGGCGTAACGGGTAACATTGAGGATCTTGGCCTCGAAGAGCTCGGCATCGAAACCGAAAACTCGTACATTACGATCGACGAGTACGGCGAAACGACCGTTGACGGCGTCTACGCTATTGGCGACGTGGCGGGCGGCCCCTGGCTTGCCCACAAGGCCAGCCACGAAGGCACCACCTGCGTGGAGCACATTGCCGGGCACGACGTGCAGCCGATCAACTTCGACAACATTCCGGGCTGTACTTACTGCCAGCCACAGATCGCGTCGGTAGGATACACCGAGGCCGAAGCCAAAGAAGCCGGCTACGACATCCGCGTCGGCAAATTCCCGTTCTCGGCCTCAGGTAAAGCCGCTGCGCTGGGCCACACCGAAGGATTTGCCAAAGTCATCTTCGACAAGAAGTATGGCGAATTCTTAGGCTGTCACATTGTGGGCAACGAAGCCACCGAGCTTATTGCGGAAGTGGTGGTAGCACGCAAGCTCGAAACCACTGGGCACGAGATCATGGAGGCGATCCATCCGCACCCCACGCTCTCCGAAGCCATCATGGAGGCCACGCATGTTGCATACGACCAGCCCATGAACATATAGGCGCCCCGCTGCGCTTCTCCTGTTCTATGCAACGCCCGTTTCCGTGCGGCGTGTGTCTCCTGTAAATGAAGACGCACACTGCGGAGGCGGGCGTTTTGCGTTCCCCCGCTTGCTCGTGTCCCTTCGCTTATGTTGCCTTCCGCATGCTTACCATAGACCGCTCGGCGTCCACCTCTGTACACGACCAGCTTGTGAAGCAGCTGCGCTACCAGATTGCTCGCGGCGAGTATGCGGTCGACGATGCGCTTCCGTCTACGCGCCGCCTGGCCGACCAGCTCGACATCTCGTTCCACACCGTCCGCAAAGCCTACAACACGCTCAAAGAAGACGGCCTGCTCACCTCTAAGGTCGGCAGCGGATACACCGTTCAAGAGCGACGCCCGCTCGACAAGGCCGAACGTATGGAGCGTGGCGCCCACGTCATGCACAGCGCACTGCAGCAGCTCATTGGACTGGGCTGCACCGAGCCCGAAATCGAGGCCATTATGCAGGAACAGGTGGCCCAGCTCGACTATGTCGGGTTCGACCGCAAGCTGCTCGTGGCCGGTCCGCATCCCGAAATCAACGCGCTCTGGGCCGATCAGGTGAGCAAGCGCATCCAGCAGCCGGTGCGCGCCTGTACGCTCGACGCACTCGCCCGCCATGCCGATGCCGACTTCGTGTTTACGCCCTACGACCACCTGCATGAGGCGCGCGCCCAGGTGCCCCGGGCCGATGTGCTTGGCTTCGTCACCCATCTTCCGCAAGATGTGCTCGATCGCGTTACCCGGTTGGCGGAGCGGAGCACCGTCGGACTCGTTACACAGCGTCCCAGCAGCATCAGCCCGCTTGCCACGCTGCTCCGCCAGCATCCGGCCTTTCACGGCCAGGTCATTGCGGCTTCGATCGACGCGGGCACCGATCACCTACGCAGCTTCCTTGACGAGGTCGACTGCGTGCTCTACACGCCTGCAAGCAAACGCCGCGTGCGCAGCCACCTGGGTCCTCACCAATCGAACGGCCTGCTGCGCGTGCTAATTAGCACCGATTCGTTGGATGCAATAGCAGCGGCGGTTCCGGCGTAATCGGTTCCGCGCCGCCCTACTGATGCCCTATTCAGGCTTGCCGGGCGTCTCGGAGGCACCGGCTGTGCCTGCTCCATCATTCGACTCGGCCCCCGACGGCTCTGATGCCGAGTCTGCATTTTCTTCAGCAGGGTTGTCCGTCTCTGGGTCGGCCTCGGCGCGGCTGGTGGGTACCACCACCGGCATCCCGCTCAAGTCGGGCGCCCCGTTGCCTCCGTTGTAGGCCGAGGCCTCCTCCGTTTCAGGACGCAGCATGAGCGAGCGCCGTTCGCCCGGAAGCAAGGGAAGCGGCTTAGCATCGACACTGGCTTCGAACCAGCCGTCTTCGCTCCACACGACCGACACGTCGGCAGGCACGTTAAAGTCGATCGGAGCAATCCACGGCTCTTCGGGCGGAGCGCCCCCCTCCTCTTCCTGGCCGGGATACTTCACGCGGCTGTGGTACACTCCCACCAACAGCGACATAAACTTGTCTTTGATAGCTCCAATCTCCTTAAACGTAAGATTGGTATCATCCAGCTGCCCCGTTTCGATGTGACGCTGAAAGATGCTTTCCACCAGCTTCCGCAGATTATTCTCGGTGGGCTCGTCGAGACTGCGGCACGCGGCTTCGACCGAGTCGGCCAGTAGGAGAATACCAGTTTCCTTGGAGAACGGACGCGGCCCCGGATAGCGGTAATCTGCTGCGTTCACCTGCGACTCATCGCCATCGGCATTTTTGAGCGCCTGCTGATAGAAGTACTCTACGCGTGCCGTCCCATGATGCGTAGCAATGAACTGCAGCACGCGGTCGGGCAGGTTTTCCTCTTTACCCATCTTCAGGCCCTGCTTTACGTGCCGTGTAATGAACATCGCGCTGATGCGAGGCGTCTGGTTGTCATGTGGATTCTGCCCGCCGCGCTGGTTCTCCACAAACTGTGCAGGCTTAATCATTTTGCCAATGTCGTGGTAGAACGCCCCTACGCGCACCAGCAGCCCATTGGCTCCGACTTTCTCGGCGGCGGCCTCCGCCAAGTTCGCCACCTGCATCGAGTGGTTGAATGTACCGGGTGCCTCCAGGCTCAGCCGCTTCAAGAGCGGGCGGTTCGTATCCGACAGCTCCAGCAATGTCAGGTCGGTGGTGATGCCAAAGGTGCGCTCAATGACCCACAGCACCGGCTGCACCACGATTGTGAAGGATGCCCCAACGGCGGCAAAGATAAGGTCATCGCCCAAACGGGTCGAAGGCGTGCCCAGAAACAGCCAGGTGCCGCAAATAATCAACGCGTATCCGACCAACACCAGCGCCGCACTCAGGAAAAACTGTCCGCGATTTTTGATGTCGCGCACACTAAAGATGCCCAGCATGCCGCCAATAAACGCGGCCATGGCATACTGCAGGTTCATGCCCATCATCTGCCCCCCTAAAAACGCAAGCACCAGGGTGGCAAAAAGAGCCGTGCGGGCGCTGAATACAATAGCAAGCGTAACCGAGATAAGCGCCACCGGTACGGCATACAGGTCCAGCCATGGCGCTCGAATTGCAACACCGAACAGCCCAACCACTACGCCAAAGAGAATGACCATGAGCGCAATGAGCCCGTTCTCGGCCCAGATGTCGGGGCGGATAAGGTAGATATAGAAGAAGAAAAAGAAGAAGGTGACGAGCACCAGAATGAGTTCGCCTGAGATCTGCCGCCACATGATGGTCGTAGCAGCCCGCTGATTCTTCTCGCGCTCCAGCGACGTTAGCTTCTGCTTGATCTCTGAGGTAACGCGCTCGCCCTGCTGCACCACCACCTCGCCACGCTCTACACCGCCTGAAATAGGCGACACGTTCTGGGCCCGCTGCGTACGCCGCTCGCGCGTTTCCTGGGCCATGTGCTCGTAGACCGGCTGAAACGTATCGCGGAAGAACGCAAAGGCGATCTGCGCCGCGTCGGGGCGGTCCTCGAACCGGTCACGCAACTGCTCATCGGCCCGGCGAAAGGCTTCAGGCATCCCCACAAGTCGGTCTACCGAAATGCGGCGCTGGATGCGCTCCTCCTCGTTGCGCACAATGACATGATCGGTGTAGACCGAGTCGAGCGGAATATCGATGACGCCACGGCGTTGCAGCACTTCGGTAACCTCGGCGACGGCCTGCATAATTCGCCGGTCGAGCCGCTCGGTGGCAGGCGGCGCCCGTGTGGTATCCGACAGACTCGGAATCTGCGCAATCGCGTTTTCAGTGAGCACGTCCCACTGCTCTGGACTCAGCGTAACGCGCGTGTTACGGCGCAGCTGAATGTAGCGCAGTGAGTCGGCTTCGGCTTGTTCATCATTCCCGCGTATGCGTTGGTAGCGCGAAGTGGTGTAGGCGTCGAGCACCTTGTTCACCTGCTGCTGCACCGTATCGCGATAGGCTCGGCTAACCTGCTCCGGATTTAGAATTTCCTCAAAGTACGGGGGGGTGGTGCGGCGGGCCTGCTCACGTTCACGCTCTACACTATCAGTGTCCTTGTAAATGGGAAAGTTAAACGGGGCCACCAGCGTGGGCTGGCGCCACGTATCGCCCACCTGCACCGTGTACTCAAACACCTCACCTCGCGGAAACGCAGCGAGCGTAGCGGCCACCAACACCACAAACAGCACCGTACGTACGGTCACGTCCCGCCAGTACGTGTCTTCGGCGACGTTGCGCTTGCCGCTTTCCAAGTCGGTGCCTACAGGGGTCGCACCTTTGGGACGCAACCCGAGCCGTTCCAGCCACTTTTTCATACCAATACGAGGAAACCGGTCAAATAGAGCCAGGCAGCGTTGTACGGCCTGCGTTCTGCATCAGTCCGATGCAGCCCCTGAACGAGACGCATCGCCCAACAGATCCAACAGCCCCGATTCATCCAGAACAGGCACGCCACGCGCCTCGGCATCGTCGTACTTCGAGCCGGGGTTCTCGCCCGCCACCAGGTAGTCGGTGTTGCCGCTTACACTCGACGTAACGCGCCCGCCGGCCTGCTCAATACGCTTGGTGGCCTCGCGGCGCGTAAGGGAGGGCAGCGCCCCTGTGAGCACGAACGTGAGGCCGTCGAGCGGCTGCTCATCGGCAGGCTCTTCTTCAGGTAGCCGCTCGGTGTTCACGCCCACCTCACGCAACGCATCCACCAGTGCACGGTTGTCGTTGACCGCAAACCAGTCGTAGATGCTCTCGGCAATCACCGGCCCAATGCCGTCGATGGCTTCCAGTTCTTCGACCGACTGCTCGGCCAGCACCTCCATCGAGGGCACGGCGGATACGACTTGCTCTGCCACCGTGCGGCCCACATGCCGAATCCCTAACGCAAACACCAGACGACTGAGCGGACGCTCTTTCGAGGCGGCAATGGCATCCACAAGATTCTGGGCACTTTTTTCGGCAAAGCCCTCCAGCGAGATCAGGTCATCTGTGGTGAGGCGGTATAGGTCGTCAAGCTGCTGTACGCGCTCGGTATCCACCAACTGCGCTGCCACACGCTCGCCCAGCCCCTCAATGTCCATTGCGTTACGGCTTACGAAGTGCTCCACCAGCCGCTTGAATTGCGCCGGGCATTCGGTATTCAGGCAATAGACATCGGCCTCGTCGGGCAGGCGCACCAGCTCCGAATTGCACACCGGGCAGCGCTCGGGAAACGTCCACGGCTCATTCTGCCCGGTGCGCGCTTCGACCACGGGACGTACCACCTGCGGAATGACGTCGCCCGCGCGCTTCACCACCACGGTATCGCCAATGCGGATGTCGCGCTCGGCAATGTAGTCTTCGTTATGCAGCGTAGCCTGCGACACGGTGACGCCACCGATTCCCACCGGCTCAAGCACCGCTTCAGGCTTCACCACGCCCGTGCGTCCTACGTTGACCTCAATGTCGATCAGGGTGGTGGTGGCCTCACGGGCTGGAAACTTGAAGGCCACGGCCCAGCGCGGGGCATTGGCAATCGCACCCAATTCCTCCTGGTAGTCGTGCCGGTCGATTTTGAGCACCACGCCGTCGATCTCGTAGTCAAGCGACTCGCGCTGCTCCACCCAGCCGGTGCAGAAGTCTACAGCTGCTTCAATGTCGTCAAACCGCGTCCAGTGCGGGTTCATGGGCAGACCGTAGGACTCCAGCTGCTCCAACACCGTGCTGTGGGTATCGGGCACGGGGCCGTTGGTAGGGCCCTGGCCGTAGGTAAAGAAGCTCAGCGGACGCCGGGCTGTTACGCTCGGGTCGAGCTGGCGCAGGCTCCCAGCGGCAGCGTTGCGCGGATTGGCAAACGGCTGTTCGTCTTCGTTGCGCAGCCGGTCGTTGAGCGCCTCAAACTCGCTCTTGCGCATGAACACCTCGCCGCGCACTTCCATCGACGCAGGCGCCTCATGCTCGCCGTTCAGTGCAAGCGGGATGCGGCGGATGGTGCGCACGTTGCGGGTAATGTTCTCGCCCTGCTCACCGTTGCCCCGCGTGGCGGCCAGGGTCAGCTCGCCGTCGGTATAAGTCAGCGCCACGGCCAGCCCATCAATCTTGAGTTCGGCTACGACAGCCGGCGTGGTATCACCAAACGCATCCGCCAGGCCCCGCTGGCAGCGGGCGTACCACTCGCGCACATCGCCTGCGTCGAAGGCGTTCGAGAGCGAAAGAAGGGGTTCGGGATGCGTGTGCTTCTCAAACGCATCGAGCGGGTCGAACCCAACACGCTGCGTAGGTGAATCGTCGCGCTGCAGGGCCGGAAAGCGCGCCTCGATGCGCTGTAGCGCCTGAAACAGACGGTCGTACTCGGAGTCGGGAATGAGCGGGTCGTCGTGGCGGTAGTAGCGCTCGTCGTGGGCGCGCACCACCGGAACGAGCGCTTCATAGAGCGCTTCGGCAGTCTCGCGGGTCAGATTATCCCACGACAGGTTGTCGAGCCGCTCTTGCACAGAGCGCGTAGAGGCAAGGGTATCCATGAAGCAAGACAGAAAACGAGTTGGGGGATGCGATGGGGCCCTCCGGTACCAGATGTGCATGCGCACCATAAACGATGCGCAGCTTGTACGTAGAAGAGCTACGTGTGCGCAAGGAGTTAGGGAATGCGAAGCGTGTCCGCCGCGGCCGGAAGGTTGTTTGCGGGCGTTTCGCGCGTGGTATCGGCCCACGCCTCCAGGCTGCTGCGCGTGAGCACGCGCTGTCCCTGATCGTTGAGAGGCTCGACCGGCATCGGATACTCGTTGACGAAGAACTGGAACTGATCCAGCTCCTCTTCGATGACAATGCGGTCAGCGAACGGCAGCACAACCGCGTCTCCTTCTTCAATCCAGTACGGACGGCGCAAGTCATCGTCGCGCTGTACACGCACACCGTTTACATTACCGTTGGCCGCATAGAACGTGGCGTAGAGGGTATCGCCCAGTACAGGTGGAGGCGGCCCAGCCGGCTCCTCGTTGGCAGCAGTGGTGTCGGGCGGCGGGGCAGGCGCTTCCGTTTCGTCGGCTGGAGGCATAGGCTCTTCCGCAGCCCCATTCCACTGCATCACCCCCCAAACCACCCCGCCGAGCAGGAGCACCAGAACGCCCGCGAGCACAAGCAGCGGCGTCATCGTGCTTCCGTCTGATGCTGCCGTCGAAGCCTGGTCCGATGATGTGGCCTCGTCTGATTCGGCATCGGTGGTATCCTCAATCCCCGACCAGCGGCGTCCAGCGTTTTCGGGAAGGGTAGACGAGGACGCTTCCTCGTCAAAGGCCGACGTACCAAGCGGAGCAGACGCCTTGTCCGTAGCTTCGCCCCCCTCGTCGTCATCGGGCCAAGCAATGGAACGCGGCTCTTCGCCAAGCTCCTCAACTGCAAGCTCATTCGTATAACGGTTGGCCTGGGCCAGCTTGATACACTCCAACACGCGGCTCGCGGGCGTAATGCCCACGTGGCGCGCATACGACTTTGCCAGAGAACGCAGGTAAACCGGATTAAATGATTCCCGGTCGAACAGCGCGCCCGACTCAAAGTCTGCGAGCACGTCTTTTGACACACGGGTGGCTTCGCGAATGTCGGCCAGCGACACGTCGCGAGTTTCGCGGATGCGCTTCAGATCCGCCAGGAATCGCTGCATGGAAGCTTCGGGCGAAGTGTCGTTCATGCGACGGCAGCTCAGGGATACGTCAGCGGGTGGGGGAACGGGTGTCTCTATCCGAAGACTTCTGTCGGAGGCTGTGCCCACTCAGTCGGGTCAGCGTCTGATTGGAACGAAGCTCTGGAAGTCCAGGATTCATGAAGTCTGGGACTCATTGGGATCATAAAAAACGTCGCCTCCAGCACAAATGCCAGAAACGACGTGGGCCGAACACAATATTTCAGATGCGTGGGCGCTGGCCATGGCCAGCGTGTTACGGCATACTCATTCTCAACAGTAAATGGTCGGGACACCCGGATTTGAACCGGGGACCTCCGCTCCCCCAGAGCGGCGCGCTAACCGGGCTGCGCCATGTCCCGAATGCTATGCCCTCATAGTAAAAGGAGTAGCTGTAGGTTCCGCAAGTCATTCACGGAAAACGGACGCGAATGCCGGTGTATGCGTGTCGATGCGCATCTCTCCCCACCCCAACAACGCATCCGCGTAGTTTTCACAGGTCCATAGTTCTTACAAGGCACGCTGGTGCTACGAAGCTCGCAGTTCGCTCTGCATCTCAACCAGGAAGGCTCGAAGCTTACGCAAGCGCTGGGCCAGTGCCCTCCGTTGTTCATCATGCTGCAAGGCTTGCCGGGCCCCCGCAATGGTGTACTTTTCGTCTTTAAGGAGCTCCTGAATGCGCCGTGCTGTAGCTACGTCGCTTGCACGATAGCGGCGCTGCCCACCTTCGTCTTTAACAGGCTGCAAAGCGTCGAATTCGGTTTCCCAGTATCGAAGGACATGCTCCTCAACGCCAAGTTCGCTGCTTACCTCGGACAAGGCGTATGTGGGTTGCTCGTTATCCATAAAGATAAAGCCTTTAACAGACGAAGCGCGGAAGTGTACTGGTTCTCAACGATTGTTCAAGCCTATGCATCAACGGTTTGCAAGTTGCGAGGTACGATCACATGTTCGTCTTCTCCGACTCTCCTGCTGGTTATGGCTCCCTCGTCCGATACCCGCTCTTGGCTTGCTGATGCATCGCTGATCAGCGTGGTGTTCATCTGGGGAGCCAACTTTCCCATCTTGAAAGCTGCACTGACGGTTATGCATCCGTTTGTGCTGAACATTTTTCGGTTTAGTATTTCAGTGGCGTTGCTGGGCGGCATCTACCTGTGGCGCCGTGGCGACCGCTCGTTCTGGGCGCCCATGCGCTCGCACGGCTGGTCTATTGTGGGGCTGGGGCTGGCGGGCTATTTCGTCTACCAGGTGCTATTCATTGTCAGTGTGAACAACACAACCGCCGGAAGCGCAGCCCTCATTATGGCGGGCGCTCCGCTGTGGACCGCGCTCATTGGCCGCCTTTCGGGACTGGAGGTGCTCCGGGGTCTGGCCTGGGTTGGGCTGTTTATCTCGTTGGCAGGCACCGCGCTCGTTATCTTGGATGGGGCCACCAACACCGCGCTTACCGAAAGTTCGCTCTTTGGCAATACAATGATGCTCATTGGAGCCGTGGTATGGGGCGGATTTACCACATATAACAAGGCGATTGTCCACGACGTGTCGCCGCTGGGCGTTACGTTCTTTGGCCTCCTTGTGGCGCTACCCTTACTCGTTGGGCTGGGCATTCCGTACTGGAGCACGGTGCAGTGGACCGAGGTAGATGCCTGGGTCTGGTGGGCCATCTTGTACTCAGGAGCGCTCTCTACGGGCATCGCCTTCTTAATCTGGAACAACGCGGTGAAGACCGTAGGTCCCTCCAACACAGCTGTCTACAATAACCTGGTGCCGTTTGTGGCGGTATTGGGCGGCGCCTGGTTTCTCGGAGAGTCGGTTACTACGCTTCAACTCCTGGGCGGTGCGCTCATCATCGGCGGGGTGGTGTGGATGCGTAGGGTCCGCCAGCGGCGCACTGTGTAGCATAGCTACGGGTGGAGCTCAAACCGACTTGTAACGCGGTGGGCCTCAATATCGGCAGGCTGCTCAGGGCGCGCCTGTACGTAATAGGCGCCCTCCAGGTACGGATCCACAAACATATCGTAGTGCGTAGGCGCAAACGGGTGCTCCCGCTGCCCGCCCGGGTACACGACATGCGCCTCGGGGCGCGGCCCCGAAAAGTCAATCACCGCTCGCTGGCTGGCGGTATGGGTAACGCGTAGCCCGGGCGCTTGCAGGAGCGTGGAGGCAAATCCTGGAAACGGATACGGGCCTCGGCCCAACGCTTCGAACGGCCCTGCCGGAAGCAGAAATCCCATCTCTACCTGATGATGATCGCCCCATCTCCAGGACTCCGGCGTCCATCCGTAACGCGTAGCCAGCGTGTCGGCAGTGGCGTTCAGAGCATCGCGGAGCACATCGGGGCCGGCTTCGGTGGGGTCGGTGGCGGTGCGGTCGAACCAGGGGGATGCGGGGGCTTCTTCCAACTGCTGAATAAGCACCGCATCTTCAGGACGCGGCACATCGGTGAATGCTTCTTCATCCCACACCAGATCGCGCAGGGTGCGCAGCCAGGTATGCATGATGAGCGGCTCGGGACGGTCGACCGTCGCGTGCCCACTCCAGTCCAAGAGCCAACGGCGTACCTGCTGTCCGCGGTCGGTAAGCGTGGTCGTATCTACCGCTGCAATGAATGGCGCAAACGCGGCTCGCTCTTGCACATACACGTCGGTCTGATACGCCTTCATGTCGTTGAGGCTGTGCGTTGGCGTCTGGCGAAGCAGCGTGTCCAGGCGCACCGAGCGATAGCCATCGCCCCAGTCGTGGCCTACGTAGTGCGGATACGACGGCTCAACCGGCACCTGATTGGCGGATCCAACCACGCCGCGTTCGGGATTGATAACATGGGGCATCTCATCGTGGGGCACCCAGCCGGTCCAGGCGTGCGCGTCGGTATTGCCGGGAAGGAGCCCGGCACTGGAGGCGGCATTGCGCATAGGAAGCCGCCCTGCCATGCGCATCCCGATGGACCCGTCCGCATCCGCCATAGCGATGTTCTGCATCGGGGCTGTCCAGTCGGCCAGGGCCCGGTCGACCTCGTGGACCGAGGTGGCGCGGTTCATTTTCCAGAGTGCGTGCAGCGTGGTGTTGTCGTGATGGGCCACCCATTGCAGCGCCACCGCCTGGGTGTCGGGCACCGACGCGGGCGTCTCGTTCAGCAGCGGCCCCCAGTGGCTGATGCGCAGCGTATCGAGCACGGGCGTGTTGTCTTGCATGTAGAGCGTGTCAACCTGCAGTTCCAGGTCGCGCCACTCGTCGTTATGGCGATACCGCGTGCGCTCCTCGTTGACTGTAATGGCGTAGTGGTCCACAACATCCGCTCCGGCGTTCGTGAGCCCCCACGCTACGTGGTCGTTAGTGCCTTGCACAATGACCGGCGCTCCTGGAATGGTGAGTCCTGAGATGTGCGTGGTCGGCGTATGCAGGTGCACCTCGTACCAGATGGGCGGCAGCGACAGCCCCAGGTGCATGTCGTTCGCCAGCAGCGCACCGCCTGTAGCACTGCGCTCTGGGGCCACGGCCCAGTTGTTCGATCCTTTGCCAAAGCGATATCCTTCCAACACGCTCCCCTGCAATGCCCGATGCGCAGTATGATGCGCTTCCAAAATGGTTCGCGCATGGTGCTGCGTCGTCGCGTCTACGCTTGCTTGGTCTGTGCGGGATGTGAGTCGGGAGGTGGCAGTGCGGTGCGTCGCCTCGGCGGGACCCTCTGGATACATCGTGGCGTATTGCCCCGGCGGATGGCTGAGATAGAGCGTATCATATTCGCTGGGCGCCAAACGCTCGTGAAGCACGTCGTAAACCGGGGCGTCGCTGCGGTAGGTGAGGTCGTACGTCATGTACTGCAGCAGGCGCAGCCCGTCGATGGGGGCGCGACGGCTGGGCGCAGCGTCAAGCACGCGGTACGCGAGCGGACGCTCGTGGGGTGCCAGTTCGTCAATGTAGGCATTGGCTCCGGTGCTGTACCATTGCAGCGCATCCCACTCCGTGCCCTTTGCCTCCCGAATGCGCTCCATATTCTGCTGGGCTCCCCACTCCATGCCCGTGGCACGCAGAAAGCGGTCGCTCTCGGCCATGTCGGGACCGAGTAGTTCTGACAGTTTTCCTTGCGCCACGCGCGAGGTAAAGTCCATTTGGAAGAGCCGGTCTTGCGCCACGGCATAGCCCATGGCAATAACCGCATCACGATCGCTCTGGGCGTAGATGTGCGGAACGCCGCGTTCATCGCGCACCACAGTTACGCTATCGCGCAGGGCAGGCAGCCTCAGCGTATGCGATCCACCTGGCGCGGGAGCGGTGCGGGCGGTGTGCCAAAGTCCACGTGCCGGATCTACAAACCGCTCGATGGGGGGCAGCCCGCCCCACGGTGTCGTGAGCCCTACGTACAATCCAATAAGAACGGCCAGAGCAAGCCCGGCGTGAACAGCAGCACGGCGACGCGTACTCATGAGAGCGAGGGGGTTTCGGGGGGCGATGTGGACGAAACCAGCTGGCCGTTCGAGGGTGTGGTAGCGTTTCCCTCTTCGTATGCCTCAACGCGGCGCAACAGATCGTCGGTGGCGTTGGCATAGTTGCGAGCGCCCTTTGACTGCGGATCGGTGTCGAATACCGTTTCGCCGTCTTCGGAGGCTTCAGTGAGCGAGGTGCTCGTGCGAATAATGGTGTCGAGCACGCGGTGTGTATATTTCTTCCGCATGTAGCTCCGGTAGGCGCTGTGCAAGCGCTTACGCTCATCGACCTGCGTAAAGAGAAACATTGAGGGGTGAAGTTCAGGATTGAGGCGCTTGCGCACCATCGCTACGGTCTGATAGGTCTGCTCGGCGCCTACGACCGACTGGTACTCGGGCAGTACCGGAATGACGGCATACTGGCTGGCCACCAAGGCATTTAGACTGTAAACGGTAACGGCCGCGGCCGTATCGAAGAGCACGGTGTCGTAAGCGGCTTCGTCGGCCTTACGTTCAATGGCTTCACGAATCCACAGCACGTCGGTCGGCTTGTTCAGGTCGCGCATCTCGCGGGTAAGCCGGTTCGACGACGGCAGCAGATCGAACCCGTTCATTTCCACGGTGTCGCAGTCCCATAAGCTGGCATCGGGATCGAAGAGTGAAAGGGCGGTATCGGAGCATGTGTCGGGATTAACGCCCATGGTGCGCGTTAGAAACCCCTGCGGATCGAGGTCAATCACCAGCGTACGGTGGCCCGAAAGCCCCATCGCCGCAGCGATGTGAATGACCGTTGTGGTCTTTCCAGTGCCTCCTTTATGGTTGCATATGGTAAATACACGCATGAACGGTGCCGTGTCTGCAGAAGAATCAGTTGTAAAGTAGCCGTAGAGATGGCGCCTGTCAAATCATTTTATTGATTTGTTGATACGATTTCTCTAAAGCCATGTCGATTCTGGCATCCTGCGTCTGCCAACGCTTGCCGCAGCCTTATACGCATCAGGCCGTTGGCGCTTCGCATCGTACCCTCGTTGTTGCTCCCTGTCCCGATGTCACGTTCGCTTGTGTACACGTATGCCGCAGCCCTCGTTAGTGCCAGCGCATGGGGATTCGCGTTGGGGTACGGCATATGGTCGCTTGGATGGATCGCGTTTCTACCGCTGTGGGGGGTGTGGATCTACCGCCCGGTGCCACTCCATGCGGTACTCAAGCACACCACCGGTCCCTCGTTACTTGTCTATGCGGGAGCGTTTCTCCTTGCATACCCGTGGGTTGGTGCCCACGCTACCGATGCAGGGATCCAGGCGGGCATCTCGGCGCTGGTCATATTGGCTCTCCTCTACAGCTTGCCGCTCATGGCCGGGGCACAGGTTGCCCTCCGTGGTCGGCGCGGCACAGGTGTGGCGGTCTGGGTCGGCGGGTGGATGCTCGTGGACCTCCTCCTCCAGTATGGATCGTGGGCGTTTCCGTGGGCGCTCGGGGCGCATGCTATCGTCGACAGCCCCGGCACCTACACGCTCATCCGATTCGGCGGTCCGGTAGCAGGCACCGCAGCAATTGGCGGCCTGCACGCAGGACTCTTGGCGGTGCTGCAGATGACTACACTGGAATCTGTGGGGAAGCAAAGCGTGCGTGCCGGAGTCGCTGGGCTCGTTGTGGTGCTCCTTGGCCTGCTCGTCGTATCGTATGGCACCTCTTCGTCCTCGTCAACATCAGCCCCGGTACCGCCTGCACATGCCTGGGCCGTGCAGCCGGATGTAGCGCCTACGACCTGGGCCAACGCCGATGACCCAATGCGCAAGGCCCGCTTGCTTGCCCTCACACAGACCGCGCTCGACACGACATCGGCCCCGCCTTCCCTCATTGTGTGGCCGGAAACCGCTCTGCATCCGGCCGACACCACCGGTATGCAAGCGGCCGTAGACCGCTGGGGCGTAGCGGTGCTTACCGGCGCCGTGCTGCCTGCTGGGGATCCGCAACAGACGTCGCAGACGAACTCAGCGCTGCTGTATCGCCCCCACCGCACGATGCAACGCTACGACAAGCACCACCTGGTCCCGTTTGCCGAGGCCGTGCCCGGAGCCCGGGGCTGGCAAGCGCTGCGTCGCTTTGCATTGGCTGCGTCTAACGAGCGGGCGTACGTGCCGGGTCCGGGGCCGGTCACGTTCTCGCACAGCGATTTTTCGTTTGTGCCGCTGATCTGCTTCGAGAGTCTGGCCGCGCCGCTCCTGGCCCGGCTGGATACGGATCTCCCTCCAACCCATGCGCTCATTACCCTCGGACAAACCGGATGGTGGCGGCGTGCGCTCCCTGCGCAGCAACACGTACAGTACAGTCGCCTGCGTGCCATGGAGACGGGGCGCCCACTGCTTGTGGCCTCAGTCAGTGGGCCCACCACGCTCGTGGCACCGTCGGGAGCAGCCACCGTGCTGGCGCCTTTTGGAGAAGCCACTGTCGCGTCGGTCCGCTGGCCCGCTCCGCATCCCCCCGGCTGGTACATGCGCACAGCCCCATACACCGACATTGCATGGACCGCGATTGCCCTGCTGCTCGTAAGCGTGCCGCTTCGTTGGTTGTCTTGACCCGCCCCCCCGTGCCGATGCCGCCCTTGCTTGAGTTTCACGCGCCACTTATTTTAGCCTCGCAGTCGCCGCGGCGGAAGGCGCTGCTCGAACAGGTGGAGTGGCCCTTTACCGTGCAGGCCAGCCCGGCCGAGGAGCACCTGCCGCCCAATGCTACACCGGCCGAAGCCGTGCGGGCCGTTGCGCATCAGAAAGCTACACCAGTGGCAACCGAACATCCTGAAGCCCTCACGCTGGCCGCTGATACGATTGTGGTTTTTGAGGGAGAGATTCAGGGCAAGCCGGCCTCGCCCAATGCTGCTCGTGCGCTACTCCAGCGCATGCAAGACCGCAGCCACCACGTGCTCACCGGCATGGCGTTACACCATCCCACAACCAACCAGCGCGTGGCCACCGTTACGCGCACGACCGTGTTCATGGCGCCGCTCTCCAATACCGAGATCGACGCATACGTGCGCTCGAAACTGCCCATGGACAAGGCCGGCAGCTATGGCATCCAAGACGCGATCGCTTCGCTGTTTGTGCATCGCCTACACGGCGACTACTACAACGTGATGGGGCTGCCGCTGCGCACGCTCTATGCCACCCTTCGCACCCGCTTTGCTGACCTTGTTTCCCTCCCCAAATGAACGACTCGCCCTCGTCATCGCCCCTTGACTCGGTCAAGGTCCTGCTGCTGCAGGCACGTACCTCGGCCCAGATGGAGCGCCAGGAGCGCCTCTGCTTTCTGGAGCGCGCCCGCCTGCGCTCCGATCAGCTTGCGGCGCTGAGCGTACTGCGTGACCCGCTCCCGCCCCGTTTGCTCGACAGGGTGGATGCCGTGTTTATTGGAGGCGCTGGCGAATACTCGGCCTACGACGACTTTCCGTGGATGCCGGGCCTGCTCGACTTCGTGCGCCACATTGCCGATACGCAGCGTCCGCTGTTTGGCTCGTGCTGGGGCCACCAGGTCATGGCGCGTGCCTTTGGTGGACGCGTGGTTCACGACTCGGAACGCTCCGAACTGGGCTGCCGCAGCGTGTCTCTCACCGAATCAGGTGCAAGCGATCCCCTGTTTGGCACCCTTCCCGAGACGTTCAAAGCCAACATGGGCCACCATGACCGCGTGACCAAGCTACCAGATGGTGCCATCGAGCTGGCACACAACGAGCAGCCCAACCAGGCCTTTCGGATGCGCGACTGGCCCTGCTACGGCACGCAGTTTCACAGCGAGTTGGATGCAGAGCGTGAGCGCGAGCGCCTCATCGAGTACCGCGATTACTACCGCGATGACCTGCCCAGCGACAAGGACTTCCAGGCGGTCCTCAACAACCTGACTGAAACCCCCGAGGTCGATGACCTCTTGCATCGCTTCCTGAAGATGTACGCGACATAGCCTCCCACTGGCTCACGCGGCAGACTACGGCTCGTGGCGCAGCGTGACTTCTGAACGGTCGGCGAGACCGCCTACGGGCGGACCGATCTTGCGCACGGTTACCTCAACCGCATCGAGCGCGGGGTAGGCCGCAGCTACCTCCTGCACGATCAGCCCGGCCAGCCGCTCAATGAGCGCGTACTCGTGCTCGGTGACCTGGGCCTTCACAATGTCGTAGATTGCCTCGTAGTTGATGGTGTCGTGCAGGTCGTCGGAGGCAACGGCATCAGCCAGATCCAGGTCGGCCTCTACGTCAACTTCGTAGCGTCCGCCCAGGTGGTTTTCCTCCTCCATCACGCCGTGGTGACCGTAGAAGACCGCGTTGATAAGCCGAACGGTTCCATGCATAGCGTGCTGCGGTGTATCCAAAAGAGATGGTATTGCAGATAAATACAGGGGGATGCAGCGCCCTTCGCCTCCCCCTGTACCATTTTACGCGGCCTGAAGCGGTGCCAGCTTGGGAATGGCCGCCAGCTCGCGGAAGGCACGGGCCCGCTCCACAATAAGCTCGCGGTTCAAGTGATACAGCCGCTCCGGCCCAAAGCGCTCCACTACAAATGAGGCCATGGCACTGCCGTAGATGATACCCCGGCGCAGATCATCGGCCCCGTAGCGTCCGACTTGCGCCAGATGCCCGGCGAGTCCGCCCGCAAACGTATCGCCCGCCCCTGTGGGGTCTTCGATCGCCTCCAGCGGATAGGCGGGGGCGCTGAACACCGTGTCGCCGTTAAAGAGAAGCGCCCCGTGCTCGCCCTTTTTGATGATAAGCGTCTCCGGCCCCATGTCGCGGATGATGTCGGCGGCCTGCACCAGATTCGGCTCATTGGCCAGCTCGCGTGCCTCCGAGTCGTTGATAACGAGGCAATCCACGCGCTGTAGCGTTTCGCGGAGGCTGTCAGGGGTGTGCTCGATCCAGTAGTTCATCGTATCGCAGAGCACGTACTCCGGGTCGTCGACCTGGTCGAGGACGTGGCGCTGCACGGCAGGATCGAGGTTGCCCAGGCACACGATCTGGCTGGAGCGGTAGTCCTCGGGCAGCGTCGGCTCAAAGTCGACGAGCACGTTGAGCTGCGTGTCGAGCGTGTCGCGTTCGTTGAGGTCGTAGTGGTAGCGGCCCTTCCAGTGGAAGGTATCGCCGCTCTCGTCCGTCTCCAGCCCGCGCAGGTCGATTCCGCTATCGCGAAAGCGCTGCACATAATCGTCAGGAAAGTCGCGTCCCACCACGCCCACCAGGCGTACGTCGGGGCAGAAGTAGCGGGCAGCAAGGGTGAGATATGAGGCACTGCCGCCCAGGACGCGGGGCGCGGTGCCAAACGGCGTTTCGATGGAGTCGAACGCAACGGTTCCTACAGCAAGTATACTCACAGATCGGCAAGTAAAAATGATCAGCGACGAACAGACCAACGTACCCAGCGGGCCCAACAATCGTTGAGCCCGCTGTTCGAATTCTACGCAAAGGAACGATCCATGTACAGAGCACGGGTGCTATCGCGACAGCACGCCCACAAACACACCGGCTGCAAAGGCGCCGAGCAGCGTAGCCGTCTGGCGCTCACGCACCCAGTCGCGTGCCATATCTACTGCAATGGAGGCCGGAATCGTAACCGTGCTCCAGTCATCACCCACCGACATAGGCGGCGCGCCAAACGGATCGCCTCCCGCCGATGGCCCTGCTGCCCCCCCCATCTGCCCTCCTGTAGGTGGAAACGGCCCCTCGAATCCCTCGGACGGCGAGGTGTCGAATGGCGAGTCGGGCGCGGGCCCGTTCGACGGGCGACCCGACGGCGGGTTGGGCGACGGGCTTGATGGCTCGTTACCAGACTCGTTGTCGGGAGCGTTCGGCGGCGTATCCATAGCAGTTTTTCGGAGACCGATGTGGTGTGTCTGCGTTATGCATTGTAGGTTGGAGTGTGTAGGGTAGGAAATGCCGGTAGCATTCGCAACTCTACGCGCTGCATGCGTAGGTTCAGGTGTAGGTTCGCATGTAGGATTCATGCTCGGCTGAGCCTGCCGTTTTTTTCGAGTGCTCGTTGTTAGATTCCTCATCAATCTCTGTCTATGCGTTGGTTTCGTTTCGTGTGTGTGGGATGCCTGGTGGCGCTGCTTGGTGCAGGAGCGCCTCAGAGCAACGCCCAGTCGCTGTCGTCCTCGGTGTCGTCCTTTGAGCGCGGACAGCAGCTCTTTGATCGCGGGCTGTATGCCACTGCTGCACACGACCTCTCCGACTTTCGGCATGCCCATCCACGCCACAGCGCCGCTCCCGAAGCCCTCTACCTGGAGATCCGCGCTATGCAGGCGCTCGACCGGACCGACGAGGCCATCCGGCTCACCAGCGTACTGCAGCGGGAGTACCCCGGGCACCCCGAGTCCAGCACGCTGCTGCTCTCGATTAGTGAAGACGCACTGGCCCGTGGCGACCGCGCCAGCGCCCGCACCTACCTGACGCGTCTGCGCGACCACAGCGATCCCGATGTGTCGGTGCCTGCCACCATGCTGCTGGCGCAAGAGGCGCATCGCGCTGGCGAGACCAGCAGTGCGCTAAGCGACTACATCGACATTGTGCGGTCGCATCCCGACCGCGATGAGGCGCCCGAGGCGGCGTATCAGGCCGGACGCCTGTACCTTGCGCGCGATCAGCACGAGAACGCGGTGCGGGCGCTGCGGCGCGTGGTCGAGCAATATCCGTCGTCACCCTACGCCCATGATGCTCGCGAGCCGCTTGCCCAGGCGCACATGGCCCTGGATCAGCCCGAACAGGCTGCGGCGGTGCTTGCAGGGGCGCCTGATCTGTCGGGGCGGGCCTACACGCTGCTCGGATTTGCTTATCTGGAGACCGAGCAGTGGACGCAGGCTAATCGGGCGTTCTCGCAGGCCCGGCAAAGCGGCGAGACCTCGCCCGTGCTGGCCTATGGCCTGGGGTGGACCGCGTATCACCAGAGCAATCACACACAGGCAGCAGAGTACTTTGCACACGCAGCCCGCGGCAATCATGCGTTAGCGCGCACCGCTCAGTTTGAGGCGGCGCGCAACTACCAACAGGCCGACCAGCTCGATGCGGCTCGCGAGGCTTATGCGGCATACGTGGACCGCGCCCCCTCAGCCAATCGAGCCGATGAGGCCCTCTTTGAGGTTGGACGTCTGTACTACCAGCGCGGTGCCTACAACGATGCCGGGCAGACGATGGAGCGCTTGCTGAGTTCGTATGCCGAGTCGGAGCAGGCCGGACAGGCGCACCTCGTGCTCGGTAATGTGGCGCTGCAACGCAACGACATGGACCGCGCTCTGGAGGCATTCGACGAAGCCAGCGCGCTTGGCGCAGCCCCCGATTCCATCCGCGACGCCATCGAGTTTCAGCAGGCCTGGTCGCTCTACGAAAGCCGCCAGTACCAAGAGGCTGCCGATGCGTTTATACGGGTGCATGAATCTGGTCGTCTCGACCAGCGCAACGAGGCGCTTTTCTGGGCCGGCGAAAGTCTGTTTCAGGGCGAAAACTATTCTTCGGCACGGGCCCGTCTGCAGCGCTACATTGAAGCCGCGCCCAGCGGTCCCTCGGCGCCTGCCGCGCGCTACACCGTCGCGTGGTCGTACTTTAAGCAAGAGCAGTTTGCTAACGCCGCTACCGCCTTTGAGCGCTTCCTGAATACCTACGATACCGACACTCGCATCCCCTACCGCGCCGATGCGCAGCTCCGCCTGGGCGACAGCTACTTTGCCCAGGGCCGCTACGACGATGCCCTCAGCGCCTACGACGCCGTTCGCGATACCGGACGCGACTACGCGCTCTTTCAGATGGGCGAAACCTACGCGCTGCAGGACCGCTTTGAGGAGGCGATTCAGTCGTTCGATACGCTGGTCGACACCTTTCCTGAAAGCCGATGGCATCCCGAAGCCCTCTACCGGCGCGGTGGGGTCTACTTTCAGGCGCAGGACTACGCTGCGGCCCGCGCCTCCTACGAGCAGCTTCTCGACACCTACCCCGACCATCCGCGCGTCCCCCGCACGCAGTATGGCATCGGAGACGCCTACTTCAACATGGGCGACTTAGAGGCTGCCGTCGATGCCTACCAGACGGTGCTCGAAGACTACCCCAACAGCAGCGTATTTGCGGATGCGGCATCCAGCATCCAATACGCATTTGTGGTGCAAGACAACCCCGACGGTGCCCAGGCGCTCATTGACGACATTGCAAACCGCATTGAGGACCCGGAGCGGAGCGATGCGCTGCGCTTCCGCATTGCCGAAGCCACGTACCAGAGCGGCGACACCGAAGCCGCCATGCAACAGCTACGACAGTTCGTTCGAATCGCCGAAACCGATGCGTATCTCCCCGAAGCATACTTTCTGCTCGGACGCGGCTATGCCGATCAGCAGCAGCGACAGGAAGCGCAGACCTTCTTTGGGCAGTTGATCGATTCGTATCCCGACCACCCGCGCGTACCCGAGGCCGCGCTCCGACTGGGCGAGCTGTACGAGCAGAACGAACGGTACAGTGAAGCGCTTAACGCCTTCATGCGTGCTGGCGACCACCCCGAAGCCCCCACCGACGTGGTGGCCCGCGCCCGCTACGGCGAGGCCATGGCGCTCCTTCAGCAGGGTCGCGCCGACGACGCCGAGCAGCTACTGCGCCAGATTGTGCGTACGCAGGACAGCGAGCGCCTTACCGCTTCTGCCCGCCTGGGTCTGGCCCGCATCGCCGAAGAGGACGGCGCGCTCGACGAGGCCCAACGCCTCTATCGCCAGGTGGTCGAGTCCGGGGCCGACGATGAAACCGAGGCCGAGGCGCGCTTTCGGCTGGGGCGCCTGCTGCGCCAGAGCGGTAACCCGAACCAGGCCATCACCGAACTGGAGCGTATCCCGGCCCTCTTCTCGGGCTATCCAAGCTGGATTGCGCGCAGCTATCTCGAACAAGCACGCGCCTACGAGCAGCTCGACCAAAACGGTGAAGCGCAGCGTCTGTACGACCGCGTCATTAATCGGTATGGCGATACGCCTTTTGCCGAAGAAGCCCGCGCGGCTCGCGACGCGCTGTAAGCTGTAAAACGCAGGCCGGTGATGCATGCCGCTGCCTCTCGTTGCTACTCCCTGACTTTGCGAACCCTGTTTACTTCCTATGATGCGTTTTGCTGTGCTTTCGTTGGCGCTTCTCCTTGCTATGCCTGGCCTGACTCAGGCCCAAGACCCCGGGTCAGACCCCACGCTTCCCGAGATTACGCCCCGCGAAATCGAGATTCGTGGCGAATACCGTGTGGTGTTTCCTTCGCTGGAACGGCCCACCCTACAAGAGCTCCAGCCGCGCACTCGCGTACAA
Source organism: Longimonas halophila (assembly GCF_002554705.1). Lineage (GTDB taxonomy): Bacteria > Bacteroidota > Rhodothermia > Rhodothermales > Salinibacteraceae > Longimonas > Longimonas halophila. Next base: position 170,116 of record NZ_PDEP01000006.1, on the reverse strand, counting down.
GCACTGCCACTTGAAGGACTGCCTGCCGCTTCTCCCATTGGCTTTCGCATCGACGCTCTGCCGCCCCTTAATCTGGACCCGCCCGAGGCCAACTACGAAGACCGCTCGCCGCTGGCTCCCCTTCTTAACGGAATGAACGGCTCGCTCGAAGTGGCTGGTGGACGCTTTACCGAACGCCGCGCGGCTGCCGATGTGCAGCTGCCCATCTCTGCGCGTACGGACCTGCGCCTGCATGGCGACTACGAAGGGATGAACGGCGCTCAGCCTTTTGACCAGCGCGACGTACGTACCGCTTTTGAAACCGGCTCGGGTACGCTCGACCTGTCATATCGAGGCACATCGTGGCGCCTGGTATCCAACGTCGACGGTGCATACCGCCAGTACGATCTGTATGGCTTACAGGACGCTCCTGAACGCACCGTGGCTCGCATTGGCACCGAGCACACACTTCGGGTGTACGACGGGCTGCCGCTTACGTGGACCGTGGGATACGAGGGGCATGATCTGGAAACCAGAGCGTTTAGCTTCTCCACGCAACGCTTTCACAGCAACCTGGAGGCTACTGTCGGACTCTCGGCTATCGATCTACGCATCGAGGGCGCTGCCGAGTTAGCCGGACACCTGGGCAATGCCGCATTCTCGGGCGACAGCCGCTCGGGTACGCTCCATGGCATCGTTCGCCTCGTAGACCGCCCCGACTTACAGGTTGAAGGCGGCGCCAGCATCATAAGCATGACAACCAACCTGGCGCGTCCGGGCACGCCGAGCGGCCACACTTACGGCGCCCCGTATGCCCTTGTCGAGTGGCGTCCCGACACGCGATGGATGCTCTACGCCGAGCAGCGTCCGTCCCTTGCGCTGCACACGCCCATTGATCTTGCCGAAACCAATCCGTACCTGAGCGGGATTCCTGACCTGGGAGGTACAGCTCACACGCTCGATGCCACTGCAGGCGTACAATGGAGTGCAGGAACCGCACAGATTGATGCGCATGCCGGTGTTACACACAGCCCGACCCGCCGCTTCTTTGCGCAGGACAATACCAGTCTGTTCACCCTTCAGTATCTGGAAGCCACAACGTGGATGCTTGGTGCTGATGCCACCTTACAAGCCCTTACCCCTTGGTTTGGCACGGTGTCGCTGCAGTATACCGGCGGTAGCGTAGCCGAAGGCGACGGCCTTCCGCTCGTGGCCCGAACCACGGGCGAAGCTACCATGGGCTACCAGTTTTCCGAACGACAGGCCCGTTTGCAACTGCACCTGCGTGGCCAGAGCGCTCGCGATCTTTCATCTGCGGGCACGGCGACCGCGCCCGGGTTTGTCGCAGTTGGCGTTTCGGGGGATGTGCAGATCACACCCAACATTGAAATTACGGCGTACGTACAAGATATTGGATCGAACGACGCGACTGAGTGGCCCGGCTATCCGCAGCCAGTGGCCCGCGTAGGCGGAGGGCTGCGCCTCCTGTGGTAACCCTGCCTTGTAGAACCGTGTAGCCCTCTTGATTGCGACAGTACCCGTTGTCGCTTTGTGATCGCGATAACTGCTCAGTGCAGCGGATGCCCAGGCTGCTGACTTCATGCTGATTCGCACTGTATCCCCATAAACAGTGAGATTGCATTGAAGATGGTCGTCAAATGTGGTAAGCTACAGTGCCTCGTGTTCATCATACCCTAAGCCCCCCACAATATGGCCCGTCCGTCTCCGAAAGAAGTGCTTAAAGCTTTCTGTGCTGTAGTGCGCGATGAGCTCGCCAACGGCCACGACGTAGACCTACCCGGCCTGGGTACAATTCAGGTAGAGCACGACGCCAGCACGGTGCAAGGTCACGATGACGACGCTATGTGGTCGCCCCCAAAGCGTACAATTACCTTCGTTCCGCACGACGACTCATCCTCTCCTTCATAAATGCCTCGCCGCATTATGTCTGATCGCCTTTTATCTCAACTGGCTGACCGCCTGGGGCTGGATGAGTCGGACGTTGCACCCATGCTCAACGCCCTGCTCAAGCAAGTCCGACAGCGGGCTGGACAAGGCTCAAGGGCCCGCATTCCTACCCTGGGTACATTCACGACCGATGCCAACGGCACGCTTCAGTTTGCCCCCGACGATGATCTCGTCGATGCGGTGAACGAGGACTTCGCTGGCTTGGAAGACGAGCCTGTACCCACCCCAAAGCGTGCCCCAGATACGTCAACATCGCTTGCCGAGGTCCCACCGGCCCCCTCGTCTTCCAAAGAGTCTGCTGCCGATCGGGCGTCTGCCATGCCGACGTCTGACTCATCAGCAACCGAGCAAAAGGCAGAAGATGCAGCCTCCTCTTCGTTTTCTTCCGATGACGACGACGCGACCGAAGAACTGCCTGCATCGGACCCAGCATCATCAACATCGTCTGACACAGGCTCGCTGTGGCCCTCAGAGGCGAACGCACCGACTTCCCCTGATACAGCAGAAACCACAGCAGAAACCGACCCTGACGGTGACGTAGACGACGATGTGGACGACGACTTTTGGAGTCGAGATCGCGAATGGGACTTGTCGAGTGTTGCTTTTGGGGATGTGAATGACCCCGATCCCGAGACAGATGAAGACGCCGCGTCGGCCTCCGCGCCACCTGCCTCCTCATTCACATCGTCGCATGCAGAGGACGTGCCCACAGACTCAGAAGATCGCTCACAAGAAGATGGCGAGGCCGTTCCGTCTCCCGATGTCCCTCCTCAGGATGCTGCGCATAACCAGGCTACGAAACGATCTGGACTCCGTACAACAATCGGAGTATTCGTTGTGCTGGCTGCCCTGATAGGAGGCTGGATTGTTCTTGGCGCACAGGGCACCGTTCCCAGTCCGCGTTCAGTTATCGAAAACGTGCGCACCTCGTTCTCTGGCGATGCAGATGTTCCTGAAGTCACGCCGTCAGATTCCGATCCTTCTTTGGCCTCAGACCCGTCCAGCGAAGCATCTGATCCCTCCGCCCCTGATGAGTCAGCAACAGACGCTACGGACGAACCGACAGCTGAGGAATCCGCAGACAATTCTGCAGGCGATCCCTCTGCCGACACCGACACGCCGAGCACTGCAGAAGCTCCCACAACGAACGATACTCCTTCTACAGCGCCCATTGCTCCTGAAGAGGGCGGGTGGACGCTGGTTGTGGCATCGCGCACAAGTGAGCAAGAAGCTGAAGCAATCCGCGCACAATTTGCAACTGCCCTGCAATCAGCTGGCGTTCCAGTTGACATACTGCCCAGTGAGGGCGGCGATGGAACAACGCGATACCGTGTCATTGTAGGGCAGTTCTCATCGCAGGATGCCGCTCGTCGCCTTCAGCAAGAATACAGCGAATTGGTTCCTGGCGATGCTTGGCCGCTTCGTCTGTAGCACGAATTTTTCGCTGTACGAAGTCAGACCTGTGCTCCGTTTGTATTCTTTTGTACCCACGTATTTCCTCGCTTATGTACCTCCGCCTTCAAGCCGCCCTTTCTCAAGACGCTGCTGAGGATTCACTGACTACTGCTGCAGCCGACGAGGGCGCGCTGTCGGTGCTCGACCTCTTAATTCAGGGCGGCTGGGTGATGATTCCTATCCTGCTGCTTTCATTTGTTGCTGTGTATCTGTTCGTAGAGCGCTTGCTCACAATTCGGCAAGCTGCCAGCAACCCTGACGCAATTACCGATCAAGTGCGCGACTACATCCGCGCGAACGACATTGATGGAGCTCTTGCGTACTGTCAGCGCAAAGACGTTCCCATTACTCGCATCTTGCATTATGGGCTTGAACGTCTCGGGCGGCCTATTTCGGAAATCCAAGATGCAGTCCGTGCAGCGGGTAAACATGAGACATTCTTACTTGAGAAGCGGACCAACATGCTGGCAAGTATTGCAAGTGTAGCCCCCATGCTGGGTTTTTTCGGAACGGTGCTCGGCATGATTCGCGCCTTCCAGGACATTCAGAGTCTGCAGGGCAACGTAAACCCAAGTGTGCTGGCCGGAGGCATCTGGGAAGCCCTCATTACAACGGCAGCAGGCCTACTGGTCGGCATTATTGCTTCGTTGGCATACAACTACCTGCTTGACCGCATTAAACGTCTCACGAACGATATGGAGCGCTCGGCTACCGACTTCATCGATCTGCTGCAAGAGCCGGTGTCGTAGGCACCTGGTTATTGTGGCGTTCGAGCTGCGCTCTTCTATCTTTCCAGATCCTGTACACTATGAGTTTTGATTTTGAGCCCTCGCGTGCTCCTGTCTCGTCAATTAGTTTGGCGGGAATGACGGATGTCGTCCTCTTACTGCTTGTGTTCTTTCTGCTCACATCGAGCTTTGTCCCGCAACTTGGCATTGAGGTAACCCTTCCGCAAGTAGACGCCTCTGCCCCTGTTGAACAGCAATACATCACCGTGTCGGTTACAGAAGACGGGAGCTACTTTGTTGACGGCACACCTGCGTCCGAGGGCCAACTCACCCAGCAGATTCGCGATGCACGCCGGACTGAAACAACAACTGTTGTGTTACGCGCCGACGAGGGGGCCACAATTCGTCAATTTGCAACGGTTGCCTCCGCAGCTCAGGCGCTAAACCTGCGCGTGCTTATGGCTACCGAGCGACGGTGAGTGCTCCATCACCACCAAGCACACACTGCTAAACCAGGACAGACGAAGACTGGATCAGCAAGCACAGACGTCTCCGGCTATAGGCCCATTCCTCCCATCACTTAGCATTGAACCGCCACCTGATTTCTTAACTTGGGCCCCAGGAATACTTCTTCTACCGGCAGCCGTCGGTATCGGGGTGGAAGGGCCCCGAAGGATCATGCTTGTAGTGCCCTTGAACGGGCCAGCCCCGCGACGAGATGACGGGTGTGCATCACAACTGCGTACGCCCTCACCGCAATGTTGCAACCGGATTCGGCATCAGACCCTTCCGAATGTAAAAAGGGCTACCCTCAAAGTGAGGGTAACCCTTTTCTTTGCTGTCGTTTTTGTTGAGAGAGCCGTTGTGTCGCTTGTTACAGCGTCTCTCCGCTTCAGCATTCAAGTGTTAACGAGAAGCGAGGGAGATTTCAATGATCCGATCAACAACCTGCTTTGTACGAAGAGTAACCTCGTCCGCATTAACCGCCTGCCCGTTTACCGCCGTCACGATGGATTGATCTTGCTGGCGCATCAAGCGGCCAAAGAGCAGAATGTCGCGGAAGGGCTGCTGGTGGGCAATGTTTCCTCCCAGACCACCCTGAACGCCTTCACGACGAATGAAATTGCTGAAGAACTGCGAGTTCTCCGTGTCCATGTAGAAGACAGGCACGTCAGGACCTTCGCCATCCTGCTGACGCAAGAAGTTGACCGAAGTAATCTGTTCACGGAATCCGTTACGGCCTTCAGCAAACGTATAGCTGATATACAGCGTGTTGGCGATACTGAGACCGCCCCATCCTTCACTGATCAGTTCAGACTCGATCGAGCTCAGATCTTGCGTCTCCTGATCGCGGCTGCGCCGCTTGATGGCAAGCTCTTGAGCATCTTCGCTCTCTGATTGCTCTCGAACCTCCTCGATGAGAGCGTCTCGGAACGCACTGATGGCGCTTCCACGCTCGACAGGAACTCGAATCTCAATATTTTGCTGCCAGACTGCTTGCGCATTCACCGACTGCATTCCAGCCAAGCTGAGCAGGGCAATCGCAAACACAGCGATCGACTGATGTACGTATGATCTGTGCATAACCGAGTGTATGTATTGTCGAAGGTGTAGTAAACAAAAGCACAGGAGCTCGTAGAAACGCGCCTCCTGAATGCATAGTTACCTCTCGCAAGAACCAAACCAAGCATTGCAAGGTGCCCGTTCGTTCCCCTGCGGTTTCATAACAACGTATTCTGTCCACCATTATAATCAGGCAGTGCCCACCATCACACACTGCCCGATCTTTTCCAAGTTAGAGCTATCACGAGCCGGGCTCAAGCGGTACGAAGCTGTAGGCACATTGCGAGCATGATACAGACACAGTTGTGCCAAACTTCGATCCTCACGATAGAAACCTTGAGGGGTAGCTCTTCGGCTTGTATAGTGCCAGTGGGTCGGAACAGAAGAAGAGGCTAACCGCTTCTCTTTCCACTTTTTGCTGGCTTTCTCTCTGAAGTAGGAAGCCAAAGCCGACCCAGTACACGTTATCCACCGAGTGAAAAGGAGAACGTTTGGCTTGCGCTTCCCAAGTCATTGTCAATCGGAATGCGTTGGCCTGCGTGGTTTACACGTGCTACGTTTTCGAGCTCAAGAAAGATTGTGTCATCCGGCTGGAGTCCTGTGAGCTGTCCAGCAAGATTCAGCTGGTTATTGCTTCCCAGGTCAAAGGTACCCAACTCTTGACTTGCGCCGAGTCCACGGCGGTAGCTCACACGGACCTGCCCAATGCTATAGCGAGCATCTTGCGCATAGCGCGATGCGAACTCTGGATCGGGCTCAAAGTCGAAGCGAACGTTCGGGCGTGCGAGTGAGACGCGGTCGCTCGCTTGCAGCTCATCACCTCCTGCATTCAATACGCGAATGCTCGGAAGCGGAGGCTGAATGACATTAAAGGTGCGTGTGCCTAAGAAGACGTCGTCGCTCCCCTCCTGGATGAGATACGCTTCGACCGACACTTCCTCACCCGACGGGCTCAGTGAGAGCGTCCGCCCTTCTTGACTCTGGCCACCTGAAACCAGCCGCAGCGGCTGCTCCTCAAGGCCGGGCACATCAATCCGAATTTCGTTCAGCGTTTGACGATACAGGGCGTCAGTTGCTACGCTTTGCGCAATGACTTCTGGACGCCGCACTGTGAACTGGCCTGTGACAGGACGCGAAGCGGTCTCTCCGTTGACTTGCTCAAACGTAAGCTCTGCTGTGTATTCGACGACCTGCTCATCTTCTCCTTCGGGGAGCAAACTTCCAGTTTGCATGCTAAGGCGCTCACCATCAATCTGGAGTCTGTCATCGCTTGTCTGGACCCCAATTTCGGTATCTCCAGAGGCCGCGAGGTAGGCTGTTGCCTCATAAGGCTGACCCAAAACTACGTTTTCTTGCCCCACGACGATTGGCTCAACGTCGCGAATGTAGGCTGTGTCTTCTTCGACATCAAAGGTACTGAATGCATAAAGCAGGACAGGAAGATACAGGGCCAGCATAATCTGGTACCTGAGTGTCTTAATCCTGATTGTTGAGTCTTTCATAGAGCGGTCGTCTCGACAAGTATAGACGGTTATTCAGAACGTTCAGCAGCGGCTTCCTTGATGTTCAGAAATCAAGGGTCCCATACTTTCAAAAGCCGAACTTGTACAGACACAAGTTTTAAGAGGCTGAACGATGGTGTGTGACGCACAGGATCGTCTTTCAGAAGACCCGAATTGGATTCCGCACCATCTGCGGTATATCAGTCACAATGCGGTTTTGATTCTGACTTGCACACAGCTTAATTCGTGCGTAGTCAGAGAAGAGAGGCATGAATATACGATCACACCTGCTATCAATCAAAACCGAAGTGAAACAGCCTTCATACAGGAGAGCTTATTTTTAAGAAGCTCCGTTTCCTGCTCCTGGATTATTGAAGGTACGGAAGCGAGAGAGCATCTCGTCCAGATCGCTCCGCATCTCTTCAACCGTTGACCCAGCCCCTTCCATTTCATTTCCGAGGGTACGCATTCCTTCGCCCAAGCGGCCCGCATCTTCGGCGAGTTCTCCACTTGCTACTTCAGAAAGCTTTGTGCGCATGTCCTTCACGGCAACACGGGCACGTTTCATTTCACCTGCCATGTCGTGAATCTCACCCCCAAACTGCTTAATCTCTTTTCCAAGTGCGCTCATCATGACGTTGAGGTCGTCGTTGACCTTTTTTTCCATCATCTTTCGCGCAGAGGCACTCGGAGCCGGACCTTGTGCAGACTGCACGACAGCTGCACCCCCTCCACTTGCAGCGGGTTCACCATCAGCTTCATCTGGGGCATCCATAAAGAAGGCCTGGACTAACTCCAGGATCCCCATGATAATAAATGCTCCAGCCTCTCCAAGGAAGCCAATGATCATAAACGGCTCGGAATACTCGGCAGCCACTGGGTTATCCCAGATCTTGAAGAACACACCAAGGATTGCTGCCGCCCCGAAGACCCCAATGAAGAACCCGAGCACTTTTGTAGTGAACGAGAGAATGTACTCTTTGCGATTGCTGGAAGCCATGAGACTAAAGTTGTTGGTACAAGGTTGATACTCGTAAAAGCATTGCTCTCCTGGTTACCTGGAGAGGCTACGGTATACCGCGCTGCTTGTTATTCTCTACTTACAACACCGCAAACAGGATGCCGCTTAGAGCAGCTACGATCTACTTAAAGGGTTCTGCTACTGCTGCGGCGGCTCATTCTCTGAGCCTTCCTCAGGTTCTTCCGACCCACCTTCTTCAGAAGGGTCAGGGAACATCGGCTCCTCATCGGGAGGCGTTGGTTGACCTTCTTCGCCGGTTTCTTCCTCGCCTTCAGGAGAAGGTGGATTCTCACTCTCGGCAGGAGGGACTACATCCATTGCATCAGGGCCAACATTTCCACTGCTTTCAACCTGGATTGGGTCGGCAGCACACCGGATTCCTATCTGTGTACTTGCCTCATCTTTCTGAGCATAGTCACGCACTCCAACGCCAATCTCAAATCCAGACGAGGCCCACGACCCACCACGCACTACGCGACGGGTATTGCTGGAGTCTCCTCGGACAACGGGCGTTTCTGTTGTCACAGGGAAGTCATCATAGGTCGGCGTATAAGCATCCTCGACCCATTCTGCTACGTTTCCAGCTATGTCATGAATTCCCCATCGGCTGGGGGGGTAGGACCCAACAGGGGCCGTGAACGCATATCCAGTGCGGGCGCGCCCTTCGCTCGGTGCAAAGTTTGCGAGATAGCGCCCCCGTGCATCACTGGTAGATATTCCACGCCAAGGGTAGATTGCCCCTGTACGACCAGAGCGAGCTGCATACTCCCATTCCGCTTCGGTAGGAAGGCGTCGTCCATTCCACTCACAAAATGCTTTCGCATCATCCCACGTAATGCCAACCACAGGATAGTTGCCCCGAGACGAGCTGTAGAAGTAGTTTTCCATCTGGCTTTCTGCCGACTCCCCACTTCCCCATGCCTCTACGCGCGGGGCATATTGCTCTCCTTGCTCGGATACAAACTCTCGGTACTCTTCATTCGTCACCTCAAAGCGATCGATATAGAACGCTGAAACGGTGATTTCACGTCGGCCAGCGGATTGAGCACCATATGGATCCTCATCGGTCAGACCAATGATATAGGTCTCATCGGGAAGCTGGACCATGTCCCCATAATCTCCGGGGGGAGCTGGCACCACATCGCTATGCGACAGAGCTTCGTTCTCTTGTGAACTCTCGACCAGACCATGCTCCCACGGGGCATCCGTTGCAGCAGAGGCGCCAAGCATCACGACGATGCACAGCACTCCTGCACAAATGCCCAGCAGTTGAGCGGCTGATGCGCCGGTATTTTTATTTTTTCGGCTCGCCATGGGTTATTTCAGTAGTAGTTTAAGACAGACAATATAGGCAGATGCAGCAGTGGAACGCCCCTTGCCAGTAAACCTAACTTTCGGTAAAGGCCGACTGACTTGACGTGACACTATACGCTACTTCATAGGGGGCTGAGGCGGCTCCTCATTTTGTGGCTCGGGAAACTCAGGCTCCTGCTGCTCATCGGGCTCGGGAAACTCAGGCTGCTGATCTGGAGCTGGGTCTCCTTCCTGAGCAGGCGGCTGTCCCTCTCCAGTACCTGTTTCAGGTGCTGGAGCCGGCTCGGCCCGCTCTTCTTCTGCACGATCACCTTCGACTTGGCCAATATCGCCGGCGCAGCGAAATCCGGTTTCGGTGTCAGAGTCGCTTTCTTCTTTCGGGGTGCGCACGCCTACGCTAATGAAGAACACTGGGGAGTTCCACGACCCACCACGCACAACGCGGTCGGAACTGGAGGGGTCGTTGATGACCGGATCAAGACGTGAGTGTCCGGCATACGTCGGCGTGTAGGTGTCTTGAACCCACTCATATACGTTTCCTGACATGTCGTAAATGCCCCAGCGGTTGGGTGGGTAGGACCCTACAGGCGACGTAAACACATACTCCTGTGCTTGTCCTTCAGGAGCATAGTTGGCAAGGTACTGACCGTCCGACGTGCGAGCACGGGTGCCAGGCCACGGGTAAATCTCTCCGATGTGGCCGGCTCGACCCGCATATTCCCATTCTGCTTCTGAGGGGAGGCGGTGTCCTCGCCACTCACAGTAGGCATTGGCCTTCTCCCAATCGACGGCAACGACGGGATAGTCACTGTATGTGGAGCCACGGAAGTACGCCGACCAGTTGGTCGTTCGCGCAGCAGACCCCTCCCATGCCGTAGAGTCTGGAGCATACTGTTCCCGCTCACCCGGCGAAAGGTCCTGAAGGAAAGTACGATAGTCTTCGTTAGTAACGAGATTCCGGTCAATATAGAATCCAGAAACCGAGATGCGCTTCCGCCCGGCAGGCTGTCGTCCAAGCGGATCCTCACCGGTATATCCCATCAGGAAGGACCCGCTGGGGAGACGCATCATGTCGCTATGATCTTCGAACTCCGTGATATTTTCGCGCGTCACCGGGCTGCTGTACGGACGTGCACCTGGGTCGGAAAAGAGTGTCTCCCCTTGTTGCACGGTCTCAGGCTCACCACTTTTCAGCTCGCTTTTTGTGTAATCGATTTCAAATTCTTGAGAGGCCCCTGTCGCGTCCAAGCTTCCGAACGGGTTTCCCTCTTCCTGTGAGGCGACGCCAAGGTCATCTTCATCGTCCATCACGCCCTCGCCCGGAATCTCACGTTCAATACGCTGCAGGCGGTATGTGACGCCGATCAGCGGCATGAAGCTGGACACCAGGTCAGGTTGAACCTGCCCCCCATTTACCTCCTCTGTCCACGACCAACGCCCCGCCAATTCAGCCTTAATCCGCACATTCTGATTCACACCATAGTCAAGCCCTACAGCAAGCGGGAAGACTCCACGCTCAGTTTCATCTCCGAAGACGTAATTCCCATATCCAGCATAAAGATATGGACTTACGTCGCTCTCAAGGCCCAAGATATGAAATTCAACGCCGCCTTCTGCCGAGGTCAGATCCTGATACGTCATTCCGGCCCGCAGACGTGCAACGCTGTTCAAATCCAGCATAAGGCCACCAGAGATAGCAGGGTTAGTGCCTCCCAGGTTTGAAATATCAGTGTCCTGGGAAAGGAGCGCACCACCGGAAAGAAAGAGGCGCTGCGAAAGCACCTCGGTAGGTGCACCGGCAAAAACTGCCACCAGCAGAGCTGCAGTAAGTAAGCGCTTAATTTGCATGATCATCTTGGATAACGAAGGTCAAAAAGCGGTCTGAGCGTGCGTGTTTACACGCGCGTCCAACTGATCTTGTTGGTGTTATTGCTACCAATGCTTGCTCTCTACACTTTAGGGGGGCGTACAACGTCGTAAGGCATACTGTAGAATATACCCCCATCAGGCAGGTAAGCGGGGCATTGTCGATCTACCGAAAGTCAAAGCGGTGTGTGACCCCAAAGAATCCCATGTAGTCTACTCCTTTTGCTCCATCAATACCGACATGACCATCCAGGAAATCAGAGGTTGAGACACGCACACCGATACGGAACGTATCGAACATTGATACACCAGCCACCACAGAACCAACTACTCGACTTCCCAAAGGATCAAACCTTTCATCTTCCTCAGGTTCAGGAAAATTTGAGGAGTACGACGGCGATATAACAAACAGTGGCCCACCACCAAGGAATACCCGGAAGAGCCCTTGCCGAATATAAGGAAGATCATAATCAGCCGTGAAGTCAAGACCAACCAGGTTGTTACTAACCTCAAGCGGCTGACTTCCACCTGAGGTTGTCTTACCTGAAATCCGGTGGTACTGCAACTCTGCGTTCAGGCCAAACTGCTGGAACTGACCAAAACGACGGTCGGCTCTCACCAAAACAGATGGAGTCGCTGAACTGAAGTACTTCAGTACGTTGTTATCCGGATTCCGACTCAGATCGCCTTGATACGTACTCATTCCCACGCCAATGGTCAGGCCGTGGACAAAAGGCGTACTCTCCTCCTCAGTCTGGCTTCCCGGAGCGCCTTCCCCCTGAAACGGCTCCCCGAACCCTTGCCCTGCTGCTGAGGCAGGCATGAGGAACAGCACAGAAAGTGCGACGGCAATGGTGGCGAGTGCAATATTGTGTGATGCTTTAGGCATGTACCCAACGCCGTGATAGTTTCAAGAATCGAGTGCTGTGGCTGTGCTCATCGCTCAGTCAGGAGTGCAGGTGTATACTGCATACCCATGGTACGTGTCAGCGTGCTAAGTGACAAACAAAACCAGAGGGATAATGAGAATTTTCCAAACAAGAACGTTTTCCCGCTGCGCTGCACGGCTATGTTTTGAAGAAGCAAACGGTTCTCAGAAGCTCTTTCGTCTGCTTCTCTCACAAACTCGCTTCTAAGAACTAACGTGTCTATAACGTCTCTCCTACACGTTAACCATTTTTAGATTGGTATGCAAAAGGTCTTGCGAACGAAAGCCTTCGCTGGATGCAAGGGATATGCATGTACCTCTCGGACATGTACGGTTCCTTACTGAAGCATCCGGTCTGTCCGGTTTGGACCCTATGTCACCCCTAACTCGCTTTCGTACGATTTGTTACACAGATCGAATGCTCTCGGTACTTCTTCGATCTCTTCTGCGCTATCAATTCGTGTCGTTTGTCTCTTGACTTTCCAGCAAGCAAGCCTGCAGAGGTGGCGGCCCACACTCTGTCAGATCTACTCTCTATGCCAGACAGTCTGTAGCTTCACAGTTGGAGGCACGGTTCATTATCTCGAACTGGCGATTGTCTGCGCATCGTGCCCCCCATTCGACCATGTGGCCTCTTCTGATCCATCGTAGCCCTGAGGCGCTTCAGTGTTCTTAAGTTCACCTGTGACTCACACAAGCCCGGATTAACCGTTCCACCAGTCTCGATCCAGCGTGCGATACTGGATCGCTTCTGATATGTGAGCAGAGCGGATTGACGCTGCCTGGTCGAGGTCGGCAATCGTCCGTGCAACTTTCAGAACGCGCGTGTAGGCTCTCGCACTCAACCCCAGGCGATCAATCGCCATTTTGAGTAGAGCCGTGCCCTCAGAGTCAAGTCCGCAGTGCTCCTGAACAGCGCGTGCGCCCATCTGGGCATTGGCATGCAAACCCTCTCGTCCCGAAAATCGCCCCGATTGCGTGTCTCGAGCGCTCATGACGCGCCCCCGGATGTCTTTTGAACGTTCTGCCCCTCTCGAATCTGACTGTAACTCGTCAAAATCGACAGGTGCTACCTCTATGTGGAGATCAATGCGATCCATAAGCGGACCGCTAATCTTTCCCAAGTAGCGTTGAATCTGAGCCGGACGGCATACACACTCTCGTTTCGGATCGTTGAGGTAGCCACAAGGGCATGGGTTCATACTGGCTACGAGCATAAACCGGGCCGGATATGTAACCGTGGTGCGTGCCCGGCTAATTGTGATACGTCCTTCTTCAATGGGCTGGCGCATGACCTCCAGCACGCGCCGCTGAAACTCGGGAAGCTCGTCCAAGAACAGGACCCCGTTGTGAGCCAGAGAAATTTCACCAGGTGTCGGGTTGGCTCCGCCGCCGCAGAGCCCGGCATCCGAAATGGTATGATGTGGAGAGCGGAAGGGACGCTGTGTCACCAGGCCTTTGGAGGCGTCGAGCGTACCGTGCACCGAATAGATTTTCGTTGTCTCAAGTGCCTCTGACGTCGACAACGGCGGCAATATGCCAGGCATGCGCCGGGCAAGCATTGTCTTTCCCGACCCAGGTGGCCCAACCATAAGTACATTGTGTCCGCCAGCCGCGGCGACTTCAAGCGCACGCTTTACATTGTCTTGCCCGCGCACATCAGCAAAGTCGATGCTTTGCGGGGTGCCGTTTGCTGAGGCTTCAGAAAGTGCATTGTGGCACAATGTCATTCCGTCTGGCCCCTCAACCAGAAAGCGCATGGCATCCTCAACCGTTTCGACCGGGACTGCGGAAAGTCCATCGACCACGGCCGCTTCACGAGCATTTTCTTTCGGCACGATTACATAATCACATCCCTGCGCCCAGGCCTTAATCGCCATAGGCAGCACCCCACGTACCGGTCGCACACTACCATCCAGGGCAAGCTCTCCCATCACCCACGTGCTATGGAGGCGCATTGTATCGATCCGATCGGTGTAGGCCGCCAGCAGGCCCACGGCAAGTGGCAAGTCGAATGCTGCGCCCTCTTTGGGCACATCAGCCGGGGCCAGGTTAATTGTAATACGTCCACGGGGCACCGGCAAACTGCTGTTCTTTAACGCCGAAAGAATGCGGTCCCGGCTCTCACGCACGGCCCCATGCGGCAGCCCCACTACGGTGTACTTGGGCAACCCCGAGTCGATATGTGTCTCCACTTCGATAGGTAACGCATCAACGCCAATGGTGGTGCTACTCCAGACACGGCTGAGCATGGACAAGTCGGAGGATGGTGCAACGAACAAATGCTTCTACATCCTGCTGTACAGCGCTCTGGAAGGAATGGAGCAGGCTGGACGTAACAGGCTGGATAGGAAGGCCCCCAATTGATGCATTTCGTAACGTTGCCCGTTCTTAGACCTTCTATTTCGGGCATCCGCGCCGGAGGCGCTCCCAATTTCCAATCACGGTGCGTTTTCTCTATCGCTACGCCTTCGACCACGTCCCTATATTGTACTGCTCTCTATGCTATGCCGTGTTTGCACCACCTGCCTCAACACGCTCCTCATGAAGGAAAGTAGCGATGCGGTCGTGCTGGCGACGCGCATCATGATATCCGATTTCGAGGACCCGGTCGATATATCCGCGTGCAAAGAGGAGCACGCTGCTCCAGTCATTGCTGCGCATTTCGTGCCCGCCGGTGCTGCTAACCAGATAACGAATGGCTGTGGGCAGTTCGTCGATATATTCATGGGCAAACGTGCTTAAACTTACAGAGGGGCGAATCTGAAGCAAGTCAATCACCCGCTCGCGGGGGCGGGCCGCACCAGCTGTGGGGGTGGACTGCCCGTTGTGGGCGGCACGCTGACGCACCAGCCGGTTGATACGTCGCAAGTTTTCAGCGTCTTGTTCCAGCGCATCCGTAAAAACTGCATTCACGAGCACGCCCATCACTTGCGCAAGCGGAGGGTGCCCCTGCACAGAAGGGCGCTCAGCCTCTTCCTGACTGGGTTTGTATCGATTTGCAATCACCATAATGCGGTTCGCTCCCATGTGCACCGCCGGAGCCAGCGGTGCCATGAGCCGCACACCGCCATCCCCGTACCACGCATCGCCGATACGCACGGGCGGAAACACCAGCGGCAGCGCGGTAGATGCCATCACATGCTCCACAGAAAGCTCGGCTTCGCGCCCAATACGATCCGGCCGCTCCCACTCATCGAACGTGCCGCCCTGCACCCAGGTTACGGTCTGGCCGGTGGTATAACTGGTCGTAACGACGGCTACGCCTTTTAGCCAGCCCGTACGTACGTTCTGATTGATGCCGCGAAGGCTGTTATCGTGCGCAGCCATCTTTTCATATAGAAAAGTTCGCAGCGGGCTGGGGTCGAGCACACCGCGCTGCCGCGCCGCCGCAGCCGAGCGTCCTACTGGTTCGCGGTCAGCAAACAGTTGGCGCATCACAGCAAAACCAGAGTTTACGTCAAACACCCGATCGGCGGTGAGCTCCTCCCAGTTGCTCACCAAGCTGCTGGCGGCCTGCCGAAACGTGCCCACATGATTGGCCAGGTGCGTCGTGTTGATGGCTCCAGCCGAAACGCCCGTGAGTAGCGAGAAGCGAAAGTCAGGAAATGCCTCGGCGATGTAGTTCAACACCCCCACCTGATACGCAGCACGAGCCCCGCCGCCCCCCAGCATAAGCGCAATGGTTGGACGGGTGTCGTCTTCGTTGGACGGCGATTCAGCATCAGCGCCCAGCAGCGTGCGAGGCAAAATGCGACGATACCATGAGGTCATAGGCGTGCGAAGGCTGTTCAGTGGAACATGACCGGCGTGTGTGTCGGATACGGAAGACAACATGCCACCAGATGCCAAACCTACCCAAGCGGCCCTGTTAATGTTGTCCGCCGGTTTCACCTGCAATGGTTGCCCGAAGGCTCTGTGAATGCTTCGGGGTTCTGTCTCTCCTGTTTTCTTGTGTACCGCCGCTTTATGCCTCCCTCGCCTGCACATGTGCTTTTTTTATTCATCGACGGCATTGGGCTGGGCCCCGATAGCTCCACCAATCCGATGGCCGATCTGGGCCCCCACTGGGGCCGGTTGGCCCGCCACACAGGGTGGACCACCCGTACACCTTGCGTTGACCGCGACCGCCATGTGTTTCGTGCCGTTGATGCTACGCTGGGAGTAGATGGCTTACCACAGAGTGGCACTGGGCAGGCGTCGCTCTTTAGCGGAGTCAACTGCGCCAAGCATGCCGGACGACACTTCGGTCCTTTCCCACACTCCTCATCGAAGCCCATACTGGCCACGAACAATCTGTTTCAGCGCGTACACGCAGCTACCCAGAACGCGGAGGCCTGTGCGTTTGCCAACGCCTATCCGCCTGTTTTCTTCGAGAAACGGGCGCGCCGTAACCGGTGGACCGTCACCACACTGTGCAGTCGGCAGGCAGGGGTGCGCCTTCGTTCTACACCCGACGTGCATGCAGGCCATGCGCTTCCTGCTGACTTGGTGGGCGCGGCCTGGAACGAGCATCTGAACATTGCTATCCCCCAGCAAACTGCTGCGGCGGCAGGGCGCACGCTCTATCGCATCATGCAGCGCTATCGGCTTACGCTATTCGAGTACTACGAAACCGACAAAGCCGGTCATGGGCGCTCCCATCTCTCTATTTCCACTATTTTGAGTCGGTTGGATGCGCTGCTTGGCGGTGTTTTGGACAATTTTTCGGCAACGCGCGACCTGCTGCTCATATGCAGCGACCACGGCAATCTGGAAGTTCCTCATCAGAAACCGCACACGCACCACCCGGTGCCGCTGGTGGCCTACGGATGCGGAGCCGCCGCCTTTCGGTCAGCAACCACCCTCACCGATGTTACGCCTGCCCTGGCCGGTCTTTTCGGCGCCTCAACGCCCTCGCCGCTGGACATTCCGTCATCTGGATAACCTTGTTGCACAGCACTATTGCGTAGCGTTTCCTACGCATGCAGTTACGGGCGCGCTGCCACATTTGTATATCCGTCTACCAGTTCTTGCACCAGCGCTTCAGCGTTATACACGTGGCGGAGCGCCGCGATGATGCCGCGGCTGTCTACCGCAATGGCGCGCGCCTGCTCGGTGCGGTATAGAAAGCGATTGGGAAGTGCAGGCTGATTGCTATCAAAGACAACGCCCACCAGCTCCAGATCGGCGTTGACCAGGGGCGAGCCTGAGCTTCCCCCCGAAATGTCGACCGTCGACACCAAGTTAAGCGGAGCAGCCCGCAATGTGCTGTCGGATGCCGCTGCCTGCCAGCGCTCGGGGAGGTCCCAGGGCGCTGCGTTTTTGGTGCGTGCTCGCTCATACATGCCCCCGAACGTTGTATACGCTGGCACCTCGGTGCTGTCGGTAGTGTAGCCGCGCACCCGTCCGTCGCTGATGCGGAGCGTAGACGCAGCGTCTGGAGCTATGTGCTCGGTGCCGAACACGGCCAGGCGAGCCTGATTCAGCCGCGCATTGATGGACTGCTCGGAGGCACGAAAGTCCTGTAGCTGCTCTACGACGCTAAAGTACAACGGGGCAATCGCCTCAACAAGCGATACCGAAGGGTCGTCGCTGTCGCGGTAGCCTTGGCTATACAGGCGCTGCGCGCCGTCTTGGGTACGCAGGCGGCTCTCGCTGGCCAGTTCTTCGGCCCATTCCTCGGGTGTTTTGTCGTCGAACAGGCGCTGCATGGTAGGATCGTTCGGTCCGTATGCTGCCCGTACGTCGGCAAGCCGCTGCGCAATGAGGGTACGCTCTACCTGGACGGGCCAGTCGGCAATGCTGTCGGCTTCGCGACGGGCGGCATCCAGCTGCGCACCAACGCCGCGACTGCTGTTGAGTTGGTCGATGTAGTATCCGTACATAGCCCGCGTGAGCACCCGCGAGCCAACCTGTGTGTTCGCGAATCCATTAAATGCCCGAGCTCGCTGCTCGACCCCACTTTTTGCATTCTGTATCTGTTCCATGTCACGCGTAAGGCCGCGGTAGTGCTGCCGCAACGTGTCAACCGACCGAATCGAGTCCTGCAGTGCTCGTTCGTTGGCTGTGCGGCGTGCAAGCAGATACGCATCGATGCCGTTGAGTTGGCCCTGGAGGCTCTTCTGTGAGTTTTTGAGCGACAGCGCCGTGTTACGCAGCTCAGGCCAGTCGCCCGCATCCGCGTTGGTTAGAAACTGCTCCATCGCCTCAATGCGCGGTTCGATAAACGCCAGCCGGTTCGGAATGCCGTGGTCGCGTTCATACTTAACCTGACTTACCGTTGTAAGGCGGCTGGTTGAACCGGGCGTCCCCACAGCAAAGACTGCACTTCCAGCCTCGCTCCCCTGTGTGCTACTCCACTCAAAATAGTGCTCAGGCGTTACGGGCTCGCCGTCTTCGTAGGCCCGGTAGAACGCCACATCCATGTTGTAACGGGGATACGTAAAGTTATCAGCGTCGCCCCCAAAGAATCCAACCTGCTGCTCAGGCGCCATCACAAGGCGCACATCGGTGTAGCGGCGGTACGTGTATGCCTTGTATCGCGCGCCCTGGTATAGCGCCTCTACGGTTACGCGAAGCGCACTGTCTTCCGATTTTGCCTCTTCGTTCAGGCGCTCCTCCAAGTCGTTTACCCGCTCGGTGCGCACATACGAACGGAGCCGCCGCACGCCTTCGTAGATCTCATCGGTCACGTCGCGCACCTCAACAAGCTGATCAATAAACAGGTTGGGGGTAGTACGCTCTTGGCCTGGGGTAGACGCTACAAACCCACGCTGCCCCAGCGACTCGCCTTCTTCTTCAACGGCTGTGATATGCTCACGGGCGCAGTGGTGGTTGGTGACGACCAGGCCCGTGTTGGAGACAAAGCCCCCTGAGCACGTATCGCTGAAGCGCACGGCGGCATACTGCGCGTGCTCACGCCACTCTTCCGAAGCTGCCACGTCGTATTCATCCTGGAAATAGCTTGTGGGCACGCGGTCAATACTCCACATTTTGCCCAGATCAAATGGGCGTACGCGCACCGTGTCGTATCCAGCCGGAAACGCCGTCAGTGGAAGCGTGGGGAGTTCTGTCTCGGCACTTGCGCCTCCTTCGGTTGAATCGGGCCGCTCCGTGACGGACACGACCTCGCCCGATGGCGTGCAGCCTCCCATCATCGCAGCAATCAGCATTGCTACAATGGCATAGGTGGATAACAACGAATAGCGCCCTACAGAACGTGCATACATACAGCGTTGTGGTCTACCTCTATGATACAAACAGGTGTCTGCCCGAGCATCGCCCCTGTATGGCGGGTGCGCCTTGTTGTGTACGAGCAGACGCTTTGGTACGGATTCTGTACTTCTTACGAATCACCAACGCAGACGTTGTACTTACGCTCCGCCACCCCAGCGCCGCTAATCTTCTATCGCACTACGATCGTTAGTCGCTTGTGAAGTCAGGAGCGCCGGGAACTCCCCAATTTGAAATCGGATATAGGGTTCTCGCTTGCGAAAGTGGCGGAATTGGTAGACGCGCGAGGTTTAGGACCTCGTGCCCACTTGGGCGTGGGGGTTCGAGTCCCCCCTTTCGCACTGATTCATAGCTCCAAGGTCTTCCTACATCTCTACGTCGTACTGGCCAAGTCTCAACCAGTCCGTCTTATCTTATACAGATCCGTCTTATGCAGGCTGACTACCGCATCGCTTTTTCCCGCAAAGCCTGTGCCTTCAGAAAAGTCAGTCTCTTTGGGGAGGCCGCAGCGGCATTTATCCTGTCCAAAGTAGAGATGCGAATTTCTGCACGGCCCGCCATATAAATAAGCAGGAAGCGCGATGCTCCAGCTTGGGTCATTAAACAGAGAAGGCCAGTGCTTAAAACGCACTGGCCCTTTCATTTTCGTCAATCACACTTGTTGCTGTCGGCAACAGCTATCTGACGTGAACCCGATTACAGGCGAGCGATGGCGTCGCCATGCGCCGCCATGCGCACAAGGTGTCTTTTATCTTCCGACTACGCCAGCTCGCGCAACTCGTCGATCCCCAGCTTCTCTTTGATCTTCTTGTATGTCTCCCAGTCAATGAGCACCGCATAGGGGTCGTTGTTTTTCTGGATAAGCACGCCGTTCTGCGTCTTACGGACGTGCTCAATCAGCTCCGAGGTTTCAGAACGCAACTCTGTGATTGTTGCGATCGCATCAACGCCTTCCGTATTGTACATAAACTTCGATGGACTATTGGTAGATGACTTCGTTCTCATGCTGCGTATTGCATTCGGTACGCATTATACAGAACGGAACGCATGTTCATTTTCGTACGACGCTCCGCTGTTGCAGCTTTTGATTGTCGTGTCTGTGACGAAATCATGGTAGGATAGTTACTACCTATGCAATTTTTTTAAACATATGTAGCATGTGTGCAAATAAGTATAGGCTTATTTTAATTACCTTAACTATCGATTCACATTAAAGGAGACTTGCAGACGCTTGAGTTAGCTCCTATCACGTATCGTATTAGCGGATGCCAAACGGAGCGATATCAGCCCCGGCATCCCTTTGCAAAACCCCTCTGTACTTAGTCCCAAAAGGGGCGGGTCTCTCGCAGTACCAGATAGAAACGAGTGATCGCACTGCGGTGGCCCGTAGGGGCGACTTGTTTTGTACTGGGCATCAAACAGTATCTGAAAAGCAAGCGGATACGTAGAAAACCCTTTCGGGTAGCGGTTCAGCGCTAAGTGATGGAAGAAATACACCGGTAGCCGGAGTCTGGAAGCGCCGCCCGGCGCGGACGTCTCTGGCGCGGCTGACGGGAGCGAACGGGGGACCGTTCGCCCCAGGAAAGATTTTTATCAGGCGAGTTTTCAGACGGTGCCTAATTCAGGGTGCTGTTATAGGTCGAAGAGTGAGACGGGTCGACCTGGGTGAGCACACGTCGGGCTTCTTGCTGCATCGCACTACCCTGAAAAAGAGCGGCAAGCTCCTGGTACTTGGAGGAAAAGAAGTGATCGATCACATACGTACGTCCTGCCCGATCGGCAAACGTCTGTATTTCGCGCAGCAGTGCAATAGCCTGCTCACGTGCTGCCTCAGGGTCCTCAATGAATTGGTCAAGCACCTCATAATGATACCGAAACATCATTTCTCGAAATGCACGATGCTGACTATTGAGCAGCGCTTCAATGAAATCGGACCGACTACGATCGGTACCAAACGATTCCCACCCTGAGCTGCTCGGGTCCGAGCGGGCCTGGTCAGAGATTGTGCGACTTTGCTCCAGATAGGCGGTTCCTCCACGCTCGCCGAAGGTGTCGAAGTCCATGCCCAGAATCAGAAACGCATAGAAGTCGAGCACCGACGTGAGTGGATCGTAACGGTTCAGGTTGTACACAAGGCTTTCGCCCCGACTGTAGCTGAACGTCCATTCTGGATCGTTGAGGCGCAGCACCGATGTAGACTGCGCTGTGCCGTAGATAGGTCGCCGTGCTGATACGACCAGGCGGGCCTCGTACTCTCCTGTCGTAGGCTCTCCCTGGACAATGATCTGAAAACTACACCCAATTCGCTCGCTATCTGCCACGCGGTGGGGCGTCCAGTTCTGCCTGTTGAGGTACGTCTGAATGCGGTCTTCGAGTTCGTCGAGCGTTGAGGTATCGGTGCCTGACACTTGCGAGTAGTCAATCTGCACGCGGCAACTGAGCTCTTGGGCCATGCTCAGGATAGGGGTGCTTCCCCAGACTACACACAGCGCCACGAGGCTCAGCATCCCATAAACAATACCCCCTCTGCCAGGCCTGTTGATACGCTGTAC
Organism: Longimonas halophila; assembly: GCF_002554705.1. Lineage (GTDB taxonomy): Bacteria > Bacteroidota > Rhodothermia > Rhodothermales > Salinibacteraceae > Longimonas > Longimonas halophila. The sequence goes on along the minus strand of NZ_PDEP01000006.1, from coordinate 148,025 downwards.
GATACTACTCCACACGGTAGTCCCCCACATGGCTCTCGACTGCAGACCAGTTTTTTTGCCAGACGCTTGCATGTATTTTTAACGATACGTAGTATAATACTGCATACCCATTTCACAGAGCGTGCTTTCAGCGCTCTCACATCCGCTTCCGAATCGTGTTCGACTCAATTATGAATTGGTTACTATGCCTGAAGGCGCGTCGTATGCGTGCTCCATACGCATGTATCATACTCGCCTGGATGATCATGCTTCCCCGTTGGGGGCACACCCAATCTCTATTCGACATGCGGGGTTCCACACAAAGCACAGGACTCGCCCACGCAACGACCGCCCGTATCGGATTGACTGGTGTGCACGTAAACCCGGCCTCGTGGGCCGCGCTGGATTCGCGCGCCGCGTCTGTCTACGGCGGGCAGATGTACGGCCTGCCTGAACTGCGCCACGGTGCACTCAGCATACATTGGCCCCAATGGGGCCATACCTTCTCCGCAGGGAGCAGTACATTTGGGTTCGAAGATTACCGCGAAACCTATCTGTCGGTAGGCGTAGCGCGCGCAATTCGCCTGGGCACAACGCGCCGGCTTCATGTGGGAGCCACGGCGCGTTACTATCACGTAGGGGTCAGCCGCTTCGGAAGCGCCCAGACGGTAGGCGTACACCTTGGTGCTATTATGCAAGTGCTGCCGCTTATCCATGTCGGCGCGCATGCCACAAATGTCAATCAACCTGCCTGGACAACCGATGCGCCGCTTCCACGCACATTGAGCATAGGTGCGGCGTACGACGTGTCGGAGCGTGTTGACCTGAGCGCTGACCTATTCAAGGACCTGGACTTCCCCCTTCGCTTTCGATCGGGCATTGAGGCGAACGTGCTGCCCATTCTGGTCTTTCGTGGCGGGATGCAAACGGCTCCATCGGAGTTCGCACTTGGGCTGGAACTGCAGCGCGGTGCCCTGCACCTGGGCGTGGCCGCAGAGCAGCACTGGGAGCTTGGATGGTCGCCTGCTGCTGACATCCGCGTGCTCTGGTAGATTTTGCCTCCGAGCTGTCCGCTTCCGTCACTGCTCCTCTCTTCTCATGCCTGTTTACGACCTCTTTTCTCCTATCCGCTCGTCTCTCCAATGCTGCTGCGCCCTGTTGTTGGCCGCACTGCTTTCCAGCATGAGCATGCGCTCTACCATAGCTCGCCCTACACCTCGACTGCCTGCAGCCGATACTACCGACGCATGGGCGCACCTGCTTCCATATCTGGACGACGAGCCCAACGCTGATGTCCTGGCTCGCTGGCAGGCCTGGATGGATGCTCCGCTCAACCTCAACACAACAACCGCCGATCAACTCATGCAGTTGCCTGGGCTTACGCTGCGCCAGGCGCTCCGCATTGTGTCGTACCGAGGCGAGCACGGCCCATTCGAGCGCGTCGACGAGCTTCAACGCGTGCCAGAACTCTCTGGGGTCACCTACCGCATGATCGCTCCCTTCGTACAGGTGCGTCAACATGAATCAGACGCATCCCGCTCGGCGGGTTCGGCATGGTGGCGTGCCAACTGGCAGATGCGCGGGCTGCTGCGTGCCGGGCGGCGCATTGAGCAGGCTCGTGGATACACCGGCGAGACCTCCGTACCGTATCTCGGCTCTCCCTACCGGTCGGTGCTCCGCCTGCGGGCCTGGAACGACAACTTCGACACGGGCCTCACAACCGACAAGCGTCCGGGCGAGCCCCTTGAATGGGATCCGGGGGCACGCCAGTACGGTGCCGATCACCTCATTGGGTATGTCCAGATGCAGAATCGCGGGCGGCTCCGGCAACTGGTCATCGGAAGCTATCAGGCTGCGTTTGGACATGGCCTGGCGCTGTGGACCGGCACCCGGTTTACCTCGGCCTACGGCACCCCGCACGTTCTCATTCGGCAGGGCAGCGGGCTCCGTCCGTATCGTGGCACAAATCCCCACACGTATTTTCGGGGCGTGGGTGCTACAGTCCGTATCATGCCTCAGGTGGATGCAACGGCCTTCGTATCCCACCGCAACCGCGATGCCACCCTCGACACCTTGCAGCAAGGTGCCGTTGTAGCGCGGTCGCTGCGTAGCACTTCGCTACGGCGTACAACGACGGAGCGGCAGTACCGGCGTGTGCTCCCCACCACGCACGTGGGAGGACATGTGCAATGGAGCAGCCCGCGGTTGCGTGTTGGGCTGCTGGGCCTGTACGCACAGTTTGCCCATCCGCTGCTCCCCGAACCTCGCCCCGACACGCGTTTTCAGTTTGCCGGTCGATGGACGACTCACTGGAGCCTGGCCGCCCACTATGCCCCCACCGCACGCCTCACCCTTGTAGGCGAGGGCGCACTGACTGGATTGCAGGGGCGTACCGCCGTGCTGGGGCTACATGCCGACATGGGACGCGGCGCCACGCTCACGGTACGCGGATACGCAGGCAATCGCCACTACGACCCGCTCGACCTGGGCGGCCTCGATGGCGCAAGCATTGCAGGCACGCAGGGCGCGGAGGCTCGGCTGGCCCTGACGGTGCATCCGCACTGGACGCTCTACGGTGCCCTCCGCCAGACGCACACCCGGGTCCCTCAGTTTCGCACAACACGCCCCGAAACGGCCACCCGGGCTTCGGCATCGATCCACTACGACCCGCATGAACGCTTGCACGTGCGCCTGCAAGGACAATGGCGTACGCACGATCAGCGCGTGTCCGTTACGCGTCCGTATGGACCCACGGTGCCGCAGCATCGCTCGCGCATCCAACACAAGGCGCGTCTCCATATGCGCTATGCCTTCACCAACACCCTGCGGTTGAGCGCACGCACAGCGTGGACACAGGTGCAGCTGTATGACGGCCCAGAAACGGGCACCCTGCTCTGGATCGAAACGGATTACGCCCCCCGTTCGTGGGTATCGGCCAACATGAGGTGGACGCTCTTTGGCACCGATGGATTCGAAAGCCGTCTGTTCGCGTATGAACCCGATGTCCGCTATGGGTTTAGCGTACCTGCGCTTTTCGAACACGGACAACGCGCCCACGCTCTCATCGGCGTGGATCTAACCCAAGCCCTGCATCTTGAAGCAAAGTACAGCGTTATGGCGTTCACTAATCGCGATACCATTGGACAAGGCCGCGCTCAGATCCAGAGCTCCCGCGTGCGCAACTGGCGCGTGCAGTTGCGCTGGACCCTATAACCGGTCGTTTTCGTGGCGCCCGCTTTACAGAAGCCGGTTGATGTACAGGCACCCGCACTCCGTAACACCACCATCGGTTGTAGACCGAACGATGATAGAGCGCTACCCGCTTTTGCTACGTTTTCCCTTGTTGCCATGACCCATACTGCTCCATCGGTCCTCGTCGTTGAGGACAACGCCGAAACCCAGTTGCTTCTGGATCACATTTTGGCTACCAAGTACGACACTACCATCGCAACGTCGGTAGATGCTGCAATTCAAGCCTGCAGTACCACGACGTTTCAGCTGCTTGTCATGGACATTAACTTGGGTGAGCAGCGCACTGGAACTGAACTCCTGCACATCCTGCGAGACCCACCGCATAACGTTACCGCCCCCGCCATTGCCCTTACCGCGTATGCCATGCCAGGCGACCAACAACGCTTTGAGCAAGAAGGGTTCGATGCATACGTGAGCAAGCCGTTCTCGCAAGACGACCTGCTTGGCACCATGGAGACCTGCCTGGCTGCATCCACATGACCGGCTCCAGCGCGATGGGCACCGCCTACCGAAAGGTGCCCCGCCACTCGTCGTCGCGGAAGCGATATGAAGCCCCCACGCGCACGTCAACGGGCAGGTTGTACCCCAAACGCAAGCGGGCGCCCAGCCCCACCGTGGCGCTGGATAACGCGGGCACCTCGCTGTGCACATCACGCAGTGTTTGCGCTGTGCCATACACATAAAACGCATGGGCCATGACGCCAAGCAGCGTGCTGCCCCGGTCTGGATACGCAATGGGCTGCACCACATCGAGGTCGAAGCGGGCGTAGGTGCCCTGCGGCAGCGCCACATCGCTGTACCCTCGGGGCACAAAGGTATCCAGGTCGAAGATCGCGCTGCGGTTCTGGCTCAGCGTCTGTATCCCCACGCGCAGCCCCGTGTTGAATCGGCCGAGCCACGGCAGGTACACGCTGCTGCCCAGGTTAAGCGCCCGCCCCGCCGTAATGCCATCGGTCCACGCATCCACAAAGGGACTGGCCGACACCACCCACCCAGTACGCGGAATGAGATCACGGGTATTCTGCTGGAGGCGATAGGCGTACAGCAGTTGCGGACGCAAGGTGACACGGCTCCGAAGCGGCTGCTCTTCGATGAAGTCCGCAAACAGACGCGTCTGCCGAAACTCGCTGCGCCACTGCACCTGCACCAGCGACCGATGCACGTTTGAGCGCAGCGTGTATGGCTGCCAGAACGCCAACTCAACACCACGCTCCTCTACTCCAGCTTGCCGAGGTACGACGGCGGTAGGATTTTCTTGCCGCACGCTCACTGTGGTGGTGTACGGACGACGGTATGCGCTCAGGCTGGGCTGCCCCCACCAACGACCCGTCTGCAGGCGGGCCTCGCCCCACACATCGCCTGCCTGGTAATACATCTTAGCGCGGTAGGCCCACCGCTGCAGCGGATCGGCCCCGGCTACGCCCATCCCAATGCCCAGTCCCAACTGCGTGCCCGGCGGCGGCGATTCGAGTTCGTCCAGGTCGAACGGGGCCGTGGGGTACACCATACGCGGACGCATATGTCGCCGGGCCCGATACGGTTGATCGTCGGCACGAGCAATATCGTCGTCAATCGCGGATGGCTCTGCCTTTACAGACGCTGCATGTTCAGGGGGATGCGCAGGGGCGTCGTCGTTCCAGAATCCGCCCGACCATTGCGTCCACTCGGTGGGCGCCACCGGCACCGTTACCAGGTCGTGGCGCTGATAGGCATAGCGCACATAGGCAAGGCGCTGTCCAGCAGGATCAAGGGCAGGCTCCAGTGCGCCGTACGGCTCGTTGGTGACACGATGAGCGGTTTCGGTATCCAGTTCGAGCACAAACACGTTAGGCACGCCGGTCGGATCGGCACTGATCGCCAGCCGGTCGCCCTCGGGACCCCAACTCACGTCATAAATCGCCGCATCCTCGAATCGAAACAGCGGCTCAATGTCAATGCGTCGAGCCTCTGCATCATACGTCACGGTGTGGAGTGCATGGTCTCCGGCGTGATTGAGAAGCGCTACGGTCTGGTTTGTCGTGGGATGCGTAGCCACCTGCTGGATGCGCGTGCGCGGTGACAACTCCACGGTGGCAATGGGCTCCGCCTCGGCCTTACTACCAGCGGGCCAGCGCACAAGGCGATGCACCGGCCCGTCAACCTGCGCGGCCCAGAACGCCTCTTCCGAAGTAGGCGCCGGCGCGAACAGACGCGCCCGTTCGGACTGTGACGTGCGTGTGCCCGTGTGCAGATTGATCGTCTCGGCATCTGCTATCGACTGTGTGGGGACGGTGCGGGCCGGGCGCAGCCGACTCATCCACACCGCCTGGCTGTCGGGGGATAGGTGAAGGTGGGCATCGGCGGTGCGGGCGTGGGCGGCCACGCGCTCGGCTCGGCCCGAGGGCACGTGCACACGGTACACGCCTGGCACCGTGCGGTAGCCCGACCGGTAGGCCACAAGCGTATCCGGATGGGTCCACAGCGGACGACGATGGTTCAGCCCGCGCCGCGATGCAGTAACCGGCGTGGCTTGGGTAAGCGTGCCCAGTGCGGCCACGCGCTCGGCCTCGCGGTCTTGCTCCGCCGCAATGAACTCGTCCGACAGACGGCTGATGGGCGTTTTCGTGCCGTACCAGATGGCCGCTCCATATCCCAACAATGGAAACCGGTAGTTCCAGGCCAGCGCGCGGTGGAAGAATGCGTACGGCTCGTCCGGATTGTCGGCGTGCTCCACCAGATGCTGAAAGACCTGTCCGCCGCCCAGATAGTGGCGGTCGAACGGCTGCGTGTAACGGGGCGGATGCAGCGCATGGGCCATCTTCCACGGATCATCGCTTCCCATGGCGGCGCGGTACGGCATAAGCGCCGCGGGCAGCCTCAAACGGCCTGCGCCGCTTCCGTTCTGGCTCTCACGATACACCGCAGCGCCCTCCACCCAGCCACGAGGGGCACTCAAATTCAGCGCACGTGTCACATCCGGGGCAAACCAGTCGATGACACGCCCTACACCAAACCCGCCCCGGTATTCGGCCTGCAGCGCGTGCGTAAGTTCATGAGGGCCCACGGCCTCGAACCAGGATGCATACCGCGCAGTGAGAGACGGCGTGCGCGTGCTCGGAATCTCGATCTCTTGCTTAAACGGCAGCGGACGCACAAATCCGTTGGCGCGGTCGTTGTATCCGTTCAGCACAATGGGCATGGGACGCCGCGGCTCCGCCTGCCCGACAATGTCGTGCGTGGTGGCGGTGCTATCGCGCAGGATCTGTGCCATCTGTTCGGCTTCGTTGCGGGCATCGGCAGGGTAGATGAGCTGGTAGTCGCCTGTTGAAAACGTACGATACGACGCCGAATCGGGCCGCGTAACAACATCGTACACGCCGGGGATGCGCCCAATCTGCTGGCCGTAGCTGGTCTGCACTGCGCCTCCCACAAGCACGGCAACGATGAGGACAGCACAACAGGGGATGCGAGGGCGCATGCGCTTCGAGCAGGTCAGAACGCGCATCACAAGAAAACTGATCATTAAAAGGAACCTTGCTGACAAACGAGCCGCTTTATCTCATACAACAAGATACAAACTGCGTCTCCCAATGTGAACTCACGGCTTATGAACACCGCACCTCAGACGGACCAGACCGACGCCCGCACGTTTCCGCCGTCGGTGGCCCCGCGTGCGGTTTCGCCCGACACGTCTCTCGACGATCCCGCGCTCTTTTTTAACCGCGAGCTAAGCACGCTCGACTTTCATCAGCGCGTGCTGCACCAGGCGCTCGATGAGCGCATCCCCCTGCTGGAGCGCGTGTTCTTCTGTGCCATCACCGGCAGCAACCTCGACGAGTTTTTCCGCAAGCGCGTGGGCGGTCTCAAGCGGCAGCAGGCTGCAGGGGTGTCCTCGCTCTCGACCGACGGACGCACACCCACCGAGCAACTGGCGCTGGTGCACACCGCAGCGCGGCGCCTGTACGACGCACTGGCGCACTGCTGGGAGGACACACTGCGCCCGCTCTTGCGCACCGAGGCTGGCGTGCATGTACACGACTACGACGACCTTACCGACACGGAACAGGCACATGCCGATGCCTACTTCGAAGAGCATGTGTTTCCGGTCCTTACGCCACTCGCGGTAGACCCCGGGCACCCCTTTCCGTTCTTGTCGAACCTGAGCCTGTCGCTGGCCGTGCGCCTGCTTCATCCGGCTACGGGCGAGGACCGCTTTGCGCGCCTGAAGGTGCCCGATAATCAGCCGCGCTGGGTCGAGTTGCCGACGCCGCATCATTACGTGCCGCTGGAGCAGGTCATTGCCCACAACGCCGATGCGCTCTTCAAGGGCATGCAGGTGCAAGGCGTGCACGCCTTTCGCGTGACGCGCAACGCCGACATCCGCCGCGACGAAGAGGAGGCCAACGACCTGCTCAAACTCATCTCCGAAGAGCTGCGCGAGCGCCGCTTTGCTCCCGTCGTACGGCTGGAGGTACAGACCGACATGCCCGAGGCGATGCGCTCGTTCTTAGCGAGCGAGCTTTCGCTGAGCGACGACGCCCTCTACACCGCGCCCGCCCTGCTCGGCCACACCGATCTGATGGCTCTGAGCAGCATAGACGCTCCTGCGCATCATTATCCGACGTGGACGCCCGTTACGCCGCCGCGCCTGCACACCCCGGCCCAGCGCCCATCGCTGCTTCAGGATGACAACTCCTCGGGAAACGACGACATATTCGACATTATTCGGGAGGCGGATGTACTCGTGCATCACCCGTACGAGTCGTTCGATGCAAGCGTGCAGCGCTTCGTCGAAGAAGCCGCCGACGACCCCAATGTGCTGGCGATCAAACAGACGCTCTATCGCACCTCCGACGACTCGCCGATTGTAGCCTCGCTGGTACGCGCTGCCGAACAGGGCAAGCAGGTGGCCGTGCTCGTGGAGGTAAAAGCGCGCTTCGACGAGGCCAACAACATTGAGTGGGGGCGTACGCTCGAAGAATCGGGCGTGCACGTAGCGTATGGCCTGGTCGGACTCAAAACGCACACCAAGGTTACGCTGGTCGTGCGTGAAGAAGGCGAAGCGTTGCGCCTCTATTGTCACATTGGCACGGGCAACTACAACGCAAAAACGGCTCGTGCCTACACCGATCTGGGCCTGTTTACGTGCGCCCCGGCCCTTGGCGAAGACGTGATGAACCTGTTCCACTATCTTACCGGATACGCTCCCGAGCAGTCGTATAACGAACTGCTGATAGCACCGCACACCATGCGGCGCCGCTTTGAAGCGCTCATCGACCAGGAAATTGCGCATCAGCAGGAGCATGGCACTGGGCGCATCGTCGCCAAGATGAATGCGCTGAACGATGCCGACATGATCAGCAAGCTCTATGCGGCTTCACAAGCGGGCGTCTCCATCGATCTGATTGTACGAGGACACTGCCGTCTGCGGCCGGATCTCGACGGCATTAGCGAGAACATTCGTGTGATCAGTATTCTGGATCGCTTTCTGGAGCACACGCGCATCTACTACTTCGGCAATAACGGCAGCCCGCGCATCTTCATGGGCAGCGCCGACTGGATGAGCCGTAACCTGAATCGGCGCGTAGAAGCCATTGTCGAGATTCACGACGAGGCGCTGCGCGAGCGCACCACCCGCATTCTTGATTATGCCTGTAGCGATCAGTATGCTGCGTGGGAGTTGCACGCTGATGGACGCTACGTGCAGCGCACGCCTCCGCCTGACACACCGCGCAAGGCCTCGGCTCTGCAGTGGCGCCTGATGCACGATGCTACACAGCGCACCTCATCCGGCGCGTAGCACCGTCCTTTCTCTTTCTTGATCCCTGTTCCTTTGCTCTTATGGATCGCACGCTGGAACTTCGCTGGTTCATCGACGCAGCCCCTCCCGATGCCGCCCAGGACTGGTTCGACACGCTGGGCAACGCTTCGACCAAGGAGCGGAACGACATGTACCTGCTCACCGAGTCGCCCGCCTGCAACGTAAAGTGGCGCAGCGGCAAGATTCAAACCAAGCGCCGCACGCGTCCCCCTGCACGTGCTCACACCCCTACGGGCTTCGGGGGCTGGCAGGAGTGCTGGCACAAGTGGAGCTTTGGTACCGGTGATGCCCCTCCTGAACGCGACGACAATCTGTGGGTCCCCGTACACAAGACGCGTCAGCAAATCGAACGTGATCTGCCCAACGACATCGTCGTCAAAATTGAGCTGACGCGGGTGGAGGCCTGTGGCGAAGCAGGGTGGAGCGTATGCATTGAGGCAGAATCGGAGTCGCCCACCCAGCCTCTGCAGGATGCGCTCGGCCACGCCAAGTACATGTGGATGGCCCAGGTCCCCGATCTGCCCTTCTCGCATGATACGTCGATGGGATACAGCCGCTGGCTGCACGACGTGGCAGGGCATCCGCTTCCCCCCGTAGCCCCCTCTCCGGCAGATGCGGTCTCGAGCTGACTCGGGAGCAAGCGCCCCCCTCTCCTACAATGCACGCGGTAGAAACACCGCGATGCGCGTACCCTGCCCACGGGTTGACTCGACCTCAATGGCTCCCTCCATGAGGTCCACAAGCTCGCGCACAATGGCGAGGCCAAGCCCGCTACCTTCATGCTCACGCGCAAGCCCCTCCGACTCCTGGGTAAACGCTTTGAACATGCGTGCCTGAAAGTCTTGTGTCATGCCGATACCCGTGTCCGTCACCTCAAGCAGCACAGCCTTCGGCCCCTGGGCAAGATGGATGTCAACGATGCCTCCATGCGTGGTAAACTTAATCGCGTTACTCAGCAGATTATACACGACACGCTGCATTGCTCCACGTCCGCCGTGTGCATGCACTGCTGGCGCGTAGCATGTAAGCTGAAGGGCGATATCTTTTTGGGACGCTTGCTGCTTCTTTTCCTGCACGATGTTTTCCACAAGCTCCTTCACTTTCACGACTTCGAGGGAAAGAACCTCGGTCCCGGCTTCGAGCTTGGCAAGGCGTAACACCGAGTCGAGCGTGGTAAGCAGGCGATCTGCGCTTTTTGTAATGAGATCAGCAAAGCGCCGAGGCTGGCCAGTGGTCTCTTCAGTCAGAATCTCTGCGAACCCCATGATGGAGGTGAGCGGCGTGCGCACCTCATGACTCATATTGGCCAGCATCGCCGTTTTGAGACGCGCTGCCGACTCGGCCTCACGTTTGGCGGTACGCAGCTCCTGCTCTGCCTCTACACGATCGGTGATGTCGGTGACCGTGAACACACCGCCCGCAAATTCTCCATCTTTATCGCGCAGGGGCGCCCCGTTGATGGACACCACCCGCCGCGTGCCATCCGGCCAACGCAGGGCATGCTGCACATCATAGATGGGCTCGCCCTCGGCCTTGATGCGGCGAAATGGCAATCGATTTTCGGGAAAGAGCTCTCCACTGACTGATTCGATCTGCCACGCAGGAGCGTTGTACCTGCGTCCTCGCAGCGTACAAACAGAGAGCCCCAATACCTCTTCGGCCCGCTCGTTCGCCTCTACAATCGTACCACTCGCATCGGCGACGGTGATAGCGGCAGCGCTCGTGTTGAAAATGCGCTCCAGCAGGTCCCGCTCGGCCCGGAGCGTCTGCTCAACCTCGCGTCGGCGCGTGATGTCGCGTACGATCGTCTGCGCAGCCGCCTCGTTATTGTACGTGATAGGCACCGACCGTACCTCAACCGTGCGAGGTGCCTGATCTTTCCACTGAATCACGTACTCAGTGGGCAAGGAGGAACTGGTGCCTTTGTAGACCCGGCGAAGTTGCTCAGCGGCCCGCGTGCGCTTTTCGTCATCAACCACAAACTCGAACAGTTCGCTCCCAATGAGTTGGTCTGCATGAGACGCGCCAAGCACTTGTACCCCTGCCGGATTGATGTACCGAATGCGCCCCTGAGTACTTACCACAATCGGATCGGGGTGGGCTTCCACGAGACGCTCCCACCGTTCGGCGCTGCGCAGGCGGGCCTCTTTAGCTGCGCGATGCTCGGTTACATTGGCAGCCATACCTACGCATCCGACTACCGTGTCCCCATCGTTATACAGCGGCGAATACCACACGTCGAACACATACTCGTTGATGTGAAGCGTGTCGCGCACCTCCTCGCCATTCAGCACCCGCTTCAAACCACGAAGCAACTTCGGGAAGTCCGCATAGCGCTCGAAGATTGAAGTGCCAACCGCGCGATCAGGGTCGAGCCCGATAACAACGCGGTCGCGCCCCTCGGCAAGGAGGATTGTGCCGTCGGCATCCAGCACAAACACAACAGGTTGTGCATTCTCGGCCAGGATGCGAAACAACTCCTCCTGGCGCCGTAGTGCTTGCTCGGTCGCCTGCTGCTTGGTGACATCGCTCACGACCCCGTCGTAGTAGCGCACGTCTCCTTCCGCATCCCGTTTGATTGTACTGCTGATGTGAGCGGTGAAGGTCGTCCCATCGCGACGGCGCAACTCCACTCGGAACTGATTCAGTCCGTTGCCTGCCTGCTCTGCACGTAGCAGGTGCTCTTGCTCTGCAGGGGTGGCATAAAGCGCCGCTGCTGGAAGGGCCAGGATCTCGTCGAGGGTATCGTAGCCGAAGAGGTCGACAAATGCCTGATTGGCGTAGATAATGCCATCTTCGGGTGTGCTTCGATAGAGTCCGCTGTTGAGGTTTGCCGCAACCTGCTGCAGGTGCTCCTCGGTTTGCGTATAGCGAAGCGCATTGTAGCGATGCTGCAGTTCGGTTACAACAAGCGCAGCGCAGTCGTCCAACTGCATAGACAGGCGCCGCTCGCGCGCGGCACTGCTGGAGGCTGCAGCGGAACGGGAAGTCGACGGATTGTTCTTGGAGACGGGCACCATCGCTTCAATAACGCCCAGCGGGGGGACTTCATTGGAAGATGCGATGGGGGCTGCAGCGTGGCGCCAGCGGGCCGTTTCTGAGGTACTCGTGGCATCCATGGTAGCCCGAGTAATTGTCGTTACTGCAACGGGCCGGTATGGCGGTGCCAATACCTGTTGCGTGATAGGTAGAGCACTCGGAGGCGCAACCACGCCAGACGGCGCCGAACCTGCGCGGGCAACAGGGGCCAGTGCATCTCTCTTGACCAGACTGATACGCACGTATGCGTTTCCACACAGCTCTGCGGCCATGCGTGCAATGCGCGTAAGCGCTTCGTCGCCCAATGGCGCCACCGCTTCGTGCCGCCACAGCACATCGAGCGTTAGGTCTGCGGGTAGAAGGGTAGAGGAGGGCGAGCTGGCAGACATCCGTACAGAAAGCAGGCAACGAATCAGCTATTGAATGCCCCATGCATCAACCAGGGCGTGGATGAGCGCCTGTCCATCGCGTTCCGTACGCACATCGGCGGTGAGCACGGCAGCGGCACGCTGTGCAAACGACGCCTCGCGCAGCGCCTCGGGATGCGTGCCTGCTTCATCGCTATGGGTGATTCCCACGACGAACGGCACATCGGCAGCTTCCTTTGCGCGCAGAGTATCCAGCAAATGCTCCGTATCGGTCTCAGCAGTATCATGTCCGGCATGCACCAGCACGATCATCCCGTCAACACCTTCGCCGAGCATCTGCCACATGTAGTCGAAGCGCTCCTGACCCGGCGTCCCAAAGAGCCGCACCGAGCGCTCTTTCAGTGTCATGCGTCCATAGTCAAGCCCAACAGTGGTCTGGTTTTTCCCGATAGCTTCCTGACTATCCACATCGGTCGTAAGGGGCTCGATCTCTGAAATCGTGGATACCAGTGTAGTTTTTCCAGCACCAACGGCTCCTGTAATTAGCACTTTAAGAGGCAACATATGTAACCTGATGGTCCATGGTACGAGAAGCGAACGATGCGACAGGTGGTACGCCACAGGCGCTACGGGTTGGTGTCGCGCAGCAATGGCTCGGCGGATTTGACGACCTTCCGTGCCTGAATATTGATGAGGGCGACATTTGCATCAGCGGCTGTAACGACAGCAAGTGCCCCCTCACTTCCGATCAGATACATCTGAATGCGCCGTTCAGTCGCTGAAATTGCGGTTTCGTTGAGCACACCGGCCCCGAGCCGACGGGCCATGCGTCGACTTACGCCAAGTGTGGTAGCCACCATTGCTGCAATGCGTTCGGCTTCCTCGCTATCGCTGAGGGTTTCGGTGATGAGCAGCCCGTCACGCGAGGCTATGAGACTGCCATGAATCTGTCCTGGAACAGCATCGCTAAGTTCGTACAGCAGATCGTGAAGCGCGTCAGAGGTAGCCATAGCAAAGGAAAAATGTTCATTGGAACACAAGGATACAAAAAAAGACCGGTTGATACCAACCGGTTTTCTGGGCTTTTCAGGCGTGCGGAGCACAGAGTACTGCAACGTTGAACTACGATCCCGCACCTATGAGGCATTTTCCAGCGTCACGGAGTCGTTGACGTACGGCACCCGCGTGACGTTGCCAGGCAATGCCGAGTGCAATGATGCCCAGTCCCAGACACGCAAGCACAAACGGGAACCACATGCTCCCCGCAAACACATCGTAGGCCAGATACGCCAGGTAGCCTGTTAGACCAAGTGCTCCGGTAATGACAAACACATGGCGCTGCATGGCCGCTCCGCTCAAAAGTGCCCCAGCGTTCAATGCCGCGTAGGCAGCGGGCGGAAGCGACTCGTGCAGCGTAAGCATTGAAAGGCTCCCCCACAACAGGAGTCCACCCACAATGTAGGGCCAGAAAGCAAATGCGCTGCGTCCGTACCCGCTGAGCGCAGCAGCGCCGGCTGCAATCAGTGCTCCGAGCCCTGCTGAGGTCCACAGGTAGAACACGTCGGATGCGTTCTCTGCCCCCACTGCAACCGTGGCGCCACTCATCCCAATGTACCAGCCCAGCACCGTGAGAGGAAGCATCAAGAACGAAAGCCGGTAACGCACAAAGGCCGCACCAGCCGTACCAAGGGCAGCCCCTTGCAACGTGAGTGCTCGCTTGTCGAATCCGGCAAAGAACGGGCGGTGTGCCGTCTCGGCGGGCCACCAGCCTGCAAGCAGTTGCACGCCGTACACCGCCAGCGGCACCAGTACCACCGTGAGGGTGGCTGTAAGGCCCGCTGGAACGCGGTAGCCGGTGCGGTAGAGCGCCTCGGTGAGTCCGGCACTAATTGCGGCGTACGCAACGGCAATACTCAGCAAGCCCCACGCGCCAAACGCCTCCCAGCCCAGCGTCATAAAGACTGACATAGCCCCAATGGCCATGCATCCGCCCAGGTAGTACAATAGATGCGTAAGCCGCAGCGAACTGGCACCGGAGGCGGACGGTTTCTGCTCAGCAGCAAGCGCTTTGACTTGCTTAGCCTGCGCACGGGTTATGATACCGCGCTCTATTGCCTCGTTGAGCACTACGCGCAGGCGGTCCATGGGCGTTCAATTTGACTATGCAGATGTGGGCGCTTCGACGCGGGCGTACCGCCGCTTGCCCACCTGCAGCACGAACGGCAGATCGGCATCCAAGTCGACCGAGTGGCGCCAGTTATCGACCGTTTCGTCGTCAATGGTAACGGCGCCCTGCTTGATGAGGCGGCGGGCTTCGCTGTTGGATTCGGTCAGTCCTGCCTCGGTCATCAGGTTTAGCAGCCCCATGGTGCCGTTGCCCGACTCGGGCGTGAAAACGGGGATGTCGTCGGGCGTGTCGCCCTGCACCACCGTTTTCTCAAAATGATCGCGCGCTGCGTCGGCAGCATCTTCGCCGTGGTACATGCGCACGATGGCGTGGGCCAGGTTGTGCTTTGCATCGCGCGGATTCGCCTTGGCCTGCGCCTTTACGTCGGGCAGGGCGTCGAGCGGTGTATCCGTAACGAGTTCGGTGTAGCGGTAGATCAGCGCATCCGGTACGGACATGACCTTGCCGTACATTTCTTCGGGCGCTTCGGTGATGCCAATGGCATTGTCGAGCGACTTCGACATCTTCTCGTGGCCGTCGGTGCCTTCGAGCAGCGGCACCATCAGGCAGACCTGCGGGTCCTGGCCCTCCGCTTGTTGGATATGACGCCCCACGAGCAGGTTAAAGCGCTGGTCGGTGCCGCCAAGCTCTACATCCGACTGGATTTCGACGGAGTCTTGGGCCTGCGCCAGTGGGTACAAGAATTCGTGCACGCTAATCGGCTGCCCGGCTTCGTAGCGCGTCTTGAAGTCTTCGCGTTCCAGCATCCGCGCAACGGTGTGCTGCGCCGCCAGCTCGATGACTTCGCTGAACGACATCTCGTCGAGCCACTCCGAGTTGTAGCGGATCTCGGTGCGGTCGGGGTCGAGCACGTTCGCGGCTTGCTCGAAGTAGGATCTGCCGTGCTCGCGGGTCTCCTTGAGCGTGAGCGCAGGGCGTGTCTTGGACCGGCCCGTGGGATCGCCAATCATGCCGGTGAAGTCGCCCACAATGAGCACCGCCTGGTGCCCCAGATCCTGAAACTGACGCAGCTTGCGCAGCACCACGGTGTGTCCCAAGTGCAAGTCGGGGCGGCTCGGGTCGCAGCCCAGCTTTACGCGCAGCGGCGTGTCGGTTTTGCGGGAGTGCTCCAGCTTCTCGCGGAGCGCGTCTTCAGGAACGAGGTCGGCAACACCGCGCATGAGCACGGCGAGTTGGTCGTCTACAGGGGGGAAGCCCATGGGGAAGGGACAGGCAGGTGGGTAGGATGCGGCAGTGCAACGCGCCTCGGGCATCCGCACGCCCGATGTGGGCGGATGCGCCGGACAGGCGCTATCGGTTAACGGTTAAACTCATGTTTGATGTCACGTAGCTTGCGCTTCGACTCGCGCTCCTTCACAGTCTGGCGCTTGTCGCGCACGTCTTTGCCCTTGGCCAGCCCGATCTTGACCTTGATCCAGCCGTCGCGCACGTACAGCTCCAGCGGCACAATGGTGTAGCCTTTTTGCGCTGCCGCCTCGGCCCAGCGCTCCAGCTCGTGCTGGTGCATCAGCAGCTTGCGCGAGCGACGCGGCTCGTGGTTGAAGTGGCTGGCCTGCTTGTACGGCTTGATGTACGCATTGTGCATCATCATCTCGCCCCGGTTATCGAGCGAGCAGTAGGTCCCGTCGAGGCTGGCCTTGCCGTCTTTGGCCGACTTGACCTCGGAGCCGGTTAGGGCAACGCCGGCTTCGAGCGTATCTTCGATGAAGTACTCGTGCCGGGCTTTCTTATTCCGGTCGAGGGTGCGTACGCCGCTACTCATAAGTGCGAAGGGGTCGAGAGAAGAAGGCAGAACAGGAGCATCGCCCCACGAAGCGTTAGGCCGTAGGAGTTGGGGGATGCGGAGCCCCGTCGCCGCGAGGAGCATCGCCATCGGCCTCTTCGGCATCGTCGTCCTCCTCGCGGGCGCTGTCGGGATCTTCCGACACGAACGGCATATCGGGGATTTCGTCTGCTACGTTGTAGTAAAACAGATACGTGCGGAAGTCGGTGAGGCTGGCGCGTTCGAGACGCCCGATGCCAGTGCGCAGATCGTCGGTGTAGAACTCGCGCAGCGCCTCGGGCGGATTTTCCTGCTCGATCCAGTCGGCCCGATGTGCTTTCGCATGCTTTCCGGCTGCTATCATGGCCTCTACAAGCGCCGTGGTGGCGCGTCCGCGCTTCATGACGAAGAGCCCCCACACCATCGGGTAGTTGGTGAGCTCGTACCACTCGCGGCCCAGGTCCATCGTAAAGGCATCGCCCGCGTCGTAGTGCGCGCCCTGTGGACCGACGATGAGTGCGGCGTCGGCATCGGTCTGATGCAGAGTAGCAGGGTCATCGGTATCCACCGCGATGAACTCGGGGTCTACGCCGTAATGCTCATGCATCACCACGCGGGCTACGAAGCGCTCGGTAACGCGCGACCGCGGGTAGGCGACCGTCTCTGGGAACGCCTGCAGCCCGCCGCTCCACACGAGCCGGGCAAACGGGTACTGCCACGACGACAGCCCCATACCGGGCACCGCGTCGAAGCCGTCGTGGCCCTGCAGCGCCAGATACGTAGGCACAAGCGCGATGTCCACCTCGTCCTGCATCACGCGGGCGGTGCACACCTCGGGCCGATGGCGCTCAATCGCAAAGTTGGCGTCGTCTTGCGCCAGCAGTCCGCCAATGAGGGCGTGAGCGGGCGCGTCGTCCCAAAGGGCAATGCGGGTGGGCATACACCAGAGCTATTGCGTGCAGAAGCTATCGCGGGCCGCGCAGAGGGCGGCGTGCCGTTAGTTCGTTTTGCGGGCACGGATGCGGGCGGACTTGCCGGTGCGTTCGCGCAGGTAGTTGAGGCGGGCGCGGCGCACATGGCCCTGACGCTTCACGTCGATCTGGGCGATGCGCGGCGAGTGCACGGGAAAAATACGCTCTACGCCGATGCCGCTCGAAATCTTGCGCACGGTAAAGGTGGTGTTGGAGCCACTGCCGCGCTTCTGCATCACCACGCCTTCGTACTTCTGGATGCGCTCTTTGTCGCCTTCCACCACGCGCAGGTGCACGACGACCGTGTCGCCGGGCCCAAACTCGGGCAGGTCATCTTTGAGTTGCGTTGCTTCAACAATGTCAAGCAGATTGGTCGCCATGATCTTGGAGTCTTTCAAGGTTAAACAATACGAATGCAGCGGGATGCACCGAGCGCAGTGTGCGCGTGGAGCATCGCTCTGCGGATACAGCAAGTTAGTCGGTAGAAGACGCGGAGGCCTCAGAGGTTGAGGGCGGCGCTTCGGTGTCGTTATTCAGCAAATCGGGACGGCGGGTGCGCGTTTTTTCGAGGCGCTGTTCGTCGTGCCAAGCTTCAATGCGGGCGTGGTTGCCCGAGCGGAGCACGCTTGGCACCTCGTGGCCGCGAAAGACCGCCGGACGCGTGTAGGCCGGGGCATCCAGCAGGCCATCTTGAAACGAATCGGTAAGTGCCGAGGATGCATCGCCCAGTACGCCGGGCACGAGCCGCACCACTGCATCCACCAGAACGAGCGCAGGCAGTTCGCCGCCGCTCAGCACGTAGTCGCCAATCGAAAGTTCGTGGGTGATAAAGTGGTCGCGCACGCGCTGGTCGATACCTTTATAGTGCCCGGCCACCAGAATCAGATGCTCATGCATCGACAGCTGGTTGGCATGGGTCTGCTTCAGCGGCGTGCCGTCGGGCGTCAGGTAGACGACCGCGTCGGCGTTGCCGTCGGGCTGGCACGCTTCGATAGCGCGCACGAGCGGCTCCGGTTTGAGCACCATGCCCGCGCCGCCCCCAAAGGGATAGTCGTCAATCTGGCGGTGTTTGCCTACACCAAAGTCGTGCAGGCTGTGCACCGTGATGCTCACGTGCCCATCATCTTGCGCGCGCCCTACAATGCTGTGCTGCAGCGGCTCGCGCACCAGGTCGGGGATGGCGGCGATGATGTCAATGTGCATGGCAGCAGACCTCGTTCAAAACGCGAGGCTATCGGAGGTCGTCGGGCGGCGTGTTGGGGGCACCGGGCGCATTCGCATCCAGCAGCCCCTCGACGGGGTTCAGGTGGATGCGCTGGGCATCGTCGTCGATGCGGGGCACAAACGCCTCCACAAATGGCACGAGCGCATCGTAGCCCTCAGTCGTTTCAATGACGAGGGCATCGGGCCCAGGGAGCGCCATCACTTCCGTAAGCGTGCCCACGCACTCCTCGCCACTGTAGACGGCATAGCCGACCAGGTCGTGCACAAAGCGCTCTTCACCATCCAGCGCAAAGACCGATTCGGGCACAAACACGTCAAGGCGACGCAGCGCTTCGGCTTCGTTGCGGTCGGTTGCGGTTTCGAGCGAGAGGAGCACCGTGGTGCCCTTCTTGTGCGGTTGAAACCGCACGTCGCGGACCGCATGGGCGGTGGCGCGCTCAGCGTTGCGGCCCACGTACACCGTGTCGAAGGTCGCAAACCGGTCGGGGTCATCCGACAGCGGAATGACCTTCACGGTGCCGTCGAGGCCGTGCGGCTTACCCACGCGACCCACCTGCACGAGCGTGTCGGCAGGCGGTGTGTCGGCAGCAGCGGAATGGTTGGGCGAGGCGGCGTTACGCATCCGACTTCGGGGTGTCATCGCTTTCGTCGGCGGCGTCTTCGTCGGTCGCTTCGGCAGCGTCGGCGTCATCGGCCGCCTCTACTTCAGCGGCGTCGGCATCAGCCGTGTCGGATTCGTCAGCGTCTTCCTCGGCTTCGGCCGCTGCCTTTTCTTCGGCAGCTTTAGCTTCTGCTTCGGCTTTAGCCTTGGCTTCTTCTTCCGCTTTGCGGCGCTCTTCCTCTTCTTTGCGGCGCTGCTCTTCAAGCTCGGCGGCGCGCTCGCGCTCTTCCTCAATGGCCTGGGCGCGGCGCATCTCAGCGGTCATCTTGATGTCTTCGCCCTTCTCTTCCAGGCGCTGGATGTGCTCATCCACCGCTTCGGCAATCTGTTCGGGCGATTTGCCCTTCTTCTTGAGGTGATGATGCAGCATCAGGCCGCGCTTGCTAATGAGGCTACGCACCGTATCGCTCGGCTGCGCACCATTTTCGAGCCAGTAGAGCACGCGCTCTTCGTCCACCTGCACGGTGGCGGGCTGCTCCAGCGGGTAGTAGCGCCCAAGGTCTTCAATGTACCGGCCATCACGCGCATTGCGCGAGTCGGTGGCTACAATGGAAAACACGGGGATCTTTTTGCGCCCCATTCGGCGCATGCGAAGTTTAACGGACACAGGTACGTATCGGGGTTAATCGAAAAGAATAACGGGTGATCAGGAGGCGTTCGCGCCTCCCAACGTAACAGTAATTGGTCATGTAGCCTCGCGAACGCTCTCTTTACTGGAGAGACGAAGCACGGGGATGCCGCGATTGGATCAGCCTGGAAACGGATTGCTTCCGCCTCCGCCAAACCGGCCCATCAGCTTTTTCAGGTTCATGGAACGGCCCTGCCCAGTCAGCTTCGACATGGTCTTCATCATCTTCTTCATGTCGCGGAACTGCTTGATGAGCTGGTTCACATCGCGCACTTCTACGCCGCTGCCTTTGGCAATGCGACGACGGCGCGTGCCGTTCAGAATCTGTGGGTTGGATCGCTCTTCGGGCGTCATGGAGAGAATCATCGCCTCAATGTGCTTGAATGCATCCTCGTCCAAGTCCAGGTCTTTCATCTGCGATCCCACGCCCGGAATCATGCCAATGAGGTCTTTCATCGACCCCATGTTCTGGATGCGCTGCAGCTGGTCGTAGAAGTCTTGCAGATCAAAGTCGTCGGACTTGATCTTCTGCTTGAGCTGCTGAGCCTGCTCTTCGTCGTACTGCTCTTGCGCGCGCTCTACAAACGAAACGACATCGCCCATGCCCAGAATGCGCTGGGCCATGCGGTCGGGGTAGAACTCCGAGAGCGCGTCGAGCTTCTCGCCGGTGGAGGCAAACTTAATTGGCTTCTCGACCACCGTGCGAATCGAGAGGGCAGCACCGCCTCGCGTATCGCCGTCGAGCTTGGTGAGCACCACACCGTCGAAGTCGAGCTGCTCGTTGAACTCCTTGGCGGTGTTGACCGCGTCTTGGCCGGTCATGCTGTCCACAACGAAAAGGATTTCGTTGGGATCAACGGCGCCTTTGATGTCGGCAACCTCTTTCATCATGGCCTCGTCGACATGCATCCGGCCCGCCGTGTCGATAATGACGACATCGCGCGCTTTCTGCTTGGCGTGCGCCACGGCTTCATCGGCCACGCGAACGGCGTCTTGCACGATCTGGCCGTCGTCTTCGACCGAGTAGACCGGCACGCCGACCTGATCGGCCAGGGTACGGAGCTGGTCGACCGCCGCCGGGCGGTAGACATCGGCCGCTGCCAGGAGGGGCGCATGGCCCTTGGAGCGCAAGTGCTTGGCCAGCTTTGCCACAAACGTAGTCTTGCCCGAGCCCTGCAGCCCAGCCACCAGAATAACGGTGGGCGGGTGGTCGGCCATGTTGAGCCCGACATGCTCGCCGCCCAGCACGCGCGTAAGCTCGTCGTACACGATCTTGGTAAGCTGCTCGCCCGGCGTAACCGACTGCAGCACCTCGTCGCCGGTGGCTTTCTCCTTTACGCGGTCGGTGATGTCGCGCGCCACCTTGTAGTTGACATCAGCGTTGAGCAACGCGCGGCGAATCTCGCGCATTGTCTCGGCGATGTTCAGCTCGTTGATACGCCCTTGCCCTGTAACGGACTTCAGGGCGCTATCTAATTTGTCGGACAGACTTTCAAACATACGTCGGGGCGCGGTCTGGGATACATTCGCAGGCCGAATGGAGCGCGGTACAGCACATTTTACGCGGCACCTGCTCCAGTATTGCAAGCATCGGGTAAGAATGCGTTAGCTGTCTGCTTGTTCACGGCTACGCAGTAAATCAATCGTTTCCACCGCGTGGCGCAGGTGCGGGATCACGATGGAGCCGCCTACGACAAGCGCCACGTTCAAGGCATCGAGCAGTTCTTCGTCGCTCCATCCAGCGTTTACGCACTGTTGCAGGTGGTAGTCGATGCAGTCGTTGCACCGCAGCACCGTCGAGGCCACCAGCCCAAGCAGCTCTTTCGTGTCGCCCGGCAGCGCGCCGTCGTCATAGGCGGCATCATCGAGGCGAAAAAAGCGTTTGATACCCAAGTGGTCGGTGCCCTCCAGAATCCGCTCGTTCATCTGATCGCGATACGCGTTAAACGCATCCAACCGTGTTTCGGAGGCGGCGGCATCGGACGCGCTGGAGGACGTGCTGGACATGGTGACTGGGGCTACGTTTTACAACGGGAAAATAGGTAGACTCGTAACAAAAGACATAGCATGGACGTTTAGCTTAGCCCGTGAAATTGTGATTTGAATGCTATGCCTTCTGTTTCTAAAACCACGCTCCGCCAGGCCTTCGACGCGTACCGACGGGCTCTTGCTCCTGTGGCTCACAGCAGGCGCAGTCGACGCATCTGCGCTCGTACCCGGGCGCACCCAGCGCTGCACCGCGCCGATGTTGTGCATCTGTACTGGCCCGCGCTCGATCGCGGCGAAGTCGACACGCGTCCGCTCATTGGGTGGTGCCAGGCCGCAGGCAAGACCGTCGTGCTGCCGGTGGTCACAAGTTTCGCAGCCGGGCAGCCCGATATGGAGGCCCGCACCTTTACCAACACCGATGCCCTGGTCGAAAATCGGTGGGGATTGCACGAGCCGGTGCACGGCACCCGCATTGCTCCCCATGCCATTGACCTGGTGATTGTACCCGCCTTCGGTGTAGGTCGGCGCGGCCACCGCATCGGACACGGCGGCGGGTTCTACGATCGCTTTCTGGCCGACCTTGACGCCGACACCCTCGCGCTTGCATTCGACGCCTGCCTGGTCGATACCGTGCCGTCGGATGATCACGATGTACCGGTGCAATACGTCGTCACCGAAACGGAAACCGTAGGGCCGCTTCTTCGCGAACCGAAGCAGCCACGCCTGTCATAGTATTCGTATTTCGCCTGTATCTGCGCTCGCTGTTTTTCCACACGCGCTCTGCCTCCCATGCCAACCCGTAACCGCCCCCGCTCGTCCTCGCGCTCCCATGCAGACGACCGCCCCTCCGACACATCGTTCTCGCCGCTCGACGATGCCGAGCTTAGCGACTTCACCGACGAGGAGCTCGACCACCTGCTGGACGCGCCTGCAGGCGGATCCTCTGACCGCTTTGGGCGCATTGCCACCGCTACTGGCGTGGGCATGCTGCTCGTGCTGGCGCTCTACCTCATTGCCGAGTTCACGTCGATGGGATTCCTGAGCTCCACCCTGGGTATTGGTATGGTAGGGATGATGATGGCCCTCATTGGATTCGGGGTATTTTCTGGACGCAAAAAGAACAAAAAGAAAACCACCAGCTCAACGTCTTCTACTTCGGATTCGGGCGCATCTTCTGAGTCGGTCGAGGAAAAGGTGCAAGCTAAACTGCGTGAGGCCCGCGCAGCGCTCGACGCCGAACAGACCGACCCGTCGTCCTCGGCCAATAAGCTACGTCGCTCCTCCGAGAAGAAGCTCTTTGGCGTGTGCGCCGGGCTCGCTGAGTACTTTGGGCTCGATGTTACGCTGGTGCGCGCTGCCTTTCTGGTGGGCTTGTTCATCTCGGGAGGTAACCTTGCTCTCATCTATTTTGGGATGGCTTACATCATGCCGAAACCCGAAGACGCGTAACCGCGCCTGATGAGCTCTGTCTTTTTTTGCTTTTCTGCCTGATCTCCCGCTGCGCCTATGCCTACCCGTGGTCTCGCTCTGCCTCGCTTGGTCGTCGCTGCTCTCATATCCATAGCACTCGCCTATGTGTCTCCTGCCTACGCCCTACCGGCAGGCGACGAGCCGTTGCGAACAAACAAGCACGAGGCTCCTGTCGCAACGCCCGAGTATGGCGAAGACGGCATGGTCGTGGCCGCGCATCCGGCAGCGGCTGAGGCCGGACGCCAGATCCTGGAGCAGGGCGGCAATGCGGTCGATGCCTCGGTCGCGGTCGGCTTTGCGCTGGCCGTAACGTATCCGCGGGCCGGCAACTTGGGCGGCGGCGGGTTCCTGGTGCTGCGCCAGCCCGACGGCACCGCGACCACGATTGATCACCGCGAAACCGCTCCTGCCGCAGCTACTCCTGATGTCTATCTGGATGCCCGCGGCAACGCTGTGCGCGCCCGAAGTCGGCGCGGCCACCTGGCGTCGGGCGTACCCGGCACCGTGGACGGGCTCTTGCATGCGCTTGAGAAGTACGGCACGCTCTCTCGCTCCGAAGTCATGGCTCCAGCTATCGAGCTGGCTATCAACGGATTCGAGCTGCTCCCCACCCAGGCTGAAGCGCTCAACAGCGCGCAGGACGACTTTAACCAGTTTGCCAGCACGCGCCGCTACTTTGGTGCTGAAGGCGATCAGGGCGGACGCTACGAGCCGGGGCAGACGCTACGCCAGCCCGATCTGGCGAACGTGCTCATTCGCATCCGCGAAAACGGACGCGCTGGCTTTTACACGGGCCCGACCGCCAATCTTATCGTATCCGAGATGCAGCGTGGCGACGGGCTCATTACCCATGAGGATCTGGCATCGTACACCGCGGTCGAGCGCGAGCCGGTCGTATCCACCTACCGCGACCACCGCGTCATTTCGATGGGCCCGCCCTCTTCAGGCGGTGTTGCGCTGGCCCAGCTCTTGAACGCTGCCGAAAACTACGACGTCGCCGGTAATGGACTCAACGCCAGCGCGACGGTCCACCACTTGGGTGAGGCCATGCGCCGCGTCTTTGCCGATCGCGCGAAGTGGATGGGCGATACCGACTTCGTAGACGTCCCGATCGACGCACTGATGGATCCGGCGTACATGCGCACCCGCATGGACGATGTGCAGCCCAATCGCATCACACCGACCGACTCGGTATCGCACGGCACGCCGCCCGGGGCCGAGTCGATGGAGACCACGCACTACTCGGTCGTGGATGCCGACGGCCAAGCCGTAAGCGTAACGACGACGATCAACAGTTCGTATGGCTCCA
Organism: Longimonas halophila; assembly: GCF_002554705.1. Taxonomy (GTDB): domain Bacteria; phylum Bacteroidota; class Rhodothermia; order Rhodothermales; family Salinibacteraceae; genus Longimonas; species Longimonas halophila. The sequence goes on along the minus strand of NZ_PDEP01000006.1, from coordinate 123,385 downwards.
AGGTCGTGGTGGATGGCGCGGGGTTCTTCCTAAACAACGAGATGAACGACTTCAGCCTAAAGCCGGGGGTGCCCAACCAGTTTGGGCTGGTGGGATCCGAACGCAATGCGGTGGCCCCGCAAAAACGGATGCTATCCTCCATGACGCCGACCATTGTAGAGGACCCGGACGGGCGCTTGCATCTGGTGATTGGCTCGCCGGGTGGACCCACCATCATCACGACGGTGTTTCAGGTGATCATGAACGTGATCGACCACGGCATGGACATCGAGCAGGCGATTACGACGCCGCGGTTTCATCACCAGTGGAAGCCGCGGTCGATCTGGCTGGAACGCCATGGCTTCCCGCAAGACGTGCAGGAGAATCTGGACGCGCGCGGCTGGCCGCTCAACGTACGCAGCCGCTGGGGGCGTGCGCACGGCGTCCGCGTTCGGTACGATAGCACCGGCAGCGCTACCTACCACGGCAGCGCCGACCCGCGACGTGAGGGGGTTGCGGTGGGGCTGTAGGTCGCCCTCGCCTCCAGTGCTAAAGCAAAAAAAACGAGTTCGGACGCCGGGGCAACGTAACGAGCGATAGCACGGATTTTGCCTCCAGCAGCTGCCTACAGCGTCAGCCCCAGCGATACGTAGAAGTTGCGCGCCGTGGCCGGGATGATGCCGGGGCCCGGATAGCCGGTGGCGCGGCGGGTGAAGTAGCGCTCATCCGTCAGGTTGTTGACACCTGCGCCGAGCTGATATCGCCCGGTGCTGTACTTGGCCGACAGGTCCATTACGTGATACGACGGAATGATGCCTTCGATGGCCGTAGGCGTGCGCTGCGCGTTCGAGGCATCTGAGAACTGATCGCTCACGTAGGTAAACTGGTACGTGGCCTCCAATCCGCCAAGGCCCAGCGTCAGCCCTGTTTTGGCATTGACCGTCGGCACGAGCTCCACCTCATTGCCTTCGATGCCGGGCTCCTCCGAATCGGTGTAGGTGGCCGAGATAAGCGCCACGTTCGAGAAGACCGAAAGACGCGTGTCGCTGTTGCGATCGACCAGCGCTTTGTAGAGATCGAGCTCGCCGAACGATTCGAGGCCCACAATACGCGCATCCGCGATATTGGTGCGGAAGCGGAAGGTGCGATCCACCAGGTTGTTGAAGCGCGGATTGGGCTCGGTCCGCAAGACCGTGCCGATGCGGTCTTTGTAGGCGAGGTGGAAGAGCGTGGCATCGTAGCTGAAGAGGCGATCCAGCGTTCCACGCATGCCCAGGTCGAGGTTATAGCCCCGCTCGTCTTGCAGGTCAGGATCGACCTCCAGACTGCCCAGACTCACGCGGATGTCGTTGAATGTGATCGCACGGTAGTTCTGCGACGCGTTGGCATAGATCTCCAGTGCATCCGAATGCTTGTAGCTGGCCCCGAGTCCGAAGAAGACGAACGAGCGGGCCCGGTCGCGCTCCTCCTGGATCTGCTCGTCGACCAGCGTGTTGCCTGCCAGATCCTCAACCAGATTGCGGTAATACCCATCGGCCTGCGTGCGGATATACTCGAAGCGCACGCCCGGCGTCAGGCTAAAGCGCGGCGTGATATTGAAGATGTTCTCGGCGAAGACGGCCATATTACGGCTCGGCAGGTCGAAGTCCGAGCCTTCGAGGTTGTCGGGCGTACGGTAGGCAAACTCGGGGTCGTCGCCTGCCGGGCCCAGTCCCTGGCGACGGTGGGTGAAGCCCTGGTAGTAGCGCGTGCCGGCGAGCAGCACCGAGATGCCGTCGCGTAGCGGATAACGGTGGATGAGCCGCGTTTCGTTGCCGAAATTGCGAAAATCGTCTTTGAGCAGGTCGCGCGGCCCGCCCTGGTCCAGCCGGTCGATGCGTTGGAGGTTGCCCAGCGCATCCCGCCCGGCCACGAGGCCAAAGAACCGCGTGTTCAGGGTGGTAACGCCCGAAAGCGCATAATCGGCCTGGAGCGCAAAGAGATTCCAGTTCACCCGAAACCAGTTGCGCTCCCGATTCGACTGACTCGGGTCGCGATCGAACTGCGTATCCGTGAGGCCGCCGGGCTGCTGCGCGAGGTAGCGCATGAACGTGTACTCGGGACGGATGGTGAGCTTGTCGGTCACCTCGAAGTCAACCGACGCATGCGCCTGGTGCTGCTGCAGATTGGCGTTGGGCCGCCAGCCATCGGAGCGTTTGTACTGGTAGTAGCCGTAGTACTGCGCGGGTCCGGCCGTGCCCCCCACGCTGTTAAATGAGTTGAGCAGTCCAAAGGAGCCAGCCGATTGCGTGGTAGCGAGTTGCGCTGGCTCATCTTCAGGACCGTTCTTGAAGACAAAATTGACGAGTCCGCCAAACTGCGTGCCGTACTGCAGCGAGGAGGCCCCGCGCACGATCTCAACGCGCTCCAGGGCCTGTGGAGGCGGCGTGTAGTAGCTTTCCGGATAGCCCAGCGCATCGGCGGCAATGTCGTAGCCGTTCTGGCGCGTATTGAAGTTGGAGTTACGATTCGGGCTGAGTCCGCGCCCGCCCAGGCCCAGCTGTACGCCTGCGGCATCGCTCTGCCAGATGTTGAGGCCCGCCACCTTGCTATAGATCTGCCGACTGTTGCCCGTGGCCAGGTTCGCTGCCATCTCATCCACAAGCACCACTTCGTTCTTCTTGGCCTCGTAGATGGCTGCGCCCTCGGTATCTACTGCGCGAAGCCGCGTCATCCCAAAGGCATCGCTGCTCTCGTCGCGGACGGTGACCTCGTCGAGTTCGTCTTCCAGAATCGTAAGCGTGAAGTCGACCCGCTGGTCGCCGTCGGTAATGGCAACCTGCTGGGTGGCCAGTTGCTTACCCGAGAAGAACGCACGCACGACGTATCGACCTGCTGCAAGGTCATCAATCGCGTAGCGCCCGTCCGAGCCGGTCGTCTGGGTGCGGGCATCCGTTACGGTGAAGAGGCTGTCGGCGGCAGACCCGGTTTCTGCCGCATCTGCCGCAAAGACGATCGCCCCGGGTACGGGCGCGCCGGATTCATCGGTCACGGTGCCGAAGATGGAGACGGATTGCGCCGCAGCCGGGGTCTGTAGTATCCCCAAAAGACAGGCCAGAGCGGCAATAACGATGCGGCGGGGTATAGCGGTCATTCCAGGAACAGACAATGCAAAAGTACTACAAATGAAACATACGGGAGCGGGTCAGTGCAGGTAGCGACGGATACCATCAGCCTCCGCCAATCCAGCGCTGATCGTTGCCGGGGAAGGGGCGCAGCCAGTCTTTGTGGTGGAAGCCGGGCTCGATCTCGGTTAGATCCACATCAGGATCTACCAGCAGGGCGCCCCGGCGGCCGTTGAGGGTAACGTGCGCCTCAACGGTGATCTCGACATCGCCAAGGCCCTGCTCCTGGTAGGTGTCTTCGAGGTGGTGCGCGAACTGCAAGATCATGTCGGGCTGGGTGGACATCATCTTCTCCTGGTTGGGCGTCAGATGCTCCCAGTTGCCCACCTGCCACTGGCGTCCGGTGTCTGGGTCGTGTACGTGGAAGACCGCGTGGCCGGTTTTTTCCATCAGCATGACGCGCCATGAGAAGCGGTATCCTTGCTCCGTCCAGAAGAGGTTGCCCGGATACGCCATAAAGCGCAGTGGTACGAGAACCTGCAGCAGGAAGTACACGCCCAGCATCCCGCCCAGCGCCCACGAGGCCAGTTTTGAGAACCGATAGCGCGTGAGCCCGCCCGATGATCCGATCCCTGCCATTTCGCGCGGGGCCGACCGGGTGATCCAGCGCCAAGTCTGCTTCGCCCAGCGGATGACCGTGTTGTGGAAGGACGGCGAGAAGTAGATCAGCGTGCTCAAGATCATGATGTAGGGAAACATCCCGATCTGGAAGAGCAGCGCTGTCGCCAGGTGGAAGCCGATCACCGCCACATAAGCCAGCGGACGCGTACGCTTCCACAGCAGGAAGAACACGATGGTGAGGTCGTAGAGCGCACCACCCCAGCTAAACAGATACGCTGTTTCCGGCATCTCCAAGAGCGGCCCGATGACGGGCCAGTGCCCGTGCGCCGGGAGCCAGAGCCGGAGCGGCATGGCGTCCAAAAGCCAGTCGGGATGTAGCTTGGCGAGACCGGCGTAGACATACACCAGGCCCAGTTGCAGCTTGAAGATGTTGACGGTCCACGCCGGTACCAGATCGGCCCGCATGCTGGCGTCGCGCCATGCATCGAGCGAGAAGCGGCGGTTTGCCGGGACCCAGATCAGCAGGAAGCTGATGATGCTGACGAAATAGTAGTGGTTCAGGTAGTTCGTCTTGTCGATCAGTTCCACGTACGTGAACGACAGGAAGAACAGCACCGCTGCGATTCGGTAGCGCCACCCCAACATCAATGCGAGCGCAGAGAGGCCAATAACCGCAAAGAGCGCGTACATCCCCGTAGCGCCCAGCGGCTGGACCCACTCGAATCCGTAGAACGTGAAGTGATACGACGGCTGAACGTACAACTCGTGGATCCACCCGTTGGCGGCGAACCGGACGATGCTCACGGCCATGATGAAGCCGAAGAGCGCCCGAAACACCGCCAGTGGGGCAACGGAGGTGGAGCCAGTGACGTATTTCTTCCACATAGCGCGTTACGGCAAACAGCTTGAAGAAGGACCCAACGTGGCGCGCGATCAGTCGCCGTCGTTATCCTGGAACGTGATGGTAATGCCCAGCACAGATGTCATATCCGCCTTCATCAATGCCACCACGCTCTGCATCTCCTGAAAAGCTGTGAGCACCGGCTCGTTGTTCGTCTCGATCTGATTCGCCAGCGGATCGTTCAGGTCCTGCAGGGCGCTGATGGTTGCGTCGAGCGCACTCACGATTTCAGTGTCCAGATCGCCCGCGCCACGCGCTTCCAGATTATCGTCGATGCCGGGGCCATCCTGGCCCTCCACGGTTTCACCAAGATACAGACGCTTAAACGCCCGCACGTTGGCGATGGCCAGTTCGAGCGAGTAGCCGCTGTGGGCCGCCTCGGTAGAGGACGGGCGCGGCACGCCTGCGCTTCGCACTCCTGCCGGAATACCGATCTTTCCGTCACGCAGGAAGCGCTCGTAATGCTTCACGTAGGCATTAATGAGCATGCCCAGCGAGCTGCCCACATCCGTTCCGGCGTTGGCTTCGCTTGTAAACATGCCGAGGTAGTCTTCTCCGTCAGGCGACCACTCGGTAACGACTTGGTCTACGTTCTCCTGAATGAAGTTGATATTTTCCAGCAGATACGTGCCGCGGCTTTCGGCATTCGCTTCGCTCGTGTACGCGGCCACGATCTCTGCATCGGTCGCACCTGTATCATGCAGCAGGTAGCCAAGCGCCGGAAATCCGCCCGCTGCCCGATCGCTGATGGAGCCAAACGTGTACTCGCCCGAGGCGATGTTGCTGTCGATTTGCTCTTCGTCGGTGGGATACGTGTTGAGCGCGCTACGCAACGTGAGCGACTCAGCCGGACCGAACTGGTAGAGGCTTGCGGCCTGCCAGGCCATCCGCGCGGCTTTGAGGTCGGCCTGCACATCCGCCAGCGTTTCTTGCGACGGGGTTGCTACAAATGCTTCTGCGGAGGCATTCAAGTCGGCTACATCCGCCGCCAGAGTTTCATAAGACGGCAGAATGATGTTGCTTCCGTAGTTCTGCAGCAGCGCCACGCGGTCGAAATCCGAATCATCGTCTGAATCGGAGGACCCAACGCTGTCACACGCAGCCACGGTAACCATGGCTACGATAGCAGCCAAGGCAACGGAAAGCCAGCGCGCTCTTGAGAGTACGTGTGTCATAGGAAGAGTGGGGGTCAGAATGAGGCGTGTCACTGCCTGCATCGTAGCAGACAGCGACGCGCGATACTGCGGAATGGATCAGAGCGGCCATAGCGGCAGAGCGAGGGGCACTCACCCTGCCACGCATAGCACATCTCGATTTTAGATAGCGTCCTGCACCGGCTCAAGCTCCGGATACGCCTCTACCAGCGTAGCCTTTGCTTCGTTCAGGCTGGCCGGCGTGACGTTCCAGAAGTTACCGTTTGCGCCAAACTGTTCGCCCTTGATGGTTTCGATCTCTTCAATCGTCAGATTGCGATTCGGGCTGTACTTAATCGCGTTCACAAACGCCCAGGCCTCCGACAGCGCGTGGAAGGCATCGCCCGTCTCGCCTGCATCCAGCGCAGATTGCGTGCTGTTGATGTAATGCACGGCCGTACCGGCGGTGATCAGCTCAAGCTCTTCGTAAAGGGCGTCGCGCGCTGCGTTCTTCGCCTCCGTGTTGCCGTTCACAATGGCCGTACGCCCGTTGATGAAAGCCTCCATCATGGCGTCGTTGGTGCCTTCCAACTGCTGATCGACCGTGTTGGAGTAGTTGGCCCAGTAGCTCAGACTGCCATCGGTGTCTTCCGACCAGCCCGATTCAAAGTCGACGGGCGCGGCCGTGTATCCGAAGGCTTCGTCCCAGTGGTGCTCCATCGCGGTGTAGTTTTCGCCTTCCTCCAGCTCGTCATTCTCGACGTCTGGACCGATGCGGTCGTCGGTGAGGTAGACGTTAAAGATCTGGTTGTAGAAGACCGCGCCCATCAGGCCCTTCTCGACGAGCTGCGTGAACTCACGGCCATTCTCATCCACGAGGATTGTGCTTCCACTTCCTCGTTCAAGGAGTCCAGCGGTGCCGTCGGTTGCCGTGATGCCCTGGGCCCCGTTCTCGCTGGCTGCGGCGGCCTCGGCAAAGAAACCTTCAAACAGGTCGGCGTCGCGATCGGGTGCGAAGGTCTTGTTGCGCAGTTGACGATCCGAGGTAAAGGAAAAGTTTCCGCCGCCGTCGCCGCCTTCATTCGTGAACATGGCGAGCAGGACGTCTTCGGAGATTTCTTCTCCGTCATCGCCCTGGCCGAGGTACGACTTCATCTCGGCGACCATGTTGAGGCGATCCGTCTGACCCGAATAGGAGACAGAGGACTCGCCATCACGCATAAAGGTGTAGGTTTCGGGGGCTTCGATGGTCTCTTCGCCGTCATCCATACCGACGCTGGAGTCGTCGCATCCGGTCAGGACAAAAGCGATGCAGAAAGCAAATAGGCCCGCGAGCAAAGAGAAGCGCCGCGGTAGAATCGTTGAGGACGTTGGCATGCTTGTACGTCAGTAGTGCAATAAAACAGTAGAGTTAGGTTGCTATCCGAGGCGGGCGCCCCGAAAAGTACACCTCTAACGTAAGAGCTAATTTAGACTTTGTCTACACAAGCATAGACTTTCTTGGTGAATTGCTGTTTAACCTTCACCTGGGCAGTATTTCAGAGAGCAGAGAGGGTATTCCGGCGGGAGAGCGTGGCGTAACTGCTACTTGAGCACGTGGCAGTCGTTCGTGCAATGTTGTATCGTTCTAAACTACTTCTGCTGCTCAGTCCTGTACCGAATCCATTCGCGTTTCGTACCGGTCCATGTCGTACGCCCCCATGGGTAGGGGCCCCATGCAATACATGCGGCCCCCATCAGTCGGTAGTACACAGACGTGACACTGCGTGCAAACCTACGCCGCCGCCTCATCGACCGATGCAGGCACGCTCCCCGCCATGGCGGTATGCAGCGCATCAGGATCGAAGTGCGTCTGGATGGCGTCGTTGACCTCCTCAAGCGTGACGGCCTGGATGCGCTCGGGGAATTCGTCGAGGTAGCTCACCGGAAAGCCACGCTCGGCATTGGTCAGGAGCGACTGCGCAACGCTCTTCGTGGTCGCCAGACCCACTTTGTAGGAACCGGTGATCGTGGTCTTTTTGGCATCAAGCTCGTCTTCAGTGACGCCGCCCTCTACAAAGTCGCGCACTACCTGGCGCGTAGCGTCGAGGCCTTGCTGCAGCGCCTCGGTGCTCAGCGTCACGCCAATGGTCCAGCTGCCGTCGTACTCGGTGCTGATGCCCGACAGGCCCGAGCGAATGCCGTACGTGAGGCCCATCTCATCGCGGACGGTGTTCATGAGGCGCGCTGAGAAGTTGCCCCCCAGGATGTAATTGCCCAGGTAGAGCGGCAGGTAGGCGTCGTCGTCGCGGCGGAGAGTGAGCGCGTGGCCCATCCGCACGTCAATGTTGTCGCGGTCGGCCATGGGCACGGTAGCAGTTCCGGGGGCGCAGGCCGTAGCGCGCGTCGCATGGGTTGGAGCTGGAGCCGTGCCGTCCCATGAAGCAAACGCGCCGCGCACTGCGGTTTCCACCGCATCGTGCTCCAGGTCGCCCGCTACGACCAACGTGAAGGCGTGCGGCGTGACGTGTTCGTGGTGGTACGTCTGCACCTCGGCACGCGTGGTCTGCTGCAGACGCTCCAGTTCGTCCTCGAACGGACGGCTGTAGTTGGGGTGGTCAACCGAGAACAGGCGCTGCATGAGCGCACGCGAGGCATGAGGCGCGGTGTCTTGCATCGAGCGCTGCACATCGGCCAGCGTCTGCGCTTGCACTTTCGGGTATTCTGACTCGGGAAACGACGGCGTCTGCACCATGTCGGCACATACGTCGAGCACGGTAGGCAGGTCGCCCGTAAGCGACTGCCCCGACACATCCACATAGAGCCCGTCGCTCGACAGCGAGAGCTGCGCGCCGCATTCTTCGAGCAGCGCGGCCAGTTCGAACCGGTCGTGCGTGGCGGTGCCTTTGTCGAGCATCGCCACCATGAGGCGCTGCACCAGGTCGTCGTGCGCTCCCAGGTCGGGGTGCGTGCGAAACGAACCGCGCCATGAGACAAAGCCGTCTACCGGCATCTGAAGGGTAAGCAGGCGGCACGGACCCACGGGACGATCGTGCACGCGGTCGGCATACGAGAGGGCGGAGCGATCCATAGAAGCAGAGAAAATCAGGACGGAGAACGACAGAGATAGCCGGAGCCAGCGGCGTGCTACGCATCCGGCACGTACCAGCCGATGGTGTTTTGCGTGGTGTGCAGATGCTCTTGCGCAACTTCTTGCACGACCTGCGGCGTAACGGCACGGATGCGGTCGATGTACTCGGTGTAGAGCGTCCAGTCGCCCACAGCGATGGCCTCGTTGAGCTGCGAGGCGATGCGGTACGGCCCGTCGCGCCCGTAGGCTTCCTTCGCCACAAGCTGACGCTGCGCCCGCGCCACTTCGTCGTCGGTCACACCTTCGTGCTGGATGCGCTCAATTTCTTCTTCGATCGCGGCTTCCACCGTTTCGTGGGTTGACGATGGCGTGAGGAAGGCAAAGAGGGAGAAGAGGCTCGGGTCGCGCATCCGAAAGTTCATCGCGAACACGTCGGTCGTCAGCTCCTGGTCGGTGCAGCGGCGGTAGAGGCGGCTGCCTTTGCCGGATGCCAGAATGCGCGCCAAGACGTCGAAGGCGTCGGCGGCGTCGGTGCGGCCATGGGGCACCTTATAGCTCGACAGGAGCGCCCCGAGTTCGCCATCCTGGTTCACCGTTACGCGACGCTGCCCACGCTGCTCGGGCTCACGGGTGCGCACCTCCGGAATGTCATGCGGCGCGCTTGATATGCTTCCAAAGTGCTCGGCAATGGACTGCAGATCGGCCTCCGCATCCACCGACCCGATGAGGCTGAGCGTGGCGTTGTTCGGCCAGTAGAACGTGTCGTAAAAGTGACGCAGGTCCTCGGGCTGCATCGTCTCGATGTCACTCCGCCAGCCAATGGTGGGGTGATGGTACGGGTGCGCCACGTACGCTGCGCTCCACACTGCATCGAAAAGCCGCCGCGTGGGGTCGTTCTGCCCGCGGTCGAACTCGTTCAGGATGACCGTCCGCTCCGACTCCACATCGTCGGGCGCCAGGCGGGCGTTGCGCATCCGGTCGGCCTCAATATCGAGTGCCATGCCCACATGCTCGCGCGGCAGCATCTCATAGTAGTTGGTGCGGTCGGTCCAGGTGGAGGCGTTGACCTGGGCGCCCACCCGCTGCAGCACGTCAAAAATGGACGTGCCGTGCTCCTTGTGGAAGCGCTCGGTGCCTTTGAACATGAGGTGCTCCAGCATGTGCGTGGCGCCGGTGTGCCCCGTGCGCTCGTTGCGGCTGCCCACATGGTAGGTAATCATCACGCTCGTAACCGGCGCGGCATCAATGGGATACAGCAACACCTGCAGACCGTTGGCGTCCAGCTCATACTGCTGGATGCCGCCGGATTCCTGCACGAACGAGAAGCCGTCTACCGAGACGGGCGATGGCGAAACAGCGGTGCTCATACGAAACGAGGGCGTCAATGGAAAGAATGGCTGTGCTGCACGAATGAGGACGTTCCGGCGTTCCTGCCGCCGGTGCTGCGTATCCACAAAACGCACTTGTTCAACATGGTGCCATAGCGGAATGCAATGACTGCGCCGTGCGTGGGAAGGATACAGTCAAATCGCAGTCGGCAGTCAGTGCGCCTCCAGCCAGTTATCGGCCAGCGCAATGTCCACGACAACCGGCACCCCATCGAGCGGGAGCGCGGCGTTCATCTCGGTTTCGACGAGCGATTTCAGGGCGTCCTCCTCGCCGGGCGCCACGTCGAACACGAGTTCATCATGCACCTGCAGGAGCATCCGGCTGTCGAGCTGGCTCTGCCGGATACGACTGTCGATACTATTCATGGCAATCTTGATCATATCCGCCTGCGTGCCCTGAATCGGCATGTTCACGGCGATGCGTTCGGCTGCACTGCGGCGGTTGGAATTGCTGGCCGTAAGGTCGGGAATGGGGCGGCGGCGTCCGCGCAGAGTTTCGGCGTAGCCTTTGTCGCGCGCCTCTTCGACCAGCTGGTTCAGGAGGGATGCGACGCCGGGATACGACTTCCGGTACTGGTCGATCAGCTCCTGGGCCTCCTCGACCGAGGTCCGGAGCCGCTGCGCCAGCCCCCACGGCGACACGCCATACGGAATGCCGTAGTTGACCTCCTTGGCCTTGCGCCGCTGATCGCGCGTTACGTCGTCGGGGTCTATGTCGTAGACGCGGGCAGCAGCGTCGGTGTGAATGTCGCCGCCGGAGCGGAAGGTCTCTTGCATCGCCTCGTCGCCACTCATGGAAGCGAGAATGCGCAGCTCGATCTGCGCGTAGTCGGCGGCCATGAGTTGCCAGCCCTCGCGCGGCACGAACGCTTTTCGGATCTCGCGCCCGACGGGCGTGCGAATCGGGATGTTCTGCAGGTTCGGATCGGAGGAGGAGAGCCGCCCGGTGGCAGTGCGTGCCTGGTTGAAGCTGGTGTGGATGCGATTCGTTTCAGGATGCACCAGCTCGCCGAGGCTGTCGAGGTAGGTGCTCTTCAGCTTGTAGGTTTTGCGCCAGTCGAGCACAAGCCCCGGAAGGTCGTGCTTCGTAGAGAGCTCCTCCAGCACACTTTCTTTGGTGGAGGGCCGCCCGGTGGAGGTCTTCGAGATGACAGGAAGATCCAGCTTCTCGAACAGCACCGTACCCAGCTGCTGCGTGGAGTTGATGTTGAACTCGGTGCCTGCCAGCTCATAGATCTGGCTGCCGATATCGTCAAGCTCGTCGGCGAGGCGCTCGGAGATGGCGTCCAGCACATCCGTATCCACCCGAATGCCGGTGTGCTCCATCTCGGCCAGGACGCGCACGAGCGGAAATTCCATCTCCGCGGCAATCGTCCACAAGTCAATTTCGCGCAGCGCCTCCTCCAGCGGCTCCGCAAGCTGCAAACTGATATCGGCATCTTCGCAGGCGTACCGTGCGGCATCGGCAATGTCGACCTCGCGCATCGTGATCTGCGAGCGCCCCGAGCCAATCAGGTTCTCGATGGGCTCCATCTTGTAGTTGAGGATGGACCGCGCCACATCATTCAGGTTCTGGGCCTGTTCGGGATGCAGCAGGTAGTGCGCGATCATCGTGTCGAAGATGGTGCCCTGCACGTCCACGCCATGGCGGCGCATCACCACCAGATCGTACTTCAGGTTGTGGCCGATGAGCGTAGACGGCGCTTCAAGCACGTCACGCAACACGTCGAGCACGTCTTGCGTGGAGGTGCCGTCGGGTAGCGGCGTAGGCACGTAAGTGGCCTCGTGCGGCGTCCAGGCAAACGACATCCCCACGAGCGACGCGATCATCGAGTCGGTCGAGGTGGTTTCGGTGTCGAAGGCGTAGCGGTCGTGCTCGGCCAGCGTCTCGGCGAACGCCTCCAGCTCGTCGCGGTGCTGAATGAAACCGTAGTCCACGACATCGGGATCGAGCTCTTTCACCGCCTCGTACGGCCCAAAGTCAAACGAGAGGGCGTCGCTGTCGTCGCCGCTTGTAGTCTGGGAGGAGGCGGAGGCGTCGGTGCCGTCTCCGTTCAGATCAACGCGGTCGAGCAGAGACTCGAACTCGAACACTTGAAAGAGGCGGCGCAACTCGTTCATGTCAGGATTGGCCTGGCGGAGCTGGTGCCAGTCGAGCCCAAAGTCCACATCGGTCTTAATCTGCACGAGCTTGCGACTCATGCGCGCCTGGTCGGCAAACTCCTTCAGGTTCTGGCCACGCTTGCCGCCGACCTCGTCGGCATGGGCAATGACCGATTCTACGTCAGGATACTCACGAAGCAGCTTCTGCGAGGTCTTTTCGCCAATGAGCGGCACGCCCGGCACGTTGTCGGACGAGTCGCCCCACAGGGCGAGCATATCAATGAACTGCGACGGTTCGAGGCCCATTTCCTCGCGAAAACTCTCGGCAGTGATGTGTTCAAAATCTTGATCACCACGCGCCGGTTTGTACATAGAAATGGACGGCGACAGGAGCTGCTTGAAGTCCTTGTCAGGCGATACGATGACCACATCGGCACCGTCGTGCTCGGCATCGCGGGCGAGTGTGCCAATCACATCATCGGCCTCTACGCCCTCAACTTCGGCCACGGGAATGTCCATGGCGCGCACAATGGCTTTGATACGAGGCAGGTTGTCGAGCAGGTCTTCGGGGGGAGGATCGCGGTGGGCTTTGTAGTCTTCGTAGATGTCTTCGCGGAAGGTGCCATCCTGGCTGGGCACATCGAACACCACCGCGATGTGCTCCATCTCGTGATCGCTGATGAGCTTGAGCAGCGAATTGGTGAAGCCGTAAGCTGCCGAGGTGTTTTCGCCCTTCGAGTTGATAAGCGGGCGCTTGATAAAGATGTAATGAGCACGATAGGCGAGCGCCATCGCATCAATAAGATACAGCGTGGTGTCGTCGTTTTCGGCGTGGGCCATGCGCAAAGGAGTGAGCGTGCAAGAGGACATGGGGTAGCATATCGTGTATGCCTGGCTGAAACCACGGTTCGGCAACACAACACCCTACATTGATACCTTGTATGCGCAGGAAGGCAGAACGCCTCCCTCCTGCCTCTTCCCCCTCCGCACGATATGAAAAGCCGACCAACGAGATGCACGTAGTATGTTTTCAGAAATACGTCTCTGCAATCAAGTGTTTTGTCTATCTCCCTGATTGCAATTGTCTTATATCTAAATTAGATTCATGATTATCTTGGTAGGGCATCAGTGGTTCAAATTGAAATACCGCCGCGGTAAAAGCTGTTTAAAAATCACTTGCCCCTCCGTTTTCTATTGCGTACCCTTCGTATTACGCTTGTACCTAACCAACGTATGTAAGGAAGTGTTATAAGAGGATTGAGCATCGTCGTACTTCCATGTGCCGCTTCGTGGATGCATGGTGCCTGTGATGCACATAGGCTGGTGCTGACACAAAACGCTCTGCAAGAGCAATCGCTCCAGATGAAGCATCATGCAGAATGACGCTTTCACGCCTCTTTGGCACCCTCATTAAGCTACTACAACACAATATGTTATTCACAACGCACATACGTATACCCAACCACTGCCCGCTGGTGTAGAGCGGCTCGGCCGGTGCTTGCTCGGGGCCCCAAACGCATGCTGCCGGCCTGTTTTCGGAGCAGTACTTCTTCGTCTTCTCCGTGGCCGTATTATGTTTGACCGGGTGCCCCTCTTCCTTTGCTCGTGTAGTCGCTGAAGATTTTTCTCCGGACGCAATGCTCCCAATTTCTGCCCACGGTACAACCTATCCTGGACGCCGCGAGGTCAATCAGGACGACATTTTGCAGTTCTATCCGCATCCTGATGCGTTTTTCTTAGCGGTGGCCGATGGCATGGGGGGTACCGCAGGAGGACAGATTGCGAGCCAGTCTGTGCTGAAGCGAGTAGAAGCCTATCTCGACGAGCGGTTTCGGTATCAAACCGAGCCCGAAGAGATGAAGGAGATTATGACCGAGATCTATCAGGAATCCCAAGAGGCCATTCGCACGGTTATTGAGCGCGAACCCTCATTGGATGGCATGGGCACCACGCTCACCTGCGTGCTTGGATTCAAAGACCGGTTTGTCGTTGGCAATATGGGCGACAGCCGTGTGTATCACCTGCACAGCGGGGTTATGCGCCAGGTAACCACCGACCATTCGTACTTAGAAGAGTTTCGCAAGCAAGCAAACACTGACGACCTCGACCCCAAATTTGTACGTCAGTATGGTCATATTATCAACAAGACACTCGATGGAGGCAATGATGTACCTGACTTCTTCCCCAAAGAGCAGCCGTACTACAAACTTGAAAATGGGGACGGGTTTTTGCTCTGTTCTGATGGGCTCATCGTAGATAAGATGGACGACCAAGAGAAGCTTTTTGCCTCATACATGGTGGGCACGCCCGACCTACGCACGGCAGCTGAGTCGTTGGTATCGCTGGCGTATCATTCGGGGTCGAGCGACAATATTTCGGTTGTGATGGCTGAAGCCGGTTCGATTACCCGCAACCTGGGCCAGGTACGCACTTACGCGTTCCCTCCAGCCCAAGAAGAGCCGGCATAACACCGTTCTCGTATTTCTGCCCCGCGCTGGTCGTCCGTGAGCCTCTGCCCTGTTCTTGACCTGCCGCATTCCGCCGAGTTTTATGCGTCGACCTTACCCCCCATTTCTTACTGGCCTCTTTGTCATTGTCTTCTCCATGCTGGGTGCTACCGAGCCGTTGCCGGCCTCGGCCCGCTCGATACAGGCTCAGACCTGCGACGAGTCGTTTGCAGACCAGCAGTTATCGACGGCAGATCGCCTCATTAATCAGAACAACTATTCCGGTGCGATACGACTCATCAACACGGCTCTGCGCGAGTGCTCAATTGGACGCGTGCAAGATGCACTGGTGGAGGCGTACAGCAGCTGGCATAGCTACGTGCAGCAGGCACCAAGTGGCAGTCCGTCGTTCTTGCAGTCGGTCACAACAAACGACTACCTGGCCAATCGCGGCGCGTTTGGTGGACGCATCACCTCGACCCTGGAAACGTGGGTAGGGCGGCTGCACGATAATGAATCGTACGGCGAAGCGCATCGATACTGCACCCGTTACGGTGCCTACAGCGACCGCACGTTTCGCTTGAACTACCTGTGCGGCTCCTCGGCCTATCGGACGGAGAACCATGAGGAAGCCATTGCCGCCTACGAAACCATTATTAACGACTGGAATGGCGATCAATCGTATGTTACGTGGGATGATGCAGCATCTGACCTGAAGGAGCTGTACATGATCACCACCGAGTTCGACGACGCTTTCGATATCGCCAAGCGACTGGCCATCCGCACGCCCACCCCCGAGAATGTGTTGACGAGTCTGATTACGGTACGGGGGCAGATGTTAAGCCCCATTGCCAAGCATGGAAACGTGCTGTTTGGTGGCGTAACCTCCGACGCGGTTGTGAGCCACGTACGGAGCGAGATGCAACGCATCCGCTTTCCTGATTTTGTGGTTGGTATCTACCTGATGACACGCGACGCCCGCTCGGATGTCATTTTTTACGATTCAGGCACCATCGCCCCGCCCTCAACCAACGACTTGGAGCGTCTATCAGGAAACGTGACCATGCTTGAGTCTTCAGAGAACCCGGATGAGGCATGGCTCATCTCACCTGTAGATGCCGGATACTTTGTCCTGCAGTTTGAGTCGCGCACCTCGTCCGATGAGAATGCGCTGCTTGAAGGATTGCTTGCCGATATTCAGAACAACGAACGTTGGCAACGCATGGTGTCAGAGCAACTGTCGCGATCGTACGCAGCTACCGGGAGCGCCGTGGCTACTCTCATTGGAGGAGCCTACCTGGGTGGTGAACCTCTTGCCAACTTCGGCCCGCTGTTTGAAGAAAGCAGTGCGCTCCTCTATTTTGCGGTTCAGGATCCAGAAGGGGAAGTCATTCACAGCGAGCAGTTTTCGCGAGGCGGCCTGGAATACGGTGGCGATCTGTGGGAGCGCACCACGACAACCCCCGCCCTCTATCATCATAAAACACGATATGCAGGCCGACGTGCCTACGAAGTAGTTTGGCCGAATTATCAAGACGACGAGTGGGCCGGGGTTGTACGCGTGGGCATTCGGAATAATTAGTTTACTTCCTGAATGGTTAACGACCGGGCCCCCAACCCGTGTGAGTCCCCCGCATGCAGCTATGCAGCCTGACGCCCCCTAACATTGAGGGAGTTGTTGAAGTAGCATTCCAAGTAAAACAATCTTGCCTGTGCCTTCTCGCTGACAAAACATGCTAACTGTGCCTGCTATATTACGGTCTTGATCCTGCGATATCGAAAAAGGGCATTGACCCCGTGCCTGCTAATGATTATTGTGTAGCTGTTCCTCCCCTGCAAGCCTTCCGGCCTGTGAGGCTCGGATCTTTCCTTGTTCACCAGGACAGGGCCCCGGCTACACCCCGCTTTTGCGTTCACGTTTGTTCCCTATACCTTTTCCCTTTGTCCAATGAGATTTGTTTGGTTGGCTGTAGCCTTCCTGGCTTTCATCGGAACCGCCCCCGCTGATGCTCAGACATCAGTGAGCGATATTCTTAACAACCCCGGCCAGTACAATGATACACAGGTTTCAGTTGAGGGCACCGTAGCCCGGGTCTTGGCTGAAGACGAGGGGAATTACATACTGGAAGACGAGGACGGAAACCAAATCCGGATTCGCTACTCGTCTGACACTGCCCCTTCAGAAGGGGATCAGCTCACTGTTGAGGGGCTCGTATCAATCAGCGCGTTCAATCGGGAGCCGTACATTACGGAGAGTAATCGGTCTTCTACCGCAGCGGGCAGCCAAAGCGGCGAGACGCCTGAGGAGCGTAGATTGGAGAGCGAAGGGAATCCGTTTACGATCATTGGCATCATTGGCCTGCTGATTACAATCGCGATTATTGGCAGCGCCTATTACCTCTGGAAGCGTGAGGAAGAAGCCGAGCAGCGGCGCGAAGAGAAGCGCGCCCAAGCAGAACGCGAGGCGGCAGAGGCGGCCAAGTCTGAAGCAAGCCAGGAAGACGGTGACTTGAACGTGCAAGACACCGAATTGCAAGGTGGCGACGACTCCCTGTTTCCAGACAGCGACGGCCCCACAACCGATGAACCCGAACGCCGCATCAAGTCGGAATCAAGCAGTTCAACGGCGAATAAGCCCGAGAGCCCCGAAACCTTGAAGTTCAAGGCCCCCCCTAAAACGATGAAGTTTATTCCTGGCAAGCTTGTTATTATCTCTGGACCCGACAAGGGGCGCGAGTTCCGTATTGCGGGCTTCCCGCGCGAGGAAGAAGATGGCAACGTCGTCACCATTGGTCGTGCCGATGTGAAGGGCGAACGGGCGTTTGCACATATCCAACTGGGAGACACCTACCGCACTGTGTCGCGCATCCAGGCCGAAATCATCCAAAAAACGAGCAGTAACGAGGTCTACCTCCGCAACAAGAGTACAACCAACCCCACGGAAGTTAACAACGAGCAGGTCCCCCCCGAGGAAACTGTCGAACTTCAGAACGAGGATACCATTCAGATGGGTGAGCTAGTTCTTCGGTATGAGGTGTAGCATCGCGTTTTCTGCCTTGCTTTCCTCCGCGATAGCCCTTACACCTGAGGACGGCTCGACTCTCTTGCGCCCGTACGAACCACGGACCGTTTCTAACCACTCCCACCCCCTATGTCTGAAGCCACAAAGCGCTGCCCGTACTGTCACGAGGAGATCTTGGCTGCAGCGCGCAAATGCAAGCACTGTGGAGAGTGGCTGGAAGACCCACCTACAACAACCACCAGCATCCGCAACCCGGAAACGCTGGTGCGTGAGGCGCTCGACGAAAACTACGAGATTGAGAAAGAGCTTGGCCGGGGGGGCATGGCTATTGTCTACAAGGCCAAGCAGCGCAGCCTGGGCCGTGACATTGCTCTGAAGGTACTTCCCCAGGGGGTCTCGCATGATAAAAAGATGCTGGAGCGCTTCCACCGCGAGGCGCGTTCTGCTGCACGGCTAAATCATCCTCACATCGTAACCATCATCGATGAAGGGGAAACCAATGGCGTCCACTTCATGGCGATGGAATACCTGAGTGGACGCGACATGCACGAAATCATTCAGGAGCAGGGGCATCTGTCCAGCCAAGAGGCTGTCACGATCATCACCCCTATTGCTGATGCGCTGGCGTATGCCCACGAACAAGGCATGATCCATCGCGACGTAAAGGGCTCGAACGTCATGATTACAGACGTGGGGCGGCCCGTGCTCATGGACTTCGGCATCGCGTATGCCTCTTCAGAGGCTCGCCTCACTCAAACAGGGACGGTACTTGGCACCCCCGAGTATATGAGTCCCGAGCAGGCTCGTGGCACTGAAGTTGAGGCCCGGAGCGATCTGTACAGCCTTGGCGTCGTGCTGTATGAAGCGCTCACAGGCCAATTGCCTCACTCTGGAGGGCACCCTATGAGCGTGGTGTATAAAGTCCTCCATGAGCCGTACACCCCACCGCGCGAGCTGCAGCCCGACATCCCCGAGTGGCTGGAGCAGGTTGTAGCGAAGTGTCTTATGAAAGAGGCCGACGACCGCTTCGACTCGTGCGCAATGCTTGCCGAAGCTCTCCGCAATGAAGATCCCGGAGAGTATGTGGAGATTCCTTCGCCCTCCGATAGCGGCGATGCCGAAGCCGGTCCTATTCGTCTGGGCGACGAAGATGAAGCGGAAAACCAGCCTGCCCAGACGCAAATCTTCCAGTCGAAAGACCTCTCTGATGACGACAGTGCCTCCGAAGAGAAATCCAGCTCTTCAGCCCGCCGCTCAGACGGAAGCAATAGTAGCCCGCAGCGCCAGAACCTGAGCATTGTGCGCAGCCTCGAAGGCACTGCCGACTGGGTCAATGCCGTCTCCTTTTCACCCGACGGCCAGTTCGCCCTTGGCGGCGGTAACGACAACGAGGCCAAAGTCTGGGAGGTCGTCTCGGGCGACGAAATTCAAACCATTCGTGGCCTCGATGGCCATCCCATTGCAATCGATCTGTCGTCGAATGGAGAAACGCTGCTCACGCTTAGCTCGGAGAGCACACTGCAACTGTGGGACCTGGAAACCGGCACCCAATTGCACAACCTCGAAACCTCGCCCAACTCGGTGCTCACAGCCTGCTTCTCTCCCGACGGCAACCGCGTACTCGGCGGAGCCGGCCAAGGAGGGACGCTACGCATCTGGGACGTAAAGTCGGGAGAGCCTGAGTTTACCTTCGATACACACGAAGAGCCGGTCTTCTCGGCTGCATTCTCGCCCGACGGCTCTCGCGTCGTCACAGGCACTGGGCAAGGCGCTCTGCGCATCTGGGACGTGCAGTCTGGTGGCCAGGTCATGGAGCTTGATACCAGCGACTGGGACGCAGCGTATGTCTTCTCGGTCGCATTCTCGCCCGATGGCCAGTACGTCCTCTCGGGCAGTGACGACATGACTGCTCGCCTGTGGGATGCGGCGTCGGGCAAGCTCCTGCGCACGTTCGACCGCCACGATGGCCTCGTCATTGCCGTGTCGTTCTCGCCCGATGGCCAGTTTGCCATTTCGGGCACCAGCAACCTCAACGTCTGCCTCTGGAAGGTTTCCGACGGTAGCCTTGGCTATCTGTTCAAGGGTGAGAGCGGCGAAGGCGTGAGCGCTGTCGACTTCTCGCCCGACGGGCGCTACGTGCTCTCGGGCACCAAGGAGCGCGGCATCCGCATGTGGACGCCGTAAACCGCTACACGCTGCCTGCCACACAGGACGAGAGCGCCAAACTGCCGCGTCTGATACCAACGCATTCAACAGCAAGAGGGACCGCCGGGGTCTGCCGGTCGGCCCCTCTTTTCTGTAGGGCTGTTGGATCCACAAGTAGCTGCGAGCACCGCACAGGAATCGTACCGAATCTGGGTAGTGGATAGACCGTAAGTGATGGCCTTCTGGTAAAAGCGTTGACTGGGGCGAACGGTCCGTACGTGTTTAGCGCAGAGGAAGAGCAGGTGTAAGCAGCCACTCCAGGCCGCTCCCCTGGAGAGGGGAGCTGTCGCGCAGCGACTGAGGGGTGGATTTGAAGCAGCACTTCATGCGGAGTTGTCCCGGCCCGTGAGCCGCCTGCTTCTGTCAAGGAGGAAGCGATGTTAGTAGAGCGCATGCCGTGCCGGTGTTGTAGGAGACCTTTCGACTCCTACCGACGGCTGTCGGTATGCGCTCAAGGTGACCAAAAGGGGAGAAGGGGAGCATGTGCACCCATGGAAGACCCCGGGCGGTTATTGAACCACGCTAAACAGATACAGCGGTCCTCCGTTCGCCTCCGCAAGCCCCGCCGGGGACGTCCGCGCCGGTCGGCGCTCCCAGCCTCCTGCTACTGGCATGTTTCCTCCATCACTTAGCATTGAACCGCTACCCAAATCTGGTTGCAGCATTGCGCTGAAGACGTACGTAACGGCATGTGCGGGTTTCTTTTTTTCCTTTGCTGATCGCATTGTGGCAGAATACGCGGTCCTGACATCCCCCATTCCCTCACGCTGTTCGGGCGTTTCCCCCTTCGCGAAGGGGGAAATGTCGCGCAGCGACAAAGGGGGATGCCCGACCAAAAGAAAAATGGGAAAACTTGCACACCGCGTTACGTAGTTGCAACTCACACACGTTATCTCGTCGCGGGGCTCTGCCTCGTGACGGGGCCGTTCAGGGGCTCCGCCCCGTTCTTCACGCTGTAAGTAGATGTTTTTCGTCTCCCCGTTCACCCTTCCATACCCCGATACACCAGCGAAGCCTGTGGAGTTGGAATCAGTGGATGCGCTTGAGCGCGTTACGCTGGGCCGCAAGTGTTTTGTCGAGCTCGGCTTCGCCGTGCTGCGTGCCAAAGAAGTATGCCTCAAACTGCGAGGGGGCCAGGTACACGCCTTCTTCCAGCATCGCATGGAAATAGTCGGCGTAGGCCTCCGTATCGCAGGCTTTAGCTGTCTCAAGATCGGTGACGCGCTCGTCCGAGAAGAAGAGGCTGCCCATGGCGCCCACGCGGGTGGTGTAATACGAGAGCCCGAGCGCGTCCAGGTTCTGGCGGGTGCCTTCTTCGAGCGCCTCGCTGTAGCGCTCCAACTGCGGATAGATGTCGTCTTTTTCGGTGGCGATCTTCGAAAGCACCGCGTGGCCCGCACGCATCGCCAGCGGGTTGCCGCTTAGCGTCCCGGCCTGGTAAACGGGTCCCACGGGCGACACGTAGTCCATGATCGCTTTCTTGCCGCCGTATGCGCCCACCGGGAGGCCGCCGCCGATGATCTTGCCCAGTGTCGTCATGTCGGGCGTGACGCCGTAGCGCTCCTGGGCACCGCCGGGCGCGACGCGGAATCCGGTCATGACTTCGTCGAAGATGAGGACGATGCCATGCTCGTCGCAGATGGCGCGGAGTTCTTCCAGGAAGCCGGGCTCGGGCGGAATGCAGCCCATGTTGCCGGCAATCGGCTCGACGATGATGCAGGCGACCTCGTCCTCGTACGATTCGGCAAGCTCGCGCACATGTGCAGCGTCGTTGTAGCGCGCCAGGAGCGTGTCTTTGGCGTTGCCCTCGGTGACGCCCGGCGAGTTGGGTTCGCCCAGCGACAGCGGGCCGCTGCCTGCGGCGATCAAGAAAAAGTCGCCGTGACCGTGATAGTTGCCCGCAAACTTGATAATCTTATCGCGTCCGGTGTAGCCGCGTGCCACACGGGCTGCGCTCATGGTGGCCTCGGTGCCCGAGTTCACCATGCGCACCTTTTCGACCGACGGCACCAGATCGCAGACCAGTTCGGCCACCTCAATCTCGATTTCGGTCGGGGCGCCAAACGAGGTGGAGGCATCTGCGGCCTCTTTTACGGCGCGAACGACATCGGGATGGGCGTGGCCAAACAGCATCGGCCCCCACGACCCGATGTAGTCGATGTAACGATTGCCATCTACGTCGGTCATGTACGCGCCCTCGGCGCGGTCGATAAACAACGGCGTACCGCCTACGCTTTTGAAGGCGCGAGCAGGCGAGTTCACGCCGCCAGGAATGCGGTGCTGCGCCGCCTCGTAGTGACGCTTACTGGTGGAAAGGTCGAGTTCTGTTCGAGTCTGTGTGTCTGTAGCCATAACCAGAAGATCGCTGAACGACAGAGAATGCAGAAGGTCTGCGGTGTAACGTGCGGTATCCAACTGCCCTGGTATTGATACTGCCCAAGCCGCCGGGTTGATCGTGACGGGCCTGGAATAGCCGCACAACATATGCGGTTATTTTAAGCAATTGTCTCAAACCGCGTGTACGGATGCAGCACCTCGGGCAGTTCGACGGTACCGTCTTCGATCTGGTACTGCTCAATGAGCGCGGCGATTATGCGAGGAAGCGCCAGTGCACTGCCGTTGAGCGTGTGTACAAGCTCGGGCTTGGCCTCGGGCTCGGGGCGATACCGGATCTGCATGCGGCGCGCCTGAAACGCCTCAAAGTTCGAGACGGACGACACCTCCAGCCAGCGTTCCTGTCCGGCGCTCCACACCTCCAGGTCGTACTTCTTCGCCTGCGTGAAGCCCATATCGCCGGTGCACATGAGCAGGCGTCGGTACGGCAGCCCCAGCGCCTGCAAGAGCGCTTCGGCATCGGCGCACATTGCCTCCAGGGCGCGGTAGCTCTCCTCCGGCGTCACGAACTGCACCAGCTCCACCTTGTCGAACTGATGCATGCGATTGAGGCCGCGTACATGCGCACCATACGAGCCCGCCTCGCGCCGAAAGCACGGCGTGTAGGCGCAGTACGTGCGCGGCAGGTCGTCCGCATCAAAGATTTCGTCGCGGTGCATGTTAGTGACAGGCACCTCGGCGGTGGGAATCGGGAAGAAGCCCTCACGCGGGATTTCGTACATCAGGTCTTCCTTGTCGGGCAGCTGCCCCGTGCCGCGTGCGCTGTCTTCGTTGATAAAGAGCGGCGGCTGCACTTCCGTATAGCCGTTCTCGTTGGCCTGGTCCAGGAAGAACTGGATCAGTGCACGCTGCAGACGCGCGCCCTTGCCGGTGTAGATGGGAAATCCGGCGCCGGTCACTTTCGCACCGCGCTCAAAATCCACAAGGCCGAGCGCATCGATGAGCTCCCAGTGCGGCTGCGGGTCGAAATCGAATGTCGGCTTCTCGCCCACCTCTTCCTCCACCTCGTTGTCCTCTTCGGAGGCACCCACCGGCACGCTCCGATGCGGAATGTTGGGCAACTGCAGCAGCATCTGCTCGGTGAGGGCCTTCTTTTCGCGCACTTGCTCTTCCAGCTCGCCGATCGTTTCCTTGAGCGCGCTGGTTTCGTCAATGTGCTCTTGCGCCTCTTCCTTCTTGCCCTCGCGCATCAGCGCGCCGATCTGCTTTGAGATGCGATTGGAGCGCGCCTGCGCCTCTTGCAGCTCCGTGATGAGCGTGCGCCGCTCCTCGTCAACCTCCAGCAGTGCGTCCACCTGCTCGGGACGGTCTTCGCCTTTGGCGCGCATGGCTTCGCGCACGCGGTTCGGGTGTTCACGGACAGCGTCAAGGTCAAGCATAGGAGCTACGGATTCAGGTCAACAAGCATACGAGTACAGGCGGATGCGCTGCGTATCCCTAAGAACGCAAGCGCGTCTCGAAAAGGCAGGGATGTGGTGTTAATATAGCACGAACCTGCGGAGGCGAAGGCACGGTGCCGCGGTCACGAATCTGACGCAATACCCAACGTGCTCCCCACCGCCCGCAGGCCTTCGCGCAGCGGTGTGGGGTGGTAGCCCAACTCCGTTTCAGCTTTCAAGATGATGAATCCGGTGCGCGGCGGACGCGGTACGGCGTTTTCGAAATAGTCGCTGGTCACGGGCGTGATGAAGTCGGGGTCGTAGTTGCAGACGTCGGCTACGGTGGTGGCCAGGTCGTAGATCGAGACAAGCTCGCGCCCGGAGATGTGGTACACGCCGGTCTTTTCGTAGTGCAGCAGCCGCTCAATGCCGCGGGCCAGGTCGTTCACGTAGGTGGGCGTGCGCCACTGATCGGTGACGATGTGCACCGGCTCGCCCGCTGCCAGCTTCTGCATCAGCCACGTCACGATGGTGCCGCGTCCCAGGTCGGTGCCGGTGCCGTACACCAGCACCGTGCGCACAATGGCCCAGTTGGCCAGCCCCGAGGCACGCACCGCGTTCTCGCCCGCGAGCTTCGAGCGTCCGTAGTAGTTGACTGGATTCGGGCGGGCATCTTCGGCATAGGGCCCGTCTTCGCCGTCGAACACGAAGTCGGTAGAGACCTGCACCAGGCGTGTGCCGTGGCGGCGGCAGGCCTCGGCCAGATGCTGCACGGCGGTGGCGTTGGTGGCCCAGCAGTCGTCTTTGGCATCGGTGCAGCCATCCACATCGGTCATGGCCGCGCAGTTGACAAGGACGTTGGGCGTGAAGTCCTCGAAGAGCGCCGCGATGTCATCGGGTTGGGTGATGTCGAGCGGGGCGTAGCCACACGAGCCGGTGTCGAAGCGGGGCGTGTCGTCGCGGGCGGTGGCGAGCACGTCGTACTCGGGTAGCTGGCTCAGGCGCCGGGTGAGCGCCTGCCCAAGAAGACCGTTGGCGCCTGTGATGAGTACGCGGTTATAGAGCATATGTCCGGCACAGAGGCAGTCGGGCAAACAAGGCGATGCTGCAACGAGGCAGCAGACAATCAGAAACGTAGGTAGTAGCGGAGGCCTACGCTTCCCCCTATACGAACATCGGGCGCAGGCAATCCCTCGGCGCGGGGGCTGGCGTGCAGGTACACCTCAATGCGCTCGGTGTAGAAGTTGAGTCCGACGCGCGCGCCGGCCCCGGCCACCACGCGCGATCGGGTGTCGAGGCTGCGCAGCCCCAGAAACAGACTCGGGCCCCAAAACACCCAGAGGGCCGATTCGGGCAGGTCTCGTTCGCGCAGCAGGTGCACATGGGCCACCGTCTGATCGCGAAAGTTGGTACCCAGACTAAACACTCCGGCCCAGGGCGCGCGGCCATATGTCTTGACGGTAAAGCCGCCCGGCTGCCCGGCTTGCGTTCCAACGCCAATGGAGCCAGGGGCACGCTGAGCATGGAGCGGGGTGAGCAGCACGCTACTCACCAGTCCACCAGCAACAAGCAGAATGCAGAGCAGGTAGCGCATGGGGATGCAGAAAGCTTACTCGCTGTCGCGGGCGGTACGCACGGCCTCGACCATATCGTCTTGCAGGTGGTTGGCCTCGTCGAGCGAGAGGCGTCCGGCCAGCACCAGGCGCACGTCGCGGCGCTTACCGGCGGCTTTGAAGCGCTCTTCTTGCCGGGCGGTTTCGGGCACGATCTGGGGCACCTCGATCGGATGGCCGTCTTCGCTGAGGGCCACGAACGTGTAGAAGGCACGGTTGCACTTGCGGCGGGTGCCATCGCGCGGGTTTTCGGCCCACACGTTCAGTTCCACCTCCATCGACGTGCGGAAGGCGCGGTTCACCTGGCTCTCGACCACCACGACGTTGCTCTCGCGAATGGGCCGCTGAAACTCGACGTTATCGACTGAGGCGGTGACGCACACGCGCCGGGCGTGGCGCTGTGCCGAGATGGCGGCGCACTTGTCCATGAGGTGCAGCAGCCGCCCGCCCATCATGTTGCCGAGCCCGTTGGTGTCGTTGGGTAGCACAATCTCGGTCATGGTGCAGCGCGAAGCGGCGACGGTGTGTTCGGTTGACATAGCAATGGGGAGGCCAGAAGAAACAGGCAGATACAGTAGTAACGATACGAACCCGCAGCGGCGATGTCACTCGAAAGCCTGGCGAACCGGGCGGTCCTATCACGTTTTTACGGAGCTGTTGCGCTGTCTCGTAGACATGTGAGATGGGCGCACACAACGGTTCCGTCTTGTGCCCCGTGCTATCCATGCCGAGATGCACATCGCATCCACGAAAAAGCCTCCTTCCGTCGGCAGACAGAAGGAGGCGTCGGCGTGTGTGTTTGTATCAGCGGTGGGGGAGGGATTCGAACCCCCGGTACCCGTGAGGGTACTCCGGTTTTCGAGACCGGTGCGTTCAACCAGGCTCCGCCACCCCACCGGGGCGTTGCAGATGTGCTGTACCTGTCCTCATGCCCCACGTTCCGCCCGCCTGGCTCAAATTATGGTGAACGGCAGCCCTTCATCTGCTGCGCAACCTTACTCCGGCACCACAAGGTGATCGTTTTCTCGGACAAGCGTTTCATTCTCCAGCATGGATGCGATGGCGTCATCTACATGCTTGCGGATCTTTGAGCCCACGCGCCCGAAGCCGAGCGTACGCCCCACCTGCTGCACCAGCTCCTCGCGGTCAACGCCAAAGGAGGCACGCACAATGCGGCGGGCCGCCTCCTGGATCTCGGGCATGGGCACATACGCAATATCACGGTCGCGGCGGTCGAGAGCACTTCGGTCACGCACCGGCACGTCCTCCTGGCCAGGCGGCATCAGCACGTCATCGGTGCGCGTGATGCGCCTGATGTCTTCGGCATGGACGATGGCCTCACGCAGTGCGTCTTTGATGCGCGTGCCCATGCGACTGGCCCCCGACGCGTCGACGATGCGGCGCATTACAGTGTGTGGATGGACCGGACCTTCGCGCTCGACTACGGTCGACACCCACGTTGCCCGGGTGCTGCGGTCGATGGAAGCCAGGTCGCTGGTGTCGGGCAGCGAGAGCGTAGCCGTTTCGTACGGCACCGCCTCCACCGGGTCTGCCGCTTCGAGCGTAGAGGCCGATTCGCGGGCAATAACCGGTTCGTCGTGCTGCGGCGCAGCGGGACCATCGTCCTGCGCAGTGGCGTCGTCTTTGGGGTTGGTCTCCGTTGCAGGAGCCGCCGGCGCGTCCTGCGCCGGGGCCTTGCGGTCGCGCTCGGCCTTCGCCTCCACCTGTGCACGCTCAATGGCTGCAATGGTGGCTTTCATCTCGTCATCGGGATTGCGGAACCAGTCGGTGCTCCAGATGCGGTGAATGCGCCAGCCCAGGTTCTCCAACACCGCCTGACGCGTGCGGTCGCGCACACGAGCCATCTTGGCGCTGTGGTACGTGGCGCCGTCGCACTCAATGCCGAGCACGTAGCGGCCCTCGCGCTCGGGGTCGACCACCGCCAGATCGATGAAAAACCCGGCCACCCCAATCTGATGCTCCACGCGGTAGCCCGCACTACGAAGCCGCTGCGCAACCGCGCTCTCAAACGGCGAGTCGGGGCCGCCTCCAGTGACTGTGGGCACGTCGAGTTCGCCGGTCTCTGCAAACTTCAGATATTCCTTCAGCACCTGCACGCCGCGCGCATTGGTGCGATGCAGATCGATGTCGTCGGCCTTGAGGTTCGTGAACACCTCGCAGCGATACTTGGCGCGTGTGGTGAGCACGTTGAGGCGCCGCTCGCCGCCTTCACGGTTGAGCGGGCCAAAGTTCATGGTCACCTTGCCGTTCGCATCCCGCCCGTACCCCACGCTAATGTACATCACGTCGCGCTGGTCACCCTGCACGCTCTCCAGGTTCTTGACGAAGAACGGTTCGGTGGGATGCCCGGTGAAGAACGACTCGCACGATGGATCGTCGCGGCGCAGGTGCTCCAACCGGTCGCGGATGGCGTCTTGCTGCGCTGAGCTAAACGTGGCTACGCCCAGCGACATATCGGGACGTGTACGGGCGTGCTCCATCACGCGCTCGGCCACGGCCTGGGCTTCCTTCTTGTTCTGGCGGCTCCCGCCCCGGTCGTAGACGGTATCGGGCAGGTGGTTGTAGACGAGCCCGATTTCGCCCTGCTCGGCACTGGGACTCGGAAAGACGTTTAAATTGTTGTCGTAGAACGCTTTGTTGGAAACGGCAATCAGCGATTCGTGGCGGCTGCGGTAGTGAAACCGTAGCATCTGCTCGGGCGCGCCCTTCGCCCGAAACAGGTCCAGCACACTCTCCTGGTCGCCTGCCTGCTGCGCGAAGTCGTCGCCGCTGGTGTCGATGGCCGCGTCGAAGAAGTCGGTGGGCGGAAGCTGCTTGCTGTCGCCCACCACCACGGTCTGGTCGCCGCGCAAGATTGCGCCGAAGGCATCCACCGGACGCACCTGACTGGCTTCGTCAAACACGACCAGATCGAACGATGCGCTCGCGGGCGGCAGGTACTTCGGCACCGACATCGGACTCATCATAAAGACGGGCTTAAGCGCCTGGATCGCGTTTCCGGCACGCTGCATGAGCAGCCGAATCGGCATGTGGCGGCTCTTTTTGCCGAACTCATGCATTAGCACGCCCATCTGCCCGGCGCCGCTGGGCGGGGGCATCTGCTCGTAGTGCTTCAGCGCCAGTTCGTGCCGGTTGTGCTGGAGCGAGGCGCGGTCCAGCTCCCGGAATTTCTCGGCCACCTGCTCGTGCTGCTCCCCGCTGAACGTCTTGAGCGCAGGCCGCTCCTCGATAGCGCGCCGCACCAGCGCAGCGTAGTAGGCCCGGTCAAACAGATCGACCAGATGCGCCGGCGCCTCGTCCCACGTGCGCGCTACCTGCTCGACCGGCTCCAGATCCTTCGCGGCCAGGTCGTTCGCCAGGTCGTTGTAGGTAATCATCTGTTGGATGCGAGGCACCGCGGCTTCGCACCGGTCAAGCAGTTCGGCCTGCACGTCGTACGGCTGATCGTGCAATGGGCCCTGTTCAAACCGCACATCGGCGTTCAGTGCAACGGATGTCGCAAACGCATCAGCAGCCTCGTGGTAGCGCGTGCGGCGCGTGTGCAGGGTGTCGAGGTGATCGGCGGGCGCGGCGGTATCGGGCAGAGGCAGCGCATCGAGTACATCGGCGGGCAGGTCGTCCGCAGCGATGGCGTCGTGCAGGGCAGTAAGTGCTTCGGTGATGGCGTGCAGGCGCTCCCAATCGGAGGAAGGGCCGCGCCAGGCGGGACCGAAGACGTCGGCAGCAATGGCATCGTAATCGGTAAGGGTGGATTCGAGGCGCTGGGCTTCGAGAATGGCATCGAGCAGCGCCACGCGGTCCTCGCTATCGTCGGGCAGCGGCCCCTGACACAGCGCAGCCAGCTCGCTTTTGGCGCGTCGCCAGTCGCCAATGAACCAGCGGTACCACTTGGAGCTGTGCTTGGCCAGCGCCTGCCGCATGGCAAACACGTCTTGCGTCCACGCCTCGGGAATGAGTGTGTCGTCGTAGGTGGCGTGGAGTTCGGCATAGCGCTGCCCGGCTTCCACCAGCTCATGTAGCGCGTCGGTGTTTGCGCACCACACATCGGCCTTCACATCGACACCCGACAGGTCAGGGGCGTTGGCGGCCCAGGTGGCAGCGTGCTCCAGGCGGTCGGTGGCCTGAGGCGTGGGTGGTGCGTTGAGACAAAGCTGTTCGGCCAGCGCCTGGGTGGTGGTTTCGAGGGCGTGGAGCGCTTCGCGGGCCGTACGGGCGGCTTGTTCAACCGCATCCTGCTCTTCGGGCAGGTAGCCCTCCTTTTCGCATCCCCAAAACGGATGGCGAACCGGCACACCCATGCCGTCGAGATGCGACGCCACCTGCTCCACCAGAAACCGGCGCGTGTCGAAGTCATCCTTCGTCCACGACTGGGCGGTAGGCAGCCTGAGCGTTGGGGGCTCGGCCTCGCTCAGGGCGTCGCGCAGGTGCGCAAGCTTGCCGTAGGCCACGTACGGACGCACGCTGCTCTGTCCTACGGGCGTGTTAACGGCGTCGGTGTAGTCGTTGAGCCGCTGGCGCGCTTGCAGGAATACGTCGGTGTGCTGCGCGGCATCGTTGACGGTGGGGCGCCCGAGCTTGAGGGTGCGCTGCAGTTCGTTGAGCACCGACTTTTTGCGCGTTTTGTGGCTGTGCAACTCCAGGCAGGCATCGCCCAGCCCCACCTGATCCAAGTTGCGCTTAACCACATCGAGCGCCGCTGCCTTTTCCGAGACGAAGAGCACGCGCTGCCCCTGCCCAATGGCCTCGGCAATGATGTTCGTGATGGTCTGCGACTTGCCGGTACCGGGCGGGCCTTGCAGCACCAGGTTGCACCCTTGCTTGACATCGAGCACGGCGCGCGTCTGCGAGCTGTCGGCATCGACCACGTGGTGGGTGTCCTCGGGGGCCAGGTGGTCGTCGAGGTGGGCGTCGTCGGGGATGCGCCCTTCGGGTACAGAAAAGCCTTCGTCGAGCACCTTGCGCAGCACCGGATGGTCGCCGGGCTTTTGATCCTCGGGCCAGTTGGCGGCGTCGAGGTCCTCGAACATCAGGAAGCGCGTGAACGAGAAGAAGCCAAGCGCCATGGCATTCGGGGCAATCGACCAGCGGCTCCGTCCCTCGATGACCGAGCGTAGCGCTTCGGTGTAGGCAGCCACATCGAGCGGGACGCTGTGGGCGTCGTCGGTATCAGGCAGCGGCCAGTCGAGCCCAAACTCGCCCTCCAGAAACGCACGCAGCGAGAGGTTGCCGCCCACGGTGCCGCCGGTGTAGGTGAGGCGGAAGCGGCCCTGCACGTCGGTGCGGTCGAGCGATACGGGCACGAGCAGCAGTGGCGCGCTCCGCTCGGTGTCTGTATCTGGACTGCGGTACCAGCGCAGCATGCCCAGGGCCAGATACAGCGTGTTGATGCCTTCTTCCTGCAGCGATTGCTGCGCGTGGTAATAGGTGTTGAGCAGGCGCTGCTGGAGCTGCGGCGAGGTGTACGGCGTTTGCAGCACCGTGTCGGTGTGGCGCTCGGCGGGGCTGTTCGCCTCGGTATCGGGAGCTGGTTCTTCGGGGCCGGTGGATTCGTTCGGCTGACCAAACACCAGTTCGTATTGATCGGCCTCTGGTTCGCCCTCCGATTCGCCATTCAGCTTCTGGCGCTGCTCATCGCTCACGCTG
Source organism: Longimonas halophila (assembly GCF_002554705.1). Lineage (GTDB taxonomy): Bacteria > Bacteroidota > Rhodothermia > Rhodothermales > Salinibacteraceae > Longimonas > Longimonas halophila. The sequence continues at coordinate 92,362 of NZ_PDEP01000006.1, read as the reverse complement.
TTGAAGGAGAGGCGCCGTTCCTCGTCGACCAAGAGACGATGCACCTGTGTGGCACGTTCGTCGATCACTTCAACGCCCCGCGACTTCAGGGTGCGGTAGCTGATAAGCGGGTTGCGCAGGGTGAGGTCCAGCAGTTCGTTCTTGCGTGCGCGATCAAGCTGCGCATCAACAGAAGCCATAGTAGAATGGGGGCGATTGGATAAGACGGCCCCGGCACGCACGCGACGGATGTGGTTCAATTCCAGACGCGTACAGGGTTGCAGGGCGAAACGCGTGGTACCAACATGCTGATTGGCACGCACAAGCGCAACACAGCGCGTCCAGCGCCGCAGACCATGCAGCACAGACTCACCCCACCCGTCCGCGCACCCAATCGGCCACCCCATCGAGCGCAGCAGCGAGCTTGTCGCCGTGGCGTCCGCCTGCCGAGGCAAAGGTCGGACGTCCCCCGCCGCCCCCGCCGAGTTCGCGGCCCAGATCGCCCACCAGGTCGCCCGCCTTCAGGTCGTGCGCCCCGATGAGGTCGTCGGCGACCGACGCGACCACGTAGACTTTCTCGCTTTCGGGATCGGTGCTGCCGAGCACGCCCACGGCTCCGGCTCCGAGACGATCACGCAGTTGCTGCCCCAAGTCTTGCAGCAGATCCATATCCGCTTCGCCGATGGAGCCCGTGGCCACGGTGATGCCGTTCACCTCGGTCGCGTCCTCGATGATACGATCCAGGTGCTGAGCGAGCTGGGCGCGCTGCAAGTCCTGCACCTGATCGCGCAGGGCGTCACGCTCGGCCTTCAAGGCTGCGATTTCAGATTCGAGCGGACGCTGCAATCCCTGAAACTGCTTCCGCGCCCGATCGAGCGTCTCCAGTTCGCTTTCCACGTAATCCACGGCCGCATCCCCCGCCACCGCTTCGATGCGGCGGATGCCCGAGGCCACCGAGCCCTCCGAAAGCAGCCGCACAAACCCGATTTCGCCCGTGGCGTCGACATGCGTGCCGCCGCAGAGCTCCATCGAGAAGTCCGGGTCGAACGTGATGACGCGCACCTCGTCGCCGTACTTTTCGTCGAAGAGCGCCGTAGCGCCGCGGTCGAGGGCCTCGTCCATCGGCACGCTGCGCTCTTCCTGCTTGGCAATGTTGCGCTGCACGGCCTGGTTGATCTGCACCTCCATGGCGCGGAGTTCGTCGTCGGTGACGGCCTCGAAGTGACTGAAGTCAAACCGCAGCCGATCCGGCGCCACGAGCGAGCCTTTCTGCTGCACATGCTCGCCCAGCGTGCGGCGCAGCACTGCGTGCAAGAGGTGCGTGGCGGTGTGGTGCTTCTTGATGTGCTGACGGCGCGGGGCGTCGACCGTGGCTTCAACCGGCGCGTCGAGCGATTTCGGCAGGCGCTCCACCATGTGCACAATGCGGTCGCCAATGCGCTGCGTGTCGAGCACGCGCACGGTGTCGCCATCCACAGTGAGCGTGCCGGTATCGCCCACCTGACCGCCGCTCTCGCTGTAGAAGGGCGTGTGGCTCAGTTCAATGTGCGCGCCAATGCGGTCGTCATCGTCCACCGTGCGCACGGCACGAATGGCGGCGTCATCAACATGCGTGGTGTCGTAGCCGACAAACTCCGAGCGCGGGCCATCGGACACCGTGTGCCAGTCGCCATCGGTGTCGCCTGTGCCGCCAAACTGCGAGGCGGCGCGAGCGCGCTCCTTCTGGCGCTGCATGAGCTGCTCGTAGCCGTCCATGTCCACGGTCAGCCCCTCCTCACGCGCCATGAGCTGCGTCAGGTCGATGGGGAAGCCGTAGGTGTCGTGCAGCAGGAATGCGACTTCGCCCGCCAGCGCGCCCGCTTCGGCGGTGGAAACAAAGGCGTCGGCAATAGCGGCGCGGTCGTCGTGGTCCACGTACGCATTGGTGAGCAGATGCATCGCCTGCGCATCCCCCTGAAGCGATTCGAGGGCGGCCTTGGCATCCTTCTGAGACTGATGCACATACGGCACCACGGTCTGGAAAAAGTCGAGTCCGGTACCCAATGTCTCCAGGAAGCTCTCCTCTTCAGAGCGGATGACGTTTTCGAGATAGCCCTGTTTTTCGTCGAGATCGGGGAAGGCATCGCCCATGGCCTCAGTGAGCGCGGGCAGGAGCGCATGCAAAAATGGCTCGCGCAGACCGAGCGTCTGGTAGCCATAGCGCACGGCCCGGCGCAAGATGCGACGGATGACGTAGCCGCGTCCTACGTTGCCGGGGGTGACGCCGTCGAGGATGGCGAACGCGATCGCGCGGATGTGATCCACAATTACGCGCAGCGCAATGCGCACCGCCTCCACCTCGTCGGCATCGTCAAGATCGATGTCGTTGTACCCGCGCACGGATTCGCGAGGCGACGCATCGGCCACTGCCTGCAGGAGCGGCTCAAACAGGTCGATGTCGTACGTGCTGTCTTTGCCCTGCAGCACCGCCGCAATGCGCTCAAAGCCCATGCCCGTATCGATGTGCTGGTTGTCGAGCAGCTTCAGCGAACCGTCAGGCTGCGCATCGTACTGCATGAACACGAGATTCCAGATCTCAATGACCTTCGGGTGGTCCTTATTGACGAGCGTCTTGCCGTCCACCGCCGCGCGTTCCTCGTCGGTGCGCATATCCACATGCACCTCCGAGCACGGCCCGCACGGCCCCGTGTCACCCATCATCCAGAAGTTTTCTTTCGAGGGCTCATACAGGATGTGCGCCTCCGGAATCGTTGTCTCCTCGGCCCAGAGCGTGGCAGCCTCCTCGTCGGCCTCCAGCCCGAGTGCCTCGTCGCCTTCGTGGACGGTGGCGTACAGCCGCTCCGGCTCCAGGCCCCACTCATCCACCAGCAGCTCCCACGCCCAGCGGATGGCCTCGCGCTTGAAGTAGTCACCGAAGCTCCAATTGCCGAGCATCTCAAAGAACGTGTGGTGGTACGTGTCGTGGCCCACCTCATCCAGGTCGTTGTGCTTGCCCGACACCCGCAGGCACTTCTGCGTATCGGCAGCGCGGCTGTAATCGCGGGTCCCCGTGCCCAAAAACACATCCTTGAATTGGTTCATCCCCGCGTTCGTAAAGAGCAGCGTGCTGTCGCCACCTGGCACGATCGAAGCGCTGGGCACAATCGTGTGGTCATTCTCCGCAAAGAAGTCGAGGAATTGCTGGCGGATGGCCGAAGCGGAGCGATCGGGGGTAGGCATAGACAGAACAGCCGGTTAGGAGACACAAAAGTATAGATGGCACAGGAGAAAGCGCAGGCCCGTGCCACGGTCGGATGTAGATATCCGCGCTCCGGGGGCTCCGTTCCACAAAGGACGCATGTGTGCCGCAGGCAAGGGCTAAGCTTTCGCTCAAAACGATGGAGTTTTTCGTCGCATAATACCTTGTAGCAATAAAAATTAAAGATGCGGGCTGTTTTTTTGTAACTTGAACATACACTGACATAGGGATCAAACCTAGTCGCTACCAGTGTCGCCAATCCAATTTACTTCCATTTTGACTCGCACAAGTACAGGATATGGATCTCTCTAATCTGCGATTTAGTCGGATCGCGGTGCATTACATACCAAACAAATCAGCATCGGAGGACGCTGACCCTGAATATGGTGACGACTTGATTGAATTAGGCTCAAATGCCCAAGACATCCTCACTCAACGAGTTACAGAAGTTTTAGGAGATCCGAGCTTCTCTGTAGAGATATCGATTATAGAGGATGAAGAAGATAGCACCTTCCAGAAGTCTGCCCCCCTCATCAGAGCAAGCACAGAGGAGTTCCTTGATGGGTCACGTCATATAGCAGATAACCTGAATGATGCTCAACAGCGTAGCAATATTCCTGCAAGTGTACTTCTAGTTGCAACTGGAAAGTCGGGAATAGCCCAAAATAATATTGTTGCTCTCGTGAAAGCCGAGACTCAAGATGGTTTTAGTTTCTCCACCTCAGAAGGCGACATCCGGGTCGATTTCATACGCGATCTTTTCCTGACTCCTGATCAAAAGCTCTACAAGGTAGGACTATTCGCCGAAATGAGCCGAAGTTCAGACGATAAGAAGCTAAGGGAGAAAGAAGACTTCGAAGCCTTAGTTTATGATAGCAACTTGCGTCAGCGGAGTGAGGCCGCAAAGTATTTTTACCGTACATTTTTGGGATGTGACTATGCTTCTTCAGGTAAGCAGATGACCAAAGAATTTTTTGAAGCACATCAAGAATACTTCGACTCTATAGATATCAGTTCCGAGGAAAGGAAAGATCTCAAAACTCATCTTTACTCTTACTTGAAGTCGAAGCAAAATCTCATCGGGGTCGCGGGCTTCGCTGACAATTACATTGGAGATAGCGATCGGGCTTCTTATCTGCAGTTTATGGATGAACGTGAAATTGCCGATCATGCATTCGAAAAAGACATCTCTTTAGTTCAGTCAAAGCTCAAAAACAGGAGAATTCGGTTCACAAATGGAGTGACAGTTCGAGCAAAAGCAGAAAACTTCAATGAGAAAGTCAAAGTCATAAAAGAAGAGACAGACACTACAACTATACGTGTTCTTTCAAAAATTGAAAACCAAACATAGAGAGCCGTGACTGAGACTGAAATAATCAAACGCTATACGAATGAACGTCCAATGTATGAAGCATATGGCGAATTCATCGTTGATGAGTTCACGGCAAAAATGAGATCGGAGATAGAGAGTCAAGATTTTGGAGACTTGTTTAAGGTAGAGCCGAGCTACCGAACGAAAGAGCCCGCCTCGTTAGTAGCAAAAGCGCTGTACAGGGCAAAAGGATATGAAAATCCCTACGAGGAAATTAATGATAAAGTAGGAGCGCGATTTGTGGTCTTATTACAAACACAACTCGAAAAAGCATCTGCACTGATTGAGGATCATGATATTCTTGATTTTGAGAAGTCAAGGGACTTTAAAGATGAGAGACATGAGAACCCTTTAAGCTTTGAGTATCAGTCGATTCACTATATTGTGAGGCCTACAGAAGATGTAAAAGTTGGAAATATGACAATACCAACGAACACTCCTTGTGAAATTCAACTTCGAACTCTTCTACAGCATGCGTATAGCGAACTCACGCACGATACGGTTTACAAACCCCGTTTAGTTGCAACACCGGATGTTCAACGAGTTGTTGCGAAGAGCATGGCTCTTATTGAGACAACGGGAGAGTTATTCTCCAAAGTCGAGGAGAAACTGCGAGATATGGACAAACAATATCAACATATAACTGATCAACTTACACAGATCTATGACAAATTTAGCGATCCAGAGTATAATAAACGTCTAAACGATTTTCTTCTTAGCGAATTTCACCCTCTTCTTGAAAAGGATAATTTCAATATGCAAGAAGTAATTGATTTTTATGAATCAAGTGAAAGCAGTTACATTACTGAATATATTAATGATAAATCCAGTGACAGTTTAATTTACAGACAGCCGGCTATCTTACTGGTGGCCTATCTGGTGAAAGAGTACAAGTTCGAGGCTTGGCGCCACTGGCCGCTTCCTCAAGATGAACTTGCGCCTATATACTCAAAGTTTGGCTATAGTCTGAGCAGCATTTCTGGGAAAGGAACCTACTGATTTGCCCGTCGATTACCGTTTATTGTCACACCCGATAGAGTATGGGGACGGCTTGCAAACGTGAGAGACAGCCCCCCACAATCACAGAACCACTACCGTTGCCCGCCCGGATGGAGGCGCAGAGCAGGCGACCGAAATGTATCCTGTTTGAGTAAGCGCCAGCGAATGCGTTTGATACATGTCAGCGCGCACGGAGCCGACATCAGGCGTTTTCTTCACCGCCTTGATTGTCGAAGTCCCTTCTGTATCCAGACAAACGCTCCCCACCGGCGAGCCCTACTCACCCAGCGTGGGTACCGAATCGCCCAGCGTATCCGCTACGTACAACATCTGGATGAGCACAATGAGGACGACCGCGAGTGGCGTTGCCATGAGCACGCCAATGGCCCCCGCCAGTATGCCTATGATAACCTGGGCGCTGATGAGCACCGCTGGCGGGAGCGACACCGCGCGCTCCTGGATGAGCGGTGTGATCAGGTAGCTCTCAAGCAGCTGAACCGCCCAGTAAATAACGAGCACGTAGAGCACCTTGTTGGGACTGTCGGCCAGCGCGACCAGCGCAGCGGGAACGACCGATGCGATCGGGCCAATGTACGGCACAAACGAGAGCAGCGCCGCAATAAGCCCCAACACAAATGCAAGCGGTATACCGGCAATCCAAAGGCCCACAGCGGTCAAGGCCCCAACGATGGCCATCGAGGCGATGCGTCCCAGCAGCCACCAGCGCAGCGCTTTTCCCAGGGCGCGAACGACCTCACGTCCGCGGCTGCGCCGGGCCGGAGGCAACAGCCGGATGGCTCCATCAATGTAGACACTCGGGGTTGCAGCAGCGTAGAGACCGATGATGAGCACGACCAGCCCACTGGCGAGCGCGCCTATCGTGTTGGTGATTCCACCCGCTACAAATGACATCGCCTGCCCCGAAAAGGATATGCCTTGTCCGGAACCGCTTGGTCCAAGCAAGAAGCTGCGCACCCACTCGTACTGCGCCACCGTCGCTTGAATCCGTTCGATCGCACTTGGAATCCGCTCGCCCAGCCGATTGATCTGATCGTTGATCGGCGGCCCTGCAAACCACCCCGACGCCGCGAAGGCCAGGCCCAACAGGAGAACAACAAGCCCGAGGCACCATCCCCGAGCCAGGCCAATGCGTGCTTGCACGAGAGATGTCAGGCTATCCAGAAATACAGCCAGCAGGATACCTGCAAAAATCAGCAACAGCACGGATGCCACGCGCTGTAGAATCAGGGCCAAAAGCACGAAGCCCAGTACAGTTGCTCCGGCGATAAGCACCCGTTTCGTGTAGGGATCGAAGTTCGTGTCCATACAGGCCCTGTTTGCTGTTATTCGTTTTGAGAACAGAACGGTAGAGACCGTGCGGCATCCTGGCAGCGTTCGCTCGTCAGTTCACTTACTGATTCGAGCCGCTCTCACGCTCCATTTCGTCCATCTTCTGCTCGATGTTTGTGCGCAACTCGGCGAGGTTTTCGGCCAACGTATCCCGCATGTTAGCGAACTCGTCTTCGCTGGCGTCCTGCACCCGACTAAGGGCCTGCGTAAGCTCATCGTATCGGTACCGCAGTTCGCTGGCCTCTTCACTGTAGTCGGACTGCATCTGGCCACTGGCGTTTTCGGCTTGCTGCTCCAGCGTATTGATTTCCTGCTCCATCTTGTTGAGGCGCTCTTCAGCAGCCTGCGCAAACTCCTCGCGAGAGTCGGCGGTCCGCAGTTTCAACTCTTCCAGACGACGATTGAGGTTAGCTCGCTGCTCTTGTAGACGCTCGCGCACCGTCGCCAATTCATCTTCGTTCGCGTTCTGCACCTCCTGGAGCTGCTGTGCAATCTCCTGACGCTGCTCACGGAGGTCGGCAACGGCCTGCTGCATCTCAGAGTCTACATTGGCAGACTCCATCCGGCGTTCCAGTGCGTCCAGCTCCTGGCTGGCGTCGTCCAAGGCAGCATCCATCTCACCTCGCAGATTGTCCACATGCTGCTGAATGGCCGATCTGGCCTGCTCGCCCTGTTGCTGGGCCTGCTCTTCGTGCTGCTCCGTGCACGCTGTCAGGACCAGAAGTAGCATAAGAGGTACTGCAATTAAACGTTGCATAGTCGATCATTTCGTTGATAAGAAAATCGAGTTATACTGTATGGACTTGCACGTAGTATTGGTGCAGTCCACACGCTCACCCGAGCCAAGATAGCAGTGCAGAAGGCATGGTAGCCAATCAGTAGGCGTTGCTTTCACAGCAGGATCTCCGCATTCTCCCTATGGCTTCACCGAGACGTACGGATGCCCCGCTACCGAAAACCGCCACGGGCGCTCGGCCCCTTTGGTGATGCCGATGCGCGGACTGCGCACAATCGACAGCGTGGGCGCCTCCGAATCACGGGCCAGATAGAGTGGCGGTTCGGTGAGGGGCACATTGTGATAGGTTTCGTCGTCGATGCCAAACGCCTGCGTGAGCTTGCCGGGCCCGTTCGTAAGGTCCACGTCGCGCTTTGCTGCCGGACGGTTCGGGCGCATGGCGGCAAGGCCTTCAAGCGGCTCCACGGCCCGAATCAGCACGCCCCCGCCAATGCCATCGGGCTCGGTGACGACATTCAGGAGCCAGTACATGCCGTAGATCAGGTAGACGTAGGAGCGGCCCGGCGGACCAAACAGATCGGCGGTGCGGCTGGTGCGCTGCAGTTCGCCGGTCTCGGGGTCGCGGGCGTTCCACCCGTGAAAGGCCGGATCGTCTTCGGTGTAGGCCTCCGTCTCCACAATGCGACCCACCCGACGTGGCACATCGGGCGGGTCGTGCACCACGCAGTGGCCGAGCAGCTCCGGCGCCACCTCCAGCGCCGACCGTGCGTAAAACGAGGCCGGAAATGGATCCATGGTACATCTGTTGGTTGCAAGGGGGAATATGCGCCACGACACCAACCCGAAAGCTTGCGTATGTGTTTTGTTCAGGGGGATGCGCTGCGTATCCCTCTAAAAAAAGTCCGCCTCAGCTTCGGCACCGTACGTCACAACAAAGCGCGGACCCTCACAGCCGAGCGTCCGCGCATGGCGTTGGAAACCCCAACCGATTTCGGGAGGCTTAGAACCTGTTTGGGTTTTGGTTTGACGGCGAGAGCGAGGGCCGCTGAGGCGAAAATTGGACCCCAATCGAGGCTCGTAGCCGGGGCTACGGGCCGAGATTAGGGGCAATTTGCAGCCCAGCGGAGCCGCTCGGAGCCCAAAATAAGAAATCAAAACAGGTTCTTACACCCGCTCGATGCCCATGGCCACGCCGCCGCCGGTGCCGTGGCAGATCGACGCCAGGCCCTGCGTGCCGTCGTGCTGGATGAGCGCATGCAGCAGCGTGACCACAATGCGCGACCCCGATGCGCCGATGGGATGCCCCATTGCAATGGCACCGCCATGCACGTTCAGGCGATCGGCGTCTACGTCTAACATCCGCTGGAACAGCAGGTTGTTGATCGCGAACGCCTCGTTGTTTTCGAAGAGGTCGTAGTCGTCGGTGGAGGTGCCACTTTTTTCGAGCACCGTTTCGACAGCGGGAATGGGGGCTTCGGGGAAGCGCCACGACTCGCCCGCAGCCCAGCTGCTTTCGGTGACCTTGGCCAGCGGGGTAAGACCGTGCGCCTCGACCGCTTCTTTGCTGGCCAGGAGGACCGCCGCCGCGCCATCGCTGATCTGGCTGCTGTTGCCGGCGGTGAGCACGCCTTCTTCGTCGAACGCCGGACGCAGTCCGCTGAGCGAATCGGTGGTAGTGTCGGGGCGCACGCCTTCGTCGTGGCTGAGCGTCTCGGGGCCTTTGCGGGTGCGGTACTCCATGGGCAGAATCTCGCCCTCGAACGCGCCGCTCTCGTGGGCCTGCGCGGCGCGCTGGTGCGAGGCAGCCGCTACGGCATCCAACTCGGCCCGTGATATGCCGTGCTCAGCGGCCAGGCGCTCGGTCTGCACGCCCATGGCCTCGCCTGAAAACGGATCGCTGAGTCCGTCGCGAAACATCAGATCGGTGACCTGCTCGTGGTCGCCCGGCAGGTACTTGTAGCCCCACCGCGCTTTCGAGGAGAGGTAGAAGCCGGTGTCCGACATCGACTCGGTGCCGCCGGTGAGGACCAGGTTGGCCTCGCCCGCCTTGATCATGGTAGCCCCGTTGATCAGGCTCATCATGCTGGAGGCGCAGACCATGTCGACCGCATAACCGTCGATGGTTTTGGGGATGCCTGCCTGAATGGCCGCCTGGCGCGGCACGAGCTGGCCGTGTCCGCCGCGTAGCACATTGCCAAACACGTAAATGTCGAGCGCTCCGCCATCGACATCAGCCGATTCGAGCGTGCCTTTCATGGCGTGAGCGGCCAGATCGACCGGCGAATGCTTCTTGAGCGCGCCGCCGAAGCGTCCGATGGGCGTGCGGTGAGCGGATACGATGTATACGTCGCGCATGGCGAGTAAAGGGTGTATGAGACAAGCAGGCGGTGGGATGCGCCGGGTGGGCATCCGAAGTAAGTGGATGTACAGCATCCGGAAACGCTTCCAGAGAGGCAAGCCCTCCATCTAAAATTACAGCAGGCTCCGCTTGGAAGCCTGCCGTGCAGATGTCGTTGGCAGCCTGTGGAGGCGGCCCCTACGCATCGTCAGAGGTTTCGGGCGCGGGCATGGACGTGTGGAAGTCCTCGTAGAAGCGAGTCATGTACTCGTGGAGCAGGGCGTCGACGCGCTGCTGGCTATCGGCCCGCACGATGAGCCCGGCATGATGCTTCTTCTCCATTTTCCATGCGATCGCCTCCTGGTATGCTGAAAGATCGGGGTGCTCCTGGCGCGCCAGCGAAATGATAATGCCCGCGTAGTCTTGCTTTTGCTCCGGTAGTTCGTAGGCATCGTTGCGGGCGCGCTGCACCTCGATGCGGGCCCACTGTGCCCACAGATTGATGCCCGTTGAGGCTTCGACCATTTCTGCGATGTGGGCCCCGCCGACCCGAGCAGCAGTTTCGAGAAAGTAGAAGTCGCCATCGTCGCGTCCGCGAATAAACTCGGTGTGCACCGCGCCGTGGTGCATCCCAAAGTCTTGCACAAGCTGTTTGTTAAGGGCACGGCAGGTGGCCGACTCGTCGCCGTTGCGGTCGAGGGTGCGGCTGGCAAAGATACCGCCGCCGTGCATTACGTCGAAGGGAGCGTTGGCGTAACGATGGGCCTCGGCAAAGACCACGTCCCCATTGCTTACGAGCGAATCGATGTGGTAGACATCGCCCGGCACGAACTGCTCCATCAAGAAGTGCGACTGCCGGTCGCCCAGCTCGTCGAGCGTGCGCCAGAGTACCTCGGGGGCGTGGATTTTCTTGATGCCAATGGCTGATGCCTCGCTGCGCGGCTTCAGAATCCACGGACGCGGGCAGCGATCCATGAAGGCGCGTATGTCATCGTAGTTGATGACGGGCACGAAGTCGGGCACACGGATCCCCGCATCGCGCGCTTTCATGCGCATGGCGAGCTTATCGCGAAAGTAGCGCACAGCAGTCTGCCCCATACCCGGCAGGCGCAAGTGCTCACGCAGCATGGCCGCGTTATACAGATCAAACTCGTCAAGCGGCACGATCCGGTCGATCTTCTCCGCCCGCGCCAGATAGCTGATGCTGTGAAGGACGTCGTCTTCGTTCGAAAAATCGGGAACGTAGTAGACCTCGTCGATCGCCTCCCACGGCCAGTCGGCATCGCGGAGCTTCTCAACGGTCACAAAAATAACGCGGGCGCCCTGCGCTTTCGCTTCGCGGAGGAAAGCCGCGCCCTTTTCGTAGCTGGCAAGACACAGAAGGGTGACAGGCTGTTGCGTGCTCATAGAATCTCAGATTTGTTGCTGGATATATATTGTAAAAGGGCTCGCTGCTGCATTTTGGGCCGTATTTTGGGGGATGCGAAGGGCCACGAGCTACGGCAGTACGCGTCGCAAAAAGCGCAACCAGTTGCCTCCCATAACACCGCTTCGCGCCTCTTCAGGTACCAGCTTTCCAAGTTTTGAAAAGTCGGCGCCCCGCGTGAGTTCGTGGGGCGTTTCCTGTACCCCGAAGCCCCCGTCGAAGTCGCTCCCGATGGCCACCTGGTCCCACCCAATCAGGCTGGCGACGTGTTTGGCATGGCGGCGCACATCGCGCAGCGTGACCTGCATGGTTGCATGATCGGGATGCAAGAAGGCATCGCCAAGCACGATACCAACGACCCCGCCCAATGCTCCTACCGCGCGAATCATGTCATCGCTTATCTGACGATCACCCGGCGTTATGGCGCGGGCGTTGCTATGGCTGGCCAGTACGTGCCGGGGCGATAGATCCATTGCATCCCAAAAGCTCTCTTCAGCAAGGTGGCTTACATCGAGTGGGATGTTGTGCTCGGTCATGGCCTGCACGAGCGCTTTTCCTTCGGCGGTGAGCGGACCGGGGGCGCTGGTGCCCCCAGCATAGCGCGTGCCCCGCCAGGCAGGCCCGATCATGCGAAGCCCTCGGTCGACCCACCACGCAAGTTCGTCGGGCGTACGGATCGGGTCAGCCCCTTCCATGAGCACTACAAGTCCGATGGTGCGGTCCCCGTCGTCCCACGCCGTAACGTGCGCCTGCAGGTCGCTTTGCGTACGCAGAATGCGGATGCGCCCTTCGTCCTCCCATTGCTCGTAACAGTCCAATTGATCTACAGCAAGGGCATGCGCTTCATCGGGCGTGGCGTAGCTGAGTTTTGCTTTCCACGTTGGGGGAGTGTCGCCCTCGTACTGCAAGGCCGAGCGGGGCATGGCGAAGAGCGTGCCAAACACAATGCCTACGTTGGCACGACGCAGCTCGGGGAGCGTCACCATAAGCTCCTGATGCGAGCGGTCTTCGTCTGCACGAACGGCTATCACCCCGCGTGTCAGATCGCGCTTGTGAACGACGGCATTGAAAGCAAGATCGAGGTGGCCGTCGATATACATACTGAGGCGAAGTGAGAAGAAGATAAAGGAAGCGTTGTATGATGCTTCATACGAACGAGCGACGCGTGCAACGTTTAGCGAAGGGGGTGGGGTTCCCCGCGAGAATGCTACAGCCTGCGGAAGCCACATTCTGGTCGGGTTGCTTGTCCACACCAGCACGTTGCAATGCCGTTGAACTTTTGACCCAGACTCCTGTTTTGAAACGACAGCTTTACCTCATTTTCGAAATGCATGCACGGCCATGCCCATCGACACCCTCAAATCGAAGCGCCGCCTGGTTGAAGAGTACGGCCTGGATGACCGACAGGCCGAGGGCATTGTGGAACTCATTGCACAGTCGGAAGAGCGCGGCGCGACCGCCTCTGACATTGAGCTGGCCGAGCAGAAGCTGAGCAGCCAGATCAAAGCGCTCCGGCAAGAGATGCAGTCTGGAGACGAAGCCCTCCGGGCAGAAATTGAGACACTCCGGAAGGAGATGCGATCTGGCGACGAAGCGCTCCGGCAAGAAATAAAGGCAATGGATGAGTCGCTCCGTCAGGAGATACAATCCGGGGATGAAGCCCTCCGCCAAGAGATAAAGGCGGTCGATAAATCGCTTCAGCAGGAGATAAGGGCGGTGAATGAATCACTTCACCAGGAAATAAAGGCAGTGGATGAGGCCCTCCGCCAAGAGATCAAGTCGAGCAATGAAGCGCTCCGGGCGGAAATCGAAACGCTCTGGCACGAGATGAAATCTGGCGACGAAGTGCTCCGCCAAGGGATAAAGGCAGTCGATGAATCACTTCGCCAGGAGATTCAATCAACGGAAGGGCGACTCCGCCAGGAAATCCTTATGTCGCAGCAAACGATCCTCAACCGCATGTACGCGATTGCTGCGTTCATTGCCGCGCTCATCTCGCTATTCGAGTACGTACTGTAACCGTACGTCCTTACCTTAACTGCTCTGCCAGCGCTTCTGGATCGGTGGTCGGGGCATCGCAGGTGAAGCCTTCGCACACATAGGCGGTGGGCACGTTGTCTTGTGGCGGTTGATGCACCAGGTAGGGGGCCCAATCGAGCAGCACGTGTTCATCGCCAGGGGGACGGTGTATGACCATGTCTTCAGGCGTCTGATGCGCCTGGACGGTCTCGAGCAGCGCCTGATAATGTGCATCGCCAGGATCGCCCGCAAGCACGATTTCACGCCCGGCATGGTGCCAGTGATGCAGCGCCCATAGCAGCGTGGTGTGCTGTCCGGGCTGCGAGCGCATGTGGCGTCCGGCACGCTGTAGGGCCCGCTCGGCGGTATCGGCAAATGCCTCAGTGCCCAGCATGCGGTAGAGACGATGCAACACGTAGATGGCCACGCCGGTGCCCGAGGGCCGCGCTCCATCCGAAATCGCCTGCTGGCGCACCAGCACGTCATCGGCAGTGTGGGGCGCGGTATAGAATCCACCACGCTCTTCATCAGCAAAGTCGGCGCACAGGGTCTGTGCCAGCGTGCGCGCCGCTCCGAGCCAGCGCGTGCTGAGTGTGGCGTCGTACAGATCGAGCAGGCCCCACGCCAGGTAGGCATAGTCGGCAAGCGTGGCCTCAATACCGGCTTCGCCATTGCGGTAGCGATGCCACAGGCGTCCGTCGTCGCGCAGCATGGTGTCACACAGAAACGAGGCAACGTTCTCCGCAACAGGCAGATACGACGCGTCAACGTGCTGTGCAGCGCGGGCGAGGCCAGCGAGCGCCAGTCCGTTCCAGTCGGTTAGGATCTTATCGTCGAGGAAGGGACGCGGATGCTCGCTTCGCACCTTGAACAGCGTAGCGCGGGCGGCGTCTATGTCGTGTTGCAGGGCGTCAGGCGTTGTGTCAAGCTGTTCGGCCAGCGCGCCCCAGCTATCGGCGCGATGAAGCACGTTTTCGCCGGTGCGTTTGCCAGTGGATTCCTCCTCGAAGTTACCCTGCTCCTGCATACTGTACACCGTTGCAAAGCGCTCGGCGGTGTCAGCGTCGAGATGATCACGGATGGCGTCCAGCGTCCACGTGTAGAAGGCGCCCTCACGCGATTCGCCCGTCTCAGGGTCTGCGCTGTCGGCATCTTCGGCGGAGTAGAACGCGCCGGTGTCATCCAAGAGATCGCGTTTCAGGTAGGCGACCAGATCGTCGACGTGACCATTCCAACCGGCATGGGGCTGCAAGCGATGCGCATCCGTCAGGGCCATAAGGAGCAATCCCTGGTCGTAGAGCATCTTCTCGAAGTGCGGCAACCGCCAGATGGCATCCGTAGCGTAGCGGTGCAGTCCGCCACCCAGGTGATCGTTAATGCCGCCGCGCATCATGGGACGCAGCGTGGAGGTGGCCATATCCACGGCGTAGTCACTTCCCGACGCAGCGCCGTAGGTGCTCAGGAAGAGCAGCGTATGCGGCATGGGAAACTTGGGCGCACCGCCAAATCCGCCATGCGTAGGATCAAACTGGCGGCTGAGCTGCTGCACACCGTTCTGCAGGGTAGACGGCGCGGGGACATCGCCCCGTGTGTCGGTGTCGCTCTCTTGCTCCAGCAGGTCGATCATCTTGTCGGCCTCCTGCTCCAGCTTATCGCGTTCCTGCGCCCAAAGCGCCTCCACGCGGTCGGTGAGCTCCATGAGTCCGGTGCGCCCCATACGTCCGTGTTTGGGCAGGTAGGTGGCCGCATAGAAGGGCCGTTTGTCGGGCGTCAGGAGCACGTTGAGCGGCCAGCCGCCGTTGCCACGCATCATTTGGCAGACGCTCATGTAGAGCTGGTCGAGGTCGGGGCGCTCTTCGCGATCCATTTTGATGGGTACAAACACCTCATTCAGGCGCGCGGCCACCTCCGCATCCTCAAACGACTCATGCGCCATCACGTGGCACCAGTGGCAGGTAGCATAGCCAATTGACAAGAACACAGGCTTGTCTTCGGCCTGTGCCTTCGCAAACGCCTCTACGCCCCACGGATACCAGTCCACCGGGTTGTCTTTGTGCTGAAGCAAATAGGGGCTACTGGACTGCGCGAGCTGGTTGGGCATGACGATATGGAGCCAGGGGGAGACAACGCGAAGACACACACGCAGAGATGCGTGGGTTGACTACTATGAGCAGGTCTGCAACGCGTGCCCGCCCCATCTTGCTTTCATGCAGTGTGCACGAAGGACCGCACGGATGAACATCCATTCAGATGGCATCTCCAACCCGTGCGGTCCACGTGCTTACACCATGGCATCTACAACAGGCAGCACCACCTCCATCACAAAGAGCACCAGTTCGTGAACCCACTGCAGCATGTATTCGATTACAGATTCAGCCATAACGAAACAGAGGTATCAGACAATGATCGGGGAAGACTGCAGAAGCTATGATTGCATAGCGTCCACATGGTTTCAATAGTTTCGAACAATGTAAGGAGAACGATAGAGATCTCCAAACGAATTATCGGGCTCTTTGGCAGTACGCCTGGGCGCATTGTCCATCTCGAAAAGGAACCTTACGGATATGCGCCAATAGATGCACTCCTTTTCGCCTGCCCTACCCCTTGGAGCTATTTTCCGTGAGTGGCTCGCTGCTTGCTTCGGCCCGTTCCCACTTTGCGACGCTGCGTGCCCGGGCCCACGTTCCGTTCTCGGATCGCCCGCGCAGCGTACTCTTGGTGCTGCGTGACGGACGTTGGATTCCGGGCGTCCGCATCGAAAGCGCATCGTACTCGCTTAGCATATCGGCCCTCGGCAATGCCGTGACAACCGCATACAGCCTGCGCTGCTTCGACGCCGTGGCTGGGATCCTGAGTTCGGCTCCGCTCTCGGCTGCTGACCACGCCTATCTGCGAGCACTCGATGGGTTTTCAGGTGCAGCACCGAACTCGAACGGACAGGCTGTTACGGCCTACTGGCGCACGTCTCCTCCTTCCCAGCTGGGTACTGTGGTGGATTCGGCGCGTCCTGTGCCTGCCTCGCCAGAGGCAGGCATCAGCGCGGCGCGTAACGTGGCGACCACTGCCCACGTCCCCGAGTCGCACTTTCCGGTGGGGGCTGTGCTCGTGCACAACAACCAGATCGCCATTCCCGGCGTAAACGTGGAGCATCCCGACTGGACGCGCATTCTGTGTGCAGAGCGCAATGCCCTAAGCACGGCGTACGCATACGGCTACACGCACTGCACGGCGCTGTATCTGTCGTGCCCGAAAGCGCCGAACGGATCGCCTTGCGGGGCATGCCGACAGGTGCTGGCCGAGCGGGCGCCCGAGGCTACGCTCTACATGGACCGCCACGATGCCCCGATGGAGCAAAGCACCCCTGCGGCGCTGCTGCCTGCCTTCTTTAACAGCTCCGACCTGATTTCCGACTGATTCTTCTCCGTTTTCGTCTCACGCGGCTTCCGCTACTCCGTCCTGTATGCTTGTCCATCTTAGCTTTTTCATCCTTGGCCTGATTATTCTCTACTTTGGGGCCGAGTGGATGGTCGGCGGCTCCTCGCGCCTTGCGCTCTATTTTGGTATTCAGCCTCTCGTGGTAGGGCTCACCATTGTAGCGCTGGGCACCTCGCTACCTGAGTTTCTGGTAAACCTGTTCGCCGTCATCGCCCGCGAGGACAGCATCGCCGTAGGCAACATCATTGGCTCCAACATCTCGAACATTGCCCTCATTCTGGGCATGGTGGCCGTGCTGGCACCCCTGCGCATCGCACGAAACACGCTCCACCGCGAGTACCTCATCATGATGGTGGTGCTCTTAACGTTTGCTGGACTGGCCTCCGATGGCGTCATTCAGCGTCACGACGGCGCCATCCTCGTTGTCGGACTCGTTGCGTTTCTGGGCTATCTCTTCTACAGCAACCAGGGCCGTCCCAGTATGATTGAAGAGGAATGGGCCGAGCAGGCCGAGTACGACGCCATCTCGCTGCCCTGGCAGTCTGGGCGTATCGTGCTGGGCATGGCCGGGCTGGGACTGGGCGCACACCTTATGGTCGACCACGCCGTGGCCATCGCCAAGATCTACAACATCTCGGAGGTCGTCATTGGCCTCACCATTGTGGCCATTGGCACGAGCCTGCCCGAGCTCGCAGCCTCGGTCGTGGGCGCCGTGAAGCACGAAGATGGCCTCTCGATCGGCAACATCTTGGGCAGCAACATCCTAAATGTGCTGTTTGTAATAGGGGCCGTATCCAGCATACAACCGCTCGGGGTCGATGCCGAGTCGGTCCGTATCCACCTGCCGTTTATGGTGGCTGTGGGCGGTTTGCTCTATGTACTGGCGCGTCCGTCGTTTAAGCTGGGTCGTGCAGGCGGCGTGGCACTCTTGCTGCTGTTTGGGGGATACATGGCGTTTCTGCTGCTGCCGTATGTTTGATTCCGCCCCCCGCAGGTCATCTTGGGTCCTCATCGGGCCGCCGCAGGTATAGGCCCAAGCCCACCCGTTTTTTCTGATCAGTTTGCGGTGTTATGCTCACGCTTAGCGTATCCGGATGGTGGCTTCTTCTTGTGGGGGCGGGTGCCATCACCGGGGCCGCCTGGAGCTATGCCCGCACCCAGCCCGCCCTGCCCCCTGCCTGGCGGTGGGGCCTGGGCACCCTGCGCGCTGCCACGCTCTTCCTGGTGGCTCTGCTCCTCTTAGAGCCGTTCTGGACGCGCGAGCGCACCACCACATATCCGCCTCAGCTGGGCGTGCTGGTCGACAACTCCCTTAGCATGCAGCACACCGGCATCGACACGAGCAGCACCTCCGTATCCGCCCAGATGGATGCACTGTTCGATAGCTGGATCGGCACCCTTGAGGCTGCGCCCCGCATCTACCCGTTCGATGCCTCTCTGCGCCTCGATGCTCCGCGTACCTACGATGGCACAAGCACGAACCTGACCGCAGCACTCCGCGATGCCCGGCAGCAGTACGAGCCGTACACCGACACACCCCTCAGCGCCCTCGCTCTCGTCTCCGACGGCCAGCACAACAGCGGTCCCTTCCCGCTGCAGCAGGCCGAAGATGCGGGTGTGCCCATCTATCCCGTGGTGGTGGGCGACACCCTGCCGCAGCGCGATGTGCAGGTGCGGCGCGTACGTACCAACGAGCGAGGCTATGTGGATACGCCCCATCCTGTAGAGGCGCGCATCCGCAGCATCGAGGCGGCGGGCGAGTCGGTGACGGTGTCGCTTCTTGGTGAGGACGGCACCACGCTCGACCAAACAACCCTCTCGCTACCCGAAGGTACCGCCGATCAGCCGGTATCGCTTAGCTACACCCCGACATCCGCAGGCACACGCACCCTCACGGTGCGCGTAAGCGACCTGCCCGGCCAGGCCACCGAC
This sequence comes from Longimonas halophila, assembly GCF_002554705.1. Classification (GTDB taxonomy): domain Bacteria; phylum Bacteroidota; class Rhodothermia; order Rhodothermales; family Salinibacteraceae; genus Longimonas; species Longimonas halophila. Next base: position 73,538 of record NZ_PDEP01000006.1, on the reverse strand, counting down.
GCCACCAACACGCAGTCCACCACGGTGCGCATTGACGACCGGGCGCGCACGGCGTGGATCGTGGCGGGCTCGGCCTTCCCCGATGTGGGCGCGCTCCGACGCATTCTTGCGTCGAACCCCGAGTGGGACGTCTCGGCGACCGTGCTCGGGCCGCAGGGCGAACTACTTACGCCGCTTTCTGATGCCGAAACCGCCCCCGATGTGCTGCTGCTTGCGGGCTTGCCCACCGCCAACACACCGCAGCGCATACTCGACCGCCTCAGCGACTGGATCGACACGCAGCCGCTGCTTGTGTTTGCCGGTCCGCAGGTAGATGCCGACCGCCTCGATGCGCTTGCGGGCGAGCGGCTTCCTGCATCGCTGTCGGCGGCCTCGGACCAGGAGGCGCGGGTGGTGCCGCATGATCAGGCAGCTCGCCACCCGGTGTGGACGGGGCTCGACAACGCATCGGCCTGGGCGCAGCTTCCGCCTGTACTCATCCGCCCCTCTACTGATGCACGGCCCGATGCCCAGGTGCTGGCGACCACCGAGCGCGGCATGCCCTTCCTGCACACGCTTCAGCGCAACCAGCAGCGTAGCGCACTCGTCACCGGGTACCGTACCTGGCGCTGGCGCACACTTCCCCCTGCACGCAGCACGGCGGCTACGCTTTGGCCCACGCTCGTCACCAACCTGGCGCGCTGGGCCAGCACCGACCTCGACACGCCCGTGCGCATCCGCCCCGACGCGCCCGTGTTTGCCGGAACCGAGCCGGTTACCTTCTCGGGCCGCGTGTTTGACGGACGCGGCGAACCGGTCTCTGAGGCCGCTGTCGCGCTTACCGTCACCAATGACGCGGGCGAGGAGTTGCCTTACACCATGACCCACGCCGGCGGTGGGCAGTATCGGGGGGATGCGGGAGCGCTGCCTGCTGGATCGTACACCTACACGGCCACCGCCACGCGCAACGGCACCACGCTGGGCACCGATGCGGGCTCGTTCGACGTGGACACCCCCAACGTAGAGCGCCAGGCCACCCGGACCAATCTGCAGCTCATGACGCAACTGGCCGCGCGCACTGGAGGCGAAGTGCTCTTTCTCGACGAGGCCGACGCGCTGCCCGAGCGCCTGCAATCGCATCCCAACTTTACGCCAACCGACCGCTCGGAGCGAAGCAGCGCAGCACTGGCTCACGCGTGGCCCTTCCTGGTTCTTCTGATTGGGCTGCTTAGCGCTGAGTGGTTCCTGCGTAAGCGGCAAGGATTGGCGTAAGCAGGGCAATGCCTTGCCAATGCGGCACCGCACCAGATTCATGCGTTCTCACCATGCTCATCTCTCTTGCGCACGTAAGCGCTTTCGGTGCCACACGGTCGTAACGCCTCCCCCGGTTTGAATCTCTGTGCCGGGGCTGTCGGTGTAAGAAGTGTTCGCTATTGTCCATCACCCGCCCGTTTCCCTCTGTATGTCTTCCTGGATCCCCTCGGACCCGTCTTACCTGCCTGATGTGCTGCGCGATGTGCTGGAGGAGGATGCCAGCCTTGCCTCCCTCTTGATTGGCATCCGGCGCCACCTGCACCGTAACCCCGAGGTGGGCATGAAGGAGCATGCCACCAGCCGCTTCATCCGCCAAACGCTTACGGCATATGGGCTGAATGTACGTGGCCCCATTGCAGGCACCGGGCTATTCGTGGACATCGGTCCGAAGGATCCCACGCGTCCCATGGTCGCCTATCGCGCCGACATTGACGCATTGCCGACACAAGACCAAAAGGATGCGCCGTACCGCTCACAACGTCAGGGGGTGGCGCATCTCTGCGGGCACGACGCGCACACCACAATGGGCATTGGCGTGGCGCTGATGCTCCGTCGCCGCGAAGACGACCTGCCCGGACGCGTACGCGTATTCTTCCAGCCCAATGAAGAAGGTCTGCCGAGCGGCGCTCCGCTCATGATTGACGGCGGCGTGCTCGACGGCGTGGGGGCCGTGTACGCCGTGCACGTAGATCCGCACCTGTCTGTGGGACGATACGGACTCATTGCGGGCGCAGCAACGTCTTCATCCGACCGCTTCGACGTCTACGTGCGCCAGGACGGCAGCGGGCACTCGGCCCGTCCGCACGAGGGCGTCGACACGGTGTGGGTGGCGCATCAGCTCATGAACGCGTACTATCAGCTTGCTGGACGCGTTACCGACACGCGCAATCCTTCGGTACTTACCGTATGCCGTCAGGGCGGAAGCGAAGCGCATAACGTCATCCCCGAGTGTGCCTCGTTTGGTGGCACGCTGCGCACCACCCAGCCCGACGACCGCGCCACGCTGCGCGACCACATGCACAGCTTGGCGACCCTCTGGGAAACCCAGTCCGGCGCCGAAATCGAGCTTGATTTTGAAGACGGCTCGCCACCGGTCATGAACGACGCGATGCTCATTGAGCATGCCGCTGACACGATTACCGACCTGTTTGGCCCACAGGCCGTCTACCGCATCCCCCAGAATAGCATGGGCGGCGAAGACTTTGCGCACTACCTGAAGCACGTGCCCGGCGCCTTCTTACGAGTGGGCACGGCCTCCGGCCCACAAACCGAGTACCCGCTGCATCACCAGCGCTTCGACCTCGACGAATCGGCCCTGCGTCCCACCGCTGAGCTGATGCAATCGATACTGGTGCGCCACCTGGAGCGCGACCTCACGAAAAACCGCGCCCCCACCCAGGCTCCGCAGGCACGCACCGCCTGAGCGCAACTTGCAGACTTCGTGAAGGGTTCGTATCCTGGTTAGTGCGCTTCTTGTGTTGTGCTGCGCACCGCGCCTCACTTCGGATACGATGCCCTTCGCTATGTATTTTCCTTTGCACTACACGCCGTCGTACTGGACTCGGCTGCGTAGACTGCTCCTTGTCGCTGCTCTCCTGATGGCATGGCTGGCAATGCCTACACGCTCGGCGGCACAGTCACCGCCCGATGTGGTCATAAACGAGATCATGTATGCGCCGCAGCCCAGCCAAAACGAATACATCGAGCTGTATAATCGGTCGGATGCGGACGTCAATCTCAGCGAACTGAGCTACGCCAACGGATACCGGGAGTTTGCCCCCGTCACCGACTCCTCGGTTGTGCTACAGGCCGGCGGCTACGCGGTGCTTGTGCGCACTCCGTCGCAGTTCGAGGCGGCCTTCCCCGAGGTGCCCTACCTGGCCCCAGATGGATTCCGCGCCCTCCGCAACAGCGGCGACACAGTGGTCTTGCGCTACGGCGAGACCAACATCGACGAGGTCACGTACGTCCCCAGCTGGAGCACCCGCGACGATGCCGCCCTGGAGCGCGTTGAGCCGAATGCGCCCAGTCAGGCCCCTTTCAACTGGCAGAGCGCCACCGCTCCCGCTGGCGGCACGCCCGGATTCCAGAACAGCGTGTTCACCCCCGACAGCACTCCGCCCACACCGCTGTTTGCCCAGGTGGATGCAGATGCTCGACGCATCACCCTAACGTTTACTGAGCCCCTAAACCCGGCTTCGCTTGCCAGTGCCTCATTTACCGGACCCGAACGCGCCCCGGTGTCCGTCGAACAGGGAGATGCGAACACCGTGCGCCTGTTCTACACCGAGCCGCTCCGCGCCGAAACGCTCACCGTACGCGGCATACGCGACTGGCAGGGCAACAGCACCGAGGCCACGCTCCCATTGTCGTACGCGCCACAGCAGGGCGATCTTGTTGTCACCGAGATCATGTATCGTCCGCTCAGCGACGACTTCGACGAGCGTCCCAACCAGCCTGAGTACTTCGAAGTGGTCAATCCCACCGAGCGGTGGATCTCGCTGCAGGGCCTCTTCACCACCAACCGTCCGCGCGACACGGGCGGAGCCGACACGCTCAACCTGGGCATTGGCACCCAACACGTAGCGCCCAGCGGCGGCTATGCGGTGGTGTACGCCGAACCGAACTCCGACAATGAGGCCTCCTCTACGCTCGACCGTGCGTTTCCCACGCAAGACCTCTCGGCGCCGGACGGTCCCACCGTGATTGCGGTACCCCGCTCACGCCTCGGATTGCGCGTACAGCCCGACCGTCTGCGCCTGCACCGCGCCGACGGCGAACCTATAGCCACGGTAGATTACCATCCTGATTGGCATGCGCCCGGTGTGCAGGACACGCGCGGGCTATCGCTGGAGCGCATCAGCCTGACGGCGCCAGCAGCCAACGCCATGAACTGGACGAGCAGTGCGCATCCCGAAGGCGGCACGCCCGGCTTCCCGAACAGTGTGGGGCCGCCTCCTGCTGAAGGATCCACTGCACGCGTCAGCGCTGATCCATCGCCATTCGCGCCCGAGGTCGACCAGGCCACGCGGATCCAGTATGCGTTACCGTTTCCGCCCGACTGGGTGCAACTCCGCATCTTCGACGCCCACGGACGGCCAGTACGCACCGTAGAGGAAACTGTGCTTTCCGGTCCCGAGGGCGAAGTGTTATGGGACGGACGCAACGACGCAGGCCGCATCGTGCGCATGGGCGTCTACGTGGTGCTCATGGAAGCGCAGAATTGGAACGACGGCACCAGCACGCAGCATCGCACAACAGTTGTGGTAGCGCGCCCACTCTGATCGTCCCTGGTTGATACCCTGGTTGGTAGGTGCGGTCCTACTGCCGCGTAACGCGCCTCTTTGCATATCCACATACGCATGCATGGAACTGTGCTTTTTGGGGACTCGTTCGACCCTTCTGCAATACACACCACTGGTTGTTCGTCATACATACTTTAGAACCTATGGCTACGCAAACCCAGTCTCCGATCGCGATGAGCGACACGGCGGCCAGCGAGATTCGCAAGATTATGCGTACAAAGAAGATCCCCGACGGCTACGGCCTGCGCGTGGGCGTAAAAGGCGGCGGGTGCTCGGGTATGAGTTACGTGCTCGGATTTGACAAGAAGCGCGACAAAGACCAGGAGTTCGACATCGACGGGATTCCGGTCTTTATGGACAAGCGCCATGGCCTCTACCTGATGGGAACGACCATCGACTACCATGACGGGCTCGATGCACGCGGCTTTACGTTCGACAATCCCAATGCTACCGAAACGTGCGGCTGCGGGTCGAGCTTCGCGTCGTAGCTGCGAGTAGTCCTGGCTTTGCACGCGCTACACGGAAGTATCGCAAAGCTGACAATTCCGACTGCGGCCTGCTGGGCAGAGGAACAGTGTATCGGAGGGTTGGTACCGCACATCGATTCAGGGGGCGGTCTTTAAGGCACCTGTCGAAGACCGGTGCCGCACCACTTCGGGCCGTTCTGCACAAGGCCGCTGTACGAGGCTACATAGATAGCCACCACACTCAGCCTCAGCCGCGTTCTCGGCACACCCTGCTGGTTGGCACGCCCTGGAACCGTGCACGATGCCATGCACTGTGCGCAACGCCCTGCGGCCCTCGTGCTGCATCCTCTTCACAAGCTTCAGTGTCGCCTCGACACATCCTCACGGTTTCTACACTCTGTATGGAAGGCAATTTCTCGAACCGGGTCCGCGACGTGATCTCCTACAGCCGCGAGGAGGCTATTCGCCTGGGCCATGACTACATCGGCACCGAGCATTTGCTCCTGGGTATTATCCGTGAGGGCGAAGGCATTGCCATCAAGATCCTTCGGAACCTGGGATGCGACCTGATGAAGCTGAAAAAGTCTGTCGAGGAAACCGTGCGCAGTCAGGGCAGCGCCCTCTCGGTGGGCAACATTCCCCTGACGAAACAAGCCGAGAAGGTACTGAAGATCACTTACCTGGAAGCAAAGCTTTACAAAAGCGATGTAATTGGCACTGAACACTTGCTGCTAAGCCTACTTCGTGACAATGAGAACATCGCCGCTCAGATTCTTCAACAGGGGTTCTCTGTGACCTACGACGCCGTGCGCAACGAACTTGACTCGATTATCAGTGGCAAGGCCTCTTCGTCGACCACCGGAAGCGGTGGCGGATCAGGAGGGGGCGGACTATCTTCTGGATACGGAAAAGAAGGAGGCAAAATGGAAAAGAGCAAAACGCCGGTATTAGACAACTTCGGTCGCGACCTCACGGAAATGGCCGAAGAGAACGAACTCGATCCCATTGTGGGACGCCAGAAAGAGATTGAGCGTGTTGCTCAGGTCTTGAGCCGTCGCAAGAAGAACAATCCCGTTCTCATAGGCGAACCGGGCGTCGGAAAGACGGCCATTGCCGAGGGGTTGGCGATGCGTATTGTGGAGCGCAAGGTAAGCCGCGTGCTCTACGACAAGCGCATTGTGACGCTCGACTTGGCTTCGCTCGTGGCGGGCACCAAGTATCGCGGCCAGTTCGAGGAGCGCATGAAGGCCGTGATGAAGGAGCTGGAGAAAAACCCGGAAGTGGTGCTCTTCATCGATGAGATCCACACCATTGTCGGTGCCGGAGGTGCTTCGGGCAGCCTCGATGCGTCGAATATGATTAAGCCCGCACTGGCCCGTGGCGACTTGCAGTGCATCGGCGCTACTACGCTCGACGAGTACCGCCAGAACATCGAGAAAGATGGCGCACTCGACCGCCGCTTCCAGAAGATCCTGGTCGATCCCTCCACGCCCGAGGAGACGATCAACATCCTCACCAACATCAAGAAATACTACGAGGAGCACCACAACGTCCGCTACTCAGCCGAGGCCATTAAGCTGGCCGTGCAGCTGAGCGACCGGTACATCACCGAGCGCTTCCTTCCCGACAAGGCTATTGATGTTGTCGACGAAGCCGGGGCGCGGGTGCACCTCTCAAACATTGAGGTGCCGCAGGAAATTCTTGACCTGGAAGAGGAGATCGAGGAAGTTCGCGAAGAGAAAAATCAGGTTGTAAAAAGTCAGCGCTTTGAGGAAGCTGCCCGCCTGCGCGACAGCGAGAAGAAGCTGCAAGAGAAGCTTGAAGAAGCAAAGCGCGAGTGGGAGAAAGATTCCGAAACGCAGATTCATGACGTAACCACCCAGAACATTGCTGAGGTGGTAGCCATGATGACCGGCATTCCGGTCGATAAGATCTCTGAGCCCGAGCAGCGCAAGCTCCTCGAAATGGAGGATGCGCTCAAGGAACGTGTGGTTGGCCAAGACGAGGCCATCAAGAAGCTCTCGAAAGCCATCCGCCGTACACGCGCCGGACTCAAGGATCCTGAGAAGCCCATCGGCTCATTCATCTTCCTGGGACCGACGGGTGTCGGCAAAACCGAGTTGGCCAAGGTGCTTACAGAGTACCTGTTCGACTCTCAGGACTCGCTCATCCGTATCGACATGAGCGAGTACATGGAGAAGTTTGCTGTCAGCCGACTCGTGGGGGCCCCTCCCGGCTACGTAGGCTACGAAGAAGGGGGGCAGCTCACCGAAAAAGTGCGCCGCAAGCCGTACTCGGTGATTCTGCTCGATGAGATCGAGAAGGCCCACCCCGATGTCTTCAACATCCTGCTTCAGGTGCTTGACGACGGCGTGCTCACCGATGGGCTCGGGCGGCGCGTCGACTTCCGCAACACCATTATCATTATGACCTCAAATATCGGGGCTAACGACATCAAGAGCCTCGGGCAGGGCATCGGTTTCTCTCAGGGTTCTGGAGAGACGATGAACTACCAGACGATGAAGAGCACCGTTGAGGATGCGCTCAAGAACGTGTTCAACCCTGAGTTCTTGAACCGCATTGACGATGTGATTGTCTTTCATGCTCTGGAGCGTGAAGACATCTTCGAGATCATCGATATCATGTCGGACGATCTGTTCAACCGGGCTCAAGAGCTTGGTCTCACCATCGAGATCGACCAGAGCGCCAAGTCGTTCCTTACGGACAAGGGCTTCGACCCGAAGTATGGGGCACGCCCCCTGCGCCGCGCCATCCAGAAGTACGTCGAAGACCCGATGGCCGAGGACATCCTGCACGACCGCATTACGCCGGGCGACACGGTCACCCTCATGCATCATGAGGACGACGAGGAGCTCTCTTTTGATGTCGAAGAGGGCGAAGCTCCTGCCGGCAAAGACGGTGACGAGGAAACGTTCGACGACGTGTCGGGCCTCCTTGATGGCGGAAACGGCTCGGTGAGCTCCGGGCCCAGCCCATCGTCAGGCCCCGGCGCCCCCCCTTCTTCTGATAAGCCTGCCCCGGGCGGTGCGCAGCGTGCTACGGAAGAGTAGCCGACGCTGCAGGCTCGCAGGCCACACTACATATCGCAACACGCAACGGCTCTGCCTCTATGCAGGGCCGTTTGTGGTTGGTAGACGGACACGCTGCCCCCCATGAAGATGGAACGAACCATTATAGCATCTCGTGTCCCTGCTTGTGTCCCCACTTCATAAACTATTTCCTATCACGCAATGGAGCTATGCAACGGCTTTTGTACGCCCTTTTACCAATTCTGCTTGTCATAGGAGATGGACTGGCTGTACAGGCACAGCCTATACCGGGCTCGTCGCCTACGAATGCATCTGAACTGCTTCCGCTTATCAACGAGGCCCGTAGCGCGGCGCGCATGTGCGGCGACGACCGCTTTCCTGCAGCGCCCCCAGTAGCATGGAGCGATACGCTCGCGCAGGCGGCGGCTGCGCACAACAACGACATGAGCACAAACGCCTTTCGGGGACATGCCGGAAGCGATGGGTCGGTACCACACGAACGTGTGCGTAATCGCACCGACCAGTTTGCATCCGTAGGTGAGGTCCTGGCGTACTTTCAAAACAATTCTGCAGAAACAGTCGACGCCTGGCTCGGCAGTCCAGACCACTGTCGCATCGTGATGGATGCGGCCTATACCCACGTGGGCACAGCCCGCGCCACGGGTCCCCGCTACAATGCTCCCAACCAAACCGGTACCTACCGCACAGCCGTCTTTGGTGCAAATCCCGACGCCCCGCGTCCAACCGTACACACCAATGTGGATTCGTCGGAGCAGCAAGACAGCTCGCCTGAAGCCGCTGGCGTCGTGGTGTACGGACGCGACACCTGTCCGAACACAACCGCTCTGCGCCGTGCCCTCGACAACGAGGGCATCCCATACACTATGCGCGACATTGACGATGAAGCTGGCGCCTCCGACGCGATGTGGGATCTGCTCTACTCTGCCGACGAGGTCATTGGCAGCACACGACTTCCGGTTGTAGAGGCCAACGGCGTCGTCTTTGGCGGCATTCGCTCGGCCGACCGCATCGAGCAGGCTCTACGCGGCGACCTTTAGAACCTGTTTGGGTTTTGGTTTGACGGCGAGAGCGAGAGACGCTGAGGCGAAAATTGGACCCCAATCGAGGTTCGTAGCGGGGCTACGGGCCGAGATTAGGGGCAATTTGCAGCCCAGCGAAGCCGCTCGGAGCCCAAAATAAGAACTAAACCACCCCCGACTGGAAGTCGGGGGGTTTGAGTGGCCGACTGAAAGTCGGCTGAAGCTCATTCTCGAGTCAAGCTGCCACCCCGCACTCTTTTGCTCAGACAATTTGCCAACGCAGTAGTGCCTGGAGAAAGGCGGTCTCTACGCAAGACCGCCTTTCCCGAAAAGCGATGCTGAAAGCGGCTCGTCTGAAAGACGAGGGTTTGGGACCAAGTTTTTTGGAAATCAAAACAGGTTCTTAGCTTACCCAAACGCACCTTCCGGCTCCTACATCCTATTCGGTAGCGGATCAATGCCACGTAAGGGAAGAAATATGCCAGCAGCCGGAGAACTTATGCCGAATGCTAACGGCTCTGCCTCTGTGTAGGGCCGTTGATTTGTGGAGAGTCCGACAAGCGCTTGGTATGCACCGATGCTTGGGACACCGCCGCCAGGATCTTCAAGAAAACGAATGGATGCTTCACCCGCTGCCCTTTTGGTTCTCAAACAGCGGCTTGTACGTTACACGAGTCGTTCTTTTCTCTCGACTTGTTTGATACCGCATGAACTGGTGGGAAGCTGCATTGCTGGGGCTCGTTCAGGGCCTGACCGAATTTTTGCCCGTGTCGTCATCGGGGCACCTTGTGCTGGGCCAACATGTGCTGGGGATTGAAGAGGCGGGCATCACGTTCGAGGTGTTTGTTCACTTTGGCACGGTGCTTAGCATCCTGACTGTGTACGGACGCGATGTGCTCGACCTGTTACGGGAGGCCGGAAGCGCCCTGGCCGCTCCTGCCGAAATCCCCGAGCGCTACGCCGAAAACGACACGTTTCGCCTGGGTGTATTCATCCTCATCACGCTCATTCCCACGGGCCTGGTCTACGTGCTCTTCAAAGAGCCGCTGGAAGCCGCCTTTGGCGATCCGCGACTGGCGTCGGGGATGCTTTTTGTGACCGGTGTCTTGCTGCTGCTCACCCTTCTGCGCCCCAACCCCAAAGGCCGCCTCTCGTCTCTCAAAGCATTTGTTGTCGGCATCGCACAGTCCGCCGCTATGATTCCTGGCATCTCGCGCTCCGGATCCACGATCTGCGTGGCGCTCTACCAGAACGTAAAACCCGAACAGGCGGCCAACTTCTCGTTTCTGATGCTCCTCCCGGTTGTGCTGGGGGCCACGCTTCTCAAAGGACTCGAACTGGTCGAGCAGGGAGCCACTGTTGCGTGGTTGCCGCTACTTCTGGGCACGCTCATTGCCTACGCATCGGGCGTAGTTGCCATTAAGCTGATGATCGACTTCGTGAAGCGCGGCAACCTGCAATATTTCGCGTACTACTGCTTCCTCATTGGCGGACTCGGGCTCTGGCTCCTGTAGCACACCAGCCAAGACATGACTCTAATACAAAACCCCCAGTGCACCTTGTGTACACTGGGGGTTGTCTTTTGGGATGCGATGATTATGCGCTCCCGTTAGCGCTCAATATCGTACTCCGTGGGTGGCGTCTCGTCCAGCAGGTGCTCCACGAAGTAGTCCCACGTGCGGCGCAGCACATACGGCTCGTTGGCATAGCCGTGATCGCGGTTCGGCATCACGAGGAGGTCGAAGTCCTTGTTGTGCTCAATAAGCGCATCAATGACCAACTGCGTCATGTTCGGATGCACATTGTCATCGAGCGTGCCATAAGAGAGCATTAACTCGCCCTCAAGCCCCTCCACACGAAGCTGGTTCGCCTGATTCGTGTAGGTGTCGCCTTCTTCGGTGTCTCGCAGAAGGCCCTGGTACTTCTCGCCCCAGTAGTAGGTATAGCTGCGGTTGTCGTGGTTGCCTGCCCCCGATACGCCGACATGAAAGAAGTCGGGATGATCGAAGAGCGCTGCTGCGGTGGCAAATCCGCCGCCGCTGTGGCCGTAGATGCCCACGCGGTCAAGGTCAATCCAGTCGTGGCGCTCAGCCAGCTGCTCCATCACAGCACGCTGGTCGGGGAGGCCATTGTCGGCCATGTCGCCGTACCAGGCGGTGTGAAAGTCCTTGGACCGAAGCGGCGTGCCCATTGCATCCACCTGAACGACAATAAAGCCCAGTTCGGCCAGCGCATGCGCCTGTCCGCGGCGGCTGGTGGAGAAGCTACGCGTGCCCATGCTGCCGGTTTGCGGCCCCGGATAGATGGAGTTGATAATCGGATACGACTGCTCCGGATCGAAATTGGACGGCTTGTACAGGTAGCCGTGTAGTTCCGTCTCGCCATCGCGGGCCAGCGCGGTGAAGTGCTCCGGCGCTTGCCACGCCGTGCTATCGGTAAGTGCGCTTGCGTCGGCCTCTTCAATCGGCAGCACAACTTCGCCGTCGGCGTTGCGCACAACGGACTGCGGCGGCGTGTCGTATGTCGAATAGGTATCAACGACGTAATTGCCGCTGGGCGCCATATCGAGCGTATGGTCGGCGGGTTCAGGCGAGAGCAGTTCGATGTTGGAACCGTCCAGGTTGGCACGATAGAGATGCGTATGGTAGACATCGCGGTCGGCTTCGCGTCCGGCAGCAGAGAACAGCAGCGTCTCGTTTTCGGCATCAACGTCGAGGACATCCATCACATTCCAGTCGCCCTCGGTAATCTGCGTGATCTCTTCGCCGGTATTCAAATCGTGCAGGTAGAGGTGGCCCCAGCCGTCTTTCTTGGTGAACCAGATGAACTGCTCCTGGTCGTGCAGCACGCGCCAGTTGGGCACGCCACGCGACTGCAGGTTCGACTCAAAAAACGGCGCATCGCTCTCGCTGTACACGGTACGAACCTCACCGGTGGTGGCATCCGCCAGGCGCAGCGTGGCGGTGTTGTAATCGCGGGAGGTGGATACGAGGGCGAGGGTTTCGCTGTTGGCGCTCCACTCCACATCGGCCAGTTCCTGATTGCGCGAAAGGCCGCAGCAGCTGGACGTGCGCTGATGGTCGGGCTCCATGTCGAGGAATGTAACCTCGGCAGCTTCTACGTCGATCACGACGCGTTCGAGCATGGGCACTTCATCGTCGGGGTCACCGGGCAGGGCGTAGGGCCAGGTATCGAGTTCGGGACGACCTTCGGTGGTGCGAATCAGCGGCATGAGTTTCGTATCGCGCTCGTCGAGGCGGTACGTAGCAATCTGTTCGCTGTTGGGCGACCACTTCAGGATGGGCATGTCGGAGCGGCGCCAGCCCTGCGAATCGGTCGCATAGCCGTAGTGCTTTTTGCCGTTGGTGGTGAGCTGTACATCTTCGCCCGTCTCCAGATTGCGCATCCACAGGTTATGGTCTTTAATGTAGGCAGCGCGCTCCCCATTGGGCGATTCGATAGACGTAGGTAGGTCGGCGTTGGGATCGTCGCCGGTAATTTCGCAGGTGTAGGCGTCAAGGTCGCACCGCCAGGCCGAATCGTTGTGCGTGAACGTGATGGCCGTTTGGTCGTCGGCGTATGCAAAGGTAGAAAACGGCAGATCGTACGGCGTAACAGCGGCTTCCTCATCCTCCTCTTGCAGCACCGCTTCGATAGCTGCAGCAAGCTGTTCGTGGTCGAAAGCCGGTGCGCGCATCTCTTGCGACGGATGGACACGGAGAAACTCGTGCCCTTCTTCCACCTGAACGCGATACCAAAACTGGTCGTCTCCAAACCAGTGCGGCTGTACCGAGGTGCGGTAGACCTTGTCTTGGGTGTTCCAACTCAAGAGCGACTCGGCTCGCTCATACGCCTGAACCAGATCTGACGCAGCCCCCGGCTCCGCCGTATCAGATTCAGACTGCGCATGGGCAGGTCCGGCACAAAACAGCATACCTGCAAGCAGCACAACCGCGACAGCGGCCCAGCTCCGCTCTGTACACAGGATGCAACGAGACGAAAAAGCAATTGACATAGAAACGGGAAGGTCGGTGAGTAAGGTGGTTCGGGGTGTAACATACAAAATCGTGTGTCCAGATCCCACCCCGCCCCACGCCTGCAGCCCGTCTTCGTGCCTCCGGCCTATCATCGGCCTCAAAAGCCGGCCAGAAAGTTGCTATTGGTGGCCTTTTTTGATACACTGTATAGTTACATCGTACGTACCAGCGCAGCCCATTGTGTGTGCAGCGCTATATTCTCTACAGCAGCTTTCCCTCGTTCTCATGGCACAGCCAACCCGCATCTTGTATATCGCCGGCGAAATGGAGCCATTTACTGATGCTTCAGACCTTTCGACGCTGGTGCGCACGCTGGCTGAACAGGTGCAAGACGTAGGGGGACACGACGTGCGGGTTTTCATGCCGAAGTTCGGCGCCATTAGCGACCGGCGCAACAAGCTCCATGAAGTCATTCGCCTTTCGGGTACCGAGGTCCCCATCAACGGCGGAACCGACGCGTGCACCGTCAAAGTGGCCTCGGTGCCCGATACACGGGTTCAGGTGTATTTCATGGAGCACGAGGAGCACGTTCCCGAAACGCCAACATCTGATTTTCCGGCCAGCCACGCGCTCTTCTTCAACCGTGCCATCCTCGAAACGGTGGTGTCGCTGCGATGGATTCCAGACGTAGTGCACGGATTTGGGTGGCAGAGCGCACTCTTTCCGGCTCTGCTGGAGCAAGAGTATCTGGACCACGAACAGATGACGCACCGGCCTCGCTTTGTCTTTACGCCTGATGCCTCGGCCGCAACCCGTGCGCTCCCTGAATCGATTACGCTGGATGCCTCGACCTATCACGAATTGGGCGTCGCCCAGGCTGAAGGACTCGCGCTGCTCCATGATGAAGACGCCCCCAACGATGCCGTACACCTGCGCACCGAGGGGGCCTCAGAACAGGTGCTGGCGCTCTACGACCAGGTTGGCGTACCTGCGTAACGACCGGATGGGCAAACTGCCTGCCCCCGCATTCGGGCCTGCAGGCACCGCCCTATCCCCAAATCTTTAAAATTGGGCAGGATCTCTTCTGTAGCGTCCAGCACCCACATGCATCAGAGAACCCATGCGACAGTGTGCCGTTTGGGGTGGTTGGTTGATTGCATTCACATATTGTAACCAACTAACAACGCCGATTCGCCACGTGTCTCACAATCGCGCTCTGCCCAGCGCTCCTTTGTTGCGTATACCCACCCGCTTGGTTTGGTACGCTGCCTGCCTTGGCAGTCTCATGCTCTTTCTCACCGCCTGCGACGACAACCCCACCGGGGTCGGCGTAGATGTAGGCGATGACCCACTTCAGGGCGGCGAGCCCGTTACGGTAAGCCTGACTCCCACGAGTCTCAACGTGGAGCGACGAGCGCCTGTCACTGGCGCCGTTGCTGGCAACCTTCCTGAACGCTTCTTTGCCGGACGCGTCGACGATCCGCTCGTAGGCACAACTGAGGCGCAGGGGTTTCTGAATCTCTTTCAGCCGATAGAGGAGCTTTCAGGCTCTCTCTACAACGACCCTCTGACCGATGTGTCGCTGCGCCTGGCACCGATCTCGGTCTACGGTGATACCACCAGCACCGTTACGATGGCCTTGTACGACATGCCTGCCCCTTGGGATGGCGCGGGCGCTCGGTCGGATACGACTCTGGCCGAAGGCGAACAGATCCTAACCTTTGAGCTTGATCCGACGGACGAAGAGACCCTCGTTCCACTGCCCCGCACCTGGATCAACGAGAATGAACCGGTGTTGCGCGACACCACCGGCGGTGGCGAGGCATTCCTGGATGCATTTGCAGGCTTTCGCATTGCCCCGGCCTCGGGCAACGCTGCCATTGGGTTTAACCGGAACGACACTTCACTGCGTGTGGCCACTTCCACCGACACAACAAACTTCAACGGACGGGTAAGCCTGACGACGCTTGAGCGCACCCCATCTGATGCGCTTCCCGACGACCGGGCACTGGTACAGGGCGGATTCGCGAATGCCCTCACCTTCACGTACGACTTCGACGCACCTCCACTTGACACGCTGCGCGGCACGCCCGTTAACCGTGCCGAGTTTGTGCTTCCGGTCGACACCACACTCTGGGCCGACTCTACTCCAGACGGCTTTGCGCGTCCTACCCCCGACAGCTACTCGTTCACTGGTACCTCCACCGACGGTGACCAGACGGTAACCCTCTCCAGCAATCTCACCCCTTTCAACGAGGGGTTGCGGTTCACCGGAGATACCCCTGTTCGCATCTTTGAAGAGGGCTTTCTGCGCGAATCAGCATTCAGCGAGTTTGTCATTACTCCGAATGCAACAGAGAGCGGTACGTCGAACGAAATTAGCCTGGACGTAGCGCTCTTCCATCGCCTCCCTATAGACCCGACTGCTTCGGATACAGAGGGACCGCGCGCCACGGTTACCGTAACTCCGTACTAACAACCTGCTGACTCGCTCTATCTGCCTGGAGGCACAGCGCCCGATTGCGTGCTCCGCCGCTGACTGCTCAACGCAGCATGCCCGCCGCACAGCTTAGCATTCGTGTAGGTAGGATGCCGGAGCACAGGGCTCGACAGGCCTCTGCTTGCTTTTGACTTCCACGACTTCCCTTTATGATGCATTTTGCTCGAACCCTGCTGATTGGCTTGTTGCTCACCCTTGGGGGCGTACTCCCCGTATGGGGGCAAGACGCAGGCGATGGGTCGATCTACTCCCGCTTTGGCATTGGCGAGCTGCAAACGCCTTCTTCGGCCCAGGCCCAGGCGCTTGGCGGACACGGCGTAGCCCTGCGGTCGTTGAATTACACCAACCTCAGCAACCCGGCCCTCTGGAGCGACCAGGTGCTAACGCGTGTCGCGCTGGGCGCCCGCTTCAGAACGGTTGAGTCGGAGGGCGGCCAGACTGAAGGCACCAGCCGTCTTACCGCAGGCAACTTCGACGGTGTGCAGTTTAGCTTTCCGCTGCTACGCCAGAAGCTGGGCGTGGCATTTGGATTTGTGCCTGTGTCGCAATCGAACTTTCGCTCTCGGGTACAACGCACCGCCAGCAGCAGCCCGTTCGATGACGAGACGCTGGATTATCAGGTTGAGTTTCTGGGCCGTGGGGGGCTGCAAAAGATCACAGGCGGATTCGGATACCGATTCAACGACCTGATCAGCGTGGGCGCAAGCCTCGATTATCTCTTCGGCACCATCGAAACACAGCGCCGCACCTCGTTTACCCGGCCCAACTTTCAGGAGACCGTCGTCACCAACGGCGTCCGCCTGGATGCGCTGTCCGCTACGCTGGGCACACATCTTACCATCGGCGATCTGCTGCGCTCCGACGACAACCTGATGGTTGGTGCAGCCGTCACCCTGCCCGCCAGTCTGTCGGGGACGCGCACACGCACCATTGGGGAGAGTCTTGACCGCGATACGGTGAGCACTGCCTCTGGGGGCGCCCTCGACATGCCACTTACCACGCGCCTTGGCATTGCCTACGTACCCAGCTCAGCCCTCACACTAACAGTGAACGGCAGCTATGCGCCCTGGAGCCAAGCCGAAAGCAGCATGACCGATGACGACGTTTCCTTTGCTTTTCCTGTGGGCGGTACCGAAACGCTGGCCGACCAATGGACGCTCTCCTCAGGCGTGGAGTGGCGCCCGGCAGGCGATGACTCGTTTGAAAGCTTCTTGGCCCGAACCGCTTACCGCCTGGGCGTCTCATACGAGCAACTCTACGTCTCCCCCAATACCACAACTACGCTCAATGCAGTAGAGGCTCGGCTGGGGATTAGTCTTCCCACCTCGGTTTCTGGCACACGGATTGATCTAACTACTCATGTAGGCCGTCAAGGGACAACCAGCCAGAACCTGGTGCAAGACCTGTATTACGGTGTGTCGGCGCGCGTTACCATTGGCGAACGATGGTTCCAAGAGCGCCGTCTCCGCTAAACGGGCTATACGTGCTCTCGGGCACGCCTTACCAGCTCCGGCTCAAGGCGCCCCTTGCACAGGCTCCTTCGCCACTCGCAGTCCCGCTGCGCTACCTCGTTGTTTAACGCGCGGCCTGCACAGTGTGTAACATTCTGCCACCCCCTGTCCACTAACAGCTACACTCACATGTACGCATCACTCCGCCCGCAGCGCTCGCTCGTGTCGTCTTTCTGGTGGTCTTCGGTCGCCGGGCTGCTGGTCCTCGCTTTAGCTCCGCTTGTTGCATTTGGCCAGACGTCGGATGAGGAGGGCCCCAGCGATATGGACATCCGACGCACGTACAGCCTGTATACTGAAGACTATAACAATGAAGACTGGGAAAGTGCAGCTCCCAACCTGCGGTGGATGCTTGACAACGCTCCCGCCGAGCCGTTTAACGACGATCGCAACTACCGCCGGGCTGTCGATCTGTACGTTGGCCTTGCCGAAGAGACTGATGATGAGACAGATCGCCACGCCTACCTCGACTCGGCTGCTGTAATGCTCTCCTCTGCCCCCAACACGCTTGAAGAGCATGACGTAGAGCATAGCGATTACCGATGGGAGATGCGACGCGGCCGCTTTCTACAGCAGTACGGATCTGAACTCGACGGATCGTACGAAAACCTCGAAACGGCTCCCGTCCATTACGAGCGGGCCTTCGAGATCGACCCCGAACGCATGCAAACGTATTACATCAACGAGGTCATCGAATCGTATGTCGACCGGGGCAACCAGGCCGATGCGGTTGCCTTTATGGGCCGCGTTGAGGAACTGCGCGGGGACAATGAGGAGATCATGGAGATTGTGAACCGCGAGCGCGAGCGCATATTCGACCGCAATCCCGCTGCTTTCACCGAATACCTTGAAGGCGTTGTCGAGGAAGAGCCCGACAACCTCGAAGCCATGTCGGAGCTGTTCTCTGCCTACCTGGAGCAGCGCAACTACGAAAAGGCGAATGCGATGACGGAAGACCTGCTGACCATGGATCCTCCGGCATCGGTCTATCTCGACATTGCCCAGCTCTTCCTTGAAGATGGCGATCCGCAACGCGCGTTCGACACCTTTGAGGAAGCCGAAGAGAAAGGTGCCAGCTTCACCGCTGCCGATTACCACAGCATGGGCGAAGCCCAGCAGCAGATGGGGCAACTCTCGAAGGCTCGTACGTACTTCCGCCGTGCGCTCGACGCCGATTCGGAATATGCCGAAGCCCATGTTTCCATTGGGGATGTGTACGTAGAAGCTGTGTCGGAATGCTCGGGAGCCGAAATGGGACGTAGCGACCGTGCCGTATACTGGCTTGCAGTAGACCACTATGAGCAGGCCCAGCAGTTGGGCGATGCCAGCGTGGCCAACTCCGCACAGAGCAAGGCCCGGACATACCGCGAATACTTCCCAAGCACTGAAGACATCTTCTACCGAGACGACTGGAACGAGGGCGAGAGCATCCAGATCAATTCGGGATGCTACTCCTGGGTCAACGAGTCAACGACGGTGCGTGCCCGATAGGAAGCACCGCTCTCATTCGGATGCTCGCACGTCCCGGCATCCTCTTGCCTTCACAGGGCCGATGGCACTGCGCCATTGGCCCTTTCTGTTTGGGGGTGGAGCATCAGATCGCGGTCTTGCCCCTGCACCAACCACTGTCCAGCACAGAGCCATCGCTACCCACCATCTCGTCCTCACTCTGTGCGCACCGTCCCTATCCGTTTTTCGCAATGCACAGCCACTTGCGTCTTGTTATTGCGAACTGCTCTTCCGTTCTTGTGAAGACAGCACGATTCAACTTGTAGCTTCCCTCTGCATCCAACCCCGTCGCTCTTATGTCTACTATTCAGCAGATTACGGCCCGCGAAGTGCTCGACAGTCGCGGCAACCCCACCGTTGAGGTTGACGTGATTACCGACAGCGGCATTCGCGGACGTGCCGCCGTGCCCAGCGGCGCCTCAACCGGCGTACACGAGGCTGTTGAGCTTCGTGACGACGATGCCAACCGTTACATGGGCAAGGGGGTAACACAGGCCGTTGCTAACGTAAACACGACCATTGCCGACGCGCTTACCGGACACGCCGTGTCGGACCAGCACGGCGTTGATGCAGCCCTGCTTGAACTGGACGGCACCGACAATAAATCAAACCTTGGAGCCAATGCGATTCTTGGTGTATCGCTGGCTGTGGCTAAGGCCGCAGCCCAAACGCACACACTGCCCCTGTATCGCTACTTGGGCGGCGGTCTTGCCCGCCGCATGCCCGTTCCACTCATGAATATCCTGAACGGCGGCCATCATGCCGACAATACCGTGGATATGCAGGAGTTTATGGTGGCCCCTATTGGAGCCAGCAGCTTTGCCGAAGGGCTGCGCATGGGCGTTGAAGTCTTCCACACGCTTAAGAATGTTCTGTCGAAGAATGGGTACAGCACCGCGGTCGGCGATGAAGGCGGCTTCGCTCCAGCCCTTGGGTCTAACGAGGAAGCGATTGAGCGTGTCGTGGAAGCCATTGAGGCGGCTGGATACAGCGCCGGCACCGACCTTGCCATCGCACTCGACCCCGCCACCGCCGAGATGTATGACAACGGCCAGTACACCTTCTGGAAGAGCGATCCCGACCACCCACGCAGCTCCGAAGACATGGTGGCCTACTGGGCCGACTGGGTCGAGCGCTATCCCATCGTATCCATTGAAGACGCCATGGATCAGGACGACTGGGACGGCTGGAAGCAGCTGACCGACGCCGTGGGCAACCAGGTGCAGCTCGTGGGCGATGATCTCTTCGTGACCAATACCACACGCCTGCAACGTGGCATTGATGAGGGCGCTGCGAACTCTATTCTCATCAAGCCCAACCAGATCGGAACGCTTACCGAAACGGTGGAAGCGATCACGCTGGCGCACGAAAATGGCTTTACCAGCGTGGTAAGTCATCGCTCGGGCGAAACCGAAGACACCACCATTGCCGACCTGGCGGTGGCGTTGGGTACCGGTCAAATTAAGACGGGCTCGGCCAGCCGAAGCGACCGTCTGGCGAAGTACAACCAGTTGCTACGCATTGAGGAAAGCCTTGGCGCTGCAGCCACGTACTCCGGTACGGATGCGTTCACCCGTACCTCCTAATCCGCTTCTGCGCTGCGGCGTCGGTGGGCTGCACCGGCGCCGCGTTTCGTTGCGCTATGTATCTGCGTTCCTTGTACAATGTCCATCTCTTCCGTTTCTCGCGGCCGTCTCATCCGCTGGGGACTTGTGCTTGTGGTCGTCGTTGGGAGCATTTGGGTGCTGTTTCTGGATACGCACAGCGTGATGCATCGTATCGAACTGCACCGCGAACACGAAGCCCTGCGCGCCGAAAACGAGCGCCTGCAGACCAACATTGATGCCCTGCGTGAACAGTTGGCTGATTCGCTCTCCGATGCCGAGATTGAGCGCATTGCGCGGGAGGAATACGGCATGCAGTACCCAAACGAAACCGTGCATCCAATTGAGTAGGGCGGCTCGTCTATCGCTCTCTTTGCTTACCCCCCCGTTTCTATGGAGACCTATGCACTTGGCATCGACCTGGGCGGCACCTCAATCAAAGGGGCCCTTGTAGAACGCGAGCAAGGCGTTGTGGCGCAGAGCACGCGTCCCACCGAAGGCGACCAAGGCCCCGATCATGTGCTGGACCGCATTGCTACCATTGTCCGAGAGCTGCTCAATACCCATCAAGGCCCAGATCCTGTAGGGTTGGGCATGGGCGCCCCCGGCGCCGTGGATATGGCACGCACAACGGTAAGCTATCCGTCGAATCTGGCCGACTGGGGCGTCGTAGATGTGCGTACAGCCCTTTCGGCACGCACCGGAATTGATCACGTGGTCGTCGAAAACGATGCCAATATAGCCGGGCTGGGCTCGGCCCATTATGGCGCCGGAATGGCGCACGACTCGTTTATTATGGTGACACTGGGCACAGGTGTTGGAGGCGCCATCATTCACAATAACAAAGTGTTTCGGGGAAGCACCGGAGGCGCAGGCGAAATTGGCCACATGAGCATCGACTACGAAGGCCCGCTTGACAACTCAGGTATAAGCGGTGCTATTGAGGCCTACCTGGGACAACAGTTTCTGTCTGAACACGCTCGCATGCGGCTCCGCCACCAGCCTGAGAGTGTTGTGCATGACCTTACCGGCAGTGACCTGAGCACCCTTACGCCGCGCACGCTGCACAAAGCAGCTACCCAGGGCGACGAAGCGGCTACCCACATTCTCGCATGGGCCGGACGCCGATTAGGCTACGCGCTAAGCAGTGCGGTGAGCCTGCTCGATATTCGAGTTGTGGTGGTAGGCGGTGGGGTGTCCAATGCAGGCAGATTTCTGTTAGATCCAGCCCGAGAAGCGCTTCGCAGCCAGGTCTTCCCGGCGTTTCAGGAGGGCCTGCGCATCGAACGTGAGCAGCGCGGGAACGAAGTCGGCGTACTCGGCGCCGCCCACCTCGCATTCTCTACAACGCCGACCGCGTAACCTCCTCGTACTGCTGGTCCTCGCGCCCTTGTTCGTCACGCTACTATGACAGACTGGCCCCGGCTTCCTTTCGGAGTTGTCTTGCTGTTTGGGGGTATGCTGGTGATTCTGCTTCCCGGCTTTATGCCGGAAACTCCCGCCGCCCCGCCCGATGCCGCCTCAAAAGAGGACCCCAGGCCTCGTTCGGGCATGGTCGTACAGATCGATACCACTGAGGCTGATACCACTGAGACTGATAACGCAGCCACTGACACGCCCCAGACCGCCCTACCGGATAGCACAGCCGCTGCACAGCCGGAGAGCGGCCTCGCGCCCACGGCGCAAGCGCCCGCGACAGGAGCCGACACGACGGGCGGAGACGGCGACTTGGATGCGCCCATCGAACTGGCCGCCCGCGACTCGCTCATCCTCGCGTTCGATGCGGAGGGCGCAGGCGAAACCGGCACGCTGCATGGCGAAGCTAAAACAACGTATCAGGACAGCGAACTGCGCGCACAGACGATCCGCTACCGCTTTACTGACGACGAACTGCGTGCTACGGGCCCGCCCTCTGACACCGCCCGCATTCCGTTTCCGGTGTTTGAACGCGAAGGCGAAGACACGTTTAGCGGCGCCGAACTGGCCTACAGCCTGCGCACGCAGCGCGGGCGCGTCGTGCAAGCGCGCACGGGCCAGGGCGAAGCCTCGCTGCGCGGCGGCGTCATCAAGCGATATGAAGACCGCACCACCTTCGTGGCCGATGGTGCCTACACCACCGACAACCGCCCGCCTGGCGAAACGCCATCGTATACGCTGCGCTCCTCGCGCATGAAGGTCGTAAACGAACGCTGGGTATACACTGGGCCCATCCAGCTGTATATCTTCAACATTCCTATGCCCTTATGGCTGCCATTTGGCATGGTGCCGTACACCGAAGGCCGCCGCAGTGGACCGCTCCCGCCCACCCCCGGTGAGGATCGGCGCGGGTTCTTCCTAAGCGATTTTGGCTGGTACTTTGCCATGAACGAGTATACCGACTTCACCATTCAGGGCAGCGTGTGGTCGGGTGGCAGCTTCGAGATTAATCCATCGTTTCGGTACAGCCGCACGGACTATTACAACGGCGACCTCAATCTGAATGTGCTCTTCGAGCGCATCGGGCAGCCCGAAGACCCCGACTTTCAGAAGTCCGTAGAGGGTGATTTGAGGTGGACCCACAACCAGGATCTGAACCCGACCTCTTCAATCAATGGCAACGTAAATCTGCTTACCTCGTCCGATTTTGTCCGGGAAAATACGACCGATTACAACGATGCGGTGCGCCAAGACATCAGCTCCAGCATCAACTACTCCAAAAGCTGGCCCGATGGAGGGCGCAACATCAGCGTAAGAGCCAACCAGAGCCAGAACTTGAGTTCGGGCAACGTAAGCCTGACTCTGCCCGATGTCTTATTTAGACAGCGCAGCTTTAAGCCCTTCAAACGCGACCGCGTAGGTCAGGACGAAACGTGGTACGAGCGCATTACGACCGGATACAGGGGGTCGCTCACAAACAACTTTGAGTACACACCCACCGACACCACCAATATTCCATGGTACGAAGCGCTCGCCTCCCCCAGTGCCTATCGCGAAGGGCATAGCAACCCCGACCGTACCAATCCGTTCAATGTGGAGATGACCCATAACATCCCCCTGAGCACGTCGTTTCGGATTAACCAGTACAACCTGAACATCCGCCCCAACATCAGTTACGATTCGGAGTGGGTACTGCGTACGCAGCGCAAACGGCTCGTGGTGGATACGCTGGACGCCGACTCGCCCGGCGTGGGCACGCCTGTAGAGACCCGCGTAGAGCGTCGTAACGAGGCCGGGTTTGCAGCGCGCCACAACTTTTCAACGGGCGTAAGCATGAACACCGAATTCTTCGGGCTCTTTCCCGTTTCGGTTGGATCGTTTCGTGGACTCCGGCACCGCGTGCAGCCCTCGCTCTCGTACAACTACCGACCCAACTTTAACGATCCGTTCTGGGGGCGTACGCGCAGCTACGTGTCGGATATCGACGGCACGGTGCAGCGCTACGACATCTTTACCGGGCGCGACGTGCGGGGCGACGCCACGCAGCAAAACCTCAGCTTTAGCGTCACCAACCGATTCGAAACCAAGCGCGTCCGTACCGACTCGACGGGAGCCGAGCAGGAAACGACCATCCAACTGCTGCGCCTGAATGCCAGCTCGTCCTACAACCTGGCTGCCGACTCGCTCAACCTGAGCGACATCAACCTGAACGCCAGCACCTCTATTGGCGACTACAACGTGCGTGTGCGCAGCACGCTGTCGCCGTATCAGTATGCCGACGTGTCGGATCCGGATGATCCAGAGAGTATCGCGGTCGTCAACCAGTACATGGCGGCGCGGAGCCCGCTTACGCCGGTTCGCCTTACAAGACTTTCCGCTGCACTGAACGGTGGGTTTCAGGGGGGATCTGGAGGCTCACGCTCCGCTGATCGGTCGGGGGCACAAACCACCAGCACCTCGTCGCCCCGGGGCGGAGCGCGCACCCGCGGCGGCGCGCGCATTCAGGGCAACGCCTCCAGCAATAGGAACACAGGTGCTGCAAGCACACAAGCAGCCACTGGTGCTAATCTGGGCGGATCACAAGGCCGTGTGGACTTCAGCATTCCGTGGTCGCTCGATTTCGACCTCCAGTACAACATGCGGCGTCGGTTCGGAGAGGCCGAACACGATGCAGAGGTCAGCGGACAGTTTAGCGTGCAGCTGACCCCCAAGTGGCGCACCAGCGGGCGTACATCGTTCGACATTGGCGAGATGAAGATCGCTACTACACAACTCTCCGCATACCGCGATCTGGGTGCATGGGAGATGTCGTTCTCGTGGGTGCCGTTCGGGCGGTTCCAGTCGTACAGCTTCAGCCTGAACGTGAAAGGCGGACAGCTACGCAACCTGCTGCGCCTGAACGTGCCCCGCAACGAAGCCGGAAGCCGACTGGGCGGCACCGCAGGCAGATTGCTTAACAGTGGGGGGAGCAGTCGCGGTGGAGGACGCCCGTTTTAGCAGGCCCTGGTCTCCAGAGTGGCCACGGTGCCCCACAAAAGAACCCGTCCACCGCGCAGTAGCACGGTGGACGGGTTTCTGTCTTTTGTATGGTGCAGCAAAAACTTATTGCCACTACAGCAGGCGCTTACGCCACATCTGCTTCTTTGAGGGCCTGCGTCACTTTATCGGCCGCCTCCTTCAGAAGCACTGCGGAGCGCAGCTCCAGGCCGCTTTCGTCGAGCAGCGCCTTGCCTTCTTCGGCGTTGGTACCCTGCAGGCGTACGATAAGCGGCACATCCAAATCAATGTTCTGCGCCGCCTGAATGACACCCTTCGCAACGCGGTCGCAGCGCACAATGCCGCCGAAGATGTTCACAAGAATCGCTTCCACATTCGGATCCTTCAAGATGATGCGGAAGCCCGCTTCCACCGTTTCGGCATTGGCGGTGCCGCCCACATCCAGGAAATTCGCCGGCTCGCCGCCCGCCAGCTTGATGATGTCCATCGTCGCCATGGCGAGCCCGGCCCCGTTGACCATGCAACCCACATTGCCATCCAGCTTAATGTAGCTGAGGCCGTGTTCGCTGGCCTCCACTTCGGTCGGGTCCTCCTCGTGGATGTCGCGCATCTCCGCCAGGTTGGGGTGGCGGTAGAGCGCATTGTCATCGAGGTTAATCTTGGCATCAACCGCCGCCACATCGCCACTTCCCGTAAGCACGAGCGGATTGATCTCGGCGATGGTGCTATCGGTTGCCTCGAACGCCTCGTAGAGCGCCGTGATGAACTTTACCGCCTGCTTCAAGGCCGTGCCCTCCAGCCCGAGCCCAAAGGCCAATCGGCGCGCCTGAAACGGACGCAGCCCAATGGTGGGATCGATCCAGGCCTTCACGATCTTCTCGGGGCTCTCCTCGGCCACCGTCTCAATCTCGACGCCTCCTTCGCTGGAGACCATGATGACGTTTTGGCTCTTGGCGCGGTCGAGCGTTACGCCCACATAAAACTCCTGCTCAATGTCCACCGCGTCGGCGATGAGCAGCTTACGCACTTTTTGCCCCTCGGGGCCGGTCTGATGCGTGACCAAATCCATGCCCAAAATGGCCTCGGCGTGCTCCTTGACCTCATCGAGCGAGCGGGCCAGCTTTACGCCGCCGCCCTTGCCGCGGCCCCCGGCGTGAATCTGTGCTTTCACCACAAACATGGTGGCACCGTCGTTGGCCAACTCCTCGGCAGCCTGCACCGCGTCGTCGACCGATTCTGCGACAATGCCGGGCTGCATCGCCACGCCATGGTCGCTTAGAATTTCTTTCGCTTGATACTCGTGGACTTTCATAGGAGGTTGCGGGGTTGCGTGAACAGTTGGTCCAGCCTGTAAGTAAACAGGACGCTGGCAAAGAAGCGAACGCCTGCCCGCGGTATATCCGGTTTTCGCAATCTGCTCACGGATTGTATGGCTGCGCCTTCACGTGGGTTGGCAGGTGCCTGTACATCCTCCTCGTTCCTACGACTTACGCCTCACGCCTCCTTCGGTGACTCGGTTCGATTGGCATATTGTGGCGCGCGTACTCAAGGGCTTTGCGCTCTTTGTATCTGCGCTGATCGTGTTCTTCATTGTGCTGCACTGGGTCGAGTACAACGACGACTTTGTGGACCGCGGCGCCGACATGAGCGAGATCTTCCGGGTCTACTATCCGGCGTACATCCCGGAAATCGTGCGCCTCATCTCTCCGCTGGCCATCTTCCTGTCGTGCATCTACGTGACTGGGAAGCTTGCCCAAGAGGTGCAACTCATTGCACTCCAAACCTCGGGCGTGTCGCTCTACCGCCTGATGCGTCCGTACCTGCTGGTGGGCGTTACGCTCACGCTGGTTATGTTCGGATTCAACGGATGGGTCGTGCCGCGTGCCAATGAGGTCGTGGTTCAATACGACAATGAATACCTGCATCCAGAGCGCCAGACGATTGAGGTAAGCGAGATTCACCGCCAGAACGATCCACGCAGCATTGTGTCGGTGGGCTACTATGACACGGGCGAGCAGCGCGCGCACCACGTCTCCCTGCAACGCTTCGACGAGCAGCAGCACCTGCGCGAGCGCTTCGACGCCGACCGCATGGACTGGGTCGACTCGTTGCAGGTGTGGCGCATGGTGGGCGTCACCGAGCGTACCTTTCCCGACGACCAGCCCATGCAGCAGGCCTACCACTCGCGCATGGACACCACCTTGCAGATTACGCCACGCGACCTGGCCCGCACCGCCCGCGATGTGGAAGCGATGACGGTTACCGAGGCGCGCTACTACCTCGAATCTCTTCAGCGCTCAGGGGCAGGACAGCTGGGACGCCCGCTCGTGGCCTACTACAACAAGTTTGCCTATCCGGTGGCCAACCTCATTCTTGTGCTCATTGCCGTGCCCCTGGCTGCGGTGCGGCGGCGCGGCGGGCAAGCGGTACGCTTTGGGATTGGGCTGTTCGTAGCACTGCTGTATCTGGCCGCGCAGAAACTGAGCGAACCCTTTGGCTACGCTGAAACCCTCGACCCGTGGCTCACCACCTGGATCCCCCATGCTCTGTTCGCTACCGTTGCGTTGCTACTGCTTCTGCAAGCGCGCAAGTAACGCGGTGTGCAAGTTTTCCCATTGTCCTTTCGGGGCGGGCATCCCCCTTTGTCGCTGCGCGACGTATACTCCGCTTCGCTTCGTCAGTCGCTAACGCTCGTGTCTCCCCTTCGCGAAGGGGGAAACGCCCGAACAGCGTGAGGGAATGGGGGATGCCAGGACCGCGTATTCTGCCACAAGGCTATCACCAAGGGAAAAAGGAAACCTGCACATGCCGTTAAGTAGCTCCAGGGATGCTGGTCAAATGCTAAGTGATGCACCAAGATTGCGGCATCACTTGCCCCCTTTTCCTGCAGTGTCATTCCGATCCCGACAGCAGTCGGGAGAGGAATCTCCTGCACTCCCGAGACGCGCTTCCGGGCACTCATCATTGGACCATGAACCGCTGCCGCTCCAGATTCAACCTGCAG
This sequence comes from Longimonas halophila, assembly GCF_002554705.1. Lineage (GTDB taxonomy): Bacteria > Bacteroidota > Rhodothermia > Rhodothermales > Salinibacteraceae > Longimonas > Longimonas halophila. The sequence goes on along the minus strand of NZ_PDEP01000006.1, from coordinate 45,865 downwards.
AATCCAGGGAATGCTCGCTTTTTGCGTATCGTTTTGTATGTTGAGGCCGCACCGTTTCTTGTTCGTTACTTATTCTGCACCCGCTGCCTATGGATACGATTATCGAGCCCTTCCGCATCAAGTCAGTCGAGCCGATTCGCCTCACTACACGTCCCGAGCGCGAGGCACTGATTGAGGAGGCCCACTACAACCTCTTCAACCTTGACGGCGACGACGTGATGATCGACCTGCTCACCGACTCGGGCACCGCCGCCATGAGCGCTGCGCAGTGGGGCGGGCTGATGCAGGGCGACGAGAGCTACGCGGGCTCGTCCTCGTACTACCGCTTCGAGGCTGCCGTGCGCGATTTGATGCCGTTCGAGCACATCATTCCCACCCACCAGGGGCGCGCTGCCGAACGCATCCTCATGGGCATTGTAGCAGATGAAGACGCCATCATCCCCAACAACACGCACTTCGACACCACGCGCGCCAATATCGAAGCCACCGGGGCGGAGGCGGTGGATCTGGTCATTGAAGAAGGCCACGATCCAGCGAATATGCATCCGTTCAAGGGCAATATGGACGTGGATCGCCTCGATGCGCTCCTCCAGGAGAAGGCCCATCGCATCCCCCTGGTGATGTGCACGATCACCAACAACTCGGGCGGCGGACAGCCGGTGTCGCTGGCCAATCTCAAAGCCATCAAGGCGGTGTGCGAGGCGCACGATGTCCCGCTCTTTCTGGATGCGTGTCGGTTTGCCGAGAACGCCTATTTCATCAAGATGCGCGAGGAGGAGTACGCGGATTGGAGTGTGCCCGACATCGTTCGCGAGATGTTCAGCCACGCCGATGGCATGACCATGAGCGCGAAGAAAGATGCGCTCGTCAATATTGGGGGATGGCTGGCGCTGAACGACGATGCCTGGGCCGAGGCCGCCCGCAACCAGCTGATCCTTACCGAAGGCTTCCCCACCTACGGCGGCCTCGCCGGGCGTGACCTGGAGGCGATTGCGCAGGGCCTGAAGGAGATTGTGCGCGAGGACTACCTGGCCTACCGCATGGCCTCGACGCGCTACCTGGGGCAGGCGCTCACCGACCTCGGTGTGCCCGTGGTGCGGCCCATCGGCGGACACGCGGTCTACATCGACGCAAAGGCGCTCTTGCCGCATATCCCGCCGCTGCAGTATCCGGGGCAGGCGCTCGCCGTAGCGCTCTACGAAACCGGCGGGATTCGAGGCTGCGAGATCGGCTCTGTGATGTTTGGCCGTCAGCCCGACGGCTCCGAAGAACCCGCTGCTATGGAGCTCGTGCGCCTGGCTATCCCACGTCGCGTGTACACGCAGTCGCACATCGACTATGTGATCGAGTGCTTCGAAGACATCGTGGAGCGTACCCGTGAGCTGCCCGGCTACGCCATCACCCACGAGCCCGAACAGCTGCGCCACTTCACTGCGCATTTTGCTCCGATTGATGCTTAGTGCTGTGTCACGCGTCGATCTCGGGGTAGCAACGTACCCCTCCCAAACGCTGTCATTTTGAGCGAAGCAACTGCGCTTAGCAGGTGCGGAGTCCTGACACGAGCGAAGCGACTGATGAACGCAGTGAATAAACGTCTCCCCGAGGTTGGCAGACCCCCTCCGCTGTATCTGCCAAGCGCCAAGGAGATGTTTCGACGCGCTTCGCCCCGGACAGCTCGGGGCTCCGCTTGCTCAACATGACAACCCGTTGGAGAGAAAGGCCTGGAGGGAGCCTTGCACCGCGCATTGTGCTCCAGTTGATGCATAGGATCGTTACCATCCTTCCCGACTGGAGGCGGTCAAGATGACCTGCGATTGGGAGACATCTCACCAGAAGTATCCTGTCGAAGACTGTCGTCTATCACGCAGCACGCTCGACTTTTTCTGAGATGCGTTGTATGTTGCGCTGTACACGCCCATCCGAATCTTCATATGACTCGTATTTATGTCCGACGACGTCTTTTCCAGCGGTCCGTCCCGCGATGATGAACTCAATGCCCTACGCTCCGAAGTGCGATCGCTGCGGAGCCGGATTCAAGAGCTTGAATCTGGCGGGGCCTCCGTACCCGACTCCATGCTCTTTGACACCAGCTTCCTGAAGCGCTCCTTTGCGGTGTTTGGGCATCATTTCGTGGCCAATCTCATCATCAGCATCCTGATTGGACTGCCTATTGCGCTGCTGCTTGTTCTGCTTGGTGTCCTTTCTGCGTAACCACTTGGTGTCGTACTGCTTATGTCGCTGCTCTCGTTTGGCACTGGTGCCTGCACTATCGTCGCTCACCGCGGCGGACGCGGTGGGGCGCCCGAAAACACGATTGCCGGATGCGACTGGGCCCTCGACCAGGGCGCCGAGGCGCTGGAGGTTGACGTGCAGCTCTCAGCCGATGGCGAACTGATCGCGATCCACGACCCAACGGTTGACCGCACCACCAACGGCACCGGACGCGTGCGCGACCTTTCTGTGCACACGCTCCAATCACTTGATGCGGGCTACCACTGGCAGAGCGAAGACGGCGCGTATCCGTATCGGGGCGGGGGGATTCGGTTGCCCACACTTCGAGAGATGCTGCAGCGCTACCCGGATACGCCGCTTATTGTGGAGCTCAAGGGCGGAGCCGGGCCGCGTATCGCCAATGCGATGAGCCACCTCATCGCTGACACCGAGCGTACCGACCAGATTGTAGTAGCCAGCTTCAGTGCCAGCATCTTGCACCGCTTTCGGGCGCTGCGTCCGCGTATCCCTACGAACATGGCGATGACCGAGACGGCTTCGTTCTATGCGCGTCACCTGCTGGGGAGGCACACCCGGTACGATCCGCCTGGAACTGCTTTTCAGGTGCCGCACTGGTACGGCCCGATTCAGGTGGTGCAGCGCCGTTTTGTGGAGGCGGCCCATGCGTGCCAGATGCCGGTGCAGGTGTGGACGGTCAACGACCGTGCCGAGATGGCCACGCTCCTGGCCTGCGGTGTGGATGCACTCATCACCGACTATCCACGCCGTGCGCGCGGTGCCGCTGCCCAGGCCGGGTGCGCCCGCTCGTAGCTCGTTTCCTCATTCCCGCTGTGCCATGATCAGTCTTCGCATGCGGCCTGCGTTTGAGCGGCACCTGTCGTGCTCGCCCAATGCGGCTGTTGAGGCCCTACAAACCCACGTTGAGCAGTCGGACGACGGCTACCGGGGCGCGTTCTACGATAAGCACGTCATCATCAACGTGCCGAAGGACGAAGCCTGGTTTTGGTCGCCACAACTCAGCCTCGACCTCCAGCCCAAGAATGGGGGCACGCGCCTGCGCGGCGTGTACGGGCCGCGCCCGTCAGTGTGGACGATGTTCATGGCCATGTATGCGATGGCAGCCTTTGCGGCGTTTCTGGGCGGCGTGGTGGGTGGCACGCAGTGGAGCCTGGGGATGGACGCACCCTGGCTGTGGTCGATTCCTGCGGGGGGCGGGCTGGCACTGGCCACGTACGCCCTGGCGCTGATGGGCCAGTGGCTCAGCCGCGACCAGCTCGACGCGCTCTACACGTACACCGAGCGCGCCCTGGCCGCCGCCGACCCTGAGCTACCGCACGACCCGTAATAAGCGAAGCCTACCGGCCGATCTCTACTGCTGACGCTCCCACGCCTCGCGCGAGGCAAAGCGCTCTACGTCTGGCACGTCAGCCCCAGAAGCAATCTCTACCCGAGCGCGCTCATCCACAATCAGACGCCCTTCTACGCGGCTGTCGCCATCGATGCTGAGCACCGGCGGCTGAGAGCCGTCCCAGTCCTCGTGCATCAGCAGCCGCACATCGCCGCGGATGACCGTTCCCGCACGCAGTCGGATGTCTCCGTTTCGGGCATCAACCAGCTGGTCGACCTGGGTGCCTGAAAGGGTGATGGTGCCATTCCGGGTTTCCACTTCGCCCTGAATGCGCACACCCTCTGCGGTCTCGATGGATCCGTTGCGCGTCTCAACATCGCCGTCCACCGTTGACTCCCGTTCAATCGTCACATTTCCATTGCGCGTCTCCACCGCCCCGCCAATGGTGCTTTCTGCGCCAATGGTGACGCGTCCGTTGCGCGATTCAATGCCCCCCGTGGTGTTTGCTCCACGAAGTACCAGCGCCCCGTTCCGCGTTTCGATGGACGCAGCCTGCGCGCCTTGCTGCAGCACAATAGCGCCGTTGCGATTCACAATGTTGCCTACCTGTGCACTCTCGCCAATTGTAATGGCTCCGTTGCGGCTCTCGACATCATCAGAGGTGGTCGTACCCGCTTCAACCGCGATGGGGTCATTCCGGGTCTCCAACGGCGACGTATCGTCATCCGACTGCGCACCTGCGCATCCAACCGTACTGATCCAGACCATTGTGAGCATCAGCAGGGCAGGGCCGGTCAAGGAAATCCGTACCTGCGGCAGGCGAGCCAGCGTTCGAGATAGCATAGTCATAGTGGATGCAGGGGAATGGTTCATGGAATAGAGGGTTAAAGCCAGCTTCGTTGTCGTCTCTCAGGACGACCATTCCCCAACCAATGTTACAGGCTTTTTTTGCCATGCATTGTCCAACGCAAAACGCCGCTTTCGCATCCTGCACAATGCAGAGGCAGTGTGCTTCCAACAAGATGGGCGTTCTACATAGACGGATCCATGCTCCGCAACCAGGTCAGATCTTTGCCAATGAGCAGCTCCGTTTTTCGCGTGTGATGCGTTGTGGACACGATAAGCTCCTCCGAGTCAAACCCATGCGCGTTCACAAGCGCCTGCACATGCTCCGAATTGTCGTATGTAAGGAGAACCGTTCCTTCAGCAGAAGCGGCGTATCGGAAGATTTCGTCGTGATCCACATCCGAATGCTCGTATAAACGCCCGCCTGCCTTGGGATACGGCGGATCGATAAAGAGAGCCTCCTGCGCTCCGACATGGTCGGGAAACACGTTGAATGCATCGCCTTCCACGAACGTGACGCGGCTACGAAAGTCAGCAATCTTCTGAATCCGCTGGACAAGCGTTTTTGCATACCAGCGCGAGCTAAGCCCTTTGCCGTTCTCCCCCTTTTTGACCCATCCAGCCCCGGGAGCTGTAATTCCTCCCCGGCTTACGCGATTGTGCACAATCATAGCAAAAGCCCGGTCGCGTACCGATTGATCTTTGGCTTCGATGGCTCCTTCTGCTGCCGCGCGCGACATTTCGAATGACTGAATACGGTCGAGCAGCCAGTCAACCTCATCGCTAAAGATTGTTTTCCAAACTGCGCTTACATTCTCATCTACTTCAACAAGAATGACCTCATCAACTATTGTGTGTGCCCACGGCTCTATGGCAACAGCAAGCCCTGCATGGGCTCCACCTGCAAACGGCTCGACAAATACCGAAGGCTGCGTCGATAGTATCCACTGCTTTATGTAAAAGTACCACCGCGACTTTCCACCTGGGTACCGAAATGGACTGTACAGTGGTACTTTCGCAACATTGGGAAGCGTATATTCTACGTCGTCGAAAAGCGTTTTGGGCATATCTCTTATAATGTAAATATGGGACTGTCATCACGTGCTAACTTTCGCTGAAGCGCCGCGCGTATGTCTGAATCATCTTCCGGCGTTTCAAAATACTGCAGATCGGTTAATGTGTGCTCTACACGAGTATGTATTGTGTCTACTTTTGTGAGCCGATGCCGTTCATCCTCGCGAACCAAGTCGTAGATAAGCCACACCATGTTAGCGTCTTCAATGGGAACGCGCGTGAGATCAGGCATGGAGTCATAGAACGGTTGTTGGATGACAACAGCCTGTTTTTTCCCCAACTCTGCGAGAAGCGTACCCTTTGAGTTGATCTGACGAAAGAGTCGCTTGTGCGAAGAACGCCAGTCTGGGGTCGGATAGTAGCCTCCACGTTCAGACACACGCGAGCGCCAATCACGGCTGGCTTGCTCAGGGTCATCCATGTAGTGCTCAAACGGACGCCGCATGTTGCCGCTGATGTAAACAGACTGGACTTCTATCGTCCCAAAGTCTACGATGCTGTCGTCTTCTACCTTCACGAGTACAAAGTCAATGTTGCCAACAACCTCGTTGTCTGCATCGCGCATTTGATATTCGCGAAGCACGTGGTATGTAGAGCCATTCTCGAAGAAGAATGCAGCACTATCTCTAACAATCGTCCAGTCTTCAGTGAACCGCTGCGGACAGGTGATCACAGCATTTCCGCGCTGATGGACATTGCATGCCCCGAGTGGGTCGCTCTTCTTGTCTTTTGTGCAGTACTGGGACTTGTTGTTGAATGGACAGAGTTTCTCCTCACGGTGCTGCACTGCTTCCTCTGAGAAATCGTCGATCGCATATCCGAATACTTCAACGAGTGGGTTGTCTGCATTCATGGCACTGGGGAAATAAGGACAGGCCTACAAGGATAAGCGCATTAAAACGCCGCAGCCGAATCCGGGAGGATTCCGCTGCGGCGCAGGATGGATTCGAATGAGAGGTGGCGTTACAGCAGCATCGTCATGGGGTCTTCGAGGTAGCCGCGTACGGTGTCGAGGAACTGCGCTCCTACGGCGCCATCCACCACGCGGTGATCGCAGGAGAGCGTTACCTTCATGCGCTTGCCGGGCACAACCTCGCCGTCTTCGACGACCGGCTCATCGCGAATGCCGCCAATCGCGAGGATGGCTGCGTTCGGCGGATTCAGGATCGCCGTGAACTCTTCGATGCCGAACATGCCCAGGTTGCTCGTGGTGAAGGTGGCGCCTTCATACTCTTCGGGCTGCAGCTCGCGGTCGCGGGCTTTCCCGGCCAGCTCGCGCGTCTCAGCTGCGATCTGCGTGAGGCCCTTCTGGTCGGCATTGCGGATGACGGGCGTAATCAGCCCCTCGTCAATCGCGACGGCAACGCCTACGTGCACGTCGTCGTAGAGACGGATTTCCCCTTCGTCGGCGTGGTAGGAGCCATTTACGTATTCGTGCTCACGCAGCGCCAACGCGCAGGCCTTCGTGATCAGGTCGTTGTACGAGATGCGCGCACGGTCTTGCGCCTCGGCGCGTTCGTTGAGCTCGGCGCGCACGCTGGCCGCGCGGGCCATGTCGACGTCGATCGTGAGGTAGAAGTGCGGCGCGGTGAACTTGCTCTGCGCCAGCCGCCGCGAGATCGCTTTCCGCATCTGCGAGATGGTCTCGGTGTCGTAGCCCACGTCGATTTTGACGGATTCGGTGGGCGCGGGCTGTGGCGTGGGGGCGCCGTCGCCTGAGGGCGCGGGGGCTGTTTCGGGCGCGGCGTCGGGCGTGGCCTCACGCTGTTCGAGGGCTGACTCCACATCGCTGCGTACAACGCGTCCGTTCGGACCGGTGCCTGCTACGCTCCCCAGATCCAGGCCGTGCTCCTGCGCCACACGGCGTGCCAGGGGCGAGGCTTTCACGCGCTCGCCGCTCGCATCGGTGGGCGCCGGGACGGGTTCGGGGGTGCGCTCGGCCAGTTCGCCATCGCCGGCAGGGCTGGCGGGCGCCTCCGTCTCTGGCGATGCAGGTTCTGGTTGCGAGGACGCAGCTTCTGCCGAAGCCGCCTCGGTCTCGGAGCTGGCGGCAGCCTCGGAGGCGTCGTCGGAACCGCCCGTATCTCCAACAAGATCAGAGATGTCTTCGCCCTCTTCGCCCAGTACAGCAATCATTTCGCCGATGGGTACGGCATCGCCCTCATCGATCATTTTTTTGAGGAGGATGCCGTCGTCGAAGGCTTCCAGATCCATGGTGGCCTTGTCGGTTTCGACCTGAGCGAGAATGTCGCCCGCCGAAACAGCGTCGCCTTCGTCGACCAGCCAGGCGGAAAGGACCCCTTCCTCCATGGTGTCGCTGAGCTTGGGCATTTCAATTGTGATAGCCATAGACAGTTGGTTTTGTGCAGCAGGTGAGTATCAGCAGAACAGGAATGGGGGATGCGCAGGCTGCGGGGCCCGCCCACAGGGGGTTAGGCGTCAGCGTAGAGCACCTGGCGGCAGGCAGTCACGGTTTCATCGACGCTGGGCATGTACGCCTCGTACAGATTCGGTGCATAGGGCGAGGGCGTGTCGGCGGCGTTGACGCGCGCTACGGGCGCATCCAGGTAGTCAAACGCGCGCTCCTGCACCTGCTGCGACACCTCGCTCGCAAAGCTGGTGAAGGGATTGCTCTCGTCGACAATGACGAGGCGATTCGTCTTTACAACCGACTCCACGATCGTGTCAATGTCGAGCGGCTTAATGGTGCGCGGGTCGATAACCTCGGCCTCGTAGCCTTGCTTGGCCAGCTCCTCGGCGGCATTCATAGCGAGGTGGTAGCTCTTGTTGTGCGCCACGATAGTGACGTCGCCGCCGGTACGCGCAACGCGCGCTTTGCCGATGGGCAGCGTGTAGTCGTCCTCGTCCGAAACCTCGCCCTTCAGACCGTACATGAGTTCGCTTTCCAGGAAGAGCACCGGGTCGTCGTCGCGCACCGCGCTTTTGAGCAGACCCTTCGCATCGTCCGGGTTCGACACGGATATGACCTTGAGGCCTGGGAAGTTGGCATAGATGGCCTCGACCGAGTTGCTGTGCGTGGCCGCGAGCTGTCCGGCGGCACCGTTGGGGCCGCGGAAGACAATGGGCGTGCCAAACTGCCCGCCCGACATGTAGCGAATGTTCGCCGCGTTGTTGACCACCTGGTCGAACGCGACAAACGAGAAATTCCACGTCATGAACTCGATGATGGGGCGCAGGCCGTTCATGGCCGCGCCGATGCCGAGTCCGGCAAAGCCCAGCTCACTAATCGGCGTGTCGATGACGCGGTCGGAGCCAAACTCGTCGAGCATGCCCTTGCTCACCTTGTAGGCGCCGTTGTATTCGGCCACCTCTTCGCCCATCAAGAACACCTTGTCGTCGCGGCGCATTTCTTCGGACATTGCCGCGCGAATTGCTTCACGTAATTGCAGTTCAGCCATCGGGTAGGAAACAGTCAGTCAGTACGTAATATCGTTGGGGAGGCGCGCGGCAGGCGCGCCCGTGGGTGCCAATGCGCAGGTCAGTTCAGGAAGCGGTAGTCGTCCTGCGCGTACACATTGTCGTAGAGCTCGCTCTCGTCGGGGAAGTCGCTCTCTTCCGCAAAGTCGATCGCGTCGAGCACGACCTGTTGCAGCTCGTCGTCAATCGCGTCGAGCTCGTCTTCGGTGGCAATGTCGTTGGCCACAAGATAGCGCTGCAGACGCACAATGGCGTCTTCGCTCTTGCGGTCGTCGAGCTCGCCTTCTTTGCGATACGCGGCGGGATCGCTAATGGAGTGGCCCTGGTAGCGATACGTGCGGATCTCCAGCAGCGACGGCTGGCCGTTGCGCGCCATTTCAGCGTGGTCGTGCACCGCCTTCTTGACGCTAAACACGTCCATGCCGCTTACGAGCGCGGCGGGCATGTCGTACGAGAGGGCCTGCTTGAAGAGGTCGGGCTGCGAGGAGGCGCGGTCCACCGCGGTGCCCATGGCGTACTGGTTGTTCTCGATGATCGTAACCAGCGGCAGATCGTAGAGCGAGGCCAGGTTCAGCGCTTCGTGAAAGGCGCCCTGGTTTACCGCGCCATCGCCCAGAAAGCAGAGACAGACGTTGTCTTCGCCGCGATACTTGTGCGCGAAGGCGATGCCCGCGCCCACCGGCACGTGCGCGCCCACAATACCGTGTCCACCAAACAGACGCTGTTCCTCGCTAAAGAAGTGCATCGACCCGCCTTTTCCGCGCGATGAGCCCGTGGCCTTGCCAAAGAGCTCCGCCATGGCCGGTCCGGGCTGCATGCCCATGGCCAGTCCCAGGCCGTGGTCGCGATATGCCGTGATGACGGAGTCCTCGCCCAGCCGAATCCCGTGGACTGATCCGGTCGAGACGGCCTCCTGACCAATGTACAGGTGCAGAAAGCCCGAAATGTTCTGCTTCTGATACTGCTGACGGCAGCGCTCCTCGAAGCGGCGCTGCAGCGTCATGCTACGAAACATCTCGACGAGCTCGTCCGCGTCGGCGTCTACGTCGTCGTGCGTATACGCATCGGCCGGATACGTGTCGAAGGTGTACTCCTCCGTAATCGGATCGCTGGGAATGACGATCGACTGCTCGGTCCACGGCCCTTTGGGCGCGTCGTCGGCGACGCCGTTGCCCGACGCCGCAGCGTCGGACGCTGTGTCCTCAGCAGCTGCATCGCCAGTGGCGTCTTGCGCATTGCTTTCGTCTACTACCTCGTTGCTCGATGCCATAACCGTATCGTTGGGTATCAGGATGATGGATAGCGTGGGGCGGCCCACCCGAAAGCGGTCCCCGGATATACCAGCTCTTTTAAGTGAGGCCGTGGCGTACGGTTTCGGTGTGACACGGAATCGGAACGGTTTCCTATCGTTCTTTGTGGAGAACCTTTGCGATGACGGCGGACCGCCTCGCACGATCCGGGGTACAACCCGGAGCTACGTTTCGATTTATGCCTCGCTTTTTAGCGCAGGTTTTGGGCTCAACCGCTGCTGTTACGTGTCTGTACGTGTGCACGCCCCGACCGCTTGTTACGCCTGCCCTCTTTCCTGACCCACTTGCGTTCTGTGCCCCCCACGCTGGTTCTCGTTCCCACGTACAACGAAGCTGCCACCATCGAAGTGCTGCTCACCCGCATCATGGAGCTGCCCGATGCAGTGCATGTGCTCGTCATTGATGACGGCTCGCCCGACGGCACCGCCGACCTGGTGCGTAAGGTGAAGACCGTGCATCCCAACCGGATTTTTCTGCTGGAGCGCTCCGGCAAGCAGGGGCTCGGCTCGGCCTACCGCGCCGGCTTCCGGTTTGCACTGGAGCGCGACTACACGTGCATCTGTGAGATCGATGCCGACCTTTCGCACGATCCCGACGACCTGCCGCGTCTCATTGAGCCGGTGGCCGCCGACAAAACCGACCTGGCCATCGGGTCGCGCTACATCGGCGGGGTGCGCGTCATCGACTGGCCGCTGCCGCGCCTGGTACTCTCGTATGGGGCAGGCATGTACACACGCGCCATCACCCGCATGCCCATCAAAGACGTTACAGCGGGATTCAAGTGCTTTCATCGCCGCGTGCCGACTCACCTCGACCTCGACCGCGTGCGCTCGAACGGGTATGCGTTTCAGGTCGAGATGCACTTTCGCACCTGGCGCGCTGGATTTCGCATCCAGGAAGTCCCCGTCATCTTTACCGAACGCAGCGAAGGGCAGTCCAAGATGAGCAAAGCCATCGTGCGCGAGGCGGCCTGGAAGGTGTGGGAACTGCGGCTGCGCGACTGGGTCGGGCGGCTGTGAGGCGGCAGCCCTGGTCTCCGACTATGGAAAACGCTCCGTGTACGTCATCCCGGCCCCTGAGCCGGAATCTTTCGTTTTTGAAGGACAGGACACAGGATGGAAGAATGCGCTTCCCCCGTCGCATCCCGCTGTATTTTCATAAAAAGAGCGCGTGCGATGCTTGCGTGATACCGTCGGTATCGGGCATACTACATCCTCCATCTTTTTTAACCATCAATCCAATTACCGCATGCTACTGGATGCCGACGACCGTCCGTGGGGACGCTGGGAAGAGTACTTGAATGAGCCGGGCTACCGCGTAAAGCGCATTGTAGTGAATCCGGGCGAACGCCTCTCGCTGCAAAAGCATGAGCACCGCCAGGAGCACTGGGTGGCCGTACAGGGCAGCGCCGACGTGACGCTCAACGACGACGTGATCACCATGGAGGTGGGCGACTCGGTCTTCATCGACATTGGCGATGTGCACCGCGTCACCAACCCAAACGACGCACCGTTTGTCTTTATTGAGACGCAGCTTGGGCTCTGCATCGAAGATGACATCATCCGCCTCGAAGACGACTACGGGCGCTCGTGAAGCGACCTGTAGCAGGGCACTCGCGGTCGAATCCCTGCGCCACACCACGGGTATAAGGAGACTGCGTTTTGTTTGTCCACCAGCCCCCGTTTGCTTCATGATTCTGCCCATCTACGTGTTTGGCCACGATGCGCTGCGGCGCGAGACGGAGCCCGTCACCGAGAACACCGAGGCGGTGCAAACGCTCATCAGCAACATGATCGAGACGATGCGCGCCGCTAACGGGCTGGGGCTGGCGGCTCCGCAAGTAGGCCGCACCGAGCGCATCTTTGTGGTGGACCTGCTTCCGCTGGCCGATGAGCTGCACGCCGACGGCGTCGAGTTTCCGGAGCAGCCGATGGTGTTTATCAATCCCAAAATTACATGGGAAAGCGAGGCTACCGGTAAATTCGAAGAGGGCTGCCTTTCGATTCCCGACGTCCGCGAACCCGTGCGGCGGCCCGAGCGGGTGCAGGTTGAGTACCTCGACCGCAACTTTGAGGAGCAGTCGTACGAAATGGGCGATATGCTGGCCCGCGTGGTGCAGCACGAATATGACCACCTCGAAGGCGTCCTCTTCACCGACCACCTGAGCGCCTTTCGCCGCCGCCTCTTACGCCGCACGCTGCGCCAGATGGCCAACGGCGACATCTCCGCCGAGTATCCCCTGCGCACCGCCGATGGCGATACCATTCCGGCTGCCGCATAGCTCGTACCTGTTCGGGCTCCTGGATGCAGGGGCATGTCTCATTGTGCTCATCGCTCTGCTATGGCCCAGGCGCCTGTCATTCAAGTCAACCGCCTTTCGGTGGATCGCGGGCGTCGGCGTGTCATCGACCACGTGACGTTCAACGTGGAGGCTGCCGCCTTCGTCGCGGTGGTCGGTCCCAATGGCGCAGGCAAAACCACGCTCCTGCATACACTGCTGGGACTTGTGGAGCCCTCTGATGGCACGGTGCGCGTGCTGGGCCACCCGCCGGGGCGCGATGCTCCACGCATTGGCTACGTGCCGCAGGTCAAGACGCTCGACCGTACGTTTCCCGCCGAAGTCATCGACCTGGTGTGCTCGGGACTCACCCACGCCTGGCCGTTCTGGCGCACGCAGTCAGCCACCGAGCAGGCCCGTGCCGCCCTACAGACCGTGGGGGCCGCCGATCTGGCCACAGCTTTGCTGAGCGACCTCTCGGGCGGCGAGCTGCAGCGCGTCTACCTGGCGCGCTGCCTGGTGCACGAGCCCGAGTTGCTGCTGCTCGACGAGCCCGCCACCGGCGTCGATGCCACCGGCGCTGCCGACCTCTACGAGCTCCTCGATCGCTACCAGGCCGACCACGACGCCACCATCGTAATGGTGACGCACGACTGGAACGCGGCCTACCACCACGCCACCGACGTACTCTTGCTCGACGGACGATGCATCAGCTACGGGCCGCCGCAGAAGGCGCTTGGGGCCGATCCGCTCCGCGAGGCCTTTGGACATGTCGGACACGCCCACGCTATGCTGCAAGGAGGCCCACCTCATGATTGATGCGCTTCAGTATCCCTTTATGCAGCGTGCGCTGGTGGTCGGTGTGTGCCTGGGCGCGCTGGCCAGCTACTACGGCGCGTTTGTGGTGCAACGCCGCATGAGCTTTCTCGGCGTGGGCCTCTCGCACGCCGCCTTCGGCGGGATTGCGCTGGGTCTGCTTCTGGGCATCGAGCCGTTCTGGGTCGCCGTGCCGTTTACCGTCGGTGTGGGATGGGCCATCGCATGGATTAGCGACCACGGCCCGCTCACCAGCGACACCGCTATCGGGATTCTGTTTGCTGTTGCTATTGCACTCGGCGTGGTGCTGCTCTCGTACCGGCAGCAGTACACCGCCGATGCGTTTACCTACCTGTTTGGCTCCATCCTGGCCGTGGAGGCATTCGACGTAGGTGTGCTACTCGCGCTCGTGGTGGGCACCGCGGCCCTGGCGCCGCTCTGGCCCCGATGGGCCTACGCTACGTTCGACCGCACCCTGGCCCGCGCCGATGGCGTGCCTGTGCAGCGCGACGACCTGATGCTCATCACCTGCATCGCCATTACCGTGGTGGCTGCGGTGAAGCTCGTCGGGGCCATTCTCGTGACCGCCTTTCTGGTGGTGCCCGCCGCCACCGCCCGGCTGCACGCACGCTCCTTCCGCACCATGACCCTTGGGGCCATGGGCGTGGGCACAACCACCGCCGTGGCGGGGCTCTTCGCCTCGTTCTACCTGGACTGGCCCAGCGGCGCCGCCATTATCTTGATGCAGGCACTCGTCTTTAGCCTTGCACTCGCGGTGTCTTACCGCTGAGGCATGGCGCCATGCCGAGCACGCATGTAACGCATCAGACACATACGCGCGGCGCCCCCATCCGCGTGCATGCCACAATCCGTACGGGTGTACAACGAAGCACTGTCCCTCGTACATCCCTGTGGCCTCGCTATGCGTGCTATCTTCGCTACGATTCTTGTTTGCACACTTGCCGCTGGGCTGGTTGGATTCGGCATGCTGTCGCTGCCCGACGATGTGATTCGCGTTGGCGATTTCTCGGCGGGACAGATCGAGCGCGGATTCCCGGCCGGGTGGCAGCCCATCACGTTTGGCGATATCGACACGCCTACCACGTACACCGTGCGGCGCGTGAACGACACGCTCGTGGTGCGGGCCGAGAGCGATGGCGGTGCCTCGGGACTGGCGACCGAGCGGCGCATCAACCCGAATACGCACCCGATCGTTGCGTGGCGGTGGAAGGTTAGCAACGTGCTCGACGAAGGCAGCGTCTACGAGAAGAGCGGAGATGACTATCCGGCGCGCCTCTACGTGACGTTCGACTACGATCGCAGCAACCTGAGCTTCGGGCAGCGCGCGCGCCTGCGCACCGCCAGCTTTCTTGGATACGACAACCTGCCCACGCGAGCCCTCAACTACATCTGGGCAAGCCAGGCCCCGATTGGCGAGCCCGTTGAAAACCCGTACACGCGCCTTGTGATGATGCTGCCCACGCAGAGCGGCTCCGAAAAGACCGGCCAGTGGGTCGAGGAGGTGCGTCACCTGGGTCACGACTACCGGCGCGCCTTCAGCGATGCCGAAGGCCCCCTGCCCAACGTAAACGGCGTAGCCATCATGACCGATACTGACGACACGGGCGAGTCGGCCACCGCGTACTACGGCGACATTCTGTTCATGACCGAAGCAGCCGCTGCCGCGCGGTATGGCGACGATGCGGTGTCGGCGCTTTCGTCTCCCCAACCATAACCGGGCTGACTGCCACAACGAAAATCCGGCTATCTGGAACAAGTCGCTAAAGACATACGTGGTCGACAAAAATTACCCGGCTGAGGACTTACGCAGTTGCGGCTCACACATGTTATCTCGTCGCGAGGCTCGTACCTGTTTAGCGGCCCTCGGGCTAAACATCCTACGTGTCCACCCCTCAGTCGCTCATGCGACAGCTCCCCTCTCCAGGGGAGCAGGTGGAAGCGGCACACTTTCGTTTGTCTCCCCCTTCGGCTGAAGGGGGATTAAGGGGGATGTGTGGTGCTGCCAAACGGCTCGGTCCCGTCCTTGTGCAAGAAACCACGACAATCGAGACCAAGTGCGTAACTCCTACCGGCTATCAAAGCGGGGGAGGCCGCGGCTTCTATTCGACAATGCCAAACACCTCCAGCCGCGAGATCCGGGCATTCTCTTTGATGTGACATCCGCCCGTGCCCACGGTCAGTAGCGTTTCGAGCGTGCCCTCGGGCGGATTAAGCACACGCGACGGGTGCTGTGCGCCTGCCCGCAGCAGCCGGGGGAGCGGGTCGAGCCGGGCGTGCTGGTCGCGGGCCAGCTGTATCATCTCGTTGTAGCGAACCAGGTATGTGCCTTCGTCCAGGCGCCACCAGCCGTAGCTGTCGTCGGGATTGGCCTTGGAGGGAGCCAGCCGCTCGCGTGGCGCCTCGGCATACTCGTCGCCGCCGAAGTCCAACTGCCCCGGACCACTCAGGCGAAAGATCTCGGCGACGGTAAGATCGGCACCATGGGGCGTTTCCTGTGTCTCCCAGTGGACGATGCCATCAAGCAGGGGTCGGATGTCTGCAATGCGTTGCATAACGAGACCGGTGTGGTTTGATGAACATCCCAGCGCGCTATCGCACAAATATGGTACAGCGCGTATGCCATCGTGTTGAGACGAGCATCCCAACGTAGCGTCCGGCCTCCGCATCCCCCTAAAAACACCCTGCAAACACAAAAAAACGCCCTGCTTTGGGGGAAAGCAAGGCGCTTCGAATCGTGTGGAATGGGTGCCCAAGAGAGGACTCGAACCTCCACGTCCGCAATGGACACTGGCTCCTGAAGCCAGCGCGTCTACCAATTCCGCCACTTGGGCAAGTGGGCTGCGTGTTGTGCAGACATGAGCGTAATAGTCTGATTTCGGATGCAAGTTCCACCAGGCTGCGCGAAGGTCTCGTAAATCGGGGCGATAGCGCGGCGGCGGGGAACCTCTGCAGCGCGGCGGTCGGTACGCATTCGTCCGTGCTTGACGCGGATCACTCGTCTGCTCGTTACCCTGTGTTTTTCGTATGACCGTCGCCAAACGCTTTCGGTGGGAAGCCGCGCATCGCCTGGCGGATCACCCCAGTCTGTGCCGCAACCTGCACGGCCACTCGTACACCTGCTGGATCGAACTCGACGGCACGCCGGGTCCGTCGGAGATGCTGATCGACTTTCAGGAGGTGAAGCGCGTCGTATCCCCCTTAATTGATGCGTGGGACCACTGCACCTACGTAAACCGGGACGACACGGCGCTGCGCGAGGCCCTGGCCACGCTCGGCGTAAAGCACTACGTCTTGGACGGCCGCAGCACCACCGAGGCGCTGGCCGACTACGTGGCGCGCTACCTGTGCACGCACGGCTTTGCCATGCTGCAAGACCACGGCGTAACGGCGGTGCAGGTGCGCGTGCAGGAGACGGAGACGTGCTACGCCATCACCCGCGCCACCGTTGCCGACTACGCCGATACGCCGGCTCCGGATCTGGAACAGGCGCTTGTGGAGACGGAGGCAGTAGCCGGATAGGCTCATTTGTCATGGGAAATACAAAACTCAGATCCATCTTGTGTATCACGTTCTGAAGACAAGCTCATTTACGTACCGTTAATGCGTACATGTGATACACAAACTGCAAATTAGCGCCACGAATCCGGCATTGATAGACCTGTCAGGTCTTGGAGACCTGAACAGGTCTCGCTAACTGTAGACTGCAACCCTCCACATAGCGATTCGGCGCAGATAATGTAGAGTGTGCCCTCCTCATCTGCACCTGTGCACGCACGGCTTCGCGATGCTGCAATCGTACACCGCCCCCGGATCTGGAAAAGGCGCTTGTGGAGACGGTAGCAGTGGTGAGATAGGCATTGTTTGTCATAGGGATGCGGTGGGTAGCCTTCACTATAAGAGCGGAGCCACTGAATGTGGTTTGGAAGCGCTCCCAGATTATGGCGAAACAGTTAACGTAAGCTTTTCATTCCTATGGGTGTGTTCTCAAAGAGCATGTTGATATTGCCGGTGGTTCAGCCTTATCATTGTGTAAAGAAAGTCAAGGCCCTTCTTATTCAGATTCGGGCTTTAGGTATCACTTATCAGCTTCAGCTTTCTCCCCTCCACAACTTGGGGAGCTATTGCCCCTAATCATCTCCGACCAGCATATCACCTTCAAATCGACGTATGACACACGAAAAACTCTTCTGGCTGCTCTACGAGGCTGACAAGGAAGACACTGTAGCAGAGGTCATTGATAGTCACCCTGAGGTCTTCCACGACGGAAACTGGGTTCCCTACGGGGGCAACGACAATAACTTCGGGGTTGTCGAAAATCAACAGGCTGCACCTGTCCCTGCACTTGTAGAGAAAATAACCAACTCCATTGATGCAATCCTAATGCGAAAGTGCTTGGAGAATGGAGTCGATCCGACTTCTCCAGAGGCTCCGCAATCGATAGAAAAAGCTGTCGAAAAGTACTTTCCTGAGCACTCGAACTGGGATCTTCCGAAATTCCGCCAGGAGCAAGCTGAAGACATTCAGATTATTGCGCAGGGACTGAAGTACACACCTTCCCTGGTGATTTACGATAATGGGGAGGGACAGCATCCCGAAGACTTTGACGACACGTTTCTGTCTCTGCTACGGGGCAACAAGAACGAAATACACTTCGTGCAGGGCAAGTACAATATGGGAGGTTCGGGAGCCCTTGTGTTCTGCGGAGATAAGCGTTACCAGTTGATTGGTTCACGTCGTTACGACGAGAGTGGCGACTTTGGTTTTACGCTGCTGCGTCGTCATCCCCTTTCAGGTGAAGAGCGTACACGCAAGAAAAACACCTGGTATGAGTACCTGAAGATTGATGGCTCAATCCCGTCTTTTCCGATCGGAAACGGCTTAGACTTGGGTCTGCACAATAGGCCTTTTACTACAGGGTCTATTCTCAAGCTGTATTCTTACAACTTGCCGAGCGGCGCAAAGTCTATCATCACACGAGACTTGAATCGGCACCTCAACGAGTTCTTGTTTGAACCGGCCCTGCCTGTATATACGATTGAAGGGCGTCGCGATAAGTACCCGCATGACAAGAACCCAGAACGCGATCTCTACGGCCTGAAGCGACGCCTGGAAGACAAACAGGATAAATACATCGATGAGACGTTTTCGCTTGATTGTGAGAGTGAAGACATAGGGGGGAAAATCAAAATCACCTGCTACGTCTTCAAGTCTCGCATTGACGGAAAGAGCGTCAAGGAAACCAAAAAGGCGATCAGAAGCGAGTTTTTCCAGAACAACATGCGTGTGGTCTTCTCTGTGAATGGCCAAGTGCATGGGCATTACACCACAGAGTTTATATCGCGGTCTCTGAAGTACGGCCTACTCAAGAACTATCTCCTCATCCATGTTGATGTTACTGACCTTGACGTGGAGTTTCGAAATGAGTTGTTCATGGCCTCACGAGACCGCCTGAAACAGGGCGATGAGTCGAGCACCTTGCGCAATTTAGTTGCCAAAGAGCTCAAAAGCAGCCGTCTGAAAGATATCTACAAGCGGCGCAAGAGCTCAATGAATGTTGAGAGCGAGAGTACAAAAGACCTTGTTCGGCAGTTTGCAGAGAACTTGTCCATGGACGAGGACATGACGAAGCTGCTCAACCAAACTCTTAAGCTTGACCAGCGATCAGATAACGGAAAGCAAAAGAGAAAATCACCCTCCTCAAAACAGCGAAAAAACAGCTCTCGTGGAGGGGATAAACCCTCATTCGAAGGCCACCGCCATCCTTCTTACTTCAACCTGCGCTCCGGGCAAGATGTAGACGGTCGTCGTGTCATCACGACTCCCCTTGGTGGCCAGCGAACCGTAAAGTTCGAGACCGATGTGGAAGATCAGTATTTTGACCGCGTCAGAGACCCCGGCGATCTCAAAATATCTATTCTTGACTATAGCCCGAACGAAACAAAAGGAGGAGACGAGTTGGGTCATCCCGATCAGGTATCGGATATCTTCGATATCGTGAAGTCCAGTCCTGACAAGGGAAAAATCCGAGTGCGGATGAAGCCCAAAAGCAATGTTAGCGTCGGCGATGCCTACCAAACGAAGGTGTCTCTTTCGGCTCCGGGGCAAAACCTGGAAGAGATTTTCTGGGTTAAGATCGGGAAGCCACGGAAGAACAATGGTAGCACAAAAACTGAGAAAAGCGAACCGGACCTCGACAACTTGATCGGGCTCCCCGAACTTATACCAGTGTTTGAGTCAGCGGATAAAGGAAAAGCCACTTGGGCTAATCTTGCCGACGTCATAGACATGGATTACGGAACCATTATGCATCCATTCGTGAACGAAGAAGACCGACTTGAAAAGATCTTCGTCAACATGGACAGCCGAGTGCTGCTCAATTACAAATCCAGTCAGAGCGGCGAAGAAGGCATTAAAATCGCTGAGAACCGCTATCTCTCCTCTGTCTATTTCCACACGCTCTTCCTTTACACGATTACGAAAAACCGCGGATATCAGATTAAGCAACCTCCCGAAGACGGCTACTCGCAGCCAGAAGAGGTTGAACTTGGCGACTACCTGAAGGATGTATTCGACAGTTACTACTCGGAGTTTCTGCTCAACTTCGAAACGGGTGTACTGATAGAGGCCATCGCAGACTAAAGCCGACATGCTCTAGATGTACTTCGGTACCTCCACATCGCTTTCAGGCTGGTTGTAAAGACCTGCAAGTTCACTGCGTATTTCATCTTCAGTCGACATAGTCCGAAACCGTGAGAGATCCCCACCTAAAGAGAAAAGTGCAAGCCGCGTTGCAGCACGTTGATTCTCGCGAGATGTGACCATACGTTTGTTGGCATTATCCCATAGGAGACCTTGCCAGGGCGAGTTTTCAAGCGACATCGGGAGTTGAGAAATACGAGAAATTGCAGATTGCAGCGAAAGATCAGAGTCTTCTCGAAGATAACGTACTACATTGAACACCAATAGGAGACCGACCGGCCGAAACAACAGGTGTCCTCCATGTTCGCTGTTTCTATACTGAAGTGCCATATCCTCTGATACTGGAAGGTTAGCATACTCTTGAAGCGCATCAATTTCGTCGCACAACATATCATAGGCTCTCATACACAGATCCGTAAGCTCTCGGATCTTTTCATCTTCAGGCCTGACTTTTTTGTACTCATCCCAATCTGGATTGGATCTATCCCTGAGCAATATATCCAAAGAATCGTACAATGCAACCAGAGACGTAAAGCTTTTATTATCAGAAGTATGTATAGCTTTTGTCTTATTTAATGCAGTGTTATTTTTCAATAGAGGATGGATTTCGATCAATTTTCGTGTGGATATTGCAACCACATCATCCTCATCTAAAGCTATAGCTTCGTGTTTACTAACAGGGTTTGCATATCTATTAAGCGTAGTAAAGAGCCGTCTCGTTCTGCGCCTACCCTTTTCACTTCTTTTATGACCTACAAATATTGCAGATATTTCTTCTTTTTTTATGTCTTTATTACCTTTACTTATTGCCTCTCTTATTCCAGCGACTCTGTGTTGCCCATCAATAGCAAATAGTGTTTCGCTTCCATCAAGTACTAGCAAACCAAAGATTCCTTTTAAGCGTTCTGGTATCGTGATATTACTTCCTGGTAAAGGCATATCCCCAATTTCTACCTCATACCAGTTAGGAACACCTCCATAGACACCTATCACAAAAGAGTTAAAAAATCTTTGGTCTTGAGTTTCAAGATAGCGCTTAATCTTAGGTGCTCTTTTCTCATCCAGTAATTCCCGTTGAATCATTTCCCCTAAAGAGTTCCCTTCATGTATCTCTTCTGCTACATTTACACGCTCGTAGACATCTTCCATGGTTAGAGAAGCTGAGTAATAGACCCAGTCTCCCATGAATGAGCGAAGTGCAGGTACGATAAGTGTTTCGTCTGATCTACTCATGGTCCGAATGCTTTTTGCGGTTGACCTACGCTAGCGTCCATAGCAATGTTGTATGGAGGCCTAAATGCATTAATCATGCTATCTTGGACTTCTTCTTTTCTCTCCTGACATACTTTTATATAATAAAATTTTACAAATCCTTTCCACATGAAAAGAAGTTTTCGAATCATAGGTCTTCCTTTCTCTTCGTCTACCTCTAGCAAGTATTCTGAGAATCTACGCTGTAGATCTTTAGTCTCCCCCACATACATCAAGTAACCACAAGACGGGTGGCATGCAATATTAGGCTCAACTATTAGGTTGTATACTCCAGATTTATTTGGTATGTTTGATTTGTTTTCCTTCTTCAAAGGTTTCTGGTTCCATTCGCAGCTATGCTCCTCATTGTAAGCTCTCCATGCTTCAGGGAGAAGCGTGAAATCTTGTTTGTGCGCAGCAATCTCTTTGCCTCTGCTAATTAAATCGTTAGTATCCATCTTCAGTTGTACTCTAGCGGCTTATCATTACAAGTGACAAATATTACACCCCTTGCCATCATCCTCTAAGTCCCGGACTTCGTCCTCGAAGTAGAGGCTCATCAGGGAGCGGTTGGACATATTCTGTTTCAGCCGCTCTCTTCGTTGTTCAGCCCGCTCTTTAATCTCCTCAATGCGCTCTGGGTCTTCCAGTTCGTCGAGCGATTCGGTATCCGACCAGGTGAAGGATTCTCCGGTCTCTTCGTCTACCTTCTCATACTCTTTTGCTTTCTCGAAGAACTCAGGGTGGTTCTCCTTGAGACCAACCCACTCGCTCCTGCGCTGAAAGA
The DNA here is from genome assembly GCF_002554705.1 of Longimonas halophila. Lineage (GTDB taxonomy): Bacteria > Bacteroidota > Rhodothermia > Rhodothermales > Salinibacteraceae > Longimonas > Longimonas halophila. The sequence goes on along the minus strand of NZ_PDEP01000006.1, from coordinate 23,765 downwards.
AGCAGAAGTAGCATCCGCTTCGGGAGCGCCAGTCGTAGTACTCAGGTCGTCCCATGCCGCTGTCTTCCAATATACGGTAGATGTCCTCTTTTACGAGGCCATCTTCTCGAAAAGGAAAGACCGAAGTGATGTTGTCTTTGGTGCTGATGTATCCCTCACGGTCTTCGTCGGCCCGAATGCCCACATAGTTGATAACCGGATCATCACCAATATAATTCTCGAACGGCTTAATCTTCAAGTTGCGTGTGCACCAACGCATGTTGGCACTGGGCAAGAAGCCACCGTATAGTTCTAAGTAGTGGTCGAAAGGTGTCTTGCCGGGTGGTGAGTCGGCCTGCAGGCGCTCTATAGGTTTTCCGAGCTTCGTCTCCAAACGATCCAGGTATTCGTAGGTCTCTTCAAGCTCAGTGCCGGTGTCGCAGAATACAAACTCAACGTCTTCCAGCGGCTCGCGCGGCTCTGCTTCCGTTTTGCCGAGATGCTTTTGCCACCGATTGGGCTCACGTAGGTATATGGCCAGCGCAGAGCTGTCTTTACCACCGCTGATTGCTATAATATGCCGTGTTTCAGAATCGCTCATGATTGGAGATCTGCTTCAAGTTCAGAAGTCAACGAGGTGTCCAAGTCTTTGCTCAACCGCTGGATGAGCTTCCCAAGAGCGGCCAAATCGATCTGTGTATCTCTACTGCCCACATTCGATGCTGATTCAAGTGTGTATTCCAACTCATCAGCAAGCTTATCAACAGTCTGTTGGTCATCAGGCTGGATCTGGACGACGGTCTCTTGCTCGTCCTCACCCAATGTAGTAATCCCCAACCGTATCCGAATAAGATTGCACTTGGGCTGCTTACGCGACTGATTTTTTTCCGGCTTGTCTCCAGTACTCGAACCACTCTCAAACACCAGCGGCTCGCGATTGCGAAACTTGCGGGCCGTCTGGACGAGTTCTGCGCTAAATCGCTCAAAATCATCATCGAGCCACTTCACCGGCGGTTTGCCGGTCAGTAGCGTAGCAATGGATTCGTACCAGGCCTGCGTATCCATCATTTCGTTTGTGGCCCGAATTACAAAGGCCTTTAATTCATCGTCAGAGACATGCGGCTCCAGGGTCTGGGCCCGCTCGGAGATCTCATGGCGCTGTTCCTCAACGGTGTCTCCTCGGGTTTGGAATGATTTGGCAACCCGCTCTTGGATAATGCGGATAAGCTGATCGTATGCTCTGGTAATTTCACGCAGCGCTTGCTGCAATCCGGTAACAAAAGACTGGATCGCCTCCTCATTGACGTCTTCAGACGAAAGGAAGGAATCTACTGACGTGTTGAGCGCCCTCGGAAGCTCATCAAAAAGTAGAGTGGTCGGATCCGTAGCTCTGTACAGGGCCTCTCGAACGGCAAGCGCCTCTTCAGACATGCGCGACGTCTTTCGGACATAGGGCGGGAGGCCGTGTATTTCGCGCAGAATCCTGAGGACAACGGGTAGCGGTTTCCGGTCATCATCGGCAAGCCCAACCAATGGGGCCAGGTGCTCAAGCACATCACGTCGCGGGCCTTCTATAGTTACCTGCTGCATCTCGAACTTAGACGGGGTTTTGAGCAAGCGCTCAATCATTCCGTAGTCGATCTGCTGGAGAAAGGTGCCATTCTCATAGAAGGCAATCTCGTCTTCATTAGCCTTGAAGTAGGCAAACAAAAATACTGGTGTAAGTCCAGCCCGCATTCCATACGGGCGTTTTGCTAACTCATCAAAGAACGTGTCAACCGTTACAGGCTTTCCGCTTGCTTCGCGAAAGCACTCCTCGATACGATTCCATACCGCATAGCATCCAGGCTTTTCTTCTTTGTACGGATGAGTAAAGTACCACGTCCCGTCGTCTCCTTCACGATGCATGCCCGTTGCTTGCACGATAGAGGCATAAAGGCCATATTCTGCAGGTGTCCCCTCAATACCCAGGCGGTTTTTGTCGGGAGCGCGTCCTTCCTCCTCGTTGCCTGTCGTCATTGCTTCGAGCAGTTTCTTCTGCCCTCGAACAGCACTTGGGGACGGCTCACGGAGATTCAGTAGTTCATTCCAGATCTCGGGCACGTCGGGAAAGGCCTCGTCGCACGCTTCGGAGAAAATACTTTGCAGGTGGCGTTGCCCTTCAACCCGAAGAGTCGCACCCTTATGGATCCATGTACACGGGTTCTGGCCCGACTCATTTGCAACGAGTAGGCGACTAAGCGACGCGTCTACACGCTGTTCGAGATCGGCCTGTCGCTCTCGTAGCTCACGACGGGCTGTGGCATCTCCGTTCAGTTCCTCAACATTTTTGCCAACCCACTGAAGGCATTTGAGCTCGTAGACAATATCTCGAAGTCGGCTAACACCTTCCGGAACGGCAAAGAACAACAAGGTGTCTTCCGCCTCACTTTTTAGGGCCTGGACAAGCTCTTGTCGGTCGGTATTGCGGTCTGGTAAAACGTAGACGATATATCCGTCTGCTTCAGGTGTTGCCCCTTCGAGCGTAGCTTCCCACATATTGCTTGCACTGTAAAGCACTTCAAACACTCGCGTCGTGCCTGTTTCATAGGAGTGCCGATGGGCCGCTACAGGAGAAGGAGGTACGACTTCGGTAAGCAGATCAGCGAGAGGAACGTCAGGAGAAACCTGTGCCCGTGCTTTTTCAACTTCCTCTTCTATGTCGATATCACTTCCCTGCCATACGATATAACTGTCGCTGTATTTTCGGTAGGCGATCACCCGTTCATCAATGAGACGACTGAGCTCCTTTTCAACATCTTCTGTGGGCGCATCCATCGAGGAACAGATTAAATCAGTCGTGGCCTCCAGTCCGGCCATTTCGCCCGCAAAATTGAGAAGCGCAATCTGTTTGAGCACCGGTTGGGATAGCGGTGTCACGTCCTTCATGCGCCCGAGGGCTGCCTCCGTTTCAGCCCATAGCTTGCTCGTATTTTGATTGAATAGAGTCGCCCCCAATGTTGTCATCAGGTAGTCATAGAGATGGTCAAGCCGATATAACGGCAGGTCTGAGGCCGGTGCCTCCTCACCGACTTGAGCCATGATATCCAGGAAGCCGTTTGGCTCGCTGGAAGAGAGAAAGGCAAACAGTGAGCGCTCATTTTGAGCAAGTCTTCTGAAGAGTGGACCGACCAGCAACGAAACGAGAGGGTGCAGAGGGAGCGTTTCATACAGTAGCTCCCGTGTCTCTGATACGTCAAACCGCTTTGGCAGTTGTGCAGCTGCCACAACATCATCAACAAGCAATTTGCTTTTGCTACTCAATGCACTACGGTCTACCTGAACGGCGTTGGCAAGTAGTTGAAGCGTTGCGTCCGTAGGCTCCACGTATGCAATGTCCTCAAAGCGCCCTTGCACCTTTTGCCACTCCTCACGCTGGGTTTGGTCAAGGTCGCTCGCGTACCGTTCAAAGGACTGGTGCAAGATCGTTGTTAGGAAAAGCGACGGCTCATCTTCCTTGACCGTCCGTGCCGCTCGCTCAGCGAGTTGCTGAAGCACAAAGATATCCCCTCGGTCGGGATGAAGGGCTGCATATTCCAGCAGTTTTCCAAGTTCGTCAATAACGATGAAGAGCCCATCACCTCCGCTGCTCTGAACACCACGAGACGCACGGAGGAAAAGGTCAAGTGTGGTCTCTCCAGAGAGGTCTTCCTGGTGGATTGCCTCTTCGATTTCCTTAGACAAGCCGAGCAATTCTTCACGCGTATCCTCATCGGCATCCACTTGCTCAGCAAATGAAGGCAGCGCTGCTGCGAGCCCTTCCAGAAGTGCGGTGTTCAACGGCTTTCGTGCTCCGCCTACCAGCACGGGACAGAGCGGCGTTTCTTGAAGAGGCTTGAATGATATGGCAAGCTCTTCGTTTTCTTTGCGAAGATGATCTATTGCGTTTGAATTTCCCCGTGCTATATGAGACGCAAACAACGCAAAAGCACTCTTTCCGCCTCCGTATGGACCGGTAAGGGTCCAACTACGCTCCGTGCGATCTCCCTGAATCGATGCTCCTATTTGGCGAAGCACCTTCTGGGCCGTAGGGGTTACGATGTAGCCGTCAATTTCCGAGGCGTCGTGGAAATCACGTACAAGATCTACGCTTCGCTTGAACTGTCCTCGAATAGATACTGGAAGGTCTTTCATAGAACTAAGCCGTTGCGTTAAGCTATTGCGTGATGGGCATGCGTGTAGTAGCGATCAAGCACATCTGCTGCCGTCATGCTCTCATCATGCCGGAAGAGTTGGCGATTTCCCGCAGAGTCTCGATACGTGAATGGAGGATTCGGCCAGCTTTCTGCTTCCGTGAGCAGGTCGAATGCTCGGTTCTGCGCCACCTTGAAAATACGTCCGGGGCTTCCTCCTTCTTCCAAGACCTCCTCAATTGAGATTGACTTTGTATCGCCATGCTTCATACTCCAAAACTGGAGCACTGCGTAGACGAAGATTTCCGCCGGCAATGAGGGTTGCAAACCTCGCCGGAAGTGATACACCCCACTCGTATCGTGAATTAGCCCTAACTCTACGAAAGGACTCCCCGGTGTCTCAAGGTGGTTTCGGCGAGAGCGTCGACCCGCATACGTACTCAAGAGACACTTTAAGTCGCGCTTCAACGTCGAGTTAGCAGGCAGTCGCATATCATTTTTCTCAGCCCAGTCCTCAAAGGGAGGGCGTACAGTACCGATTTCAATGCCACGTCCTGCCCAATGGGCAAACACAAAATGCCACAGCGGTGAGGGTTCGGGCGCTGCACATAGTTTCCAGTGTAAGAGCCATGCTGTGCCAACATCTTCCAGATAAGGATCCCATCCTTTTTCTCCCAAGAGCTGATGCCCAAAGTCAGTGGGTGTATATCCCCCCGTCACATCAGGGTCACTTTCAAGCACCCCACAGGCCAACCCCCAATGGCGAATGGACCGGACCATATTTTTACCAACCCCAAATCTGGCAATAGCTTGGTCAGAATTGAAAATATCAGACTTCTTACTTGCTTCATCAAAAGCTTTTTTCAGCCAATTGAAGCGAAGCGGGAATGTCTCGTGACCGGAGAAAGATACACGCATAGTGAGCTTTGGACAGAGAAGGAAGCTTTTATTCTTTACTGGAGAAGCTCTCCAGCAAGAGCTAAGTTTAGCATAGGTTAGATTTGATTGAAACACAAGACCGGATCACATCTTTCTTCGTTCTTATGATTGTGCTTGTATCCGAATCGGTCTTTTGATAGGTTCAAAATCAAGCAGACCTGCCATTTGTTTTTATATCCTCATGTCAGACATTGACTTGTACGTCAGTAAGATTCAGAATCTGAGGCGCGACAAAAACAGAGACAGGTACCCTTCTGCTACTCGATATGGAGCCCCCCACAAGCCTATTCTTCTACTCTCGGTTCTCGACTTGATCGAAGAGGGGCAGCTCCCGAAGAACCATATTCGCCTCACACCCGATTTGCACGACTTATTCAGATCGTACTGGGAGGATGTCATGTCAGAGGAGAGACGGCCGAATATTGCAATGCCGTTCTTCCATCTAACAGGAGATAACTTTTGGCATCTGATCCCGGCTGAGGAGAGCAAGCCTATTTTAGAGGCAGGTAAACGTCTGCGCTCTATCCGCGCGCTCCATGACCACACAGAAGGGGCTCGCTTAGACGACGAGTTGTTCAGTTTGCTTCAGGGCAGTGAAAACCGTGATGTGCTACGCGCTACACTTATCGAATCTTACTTTTCTAAATCCGCACGGTCTGCGGTCCTGGAACGTGGACAAATAAATGTGCGATCCTTCAAGTACAGCAAAATCCTGCTCCAACAGCCTCATCACAGTCCGTCTCCTCAAGATGACAGTGACGCTTCAGAAGCTTTTCCCGATCCTGTTCGAGATCAGGGATTTCGCCGCGCAGTAGTTGCTGCATACAACCATCGGTGCGCTGCAAGCGGTATCCGTATTCTAACAGCAGACAACCGCACGGCGATTGATGCTGCACACATTGTGCCGTGGAGCATATCGCATAACGATTCTCCCCGAAATGGTATTGCACTCAGCAAGCTTTGCCACTGGGCTTTCGAACAGGGCCTGATGACTATATCTACAGATTACAGGATTCGACTGTCTTCAGAACTCTCTGCAAGCTATAACTCGCCCGGCTATTTGGGCACCTTAGACGAACGCCCTATTCATCTGCCAGACGATCGTGGTCTACATCCTGACCCAGAATATCTGAGTTGGCATACCAAGAAGCGCTTCAGGTCTTGAGTATAGTTAGATCTACTTGTGCGTGGCGGCGTGCGGGGCGTGATTCCGGGGCGGGCGGATTATTCAGATGCCGCGTAGCCATCTTGTCCGCGTTGCGGTTCACATCCGCGCGCTTGTTCACGCAGCGTTGACTTTACTCATAGTGACCAATATACTTTGAACCATAGCATGGCCGTAAATTATCAACATTTATATTCTAATCCGCTGTAGGCAATATGGATACTCCCAATTCCCCCATCTCAGATGACGAAAACAAATTAGCAATCGTCAGCCATCTGCTGGCGTTCTCTACGTTTATTATCCCGTTTGGAAATATCCTGGGCCCGCTGGCCATCTATCTGATCAAAAGAGACGAATCGGACTACGTGCGTCATCATGCGGCTGAGGCGCTCAACTTCCAGATCAATATGACCATTTATGGTGGAATATCGGCGCTTCTCATTTTTGTGTTGGTCGGGTTTATCCTTCTGCCGATCGTCCTTGCCATCGATGTGATACTGACGATCGTGGCTGCAGTCCGGGCCTCCAACAATGTCTGGTACACCTATCCCCTCACCATCCGATTTATTGATTAGACGGAGGCAGCGGACTGCACATCACGCTGTGCTTTTGTACGTTGGGCGTGTTCGATTACGCCCCGTAGTACGTTCCTTGTAGCTTTGTTGCATGTCGCGCTCCCGTATTGCTCGCTGGCTGCTGTTCCGACTGGAGCGCTGGATCCAGCATGGATGGCTCGCCCAGCTTACCGTTGCGGCCACGCTCGTCGTCTTGATTGCAGGCATCGGGGGACTGACGGCATGGGGGACCACCGATGCCTTCGATCATCCGCTTGTTGCTATCTGGTGGGCGTTTTTGCGCATGACCGATCCGGGGTATCTGGGGGATGACCAGGGCGCGATGCTGCGCACCGTGTCAGTGGCCGTGACGATGGCCGGCTATGTCCTGTTTATGGGCTCGCTCGTGGCCATTATGACGCAGGGGCTGCACCGCCGCATTGCGACGCTGGAGCGCGGCCTTACGCCTATTGCGGCCCGCGGGCACGTCGTTATTCTGGGGTGGACCGACCGGACGCTCGACCTGATGCGCGAGCTGGTGATCTCACGGGGACGCGTTAAGCGCTTCCTGAAACGGCGCGGCCTCCGGTCGCTGCAACTTGTCATTCTGGCGGAAGAGATTACGGCGGCGCGGCGGCAGGAGCTCGCTGAGCATGTCGGGCGCATGTGGGATGTGGATGACATTGTGTTGCGATCGGGCCGTGTCTTGGATGCAGATGCCCTGGCCCGCGTCGACGCTCGACAGGCGGCTACGCTCATCATTCCGGCGCTGCGCTCGGCCTCGCTCGACCGCCTCGCCACCGATACCCGCGTGGTGAAGACGCTGATGACGCTGCGTGAGATGCCTGCTGAAACAGAGACGCTTCCCACCATCGTGGCCGAGTTCACGCAGCCGGACAGCCAGTCCGTGGCCGAGTCGATGACCGGGGCGGCGCTGGAGCCGGTGGAGAGCGATCGTACGCTGGCGCGGCTGCTCGCGCAGACCACGCGGCATCCGGGGCTGGCGGTGCTCTACCACGAGCTGCTGTCGAACGATCGTGGCGCGGCGCTCTACGTGCAGACCAGCACGCACCTCGACGGACGCTCGGCCTATGAGGCTGCGGCGTGGTTTCCGTCAGCTACGCTCGTGGGGGTGATACGCAGCTCTGGGAACGAGGCGCACACCCACCTGAATCCGCCCCCTGACTTCCAGCTGACTCCGGGCGACCGGCTCGTGCTGCTTGCCCATGCATACGACGACACCCTCCCGCAGCCGCCCGAATCAGCGATCCCTGAGCCGCCGTCGCTCGTCCCCCCTGCTCCCTCGTCGCGCACGACCTCTGAGCAGCGCATTGTCTGCTTCGGGTGGAGCGCGCAGGTCGTGTCGCTGATTCAGGAGTACAGCAGCTACGCCACGCCCGTGCATCTTACCGTGGTGTCGATCGTCTCCACAGCCCGCCGACGCGAGATGCTCAACGAACTGACGCTGCCTGATCATGTGCAGATTGTGCATCAGGGGGGCGATTACACGCGGGCCGCGGTGCTGCGCAGGCTGGACGTGGCGGCTTATGATACGGTGGTGCTGGTGGGAAGCGACCGCTTTGCTTCGGGCGAGGAGGCCGATGCGCGCACGCTCATGGGCCGGCTCATGGTGCATACGCAGATCGCCTCGTGCGCAACGCCCCCTGCTGTCGTCGTGGAGCTGATGGACGCCGCCAATGCGCCCTTGCTCCGCGACTATCCAGGCGATGTGATTGTATCGCCCGCTCTCATGAGCCGTATGCTGGCTCAGGTAACACTCCGCCGCGAGCTGGGAGGCGTTATGAGCGAACTGTTCGGGCCTGATGGAGCGGAGATTGCCTTTCACGCTGCATCGCGCTACGGACTTTCTTCCGACACCGAGCACACCACCCACGCCCTGCAGCGCGCCGTGGCGACCCATCATGGAACGCTCCTGGGGATACGGCACGGTACCGCTGCCGACCGCACTCTTCATCTGAATCCCCCCAACGACACCACGTGGACCCTCGACGCAACCACCGAACTGGTTGTTTTGGCAACCGATACCGCAACCGACAACGCCCTTCACACCTCTTCCTCTTGAAATACAGGTCAAGCCCTTGACCTGACGCACAAAAAGGGCTACCATGCGTGTGCCCACTGGGAACTGCCTCCCATGCGTGGCATTGATAACGACCGCAACGCACGGGACGCCCTGTGCAGTGCGGCCCACGCGGAGCCTCATCCGCGCACAGTCGCACTTGGTAGCTCAATCAGCGTAACATGCGGCTGTTATCCCGACCACTGTCGGGATGCGGGTTCGAGCGACACACGCAATACGCAACACACGACTTAACATTCCTCGGTAGCTCAATTGGTAGAGCATGCGGCTGTTAACCGCAGGGTTGCTGGTTCGAGTCCAGCCCGGGGAGCTTTTTTGTTTGGTAGGCCGCACCTGCATGAGCGGCTGTTATCCCGACAGCCGTCGGGATGCGGGGTCGAGTCCAGCCCGGGGAGCTTTTTTGTTTGGTAGGTCGCACCTCTCTCCTCCAACGCCGCATGTGCGGCTGTTATGCCGACAGCGGTCGGCACGCGGGGTCGAGTCCAGCCCAGGACACTTTTTGTTTGTAGATATGGAGCCGCACGCAGTTGAGCGTGGGGCTCCTTCTAATTTGAATCTGTGTGCGTAGCGAGGCATGCTGTCTTAGCCGAGCATACGTCCAATCTGATACGTCAAGATGGCCACGCCCCACGCGCTCTACATTCTTCAGTCGGAGGCGGCTGATCGCTTCTATGTGGGACGGTCCAGCAACCCCGAACGTCGCCTTCAGCACCAGCACCGGATTCACCGCGCGGTACCGCCCGTGGCGTCTTGTCTTTGTGGAGTGGTTTTCCACCAAGCACCAGGCCATCGCTGCCGAGCAACTGGTTAAGCGTTGGAAGAGCAAAAAGATGACGCGCTACGTAGTTGAGGGACGAATCAACCTTAAAGAACGATTGGAAGCCCTGTGACAGTTGGCTGTTATGCCGACCGCCGTCGGGATGCGGGTTCGCGTCCAGCCGGGGAGCTTTTTGTTTGATAGGCTGCACCTCTCTCCTCTAACGCCGCATGAGCGGCTGTTACCCCGTTCGCCTCCGCCGGAGACGTCCTTCCGACCGCTGTCGGAATACCAGTCTCCGGCTACAGGCCCATTCCTTCCATCACTTAGCATTGAACCGCTACCATAAAGATTAACACCTCGTCGCATGGCTCCGCCGTGCGACGTGCGCCGTACAGGGGCTCTGCCCCACCGACCTTGCTTATCACATCTGCATCAGTTTTGTACGAGGGCCTGAGATGGGGATGGGAGTTCATATCCCTCCACGGGCTCAGGCTTTTGATGAGTAGGTAGTCGCTAATCTTAGAGAGATCGATGTTGGCAGGAGAAGCATAGAGCCCATATCAGCGGCACCAACGGCGCCTTTTGTGGGATTAGCTGCCGTATACTACAACGCTCGCCCACAGGGATTTTCCATAGCTGGGGACGCGAGCGATAGCTGTTTCAGGCTTCCGCTTGCATCTTCTCTTGCATCATGCCAATCATCTTTCGATGGATCTACAGACGGCCTGGACGGGGCGGAGCCCCTAAACAACTGCGTCACAAGGCAGAGCCTTGCGACGAGCGGGACCGGAGTCGGGTTGGAGTTGCAGAAGCGTTCTCCTCATCGCGCGGACGGGGTGACTTGTGCCGAACGCTATTGGCACCGTCGGGGCACCAGCAACGACCCCCTTTCAGACGCTATCACTTCGAACGGAGCAACTGCACCAAGCAGGTGCGGAGTCCTGGCACGAGGAAAGTGACTGCTGAACGTTAAGGAGATGGTTCGACTCTCGGCTCCTTCGTCGCCTTCCGCTCACCATGACAGGCTCCGGTCGAGGATGATTGCAGGGCAACCATCAAAATAGAGGATTGACAGAGCACCCGGGTATGCCCTCAATGCCCGGTCTCCTCACACCGCAATGGGCGCGGGCAATGCCGGGTGGTGGGTGTAATCGTGCAGGTGGATGTGCTCCGGCGTGTAGTCGAAAAGCGAGGGCGCTGTGTCCACGGTAAGCGTAGGGAGCGCATACGGCGTGCGCTGAAGCTGCGTGCGCACCTGCTCCCGGTGATTCTCGTAGATGTGGCAGTTGCCTCCGCTAAAATGCAGCATGCCCGGCGCATAGCCCGTCTGATCGGCCAGCAGATGCGTGAGGAGCGCGTAACTGGCCATGTTGAACGGCAGCCCCAGAAACGAATCCACCGAGCGCTGCTGCCACATGAGCGAGAGGCGGTCGGGGCCGTCGGGGACCGACTCCACGTGGCACTGGAATGCGTAGTGGCAGGGCGGCAATGCCATTGCATCCACCTGTGCGGGATGCCAGGCGCTTACCAGATGGCGCCGCGAGTGCGGGTTGAAACGCAGGCCCTCCACCAGCCGCGCCAGCTGATCCACTCCGTCAAAGTTGCGCCACTGCTTGCCGTAGACCGGCCCCAGCTCGCCCCACTCGGCAGCAAAGTCGGCGTCGTCGCAGATGCGCTGCTCGAAATCGTCCTGCGAGATCGCCTCGCCCGTGGCCTCACGGTAGCGCCGCAGCGGCCAATCGGTCCAGATGGAGACGCCCTGCTCCACAAGCGGACAGATGTTGGTGCCGCCGTCCAGGAACCACAGCAGCTCGGCCACAATGCCGCGCATCCACACGCGCTTGGTTGTGAGCAGCGGGAAGCCCTGCTGCAGGTCGAACGACAGGTGCGCGCCGAATACGCTGAGGGTGCCCGTGCCCGTGCGATCGGGCGTGCGCGTCCCCTCGTGCAAAATGCGCGACAAATACGACAGGTAGGTCTGCATGCGAATCCGCCGGAAGGAACGTGATTTTGAATGCGAAGGTAGAGGCCATTACTCTTATCATTCTAACCACCACGCATCCGAATCGCCCGCTATGGATCCTGATATTCCATTAAATAAGCATCTCAAGCAGGCCGTCAACCACCTGAACAAGGTGCTCAACTACGCGCCCATGGTCGCCGAAGGGCGCACGGCCACCGTGCATCTTACGCCGCAGGACTGGCACGTGGTGGCCGATGCGCTCTTCAAAATGGACAAGCCCGAGGGCGCCCTGCCCGATGCAATCGACGACTACGGGCTGGCCGACCAGAACGAGGTCATTACGCTGACCACACCGGACTACGATATCCGCATCGAAATGGTGGCGGCGTAACCGAACTTACGCATCAACAAGTGCCGTAAGCGCCGCCTTGCCCCGCTTGTACGCGGCTGACTCCACCTGCATGAGCATGTTGGTTTGGTCGGATACGGAGGCGGTGTCTTCGGTATCGGGGAGCGTCTCAGGCGTGGAAGTCTCTGCCGGCTCCACCGCTCGGTTTTCGACGTGAAGGTAGAGCGTTTTACCGGAGTTGGATCGCCGTTCGAGGTGTCCCCGCATCTCGCTCCACGCGGCGCCGCCTACTCCCGCCACGTCGTCTTCGGTGAGCGTAGCACTGCGCTCCAGGGCCACGCGCCCCACAGGCCGCTGCTCGCCGCCGGTCTCCTGATAGACGTGGACCGGCCCCGCGTCGGTGGGCTGCGATGCAAACGTAAACGGCGCATCAGGATGCACGAGCACATCGGTGTGTGTAACGGCCACCGGAAGCAGTTCGCCCTCTGCAAGCGGGTTCGCACGAGCACGCTTGCGGAGCTGCTCTGCCCGACGCTCCGCCGCTGCAAGCTGTGTACGTAGCGCCTGACGCTGCGCATCGGACGGCGTCCACCACGTGTCCAGTGTCCCACCCAGCTGCAGCGCGCCCAGACTTACGCAGACGGCCACCGCATCAGCCGGAGTGAGTTCGTCCGGCGGCATCTCAATGACGCGGCGTAGTGTGTTGCACTGTGCAATGGCCGTTTCTGTGCGCGCCTCCGTCAGAAACGGCGAGGGCGCCTCCTCGTCATGACGCGACAGGTAGAGCGCCTCCTGAGCCCGCGTCACCGCTACGTAGAAGAGCCGCCGCTCCTCTTCCGGCACCGATTCTGGCCCCGCATTAGCACGCGTGGGCAGCGTGCCGTCGTTGCAGCCGGGCACAAGCACCACGGGCCACTCGCCGCCCTTGGCGCGGTGGATGCTGCAGATGGACAGCGCATCGGAACTGGGCCCGCGCTCGGGACGGTTAAACGAGATCTGCGCGATTTTGTCGAGGAGCGCCTGCGTGGTGGCGTGCCCCTGCGCAAACGTGGCCAGCGAATGGGCCGTCTGGATGCGCCGGTCCGCGATCTCGGTAAACGCGCTGCGCTCGCGGATGTACGCTTCGTAGTCGAGCGCATCAATCAGCCACGACACCGTTTCATGAGCGGGCTGGTCGAGGCGTGCTACGAGTCCGTCGATCGTGTCGGTAAATGCATCTACATTCTCGACCGTGTTGTCGTGCATTGCATCAGTGCGCAGGGCCAGCACATCGAGCAGCGACACCTTGTCGCGCAGCGCCGTTGTGCACACGCGCTCCACAAGCGCGCTACTCACGTAGCAATTGGGCTCGCGGAGCAGCTTTTTGAAGCGCTTCACGTAGTTGCGTGCGTTCCGGCGATCGCGAAACCAGCCCTTCTCGCGCACGGTGCGCTCCAGCGTAGCCCAGTACAGGTAGCGCGTTAGCACTTGCACTTCGTGCCGCAGGTAGAACGGCTGACTTCCCACAATGCGATACGGCACCTCCGCGTCAATAAGCTGCTGCTCCAGCAGCGGCGTCTGCGCATACTGCCGCACCAGCACAACCATATCGTCGGTGGGCGTGCCGTTCTGAAGATGCGTGTGTATGGTGGATACGACATACTCCGCCTCCTCCTCGGGCGTATCGCACACCGCAAGGTCAGCGGTGCCCTGCACGCCCCGCGTGAGGTGGATGCGCTTGCTGCGGCGCTGCTCGTTGTACTGGATGACCGCATTCGCGAGGGTCGTCTGCTGCGCGTGCGAGCGGAAGTTCTTGTGCAAAACGTACTCCTTGGCATCGTACGTCTCCGCAAAATCGAGGATGAACGCCGGGTTCGCCCCGCGCCAGGCGTAGATGCACTGGTCGTCGTCGCCAATCGCCATGTAGTTGCGATGCGGCACGGTAAGCACATCCAGGATCGCGTGCTGGGAGCGGTTCACGTCCTGAAACTCGTCCACAAGCACCTGCTCGTAGCGCGACTGCGCCTGCTCGCGCACGGTCTTGAACCGCATGAGCGCCTCCCAGCCCTCCATGAGCATGTCAGCAAAGGTGATCCAGCCCTCCTTGTCGCGCTCGGCCTCGGCGTAGCGGTAGAGCGTCAGGTAGTCCTCGTTGTCGTGCGTGGCCTGCTGGGCGTGCTCCAGCGCCCGGTCAGGCAGATGCGCCTGCTCAAGATCGGCGTAGCAGAGCTGGCCCTTCCACGTGGCAATCTGGTCCTCCAGATCGCTTGCGGTGATGCCCAGCATGCTCGGCTCGGTGTCTTGCTCGCGGGCCAGCTTTTGAAGGGCCCGCTGCGCCAGGTAGCGCCCCGCATCCGCCGGATTCACAGTCTGCTGCTCCAGGCGCGGCGGCAGATGCTTGGCTTCCTCGGCCTGCTGGATGAACTGGCGGCCCAGCGCATGCAGCGTCCGCGTGTCCACTCCGCGCACGCCTACACGCCGAATGCCCGCCTCCAGATCGTTGACGGTGGCCCGGCTAAACGAGCTCGCCAGAATCCGGGCGGGCGCTACGCCCTCTGCCTCCACCAGATGCCGAATGCGATGGACCATGGACGTGGTTTTGCCCGCTCCGGCCACGGCAAACACCAGGGCCGGTCCCTCATGATGGCGCACAATGCGCTGCTGGGCATCGGTCAGATCGGTGAAGCTGAGCATGTGGGAGAGGTGAACGAAGTGAGCAATACCGCCTGGAGCCAACTGGTGTGCTAATTCGCCGCAGCATGCAGCGGAAACGAGGGGAGCGCAATGCGCACGCGCTCGCCATTTGGAAGCTGAGCCAAGTAGTTGCCCTCCACCACTGCGTCGAAGCTGTGGACGGTGCATCGCTCATCGAGCACGTGCTTCTCACCTGCGGGGATGATGGGGCGCTCGCCCAAATCATCGCCATCCACGTCCTGCAACCGTCCATTGGCCTCCTGAATCGTACGGCGCTTACGGATCAGTTCCAGGTCGTCGGTGCCCCGGTTATGCAGATGCACCGCATAGCTGAATGCAAACTCCATCTCCATAAAACTCGACGGCGCATCCAGATACACCGGCCAAACATGCACCGTAACACCGTGGGTGGTAGCTGTGTAGGCAATCATATGAACTCATTTCGCATCCAACAAACGTGTGTAGCGCATTTACGCACGAACTCCGTGCCAAGGCACCGTTGTTGTGTTACGCATGCGTTACTCCTTGTTCATCTATCGGTGGATACGAGGGCAGAATTCACGGACCCAATGCTGGCGCTCGGGCTCCTGCAGCCGATCTGTTTCTTCACACGGCCTGCCCCATGCGCGCTGAACGCTCACCTGCAGGCAATGTACAAACCTATGTGCAGTTGATTTGCTGGCCGTCCCTCCCTCCGTGTTTTCCTTCTGATGGCGCCATGACTTCTCCTTCCGACCCCGCTGCTGATGCCTCCACGCGCTCCATCCCCGACGCCACCGTCCTCTTTGCGGGCGACTCAGGCGATGGGATGCAGCTTACGGGCGCGCAGTTCACACTCGCCTCAGCCTACGCCCGCAACGATCTGGCTACGCTGCCCGACTATCCGGCTGAGATCCGCGCACCCGCCGGTACCACCTATGGCGTAAGCGGATTCCAGCTGCACTTTGGCGCGGTGGACATCCATACGCCGGGCGACAAGGTGGACTTGCTTGTGGCCATGAACGCCGCAGCACTCAAGGTGCACCTGTCGCGGGTGCGTCCGGGCGGCACGGTGCTCGTGAACACCGACGCGTTCGCCCCGCGCGACCTGGAGCTGGCCGACTGGTCCGACGCTGACCCGCTACACGACGACACGCTCGACGGCTACGAGGTCATCGAAGTGCCGCTGACCACGCTCACCCGCGAGGCGCTGAGCGACACCGATCTGTCGAAGAAGCAGGTCGATCGCTCTAAGAACATGTTTGCGCTGGGGCTGACGCTCTGGATGTACTCGCGTCCGCTCGACCCGGCACGCGATTGGATCCGCAACAAGTTCAGCGACCGCCCGGTCATCCGCGATGCGAACCTGGCCGTCCTGAAGAAGGGCGCGCACTACGCCGAAACCATCGAAGCTATTGGCACGCGCTACCAGGTCGACCCCGCCGCCATGAAGCCCGGCACCTACCGCGCCGTTCGCGGGGCCGAGGCCACGGCACTGGGACTGGTCGCTGCCGCACATCAGAGCGGACGCTCCGTATTCTACGGGTCGTATCCGATTACCCCAGCCTCGGACATCCTGCACGAGATTAGCAAGCACAAGAACTTCGACGTGGCTACGTTCCAGGCCGAGGACGAGATTGCAGCGGTGGGTGCGGCGCTCGGCGCCAGCTTTGGTGGATCCATTGGCGTGTGCGGCACGAGCGGGCCCGGCGTGGCTCTCAAAACCGAGGCGATTGGGCTGGGCGTAATGACCGAGCTCCCACTCGTGATTGTAAACATGCAGCGCGGCGGGCCCTCCACCGGGCTCCCCACCAAGCCGGAACAGGGCGACCTCATGCAGGCTGTCTACGGACGCAATGGGGAGGCGCCACTCCCCGTGCTGGCCCCTGCTTCGCCCGGCGACTGCTTCTACATGGCGTACGAAGCCTGCCGCATCGCTACCACCTACATGACGCCCGTCATGCTCCTGGCTGACGGCTACCTGGGCAACGGCTCGGAGGCCTGGCGCATTCCTGCGGTTGATGACCTGCCGTCGTTTACGGTGGAAAACACCACCGAGCCCACCGACCGCAACATGATGACGGATGACGATGGCAATCCACAGTTTCTGCCATACGTCCGCGACGACGACACGCTGGCGCGTCCGTGGGCGGTGCCGGGCACGCCTGAACTGGAGCACCGGCTGGGCGGACTCGAAAAGGAGCACGAAACCGGCAACGTCTCGTACGACCCCGAAAACCACGAGCGCATGGTGAAACTGCGCGCGGAGAAAGTGCAGCGCGTTACGCAGTCCATGCCGCCGGTGCCCGTGCGTGGGCCGCGCCAGGGCTCGCTGCTGGTGCTGGGCTGGGGCTCTACGAAGGGCGCCATCGACGAAGCGGTGGACCGCTGCCACTCTGAGGACACGCCCGTAAGTGCGGCGCATCTGCGCTACGTGTGGCCGCTGCCTGCCGACCTGGAGGCGCTCGTTGACGGGTTCGACCGCGTGCTGGTGCCCGAGCTCAACAACGGCCAGCTCATCCGTCTGCTGCGCAATGCGTACGATGCCGAGTTCCTCCCCCTCAACAAGATTCAGGGACGGCCCTTCCGCGCTGCAGAAATCTGCACGGCCATCCGCGATGCCCTGACTCCGGTAGCCTCATAGCGCCTGTTTCACCGTTTCCCCTCTGACGCTGCTTCCGTTTTCTGCTATGGCCGACGCCTCTGCATCCTCCAATACCAACAACACCACGAAGCCCGCGGGCCCGCCCGGTGCGAAGAAACCAGCGGGACCTCCTGGATCCAAAAAGCCTGCGGGTCCGCCGGGGTCCAAAAAGCCCGATGGGCCTACGTTGCCGCCTGGATACGGGGGCGATGGCGGCGGGTGTGGGCTGAGCCGCAAGGACTTTTCAAGCGATCAGGACGTGCGCTGGTGTCCCGGCTGTGGCGACTATGCCATTCTGGCCACGGTGCAGCGCCTCTTGCCGGAGCTTGATGTGCCGAAGGAGAACACTGTGTTTATTAGCGGGATCGGCTGTGCCGGACGCTTTCCGTATTACATGGATACGTACGGGATGCACACGATCCATGGGCGCGCGCCGACCTTTGCCACGGGCCTGAAGTGTGCGAACCCGGAGCTGGATGTGTGGATTGTGACCGGCGACGGCGATGCGCTCTCGATTGGTGGCAACCACCTCATTCACCTGTGCCGCCGCAACCTGGATACGCAGGTCTTGCTCTTCAACAACAAGATCTACGGCCTCACGAAAGGGCAGTACAGCCCGACCTCGGAGGAGGGCAAGGTGACGAAGAGCACCCCGCACGGCTCCATCGACGCGCCGTTTAATCCGGTGGCTGTGGCGCTGGGGGCCGATGCCTCGTTCGTGGCCCGCACCATGGACCGCGACCCGAAGCACATGAAGGCGATGATGAAGGCATCACACGAGCACGCGGGCACGGCCTTTCTGGAGATCTACCAGAACTGCAACATCTTCAACGACGGTGCCTTCTTCGAATTCACCGAGCGCGGCACAAAGGCCAGCCGGGCGCTCTTTGTGGAGGACGGCGAGCCGCTGACCTATGCCAACGGCGAGCGTGGCCTCCGCCTGGACGGCCTCTCGCTTGAGGCGATTGACCTCACTACCGACCGCTGGTCTGTGAGCGACTGCCTGGTGTACGACGCCAGCAACCGCGAGATGGCGCATCTCATTGGCCGCATGTTCGACCAGCCCGACCTGCCGCGTCCCTTTGGCGTGCTCTATCAGACCGAGCGCCCCACCTACGAGCAGCAACTGCATGACCAGCTGGATGCGGTGCGCGCCGAGCGCGGCGACGGCGACCTGGAGACCTTGCTGCACAGCGGCGAAACGTGGACCATCGACGCGTGATACGCGCCTACAAACCATGCAGCCTGCGTGTGCCTGTCATGACACGTAACGATGTCACGAATACACGCGATTCCCGTTGGGGGATGCATTGCTGCTTTCCATTCGGCGTTGTACGTTGCAACGTATAATCTTTTTACACACCCCACTGATACCTTATGCTTATCAACCTCCCCGACCGTCTTCGTCCCCTTGCGTTCTTGCTGCTCCGCGTAGGCGCAGGCCTATACATGTTTCTGGGACACGGCCTCGGCAAAATTACGGCTGGACCGGAGCAGTGGACCGAGCTGGGCGGCACGATGGGGCTCATCGGCATCAGCTTTGCTCCTATGGTGTGGGGCTTGCTGGCGGCCCTGGCGGAAGGCGTAGGTTCATTGCTACTTACCGCGGGCTTTCTGACGCGCACCGCTGCGCTACTGCTCATGGGCACCATGGGCATGGCCACGACGATGCATGTTATGACCGGCAACGGCAACCCCGAAACCGCGGTGATCTACCTGCTCGTCTTTACGCTCTTCTTCCTGGCCGGACCCGGTGCATATAGCGTCGATGCCATCATGGGTAAGCGCCGGTAAGCACGGCAGCTTCCACGCCTACTCCTGGCGCGTCCACGCCAGGCGCTGCCCTTCGATGATACCGATGCGGTCGGCGTAGCCTGCGGGCACCTCCAGCACGTACTGCGCCGGCACGCCCGAGGTGACCTGCTCTTGCGAGTAGGGCGTGGTGTACTTTCTCATGGATACAATGCGCCGGTCCGCATCCGCAAAGATGATGTCGAGCGCCAAGGGCGTGTTTGCCATCCAGAAGCTCTGGGGGGCCTCCTGCTCAAACAGGAACAGCATGCCCGCGTCTTCGGGCAGCTCGGTGCGCTCCATCAGTCCGCGAGCGCGGGAGGAGTCTGTATCTGCAATCTCCACCGCAATGGTGCGCAGCGTGTCGCTCTCTTGCAGGATGTGCAGCGTGCCGTCGGGCCGAAACGGAATGGGGTCTTCGATGTCCTGCTCCGTGGTGTCTTGTTCAGTTCCAGACTCACCGGTGTCGCCATTCGAACTACAGCCAGTGAGCACGGTGCCGATTATTAGCACAACGCACAGCGGGAGCAGATACATAGGCAAAAAACACACACCAATGTTAAGATGATGCAAATCCATCGATTTCAATTTGAAATTGGAAAAAAAAAGAGAATACAGTGATTGTGAAGTAAGTTAGCATTCAACTTTTCTCTCTCTATCTCATGTCGTACGTACAATCTTCTTTTTTCTCTCTGGTTGTCCTTTCTGGACTGTTGCTCCTGCTTTCTGCTTGTGATTCCTCTACAGGTCTCATTGACTCAGAAACAGAGCCCGATGCTGATGTCGAAGCGCCATCAGCTGATGCGATAAGTTCTGGGCAAGGCAATGAACTGTCGTTCTCGATCGATTTTCACGGTGATGTTGCGCATTCGTATCAGCAGGGCAATACACCTCTTTTCGATGAGATTGCTGATGATCCAAGCGATCTTCGAGGACCAGATGGTGAAATTGAGTTCACTGGATCCGTGGGTAACGACGGATTAGGATCTTTCTCGTTGACTAACAGCAGTACTCAGATGTTGAGTAGCACTGCTGGCTCCCTTTATGAGAGCAACTTCTCGTATAGCTCTTCTAACGTTTACCGCGACTTTCAGGGAAGTACTTATTCGTGGAACCTGGATCAGGATCTGCATCCACACCTTGACGATGATGCACCTACTCGCTACTCCACTGCTCGGCAAGATTTGGTTGATGCCATTCTTTTAGATAGTGGTGACGGCGGAGACGATGACTGCACGACCTGTATCATTTCCGAGAAGAGCAATAGCGAAATACAGCGTCAGTTTGAATCGCAAGGGTACACCGTTGAGACGGTGAACACGCAGGATGTGAAGGTTTCGCGGTCTGTTGGACCTCGATCGGCCAGTATAGAAGTGGTGACGACGATCGACCGCCAAACTGGAGATGTTAAAGGCTCTGTGCTGAAGCGCAACGGCAATGTAGAGTCGCATTTCAACGTGGGTACGGATGCTCAGGGCTATCCAACCCTACAGTCGGAAATGATGACACTCCGTCCAGGACAGAACGCATTCAATCGACGATAAGCAGTTCTAATATCGTCCTTTCATAACTCTATAACGTTAAAATTAAGTACTGGTTAACATGAAACGCTTATTTACATTTTTATTGCTTGTGCTCTTTGCAAGCGGGGCACACGCTCAAGAGTCAGAAAACGTAACGTTTATCCATGGACTTGGGGGAACGTCCCTCTCTCTGCAAGAGGCAGACAACACACTATCTGACGACTTTCTCATCAACACGCGACGGCTCGGATATAGCTCGCAAAACGACATAGCTTCAATTGCCAGTAGTGAACGTGGCAATGTGCTTTCCAACAGCGTTGTGGTTGGCCACAGCATGGGGGGCATTGTGGCACGCGAGATGATTCGCAATGACGGATCTCAAAGTGACATTGATGCCTTGATCACAAGTGGAAGCCCACACGAAGGGGCCCTGATTGCAAATCAGCTCGCGAGTGGATCCGCACAAAACATGGCAGAAAACTGGGTCCTTGCTGTCTCTGAAGGCATAAGACGTGAAGTTGGATTTGATTTTGGTGTAGTTGCCCAGGCCTTATTTGACTACTTGGTTGATCGTGGCGCATTGGGGTATCTGGACTTCGAGATCGAGAACTATCAGTCCCGGGTCAGTGCATACACGGACCTTGAAGTTAACTCCAACTTCATGAATACGCTTAATGCAGATCCTGATGCGACACTTCCTCAAGCGCACTATGCGATTCACGGAGTGGATGAACGAAAAAGACACTTGAGTTTGGCTGCAAGTGCGATGGGTCAAAGCTATCAAAACGTAGATCTTTTGGCCTCTGGTCTCGGATTCAGGTTCCTTACAATAGGCTGGAAACGTCAAGCCACGGCCAATCAGTACTTCATGGAGTACAGTTCCACAGGGGATCTTTATGATTACGACTTGGCTCTGTATTACCAGTGGCTGGCGGAAGGACACTTCATTTCAGCCTGGTCGCTGCTCGTCTGGCAAGAAATCGACTGGGAACTGCTCACGCAGGGCTCCCAAGCCGGGGGCCCCAGCGATGCACTGCTGCCAAAATCAACGACGACGCCGGGTTTCGTTAGCGAAACGCGTGAGATTCAAGCATTAGGCGATGTCAATCACCTTGAGTTGCGGGATAGCCAAGAAGCAATAGAAAGCATAAGAGAGGCGTTTAGGAAACCTGATATCGATATTCCTGAGGCAGCTGATGATCCGCCTGAGGATGACCCGCCCCCCTACGAGCCTCCGCCGTATGAGCCTCCGGAGTGCGAAGATCCAACGGTCATTATCTGCGAGGCTACTACGCTCTCATCAGATAAAGAATAACTGTTATTTCACTCTCATCGCGGCGACGGTAGCAGAGGGAAAGCTCTGCTACCGTCGCGCGTTTTTGCTTATAAGCTTTATATACCAATGAAGTCAATTCTGCTATGTACTGCATAATGAAGCGCTTACAGATCGTTGTTGTGATTGCGCTTATCTTCCCCTTCTTGCTCGGCGGCGTATTCATTGGCTGTGACCTGTTTGGAGGGGCTAATGATGACGGGATAGAGCCGGGTGAGGTCGCATGGTGGCATGAGCATAATCAGTGGGAGGTGTACAAAACACAGCCTGCCATAAGCGAAGAACGCGCCTTTTTTGCTTCTGATGGGCATGTGCGAGCTTTCCACTTAAGCACGGGCGAGCTCATCTGGAAGAGTGATCCGTTGATCGGAGGAGATCGGCCACGATTCAGTTCTCACAAACTTCTGCGTGATGGAACTACCCTCTACGTAAACTCGCAACGTAATGTGTGGTCCTTGGACGCCTCCACTGGCCAACTGCTTTGGCAAACTCGTATTTCTGATTTTCAATCCATTAGACGGGCCAAGATGGCTGAAAACTCCACGCATCTTTTTCTTGGTGGAGCGGGAGAAGTCGTTCGTCTACGGAAAGATGATGGCACAGTGGATCTAAGAATTGAACTTGATCGCTTGTTGCACCCCGAAGCCGAGGAGCAACTGGCATACGATCCCGAAGTCTTCAACGATGACATGCTTGTCGTTCCCGCGTCGTACTTCTTTGATGGTGCCGAAGAGATTTACGGGAATGTATTTGCCTACGATGCCCATACGGGCGAATTGTTATGGGAGCATGAACTTCCGCTGAAGCGACGTCCTCGGCCCAACAGTTCTGACTCAACAACGATTGGTGCTGGAACCTATGGACTGGACATATCGGACGAGTATGTGATTGTGCCGTATGGCGCATCGGTTCGGGCTTTAGACCAACGCACCGGTGAGGTAATCTGGGATAACTTCCTTGAAGGGTATGGCTTCCATGCTGGAGCGACTATTGCCTATGATCGTGTCTACGTAGGATCTGGTTCAAATTCATCGTTGGCTGATCCGTCTGTGCTATCGCTTGATCTGCGTACCGGCGATCTGCTTTGGGCAACTCCAACTCCCCGGGGAACGCTTTCCACCATCATAGCTGCAAGTGATGATAGGGTGTATCTTAATAATTCGCTGGCAAACACCTTATATGTCATGGATGCATTCGATGGGGACGTCATTTGGGAGCGTCAAGCGCCCCGTGAGCTTAGTTCGAATGATGGATTCACAAGCCCCATTGCTGTTGGAGAAGACTACATGGTCGTCAATGGCTCCGATCGCGTCTTTGCATTCAAAAAGCCGTAGCTTCTTCGGCAGTGTTCTCTACATTCTCTACAAAAGAAATAGCTCTGGTATGTATCCGTAAGATCTTCTTCAAGGGCAAGCGCCGGTAGCACACCTACTCCCTGTTGCGAGTCCACGCGAGGCGCTGCCCTTCGATGATACCGATGCGGTCGGCGTAGCCTGCGGGCACCTCCAGCACGTACTGCGCCGGCACGCCCGAGGTGACCTGCTCTTGCGAGTAGGGCGTGGTGTACTTCCTCATGGATACAATGCGCCGGTCCGCATCCGCAAAGATGATGTCGAGCGCCAAGGGCGTGTTCGCCATCCAGAAGCTCTGGGGGGCCTCCTGCTCAAACAGGAACAGCATGCCCGCATCCTCGGGCAGCTCGGTGCGCTCCATCAGTCCGCGAGCGCGGGAGGAGTCTGTATCTGCAATCTCCACCGCAATGGTGCGCAGCGTGTCGCTCTCTTGCAGGATGTGCAGCGTGCCGTCGGGCCGAAACGGAATGGGGTCTTCGATGTCCTGC
>NZ_PDEP01000005.1 GCF_002554705.1 Longimonas halophila | reverse complement strand
CGCCAACCTGCTCGGCCAGCACCTTCGTAATCGCCGCCGTCAACGTCGTCTTCCCGTGATCAACGTGCCCAATCGTCCCGATGTTGATGTGCGGCTTCTTCCGCTCAAATACCTCCTTCGCCATAACTGGTTACCTTGGTGTTTCGTGTCAGTGTGTTGATCTGTGCGCCGGTGCTGAGCCGTTCAGGCTTATGCAGCAGCGTCGACGGTGTCTTCGTCCGTAATCTCTTTTGCGATGTCTTTCGGGACCGGATCGTAGGTCTCGAACTGCATCGTGTAGATGGCGCGCCCCTGCGTAATTGAACGCAGGTCGGTCGAGTAGCCAAACATTTCGGAGAGTGGTACAAGCGCGTTGATGACTTGTGCATCATTGCGCTGCCCCATCTTTCCAATCTGGCCGCGACGGCTGTTGAGGTCACCAATCACATCGCCCATGTATTCATCGGGCGTGATGACTTCAACTTTCATGATCGGCTCCATGAGCACCGGGTTCGCGCGGCGGGCCGCCTCGCGGAAGCCCATGCGCCCGGCAATCTCAAACGAGTTCTGATCAGAGTCAACGTCGTGGTACTCGCCGTCGTAAAGACGCACTTTCACACCCTCCATTGGATACCCGGCAATCGGGCCCTGATCGAGCGAGCTCTTGATGCCCTTCTCAACCGACGGGATGAACTCACGCGGGATGGCGCCGCCTACGATTTCGTCTTCAAACTCAAAGCCAGTTCCGTCTTCGTTCGGCCCGACCTCCATGTAAACCTCGGCAAACTGACCGCGTCCACCCGTCTGCTTTTTGAGCACATAGTGCTCGTCGACCGTAGCAGTAATGGCTTCGCGATAGGCCACCTGTGGGCGACCTACGTTTGCTTCCACCTTAAACTCACGCTTCAGGCGGTCCACAATGATTTCGAGGTGCAACTCGCCCATCCCCGCAATCAGCGTCTGACCGGTCTCTTCGTCGGTCGACACGTTGAATGTCGGGTCTTCTTCAGCGAGCTTCACCAGGCCACTCGTCAGCTTGTCGCGGTCGGCCTTGGTTTTGGGCTCGATGGCGATCCGGATGACCGGCTCGGGGAAGTCCATGGACTCCAGCACGACGGGGTCGTCTGGATCGCAAATAGTGTCGCCTGTTTTCAGGTTCTTCGGTCCCACTGCAGCGGCGATGTCTCCCGCCCGAACCATGTCCACGTCCTCGCGATCGTTGGAGTGCATGAACATCAGGCGCCCAACGCGCTCCATCTCGTCGGAGGTTGCGTTGTACACCTTGGTTCCGGTTTCGAGCGTACCGCTGTATACGCGAATGAACGTGATCTTCCCGACGTACGGGTCGGTGGCAATCTTGAAGGCAACCGCACTAAACGGATCGTCTTCGTTTGGCCCACGCATCAGCTTTTCGTCCTTGTCGCGCGGGTGGAATCCTTCCACCGGCGGCACATCTTGCGGACTCGGCAGGTAGTTTAGCACACCGTCGAGCAGGCGCTGTACGCCTTTGTTCTTGAGCGCGGTACCCGCAAAGACAGGGGTAATGTCGCGCTCCAGCGTGGCAGTACGCACCACCTTGCGGATCTCTTCGGCAGAGATCTCTTCGCCGTCGAGGTACTTCATGAGGAGCTCGTCGTCGTATTCGGCGACGGCCTCCAGCATGCGGATGCGCCACTTCTCGGCCTCCCCTTTCAGGTCGTCCGGAATTTCCATGACGTTCCAATCCATCCCCTGCGACTCTTCGTCGTAGATGACGGCTTTGTTCTCAATCAGGTCGATTACGCCGCGAAAGGTTTCGCCTGCGCCAATGGGGTATTGCAGCGGAATAGGGTTCGCACTCAGGCGATCCTCCATCATACCGACAACATTTTCAAAGTCGGCACCGGTGCGGTCCATCTTGTTGACGAACGCAATGCGCGGCACATTATATTTGTCCATTTGACGCCACACCGTCTCCGATTGCGGCTCTACGCCGCCCACAGCACAGAAGAGTGCAATCGCGCCGTCGAGCACACGCAGGGAGCGCTCCACCTCAATGGTGAAGTCAACGTGGCCTGGTGTGTCAATAATGTTGATGCGGTGGTCGTCCCAGTAACAGGTTGTAGCAGCACTGGTAATGGTGATGCCCCGCTCCTTCTCCTGGTCCATCCAGTCCATCTGCGACGCCCCTTCGTGGGTCTCCCCCATACGATGGATGCGTCCCGTATAGAACAGGACACGCTCAGTGAGCGTGGTTTTGCCCGCATCAATGTGCGCGGCAATACCAATGTTGCGAGTTTTGTCGAGCGGAAAGCTCTCGTTGCTTCGGGTAGCCATAACAGATCTATTGTTGCGTACTCGGGGGCCGCACAGGCCCAGTGCGTGAACCAGTTGGCGCGCCGTAGTGGCAGGCCAGCTGGCAGCGGAAATATCCGCAGTCAGTCAGAAGCGGAAGTGGGCAAAGGCCTTGTTGGACTCGGCCATCCGGTGCGTATCGTCCTTCTTCTTAACGGCACCACCTTCGCCTTTGGCTGCATTCACCAGCTCGCTAGCCAGGCGGTTCACCATGCTTTTCTCTTTTCGGGCTCGCGCATACTGGATGATCCAGCGAAACGCCAGCGTAACGCGCCGCTCTGGGCGCACCTCAATGGGCACCTGGTACGTAGCGCCACCAACGCGACGACTGCGCACTTCAACCAGCGGCGCCACGTTGTTCACCGCCTTCTTGAAGACCTCAATGCCTTCTTCGCCGGTGCGCTCTTCGATCACGTCGAACGTGTCGTACACGATGCGTTGCGCCAGGCTTTTTTTGCCGTCGCGCATGATCGAGTTCACAAACCGCGACACCAGATCGTCGCTATAGATCGGGTCGGGGGTGGTTGTGCGTTTCTTTGCGGCCTTGTCGCGAGCCATAACACCTATGCATTGTTGAACAAACGAGCCGACACGCACCCCTGTGGGGCACGGGTTGCTCTTCTACAGTTAACTACGGGGCTTCTTCGCACCGTACTTCGAACGACCCTGGCGGCGATCTTCCACACCAGCGGCGTCGAGTGCACCACGCACAATGTGGTATTTCACACCCGGCAAGTCTTTCACACGTCCCCCGCGCACCAGCACAATCGAGTGCTCTTGCAGGTTATGTCCCTCACCAGGGATGTAAGCCGTCACTTCGTTTCCGTTCGTGAGGCGCACACGCGCCACCTTTCGGAGCGCCGAGTTCGGCTTCTTCGGCGTTGTGGTGTACACACGAGTGCACACGCCACGACGCTGCGGCGAGTTTTCGAGAGCAGGCGCTGTCTTCTTCTTTGGTTTTGAAGAACGCCCTTTACGAATCAGTTGCTGTATTGTAGGCACGGTACCGTCGCGGTTAGTCGATCACATCAGCGCATGCCGCGCAAAGGCGGCCCACCTGTCTTCACAGGCTAAAGGTATAAGGAAGCAGGGTCTGGGTGTTCATGAACGACCGCAAAGAGATCGTTAAAAGAACGAAATCCGAGTGCATAGCTTCTGCACCTCTTCCTAAACCCTTCTATTGATACATACCAGTGTACCAACTTGTCTTTTCGGTACGTTCACAAAAAAAGGCGAGAGAGCCTCGCCTCGTGTCTTTCGGCAACATACCTGGCACAAGCGGCGTGTTGGCCTGTGCCATTTGCACATCTTGTCGTAACTTGTCCGTGCTTGTTGGGTTTCGCCGCTTTGTGTGCTCCGTGTGCATTCTGACCTGTCTCCAGCTTGACACGCCCCACTCAGCAGTCATCTTAGCGTGACGGGTCGTCTTGTCGTGCACCAGGCTGCGGTTCGGCGGGTGGTTCGGGCGCTGTGTCACCCTCGCTCTTCATAGGCACGTAGGTGCCGTGTGGACGCTCTCCAAGCAGGTCAACCAACTCATTCGGACCGAGCACTTCCTGTTCAAGCAAGGCCTCGGCCATCGTATCCAGAAGCGACCGCTTACGCATGAGCAGGGCATGGGCGCGGTCGTGCACTTCTCCAATCAGGGCGCGCACCTCCTCATCTACCATCTCCGCGGTGGATTCGGCGTAGGGACGTTCAAACATTGGGGTGTCGTTCTGGCCCGACTGGTTGAAGCTAACCTGTCCCACACGCGCGCTCATTCCATAGTCAACAACCATCGCGTAGGCCATTTTGGTGATGCGCTCCAGGTCGTTCTGTGCTCCGGTGGTAACATCGCCAAATACGATCTCTTCGGCCACGCGCCCGCCAATGGTCATCGTCATGCGGTCGAGCAGCGCGTTACGCGAATAGAGATACCGTTCTTCGGGGAGGTGCTGTGCGTATCCCAACGCCGAAAGTCCACGCGGCACAATCGACACCTTTACAACGGGATCGGTGTGTTCTAAGAACCACCCGGTGATGGCATGCCCGGCTTCGTGGAATGCAATGACCTCGCGCTCCTCAGGAGCAATGATCTTGTTTTTCTTCTCAAGCCCTGCGACCACGCGGTCGATCGCCTGCGCGAAGTCGTCCATCTGCACGCATTCCTTTTCCTTGCGTGCGGCCAGGAGAGCAGCTTCATTGCACACATTCGCGATTTCTGCCCCGGCAAACCCCGGTGTTTGACGTGCTAACACGTCCACATCAACGTCATTGCCCAGCAGAAGCGCTTGCACATGTACGGTAAAGATCTGGGCGCGGGCATGCCGATCGGGCTTATCCACCATAATCTGCCGATCGAAGCGGCCTGGCCGCAAGAGGGCCGAGTCGAGCACGTCAGGACGATTCGTGGCTGCGATGATAATGACGCCCTGATCAGAGTCAAAGCCGTCCATCTCCACCAGCAGCTGGTTGAGCGTGTTTTCGCGCTCATCGTTACCGCCGGGCATGCTGTTACCGCCGCGCGTACGCCCTACCGCATCCATCTCGTCGATAAAGATGATGCATGGGGCTTTTTCCTTGGCGCTCTTGAACAGGTCGCGCACCCGCGAGGCACCTACGCCCACGAACATCTCGACAAAGTCGGAGCCCGATATCGAGAAAAAGGGTACGCCTGCTTCCCCGGCTACGGCTTTTGCCATGAGTGTCTTGCCTGTACCAGGAGGGCCCACAAGCAGCACGCCCTTGGGCAAGGTGCCACCCAGACGCGTAAAGCGTTCTGGATCGCGCAAGAAGTGGACAATTTCAGCGACTTCTTCTTTTGCCTCGTCGAGGCCTGCCACGTCATCGAACGTGACCGATTGCTCTTCGGAGGCGTCGAACAGCTTGGCCTTGCTCTTGCCAATGTTCAGCATCTGCGAGCCTGGGTTCATGCGCCGAAACAGCAGCAACCAGACCACAAGGATAGCGCCAAACAGCAACAGCCAGAACAGTGTGCTGTCAAGCCAGCTCTGCTCGGTGCGTGCCGTAAACTCGACCTGGGCTTCTTGTGCAGCCTGCTCGGCATTATGCGCACGCAGGAAATCGGTAAGCTCGTGGTCTTCGGGCTTGGTGGTCAGGAACCGGCGCGCCTCGGCCTCGGAATCCTCCAATGCGCCCTCATCGGGCACCGGCACGGCCAGTGTCACGGCACTATCTGCCACAGCGGTCTGTGTGTAGCGCCCCTGAACGCGGCGGTCGTTGACCACCTCAACGCGTTCCACATGGCCGGCTTCCACATAGTCGAGGAATGTGCTGTAGCTAATCTCTGCCGCATTGTCTTGCCCCCAGTACAACAGCAGATGGATACCAAGCCCCAGAAAGACCGCAGCATAGATTCCGTACAGGATGCGCGAGGATGAGCCCTCGGCATTGTTTTCTGGACGGTTTGGGGTGTCGTTTGGTGTGTTCATGAAGGGATGGGAATACACAAAGACTCACGCAGCAGCGGCAGGCAACCATACGCCTAAACCGGCCGGATCAGGGCAGCCGGACTGAACCACAATCTGAACGGTCCAGTTCCGTTATGTTCGTGCTTATGTTACGTATCATCTTCGGAGGACGACCGGGGCGTAGGCAGTGTGCGCTCGGGCGCTGAACGCGTACCTGGAGGGGTCGACTCCGATTCGGATTCACGCGAATCTGTGGGTTCGCTTCCAGAAAGAGCTTCAGCTAATCGCGCTGCGCGCTGGGACTGAGGCGCATCAGGAAATGATGTCTGTAAATGCTGCATCAGCTTACGAAGAGCCGGATAGGCCTCGGCACGCCGCGTGGCATCGTCTGCAATGCCCTGTGTTGTGTCGGCGGCTGCGTCAGGGGGGGCGACCTGCGGGGGACCCGACTGCTGGGCGGGGGCGCTGCGGGGGGCCGCCTCGGGAGAGGAGGCTGTCGCTGTATCAGAATCTGCCGCGTCAATGTTAAGCGTATCTATCGCACGGCGCAGCGCCTGCTGGGCGGCGGTACTATCGCGGCGATGCCACGACAGGTAGGCTTGCCCCATTGACCAGAGCGCACGCGGCGCCACAACGGTATCGGCGCGATACGTACGCGCTACTTCCGTGAGACGGTCAAGACCTGCACGCCACTGCTCCTCCTCCACCAACGACCGCGCCTCTTTGTACGCCTCAAACGCTTGCTGCGTGCTGTCGGGAGCGGGCGAGACGGACCTGCCGAGGCGAGCACGCGCCCGGTCGGCAAACGGCGAATCGGGGTTGGCACGAATTAGCGATTCGTACTGGCCGTCTGCTGCGTTGGGCTGCCCCGCCGCTTCGAGCGCCTCAGCACGAGCGTAGACGGCTCGTTCGTATACCGGATGGTCCGCAGCTTCCACCAGAACGCGCTCGTACCACACAAGAGCCGAATCTGGCTGCCCGATGTTTAAGAAAAGCGCGTTGCCCAACTCGTACCACGCCCAGGTGCGTTCGTCTCGCATGGCTTCCTGCTCCGCCTCGGTACGAGGCACTGCGTCCACATCCACCAGGGATTCGCCGTCTGACGCAGCCCCGCCGGATGGGCTATCCTCTTCAGCGGAGGGAACGTCGGCGCCCTCTGTGGCCTCAATTCGGCCTGCATCGGTGACTGTAGGCGCCTGGGCTTGGTCTGCGTCGGGTGTGATGTCTGCAATGCGCCAGAACGGCTCGCGGGGCCGTGTGCCCCATCGCTGCTGAAAGCTGCGCTGTCCTTCCTGCACACGCTGCGGACTCCGGTGAAAGAGAAACCCGGTCTCTTCATTGGCGGCCTCAGCAGCTATCGTGGACGCAGGCCCCCTTTCATCTTGCCCTTGCACTCCAGGGCGCCGCGTTGTCTGTGCAAAGCCATTGGAATCTGCATCGGTATCTTCGCGTTCGTTGGCTTCTTCTGCTTCCGCCTCGCGCTTCGCTTCTGCAATTTCCTGAATGCGTTGCTGAAACGCCTCTTCGGGCAAGCTGCCCAGCGCCAGAAGCGAGTCGTACCGGGCTACGCGCTCTTGCTGCTCAGCAACAGCCCCATAGCGCTCAGCGAGGTCCTGGACATCCGGCAGCGTTGTAGGAGGCGCAGGGCCGCGTTGCTCCTGGTTATCTGGACGCGACGCTGTGGTTGCCGACGAATCAAAATACGCTGCAGCCCTTCCGTAGTCGCGCCAAACATCGCGGTACATCACAGCCATCTGGTAGTACGCACGGCTCTGCAGATCTCGCCCAATGGGTTCTTCGCCGTGCAGCAGTTCCTGGTAGGCCTGCCGAGCCTCGGCGGGCCGCTCTTGCAAAACATGAAGATAGGCTTCGAGAAGACGCAGAGCGTCGCGCTGCTCTAAGTTTCGGTCGTTGCGCGAAAGGAGATTAGCGCGCTCCACCAAGTCGGGGTTGGTACTGGTTTGGGCTTGCGCACGCAGCGCGCTCATCTCCCCCGCCAGGGCCACCTCAAACTCGCGCGATTCGGTTGCCGCCCGGTAGGCGCGGGCCGCAGCGGCATAGTCGTTCCGCTTCTCAAAGATCTGGCCGCGTAGCAACTGAGCACGCGTTTCCTCTCTGCGGTCGAGGTCGCCCTGCAAGGCGTTATCGAGGGCCGCAAGGGCCTCTGGCCAGGTTGCCTGCTCGGTACGCAATTCTGCTGCAACGAGCCAGAGCTGGCTACGCCACGGATCCTGCACATCGTCGCGTTCCAGACTTAAACGCACATGCTCGGCAGCGCGCTCAGCATCCCCCTGACTGACCAGCGTGCGAGCCAGCCAGAACCGTGCTTCATCAGCCCGCTCGTTGCCTAACGCTATGATCTCGTTGAACTTTTCGGCTGCAGCGCCGAACTCGCTTGTGTAGAAGTACGACTGCCCGATGAGCATGAGGGCATCGTCGACCCACTTCGACTGCGGGTGCTCGCGTAGGACATCGGCACTGCGATCGATGGCCGACTCGAACGCGGCCTCGTCAACGCCTCCCGATGGATCAGGGAAAATGGATGCAAAGCGGCTTGGGTCGAGGGCATGACTCTGGGCCTGCACCGACTCCATCCCTCGGGCAAAGTCTTCTTCAGCGTTGTAGAACGTATTGTAGAACGCTCGGAAGTTGTCAACGCGGCTCCCAACCACCGAGGTGGGGGAGCAGCTGGAAAGCACACCGGCTACGAGAATCGCACCGATGCCTGCCGTAAGCCAGTGCCATGTCGACATAGAACGCAGCCCGGCTTGTGGACCGGGACTTCCTCAACGAAAGCAAACCATAACGGGGCTGCAGCTTGAGGGCTGGAGCTACAGGGCAAACGCCACTTCGCTGCAGGCTACTTGATGCGGCCCACATGCACCATGTTTGTGCGCCCTCGTGCGGGAAGTGGCATGCCCGCCGTCATAACCACCAGATCGCCCGGCTCCACGAGCTCGCGATCGCGCAACACGCTGTGCACGCGGGCAATGCCACGATCGGTATCTTCTTGGAAGGGAATGTAAAAACTCTTTGTTCCCCACAATACCCCCAGTTGGCCGACCACGCGCTCGTTATCGGTAAAGGCGTAAATGGGCATACTGGGGCGGTGGCGGGCAATCGAACGGGCCGTAGCACCTGAGTTAGTCAGGCACGCGATGGCTTTGGCACCAACCTGTTCAGCCAGCCGACATGCCGTGAAGCTGACCGAATTTGTGACGCTCTCAGTGTGCTTCAGGTGGTCGGGCACCTGCGAGAGCGACTGCCGCGAGGTTTGCCAGTGCGACTCGGCTTCCTGGATGATCTTATTCATCGACTCCACCACCCGCACCGGATCGTTCCCTACCGCTGTTTCGCCGGAGAGCATAACCGCATCGCTGCCATCGAGCACGGCGTTGGCCACATCGCTGGCCTCGGCTCGCGTGGGACGCGGGTTTTCGATCATGCTTTCCAGCATCTGTGTTGCCGTAATGACCGGCTTGGCCGTAGACAGGCTTTTGCGGATCAGGCTCTTCTGCGTACCGGGCACCTTCTCCATCGGCATTTCGATGCCCAGGTCGCCCCGCGCCACCATAATACCATTCGTTTCCTTCAGGATGTCGTCGATCTGACGCACGGCTTCGGGCTTCTCGATCTTCGAGATGACTGCCACGTTTTTGTCGGCCTCACGGATGCGTCGAGTCAGCGCCTCCACATCGCTGCGCGTACGCACAAACGAGAGGGCAATCAGATCTACATCCATCTTAAGCCCAAACTCAAGATCTCGGATGTCTTTTTCAGTGAGCGACGGGGTCGAGGTGCGAATGTTGGGCAGGTTTACTCCTTTGCGGGACCGCAACGGCCCTCCTTCTACCACGCGCGTCACAACATCACCGCTGCTGGTGATGTCCGTAATTTCAAGCTCAAGCAGTCCGTCGTCGAGCAAGATGCGCCCCCCCACATCGGCGTCTTCAGCA
Source organism: Longimonas halophila (assembly GCF_002554705.1). GTDB lineage: Bacteria > Bacteroidota > Rhodothermia > Rhodothermales > Salinibacteraceae > Longimonas > Longimonas halophila. The sequence goes on along the minus strand of NZ_PDEP01000005.1, from coordinate 241,399 downwards.
AGTGTGTCGTAGTCGATGCGCACGCGCTCGGTGGTGCCAATGTCGAGCGGTTTGTTGGTGAGCGTAAGGGTATCGCCTTCGTCGATGAAGACGCAGCCGTCTTTTACGGTACCTACGCGGATTTTCGGGCCCTGAAGATCTTGCAGGATAGGCACTACGCGGCCCTGTGCATTAGCAGCCTCACGCACCATCCGAATGCGCTCGGCATGCTCCTCGTGGCTACCGTGGGAAAAGTTCATGCGTGCCACGTCCATGCCCGCAGCAATGAGCCGTTCGATAGTTTCCGGGTCGTTGCTGGCCGGACCCAGTGTAACAACAATTTTCGTACGACGGTCCATGAGGGCGAGGCGATTGGTTGAAAGAAGCCAGTGCGAACAAAAGCTATCGATTCAATTGACGAACCGACAGGGCGTTGCGTTATGTGTTTGCGAATGAAAGCGCTACCGGGTAGTGTTCGCCCCGGCCTGGGTCCGATCTGTTGCTGAATACGTCGCTACGCACTTCCGGGGAGCTGCGTCGAGGTTGGCGACTCATTGGCCCCGAGCGCCGACCGCACCATGAGCAGCTCGCCCACGTTTTCGAGGGAGAGCAGTCCCACAAGGCGCTCGTCCTCGACTACGGGCACCGTGGTGCAGTCAGAGGTCTGCATAATCTGGAAGGCTTCGTCCAGCGTCGTGCTGGGTGCCACGGTTACGCATGGACCGGTAGCCACATCGGCAGCCCGGTGGCCACGTCCGTGCATGCGCAGTGCATCCACAAGTTGCTGTCGGCTGAGCATCCCCTCTACGCGCCCATCGTTAACGATCGGAAAGTCGTGGTCGGTCCCGGCGAGCAGTTCATCCACCGCATCGCCCAGGGTTGCATTGGCAGAGAGCGTGCCAAAGCGCGTCATCATAGCAGCGCGCACCAGGGTGTCGCGCGCCACGGCTCGAAACTCGGCGTGTTGCGACTCTTGCTGCGCCCCAATGTACACGAAGAGCGCAATGAAGAGCAACACAAAGTTGAAACTGACGATTCCCACAAACCCGAATAACACTGCCATGGCTTGCCCTACCCGAGCCGCCGTGCGAGTGGCCTGGGCATAGTCATAGCGCAATGCCAACAGTGCACGCAGCACGCGCCCACCGTCCATAGGAAACGCCGGAAGCATATTGAACACCGCAAGTCCGAGATTTAGCCACATCAGGGTGGCCCCGGCGTGGGTATCGATCGAGTAGGCCGCGCTGATGTCTATCGGCGTATCGGCAAGCACAAGCCCCACAGCCAGTACAGTGGCAATAGCTACGTTAACGAGCGGCCCAGCTATGGCAATCCAAAACTCTTTGATGGGCTCTTCAGGCAGACGCTGCAACCGCGCAAGGCCGCCGATAGGATAGAGCGTGATGCTTTCCGTGGGCACCGAAAACCGCTTGGCCATGAGTGCATGACCCAGTTCGTGTAGCACCACACACCCAAAGAGCCCTGCCATAAGCCCCATAATATGGAGCGTTGTAGCCAAGCTCTGGCCCTGATAGTACAGGAATGCGGCAAGCCCTGCCACCAAGAGCAGGAACGTCCAGTGGAGGAACAAGCCAATGCCTGCTACCGAGCCAATGCGAATTGATCGGTTCATGCTCACACTGCGCAGCACATACGCCTCAACGAAACAGAAACTAAGAATATAGACGGCAAAAACACCCCGACATGCACACTCTGCGGATGCGTAACGCGTCACTGAAATGCGACGTTTCTCGCTTACTTGCGATATGCCTCGCAGAAGCATGCCCCACAAGAACGGCGTGGGCCCCATCATGGTGCAATATTATGTTGTAACAGGGAGGCAAAAGATGGATACATAAACCCATACGCGCCTGGCATCTGCTACTCCCTATTGATATTTGCGACTCCAGTCTGTATCGTCTTAGCGTACCGTTACAGCACGTTTACCCTCTACACGTATCCGCAGTATGCGCATGGCTTCTTCTCCTGACGAATCCAGCCCCTTAGATGCCGATGAGCAGGCGACCTCGCTCAATGGGGAGGCCCACGACGAGGCCTCCACCTCTGCGTCCTCTGCAGATACGCACGCGGCGTCTTCGTCCCCCGAAGAGGCTCCTGCTCCCCCCGAGGCCTCCGACAAAGACGCTCCGTCAAGCGAGCGCGTTGACCTCACGTTTCAGGGCGACGACCTCGACCCCAAACTCGGCAAAGCGGCCCCCAACGACCTGAACCGCGCAGACTTCGGCATCATCAAAATCGACGATGACGGGCAGATTCTCTTCTTCAACCAGTACGAGTCGGAGCTCAGCGGCGTAGCTCCCGAGGAGGCCGTCGGCAAGAACTTCTTTACCGAAATAGCCCCGTGCACCAATAACCGCCTGTTTCGGGGGCGCTTTAAGAAAGGCCTCCGCAAAGACAATCTCGACGAGACGTTCACGTATACATATACGTACCGCATGCGTCCTACGCTCGTCACTATTCATCTCTACCGCGATTCGCGCGGCGCCAACTGGATCATGGTCCAGAAGTTTTAGGGTAACGTCAGGGAGGTGGCACGGAGTCCTCGCACGGTGCCGCCTCCTTGTGCGAAGCAGCTCCTGTACGCCCACTGCGCGGAATCCATTGGCGCTCTTCCACCTTTCCCATGTACGTCGTTATCGCCTTTGCGACGCACAGGGGCGCTGTGCGCCCTGCGAAACTACTGTAACATTGAAGCAAACCGCTTCTTTTCGTCGAACGCACGTTGCCGTATGGCACGTACACATGCCATACCTGCATGCTCTGTTCTTGTGCTTACCCATCGCTTCGCCCTCTTTGTGATGTCGTGCTGCCCCCGTTCTTCTCCGTCCTCTTCGGGCAACTGCTCTGACGCCCCTCGCACGGCGCGTGCCCCCCGGATTGAGCACGCGTGCCGCGCGGCACTACACGACGCCAGCAACGGAGTACCAAACGCCTGGCACGACCTCCTGTACGATCGCCTGCGCGATCAGGCCGTACCTGCTTTCATTGACGACAACGCTATTACACCAGCTGCCTCTGTATGGACCGGGTCGCGGCTCTGGGTGCAGGCTTTTCGCAGTGCCAACCTGCAGGCGGGCGACCGAATCGTTATCGCAATGCCCCCGTCTGCTGCATTCGTGCAGGTGCTCGTGGCCGCGCTCTGGCAGCGCCTCACCATTGTGCTGGCTCCACCTTCGGCCTCGCCCGAGCTGGTACATCAGTTGGATGCGCGTGCCTTTATCCATCCAGACGCCGATACCCCGCACGCATGGGTGCCCGATGGATGTGCAGGACCGCTCGCCCCTCCTGAGACGCTCCGCTCCGCAACCACCCCCTGCACCCCCGAGGTCCGCTTCTTACTCCGCACCTCTGGTACCACGGCAAACGCCCACTGGTACGCCCTCTCCGATACCAACGTGCTCTCGGTACTGGCCAGCCACCTGCCCTACTTCAAGCTCAAACACAGCCGCGTGCTCTCGGTCTTGCCGTGGTCGCATGCGTTTGGGCTGGTGCTCGATCTTCTTCCCGCTCTGCTCTCTGGTGCCGAAATTATTCGTGACCCCGAAGGCGGACGCTCGGCTGCGTCCCTCTTGGAACTGCGCGACGCATGGGGGGCCACTCATCTTTCGGCCGTTCCGCTAACCATTCGGCGCCTGCTCAACCACGACAGCGGACAGTCCTTTCTCACCCAGCTCGCTGGAGGTATTGTAGGTGGAGCCCCTATCAGCGCCCCCCTTGCCGATGCGCTCTCGCAGACTGCACTACGAGTCGGCTACGGCCAGACCGAGGCCAGCCCGGGCATTGCGCTGGGCGATCCGGGCGTGTGGGCCCCCAACTACCTGGGCCGTCCGCTGGGCTGTACCGTACGCATCAGCGACGACGGCGAGTTGCTCTTTCAAGGGCAAAATGCCTGCATCGGGCAGTGGACCGAGGACGGCTTGCATCGGTTGGATCCTGAGCGCTGGGCGGCCACGGGCGACTGTGCCGAACGACGCAACGACGGCCTTTACTTCCAAGGCCGAACCGACAGCGCGTTCAAGCTAACTAATGGCCGGATGGTTCATGCCGGCCCCATCGAGGCCCGCATCAAAGAGGCCATCGACGATGTGCACGACGCCTTTGTGTGGAGCCCCGACGGCACCCGCCTTGCCGTTGCCTTTTGCTGGGGGGATGCCCCCCACACGCAGCGCCCCACGAACGAGGCAATACGGCCGCACCTGGGTACGCTCCGCAGACGGCTGGATACAGTGCTCTTTCTGGCGCCCTCTGACTGGCCTCAGACTCCAAAGGGCGCTGTAGATCGCGTGGCGCTTCGGCAACGCCTTGCTGACCTTGTCTCGTCCCATTCGTCTTCTGTTACCTCATGACCGCCTCGCCCCGCTCGCCACTTGCACTGGGCCCTACCGTTACGCTTACCGCTCCTGTCGTCGAGCAGTTTGCCACAACCCCGGACTGGTCGGTCGTACTCACGTCCGCAGCTAAAGACGCCTGCGCATCCGCCCGCGATACGCTGGAGGCGCTGCAAGACAACGGCACGCCCCTCTATGGCATCACCACCGGCTTTGGACCGCTGGTACGCCACGAGGGGGCAGCCTCCCCCGGAGCACGCGCACAGAGCCTTGTGAACCATCTTGCTGCAGGAACCGGCTCTTACGCGCCTCGCGCCATAGTGCGCGCTCTTATGATGCTACGCCTGCATGCCCTGGCTCAAGGCCATTCAGGGATTCGAATGGCCACAGTCCATGCGCTCCAGTCCGCGCTGGATGCCAACCTCACGCCCGCTGTTCCCACCATCGGGTCGGTTGGCGCCAGTGGCGACCTCACGCCGCTTGCGTTTGTAGCGCGCGCCCTGATGGGCAAAGGCCACTGCTTGCGTGAGGATGGCTCTCGCATCGACGCCTCCAAGGCCCTGGCGGAGGCCGACCTTGACCCGATCGAACTCGACGCGCGCGATGCGCTCGGCCTCGTAAATGGCACTTCGTTTATGACAGCATATGCCGCGCTGGCCTGCGCGCGAGCCCAGCGCCTCTGTGCCTACGCCGAGGCTCATACCGGATGGGTCTTTCGCCTGCTGGGCGCCTCTCTCGATCCGCTTGCGCCCGATTTGCACGAAGCCCGAGGGCACAGCGGGCAGATACAGAGCGCTGCCAACATTCGCTCTGCTGCGCAGTCAGGAGACGCCTACACGCCCCTCGACGAACGCCCTTTGCAAGAGATCTACTCGCTGCGCTGTGCCCCACAAGTGCTCGGGGCCTGCCGCGAGCAGATCGACTACGCGACGCGCCTGATTGAAACGGAACTCAACGGCGCCTCCGACAACCCCTTGCTGTTCAACAATCCGCCTCGTGTGTACCACGGCGGCAACTTTCAAGGGCAGCAGGTCGCGTTTGCCTCCGATGCGCTCAGTGCAGCACTTACACAGATCGGAGTGCTCATAGAGCGACAGCTTGACTTGCTGCTTACCCCCGCCCAAAACGGCGGCGCGCCGCCTCTCTTGGCGTGGACGCCCGGCGCAACACACGGATTTGCTGGCGCGCAACTCACCGCTACCGCGCTTGTCGCCGAGCTTCGGCAGCGTACGCAGGCCACGGCTACGTCTTCTATTCCTACCAATGGCGGCAACCAGGATGTCGTTTCCATGGGGACGCTGGCAGCCCGTACCGCGTACGAGCAAACGCCCCACGTGGCCCGCATTCTGTCGATTCATGCACTGGCTGCTCTTCAGTTGCGGCACCTGCAACACGCCGACAAAGCCCAGGGCACAGCGCCCACACCACCCACGCACTGGCCAGCGATGGATCCCCTAAAAACCGACCGTCCTCTGCACGACGAAATCAACGCATTCGCCGACACGCTGCTTGCGCCCCCTGCTCATGCCTAACAGAATCGAACCCGGTCCCAACCAGGAATCGGTGTGGGACTACCCTCGCCCGCCCCGATTGGAACGCACCGACGCACGCATCCGCGTGGTATTCAACGGTACTACCATCGTGGATACGACGCAGGCCTACCGCGTCCTCGAAACGAGTCATCCGCCCGTATACTATAGTCCGCCTGACGACATTGCTGAAGGCGTTCTGCAACACGCCGGGCGCACCTCACACTGCGAGTTTAAGGGCCGCGCTCAGTACTACGATGTGGTTGTGGATGCGGAGCGTGCGCAGCAGGCTGCCTGGACGTACCCAAGCCCCACACCGCGCTTTCAAGATATGGCGGGATACGTTGCATTCTACGCCCATCAAATGGACGCCTGCTATGTTGACGACGAACAGGTCGATGCGCAAGCAGGATCGTTCTACGGCGGTTGGATTACGAGCCGCGTGGTAGGTCCCTTCAAAGGCGGCCCCGACACTATTGGCTGGTAGCCACGTAGCGCCTGGACTGCCCTGAAAAAGGTTATTCTTAATGATGCTCTGGCTTAGCCGGGCTACGACAGATTTGCGTAGAATCGGAAACGCCATTCATCCAGCGAAATTTCCCACTGGGGGTCGACCTTGTGGCTTTGATTCGCCCAGTGTGGAAACTGATGATACGGCATCGATATCTGACTGAAGAAGTGCCGTGTAGAGATATGAAACGGACGATAGGCGCTGTCGGCATGGCGTACGTAGTAGGCCACGTGCAGGGCCTGCTGCCAGCTGTCGAGCGGCGTGTCGGGCTGCAGGTTCATGTAGAACGAGCGTTTGCCCGATCCATAGTTGAACGCACTAAACTGGCTCGGGTCAAGCACCACGTCCCGATATGTCGACTGGTCGCGGTATTGCGTTTCCACGCGATTACGTACGACCCACGCTACAAGCTCTTGCTCGTGTGGCTTTTTGGTTTCAGAGTAGACCGCACGGGCCAGCCAGAGGGTGGCATCGTCGACCTCAGGTAGGTTCTGAATGGCCGGACGCACCTCATTGGGTGAGGCCCCATACGCTGCTTCAAGCAGCTCGTGCGATGCATCATCAGTCTCTGGAGGCGCCCCTCCTGCTTCTGCATCCTCGGTCAACGAGGCCGCATGCGCCGAGAGATCGGGCGTGCCGGTCGTTACCATGAAGGCCAAAGAGGCACAAGCAAGTCCAGTAGAGGCGATTTTTGTATATGTGTTCATGCAACAATGCTGCTGTGGGCAGAATCCGAATGCCTTGCCACTGCAGGAAAAGCAGTAGATGCGTGCTGTGGTATTTTGAAACGAATGCTTACGTATTTGCACCGCATCGTACAAGGCAAGGCGGTCAACAAGACCTACAGAGCAAGGTTTCCACTCCGTGTTTTGCCCAAGCTCTTGTCAATGAACGACCTAAATTGCTTCACTCAAAGTTAACGAATCAAGTTTTTCGATAGTTAGCGGTGCTTTAATGCGCTGTTGGCGCAATCTTGAAAGTGGTGACGCATCAGTTTTCATCTGACAATATGTGTACTTTTTACTCAAAGCGCTTTCAGTACTATGCCGGACTTGCCCTCCCTCCGTATCCTGGCCGACGAAAATATTCCTCATGTGCATGAGGCGTTTGGTACCCTGGGCACCGTAACCTTAACTCCTGGACGCGCCATATCTGCATCGGATGTACAAGCTGCTGATGTGCTGCTCGTCCGCAGCGTAACCGAGGTGAATGCTTCGCTCATCCAAAACCATGCACTTCAGTTTGTCGGGTCGGCCACCATTGGTACCGACCATGTGAACCAGGCCGCCTTGAGCCAGCGTGGCATTCCGTTTGCCCATGCCCCCGGCTCAAATGCCGACAGCGTAGCCGACTACGTACTCACGGCCCTGCTGCATCATGCCACCCGCACCGGCACCGATCTGCCTACGCGCACGGTAGGGGTGGTTGGATGCGGCAACACCGGACGCCGGGTGGCACGCCGCTGCGAAGCGCTGGGCTGCCGCGTGCTTCGCAACGATCCGCCGCGTGCCAAAAACGAGCCTGAGCATGCCGACCAGTTTGTGTCACTGGATACGCTGTTGCAGAAAGCAAACATCATTTCGCTGCATGTCCCCCTCACCACCGGCGGCCCCCATGCCACACGTCATCTGTTGGATACAAACGTTGTAGCCGCCATGCAGCCCGGCACCTGGCTGGTGAACACCTCGCGTGGCGCTGTGGTTGAGGCCAATGCAGTGCGGCACGGACTGCGCGACGGGCCCATTAGCGCCCTCCTGTTCGACGTGTGGCCCGGCGAGCCTGCTCCGGCCCCAGACTTGATTCGCGACGCTGCCGTTGCAACTCCACATATTGCAGGCTACGCCTACGACGGCAAAGTACGGGGAACGCACATGCTGTACCAGGCGCTCTGTGATGTGCTGGATCGTCCTGCTACGTGGCAGCCCAACGAGGTTTTAGCTGCACATGCCCCCGACACCTGGCACCTGGCCCCGCCCAGTGCCCGCTGGCCCCGTACCGAAGCCTGGCATGCGCTCGCGCAGCAGGCCTACACGATTGCCGACGACGACCGCCGCATGCGCGCCCTTGCTTCGCATCCGCCCGAAGAACGCGCCAAGGCGTTTGCTGACCTGCGCCGTACATACCCCATCCGCCGTGAGATGAACCGCTATGCTGTTGCAGCAGACAGCCTTTTGGCTGAATGGCACCAGCCCGTATCGGCAGGACTTACCATGCAGCTTACCGTGCCCGGCGCAACCTCTTCACACATGCGTTCCACTTGAAACGAACGCCTCGCCCAACTGCAGGGTATGGCCAGATGTCATTCGCCTTGTTTCCCAATTGCGTCTTCTATCATTATGGATGCCGACACGCATTACCGGCAGTGGCGCTGGCAGGCCCCGCTTGGGCTGCTCGCTGTGGGCACCGGTGCCAGCATGCTGGGCCATGCCACGCTCAAAAAAGCCAACCCCGACACGCCCTCCTGGGCCTGGATCGTAGCCGGAACGGGCAGCCTCATTGTACTTAATGCTGGATTGTGTTTATTTGGGGATGCCGTAAAGCATCGCATGCACTACGAGCGGATGCACGATACCCCCGGCGAACAGACCGCATAAAGCGGCCGTCGCCGTCTCTCCGTCCTTTTGACCTGACGCACGCCCACCCGTGAGCCTCACTGTCGTTGCCAACCGCGTTCCCATCCGCCAGTCCGACGACGGCGACTGGGTCCCCTCTGTCGGCGGACTCACCACCGCCCTGCTTCCGGTGCTCCGCCAGCGCGGTGGAGCCTGGATTGGCATGGGCGAAGACCCCGCCCTGCCCGAGCGCCAACCCTTCCCCGCCGACGACCCCGACTTTACTGTACGCCGAGTACCGCTGAGCCAGGATGAGCTCGACGGCTACTACTACGGCATGGCCAACCGCGTACTGTGGCCCGTATCGCACTACATGATTCAGCACTTTGAGCCCAACCCGAGCTTCATGGAGACCTACCGCTCCGTGAACCGGCGCTTTGCAGAGGCTGTGCTCGACGAGGTTGACCGCAGCGATGAGCAGATCTGGCTCCAGGACTACCACCTGATGCTCGCCCCAAAGTGGATTCGCGAAGCCCGTCCCGATGTCACGCTTGGGCACTTCTGGCACATCCCGTGGCCGGCCATGGAGGTCTTCCGCATCCTGCCGTGGGCTCGCGAGCTCTTGCGCGGCATGCTGGCCTGCGATCTGGTAGGCGTGCATGTGCAGGAGTACGTCGACAATTTTTTGGAGAGCGCCCGCGTGCTACTGGGCGCCGACATTGACGGGCAGACCGTCCATTACAACGGCCACACTACACGCGTCGAGGCGCACCCTATCGGAATCGAGGTTGATCGGTTTAAGCAGATGGCCGACTCCGACGAGGTGCGCACCAAAGCCAAGCAGTTGCGCAAGCGCCTGGGCACTGAACACATTGTCATTGGCATCGACCGGCTCGACTACACCAAAGGCGTACTCTCGCGGCTGGAGGCTTTTGAGCGCTTCTTGGAGAACAACCCGGCCTACCATGGCACCGTCAGCTTCTACCAGATTGCCACGCCCAGCCGTACAAAGGTCGACACCTACCAGCAGCTCAAGCGCGAGGTGGATGAGGTTGTAGGTCGCATCAACGGGCAGTTTGCGCGCGATAATTGGGTGCCCGTCAACTACCGGTACCGTACGTACACGCAGTTTGAACTGTGCGCCTTCTACCGCGCTGCCGACGTCGCGCTTATCACGCCCCTCCGCGATGGCATGAATGTGGTGACGCAGGAATTCATCACGGCCAACCAGAACGGCGTGCTCATCTTGAGCGAGCTTACTGGTGCGGCCTACCTCTTGCCGGAGGCGATCCAGGTGAATCCCTATGACAGAGATGGACTGGCCGCCTCCATTCGCACCGCGCTTGAAATGAACCCCGACGAGCGCACCACCCGCCTCAACGCGCTCAAGTCCACCGTCGAAGGTCTCGATGTGCAGCGCTGGGCTCGCGGCTTTCTGGATGCGCTGCATGCGTAGCTGCGCTCTACGCTGTGTAAGGGCGTGGGATACTCCTGCCACCGCCCCACCACCATTCTTGTCCGCTCTCCACTTGTCTTGCCTGCCTGCTATGGACACTCCGCCACGCGTTGACAACCCGCTCTTTTTCCTGGATTACGACGGCACGCTCGCTCCCATCGTTGACGATCCCGACGCCGCGTACCCGCATCCTGAAGTGCCTGGTGTGGTGCAGAAGCTACGCGATCGCTTTCCGCTGTGGATCGTAACGGGCCGCGACCTGCGCAGTCTGGGACGGCTCTTCCCGGCCAACGCCCCCGCCATTGGGCTACACGGCGCACAACGCGGCTCCACAAAAGACGCCGATCCGCCCGCCTTCAACGAAGATACCCTGGCGGCGCTCTCGCAGATGCAGAGCAAAGTCCCCTCCGTCGAAGGGCTGCATCTGGAGTCGAAGCCGCCCACCTTTGCGGTGCACTATCGCCAGGCCCAAAACCCTGAAGATGCCCAGCGCCGCCTACAAGCCTGGGTCGATACGGCTCCCGAATTCCTGGAGGCCATCTGGGGCAAAAAGGTCGTAGAGCTGCGCCACCGCGAGCACACCAAAGGCCGCGCCGTCCGCGACATTGCCGCCGACCATCCCGACCGCGTTCCTATCTACATCGGCGACGATGTGACCGACGAAGACGCCTTCGAGGCACTCGCCGACATCGAAGGCGCTTGCACCATTAAAGTCGGCTCCGGCGACACCGTCGCCCAGTACCGGCTGCCCGATGTGGATGCCGTCGTCGCGTATCTAAAAAGCTATCTGTAGACCACTCCCGTGCCCGAAAGACGGAAAATACCTGCGTGTGTCGTGCCCTCGTTTTCGTGCGTGTAAACAAGCCGCAATACGTACGCGGTGCGGCCTGTCGCAGCGAACACGACCCCGCATCAAGGGTCTTACCTACCGCACCTGTACGCCTCCTTTCCCCAAGCTGCCTACCTGCCATGAGCACGTATGCTCACCCTGACGTCCTGGTTGATACCGACTGGGTTGCTGACCATCTCAATGATGACGACGTGCGCCTCGTCGAAGCCAACGAAGACGTGCTGCTCTACGATACGGGACACATTCCCGGCGCGGTAAAAGTCGACTGGCACACCGAACTGCAAGACCCGGTGCAGCGCGACTTTATTGACGAGGCCGCCTTTGCGGAGCTCTGCGAAACGAAAGGCATTGGCCCCGACACGACCGTCGTGTTCTACGGCGACAAAAACAACTGGTGGGCCTGCTACGCCTTCTGGGTCTTCCGTCTCTACGGGCACGAGTCGCTCCGCGTGATGGACGGCGGACGCAAAAAGTGGGCCGCCGAAGACCGGCCCCTCACGACCGACGCGCCCGACCTGCCCACCGTGTCGTACCCGGTGCCTGAGGCCCCCGACCTCTCCATCCGTGCGTTCCGGGGCGAGGTCCTGGCGCATCAGCAACAAGACGGCCCCATGGTCGATGTGCGCTCGCCTGAGGAGTTTCGCGGTGAGATTACGCATCTTCCGGGCCTGCCCGAAGAAAGCTCCATGCGTGGCGGACACATTCCCGGCGCCCGCAACGTACCCTGGTCGAACGCGGTGAATGACGACGATGGCACGTTCAAACCGCGCGAGGAGCTTGAAGACTTGTATCAGCAGCGCGAGGGCCTCAGCCCCAACGATCCTACCATTGCATACTGCCGTATCGGCGAGCGCTCCAGTCACACCTGGTTCGTGCTCAAGTACCTGCTGGGCTTTGACCAGGTCAAAAACTACGACGGCTCGTGGACCGAGTGGGGCAACCTTGTTGGTATGCCCATTGAAAAGGGAGACGCCGAAGCAGCCACGCCCGCTCAGTAGTCCCACCCGGATCCCCTTCGTGATCTCGCCCCTGTTCTGTCTTGATTATGGCTTCGTTTGAAGATATTGCCGCAGGCTTCCAAATGGTCGGTCGCGATGGCCGGTTGGAGCTGCTGTTAGAGTACTCCGACAAGCTACCGCCACTGCCCGAGGCATACCAGGAACTGCGTGAGGCCGGGCTGAACATGGTGCACGAGTGCCAGTCGCCGGTCTTTCTGCGTCCCGAGGTACGTGACGGCACCGTGCGCATCATCGCGGATGTACCCCGCAACGCACCCACAGCACGTGCCTTCGTATCCATCTTGCACGAAGCCTTCGACGGGGCTACGCCCGAAGCCGTTGCCGCTGCGACCGACTATCCACTGCGCGATCTGGGCCTGGCCAACTTGCTCGGCGCGCAGCGCACGCAGGGGCTCTCGGCCATCTACCAGCGCATGAAGCACGCCGTGGCCGAGCGCAGCCACACACCTATTGCTTCCGACTCCGCCGACAGCGCATAGCTCACGCCACCCGTCCGCTGAACTCGCCCGACGCCTGGCGCACCACCTGAAGGAGCTCAGCCAGCATCATCGCCGTAGCGCCCCACACGGCGTGCCCATCGACCCCGTAATACGGCACGTCTATGCTGCGCCCGTGGAGCGTCCACGGCTCTACCGTGCGCGTAGCCGGATCAAGCAAATGCGGGAGCGATGCGGGCAGCACCATTTCGACTTCGGCTTCCTGTGCGGTAAAGGTGGGCGCCTGTGCGCATACCGCTACGAACGGATGGACGCAAAACCCGGATGGCGGAATGTACAACGAAGTGAGCGAGCCCAGTATGGTAGATGACTCGGGAGGCAGTCCCACTTCTTCGTGCGCCTCACGCAGCGCGGTGTCGCACGGGACCTCGCCCGGCTCGCAGCGCCCGCCGGGAAAGGAGATCTGCCCAGGGTGATGCGGCAGATCGCTACGCCGAACGGTGAGCAGTACCACGGGCACACCGTCGGCATTTGGGTAGAGCAGGGCGAGCACACCTGCGTTCGTGCATTCGGTGGATTCAGTGGGTGGACGCCGGTGGCCCGCATCGTAGCGCGGAGCCATGGTCTGCTGGGCCTCCGGCCCTGGTAACCCATTACGGAGCTGGCTCTCTAACGCGGGAACAAGGCGGTCGAACGCAATCGACATGACGGGGATCGGGATGGATGAGCAAGTGGGCATGGGCTCTTGGCGCTCATGCCGCCGTTGGTATGCGTGGTATCTTGTGGGGGTCCGGTAGACACGGAGGTGCAGCGCACTGGCCTTCGCTTCCCTCTGAACCCAACAAAGCTGCCCCCACGCAAGGCCGCTATATACCCCAAACAAAAAAGCGCTCCGGCCGCCGTGAGGCCGCCGGAGCGCGTGTGGAGGCACTAAAGACGGATTCGAGGCAATCCGTCTACCTCCAGAACCAGGTGATGTGTGCGCGCTGAGATCCGGTTATTGGATCGCAATCTGACGCGGCTTGCTTTCTTCGGCCTTCGGTACCGTAATCGTCAGGACGCCATCTTGGTACGACGCTTCAATGTTGTCTTCCTGAATCGACTGCGGCAGCGTGAAGGAGCGGTGGAAGTGGCCGAAGGCGCGCTCCACGCGCACGTACTCGTCGCCTTCGTTGCGGGCTTCGTGGCGACGCTCGCCGCTGACCGTGAGCTGCCGCTCCTGCATGTTGATCTTCAGATCGTCTTTCGACAGGCCCGGCAGGTCGAGGCGGATTTCGTAGTTGTCGGGCGTTTCGACCATGTCGGTGCGCGGTGCCCACATGCGCGTGGTGCTCTCGGTGCGACTGTTTTCGTCGCTTGTGGGGAACAGGCGGTTGAACACCTGATCGATTTCGTCTTGGAGCGTGCGCAGGCTGCGGTTGGGCGTGCGGGTAATATTCGTCATACGAATCACCTCGTTCGGTTGTCTCTGTCTGTGATGTATATGTTGCAAGGGATGCAGAGCACTTCGCCTTCAACTCTGCATTTACCCACTTATGCAACCCCTGTACCAACCCGTCACAAGACGCTTCTACCGTACGTTTGGCTGCCAACACGACAGGCTCTGCGACCTGATCTGACAGCTTTTTAGTCTCCCCTGACAAGATGATAATGCCGTCTGACAACGTGTGTCAACAGTCTGACAACATGTAGATGACACCGCGGCAGGCAGGCTTTTTTTTGTTGCGACTCGGGCCAGTTGGTGGACTTGCACCTTCCGTGAAGGTTCGATATACTTGGTATATGGAGTGACGGCGCACCGTTCTCATGCCGTTACATCACTCTCGTACGATACCTTGCTATCGACTCTTCTTGTACTCATGTCCGATCTATCAAACGTTCGCTTACCCGCACTGCTCGTCCTGACCCTCTTTCTGTGCATGGGCCCACAAACCCCCGCTGCACAGGCGCAGTCCAATGACGCGTCATCTCGCTTCACGCTGGGCGCGGGCCCGGCGCTGCTTTCCACGGTCAGCGCTCCCCAGACAGGCACCTACCAGACCTATGGCGTGAGCGCTCGTGCCGAGATGCGTGTAGGGGAGTCGCTCTCTGTTGGACTTACCGGCGGCCTATTTCGTGCCACCGACCACCGCACACAAGGGGGGTTCACGCAGTCTGCATTTACCCGACGCGTTGTTACGGGCACACTGCGCGCGCAGTTTGATGTGTATGAAACGTCGGCTTTTCGAATCTATGGGATCGCAGGCGTTGCGATGCACCACGCCAACCAATCGGGGGAAATGCTCCTCATCAACGATGCTCCGCCGTACGGCACCAGCACGCGTCCGATTTCCGAAAGTAGACCCCGCTGGGGCCCTCAGATAGGCGGCGGCCTCGCGCTAATTCGATTTCCGGGCGCGCAGATCTATGCCGAGCCCACCTTCACTACCCTGCTGCCTGATGCCGACGACTTTGGGCGCGTTCAGCTGGATGTGGGGGTTCGCCTTCCGCTGTAGCAAACAGACGTACCGTAGTGATGTGTATATCTGTCGTAGCGTCACTGGAGACGCAAATGCGTCCTTGCTACGCCCGACAGCAGTACTTCTACATGACAAACGGGGCAGAGCCCCTGGATAGCGTGCGTCGCAAGGCAGAGCCATGCGACGAGGTGGGGCATGTGACAAGGACAAGCCCCCAAAACGACTACGGGCCGCTCGCCGAGAACACATCTCGGTAGAGCAGCCCGCTTTTCGTGTAGGCTATGATGGTGCCGTTTACCTGCGCGACAGCTTCGTGCGTTGCGTCTTATGCATCGAGCGGCTGCGCGGGCTGCACCACGCCCTCGGTGGTGCCGAGTCCGATACGGAAGCCGTTGCCCTGCGCCCAGCCGCGCATGATGACGCGATCGCCATCTTGCAGGAAGGAGCGCTCCGAGCCGTCGGGCATCTGAATCGGCTTGGTGCCGCGCCAAGCCAACTCCAGCATGCTACCGTAGCTATCTTCGGTGGGCCCACTGATGGTGCCTGACGCCATTAGGTCGCCCGGACGCGTGTTGCATCCGTTTACGGTATGATGCGCCAGCTGCTGCCGCATCGACCAGTACATGTAGTTGAAGTTGGTCTGGCTGATGGTGTGCGGCGCATCCATCTCGGGGGTTTGTAGCTGCACTTCGAGCTCAATATCGAAGTTGGCGCGGTCGTTCGGCTGCAGGTAGGGCAGCGGCTCCGGGTCTTGCTCGGGGCCGTCGGTGCGGAAGGGCTCCAGCGCATCCATCGGTACGACCCATGGCGACACGGTCGTGGCAAAGCTCTTACCCAGAAACGGACCCAGCGGTACGTATTCCCACTTCTGGATGTCGCGCGCGCTCCAGTCGTTGACAAGCGAGAGCCCGAAGATATGAGACTCGGCGTCTTTCGCCTGAATCGGCGTGCCCAGCGCGTTGCCGGTGCCCACGAAGAAGCCCATCTCCAGCTCGAAGTCGAGCAGCTGGCTCGGCCCGTAGGTCGGGGGCGCGTCGTCGTCGGGCTTGCGCTGTCCGCAGGGGCGCTGGATGGGCGTGCCACTTACCACGACCGAACTGGCGCGTCCGTGATAGCCCACAGGCAGGTGCAGCCAGTTGGGTTTGAGGGCATTCTCGGGCCCGCGAAACATGGTGCCGATGTTGGTGGCGTGCTCGCGTGAAGAGTAGAAGTCGGTGTAGTCGCCGACCTCTACCGGAAGCAGCATAGTCACGTCGTCTTGTGCATGCAGCACGCGACTGCGCAGCGATTCATCGTCGCGGAGGGTAGCGGTGTCGGATTTGAGCAGGTGATGCACGGTTGAGCGCGCCGCGCGCCACACCGGACGCCCCAGGGCCATGAATGGATTCAGCGTATCCGCATGAAACGGGTGATTGTCGGCGTCCAGCGCATCGTGGTCGAACAAGCCTGCTTCAGCCAGCGCCGCCAGGTCCACAACGTGGTCGCCAATGGCCACGCCAACGCACGGCTCAGCCTGTGCATCGGGCCGAAATATGCCGTAGGGTAGGTTTTGGATGGGAAATGGATGATCGCTGGGTACGTCGAGGAACGACGCATCCGAGGCAGGAATGGGTGTAGACGACATAGGCAGGGTGGTGTGTAATGAAGTCAATGAAACGAGGGGGAATGCTACAGTGCACAGCGCTACATCAGACTGAGCGCCCGCAGGTCCTCAACGGGTTCTACGAAGCTGCAGCTGCCAAAGGAGTGCGCAAGTGCAGCGCGGCTGTGCGAAATATCTTCAACCGAGGCGCTAAGCGGCCCCCACTGCATGCCTTCTTGGGTGAAGGTAAAGGTATCCGCATTCTCCTCGCGCAAAATCGCAGAGACCCCATCCACGTCCAGGTCGTGCTCGGCAGCCAGCACAGCCGCTCCAAACACGTTGAAGAAGCCGTGGCGCATCACCTCGTACTGCTCGTCGTGATGGCGCGCCGGGTGGTGGAGTCCCGCCGTTGCTTTGAAACGCACGCCTGCGTTGCGGCACGCTACGATAGCACGCGCCACCTGTTCGGTCGACGGAAAAAGCTCCGGCTCCATCCCACCGCACCGGATTTTCAGCCCCAAGATGCTCTGTTCCGGCACCGGCTGGTTGGCATTGGCGGAGGCGAAGGCAGGCAGTATCTGCGGCAGTTGGGATGCAGTCTGATCGGTCAGCGGCACCTCAAAGAAGATGTCGAGATGCGCAAGGCCATGCTGAGCGAGCGTCGAATCGACCGCCTCCAGAAAGCGCGCAACGGGCTCGGCCTCAAACGGGTCGAGCAGCGCCGTGGGCAGGCGCACCTCCATCACGTCGGGGCGCACGTGGCTGTTGTGGTCTTCGATGCACGTGTCGATGCGGTCGAGGTCGTCTGTAAACGCTTCCAAAAACGCATCAACGGTAGCGCCGCCCTGGCCAAGAACCGACAGCCCCACCGGCGGGTTGCTGGCGATGGCCTGGCGGAAGGGCCGTAGCTCGTCGAGCCGTTTGGTGGGAACGACGAAGCGGTTGAGCATCCAGCGCTCGGGCTCGGTGCGATAGCTTAGGAAGTTCTCCATGGCCTCGTGCAGCGGCAGGTCGGCAGGCGGAAACATGCCTGCATAGTCGACAATGCGCTGCAGGAAGGCCCGCAGGCCCGGCGCAATGAGGGTGTCATCGGTATGAGGAGCGTTCATGAGCAGTAAGAGAGCAAGTCGGCAGATGCGAGTGGGCTCTGTAGCGCGTGATGTATGTACGCGTAGCGCGCCCTTGTCGTTATCCGCAGTAAAGCATGGGGATCCCTATAAAAGCAAGCGCACCGCCCGCTCTGTAATCGGGTATAGTGGATACTTCACGAAGCTCTCCCGATTGGGTACTTGCAACTGCTTAGGTGCACGTATTAAATTGCAATGGTTCTTTACGGCGTCGTGAACGTCACGAAAGACGACACGTAGCATGGCGATATGTGTGACGTTCACCGGATTTCTACTCACGGTTTCCCAACCCCATTATGATTGTATCCCGTCGATATTCGTTTCATGCACTGCTATGCGCGGTCTTTTTGGCCGGAGCAGTGCTTACGGGCTGCGCCACCGGCGACCCCAACATTAACGAAGCAGAAAGTGCGCTGGAGGATGGCAACTATGAGGCCGCGCTGGAAAGTGTGGAGCGCGCTCTGGAAACAAATCCTGAAAATGCGCAGGCGTACCTGACGCGTGCCGACATCTATCAGGATCAGGCCACTGAGGCATCCGATCCCGAAGAGCGCGTTCGCTTGTACGAGCAGGTAGCCGAGGCTCAACAACAGGCCATTGAAATCAACCCGGAACTGGAGAGTGAGATTCAGGGCCAACGGCAGTTTGCATACATTGACCTGATGCAGCAGGGCGCGCAGAAGTTCAACGAAGCCCAGGAAGCGGGCGAGGAGGCGCTCTTTCAGGAAACGGCTTCGTTCTTTACGAGCGCCCGCCTCTTGGAGCCCGACTCCAGCGGAGCTTACATTAACGAAGCGTATGCGCGGCTGAATGCCGGAGAGCGCGAAGAGGTGATTCCGGTGCTGGAGCAAGGCATCGAAACGAGCCCTGATACCGTTGATGCAAACCTATATTCGATTCTGGGCAGCCTTTACGTTCAGAATGAGCGCTATGACGACGCAATCACGCTGCTTGACGAAGCCACCGGGTTCTACACCGACAACCGTGAGCTGCAGGAGCTGCGCTTGAATGCGTACACCGCCAGTGGCAATGTCGAGGAGGCGCTTTCGGCTTACAGCGAACAGGTCGAGGCCAACCCAGAGAACCCCATTTTCCGTTATAATTATGGCTCCCTCTTGCTCAATGACGAGCAGTACGAGGAAGCGGCCGCGCAGTTAGAGCGCGCCACCGAGCTTAATCCTGAAAATGGGGATGCGTTCTTTAATCTTGGAGCCTCGTACGTGAACCAGGCTGCGAACCTCGACGAAGAAATCTCTGAAATCGAGGAGCGTCTGCGCGAAGAAGAGCGCGAGGCAACCGAAGAAGAGCGCGAACGTCTCGAAACGCTCTCAGGTGAGCGTCAGGGGCTTATCGAGCAGTCGATTCCGCCCTTTGAGCAGGCCTACGACCTGCTCGAACCAAGCAGCCCAAACTATAGCACGGTCTGCCGTGAGCTGTACCGCTCGTACGTGCTTGTGGAGCGCACTGAAGACGCCGAAGAGCTGGAGTCGTGCTTCGACGATATCGACGAAACGCCGCCCGGCATGGAGTCATCTGAAGAAGAAAACGGATCAGGTGGTCAGTAACACGACCTACCTCATGTAATACTCTTACAGGCTGTGTAACTGGTCTGTGGCACAAGGCCCGAACCTTGAAGGGGTTCGGGCCTTTTTGTTGTGGAGTATCCCGGCACTATTTGTTCATCAGCAGATGCAGTCTGCGCTCCCTGCCCCCCAACGCCTCTGTTCGTCTTGTACAGCAACCGCCGGGATTTGCTGTCTCGCTCTACCCATCAACCTTGTTTTATCTTATGGCTTCCGATTCGTCGAATCGCGGGTTTGGCACCCATGCTATTCATGCTGGGCAGCAGCCCGACCCGTCCACAGGCGCTGTTATGACCCCGATCTATCAGTCGTCGACCTACGCGCAGTCCGCGCCAGGCGAGCATCAGGGATACGAATACTCGCGCGTATCTAACCCGACCCGTACCGCGCTGGAGGGCAACCTGGCTGCTCTTGAGGGCGCTGAACACGGCATCGCGTTTGCCTCAGGCGTAGCGGGCATCGACGCCATTATGAAGGGACTGCGCCCTGGCGATCATGTCATCTCGACCAACGATCTGTACGGCGGCAGCTTTCGTCTCTTTACAAAGGTGTTTGAGCCGTTTGGCATCAACTTTTCGTTTGTGGACATGACTGACCTCGACCAGATCGAGGCCGCGATCACCGACGACACGGCTATGATCTGGGCCGAAACGCCCACAAACCCGCTCATGCGTATTATCGACATTAGAGCGGTGTGCGAACTGGCCAATGCGCATGACATTGATGTGGCTGTCGACAACACGTTCGCCACGCCGTACCTGCAGCAGCCGCTCGACCTGGGCGCCGACCTCGTGCTGCACTCGGCAACGAAGTACCTGGGCGGACACTCGGACATTATCTTGGGCGCGGTGTGCACCAGCCGCGACGACTGGGCCGAGAAGCTGCGCTTTCAGGTGAAGAGCGCAGGCGCCTCGCCGGGCCCCATGGACTGCTTCCTGGCGCTACGTGGCACGAAGACGCTTCATGTGCGCATGGATCGTCATTGCGACAATGCCCGTGCCTTAGCGCTCTTTCTCGATGAGCACCCCAAGGTCGGGCGCGTCCGCTACCCGGGACTGGAATCGCATCCCGGCCACGACATTGCAGCGGAGCAGATGAGTGACTTTGGCGGGATGATCGCCTTCTCGCTCACCGACGACCGCATCGAAGCCGCGAAAACGGTGCTTTCCAACACCGATGTGTTCTTGCTCGCAGAGAGCCTCGGCGGTGTCGAGAGCCTGATTGAGCATCCGGCCTCAATGACACACGCGTCCATTCCCCCGGAGGAACGTGCCAAGATTGGACTTACGGATTCGCTGATTCGCCTCTCGGTCGGTATTGAAGACATTACCGACCTGCGTTCCGACCTGGAGCAAGCGCTCGACCGCATATAAACGGAGGCGCGCTCCATTACAAAAAAACCTGGAGGCAGCGGCTTCGAGCCCCCACAGCCCGAAGCCGCCAGTTGTGCACGTCGGCGTACTGCCCACGATGGGCGGATATGCATGCTTGAAACCGACCGTGCGAAATGAGCGCTCACACACGCCCTCCAGGAAACAGGTAGGCGGCTGGCCACAGCACGGGGCTTATGTGATGCGTATGGCCCCTGCCCTGCGCTGTGTGCCGCCTATATGTCAATATGTCAACAGCCCTTTAGAAAAATACATGCAGCCGGATGCTGAAGGCACTTAGCTTCGGGTCGTTCACGTCAACGTCGTTGCCAAAAACCTCAAGGTCATCGTCAAAGATCGACGTGACGCCGAACTCGTAGCGCAGCTCCGGTGTCAGGCGTACGCCACCCAGATTAAACTCGACCCCAGCGCCCACATTGCCCGACAGGTTCACGTCTTCGAGGTTATCTTCGAAGTCATCCCCAAACTCTCCACTTCCGTCACCAATCGGAAATGACACCTGCGGCCCTGCCATTGCGTAGGGCGTAACCAACGGCAACGCAAGACGGTACTTCAGATCAAGCGGAATTTCAATGGTACTAAGGTCAAGCGTAGCAGACTCTCCTCCTTGCTGTCCTGCAAACTCGTATTCGCCGACACGGCGGTAGATACCGCTCAGACGCAGGCCCAAGACGGCAAAATCACGGTTAAACGCGAGTCCTACATGGTAACCTGTTGAAGACTCAAAGGTAGCATCTTGACTCACATCGTCGAGGCTCTCGAAGTTGAGTCCGCCTACAATGCCCACTTGGGCGCTTGAGGCCTGCGGCAGGGCCATCCAACCAAGAGCAGCGATCAGAAGAAGGAATGTGCTATACCGAACGCGTTGCATATAACCAGTTGTTTTTATTAAGCAAGGGACAATTTGATTTCACGCCCTTCTACTGAATGCGTGAACGTAGCGTTTCTCATTGATTCACCTATGCAGACGCCCCCTTGAGCGATAAAGTAACGAGATGGGGCCGCCTTCTACGAAAGCTACCCTACGCGTCTCTACACGTGGTTCGCGTACGTGCAATTGATGCAACGGCATGCAACCTCACAAGAGCAGCCGATGTTGATGCACGCAGCACTGTCACTGCATCTGCTCATCCCCCCTTTGCGTTATGAACATTGGCATTACATGCTATCCGGTCTATGGCGGCAGCGGCGTGGTTGCGACCGAACTGGGTAAGGCCCTGGCCCAGCGCGGACACACCGTACACTTTATCTCATCGTCGCTGCCGTTCCGGCTCTCGCATATGGGCGGCAACGTCTACTTTCACGAGGTGAACGTGCAGTCGTATCCCCTTTTCGACTACCCCCCGTACACGCTCACGCTCACCAGCAAAATGGTCGATGTGGCCAAGCACAACGGCCTCGATGTGATGCACGTGCACTACGCCATTCCCCATGCCACCAGCGCGGTGATGGCGCGCGACATCTTAGCTGGACAAGGCCTCGATGTGCCAGTCATTACCACGCTGCATGGCACCGACATTACGCTCATTGGGCAAGATCCCTCATTTACACCGGTCGTTACGCACTCCATCAACAAGTCGGACGGCGTGACGGCGGTGTCGGAGTATCTGCGTACGGAGACGTACGATCACTTTGACGTGACGGGCGACATTGAGGTGATTCCAAATTTTATTGATATGGAGCGCTTCCACCGCCTCGACAAGGAGCACTTCAAACAAGCGCTCTGCCCCAACGGCGAGAAGGTGATCGTACACGTGTCGAACTTCCGCCCGGTCAAAAACGCAACGCAGGTGGTCGAGGTCTTCCACCGCCTGCGCCAGGATGACCTGCCTGTGCGCCTGCTGCTGGTGGGCGACGGGCCCGATCGTGCTTCTGCCGAACGCCGCGCTCGCGAGCTCGACGTCTACGACGACATCCGCTTTCTGGGCAAGCAAGATCCCGTCGAGGAAATCTTGTCGATTGCCGATGTCTTCCTGATGCCCAGCGGCTCGGAGACGTTCGGCCTGGCCGCGCTGGAGGCGATGGCCTGCGAAGTGCCGGTGGTGGCCAGTGATATTGGCGGACTGCCCGAACTGGTCGTGGATGGCGAGACGGGCTTTCTGTGCCCGCTCAACGACATCGATGCGTTTACCGAGCGCACCCGGCAGCTTCTGACCAACGACGAACTGCAGTCCACGATGGCCGCTGCAGCACTGGAGCGGGCTCGTGGCACCTTTCATGTCGATCAGATTGTACCCCAGTATGAAGCGCTATATGAGCGCGTCCGAGACCGGGTGACTACCGAAGCAGCGTAGCTCAACGACTGCTTAGCACCCGGCACCACGAAGAAACGCCCCGCATCTCCCAGCACAATTATGCTTGGGGGATACGGGGCGTTCTTCTTGGATGCGCACGTTAGGATGTGGCCGTATCAGGCGGCAGCCGGGGCCATAGCGTCGGTGTTGGCCGCGGCGGTTTCGGCTTCGCGTTCATCGGCGGTGCCCACCTCGTGAATCCAGCCGCCGCCGAGGACGTCTTCGCCCTCGTAGAGCACGATCGACTGGCCGGCGGTGATGGCACGGCGCGGCTCGGCAAAGGCTACGTTGAGCATGTCGTCATCGTCTTGCCAGGTGAGGCAGCCGGCGCCTTCATCGTTGTAGCGGATGGCGCCCCAGGCCGGACGCTCTTCCTTGAGCGACGGGTACTTGATGAGGTTGACCTCGCCCGCCTTCAGGGTTTGCTGCATCAGTTCGTCCTTGGGCCCCACGGTAATCGTGTTGGTGTCGGGATCGATGTTCGTGACGTAGACGCGCCTGCCCAGCGCCAGGTCGAGTCCGCGACGCTGGCCGATGGTGTAGAACGGGTAGCCGTCGTGCTGGCCAACGACCGTGCCATCGCTCAGCACAATGTCGCCCCCCGACACGCGCTCTTCGAGTCCGTCGACACGGTCGCGCAGGAAGCGTCCGTAGTCGTTGTCGGGTACGAAGCAGATTTCGTAGGAGTCGGGCTTGTCGGCCACGCTGTCGAGTCCGAAGTCGGACGCCATCTGGCGGATTTCGGGCTTCTCGTACGTGCCCAGCGGGAAGATGGAGCGCGCCAGATGCTCTTGCGGCAAGCCCCATAGCGCGTAGCTCTGATCTTTCTTGCGATCGAGGCCGCGCTTCAGCAGGTAGCGGTCGAGCTCCTCGTTGTGCTGCACGCGGGCGTAGTGCCCAGTGGCAATGTACTCGCAGTCGAGGTCATCGGCGCGGCGCAGGAGCGCAGCCCACTTGATGTGCGTGTTGCAGAGCACACACGGGTTGGGCGTGCGCCCGGCCAGGTACTCGTTGGTGAAGCGCTCAATGACCCAGTCGCCAAACTCCTCGCGGATGTCGACGATGAAGTGCGTAAAGCCGTGGCGCAATGCAATAGCGCGAGCGTCGTTGATGGACTCGAGCGTGCAGCAGCCGACTTCTTTGCCGCTGTTTCCACCTCCGCTGGTGGAGTAATCCCACGTTTTCATGGTGATGCCCACCACCTCGTAGCCTTGCTCGGCCAGCAGTACAGCAGTTACGGATGAGTCGACGCCGCCACTCATGGCGACCAGTACGCGTCCCTTTGCGCTCATGGTGTCTGTTGTTGCTCAATGCATCTGGATAGAATCCCTGAACGGCGCAGCGACTTTCTGCAGCAGTGCTCTTTTGTGCTGCGCCGAATAAGGAATAGAGGCAACGACCTGTACATCCGCCCGTTCCTATGCGGGCCTGGCACGGGTGCCCGTTCTGAACAAAGCTTAAGACAATATTCGCTTGTTCTGGCTATGGATAGCTCGCATCTTTAGAAGCAACTATCTGTGCTACTCTTTGAGCGAGTAGCCAACTCTCGGTCTTTGCACTGCACGCACTGTTTTATGTCCCGGACTACTGTTACCACTCCTCGTGCCCCTGCCGCTATCGGTCCATACAGTCAGGCTATCCTAACGGATGACACGCTCTACTGCTCGGGCCAAATTGCGATCGACCCCGACACGGGGCACATGGTGAACGGCTCTGTTGAGG
This sequence comes from Longimonas halophila, assembly GCF_002554705.1. Taxonomy (GTDB): domain Bacteria; phylum Bacteroidota; class Rhodothermia; order Rhodothermales; family Salinibacteraceae; genus Longimonas; species Longimonas halophila. The sequence continues at coordinate 216,559 of NZ_PDEP01000005.1, read as the reverse complement.
AGGAGACGCGCCGGGTGCTCGACAACGTAGGCGCTGTTTTGCAGGGCGCCAGCATGACCTACGAGAATGTGGTGCAGTGCACGGTCTTCTTGACCGACGTAAACGACTATGCCCAGGTCAACGAGGTGTACGGGCGCTACTTCAACGAGACCCCGCCCGCCCGCCAGGCGGTGCAGGTAGCTGCGCTCCCCCGCAGCGCCCGCGTTGAGATTTCGTGCATCGCGGTGCGGTAGGAGCCTGCGGTAGAAACGCTGCGCCCGCTCCTCGCTCCCCCTCTACACCGACCGATCGCCGTGTTCTTAGCCGCTCACTTCTATGCGGTACGACACGGTGATCTCCACATCATCGCCCGTTCCAATAAGGGAAGGATCGTTGACTTCCAGTTCCAGCGTGAGCGGACTCGACCCATTCTGCACGATTGGGGTGATGTCTTGCTGTAGCAAGTCGAGCGTAACCTCGGGCTCGTCCGAGATGGGTCTGCGCTCGGCGACCGGCTGTGCGCTGGTGTTGGTACCGTAGTACACGCGCGCAGAACCCAGGTAGCTAAACACTTTTGGCTGTGCCCCAAGGCGCCCACCAGTCTCTGCTCCAAAGTTGCCCGTGAGTCGTTCCAGGCGGACGGAACGGATCCGTGCACTCACTACATCGCTGCGGCCCGTCCCAACAATTCCTTGAATTTGACTGTCCAAGTTGTCGCTGTTGGTGGAGGTGAGGGTAAGCGTGCCGTCCGTCACATCATCGGCACTAAACGGCTCGAATTCGAACTCAAACTCCACCGGGTCCGCGTCGGTGCCAATTACGATGGTATCTTCGGTGCCGGTGCCGGTATCGTCGCATCCCACCAGAAACAGGGTGGCTATGAGAAGCGCGCTGAGTGTGCCGTACGAAAATCGCATCATAGGGTTGATGTTGGGTCCGTGAAAGAAAATGTGCGTGCAACGCAGCTTCGGTATCAGTGCAACGCAGGGTTCAGCAGGATTCGTATCATCTTGCCCTGAAACGACAGCTCGTTGCAACTGTGCTTACTCGCCTGCTACAGGTGCCATGCCGCGTTCGTAGTGCGATTTGTACTCGCGCACGGCCCGAAAGATGGCGCTGGCCATGTAGGTCTGTCCTTGTTCGCTGGACAGGAAGTTGGCCTCGGACCGGTTCGACAAGAAGCCCATCTCCACAAGCACCGCTGGCATGGAGGCTCCCCACAGCACATAGAACGGGGCCTGCTTTACGCCCCGGCTGCGTCGATTTACCCGCTCTGAGAACTGGTCTTCAATCAGCCCTGCCAGGTCCTGGCTCTGACGCAGATAGGCGCTCTGTGTAAGCGTGGCACGTACCAACTGCTGATCGTCGTATTCGTCGTACACATCGGTGTTATCCTCGTACCGAATCACGCTGTTCTCGCGCTCCATAACACGGCGGGCCGACTCGGTTTTGGAGGGCCCCAAGAAGAACGTTTCGGTACCGTATGCCTGGCTCGACCCAGCCGCATTGGCATGAATCGAAATAAAGAGCTTGGCGCCGTGTTCGTTGGCAAATCGCCCGCGCTCTTCGAGTTCGATAAATGTGTCGTCGTCGCGGGTGTAAAGCACCTCAATGCCCAGGTACTCTTCCAGGTACCCGCCCAGTTTCTTCGATACAGCGAGCACGATCTCCTTCTCGCGCACGCCATTGGCCGTGGCCCCGTGATCCTGACCGCCATGGCCCGGATCGATGACAACCGTGTCCAGGCGCCAGCGCTGTCGTGCCGATTCGACCACCTCGCGCGCCGAGCGAGCCGCCTCCTCTGCTCTCTCCTCAGCCGACTGGGCCGTGGAGGTAGACAGGTTCAGCAGCAGATCGTCAGAAGCGCCGTCGCGGTAAGCATTGGCTCGAACGGTAGCGTCCTCAGTTAAGTGGATGCGAAGGGTAAAGTGGCCGTCGATGATTTCGGCACCCACCTGCGCGATGGGGCCGCCGGTGGGCAGTTCAACCGATTCAGCAAGTGCCGCGTTGTAGAGCGTCCACTCCACAACCGATGAATCGTTGGGCTGCTCGGGCATCGAGAACGCTTCGATGCGCTCGGTCGTCTGCACGCGCAGCACATGGCCTTGGCCATCCGACCGCTCAGCCAGTTCTACATCGCGAATCTGCACCTGTGCTGCAGCGGGAAGTGCAGTCCACACTCCGCCAATCAGTAGCAGCACCAAAACCCAATATCGAGAAGGCATCTGGGCGTCGCCATGCATCATATTGCCATGCGTTGATGAAAGGAGCATGCTCATGTGTGCGCGGGCACGGTGTGCAGCGCGAGTCCGCTTTCGCTGTACAGCCGTTCAGCTATGCAGCCGCGACTTCTTTTCGCCTACCTCAATTGGTACCGGGATCGTATTTTCGGGCGGTGGCAGCGGGCACACGTAGTCCGGATTATAATCACAATATGGGTTGAACGCCTTGTTGAAGTCCACCACAACGGTGTCATCATCGCGGAGGGGCGCGTTCAGGTAGCGACCCGAAGGATACGTTTCGTCTCCGTTTGTCGGATCACGGAAGGGAATCCACACTTCGCCGTCGAGTCCGGGCTCGCGAAAGACAAGCAGCCGCGTTGTATCCGCTAACGGCACGTTCACCTCCCCAATAACGACTTTGTCGACTGGTGGTCCTTTGTACTGCTGCACACGCAAGGTGTCCGTTACTTCCGTACGCTGCAGGGGCAACGTAAACCGATAGGCGGGGTCAACCTGGTAGTAGCGCAACCCCTCGAACCGACGGCGCGTGGATGCGTCGAGCACGGTACGATCGGCGTCGCGCATGCGCATATCGCGATCTAAGCGATGCTGCAATACCTCATTTTCATAAGCGGCTTCTTCGCTGAGCGTAGCCCCTTCGCATCCCACCAGCCCCACGGCCAGAAACAGCAGAAAGATGCCACGCCACGGCACTACAGGAGATCCGGCTGTCATACACACTCAATCTATTGCGTCGGTAAAAAGCTGTTTTTGTTGTATGAGAGCGTGCTTCGTAAGGTTGCCTACGTGCGTTCAGATTAACTCAGTTCGCTGCGTTACGGCGCATGATTGGCGTGGTTTGTAAGTTGCTGTACGCGTTGTTCAATCATTGCTTCTCGATGGGCCGCCCGCTGCTGCATACGCTGCTGCATGGCATCAACCTGTTGCTGCAACTGCTGGAGCTCGCGGCGGCGATTCGTTTGCTTAAGATCGAACAGCTGCGTGATCGTCTGGCGCAACGTGTCGAGATGCGCAGTGCGCTCTGGCCCTGGCTCCAACTGCCGAATACGGTAGGCCCGCTGCTCCGCCGCATGCTCCAGCGCATATTCGCGCTGCACGGACTCGTAGAGCCGTTGGCTCTGTGCACGCAGCATCTGCATATAGTCGGATGAAGGCGACAGCGAACGAGACGTCTTCGCCCTCGATTCGCTCGGCACTTCGCGCGTGTCTTCGGTGGCATACGACTCCTGATCCACCACTTCCAGCGTTGATTCGGTGAGGCGATACGGCTGCCCTTGAATTTCAACGACCGGCCGCTCCAGCCCGTAGACCTGATACTGCATCTGCACCTCGTCAAGGATCAGTCCAGACGGAAGCACCTCCTCCGGCACAGCCTTCCCATCGATGTATACCGTACTGTCTTGGATCTGTAACGTGCGATGGGGAACGGGCTGACTGTGGGCAGCAGGCACACGGGCCAGACTTGCTGTGATGAGCACGACCATGAGCATCAGCATTGCCCTCCCGTGCTTACCCAAACGCTGCAAAGGATGCTTTTGAAACGGGGCACACAGAACCATGAGAGCACGGGGCTACCGAGTAACGGAATGCGATACGGAAGAAAGAGGCGCCGAAGGATCCGACATACGCGTCTGCAGCACCGAAGCCTGCCGGTGCAGGGCTGCCCGCTCAGTGGGGGTATCCCACGCAGGCAGGTCGGCAGCCCCGATAGCGGCGCTGCCTTCTGGCCCCGAAGCCCAGGGCGCTCCATTTAGCAGAAGGACCGCCGCCAGCACGAGTGTCAACGCCCACGGGACGGCAGCGCCGTTTCGGACGGATGGTGAAGCCGTTGCGCTTGTTGGGGGAGTGGGTGCTGGGTTCTTAGCTGGGCCTTCAGAAGCAGAACGGGTGGAAGCAGGACGCTCAGCACGGCGGGCAGGCGGTACCGTCACCGTGCATCCGGCTCCTGCGTCGTGCTGCGGCACCCCGTCGCCACGTGTGAAGGCGTCTGCTTCATGCGCAGGTGCCGTGCTCGATGCCGCAGCCTGGCCGGCGTCTCCTACAATCTGGTCGACCACGGCGGCATCAGGGCGCGCAGGAGCCTTTGCATCCAGTTGGCGCTTGACCTCGTGAAAGGCGAACCACTCGTCGAACAGGTCGGGCCGATGGGTCAGCGCTTCCTCCATTTGCTCGGCCTCGACCTCGTCGAGTTCGCCGTACATGTATTGAAGAAGGCGGTTGGTATCGTTGCTCATAGCAGATGTAGCATGCACTCGTAGGAAGGCAAGAGAAAAAGCACCAACCCGGTTGTGCCAAATCCGAGATACACGGGCCGCACAGAACGCGCCCTCCGGACCCATACTGCTACGCCGAAGTCGGCCCCTCCATCGATCCAATCAGCGCAGCAGGAGCCACCTCAACCTCGTCGAGCATGCCTCGCAGGTTCTTAAGTGCGTACCGCATGCGTCCCAGGGCCGTGTTAATGGACACGCCTGTGAGCTCAGCAATCTCGCGAAACGTAAGATCGGTTTCCTGGCGCAGTAGCAGTACCTCGCGCTGCTCGGGAGCCAGACGCCGAATATACGTGTTCAGCACATCGCGTTGCTGCATGCGGTGCAGTTCAGCCTCTGCACTGGGCGTGTCGCTTTCGAGCGTATCCCAGAACGAGCGGCCGTCGTCCTCATCGCTCGACACATCCGACCATTTTTTCTGCTTGCGCAGGTGGTCGATGGTCGCGTTGCGAGCAATGCGCATCACCCAGCTCAGCCACTGCCCCTGGTGCGTGTACGAGCCCCGGCGGTCGTTCATCGCCTTAATGACTCGTTCAAACGTATCCTGAAACAGATCGTGAGCTATGGCCCGGTCGTGCACCATGCCCATAATGTATCCGAAAATCTGATCTTGGCGGCGCTCAATCAGCGTCCGAAACGCCTGTTCGTCGCCCGATTCTAAGTACGCCTCGACCAGCGCTTCGTCGGTTGGTTGCATAAGCTTGCGTCCGTCGCGTCAATGGGAGACTGTGCGGGCAGCAAGCACTACAAGGAACGAGCCACACCACGCGTTTATTGCCCAACGCCGTGTTTTGTGGAAGCGAAGCCCTGTAGCAGGGCACGCAGTGTCCATCATGATACGCAGCGCTGCCTTTCCTACTTGACACCTGCTCCGCGCCACGCATGGGCCATGCCCCACAGCACAGGCCCTCGTCATGCGCGTGAAGCTTCGTCGTGCTGCGACGGTGCCAGGGGCAGCCGGAGCGTAATGGTGCTGCCTTTTCCTTTAGCTGTATCGATATCGATGGATCCACCCAGGCGTTCCATTACGTGTTTGCAGACGGTAAGGCCCAGCCCGCTGCCCTGATGCGTGCGCGCCAGGCCCTCGCTCTCTTGCGCAAACGCCTGAAAGGCCCGTGGCACAAACGCCGGATCAATACCCGTACCTGTGTCCTCCACCCGAACCACGGCCTCGTCGCCCTCCGTGGACAGTCGAATGGTGATGCTGCCGTGCTCGGTGAACTTGATAGCGTTGTCGACAACGTGATGCAGCACGCGCTCCATAAGGTCGGGGTCTACGTGCACCTGCACCGGCGCCTCGGGCATCTGGATGTGCGTGGTCAGGCCCTTTTCTTCGGCTTTCTCACGCATCGAGGCGGTGTGCGTGCGCACCAGATCGGCCAGCGGATGCACCGCACGGCTGGGCGTAAGGGTGCCGGCTTCCAGCTGCGCCAGGTCGAGTAGCGAGTCGAGCGTAAAGAGCAGGCGCTTCCCGCTGCGCTCAATGAGATCGATGAAGCGGCGATACTTTGGATCCACAGCCTCGCGCAGCGTCGGCGTAAAGCCCAGAATGACAGTGAGGGGCGTGCGCATCTCATGCGTCATGTTCGAGAGCACCGACGACCGAAACTGCGCTACGTCCTCGGCTTTCTCTTTGGCATCGACCAGTGCGCGCCGGGCGGCCTCGCGCTGCGTAATGTCGGTGATGGCCATGACGGCACAGACGCGGTTGTCGATGTGGATACGCTGCATAGCACACAGCACGTCAATGCGGGTGCCATCGGGCTGGCAGAACGTCGTTTGCACGTTCGAGAGCGTGCCGGTATCGCGCAGGCGCTCGAAGGCGGCCTGGCGGTAGCTGCGGTCGGCCCACAGCGCCATGTCGTCGTCGGTGCGGCCTACGATGTCGTAGCGCGGGCGCTTCACCAGCGTGCAGAGCGCATCATTCACATTCAGATAGACGCCGTCATCCAGCCGTACAATGGCCAGCGGCGACGGGCTCATGCGGAAGATTTTCTGCATAAGCGTCTGCGTTTCCTGCGCCTGTACCAGCGCGCGCTTCCGCTCGGTGATGTCCACCAGACTTACCAGGGCGCAGTCGTTGCCATCCAGCGAAATAAGCCGCGCGCTAACCAGCACCGTGCACGACGTGCCATCGGCTTTTGTAAGTGTGAGCTCGCGGTCGTAGAGCTGTTCGTGCGTAAGTAGGTCGCGCGTGAGTTGGAGACGACGATGTTCGGGCACGCCCGTGCGTACATGGTCAATCTGCTCGCCCGCCAGCTGGGCCGCATCGAAGCCGGTAAGCGTTTCCATGCGCTCGCTCACCTCCAGAATCACCCCGTCGTGCAGACGGATGATAGCGGCTGCAGGCCCCAGGTGAAAAGCGGTATCGAAGAGGCCAAGCGTGCGCTCCAGGGTTTCGGACAGGCGCTCGCGGCCCGTAAGGTCGCGCACCGCAACCAGCGCCGCCCGGCGCCCCTGATGCACGATGGGCACCGATGCAGACTCTACAATCCGCTCTTCGCCCTGATGGGTACGCAGCGTATGCCGGGCAAAGTCGATCCGGCGCCCTGTGCGCACCTGCTGACGCCGCTGACTGACATGCTGCTTCTCTTCTTCGGGCAGATACGTCCAGATGGACGTGTCGATCAGGTCTTCGAGGCGGTCGACCCCGGTCATGGCCACCGCCGCCGAGTTTGCGTATTTGATGCGATCGTTGGAGGCCACGATGAGAATGGCATCCGGAAGCAGTTCTAAGAGCTCGCGGTGCAGTGGCTCCATATCGGGCCGGGCGGCGTGGACAGTGCGTCGTAGGACTCCGTTCAGGCATGGGCCCTCGCCGTTTTCCTCGCACGCGTCAGTGCACGGCCCCACGGTGCCGGTCCACGAATTGGAGGGGCCGTCGCGCAGCGCAATCGATACCGGCTCGCCGGTGGCACAGGCCTCGCGCAGGGCCGGTACCAGTTCGTCGTGGTTGCGCATGAGTTCTTCCACAACGTCCGCGTCGTGCGCCGACGCTGCCTCCACCTCCACCGGCCCCAAGGTGGCCGAGCTATCGCTGGTCACCTGCAGTTCCACATGGAAGGTGGCATCAGCCAGCGCGTGCAACTGTTGACGGTACGCTGCAGCCTGGGACTGAGCCGTATCGAGCTGTTGCTGTAAAGATAAGTGTGCATCAGGCAATTCCATACCGTTCCGGGTCGTAGAGTGTCTACACGCACCGCTTCAGAGCGCTTCTTCAGGGCGCGTGGGTGCTACACTGTACGCAGGCTATAGCACGTGGTGCACCGCTTTCGCTCCTCTTCCCAAGACGTTACGCCCACCTGCAACGCATTCCGCTCTACCCACCGGGCTCCATGTTCTGCCATGCACGTTACTTATGGCACCATTACACTGTTAACTCGCGCTTGCCCCACCGGGCCGTCGTGTGCCAGGGCCTGCGTGAACGACCGGCTGCCATTGGATGGAATGTCTTCTACCTCGATGTGCTGCGTGCCCATCTGCGCACCGGTTTCATCAAACAAGCTCACTTCGATCTGTGCAATCGGAATGTCTTCTGAGCCTGTGTTGTGCACATCGGCAGTAAACTCGCGTTCACCGTTCGGCTGCTCTACATAACGAAAGTTGCGGACCTCAATGTCCTCAGAACGCGACGATGCATCGCTCCCGCATCCTACCCCTATGCCACCAAGCAGCAGCAGGCTTAGCATAACGAGCGTTTGATTCAGCCGGGTTCGCATAACAACGGAGCACGTGTGTCGGAAAAATAGATACGTGCTCACAACGCGCTCCCGTACGCCATTGGTACCGCTCTGCTGGAACGCAGTCAGAAGATCACACAATATGGATACAACGCAAAACGTAAAGCGCTTTCATCATGGCTTATGATCGCGGATGCGGCTGTTAGGGCTTGTTTGCAGGCTGTTTTAGGGTGTGGTTTTGTGATCTTGCAGCAGGCTACCTCGAACACAAGGGAGGGGCCTCGCTGGGATCTTCTTCGCGTCCGAACCAGATAACAGCAAAGCCATCAACGACCCCCACGCCCATAGCCCGCCACGTAAAGTTGGTCCACTGCCCCCGGTTCGCCATCACCGCGTCATGCCCCAGACTTGCCTGCCATTGCTCCATGATCCGTTCGGCATCGGGCGGCCCGCTGTACGCAATCTCGTACCCGGTGCCGGTGTAATCGGTTAGCTCCGACGGCTTCTCCCACATGCACGAGGCATTGGCATGGTCGTCGGTGTAACAGCATGGGCTCCACGATCCCTCGTCGGACCAGCTGTGTAGGTTGCATTGGCTGTCTTCGTGCGGGGCTTCGTCGGCTAAGTCACGGACGTGGGTCTGGGCAACCTTGGTCAGTGCTCCCGACAGGGGCACCTCCGGCAGATTTTCGGAGGTGCGGTAGGAGCGCACCGATTCTATAAGCGCTTGCTCATCTCCAGACACGCACACGCGCGTTCGGCGCGAGGGCGTCCGGTCAGGCTCCTCTGCAGAGGCAACAGCTTCCTGGTCTGGAGCCTGGCATACATTGCCTTGGCACGTTTCATCTTCGGCACAGCGCCGTCCCCCACACTCGAACGAGCCCATAAGTCGCGGATCGCGTTCGTATCCTGCAACAGAACCAATCGACTGCCCAACCTCCGTCATAAACGCCCACACGCCTGCTCCCCGCCGGGGCGTCTCGTTCCACGCCACCCGTGTCCAGTCATCAAAATCAGACTGGCGCAGGTCTACCATTTCCCCGGCAATCTCGACGCGCCCTGAGTCCGTTGCTACAACGTTGAGCCGCACGTTCAGCGTGTCGTTCACGCGAATCGGCTCCGTACGCAGGTAGCCCGATGTGCGGTTTAACTCCTCGGTGGATACCTCGGCAACCTTCAAGGTGCGAACCACACGGTCAACCATTGCACCTGTGGATCCGGTCGAATCGGACTGCACAACGATGACGTTGTCGCCTTCCCACACCATACCGCCCTCGGCCAAGGTACCACTCCCTCGGCATCCCATATACACGAGCGCAACCAACACCACCGTCGCTGCACCCATCCACCAAGCTATTTGAAACGATGCGTATCGATTTTCTTTCATGCTATGCGTAGTTCTGTGTCGGGCAAGAAAACGAGCCTCGAACGAACGGAATTTGGCTACGCAGAGGCCCCTTCGTTGATAACCAGCGTCCAGGCCGGGCGACTGCGGTCATTCGTCGGTACAAAACATCCTCTCGGGCCAGCGATGCACCTACCCTTGCACTTGACCCATCAAGGAGCAGGTTGTCCCCAGGCATTTCTGGCCGAGAGGAAACGGACGGAGGCACAGGCCTCACATTTACATGTCTACACTACGTCAACACAAGAAATCTATGTCCTGCTAAAAGCCAATGCCCAGACTAATACGGAAGCCTTCGTTTGTGATGTCGGATGCTGCATCGTTTATCTCGTCTTCGTCGAACACCCCAGTCAGCCCTCGGGTGTAGCGCGCATCAAGCATGAGGAGAACAACCCCGGCTTCAATGTCGAGTCCAGCTCCTACGTGTGCCCCGACCTCGGTACCACTCACAAAATCGCTAATGTCGCGTGGGTCGGTGCCGGCCCGAGGTTCGTCGAACTCGGCATTCACGTTCACGCTCACCGCAGGCCCTGCAAACACAGTTGGCGTGATGGGACCGGCTACCGGAATCTGCAGCTTGGCCAGAATGGGAATCTCTACGTAGTCGAGCGCCAGGCTACCGGCTTCCACATTCGGGTCATTAGGAATGTTGGGAATATCGAAGCCTTTCTGGACATAAGCCGCTTCGGGCTGAAGCGCAAATGGGCCTGCAAAGTCAATCTGGACAAAGCCGCCAACGGCCATGCCTCTTCGTCGCTCGGTAAACTCGTCCGGAATTTCGAGCGCTTCGGCCAGGTCATCGGCCCGAAGATCAGCGCTGTGCACGCCGCCTTTAAACCCTGAGGTTATGCTGACCTGAGCGTGCACGGCAGGTGCAACACTCATGCTTCCTGCAATAATTAGAAGCGCGGCTGCACGTAGCACGAAAGCGTGCCAGGCGGTTGTGGATCTGCCTGATTGCTGTCGATCTGAAGGCGAGCGTTGGGCGTGTGACGAACCGGTTTTACCCGTTGTAGCCGAGTTGTGCATGACACGTCTGGGGGATCCGTGCAAAAGAATGTGCAAGTCGGCAGATGCCTACCGGTCGGTTACCGGTACTCTGATGGTGGACCCACCACACAACCAATCAGCGCCCGGAATGTCCAGCGCATCTTTGTCGCAGATCCGACATTTGCTGTCGTGTGTACGACAAACCCAGGCTCACGCCCTACTACGACGGATTACGAACCTGTTTGATTTCTTATTTTGGGTACTCCAGGAGTACTTCTTCCCTACGGTCAGGGCGCTGTGAGCGGCTCCGCTGGGCTGGGGACGAAGGTCATGCCTCTGGTGCTACGAATCTCTATCGTGGTCCTCGTTTCGCTCCAGCGGCGCTCGCTCTCGCCGTCAAACCAACCCCCAAACAGATTCTACGTCCTTATGCTGCACTGCCATTTACAGCTTCGGACGATGCGTGCGTATCGCGGTAGGCCGAGGGCGACTGCCCTGTGGCTTCGCGAAAAACTTTCGAGAAGTGCGATGGCGAGCGGAATCCGACCGCGTACACCACCTCAGCAATCGTCTCCGGATCCGTTTGTAGGAGCGTTTTTGCGTGCTCAATGCGGCGGTGACGGATGAACGCAGCCGGGGTCATGTCCACCGCATCTTTGAGACGACGTGTGCACTGCCGCCGACTTAGCGCCACTGCACTCGCCAACTGATCGACCGTAAAGTCGGGGTTGTCCAGGTGCTCATCTACGGCACCGGCAACCGCCTCCATAAACGGCAGGTGCTGCCGGTCGATGCTCGCGTTGGTGCTGGACAGCGACACCTGTTCTTCAAAGCGCGACCGCAGATGCTTGCGGGCGGCCAGGTGGTTGGCGATACGCTGCTTCAGGGCGGCCACGTCGAACGGCTTCGCGATGTAGGCATCGGCCCCGCAGCCAAGCCCCTCGCGTTTGGCTTCATTGCTCGCACGGGCAGTCAGAAGCAGCACAGGAAGGGTGCGCAGCTCCGCATCCTCCTTGATTGCGCGACACAGCGCAAATCCATTCATCTCGGGCATCATCACATCGGCCAGGACCAGGTCGGGCGCACGGTTCTGAATCATGGTCCACCCCTCCGCGCCGTGCTCGGCGGTGCGTACGTGCCAGTGTGGGGACAGCTCTTCTTCCAGGAAGCTGAGCATCTCGGCGTTGTCCTCGACCACCAGCACGGTTGCATTAGATTCCGATGCGGCGTCGTGCGCTGCCGGAATGCTGTTGGAGTGCACCTCGATCGCTGATGCATCCTCAGGATGTGCAATGTCGGTGCGTACGCTTTGAGGCGGTAAATGGGTGGTCGGATACAGGGGCAGGTGCACGATGAAGGTACTGCCTTCGTTGGGCGTGCTCTCCACATCAATGGTGCCGTTGTGCAGCGCCACCAGTTCGCTGGTCAGTGTAAGGCCCAGCCCCAGCCCCTCTTCGTCGTGCTCCTGCGCCCGGTTGCCCCGCTCGAAGCGTGCAAAGATGCGATCCTGCTCGGCCTCCGAGAGACCTGCCCCCGTGTCCGCCACCAAAATCGTGGCATATCCGGGCCGGTCGCCAGACGGCTCCACCCGCACCGTAACCGCTCCGCCCGACGGCGTGAACTTGAGCGCGTTATCTACCAGATTGCTCACGATCGTTTCCACCTTCTCGACATCAAACTGGCTTTCAAGTGGCTGCGCAGGCCGGTGAACGTCCAGATCGATGCTCTGCCCCTGGGCCCGCTCCTTAAACGCATCGGCAGTGCGTTGCACGAGGGCGGCCAGATCGCCCGGCTGGTGCTCTACCGACATACGGCTTGCCTGAAGCGTGGCCAGATCGAGGAGCTGGTCAATCAGACGCTGCACGTGTTCGGCATTACGTACCATGCGATGCACCTGCCGGCTGCCCAACTCCACCATGCCATTACTTACCTGCTGTAGCGCGCTTTTGAGGGGACTGAGCAGGAGCGAGAGCGGCGTCCGAAACTCGTGACTTACATGGGCGAAGAACCGGTTCTTGGCGTCGTCGAGCTCGGCCAGACGCTCGGCCTGGGCTTCGGTTTTGCGTTTTTCCTCGCGTAACTCCGTGGTGCGCTCCTGCACCATCTCTTCCAGCACCTGCTGATACCGCTGCAAGCGCCGAATCCGCCAGCGATAGGCGGCCCAGCCCAGCATTAGCAGTATGAGTGCGGCAAGCCCCTGCACGCTGCGCATCTCGTAGATGTACGCCGGAATCCGAAATGCATACGTGGCCGCCTCCCCAGCCAAACGGTCATTGAGCCGCGCCCGCACCTGAAAATGATACGCTCCCGGATCCAGATTCGTGTATCGCGTAAAGCCCTGCGTGGTTGTACTCCATGTGGTGTCCTGCGGTAGCAGTCGGTATTCGTAATACACGCTTTGGGGATCAGGAAAGTGCACGCCGGCAAACGAAAACCCGATGCTCCGGTCGCTTGCCTCCAGGGCTAAGTTCGGCGTAGCGGGCTGATTGTTCAGGTTCACCTCCAGCCCCGTGAGCAACGTGCGCGGGGGCTGTTCGGTCTGCCCAAGCACACGCAACGGCAGTTTGGTGATACCATGGGCGTGCCCAACATACAACGTATCGCGGGCTACGTGTGCTGCCATCACGTTTGAGGAGCGCAGCCCGTCGGCTTCGGTAAGCTGGCGCTGCACGGCACCGGTTTCTGCATCGAGCACGTACAGCCCATGCTGACGTGTGCTGGCCAGGGCCAGGCTGTCGCCCACTGTATCCACCTGCCACACACGCCGGTTGCTTAGCAGACGCTGCGCTGTGCCGCTGGCATCGATACGGAGCAACCCGCCGTCGTACACAAAAGTTGCCCACACACGCCTGGCAGCATCGGTTGTCATCTGCTGGATGTTGCTGCGTTCGTTGATCTCAAACCGGCTGGCTTCGGTCTGCGCATAGCGTGTCAGCGTCCCCAGCGTATCGACCACCTCGGCAGCAGGCAACTGTCTTCGCACAACCGTTGCTCCATCGCGATGGATGAGTGCCCCGCTGCGTCCAAGCGTAACGTCGTGCTGATAGGCAAGCGAGTCGGGCCATGTGGCCAGGGCCGTGGGGGCGCGGGTGGAGTCGGATGGATACCGGTAGAGGCCGTCTTCATGCAGAAAATAGCCCGTCCCTGTTGTATCCACCACGCCCTCCACAGCGTCATTTGTGCTACGCACCCGCGTCCACGAGCCGTTGGGCGGCTTGCGGTACCAGATGCGCGTTTCTGAGGCCAGGGCATGAAGCGTATCGGAGGCGCTTTGCACGCGCTGCCGCCACCCCACCTGGTCGTCTGGAGTCACGTGCTGTTCGGTATCATAGAGTTGAATCAGCCCGCTGCCGTAGGTGCGCGCCCACAGGTCGGTGCCCTGTGGCAGAAAATCCATGACGTTCTGAATTGGCGTCTCGCCGGACAGCGTGCTTTTGTGCTGCGCGTGCGGTGCGCGCAGGTACAGCAGTCCCTCGGGCGTGCCCACCCAGAGGCCGCGACGGGTATCCTGAAATACGCGGGCCATCAGCACATCGGGCAGTCCTTGTTGGGCACCGAGTGTGTCTTCGGGAGTCAGTGTACGCGCATCGTAGCGCGCAATGCGGCGGCCCCGTGTGGCGTAGACGTCGGTGCCGTGTACGGACAGATACGTAGGATCGCCCAGATCGGTAACCAGCGGCTCCTCCACCATGCGCCGTGTGCTATCAGGATCCATCCAGTACACGGCTTCGTCGTGGAGCGCAAACATACGCCCGTTCTCGGCGATGCGCAGCGTATACCAGTACGCACCGGGCTCGCCGGTGGCCCCCCCCGACACGAAGTCGACTGTGCCATCATCGTGAAGCACGCCGGGGCCGTGCCGCCCATCAACGATCCATGTAGTCCCGTTGGGATGTACATCCGCGTTGAAAACGCCGGCCCCGCTTGTGGTAGATTCCTCCTCATCGAGCGGAGTCTGAATGTCGTATCCATACGGCTGCCGTGTGGGGTCCTCGTCCTCCGGCGTCCACGTCCATACCGCTGTGCGCGTCAAGAATCGGGTGGTGTCGGGCCCGGGCAGGATGCGCTGAATTAGTTCATCGCCCAGTTCGACGACCTGCTCTACGCTATCGCCCCGCACGCGCACCGCCTCTCCCACCGAGGCCGCGACCCACACTGCACTGGAATCGGCAGGCTGAATATCACTCACGTACACCGTTCCGATCTCGTCGGGCATGGTCACCGAGCGAAATGTGTGTCCGTCGAACACCGAAAGACTGGTCTCGGTGCCGATCCAGAGCAGTTCGTTCTCGGTCTGCGCAAGCGCCGTAATAGCCCGATCGGACAAGCCCTCATAGGCTGTAAAGCGATGGTACGGAACGGTGTCTTGCGCGTAGGTTGCCGGTGCATACCCGCTCCACAGTGCAAACTGAAGTGCTGCACTAATCAGCAGGAGGCGTACGGCTATCGGCATAGCAGTGGGCACCGCCCCGTCGGTCCTCATGCATCAACAGATGCACACGGACCGCAAAGACGAGAACGGATGCGCAATGGGAAGGGGACATTGTGCGAATGCTCAGAACCTGTTTCTGGTCGTTCAATCTGGGGATGCGAGTGGCACTGGTAGGTGGATCGGCCCTTGCTATCCCCAAACCCAGCCAGGTTCTTGAGAAACATTCCGACCACACAATTCGGAATGATAACGTTTTAAACCTATTAATTCATGTCCTCGATTTCAACCCAGTGTCCCCTCCAATGCTGTATCTCGGGAGCTACACCTGCTCCAGGTCCGCCAGATTCGCACGCAGGCGCTCCAGTTCAGCGGTAGCATCGCGCTTTTTCTGACGCTCGCGCTCCACCACATCGTCCGGCGCTTTGGTGACGAACTGCTCGTTCTGCAGCTTGCCCTCCACACTCTTCAGGAAGCCCTCTTTCTCGGCGATGGTCGACTTCAGGCGCTCGCGCTCCTTGTCGAGGTCGATCATGCCTTTCAGGGGCACGAACACTTCGCTGTCTTCCACCACCACCGATGCGCTGGCCGTAGGCTTCTCCAGGTCGTGGCCCACCATCAGATCCGTGACGCGCGCCAGCTGCTCAAAGTAGTCCGGATACGCCCGCATCGCTGCGGCGCGCTCGGTGGCCGTTTCCGGCAGACTGATGACCGTGCGCACTTCGGTCCCGGCGCCCACGCCGTAATCGCTCTTGATGCTTCGGATGCCCGAAATCAGCTCTTGCAGGTGCGCAAAGGTGTCGTGTGTGGCGGCATCGTGCGGCACATCGGCAGCCTGCGGCCAGTCGGATACGATGCAGGCCTCGCCCTCCTCACGCGGACGCACCTTCCACCACAGCTCTTCGGTCACAAACGGCATGAAGGGATGCAGCAGTTGGAGCAGCGTTTCGAAGATGGATGCCGCACGCGCAATGACCTGCTCGTCCATCGACTCGCCATAGGGCGGTTTGATGAGCTCCAGGTACCAGTCGCAGTAGTCGCGCCAGAACACGTCGTAGACAATGGAAACGGCTTCGTTGAGCCGGTAGCGGCTGAGCGCGTCTTCAATGTCGTTGATAGCCGTGTGCATACGATGGAGCATCCACTGCTCCACCATTTCCAGCTCCTCGAAGTCGCGCGGATCGGTGTAGGTACGCGTGGGATGCCCCTGCGCATCCGTCTCCATGAACTGCCCGAAGACGTTGTAGGCGTTCCAGATCTTGTTGGCGAAGTTGCGGCCCATCTCGAACTTCGACGGTGCCAGCTTGATGTCCTGGCCCTGCGCGCAGAGCAGCGTGAGGGTGAAGCGCGTCGCATCTGCCCCGTACTGATCGACCATTTCGATGGGATCGATGCCGTTGCCGAGGCTCTTCGACATCCAGCGGCCCTGCTCATCTTTCACCATGCCGGTGATGAAGATCTCCGTGAACGGCGGCTGGCCGGTAAAGTGGTAGCCGGCCATCACCATGCGGGCGATCCAAAAGAAGAGGATGTCGTAGCCCGACACCAGCACGTCAGTCGGGTAGAACGTTTTGAGGGCATCGGTGTCGTCGGGCCAGCCGAGCGAGGCAAACGGCGCCAGCCACGAGGAAAACCACGTGTCAAGCACGTCCTCGTCTTGCACCATCTCCTCGTCGGTGTCGGGATGGTCTACGCTCACCACATAGCCGCGCTCCGGATCGGGATTGCCTTCGTCGTCGGTGTAGTACCACACCGGAATCTGATGCCCCCACCAGAGCTGCCGCGAGATGCACCAGTCGCGGATGTTCTCCATCCAGCGGAAGTACTCGTTCTCCCACCGCTTCGGGTGAAAGGTGATCGTGCCGTCGCGCACCGCTTCGATGGCGGGCTCAGCAAGCGGCTCCATCTCCACAAACCACTGCCGCGAGATCAGCGGCTCGATGACTGCGCCCGAGCGGTCGGAGACGGGTACGTTGATGGTGTGCTCTTCGACATCGACAAGCAGACCGTCGGCGTCGAGGTCGGCCACGATCTTATCGCGTGCCGCAAAGCGGTCGAGCCCCTCGTACGGCCCGCCGTTGGCGTTGATGGTGCCGTCGGGATTCATCACATTGACGGTGTCGAGATCGTGACGCTCGCCGATCTCGAAGTCGTTTTCGTCGTGCGCGGGCGTCACCTTCAGCGCGCCGGTGCCAAACTCGCTGTCGATGTATGCGTCGGCGATGATGGGAATCTCACGGTCGAGGACGGGCACGCGGGCGGTTTGGCCCACCAGGTGCTGGTAGCGCTCGTCGTCGGGATGCACCGCCAGCGCCGTATCCCCCAGAATGGTTTCGGGCCGCGTGGTGGCAATGGTCACGTAGTCGGGGTCGCCGTCGGTAACGAGCGGGTAGCGCACGTGCCAGAGGTGCCCGGCGCGCTCTTCGTTGTTGACCTCCTCATCCGAGAGCGCGGTTTCGTTAGCGGGGTCCCAGTTCACGAGGTAGTCGCCGCGGTAGATGAGGCCGTCCTCGTAGAGCTGCACAAAGACCTCCTGCACCGCCCGCGAGAAGTCCTCATCCATCGTAAAGTAGCTGCGCTCCCAGTCGCACGAGTCGCCCAGGGTGCGCTTCTGCCGCAGGATGATATCGCCATACTCCTTTTTCCACGCGTACACGCGCTCCACAAAGGCCTCGCGGCCCAGGTCGTGACGCGTCAGGTCGTCTTCCTCTGCAATCTTGCGCTCGACCACGTTCTGCGTGGCAATGCCCGCGTGGTCGAGGCCCGGCATCCAGAGCGTCTCGTCGCCCTTCATGCGGTGGATGCGGGTGAGCGCATCCTGAATCGAATCCTGCAGCGCATGACCGATGTGCAGCCGCCCGGTCACATTCGGCGGCGGCATCGTGATGCTGTACGACGACGCCTCGGGATCGTCGTTGGCCTTGAAAAAGTCATTCTCCTCCCAGTACCGATACCATTTGTCTTCGATCTGCGAGGGGTCGTAGACGGTAGAGGCAGGGCCTGTGTCCGATTCGGCCATGGGGATGCAGGGGTTGGTGAGCGGCAACGGCAGTGGATCGCATACGTGCGGGGATCGTGGGCGCACGCACAGCCCCCAATGTAGCACGCATGCGGTACAATGCGCAGTGTAGCGACGCAACCCCGAAGGGTTTCCCTCTTATTTTTACATCCGGATTGTATGCTCTGACCGAATATCCGCGCTACGAATCGGCCCGAGTGCGAGCGAGCAGGCGCGCGCACTCAAACGCGAATGCGTTGAACGACTGGAGCGGTACCGCCTTGTTCACCAGGATAAGGAGAGCTGTGTTGTGCTCCAGACTGAACCCGGCAAAGCTCCGGAATCCGCCTGTGCCGCCGTTGTGCCAGTAGAACGGGGTCCCATCGGCCAGCGTCTGGATGTGCCAGCCGATTCCGAGGGTGGGTCCTCCGGCCTGCTGGTACTGCACGTTGTGGGTAGCGCGCAGGGCATCGGCGAGCGGTGTTGCCTCTGGATCCAACTGGGCGCGTAGAAACCGTAGCATGTCGGCAGGGGTCGAGCGGAGGGCGCCCGCCCCAGCCAGTGCATCAAAGTACCAGTACGGGGTCGGCGCTCCGAACATGTCGTATCCCACAGCCAGATTGCTGGGAACGGAATCGGTGGGAGCGGGAAGCACTGTACGGTCAAGCTGGAGCGGCCCCAGAATGTGCTGATGCAGAGCCGCCGCAAGCGTGGTGTCTGCGTGTTGGGCAAGCGCCGTTCCCAGCAGCCCCGTTCCCAGGTTCGAGTATACGTACGATGTGCCGGGCGGAGAGGCAAGGCGGGCCTCCGACAGATAGGCGTACAGCTTATCTTCGGTGTAATCACCGTACGGATTGAACCGGTTTGCAGGCGCAAGATTATCGGGCAGGCGCGGCAGCCCCGCGCTGTGCGTGGCCAAATGGATAAGTTCAATCGAGGCATCATTGGCGGTGGGCACGTCCACAGAGTCCGGCAGATACGCGTCCACAGGATCGCGAAGTTCGACCGCGTTGCTTTCGACCTGCTGGGCAAGCAGCAACCCCACAAACACCTTGGTGATGGACCCAATCTCGAATTGCGTGTCTTCGTGCACCTGGGTACTGTCCTCATACGAGGCTACGCCATATGCACGCACCTGCTGGTCGACTCCGTTGAGTGTACCCACAACCAGCCCAGGCGCATTGGCATCAGAATAAAATGCCCGTGTCAGCGAGTCGAGCGGGGCTGTTTCTTGCGCGGTACTCTCGAATCCAGACATCAACACCAGGACGATGGCGCACAAGCTGCAGCGCAGCGCATATGATATGTGGGCTTTCATAGGCGCAATGGGTGCGTTGGCGTGTATGCGAAGGCGATGCTGTTAGGGCGCGGCGCGGCCTACCCCATGACGTAACTGATAAGCGTAATGTACAGCGCCAACAAGCCCGCTCCCCAGGCCATGCGTAAAGTTATCAGGTGCTCAAGATCTGCCCGCATTTTCTCAAAGCGCGTGTTCATTGTCTGCTCCAGCCCACTTATGCGGGTATCCATTGTCTGCTCCAGCCCACTTATGCGTTCATTCATTGTCTGCTCCAATCCATCGATGCGACCGTCTCCCCCCTCAATCCGGTCCGCAAGGCTGTCAATGCGTGATCCAAGCTTCGTCTCCACCTCGTCTATGCGTCCCCCGAGCTTCGTCTCCACCTCGTCTATACGCCCCCCAAGCTTTGTCTCCACTTCATCTATGCGTCCCCCGAGGCCATCGATGCGTGACCCAAGCTTCGTCTCCACCTCATCAATGCGCACCCCGAGCCTTGTTTCGAGCTGATCCAGGTCGTTTTTGGTGGCCAGCTCGGCATCGCTTTCGCTGAGGATCTCAGTGAGTCCTTCAGCCTGCTCTGTGTCAAACCCCAGTTGCTGGAGTCGCTTGGCTGTTTTGAGTGTGTCAATGGGCATAATTCTTCGTGTGCAATCCTGGAGGTTCACAGGCGTCTAACACGGCACTCCAGGGGCAAGTTCGCGCCTATGCTGCCGTTTCGTGGACTGCGCGTGGCACCTACTCTTCCACTACGACGAACGGATAGACCATGCCCTGCTCGTAGTGATCGGCGGGCTCTTCAAGATAGCAGGCAACGTCGTATGCACCGGCTTCCTCGAAGGTGTAGGTAATCGTGGCTACGCCACCGGGGGGGCTCACCATCGTGCGGTAGGACCTCGATCACGTCTTGCGCTTGTAAAACTGCGCTTATAGACCTGACAGGTTTCGAAACCTGTCAGGTCGTTTGTTTTCAGTCCAACGATTCGGACATGCCCAGCGTATCCGCCAGCAGCCCGTCCAGTTCGAGCATGGCCGCCGTGCCCTGAAGCAAGTCGCGCAACGCGGCAATGTCGTCGCTATGCACGCGCACCCCACTCTTGGGCGAACGCCCCGGCGCGGAGAGCCGCCACCACGACGGGACTGCGTCATCGATCTGCTGCATGGCCGTCTCAACGGCATCCGACAGGCACCGGAAGTCGCGCGGTGAAAGCACCAGCACGATGTCGTCGAACATGAGCTGCAATCGTCTGCAGCATGAACACTGGAAGATGGCGCCCCGATTGGTCGAAAAGAGATACGGCGAATCCGCCTCGCAGAACGGGGTGGGCGATGCGTTGAATCCGTGCATAAACAGATAGATATGGTGAACACGCGGTGTGAACAATGCGATCTTACGCCGGGGTGGCGGCCTGCTCGCGGACGATGGTGCGCCAGTCACTGCGTTCGGGCTGACCCGGCTTGCGCTTGCCAAAGAACCGCGCAATGATGCCGCCCTCCGCATCCAGCAGTTCGAGCGAGGTCACAAGCCCGTCGCGCGTCGGCTTCTCCACCACCCAGGCCTGCGCGATCGCCTCCTCATTCAGGTGCAGTTGGAAGCCGGGGTCGAGCACGTTGTACCAGGGCGGCGTGGCTTTTAGCGTGTTGACCGGCCCGGTGTGAATCTGGATACAGCCGGGGCTCCCCACAAACACCATGATCGGCGTCTTGTGCTCGGCAGCGGCCTGCAAGGTACTTCGCAGACTCGACGCAGGCACACGATGGGTAAACTGTCCCTCCGCCAGCCGCAGCGCTTGGGGACGGGCTACGTCGTACTCGCGCAGCAGCGGGAAGAAGTCGTGCGTATCCTCCAGGTCGGCCCACGCCGAGAGGAAGCCCTCCACATCAATCTCGGCATCGGGCGTTTCGGGGTCGTCGGATTCGGCGGGATCGACCGGCTGCTCAATGGACTGGTCGTCGTGGCGATGCGTTTCTACGAGCGCTGTGTAAGCGTCCAGATTGCTCTTGCGCGTTAGGAAGACCTTGTGTACGGCGGTGCCGCTTTTGTCGTAGAACTGCAGACTGCGGCGCAGGCCATCGCGTCCGCCGCTCCACGGTGTTTCGACGGCAAAGCCCAGTTGCCAGTGATCCATGAAGAGCCGCAGGTCGATGTCGTCGTTCAGCGCGATGCCCATGTTGTGGCTGTCGCTAAACGAGACGTCTTCGTACACACCGGTTTTCTCGTGCACAGCGGCGTCGTTGCGCGTCAGAGCCATCACCTCGCCCAGCGATTCGAGGTCGCGTAGCAGCGCCTTCCAGTTGCCATTTAGGCGCGTCACATGGTCGCCGCATCCGGTGGCCACGAGTTCAGCCTCGCTCACGCCCAGACGGGCAGCGGCATTGCGGATGCGCACGTTCGGGTGGTCGTCTTGAAACGCGTTCCAGCGCGATTTCAGGTCGGTTGCATTCATGTCAAGCAAAAATATAGAGTTAGTGGGATGCGAAGGTGTGCGGCGATGCCGTATGATCAGGCGCAGCACGCATGTCGCGCTCGGCTACGATGAGCGGACAGCCCTGCGTGGGGTGGTCGATCACACACACGGGGCAGCCAAACACGGACTGCACGGCGGATGGCGTGAGCACCTCGGCAGGCGCGCCGCTCTCGTACACCTGCCCGTCGCGTAGCATCACAACCTGGTCGGCGTACTGTGCGGCCAGGTTTAGGTCGTGCAAGATGGCCAGCACGCCCACGCCGTCTTGAGCGCGCTGTGCGGCGGTGGTGAGCACGCGGTGCTGGTGGGCCAGGTCAAGGCTGGCCGTCGGTTCGTCAAGCAGAAGGTAGCGGTTTCCGGAGGGTGGCGGCGTCCAGATCTGTGCCAGGGCGCGCGCCAGTTGCACGCGCTGCTGCTCGCCCCCGGAGAGCGTTGGGAACGAGCGCTCGGCAAAATCGGCGAGTCCAACCGCAGCGAGTGCAGATTCGGCAATCTGCCAGTCGCGGGCGGTTTCGGCGCCGTTCAGGTGCGGCGTGCGGCCCATGAGCACCACCTGCAGCACCGGAAACGCAAACCGCAGATGCGACTGCTGCGCCAGCACCGCCCGGCGGCGCGCCACCTCGCGGTTCGAGCAAGCTGCAAGCGGCTGGTCGTCCATCGAGACGGTCCCCGTGCTGGGCGTAAGCTCGCCGCTGGCTACGCGGAGCAGCGTGGTCTTCCCTGCGCCGTTGGGCCCAACGACTGCCGTGAGCGTGCCCGGCTGCACGGTCAGGTCAACCTGGTGGATAAGCGTGGACCCGCCGATCTGTACGGTAATGTCGGATAACGAAAGCATGTTGAATCCATACGGTTGGTTTAACGGATGCAGCGGGCAATGCGCTCGGTCGTTTCAGAGAGAGCTGTCACAGCGTGTAGCCCACGCCGCGCTTGCGGTCGCGCAGCAGGAGCCACAGGAAAAACGGCGCACCCAAGAGCGCGGTTACGATGCCCAGCGGAAGCTCGGCGGGCGCGACGATGGTGCGCGATAGCAGGTCGGCCCCCAGCAGCAGCGCGCCCCCCAGCAGCGCCGAGCCCGGGATGAGCACGCGGTGGTCCGGCCCCACGGCCAGACGCAGCAGGTGCGGCACCACCAGTCCCACGAACCCGATGACGCCGCTCACCGCCACCGCTGCGCCCACGACAAACGCCGCCAGCGCAATCACCAGCTTCTTGACACGCTCGGTGTCGATGCCCAGGTGCAGCGCCTCGCCCTCGCCCAACAGCATCGCATTCAGCGGACGCGCCATAAATGGAGCGGCGAGCATCCCGCCCAGCAGGCACGGCCCCACCACCGCCAGCTGACTCCACGTGGCGCCGCCCAGACTGCCGAGCGTCCAGAACGTGAGGTCGCGCAGTTGGTCGTCATCGGCGATGAAGATCATGAGTCCGGTGCCCGCGCCCGCCAGCGCGTTGATGGCAATGCCCGCCAGCAGCATCGTAGCCACCGAGGTGCGTCCGCTGCTCGTGGCCAGCTGGTATACCACCACCGTTGCTGCTACTCCGCCTGCAAAAGCCGCGATAGGAAGCAGAAACGCACCCAGCCACGCCGTCCATGCGCCCAGCACGGTCGTGCCCAGCACAATGGTAACGACGGCTGCCAGCGCGGCTCCACTCGATACCCCAATCAGGCTCGGGTCGGCCAGCGGATTCCGAAACAGCCCCTGCATCACCGCACCGCTGACGGCGAGTCCACCGCCTACGCCAATGGCCAGGAGCACGCGGGGCAGCCGAATCGCCGTGAGCACCAACGCCTGCTGCCGCTCGAACGCCCACGGAAGCGACACGCCGACGCGATCCGCAAGAATCGCAAGCACCTGCCCCAGCGTCATGTCCACCGCGCCGATGGCCAGGCTCGCGCCGGTGGCTCCCAGCAAGAGCAGCACGAGTCCGCCCAGCACCCGACGCCCCTTTTGCTGGTGTTGCTGGCGCATCGGGGTTGCTGCCTGCCCATTGGATGCAGCAGGGGCCGCATCGTGACGTTCAGCCGTCGGTGCTTCCGGTGCCTGAGCGGAACGATCCATGAGTGCGTGCGCGATTTATCTGTAACTGAATCACATCAACAGCGTGCGATGACGAACGTTGATCCTGTCCTGCTTATGAAGCAGCCTGTTGTTGATTGGCTTGAAATTGTATACGGACGAGGGTGCTCATGAAGCGGTTGCGCAGCGGCGGCATGAGTGCGAGCCAGCCGATGAGTCCCCAGCGTCCCCGAAAGCCCTGGGTGTAATCGCGCCGCTCGACTACTTCGATGCGGGGATGCCACGTCTCCAGCTCTGGAACGCGGGGATAGTCGAGCGCCCATGGCATCGGCGGGAACGCATAGTCGCCTGCTCCGACTGCGCCCTTCTGTGAGCGTTGCGAGAACCAGGTTGGAATCACATCAAAGGCCATTGCGCCTCTCGGGAACCGGTCGGCCAGCGTGCAAAGCAGCCTGCGCACGTCATCGGGTTCGAAGTACATGAGCAGCCCCCCGGCAACGAACAGAACCGGATGATCAGAATCGATTCTATCCATCCACGCCGGATCCAGCGCCGAGGCAGCAATCATCCGATGGCGGTCTGTCTCTTCCACAAATCGGCGGCGCACGGCAATTGCTTCCGGCAGATCGAGGTCGACAAACCGCGCTGTACCGTTGTCGATGCGCGCATGCATCGTGCTGAGGCCCGCGCCAAGATTCACGATCGTGGCGTCAGGATGGCGCGCCAGGATATCTCGCGCCCAGTCGTCGAACACTTTCGCCCGAATGGGATGTGTGATGCGTCCGTCGCCGAACTGCGAAAAGTCGTAGTCAATCTGCTCGACCATCCGAACGGCCAGATCGTCGCGCAGGATCGGGTCGGGCCGCTGCGATTCGATAGCGCGATTGTAAAGCGTCAGCAGGAGCGTCTCGGGAACGCCCTCCAGTTCGACGGGAGCTTTGGCAGGCATGGAAGTCAAAGGCGTTATTTCTCTATTCAGCCGATGCGGAGGCCGCCTCCAGTTGGGGATGCAGCTTCTCGGTGAGCGCGCGCACGGCGGTGCCCAAACGCGGACCAAAGCCGAGCAGAAGCAGATCGTCCATCGCCACAATGCGACAGTTTTCGCCTGCGGGGGTGAGTTCGATGCCGGGCTGTTCCAGCACACCCTCCACGCCGCCTACGCTGTCGAGGCCACGCGTGAGCATGAGAATCACGTCGGGCTCTGCCTCGACCACGGCTTCGGCGGTGAGCGGCTTAAAGCCGTCGATACCTGTGAGAGCGTTTTCCGCCCCCGCCAGTTCGATCATCGCCTCTGCCGAGGTGCCTGATCCGGCTACGTTCATCGTGCCGCTACCCCGTGCGTAAATGAACAGCACGTGCGGCGTAGCGTCGGCCTCCTCACGAAGCGTGCGAGCTTCTGAAAGCTGGCGCTCCATTTCTGCGATGAGCTCGTCTCCCGCATCCGCCCGACCAAGGAGTTCAGCCACGCGGCGGATTTTCTGCTTCGCGCCCTCGACGGTGGGCTCGTCGGCGATCGTCTCGACACGCACGTCGGCGCTGCGCAGTTGGTCGAGCACGGCGGGCGGACCCGTGCCTTCGAGCGCCAGAATGAGCGCGGGGTTGAGCGAGAGCACGCCCTCTGCGGAGAGCTGTCGGTAGTAGCCCACATCGGGCTTTTCGGTGGCGGCCTCTGGATAGACGCTGGAGGCATCGACCCCCACCACGCGCTCGCCTTCGCCCAGTGCATACACAATTTCGGTAACGGAGCCGCCCAGCGGCAGGATACGCTCCGCTTCGGTGTCTTGAGCGGCAGCGGTAGACGCACTGCCAAGGAGCAGGAGCGCAGTGCTCAGTAGAAATAGCGGGATGCGTTGCATAATTGGGTTGGCTATGCTGACTGATATCACGAAACCACATTCTGCTTATTGCACGGTGAAAAACGGCTTTTTTCGAACTTGCCGCCCGCCGAGTAGGAGATGGTTCGACTCTTACCGACTTCCGTCGATATTCGCTCACCATGACACTTTTGGGGATGGTTCACTTGTTCGTAGCCGCTGACGGCATCCAAGGCGCATTCATGGTCTTCAACACAAGCAAGTTGCTCATCCACAAGTCATCCTGACGCCTCCGGCGGAAGGATCTCAACGCCGTCCTCACACACCGGGCCTATGCGAACACCCAACGCCGGACTGCTCAACTGTGTGACCTGTGGCGCGTCATTCAAACGACGGTGTGCCATCGGTGCGCACCACGTAGTCGAAAGTGTAGTAGCGCGACGGATGCGCTTGGCGGTCGGCGGGCAGCTCCGGGGCGCCTTCGTAGTAGCTCTGGATGCGGATCTTCGCGTAGCCGTCGCCATCGGCGGTGCGGACAACGAGGGTACGGCCCGGAATGGGACGGACGTAGTTCTGCCCGTTGGCGTTGTAGTTGTACCATCCGTTGCCCGAGCCAGTGGGAATGGCCAGCGCCTCTTCGGTGTCGGGCTGCAGGCGCTCGGTGTCCACTTCAACAACGTTTTCGAAGGCCGCTTCGGCTACGTACGCCGCGCCGTTGCCCGGCCCGCTCGTGCCGCCGTTAATGCGAATGGTCGTACCTTGCAGCGCAATGTCCCACGCGGTCGAGTTGGAGTCGGCGCGTGCTTCGGTGCCCGATTCGAGCACGATCTCATTATCGCGCAGACTGAAGAACGTGTACTGGTTCAGCCCTTGCGGACGCCCATTTTCGCCAACGGTTACCGTCGGATCGGCAGGCAGGTCTTCAACGGTTTGCGTGTCCAGCTCCACAGGCTCCTCGGGAGCCGCCGGATTGCTGTCGTCGCACGCGCTGAGCGTAATCAGCAGCAAAGTTGCAAGTGCAAAAGAGGCAATTCGATTAAGCATGGTGGATACTACGGTTAGTTCAAGGAGAACAGATAGATAGCAGGATGCGCAGGCTAATGGCTACAGCGTAGCACGCATCCCCACAAACCAGGTGCGGCCCGAAAACTCGGGCGTGTACTGGGCATTGGTGTAGTCGGTCAGGTTGTTGGCGCCGACTTGCAGCGCCACGTCGTCAACAAGCGTTTGGGTGAGGGTCAGGTCGAGCATGGCGTGGCCGGGAGCGTATTCGGCATCGGTATCGACGATACCGTTGCCGTTCACATCCGAGAAGCCGTAGCGGCTGCGGTAGCGTCCGCGTACCGAGGCCGTGAAGCCTGCGGATTCAGCCCGCGCCGTAAAACGAACGGTGACCCGATGCGGCGAGCGGCCTCGCAATCCGGCATAGTCGCTGACCGGCACCGCCACATCGCGGCCTGCGTCCGTCCGCCGAAAGATGCGCCCGTCCTCCAGTTGGTCGAGCACGTCGCGGTCTTTGGCGTTGAGATAGGTGTAGCTGATGGCCGCGTCGAGCGCCGGGCGGGGCTGCCACGTCAGTTCGGCTTCAAGCCCCTGCGTAAAGACGCGTCCGCGGTTGAAGTAGGTAAAGATCTGCTGCCCGTTGGTCTTGCGCGCCACCGGCTGCGTGTCGATGAGGTCGCGCACTTCGTTGTGGTAGAGATTGGCATCGAGTGTAAGCGCGGCAGGGAGATCCACTCGCACCCCGACGTTGTAGGCGACCGAGCGCTCCGCATCCATCGCGCCACCCAGCGTAGATGGATCCTGCAGGAAAGCCGCGATCTCGTTGTTCGCCTCCAGACTGTCGATCCCGGCGCGCACCTCCTCCGCGCCGAACACGCTGTACCCGACCTCTGCATTGGTGAAGTTGAGGTAGAGCTGCCGAAAGGCAGGCGCTTTGTATCCGCTCCCCACCGACGCCCGCACGTGCAGCCCATCCATAGGGCGCACCAGCGCCGCCAGCTTCGGACTGATGCGCGTGGCGTAGTCGCTGTGGGCATCCAGGCGCGCACTCGGTACCAGATCAAGCCAATCGGTGGGCGTCCATTCGTCTTGCACGAAGACAAACCCGCCGGTGCGGCGGCCCGTCACGCGGTCGGCATCCACCGATTCGCGGATGTACCCTGCGCCTACGGTGGCCAGATGCGCATCCCCCAGTGCAGTCTGAAGCTGCGCCTCGCCCTTGCGGTATTGCTGGTTGAAGCGCGATCCGCTGCGGCGCGTGCCGTCGCTCTGCCCCACAAGACGCGTTTCGGTGCGATAGCCCGAGGCCACCGCGCTAAGCTCCAGCGTGGTGCCCGGACGCAGCGTGTGGGTGAGGTTCGGCGCAAGGCTCCAGTCGGTCTGCTCTCCAATGCTATCAAAGCGCTGCGTGTCGTTGCCCTGCACCTGCGTGATGCGCGACTGATCTTCGCGGGCCAAGCGACCGCGCACCTCCAGATCGGTGTTGGTGCTGAGTGCGTATCCGAGCGTGCTGCGCGCCACATAGTTCGTAAACGACGGCGTTGTGGGCGTGGCACTGGATGTCAGGTTGTAGCCGTCCGAGGCATAGCGGCTCATGAACGCCTTGCCGCGCCAGTCGCCGCGTGTGCCCGCCACGCGAATCGAGGCGTCGGACGTGTTGTGCGTGCCGTACTGCGCCTGCACCGTGCCCTCCAGCGGCGCACTCGGCTCCTTCGTAATGACGTTCACCACGCCCGCCAGCGCCTCGCTCCCGTAGAGCGACGACGACGGCCCGCGCACCACCTCGACCTGCTCCACATCGGCCACGGTAATGCGATCCAGGTTCAGCGTGCCCGCCGTCCGCCCAATCACCGGCTCGCCGTCAATCAGGATGAGCGTGTAGTCGGCATCAAAGCCCTGCACCTGCACGCCCGCGCCATGGTCGTAATTCAGCTGGATACCGGGCTGCTCGGCCAGAAGATCGGACAGGCGGCGCACCCCGCGGGCTTCAATCTCTCCCGCATCGATCACACTCGTCGGCACAGGCACCTGCCCCAGCCGCTTCTGACTGCGCGTCGCCGTCACCACCACGCGCTCCAGTTCGACCGGCGTGCCCCAGGCCGTGGTGTCAGCACGCGACGTATCGGGCGGTGCGTTGGAGACCGACTGCGCATACGCGCTGCTTGCACACAGCGCAGCTATCGCCCATCCCGACATCACCAGCATCCAGCAGACGTTTCGCATTTCGCTATCCTTATTTAGATTGATTCTAAATAACAATAGCTATGGTAGCGAATGCGCCTCTCTGATGCAAGCCCCCGGGCGTAGCTCATCTTACAAGATTGCGTGAATGATGCTGTTTGTGGGCGGTGCGCCCAGACGGTATGCGAGCGAGCTTGGGAAGGCAGTAGAGCTATGCGACAAGTAGATGGCGCGCGTTCCAGACCGTGAGAGCGTCTCGGGGGAGCAGGAGATTCCTCGACTTCGCTCGGAATGACATTGCAGAAAGGGGGTCAAGTGCACGCCCAAAGGGTGGCCCACCACTTGGCATGTACCCTGCATTATCTCACCATTCTGCAGCGCCTCCAGAGCGCGCGTCACGGGGTAGAGCCGCGCAGCGCGTGGATATGCTTTCCTAACAGGACTTACGCAGTTGCAACTCACGAATGTCATCTCGTCGCGAGGCTCTGCCTCGTGACGCCGTCGTTTAGGGGCTCCGCCCCGTCCACAGGCAGGAAATGACGCCCCTCGGGTCAAGTGCGTAACTCCTACCTAAATCAGAAGCGTTTTCGGTGCTGTCCAACGGGGGACCGTTGGACGCAGAAAAGGTTGTTGTCAGGGCGATCTGCGGCTATGACGCGCCCGGTGGGAGCGTGGCGCCGGGGGGCGGACTCGGCTGGGCGGCACGCTGGGCTTTGGCGATCTGTCTCTGCCGCTCGAACTGAAAAGCGCGCATCACCATCCACAGCCACACGAGGATGCTGCCCGCGGTAACGACAACGAATGCGCCAATGACCCACCACACGCCGCTCGGGGTATCGGGCCAGGGGGATGCGGAGCGCGCGGATTCCTGGGCAGCAGGCATCGCAAATCCTGCGGTGTATACGTTGTCGTCGTGGGTCGTTAGGCGGAGGCGAAGCGAGTCGCCAGGGGCAGCGCTGATCTCGGCTTGCGGCGCTCGGGCGGCTCCGCTCATGGGGATCGCGGTGCTCTCCGTATCCACCACCGAAATGTCGCGCACGTTGGGCATCCCCGCACTGCGAAAGCGTGCTGTAACGGTTGCCTCATCCCCACGGCAGGGCGCCTGACACCGCATATCCACCCGAAACGGTCCAGCTTGCAGGGTGCCTGCTTCGATCTCTGGACCGCGTTCCGGCGCGCGATCTTGGATGCCGGTGACGGTGCCGATGCTTACGATCACGAAGTACGCCAGCGTGAGCGCCGCCGCCCCGATGGCGCCGCGCAGCATGGGCATGGGCCCCCACCCGGATGGATCAGCGTTCTGTGCTTCTTTTTTGATGTGCGATCGGGGTCGCGAGCGCACCATCCAGAGGTAGGTGCCCGAGAGAATCGAGAAGGACAATACCAGCCCGAAGACCGTCCACGCCACCTTGCCCCCAAAGCCCGCAAAGTAGCCAAAGTGGAGTGGATCAGCCATGTCGGTGATGAAGGCGGCGGGACCCAGATCGCCGCTGCGTTGGACGCCCAGCACCTCGCCGGTGAAGGGATGCACGTGCACTTTGCTGGCGCGGTCGCGCGTGAGGGGGTTGCCTGCCTGTCCGTCGATGTACACCGCATCGCTCGGCGTGTGGGGCATGCGCACCGTGTGCACGGTAAGATCGGGAAAGGCGGCTTGGGCGGCGGCTACGTATTCGCCTGCTGGTAACAGTTCGGGGTGTGGGCCAAAGTCAGGCAGCGTGGCCTTGTCGACCTGTGGCAGCGGCTCGGGCTGCAGGATGTCGTAGCGCTCGTTGGCCAGTACCATGAGTTCGGCAAAGTAGAAGATGCCCGTGAGCGCAATGATCAGGGCAAAGAGCAGTCCCCAGATACCCGCACCTTTGTGCAGATCGGACCATCGGAGGCGCGGGCCGCGATTCCAGCGCAGCGTGACCATCTGCTTCAGCCAGCCCTTGTAGAAGAGCCATCCGGTGAGCGCGGACAGGAGCATGGGCAGGCTCATGAGCGTGACGAGGAAGATGCCCCGGTTGCCATCAAACAGGCGCCGGTGGAAGGTCCGGAAGAAGCGCTGCGTGTTGAAGAAGCTGGTGCTGCCTTGCAGCGCGCCGGTGTACGGATCGAGGTAGACCTTGCGCGTTTCGCCAGTGGGCAGCGACACATACGAAACAGCGGCGGCATGCTGGAACGACAGGTAGGCCGAGCCGGGGGCGTACACGCCAAGGTTCTGCCCATCGGGAAAGGCCTCGGCCACCGTGTCGTGCATGGCCGTCCAGTCGATGGGCGCATCTCGGGGTTCGACCTGCTGGTCGGGGTTGATCCAGCCGTCGATCTCGTACGACAGCGTAGCTACCGTGCCCGAGAGGCAGATCACGAAGAGGAGCAGGCCCAGGTTGAGACCCATCCAGCCATGCAGCCGAAACAGTGTTTTGCGCCAGTTGCCGAGCCCGCTCATAAACGATTTAAAAACAGAATGTAATGTCAATTCGTGCTGAGATAAACGGACACCACCGGGGATGCAAACGATTCCGCCGAAGTTAGGCAAGTCCTCCTGTTTAGCCGTATCTGCTGAACGCCGAGGAGATGTTTCGACGCGCTTCACCCCGAAAGACGTCGGGGCTCCGCTTGCTCAACATGACAACAGGTTGGGAGGAACGTTGACACTGCAATAGTACTGTCCTGATTGCTCGCTACGCTCTGTATCCCCCAAACGAATGCTTAAAACGTGTAGCCTACTTTCAGGAGCGCCGAGCGCGGCTCGCCGGGGTAAATGCGCCCGAAGTTGTAGCCGCCGGTCCAGTAGGTTTCGTCGAACACGTTGTTCAGCGTGGCGGTGATTTTGAAGTTATTCACCGTGTAGAAGGCCGTGGCATCGGCCACGAAGTAGCCGGGCAGTTGCAGGGTGGATTCAAAGGTATTGCGCTCGGTGACGAAGTGGCCACCGCCGCCAAATCCGAGTCCGGCAAACGGACCGTCGGAAATCGTGTAGGTGCCCCAGAAACCGCCCATATGTTCGGGCGCATTCTCCTTGATCTGGCCTTCGTTGGCCGGGTCGGCGGCCTCAATGATTTCAGCACGGTTGTAGGCGTAATTCGCCGTGAGGCGCAGCCCGCTGACGGGCTCCCCGGCCACCTCCAGCTCCACGCCGCGTGAGCGCTCTTCGCCGCGCTGTTCAAGCAGATTGGGATTGCCCGAATCGTTGGCGCTTACGAGCACGTTTTCTTTCGTGATCTGGTAGGCGGCAGCAGTGGCCGAGAGACGTCCGTCGAAGAACATGCCCTTGGCCCCGGCTTCGTAGAGGAAGCTGGTTTCGGGGTCGAAGGGGCCGCCCGCCTGCGGATTCACCAGCGAGCTGGCTGCCTGTGGCTGAAAGCCTTTCGAGAATGATCCGTACAGGTTCACATTGTCGGTCGCGCTGAAGACGAGTCCGGCCCGGGGCAGCCAGGCGGTCTGCTCCACGGTTTCACCGCCGCTGCTTTCGGGCAGCAGGTCGCGGTACCACTCGTGGCGCAGCGATACGAGCGCCTGCCAGCGGTTCCACGACACCTGATCTTGCACGTAGGCGCCGTAGGTGCGGGCACGCACCGGCTCCTCCAGCCACGGCTCCGAAAACCAGTTGGCTTCGTACGTGGCCGGGTTGCGCCCCTCGATGGTGCGCACCGGATCCGTCAGGCTGAAGTTGCCCACGTTGCCGCCGGGCGTTTCGGTGCCATCGGGCAGAATGAAGTTGTCGGCCCCGCGCGCGCCCCACTGCGTGCGGTTGTCGTCTTGCTGCAAGAAGTCGAACCCGGCCAGCGCCTGATGCTCCACAGCGCCGGTTTCGGTGTCGAGGGTGAAATAGTTTGTCACGTTATCCACCACCCGCTCCTGTTTGCGTTTGATGAACGCGAGTTGCAGCGTGGTGGGGTCGTTGGGCAAAAAGACGTTGCTCGTGCGGTGCTCCTCCAGGTCATGATCATAGCGGAAGCGCATGTACGAACTGTTGAACGTGAGCGCGTCGGTAAATTCGTGGCTGAGCGATGTGGTGACGTGAAAGTTAGTGTTGTTCATGAAGTCGCCCGGCTGACTCAGTGAGAAGTCGATGGGCGTAGAGGTGAGGTCGTCGGTCTGGTCGAAGATGGGCTGGCCGCGGTCGAGGCGCGTGTTTACATCGGCGTAGACGAAATCGACATTTACGCGGGTACGGTCGCTTGGGAGAAACGATACCGAGGGCGCAATAAGAATGGACTCGTTGAACTGAAGCGTGCGGAAGGTATCGGCGTTTTCGTATCCCACGTTGAGACGGTACAGCACACTGCCGTCATCGGTCAGCGGACCCGTGAAGTCAGCCGTAGCGCGGTAGGTGTCGTAGCTACCCAGCGTAAAGTTGATGCTCTGGCGCTCGGAGGCCAGCGGCTTTTTCGTGACCATGTTGATGGTGCCGCCGGGATTCGTGTTCGCAAAGAGCGCTGAGGCCGGGCCCTTGAGCACCTCCACGCGCTCGATGTGGGGCAGAATCGGGTTCGTCCAGAACGAGAACCCCGCTTTGAGCCCGTTCAAGAGCCGCGCATCGCTCGACCCGGATCGGAAGCCACGTGCGGTGTAGTCGTTATACCCGGAAAAGGTGTTGACGCCCGCTACGTTCTTGAACACCTCGTTCAGACGGTACGTCTGCTGGTCGTCGAGCACCTCTTTGGTGATGACCGAGACCGACTGCGGCACGTCAATGAGCGGGGTGGCTGATTTCGTAGCGACAAAGCTGTAATCGCCTGCGTAGCTTTGCGCTCGGCGGCCCACCACTTCAACGCCCTGTAGTTCGATATCAGCGGGCGTAAACTGGAGGGCGACGCTGGCGGTCTCGCCTGCGTTTACCGTTATCTCCTGGCGTATCGTTTCGTATCCCACAAAGCTGGCGCGCAGCGTGTAGGTGTCGGCAGGCACATCCGAAAGCATGAACGCCCCGTCGGCGTTGGTGGCTGCGCCGAAAGCGGTGCCTTCAAGGCCAATGTTCACCCCGCTGAGCGGCTCCTCGGTCGTTGCATCGACGACGGTGCCCGTAATTTCGCCGGACTGCGCAAGGACGCTTGTGGTCATCCATCCGAGCACAAGAAATACGAGGCTGGCGTAGCGTATCGCGTGGGTCATGCGTGATAAGGTGGGTAATTTAAAAAGCGTCGTGTAGAAGTTATAGTTATCTGAACTTCATCCAGATAACAATCTGTACGCAGCTATGTGCTGGGCAACACACGCTGCATGGGTGGGTGGGTGACGTTCAGCGGTGCTACCGTCGCGTAGCCGCTGCGATCTCCTCAAAGTCAAGCCCCTCGAACGTAAACGACTGTGCTTCGAACAGCGGCGTGCCGTGGGCATCGCGCCAGCTCTTGTGGAAGGCGAGTTCCGTCTCCTCGGGCGGACGCACATCGAACGTCACGGTGTACGGGTCGGTCGGCTCGCCCGGCAGCGATACGTTGCGGGCGTAGTGCATGGCATCGCCGAGCGTGACGTGCGGAATGAGCGACACGGTTTCGGTATCGCCCGTGGCTTCGTTGGTAATCGTGGCAAAGAAGTGGAGATAGGCCACGAATCCCCCCCGCGTTACGCCTTCGGGCACGTCCATGCTCTCGTCGGTCGCCCAGGTCGTGAGCACTTCGAGATGCACATCGGTTTTATCTTCGGCCAGGTTCTGGTCGTGCGGCGTTACGTCGTCTTTGGGCGCGCCCTCAAACACAAGCTGAATACCGGGCTCGATGACCTCTTCGCCGATGATCATTTCCTGAGCCTGTGCAGGCATGCACAGCATCATCAAAAGCAAGAGGGATGCACAGATCGTCCGTTTCATGGCATATATCGGTTGGATTCGAGAGAGGAGCACTCGGGCAGAGCGCTCTATCCTTATTTAGACACGATACAAATAGAGAATTGAGGCTAACCCATGCAAGGGTCGAACGCGAACTTTGGACGCTCTTCACGTCTTGATAGGCGGCATCCCACTACACATCAACCGGCACCGCATACACTTCGACGACGGGCGGCATGCATT
This sequence comes from Longimonas halophila, assembly GCF_002554705.1. Taxonomy (GTDB): domain Bacteria; phylum Bacteroidota; class Rhodothermia; order Rhodothermales; family Salinibacteraceae; genus Longimonas; species Longimonas halophila. Next base: position 181,793 of record NZ_PDEP01000005.1, on the reverse strand, counting down.
CCGATCACCGCCGGAAACACCTCTGGAAAATCGAGTGCATCCATCTTCCACTGAAACATGAGGGCCTTTCATATCCCACCGAAACCGCCTTTGGGCTATACAACCTGCCCCACCACCGCTTCCATCTGGTCGAGCACGCGCTGGGTAAAGAGCGCCACAAGCCGACGCCGCACCTCGCGCTGATGGTCGAGATAGAACGCGTACTCGTCTTCGGTGAAGTGCCCCGCCACAAGTCCCACAAGCGAGCGCTTCAGGCGGCGGTCTTCTTTTAGGAGATTCCGCACCTTCGCCTCCTGGTCGGCAGGGTCCATTTTCGCAAAGCCCGTATTGTATTTCTGGAGGTAGCGGGCCACCGTTGTTAGGATGAGCGGATTCTGCAGCTTGCAAATGGGACGCAGCGTGCGGCTCTGGAGCTGCTCCATCGGGCGCTGCTCCTCGGTATCGACGGGTACATACGGGCGGATGCGGAGCATGGCATCATCCCGGGCATCGGCGTCCAGCCCCCACAGTTCGGACGTGGCCAGTTCGACGCTATTCCCTGCCGGATCGCGCACATACAGCGAAACGGCGCGCTCGTGATGCGGCCAGGTAGCCGTGTCTTCGATGGGAATATCGTGTGCGGCAAAGCGCTCCCGCCACGCCTCCACCTGACAAAAAGGAATTGCCAGCGCAACGTGTCCGGGTCCGTCAGTCCCGTGGGCAGGCAGCGATTCGGTTTCGCGCGTCACCTCGGCGATGAACACATGCACAATGCCGCGTCCACACCGGAACGAGAGATGGCGCTCGGGCTCATCAAACACCACGGGCAGGTTCAGCACCGTGCTGTAGAAGTGGCGGGCAGCCTCCAGATCCGAGGCATACAGACTGGTTTCGAGGACGTGGGTGGGGCGCATGGGTGGGAGCCGTCTGAGAGAACGAGAAATGACCTGTCTATTCTCCTGAACCGCCCTCGCAGCACGTAGATTCGTGACACATCTGCACAGCCGTGTCCGTCGCGGACCCCGCATCTCGCATTTGTGCCATCGGTGGCATTCAAGTCATCTCCGCAGGGTAGAGCCATTCACAACGACATCAGCATCGGTGGGCCCTTGCGCATCGTAGCGCGCTACCAGCGCGTCGAGGTGCGCTGGGTCGTTGGCCCCCGGCAGGGCTTGCGTAGCCGTCTGGCACTCCGCATCTACTCCGAGCTTTTGGCAGACACGATCGGCAACGGCTTCTGCCATCTGACGGTAGGTGGTCAGCTTGCCGCCAACAATGCTGAGGAAGTTTTCCACACCATCGCTGGCATGGTCAAGCACAAAGAATCCTCGGGAAATCCCGCGCCGGTTGCTCTTTTGCTCATCGGGGGCATACAGCGGACGCACGCCCCACCACGTACGGACCACAGCGGCTTCTGCAACCGGGGGCAGCATCTTGGCACACTCCTGGACGGACTTCTCGACTTCCCAGTCGGCCTCCTCGTACGTGTCGGGGTCGGAGACGGAGACGCTTGTTGTACCGAGCACCACCTCACGTTCGTGGGGAACGATGATGTCGCCATCATCGGGATCGCGGCACCGGTTGAGGGCAGGGCCAAGCGCATCATGCTTTACAGAGATCATGACGCCACGTGATGGAGCCATCTCAACGTTGACACCTGCCATCGCAGCCACCTGTCCGGCCCAGGCACCTGTCGCATTAACGACATACTGTGGCGCCACTGTTTTACCCACACTGCCCCCCAACACAGCCTGGGTGACGCGTCCGTCTTCAACCATGAGGCGTTCAAGAGGCGCATGGGGGTAGACCGCGCCTCCATGTGCCTCGGCATCGGCGGCGTTAGCTGCACCAAGACGCGAAGGATAGATTACTCCGTCGGGCACCCACATGGCGCGCTCAACGCGTGGAGAGAGTCCTGGTACGGCACGCCGGGCTTCGTTGCCGTCGAGCACCCGCGTCTCAATACCGATAGACTCGCACGCAGCCCGCTTGCTTTCGAAGTAATCCGGATCGTCCTCCGAAAGTTGAACAAACAGCCCCCCTGTATCGCGGATGCATTCTCCAGCAATTGCACGGAGTACCTGGTTTTCTTCAATACACTCTTCAGCGCCTATTTGGTCGGCCTCGGCGTAGCGGGCTCCGCTATGGAGGAGTCCATGAGAGCGGCTGGATGCTCCGCTTGAGAGTCCATTTCGCTCTGCAAGCATGACGTCAATGCCGCGAAGTGCAAGGTCGCGTGCAATGCCCGTGCCGGTGGCACCGCCGCCAATAACGAGTACGGTGGGAGAGTCTTTCATCAGAAGAGAGGGGACTAAATGCATGGGCATGTGAGCGACCCAAAGACAGCTTCGAGCCGGTGTTTAGAATCCTCTCGAAGAGGATCAACTTTGATCTGGTTGCAACTTCAAGAGCCCATGTTGTTCGAATATAAATCGATATAAGACAGGCCTTTTACACATTCGAGGATTCTTGCGGGCAGGAAGTCAAGCTGCCGAGGCGAGAAGAGTCTGATCTGGCAAATGTCTCGCCGCCTTCGTTCCTTGGAAAGCACGCTGTAGCATCCGTATGCCTCACATGACACAACAGCCCGTGCCGGGACGCCCCCTCATGCGATACCTATTCGCAGTTCCTATTGTATTCTGCATACTTGCGGCGGGGTTTAGCGCCTGCACCGCACCAGATACGACGTCTCTTTCGCTGGAATCGGTCGCGGTGGCTCTTGAAAACAACACCTTTGCACCCCGCCTTTCTGTGGATGCGGAGGATCGCCTGTTGCTTTCGTATCTGGAGGACACCGAGGAGGGACACGCACTGAAGTTTGTCCGTCATGATGGACGTGAATGGACGGCCCCACAGACGGTGACTGAAGGAACCGACTGGTTTGCGAACTGGGCCGATACGCCGGGCGTGCGTCCGGTGGGGGACTGGCTTTTTGCACACTGGCTCGTGCGCAGCGGCCCGGTGGCCTATCACTACAGCATTCACGCCGCATGGTCGGACGACGGCGGGGCTACGTGGAGCGATCCGTTTGTGCTTCACGGCGAGGAGCGACCGGCCGAGCACGGCTTTCTCTCCTCCGTCGTGCTCAACGATAGCACACTGGGCGTTGCGTGGCTGGACGGCCGCCGTACTGTTTCTGAGGAGACGAACCCAAACGACGAAGCAACCCACGATTCGCACACCAACTCGGGGGCAATGAGTCTGCGTTGGGCACGCCTGAAACCGGGCGAGACGCGCCTGAGTCAAGATATCGAGTTGGATGCGCGGGTCTGCGACTGCTGCATGACGGCCTCGGTACGCGAGGGCACAGACGTCCGCATCTTGTACCGCGACCGTACCCAGGCCGAGGTCCGCGACATTGCATCCGCGCGTGTTACTCCAGCGGGACATCAGAATGAGGGCCGGGTGGCTGCAGACGACTGGCAGATGCCGGCCTGTCCGGTGGAAGGCCCAGCGGTTGCCCGGCGCGGCACCACCACCGATGCCGTCTGGTTCACGGGCAGCGAGAGTACACCCAAGGTCTTCTGGGCCTCGGCCCGCAACGATTCAGGCGATTTCGGCGCGGCCACACAGATCGATCAGGGCCACCCCGCCGGTCGCGTCGGAGCTGTGGCGGTTGACACGGATCGGACGCTGCTTACCTGGGTCGAAGCTGCCGACGCAGGCGCTTCATCGGGCCACATCATGGCGCGCCTGGCACATGGTGAAGAGGCATCCGCTGCTTCTAATCTTGTGCCGGTGACTACCGGACGAGGGAGCGGGTTTCCTGTGCTGGCACGCACCACCAACCACGTGTGGCTGGCCTGGACCGCGGTCTCTGACGACACCCGGCGCGTTCGCATCGGGCGCGTAGCGGGCGTGGGTCAGGAGTAGACGAGCCGGAGGACGTACGCGGTTGTAACTCACACCCGTCACCACGTCGCGGGGCTCTGCCTCTTGACGTGGTCGTTTAGGGGCTCTGCCCCGTTCTTCGCGCTGGAAGAAGATGTTTTGGTAGCGGTTCAACGCTAAGTGCTGGAAGAAATATACCGGTAGCCGAAGACTGGAAGCACCCTCGGCACAGACGTCTCCGGAGCGGCTGGCAGGGCGAACGGGGGCCGTTCGCCTCAGAAGCAGATGTTTTTTCGTTCACCCGTTCATCCTTCGGTCCATCCACACACCAACGATGCATGTGTCTGTTTAGCCCACTCGTCGCATGGCTCCGCTGAGCTGCGAGGAAACGGCCCGACCTATGCATCCCCCGAAACCGACAATGGTTCATTGATCCGGTAGATAGCCGGTACCTGGTCAGGGCCGTCGACCTCAACGCCCAGGTTGTGGATTTTGCCGTTGGCAAGCTGATAGATCCAGCCGTGAATGGTTATGGCGTGTCCGCGCTGCCAGGCTTTCTGCACTACGGTGGTGCTGGCAATACCTTCCACCTGGTCGATCACGTTGAGCTCGCAAAGGCGGTCCCACCGCGCCTGGTCGTCAGCGATGCCGTCAAGTTCGTCGTGATGCTCGTGGTAGCATCGCTTAATGGGGCGCAGCCAGTTATCGATGAGGCCGTGGTCGGTGTGCTCCATTGCGGCTTTCACACCGCCGCACTGGTAGTGCCCACACACTACGATGTGCGGCACCTGGAGTACCTCCACCGCATATTGCAGCACCGAGAGGCCGTTCAGGTCGTCGTGGTCGATGCGATTGGCGATGTTGCGATGCACAAACAGATCGCCCGGATGACACTCCACAATCTCGTTAGCGGGCACGCGGCTGTCGGAGCAGCTAATCCACAAGAAGCGAGGCGACTGGCCGTGGGCGAGATCGTCGAAGAAGCCGGGCTCGTGTTCAGCCGCCCATTCCCGGTTACGCTGGAGCAGTTCGTTAGGCATAGCAGCAGGGAGACAAACCGTAGAGGTTGACATTACAAGTGCTTGTTACGCCCCGCTATGGCAATTTGGTTCGCCTTACGGGCCGTGCACTGGTATGCCGGGGCGCAGACGCCCTCCGCATCTGTCCTGCTACTGCTCCGAGGCCTTCCCCACAAACTTCTTGAGACGCACCACTTCTGTATCCGATACGAACATCACGCCAGAGCTTTTCTCAAAGAGCGGCGTGAGCCCGTCGATAATCGTCTGGATCTTGCTCTCATCGCTCACCGCAAAGAACATGACAAGGCTCGCCTCATCATTGAACAGCAGGTTTCCCTCGTGAAAGCCGCTTGTGCCCTTGCCCGCAACATTGCGGTGAATGGTGTAGCCGCTCACGCCCGACTCTTCCAGCAGGTCTTGCACAAACGTCTCGCGCTTGCCTTTTACGATGATCTCGATCTTCTTGAGCGGGTGGAGCGAGTGCTCCGTGCGCCAGTTGGGTTCGTTGTTGGTAGCATCCATTGTATATCGTTGTATCTGTGTAAAGAGCTGTCTGGGGGATGCGCGCACTCATACAGACATAGCGCGCTCGGGCTCCGATACTGAAGCTGCGTCTTCGGTTGTGGATGCGGAGGGCTCGGATTCGTCCTGCCACGTCCCACCCGGCTGGTAGCGGCACACTGCATTATTCTGCTCAGGATCCATCACCGCGAGGGCCATCCATTCGTGATCAAAGAGCATGCGCAGCTGAGCATTGCGATTCAGGATGCGCTTCACGCGGTCTACCGGTGCTTGCACCACCGCCATCAGCCGTAGCGGATGGTGGTACGGCGTGGTGTCATCGCTCTGAAGCGATTGCAGCGGCAGCCCCGTCATCAGGTCGCCCCCGTTGCCCTGCCACACGCCAAAGTTACCCACCACGTTCTGCGTAATCTTCGAGCCGCTGCCGTACACGGCGTTATCGACCGTCGAAAAGTAGTACTGCGTGTTAATCCACTCGCCCACCACAAGCGGTCCGGTCATAATTTGCGCGAGCGCGGTACCATTTGCATCCGCCTGCCAGTCGTAGGCATGCAAGAAGGCACGACCTTCAAGGTTGCATTGCGATGTAAGCGCACGCCGCCCAATAATGAACGCCGCATTGCCCGAAAGCCCCCACTCCGGACGCGCCTCGGCCCAGTCGACCGCGCGGCGCTCTGTATCGGCAGTGCTCCGTTTCAGATCGGCACCGCGTAGCGTGGGGGCACGCTCGGCAGTGGCGTGGTCTTGCGCCGTGTTCAGGTCGCGCTCCAACTGCGCTACGATCTGCGCCTGTGTGTCGGTGAGGGCGGGCGTGGCAAAGAATTGTACCGCGTCGGTGGTGGTGTTGTGCTGCGCGGCCAGGAAGACCGTGTCGTCCGGGATGTCGATGCCGCGCTCGCGCAGAGCAGCGCGCACCTCAGACTCGTTGCAAATGGCCGCCAGCACCCGCGCATTCGGTCCGCCCGGATGCCCCGCACACGCGCCGCAATCCAGGCTCGACTGATACGGATTGTTCGCCGTCTCACTGCCATGCCCGGTAAAAACCACGACCGGAGCAAACCGGTCCCAGCCCATCAGCCGAAAGGCCGCCTCGGCGTAGGCCGCCTTCTCCTGCACGGCAAGTCCTACCGGCAGCCCATCGGGGGTGTCAGCCTCGGGTGTGCGGTCGAGCGTCAGGTCGCAAAAATCATCGGGCTGGGGGATGCGCGCGGTCCACGCTTCGCGTCCGGTGCGCAGCCAATTGGGCACAAGCGTGCGTGCCGCCAGCGCCGCCCCGAAGAGCCCGCCCGACGCCTCTACAAAACCAAACGCCGCCGCAATGTTCTGCTTGAGCGACTTCACAAGCGAGCGTCCCGCCTGCGCCCACGCCTGCCACCGGTCGTGCGTGGCTGCATCGCCGGAATCTGCCGTGGGGGTTTCGCGGATGCGGTGCTTCGGGTCTACAATCGGCGGACACAGCTCAACGCGGGCGTCGGTGCCATGCGCTTCGTACTGCATTGGCAGCCCAAAGAACCCGGCATAGCCAAAGGTTTCGTACGGGCCGGTCTCTTCAAGATGGCGGCGGATCACCTCCGAGCGCACGTCAATGCAGAACACAAGCTGTGCATTAGGGCGGGGGGATGCAGAAGCCTGTGCTGTGGTGGAAGCAGCAATCTCAAGATCAGATAGCAGCTGCTCGCGATAGGTGGCTTCCCACGCCTCCAGCCAGGGCGCGGCCCGCTCCGCATATTCGTCGTCGTTTGGTGGACGCCTGTTCGCTGCGGACCGCTCGTTGTTCGGGGTAACAGATAGGCCAAGGGCACGGGCGGTATGAAGGCGGGCGGCCAGGTAGCCAATCAGCGTAATCGGATGCGCGGCCTGCCAAGCATCATGCCGGGCCTGTACTCGCCACTTGATGAACGCCGCCCATCCCGGAAGCGCCGTCAGATGATGTTGCAAAATCGCCTCCCACTGCGATTCCGGATGCCCGTCCAGGCCCGCAGCCAGCGCATCTACCGCACGCTCTGGCAGGGTGCGCAGGGAAGCGCGGTTCGGAATCTGAGTGTCGTACGGCGCCACCTCGCGCCAGGCGGCGTAGAAGCCTTTCTCGCGATGTGGCATAGACCAGGCGGCCTGCCCCTGATCCAAGAACACCGCCAGCCACTTCGCCATGATGCGATTCAGCGGGTCATCGGCGCGGGGGGCAGGGCTTTCCGAGCGGATTTCGGCTCCCTCCAGTTCGGCCAGCAGCGTCTCGAGGGGGCCCGTTTGCTCGTGGGCGCGCAGGCGCTCCTGCAGGTGGTCTGGGTCAATGGCACCGGCATTCCAGGCATAACGCAACTGATTGGCACGGGGGTACCCGCATCCGTCGAAGAGCGCACGGGCATGCCGCACCGCTTCGTTGAACGGACGATCTTCGAATCCGGCCAGCGGATTAGCCGCGATGTACGACTGCAATGGCCAGCAGCGCCCCAGCACATTGGCCGCGTTCTCAACACGGGCGCGCAGGGCAGACAGGTCAGTGGGCATGGTAGTCGGAGCGACGATTGGTGAGGGTAGCAGATGCGGGTTGCGACATGTTGAGCAGCGCCGTGTAGAGGCGCGGGCGCTCGCGGTGCCATCCGCGCTCGGTGGCTACATATGCCAGCACGAACAGCATACCTACGATGCCATGTACAATGGAGGCCTCGGCAGGCACCACCGCCATGGGCAGGTCCACCGTCAGCGCTGCAATCCCGTTGTACACGCCAGCGTACAGCGCAATCGCAGGCAACACCACAAGCGGCAGCGCCACGGCACGGGCAAGCGGCCCCAGCGCGGTTGTGCGCAGCACCGTAGTTCCCGCATGCAGCACGGCCAGCACCACCACGAGCGTAAGCAGCAGCCCGCCATCGGGCACGGCCACGGATTTGCCCGTAAGCCACGCAAAGAGCCCGCCCCCGACGAGCCCCGTGAAGAGCGCGATCGCAAGCGTACCCCCTCCTGCCGCCGACGAGGATGTCTTCGGAGGCTGCTTCGCCGTCACGACCGATCCCGACGCCAGAAAGAGATACGCCTTGTAGAATCCGTGCAAGATGAGGTGGGCAATAGCTGCCGCAAAGAAGCCGAGTCCGCACTGCAACACCATGAATCCCATCTGCGCGACGGTCGAGCAGCCGAGCTGGCGCTTCACATCAGCCTGAATGAGCATCCAGGCCTGGGCGAGCAGGGCGCTGAGTGCGCCCACCGCGACAATGGCGAGCATTACCACAGGCAGCCCCGCCACAACGGGAGCAAAGCGCGCCAGAAGCAGTCCCCCGGCGTTCACAAGCCCGGCGTGCATAAAGGCGGATACCGGGGTCGGGGCGGTCATGGAGGAGAGCAGCCATCCATGAAACGGGATGAGTGCCGACTGTATCATGGCAGCGCCCACCAGCAGCACGGATACACCTGCGAGTACGCTGGTGGGAAGCATGTCAGTGTGCAAAAGCGCCTCCGAGATGGTGGCCGTCTCGGTGTATCCGGCAATCAGTCCCAGGGCCGCCGCCAGCAGGGCGCTTCCACCAAGGAACGACCACCGGGCTCGGCGCGCCGCAGCCTGAGCTTGCGGCCACCCCCGAATGAGTCCGATGAGATCGGCCAGTAGCCAGCCCATGAGGGCCCAGCAGGCGGCGAAGAGCGCCAGGTGGTTCGCTGCGGTGAGCAGCAGCACCACAAGCGTCAGCGCCAGCAGTCGTCCGTAGAAGCGCAATTGGTGGAGGCTCCCGTCCATGTAGCGCCGCGCATAGCTGTGCACGATGCCACTCACGAACGTCACCACCGTAGCCATGATGAGCGTGAGCCCATCGATACGAAGCAGATCGCCCCACGCGGTATTGAGACCCACGGTGGCGTGCACCCCGAGCGCCCCAAGGCTAACGGCAAAAAGCATCCAGACCAATCGTGTACTGAGGGCGGCCATGCGACGTAGAGTCTGTTCGTTAGGGCGAAACGTGGCATAGGCCCAACGCAAAAAGCCGACCTGCAACACCACGAGAGCAGTGCTGAAAGTCGGCGTGCAATCGTTGCACCTGCTCGCAGAGAGCCTGTGCGCGGCTTGGGCCTACAAAATATGTAACGTGCAGACGCAACTCGCCCCAGGGGCGCTTTGCCTCCACACCGATGTCAACGTTAACGGGTGGACACGATCCATGCAAGTCCACCTTAGGGACTTACATGAACTTCACGCGTCAGTCGAAGGTTGCTTCCAGATTTCCATCGAGGCTGAACACGAAGATGCGCTCGCCCGTGCGGGCGCTGATGTCGGTGTGCAGGCTCACCACCTCAACGCCGGTTTCCTCTTCGACCAGGGCGCGCAACTCATCGCTGGAGCTTTCGATGAGCCGCGTGCGCATCTGCTTGATAAGCTCCACGCCGCCGTTTTCGTGGCTGAGCTGCCGCTCGGCGGGACTCAAGATGCCTTGCAGTTGCACCACCACCATATTTTCAACGACAAACGTGCGCGCCTCTTTGGGTCCGCGTCCCAGATACTCGCGCTCGAACTTCGTAATCGCTTCAGTAACAGCCGCTTCGACCTGGCCTTGGGTGCGATTGGGCATGGTATACAATCGTTAATGTAGCTGAAAAAGCACACGCACGGCGTCGTGAACCCCAGCCCGCACTTCGTGATCCAGCATCGGAGCGAAGGCGTAGCTCCGCCTCCGAAACGCGGGTAATTGTTCAGGCACGATCCCTCGAAGCTGAGTGCGATGCTGGGGCGAGCACCGGGCTTCGTATCCCTCCCTAAAAGACATGGCTCCCTGCAACGCCCAGAGCGCTCCATCATACAAGCGCATACGCTCTTCACACCCGATGCTCGTCCCGTATGCCTGATGCTGATTCCGCTTCTTCTGGCCCCGATTCGTACGCGTGGCGGCAGCGTGCGGGACTGGTGGCCGGACCGGGGGCCCTGGCGCTGATCCTTTGGCTGCCTGCCCCTGGCACACTCGACCCTGCCGGATGGCGCACCGCGGGGGTAGCGCTGCTCATGGCCCTTTGGTGGATCACCGAGGCCCTGCCCATTCCCGCTACGGCACTTGTACCCGTAGTGCTCTTTCCGCTGCTCGGCATCGGCTCTGTGAGCGATGCAACCACGCCCTACGCCAATCCGCTCATCTTCTTGTTTTTGGGCGGCTTCCTGATTGCCATTGCGATGCAACGCTGGGATTTGCACCGGCGCATTGCACTGCGCATCATCGCCCAGGTCGGCAGCGGTCCGCAGGCGCTTGTGGGCGGATTCATGGCGGCGTGCGCGTTCCTCAGCATGTGGATCAGCAACACGGCCACCGCCATGATGATGCTGCCTATTGGCGTGTCGATGGTAGCGCTGGCGCGGTCGGGCAAAGACGCATCGCAGGAGCAGGTCGACACCTTCGCGGTCGTACTGATGCTGGCCATTGCCTACGCCTGCAACATTGGCGGCATGGGCACACTCATTGGCACGCCCCCCAATGCGCTGCTGGCGGGCTTCATGAACGAATCGTACGGCATCGACATCGGCTTTGCGCAATGGATGGGCATTGGGCTCCCCCTCGTTGCCGTGGGCCTGCCGCTGACCTACGTACTGCTAACGCGCATCCTGTTTCGGGTGGATGCGAAGGCGATTGCCGGAGGCAAAGATCTGGTGCAGCGCCGCCTGGCGGAGCTCGGCTCCATGACCCACCCGGAGCGGATGGTTGCTGCTGTATTTAGCAGCGTGGCGCTCCTGTGGATGACCCGCCCTCTGCTGGAGGCGTGGGTGCCCGGCCTTACGGATGCGGGGATCGCAATGGCGGGCGGTTTAATTCTCTTTGTGCTGCCTGCGGACTGGCGCACGGGCACCTTCGTGCTCGACTGGGAGTCGGCGGAGGAGCTCCCCTGGGGCGTGCTCATTCTGTTTGGCGGCGGCCTCTCGCTGGCGCAAGCGATCGAATCGACCGGACTGGCCACGTGGCTCGGCGAGGCGCTGGGCGTTATTGGTAGCTGGCCGCTGCTGCTCGTGGTCGTGCTCGTCACCACCGCGATCATCGGACTCACTGAAATCACGAGCAATACGGCCACGGCGGCGGCCTTTCTGCCGATTATGGCGTCGGTGGCCGTAGGCATTGGCGAGAATCCGTTCTTGCTGGCGGTGCCGGTGGCGCTGGCGGCAAGCAGCGCGTTTATGCTCCCGGTGGCCACCCCACCGAACGCCATCGTCTTTGGCAGCGGCGACGTAAGCATCCCGCAGATGGCCCGCGCGGGCATCCTGCTCAACCTGCTCTTCGTGGTGCTGATTGCGCTCGTCACCTACACGCTGGGTCCGCTCGTGCTGGGCATTGAGTTGGGGACGTTGCCCGGGTGGGCGGGGTGAGTGGGGAACGGCCTACGGTCAACGGCAACTCACTGTTGTGCTGCACCGTCAGCTTCATTTTCTTTCCGCCCTCCGTCCCACCAGTGCCAGCAGAATGCAAGTGCCACGCCCCAAACTAAACTATTTAGTATGAATGGCAGTGCGCTCAGAGGAAATCCGATTGCGCCCGGTGACCACATCTCCAGTAGGGGACGGGCGATCGGTAGCGACATAACCGTCCACGATGCCTCAACAACGCCCTCGTAGAAGGAGCGTGGAGCTGCTGGATCTGGCGCGTCAAACCTGCGCATTACGGCAGCGAAGTCGAGCACAAGGACAACGAATTGCGCAGCGAAGTGTATAGCGCTCAAACCGAGAATGCGCCCCATCGAAGGCATCGAGCGGTCAGGTTGAGACATACGGTAACGAGATGGCCATGAAGCTGTCAACGGACTCTTCTCCTGACACAAACTCAATCAGAAGGTCCACATCACTTTCGGGGGCGGACTCGCCTTGCTGCAAGGAGCCGAATAGACCAATGCGCCCCAGATCTTGTTTGGTTTGAACAGTAGCCATAGCAGTATGGGGAAACCAATTTCCGAAAACAGCACAAGCCCGTCGTCGGCTGCAATAGGGGTTATGCAGGCTTGATGACTGGGGCGCACTATTCTTTGACGGTAAACGTACTGGAGTAGCCGGTTTGATTTTCTCCCTCCAGACCGATCCGGTATGTAAGTTTCCCTCGGTACTTCCCTTGCTCTGATATGCTATTGGAGAAGCGAAATGTCTCTCCCGGTTCGGCAACGGACTCGAATCCGATTTCGTAAATGGCTGGACAAATTGTGCCATCGTGCGATTTCCAAGACTCATCATAACGCTGGATCCCGGAAATTAAGTACGGCCCGCAGAATTGCACGAAGAGTGATTCGTCCGACTCATTCGTAACAGAAAAATCAGCCTCCTGATCAACCTGATACTGATTCTTCTCGGATCGAATTTCAATCCTCGAACTCTTTTCCGCAGAGCCGAAAAGATCGCACCCAGTGAAGAAAATAAAAATGAGAGGGAGCAGGAAATAAGTACCATAGCGACCTATCATAGCGTGTACGATCTTGATGGTTACCGACTTGGAAGAAAATCGCAGATCCTTTCCTGAACTTGGCGAGAACAAAAATGTCGATGATCTTAACATAGGGGTTACACCTGTGTTTCTTAAGATGACCCGTATCCCTGCTCTGCATAGCGATCAAAGCTCACCGGCAAGAGCACGCCGGGCATACCTGCTCTGAGATGCGTCCCTGCGCTGGCGAAGTACAGGGGGGCGATGTCTTCGCTCTCGTTGTGCGGACGGAGTTGTTGACGGGCTGATGGTACGTCGTGCCGAGGCGTCCCCACAGTGATAGTTGGAACCCTGAGCCGCGTAGCTCGTGGACCTTCACAGCTACGGTTCTGGGATTTATTAAGCGGTCCCGTACCGTAGTCACGCCCCGAAGTCTTATCAACTGTCGGGGCATTTTTTATGTGGGTAGTGCACTTGGAACCTGTTTTGATTTTTTACTTTGGGCTCCGAGCGGCTCCGCTGGACTGCAAATTGTCCCTAATCTCGGCCCGTAGCCCCGGCTACGAACCTCGATTGGGGTCCAATTTTCGCCTCAGCGGCCCTCGCTCTCGCCGTCAAACCAAAACCCAAACAGGTTCTTATTCACGTCATGGGCGTTCAGCAACCTCAACAGTTCGCTGAATTCGGTCGGAAACTGGATCGTAAGCATAGTTGATCTGGCGGCTTTGTTCTAAGGCGACGCAACGCTCTTGAGGCGTTCTCGACAGCCAGTGCGCTTTGTCTTCCTTCTCCGCCTCTGAAAAAGATGAAACCGAGAATGTTGGAGCGTATTGGTGAACCAACGACACGTGCCGCCACAGCACACGCTGCGACGGCACGAGGAACGTTGTCGATAACACGCTTATGTTCGGCTACGCGACCGCCGACGTTTTCTTCGGATGCACGGGGCGCAGCGCACCGGGGTCGGGCACGATGCTGTCGAGCACGCGCGCGGTGGAGAGCACGCCGGGCATGCCTGCTCCGGGATGCGTACCCGCGCCCGCGAAGTACAGATGATCCACATCTTCGCTTTCGTTGTGCGGACGGAACCAGGCGCTCTGCTGCAGCACCGGCTCTACACTGAAGGCCGCGCCCTTCAGGCTCTTGTACTCCATCTGAAACTCGCGCGGCGTGAGCATGCGGGAGGTCACGAGGTGCTCGCCCAGGTCGGGCATGACCGTTTCGGCCAGGTAGTCTTCGACCGACTGCCGGTACGGCTCGGCCTGCACGCGCCAGTCCACGCCGCTGTCGAGGTGCGGCACCGGACTGAGCACGTAGAAGGCATCGTGGCCGTCGGGTGCCATCGACGGGTCGGTTTTGGTGGGACGATGCAGGTAGAGGCTGAAGTCGTCGGCCAGCTCCTGCTTGTTGAAGATGTCGTCGAGCAGGCTCTTGTAGCGCTCGCCCATCAAAATGGTGTGGTGCTCAATGTCGTCGTACTGCCGGTCGGTGCCGAAGTACCAGACGAACAGGCTCATGGAGTACTTCATGTTCTCCACGCGCTCGTCGGTCCACGTTTTGCGATCCGACGGGTGGATCATGTGGCGGTAGGTGTATCCCACATCAGCATTCGACACGACGATGTCGGCGTCGATAACTTCGCCATTGCTCAGGCGCACGCCGCTGGCGCGTCCGCCATCCACCAGAATCTGCTCCACATCGGCGTTGTAGCGCTGCGTGGTGCCGTCGAGGCCGTCGATCAGGTTCGACATGCCGCTCACGAGCGATCCGGTGCCGCCCATGGCATACCACACGCCCCACTTGCGCTCCAAAAACGCGATGAGCGTATAGATGGAGGTGGTGCTGAACGGATTGCCGCCCACAAGCAGCGGATGAAAGGAAAGCACCTTGCGCACTTTCGGGTGCTCCACATACTTGGAGACGAGGCTGTACACGGTGCGATGGCTCTCCAGCTTCATCATCGCGGGCACGATCTTGAGCATATCGCTCAAGTTGTGGAACGGCACGTGGCCCAGCTCCTCAAAGCCGATCTCGAAGATCTCCTCGCTCTTCTCCAGGAAGCGCCGGTAGCCGTCGACATCGGACGGGTTAAACTTGCGGATTTCGCGCTCCATGGTGTCGGAGTCGCCCGAGTAGTCGAAGTGCGTGCCGTCGTGAAAGCGGATGCGGTAGAACGGATCGACGGGCACGAGCTCCACATCATCCTCCAGAGATTTTCCGCAGAGCGACCAGAGCTCCTCAAACAGGAAGGGCGCGGTAACCACGGTGGGCCCCGCATCAAACGTAAAGCCGTCTTGCTTGAAGACGCGGGCCCGTCCGCCCGGCTGGTCGAGGCGGTCCAAGAGCGTTACGCGGTAGCCGCGCGCGCCCAAACGAATGGCCGAAGCGAGTCCGCCCAGCCCTGCGCCAATAACGACGGCGTGGGGGGCGTTGGGGCCCGGCGAAATGGGTTGAGTGGAGGTGTTGATCGCGGCATCGTCACGATGCACGAGGCGGTTCATCCAGGACATACTCAGGCGGGGCTATGGGATCAGCAGGGTGCGCCCCTGTGGGACGCGAAGAACGGTTACATCATGCGAAACGGCAGGCTGTTTTGTGCAGTTCGCCCAGCCGCGCGGTAAAGCGTCCAAATGTTGCAATAACCCGGCCCTGTAGGAGATGCATGCGAACGAGGATCGGGGCACATGCCTGCGTATCCCCCCTTAATTTTTCGCAGCCTGTAGATGCACGGGCAGCGTGCTGCCTACCCGACTTTTGTGGACGTGTGTAGCACCTCGTGCAGAGCGGCGTAGAGCTTCTCAGCGGTGAAGGGCTTGGGCAAGAACTTGCGCGCCCCCGACTCGAGGGGGCCATCGGCTTCGCTGTCTGAGGCCCCGCTTGCCGCAATGATAGGCAGCGCAGGATACTGCTCGTGCAGCACATCGATGAGTTCGTGGCCATTCATGTTGGGCATACGCAGGTCGGTGATGACCACATCAACCGCATCACTGTAGTCCTCCATCAGCTCCAGCGCCTCTTCGCCGTCGGCAGCCACAATGGCGCGGTAGCCTGCGCTTTCAAGGGTCTGCTGCGCGGTATCGCGGATGAACTCTTCGTCGTCGACAATGAGTACCACCTCGCCCTGTCCGTGTGCATCGCCCGAATCGGGGGCCGACTCGGCTTCCCCATTCTCGGCAATGGTCACAGGTAGAAAGATGCGAAACGTGGTGCCTTTGTTCTCTTCGCTACGCACATCGATGAAGCCGTCGTGGCTCTTTACAATGCTGTAGGCGGTGGAGAGGCCCAGCCCGGTGCCTTCGCCCTCGGGCTTTGTGGAGAAGAATGGCTCGAAGATCTTGTCGAGCGCGTCGTCAGGGATACCGGTGCCGGTATCCGACACGGTAATGCGTACGTACGGCCCCGGCTCGGCGTCGATGTTGCGGCGGGCGTCTGACTCGGACAGGTCAACGTTTTCTGCTTCGATAGCGAGGGTGCCGCCGTCGGGCATGGCGTCGCGGGCGTTCACGCTCAGATTCATGAGCACCTGTTGGATCTGCGTGGCATCGCCCACGATGGTGTCGAGGGTACCGTCGACCTCCGTGTCTACTGTGATGCGATCGGGAAAGGTCTCCTGGATGATCTTGTCGACCTCGTCGATGATGGCTCCCGGATCGAGGGTAACGCGCTCGCCATCAACGCCGCGGGCGAACGCGAGCACCTGGTCGACCATGTCGGAGCCGCGCTCGGCGCTCTTCTGGATCATTGAGAGGGTGCGTTCGACTTGGCCGTTGTCGTCGAAGCGCTGCTGCAGCACCTTTACCCCGAGCAGAATAGGCACGAGCAGGTTGCCCAAATCGTGCGCAATGCCTCCCACCAGGCGCCCGATGCTTTCCATGCGCTGCGAGCGCAGAAACTGCATCTCCAGTTGCTTACGCTCGGTAATATCGGTGTTGATAACAAGCACCGACGACGGCTTCCCTGCATTGTCACGCACGAGCGTCCAGCGGCTTTCCACAACGAGTTCGTCGCCGTCTTTGGTCTGCTGGCGCAGCTCGCCCGTCCACTCGCCTTTCTCTTCGATGGTTGCGAAGCATTCCTCCAGCTTTTCGCGCTGTTCTTCGGTGTAGAGGCGCTCGCGGGCGGCCTCTCCAAGCATCTCCTCAGCCGACCAGCCCGTGAGGCGCTCGGCGCTTTTATTCCAATAGACGACCGTGCCGTCCATGTCGTACGCGATGATGGCGTCACGCGCTTTGTCGAGCAGGGCGGCTTGCTCGCGGATGCGCTGATCGGCATGGGCACGCTCCACAGCATATCGGATCGAGCGCTCCAGAAGCGGCGCGTCGATCTCCTCTTTCGAAAGATAGTCGGCCGCCCCTGCTGCCATTGCCGTGAGGTCGATCTCCAGGTCGCCCTGGCCTGTCAGCAGAATGATCGGGGTACGGCCCCCCTGTTCATTGACGGCATGCAGCAGGTCGAGCCCGGTGTGGGCTCCCAGCCGGTAGTCAACCAGGCACGCGTCATACTCGCTCGACAAGATGGCATTGAGCCCCTCGTCGTAGCTGGCCGCCCAGTCCAGGTTGCACTCGATGCTTTCGGCTCGCGACAGCAGTGCCTTTGTGATGACGTAGTCGTCCTCATCGTCTTCAACGAGGAGTACATCAATCACCTCTGTGGTGGTCATCATTCGGTTTCTTCGTACTGCGGGGGAAGCTTCACGATTTCGAACCAGAAGTCGCCCAGTGCCTGAATGGCATCAGCGAGTCCGTCGAACGTAACGGGCTTGGTCACAAAGGCGTTCACGCCCAGATCGTAGCTTTGCAAAATGTCTTGCTCAGCCTCCGAGGTTGTAAGCACAATAATGGGGATGCGGCGCAGGGTCGGATCCGACTTAATGAGCTTCAGCGCCTCGCGCCCGTCCATGCGAGGCATGTTCAGGTCGAGCAGAATAAGGCCAGGACGCGGGGCATCCTCGGGGTCGCTGTACGGCCCTTCGTGACGCAGATACTGCATCAGCTCTTCGCCGTCTTCGACCATTGAGATCGTGTTGGCCAGGCGGCTTCGCTTTAATGCTTGGCGCGTCAAGAGCCGGTCATCGGGGTCGTCCTCGGCCAACAGGATACGAATACTTTCGTCACTCATCCAGGATCGTCTCTGTCGTGGATTGGTCATGCTGAGTAGGCGCCGGAGGCGCGTCGTTAGAAGAAGGCGTTCGGCGTACGGGGAGCCACACAGTAAACGTCGTGCCTTCATTGGGCACGCTCTGCACGGCAATGCTGCCGCCGTGGCGCTCCACAATACGTCGGCAAATGGCAAGCCCCATCCCCGTTCCTTCGTACTCGCTACGCCCGTGCAAGCGCTGGAACGGTGTAAAGATACGGTCTGTGTATTTTGATTCAAAGCCGATCCCGTTATCGGCTACGCGCACCCGGCACACCTCGGTGCAGTTGGCCTGTACAGGGACATTTCTGTCGAGCGCATCGAGGCTAACGACTGCCGTGGTCACGTCAATTTCGGGCGGGACCTCAGGCCGATGAAACTTGAGTGCATTCCCGATCAGGTTTTGCAAGAGCTGACGGATCTGCGTGGCATCGGCCTCAATGGTGGGCATGTCGTCAACACGTACAGTTCCCTCTACGTCGTCGATGCGCATGCTCAAGTCGTTGAGTACGTTATTGACAACCGCGTTCAGATCAACATCTTCGAAGGGGCGTGCCCGTGTGGTGATCCGCGAGTATACAAGCAGGTCTGAGATGAGCTGCGACATGCGGCGCGATGCGTCTTCCATGCGCTCCAAGTAGTGGCGTCCTGTCTCGTCGACCTTGTCGCCGTAGTCCTGTATCACCAGGTTCGAAAACGCGCTGATCTTGCGCAGCGGTTCTTGCAAGTCGTGCGAGGCAATGTACGCAAAGTCGCGCAGGGCGCGGTTGCGCTGTTCCAGCTTTTCATTGGCGACGGACATGGCCTGCGCAGCCTCGCGGCGCTCTGACACGTCGCGCAGGGTAACGGCGATACCATCCTCTATCTTCACGGCCATCACCTGGCACCATGTCATCCCGCCCTCCGTATCCGCCAGACGCAGTTCGTCTTCGTACGGCTGGCCGGTGCGCACCACATCCACAAACGCCTCGAACAGTCCTTGGTCGGCGTGCTCGGGGAGCAGCTCCAGCATCTGTGCGCCCACCATTTCTTCGGTAGATACCTTGAGCAGCTTTTCGCCTTGTGGATTCACCAGTACGCACTCGAAGTCGACGATCGTACCCCGCGTATCGCGCAGGGCGGTCCACACCAGAATCCCGTCGAGCGAGCTGGTCAGCACGCTGGAGAGGACATCGCGCGACGTTTGCAACGCTTCGTCTTTGAGCTGCTCGTTGGTAATATCCTCAAAGCAGACAAACACACCGTACGGATCGGCTTCGTCGAGTTCAAAGAGCGGGCGTGCATTCACGCGGATCCAACGGGGCGGGGCATCGGGCGGGTAGATGCCCATAACCTTGCCCATTACGGGCTTACGCTCGTAGTACGCGACCCAGAACGGAAACTCGGTGTTAGCCAGCGGCGTGCCGTCGGATCGCAGGCCGTTCCACTTGTCATCGCTAAAGCGCGAGCCGATGATTTCAGAGCGCGGGCGCCCAAAGATTTCGGGCACGGTGTCGTTACAGTCGCGAAAGACGCCATCGCTGTCCATGAGCAGCGCGCCTTCCTGGATGGTGTCGAGCAACGTATCGAACCGGGCTTCGACCTGTTGACGTAAGCGGTCGGTGTGGCGCTCGCTGGTACGATCGGTCATGTAGAGCATGGCCCGCTCGGGCGGCGCCTCGACCTCATCGGCGGGCTGCATCGGGCGCATCGTCCAGTCGACCCAGCGCGGACCGGCTCCCACGAAGATGATGCGCCGCTGGGTGCCGCGTAACGTGCGGTTCTCGCGC
The DNA here is from genome assembly GCF_002554705.1 of Longimonas halophila. Classification (GTDB taxonomy): domain Bacteria; phylum Bacteroidota; class Rhodothermia; order Rhodothermales; family Salinibacteraceae; genus Longimonas; species Longimonas halophila. The sequence continues at coordinate 162,170 of NZ_PDEP01000005.1, read as the reverse complement.
AGGCATCGCGTAATAAGGTCATGCCAGGCTCCCTCGGCATCGTCGATCAGGTCAAATAGCGGGGCCGCGGCATCGGCTTGCGGCGCCAGCGACCGAAACGCACGGGTCCACCCCTCACTCTCGGCATGAATGTGGCCTTCTGCATCCACCAGAACAATGGGGGCTGGCATCGCGGCGATGCATGACGAGAAGGAGCTATGCATCATCATGGGCATGTACAAGCAAAAGGAGACTCTACAGCGCTAAATCAGGCGGCTTGCAGGAGTCTATCTATGAGTATTTTCGTGGGCCACAGCATCGCCGGTTTCGGCATCGGGAGGTGCTTCTTCTGCAGCGTACATTTCCTTATGTGGAAAAGCTGCTTTCATTCACACAAAACGCTGCGGCAGACCGGCTCGCTACCGCCTCGGCTGAAGACTACAGGTGCAGTCCGCACGCCTGTGGGCATGCAGGGGCATGGTAAGCCGGGAAACGCGTCCCGTGTACACACCGCGCAACGGCTGCTGCGTCGAGTATAGCAAACAGCCACATGCCAACTGTGGGGGATGATAAGCCGACTCGGAAGATGTAACGCAATGATTGCAAGTGTTACACGCCTTATGTAAGATACAGGGGGCGTCCGTTAGAAGCAACTCGGCGCGGGGCGCTGCTGGGGGCATGTATGCTGAGGCGTGCCTTTCTTCTCCACCTGCCCGTGTCTTTCTCGTTCCCACGTAGCGTGGCTCCTCCTTGCCTGTCTCCTGCATTACATGATAGGGAATGCGCTGTTCGGTCAATGCGCCGTATGGCTTACTGCCCCCGTGCGGCACGATCATGTTCAATGTGCGCTTTGAGATCGTCGAAGGTGTCGCCCCCGTATTTTTCGAGCAGCGCCTCGGCAAGCGTCCATGCCACCGTGGCCTCGGCCACGGTCGAGGCAGCGGGCACGCTCGTAATATCGCTACGCTCATAGCGCGTGGGTTGTGCTTCGCCCGTGGCGGTGTCGACCGAGTCGAGTGGTTTAATGAGCGTGGGTATGGGCTTCATGTAGCCGCGCACCACAATGGGCATCCCGTTTGTGGTACCGCCTTCGAGCCCGCCCGCGCGGTTCGTGCGGCGCGGATACTCGTCGCCTTCGCCCGGCAGAATGGGATCGTGCACCTTAGAGCCCGGACGGCCTGCGCTGCGCACGCCATCGCCGATTTCGGCGGCTTTCTGCGCCTGGATAGAGCAGATGGCCTGCGCAAGACGTCCGTCAAGGCGGCGGTCCCAGTGCACGTATGAGCCTAAGCCGGGCGGCACGCCGGTGGCAATGACCTCGTAGGTGCCGCCGAGCGAATCGCGGTTGGCTTTAGCCTCTTCGATGTGCTCGATGCACCGCTCGGTCATAGCGTCGTCGAGCATACGAGTGGCGCTGTCGTCGGCCTGCTCGTAGACAGCGCGAGCGCTGCCGTCGCCTTCAATGAGCAATTCGACGCGGTCGTACCAGGCGTCGGGGCCATCCCAGCCCACCTCGCCGATGCGCGTTACGTGGCTACCCACCTCAATACCCAGGCGGCGCAGCAGCGCACGCGCCACCGAGCAGCACGCTACGCGCATGGCCGTTTCGCGGGCGCTGCTGCGGTCGATGACGGGACGCATGTCGTCAAAATTGTACTTCTGCATCCCGGCCAGATCGGCATGTCCGGGGCGAGGAAGCGTAACCGGTTCAACGCCTTCACCATCTCCTTCGATGGCCATCTTCTGGGGCCAGCCCGCTTTATCTTTTTTGTAGGCGCCGTTGTCGATGCGCATGGCAATGGGACTGCCCAGCGTTTTCTCGAACCGGATGCCTGAGTAGATATGCACCTTGTCATTCTCGATTTTAGAGCGTCCGCCGCGTCCATAACCAAGCCAGCGGCGCGCCAGATGCTCGTTGATGTCGGCAGGGGCCAGAGGGATATGGGCGGGCATGCCTTCGACAATGCCAATGAGCGCTTCGCCGTGCGACTCGCCAGCGGTAAGGTATCGGATCATGGGGGTGGGACCAATCAGCAGAAAAATGGGGACGGCCCCGGTGTATTCGCGGGACCTGTTTGCATCTCTCTTTACAGATGAGATGCGGGTTAGGGTCGTTCAATTTCGTAGAAGGCGCCGGTGCCGTCGCGACGCTGCGTGCGCACCAGCACACGATCTGACGTGCTGCTCTCAAAGCGGCGTTGGGCATCGGCAGCATCGGCCACGGGTTCATCTGCGACATGCGTGAGGACCACATCGCGCACGAGCCCCGCCGTGTGAGCGCGGCCTCCGTTTTCGACAAACACCACGTAAGCACCTTCGTCAACGCCGAACGCAGTGCGGTGTGTGTCGCTCAGCGCGCGCAGCCCGATGCCCCAGGCGGGTAAATTCGTCGTAGCATCGGATTCGGGCGGAGAGGAAGGCGGATTCGTAGGGCCGGGTGCATCGGGAGGGCGATTCGTGCTATCGGCTGGACCTTCAAGATCAGCCATCCACTCCTGGTAGGCCATTGCGTCGCGGCCCATCAGGTTAACACGTTTCGTTTGCATGGCGCCGTCGCGCCAGATGCGCAGTTCCATGCTCTCGCCGGGACGGCGCTGCGCCACCGCACTTTGCAGCGTATTCGGCGCGTTGATGGGCCGCCCGTCGATGGCGAGCACTACATCGCCGTTCTGCAACCCCGCGAGGTCGGCAGCTCCGCCGGGCCGTACAGTGCCCACGTACACCCCTTGAATGCGGTCCATGCGAAGGCGCTCAGCGCGCTCGGCGTCGACCTCTTCGATGCTCACGCCCAGGTAGCCGCGCTGCACCTCACCAAACTCAATCAGATCCGTTACCACACGCTGCATCAGCTGCGTGGGCACGGCAAAGCCGTAGCCTTCGTACGATCCGCTCTCCGTGGCAATGGCGGTGTTGATGCCCACAAGCTCGCCGTTCAGGTTCACGAGCGCCCCGCCCGAGTTGCCCGGATTGATCGCCGCATCCGTCTGAATAAAGTCTTCGATGCTAAACGTGTCATCAATAATGTCGACCTGGCGGCCCAGCGCGCTTACGATGCCTGCGGTTACGGTCGAGGTCAGGCGGAACGGATTGCCCACGGCCACCACCCAATCGCCCACCCGCAGGTTGTCGGAATTGCCCAGCGGAGCGGTGGGAAGCGGCTCGTCGGCATCCACCTTGATAACGGCAAGGTCGGTAGACGGGTCGGTGCCAATGACGCGCGCCTCATACTGTCGTTTGTCGGGCAGCGTTACGCGAATGGCTTGCGCCTGCTCAACCACATGCTGGTTGGTTACGATGTGCCCCTCTGCACTCAGAATGACCCCACTACCTACGCTCTGCCGCATGCGCGGCGGCATGAAGCGCTCCATGTCGCCATCGAACTGAAACGTACGCTCTTCACTGCGCTGCGACTCAATCTGAATGAACACGACCGTAGGCCGCACGCGCTCAGCCACGCGCCGAAACGCCCCATTGAGGTCGCGTAGACTGGGGTCGGCAACGGGCGTCGCTGCGCTATCGTTGGCAGAGGCCCGCGGGAGGGCGACTGTATTCCCGCCCAACTCGATGCGCGGACGCAGCTGCCGGTCGGGCCCCAACGGCTCGGGCGCTGTTACGAGCATGAACAGAATGCCTGCCAGTAGCCCCACGCTTACCAGGCCCAGACCAATGGCAATTTGAATGGCACGACGCGACACAGGCATAACAGCAGGAGCTTCTGCAAAAAAGTACGCTCTTGATTCTACAGGAATGTAGGAAGCGTACGCGAAATCCACCCACTCTATGAAGCGATTGTTTCGCTTCGTTTCATTCACACACCGCATCGCTGTACGACGGGTCGACCTGTGGCATGCTGTGAAGGCCTGCGTATCTACTCGCTACGCAGTCGCATGGCGCGGTCCGGGTAGTCCGTGATGAATCCATCCCCCCCCCAATTCACAAGACGGCGCATGACTGTCAGGTCGTTGACCGTCCACGGAATAACCTGCATACCGCGGGTGTGAGCGGCTGTAACGAGGGCCGCGTCGACCAGTTGGTAATCGGGACTGTAGATATGGGGTACAAAGCCCAACGTTGTTAGGTTTTCAGCAAGTCCGGCATCGCCTTCTTGCGCAACGAGCAGTGCCAGCCGAAGGCCCGGAACGGCCTCTCGGGTGTAGCGCAATGTGCGCGGGTCGAATGACTGCACCGTGGTTCGGGGGGATACCTCGGCATCCTCAATCACGTCAATCAGATGCTGCGCAAACACATCGGGCGACGGGTGAAAGCGCCCCTCCCATGCCGGACGGCTTTTCGTTTCGATGTTGTAAAACACTGGTTCCCGCCCGGTGTCTTGCACAAACGCTTCGGCACGTGCAATCACATCATGCAGCAGTGGCTTGGCTGCAGGTTCGGGCTCTTGCTCAGGAAATGCTGGATGCTGCCGCTGTCCGCAGTCGTACGCGGCAATCTCCTCGTATGTCATGCGGTACAGATTGTGCTGCTGCGCCGTGCCTTCGGGAATAGGCGTGCCATCGGGGGCCGTGCAGATTGCTGCGTTCATCCACGGCTCGTGGGATACGACAACTTGCCCATCGGCACTGATGACGACATCCAGCTCCAGCGTAGGTACGCCCTGTTCGAGTGCATACTGAAACGCAGGCCACGTATTCTCGGGCCGCCGTCCACGCGCGCCGCGATGGCCTTGCACATCGAGTCCGGCAGGCGTGCGGACCGTATCGGGACGATGCGGGGCGGAGGAGCCGGTGTCGGGCATAGCAGCAGGGACGTTGGGAATGTGCAGGGCCGCAGTGCCCAGCATCCCCAGCAAGGTAACGAGCAGCGTACTTCGAATCCAACTCATATTTCAGCGTGTTGTGGCTCTATGATGTATGTGTGCACGACAGCGCGCACTTCGCTCGCGTGCATGAAGAACCCCTAAGACCTTGCATGGATGCCATTCCCCCGTGCCCAAAGGTAGCTATTTCGCTACACGGTCTGTATATTGCTGTGCTTGCCATACACGCCCGTTTAGAGTGCGTTCATCGTGCTTGCAATGGGGCGGCAGGCCTTTTCTTTTTGAGACGAGTATACAGGCTACTGGAGTATGGAAACCGACGACAGCCGCATCATCCCCATCCAGATCGAGGAGGAGATGAAGTCCTCCTACATCGACTATTCGATGTCGGTCATTGTGAGCCGTGCCTTGCCCGACGTGCGCGACGGTCTGAAGCCCGTGCACCGGCGCGTGCTGTACGGCATGCATGAGCTCGGGCTTACCGCCGGCGCCAACTACAAGAAGTGCGCCCGTATCGTAGGGGAGGTGCTCGGAAAGTACCATCCGCACGGCGACTCATCGGTCTACGACACGCTGGTGCGCATGGCGCAGCACTTTTCGATGCGCTACCCGCTCGTAGACGGCCAGGGCAACTTTGGCTCGGTTGATGGCGACTCGGCAGCAGCCATGCGGTACACCGAGGCGCGCATGGTCAAGATCGCCGAGCGCATGCTCGACGACATCAAGAAGGAGACCGTTTCTACGCAGGAGAACTTCGACGGCACCCTCGACGAGCCGACCGTGCTCCCTGCGGCGTTCCCGAACATGCTCGTGAACGGGGCCGACGGCATTGCGGTGGGCATGGCGACGAAGATTCCGCCCCACAACCTGGGCGAAGCGATCGACGCCGTGGTGGCTTACATCGACAACCCCGAGATCGATATCGACGGGTTGATGGAGCATCTGCCCGCGCCGGACTTCCCCACCGGCGGTATTATCTATGGATACGCGGGCGTGTACGAGGCCTACCACACCGGGCGCGGACGCGTCATTATGCGGGCCAAGATGCACGAGGAGGAGATCCGCAAAGGCCGCATGGCGCTGGTCATTACGGAGATTCCGTATCAGGTCAACAAGAGCACGCTCATTGAGCGCATTGCGAAGCGCGTGCGCGACGAGCGCATCGAGGGCATCTCAGACCTGCGCGACGAGAGCGACCGCGACGGCATGCGCGTTGTCGTGGAGCTGAAGCAGGATGCGGTGCCGCTCGTTGTTAAGAACCAGCTCTACAAGCACTCGCGCCTGCAAGACACCTTTGGTGTAAACATGGTGGCGCTCGTGAATGGGCGTCCGCGTGTGCTGAACCTGCAAGAGGCTGTGCACCATTATGTGGAGCACCGCCACACCATTGTAAAGCGGCGCACCGAGTACGACCTCGACAAGGCGCAGCAGCGCTCGCATGTGCTGGAGGGCCTGACGCGTGCGCTCGACAACCTCGACGCCGTCATTGCGATCATCCGCCACTCGCCCGATACCGCCGATGCCCGCGAAAATCTGATTGCGGGGCGCTATCCCGATCCACTGACCCGCGAGGAGCTCGACGAATTGGGCTTGCCCGCTGCGCATCCCATTGACCGCGAAGAAGACACTTCTATTGCCTCACGCCTTTTGGGCGAGGGCTACGACAACCTGACGCCACAAGCGCCGCCGCAGGCCTGGCTCACCGAAGAGCAGGCCAATGCCATCTTGCGCCTGCGCCTGAGCCGGCTGACCGGACTCGAACGCGAGAAGATCGTGGGCGAGTACCGCGACATCATGGAGGAGATCAAGCGCCTGCATACCATCCTGAACGACCGCAGCGAGCGGATGGCGCTGGTGCGCAGCGAGCTGCTGGATGTCAAGGACTCCTTTGACGACGAGCGCCGCACCGAGATCGACTACACCGGCGGCGGCGACATCATCATCGAAGACCTGATTGAGCGCGAGCACGTGGTGGTTACCGTTACGCACCAGGGGCTCACCAAACGGACCAGCGTGGATACGTACCGCGCCCAGGGCCGTGGCGGCGTAGGACTCCGCGCCAGCGGCACCCGCGACGACGACTACATTGAGCACCTGTTCGTGACGCATTCGCACGACATGCTGCTCTTCTTTACCGATCACGGCCAATGCTACTGGCTCCGCGTCTTCGAAATCCCCGAAGGCAGCCGCACCGCCAAAGGGCGCTCCATCCGCAACCTCATCGAAATTGCCCCCGACGACCGGATTCGCGCGGTGCTCTCCGTCAGCAAAGAGGACTTCGAAGACGAGGACTTCCTGAACAGCCATTACGTGCTGATGGCTACGCGCAACGGGCAGGTCAAGAAGACCGTGCTGGAAGCGTTTAGCCGTCCACGCTCGAACGGGATCATCGCGATCTCGATTGACGACGACGATGCACTCATCGAGGCGGCGCTTACCGGTGGTGAAAACACGGTCGTCGTGGCGTCGTCGGGCGGCAACGCGGTGCACTTCCACGAAGGCGATGTGCGCGACACCGGACGTAACACGCGCGGCGTGCGCGGCATACGCCTTGGCACGGACGAAACGCTTGTGGGCATGATCTCGGTGGATCCCGATCAGGACTCGGCTCCCGATGTGTTTACGCTCTCGGCCAAGGGCTACGGCAAACGCACTGAGCTGGACCGCTATCGCGTGCAGGGACGCGGCGGTAAGGGCCTCATCACGCTCAACAAGACGAAGCGTACGGGGCCGCTGGCTGCCATCAAAGGCGTGCACGACGAGCAGGACCTGATGGTGATTACGGAGAACGGCATTATGATTCGCACGAGTGTCGACGAGATCAGCACCATGGGCCGCAACACGCAGGGCGTGCGCGTCATCAACCTGAAGAAGGATGACACCATTGCGGATGTGACGCGGGTGGCGCTTGACGACCTGGAGGACGCAGAGGCTGATGACGCGGAGACCACCAACGCGGACGGCGACGAAGCCGACGACGAAGCGCCCGATGCTGCCGCGGCGCCGTCTGCTAATGGGCAAGCGACGGATTAACAGACTATCCGGATGGGACTGCCGCAGGCGTGCCTCGGGCCTGTGCTTCCCTCCAGCATACTACAACGAAAAGCACCGTCACGCGCAAGCGTAGCGGTGCTTTTTGGTTTGATATGTACGTGACGCCGTGTGATTAGCGGACCAGCGCTACGCGGCGCGTTTCCGTGAAGTCGCCGCCGCTAATGCGCACGAAGTAGGTGCCGCTGGCCCACCGGCTACCGTCGATCGTGACGGTGCGTGCCACGTCTTCGCGCAGGCCCACGCGGTTGCTGTAGACGCGCTGGCCGATGGTGTTGTAGACCTCTACATCGACCGACTGCGCCGACTCGGCCGTGACGTCGAAGCGAAAGGGGCCGCTGGTCGGATTCGGGTAGGCTTCGGTAAAGACCACGGGGGCGTCGAACGGAATTTCGGCCTCAACGGGCTCGCTAAACAGGACGTTTCCTGCGTCGTCGGTGGCGCGAATGCGATAGAGATACTGGCCTGCGGCCTGGTTCTGAAACTGTGCGTCTGTACCGCTCATGGGCATGTCCGAGATGACCTCAAACTCGGCATTATCGCGACCTACGCCTGCTGCCCGCTCTACCTCAAAGCGAAAGTTGGAGGCGTCGGGGGGAAGCTGCCAGTTTACAGCGACCGGCGCGCGGCCCTGACTGTTCGGCGCTCCCTCTACCGCAGCAGCAATGTTGTAGGCATTGATTTCGACAGGACCGGTGGTGATCGTGACATCAGAGGGGGTCCCGTCGTTGCGTATCCAGCTCAACTCAAACGTGTAGCGGCCCATCGGCAGGTCCTCTACCGGGAAGACAACCCGCGACCCGGCTGATCCGGCGGTCAGGCGCTCCTCGCCAAAGGCTTCGCCGAAGCGGCGGGTGGTGATGATGTACTCGTCGATTTCGCTGGCATCGGGGCCGGTATTCCACGACAGCGTAGCATTGCCCGATTCGGAGCGTGCTGCGGCTTGAAAGGCAAAGACCGTGGACCCAACCGACTGCAGGCAGCCCTCGTTGAGCGTCCATCCCAGGTCGGCCAGCAGACCGCACATATTGGGGCCGGGCACACGCGCCACCTCGTTAAAGCCGACTTGCGGCGTCATAAGCGCGTTGGGGTCGCCTGCGGGGTACGCGGATTCGTCGAAGTGAGCGATGCTGGACCCGCCCTGATACGGGTTTGGCGCGTACAACTGGGCAGGCACCGGGCCAGTGCTGGTTTGAGCGGCCAGATCGGTGGTTTCTCCGGTAAAGAAGAGCGCGTTGCTGGCGAGCGCATCACCAAGCGCGGTCGAGGGATTCGGGTAGAGGGATTCGTTGAGGACCGAGTTAAACGTACCAGGTGGGTCTTCGTGTACGATGCCTGTTGACAGAATGCCAGGCACGCCGGGCAGTTGTTCGATGCCCAGCGAGCCTTCGCCGTTCTCAACGCCGCCCAGGTTCAGGAAGTTAAGACCGTGCCCAATTTCATGTAAGATGACGCTGGTAAAGTCGATTTCAGCGGGACCGGGCTCATTTTCACCAAAGTGCCAGTCGTTGCGCCCGCTGTTTACGTTTACGATGATGTCGGGCTCGCCAGGGTTTTGATCGCTCCCCAGCAGCGCATCGGCCAGCGCATCCCCAATGATGAAGCTATTATTGTTGTTGTCCGTCAGTTCGTACAGGAAGCGAGGCCCGGCCGAGGCGAGCGTGTTCGCATCCTGGCTCTGATACGAGGCGTCGATGCGAATCTCAACGGGGGTGCTGATGTGTGTCCGCCAGACATCGATGGCGCGCTGGAAGGCCTCTTGCGCCTGGGGGGTGAAGCCTGCCCCGTAGTTTACCGTGATGTTGGCCTGCTCATTTTTCGGCACGACCGTGTCGGACACCAAAAAGGTCTCCATGTTACGGGGGTCGTTCTCGATGCCGCACACTTCGTTGTACGACATGACCTGCTCAAACGGAATCTGGTTTTCCACACGCAGGTCACGATCTGGAGCAAGCTGCGCCTGTGCATCTGGGGGCGAGGTGGCGGCCCATACCACGATGAGCATGAGGCTGCAGAGCAGCGCCTGAACGATTGAGGCACGCCTGCGCGGGGAGAGAAACAACGGCATCCGACTACGTTTCTTTTCGGGTGGATACTAAAGCACGATGCTTGCTCCCTGACTTTGATATCAGCAGAATACAAGCAGCTGTAAAGTATGCGCTATGCTGTTAAACTGCAATCGCTCTGGAATACCGGTGTTTGCATGCAGCCCCTAACGGGACCGCGTGCCTCACCGTACCCCCAATAAGGTTATCGCACTCGGGTAAACGACCGCTGCGCGGTGAACGTCTCCCCTTCCACGCGCATCATGTACCACCCGCTGGCCATTTCTGAAGGGTTCACCTCCAGTATGGTGGGGCGATCCGCCTGCACCGGCCCCTGATACACCGTGGCAACGCGTTGCCCTAACACATTGTACACCGTGGCCGTTACGTCTTGCAGAGCCCCTACCGTAAGCGTGAAGCGTGTATTCGAAACGCTGGGATTCGGATACGGGGCCGACAGCGAATACGTGCTACGCAGTTGCACGTGTGTGGTGACCGGCGCATGCACGGTTTCAGTACCGTCAAGGTCGATCTGGCGAAGCCGAAACGCATGCGGACCTGCAGGTAGTGCATCGGTCTCGAACTGATAGGTGTGTCGTGCAGCGGTTGTACCGTGCCCTTCCACAACGCCTACTCTGTGAAACGAGGCGGTGCTGTCTGCCCCAGGCCGATGCTCAACAACAAATCCACTGTTATTGGTCTCAGAGAGCGTTTCCCACCGTACCACCACCCGGTCGTTGTGTACCTGTGCGCTAAAGTCGGTCAACTCAACGGGCAAGGTGCTATCGTCTCCGGCACTTGTAGCAACCTCGGCACGCACCACCAGATTGCCGTCTATGGAATGCCACGTATGGCCTTGCTGACGCTGTGAACGTCCGGTCGCGGTAGAAGCTGTTTCGGCAACCAGCGTAACCGTGTCGCTGGATGCCTCGGGTTGGATAACGACGTGGTAGTCGGTATCGCGCGTAACGGGCACGCAGTCTTGTAGGCTTACGTACTCGGGCGTAAAGGGCATCAGCGCACCGGGTGGTATTGCAACGGGTGTGCGAAGCGGCTCCCCCGGCTCCCCGTTGTCATCTGACCATATTTGCACATGCAGCGGAGCCGTTAGTTGATTGGCCTGTGTGCCATGCGCCAGCGTGAGATATACACCGGTCACACATCCGTTTACGCTTGGCGATAGACGAAGCGCAATCGCATCGTTAGCTGTGGCGCCTACCGTTACTCGCTCCATGTCGTTGAATGTCCAGGGCGCTTCGTAGTGCATAAGCATGCGCTCGTTCGCACTCTGGTCGTGCGCCGTGCCTGTTAGAGCTGCCATTGCACGTGCTACATCCAGCTTTCCTGCTCCAAAAGCAGCGTTAGGAAGCGCCCCCTCGTCCGCCACTGCAGCATCCACGCGGGCCGTTTCCATAAGCAGGGTTCGCACCGCTTGGGCCGTCAAGGTGGGGTCTTCTTGCAAAAGCAGTGCTATACTTCCTGCTGTTATCGGTGCCGATACGCTCGTGCCCTGCATGAGATGATGCGTACCTCCCGTTATTCGATACGCTTCCAGTGGCATTTCCATATCGGACGACGTTGCCGACATCATGCGCTGGCCCGGGGCTGCAAGCTCCGGCTTGATGCGGCCATCGCGGGTCGGTCCCCGGCTGCTAAACGTAGCAATGCGGTCGCTTCCGTCATAGCTTCCACTAACGGCGCGGCCCGTGCCGTTGAGGTCGGTCCAACGCCAGCGGTGTGCATACGCCCCAACGGTAATCGCACTTGCGGCAGTAGCCGGCGCCCCCACCGTTACCGCATTGCTTCCTGTACGAAAGCGCCCCGGTAACGTCTTCCAATAGGTCCAGGCATGATACGTGAATGCTCTTTCGTCATGGTTGGATACGTCAATCGTCCAGGTTCCGGGCACAGGTGGACGATCTACCACTCCGTCGAACACTTCGATGTTGAGCGGACGATCGCCGTTATCGTATCCGACATACGAGTCGATGTATACATCGCCATCGGGGGTGCTTTCGTACACGTACCCGTTCTGATCTGCATCGACCTCCAGCTGAACCGTATGCCCGCTGGGCGAAGTCACGGTGACGGCTACGGCGGGTTGGCCATCCACCCATGCGTTCACAGCCATCGCATCGTCGTAGGTGTGCGGGCGTGTTTCGTACGACTCAAGATCCCAGTGATGGGTCTGCTCTGTACCTGGCGCTACCGTAGCCGACACATGCTGCTTCTGTGCAGGATCGCCTGAATTGCCCGCTGAAGCGACAGCCACGCGTCCAGGAGCCGTTCCGGGCGGTCCGCCTTCCGGTGTCGTAAAGTCATCCACGATTTGCGCCATTGTACTGGTCCCATCGTGCGGACCGTAATCGGTGCCAAAGCTAAGATTGACCACCACGGGTCGGCCCTGCTCCTCGCCAACGCGGTCGCAATATTCGAGCGCATCGGCTACATTAACGGTTGGATACCAGCCATCGCCCGCCTTTACGACAATAAGATCGGCTTTGGGCGCAACGCCCTGATGTTGAGGCGTTGTTGCATGCCCGGCCTCCACAAGCGCCTGTCCGGTACCGGCGAGCGTACCGGCGATGTGTGTTCCATGACCTATCGTATCGGTCTGTTCAACTCCACCTGCAGCAATATCAGCAGCCGTGTACTCACGCCCAAAGTTGAGCCCGTTCATCGTGCCCGACCGATCTGCAGGAGTCCTGCCTGTTGACTGGTCGGTCTGATCCCACAGGTACGCGATCCGAACATTGCCATCTGCGTCGTAAAAATCTCGGTGCGTTACATCAATGCCGGAGTCAATAATGCATGCCATTACCCCTTCTCCCTGATAGGCGGTCTCATTCAGTCCGCCATGGTTCAGAAAGCGCCCCCCGACCTCCGCTGCTGCTCCATCGTTGTGGGGATAGACCCGTGGAGCCACCTCAACCCGATCAACTATGGGCGACTCAGACAATTGCCGTAGCGCTGCCACCGACAGGCGCGCCGTGGCAATCTGCCCATGCACCGACTGTACGGGAATGCCCATGCGGCGCAATGCATCAGCGTTTGCTGTGTGTATAAAGGCCTGGTATGCAACTGTACCGTCGGCGCGTTCCACCTGGGCTTGTTTCAGGGATAAGGGCATAGCCACAGCCCCCGCCTGCATATCGGGGCCGTCTTGGGCCAGTAGGTACTGGAACGCACTCTCCAGACGATTCATGCTCTGCAGTTGCGCAAAAGCAGCCCCCACCGCCGATCCGCTAAAAAGCAATACCAAGAAAGTAGCTACCAGATAGTACGAGACTGTTTTTTTAAGTAACATAACGCTATATGGCTTAGTTATGGATATCTTTAAGTTGCCCCTTAATCAACACCAAGATAGATTTGCCAACTTTATCTTTTTTAATACCAAAAATTAGCTGGTTCAAGATGTCGACCCTCGCCTATATTTTATAGCAAACAGTATTCCGATGTGACACCATCGTAACTATCCCTCACAAAAAACCCCGTTGAATGGGACAAGCGCCCATCCAACGGGGGTATTATTGTACAGCAATGTATTTTACGCAATCAGAACCCGTACAAAATGCCAGGAACGGATTGTTTTTCCGCCACCCTACATTTCATATTTTCCCATTGATGCTACAGCTGTTAGCGCCCGGTCGAGCCGCTCTATGCCCTCATCGATCTCGTCGGGGGTGATAGTTAGGGGCGAGCGGAAGCGAATGGAGGATTCGCCACATCCCAGGATGATGACGCCTTCCTCAAAGCAGTGCTCCAGCACCGCATCCCGATGCGCTTTGGTGGGCAGATCGAATGCACACATCAGACCCCGTCCACGCACGTTCGTGATTGCTTCGTGTGTATCTGCAAGGTCATGCAGTCGGTCTTGCAGGTGATCGCCTGCGTGGGCTGCGTGATCGACCAGTTCGTCTTCTTCGATGATTTCGAGGATGCGATCGAAGCGCACCATGTCGACCAGGTTGCCGCCCCAGGTGGAGTTGATGCGGCTGGGCGTTTCAAACACGTGGCCGTCAACCTCGTCGAGCTTGCGCCCGGCCAAGATGCCGCACACCTGCGTCTTCTTGCCGAAGGCCATAATGTCCGGCGCTACGCCAATGGCCTGGTGCGCCCAGAACTGGCCGGTGATGCCGACTCCGCTCTGCACCTCATCAAAGATCAAGAGGGCATCGTTTTCATGCGCAATGTCTTTCAGGTCGCGTAGGAACGAGGTGCGAAAGTGGTTGTCGCCGCCCTCGCCCTGAATTGGTTCCAGAATGACTGCAGCAATCTCGTCGGGGTGCTCATGGAAGGCGCGCTTGGCCTGCTGTAAGGCCTGCTTCTCCTTGTGCGCCAGGCGCTCCTCTTCCGCTTCATCGATCGGGAAGTGCACCTTGGGATTGGTGATGCGCGGCCAGTTGAACTTGGGGTAATACATTGTTTTCCGCGGATCCGCCGTGTTGGTGAGCGACATGGTGTATCCGCTACGCCCATGAAAGGCCTGGTCGAGATGCAGCACTTTGTGCCCAACCTCGCGCCGGTAGCCCTTCTGAAAATTCTTGCGCACCTTCCAGTCGAAGGCGGCCTTCAGCGCATTCTCGATCGCAAGGGCCCCACCCGAAATAAAGAACGTGTATGGCAGGTAGTTGGGGATGCCCACGCGGCTAAACGTATCCACAAACCGCGCCATGTGCTCGGTCATCACGTCCGAGTTGGTAATCTTGTTGAGCGCTGCATCCATGATGCGCTTCCGAAACGACTCATCGTGCGCCAGTTTTGGATGGTTCATTCCCAGCGGACTGGACGCGTAGAAGCCGAACAGGTCGATGAAGGAGGCATCGCCCGATTTGTCTTTGAGGCGCACGCCCTGACTCTCGTCCATATCGAGCACCATGCGCATCATACCCTTTGTGAGCATGTGGCGCGAAAGCACGTCGCGCACGTCGTTCGGTCCAATGGGATGTACAGCGGTTGCTACGTCTGCTTCAGTCATACAGGAAGGGGCAATACGTCAAGCGAAATCGGTGAACACTGGAAGGGCTTTTCCCTCGGCGGGAGCCGTTGCATTCAGAGGAACGCCCTGTTAGGTGTTTCGTTACGTGCAAAGCAGCAATTCTTTCCCTGCTGCGTTCCGCAAAGCCTCATGTAAACCCCACTCTTAGTGCATGTCGGACTCCGGTGCAACGTCTCCCAAAACTCCTGACGATCTTCAACTTCGCTCTGTCGAGAAAGAAGAACTCGCTTCCTCGGGCGACGGCGACTCTGGTTTTTTTGAACTGCCTGTCGTCGAAGACACCAACAAAAACAAGCAAGGCAAACGCCCCGACTGGCTCCGCGTGAAGCTGCCGCAAGGCAAGGAGTTCAAGAAAGTGCGTAGCATCATCGACGAGCACGACCTGCACACCGTGTGCGAGAGCGCCAACTGCCCCAACATGGGCGAGTGCTGGAGTGCCGGCACGGCTACGTTCATGATTCTGGGCAACATCTGCACGCGCTCGTGCGGGTTCTGCGCCATTAAGACGGGCCGCCCGCAAGACGGCCTCGACTGGGACGAGCCCCGCCGCGTGGCCGAAGCTGCCGATCTGATGGGCGTACAGCACGCGGTCGTCACCAGCGTGAACCGCGATGAGCGCAAGGATGGCGGCGCGCCCATCTTTGCCGACACCATCAACCGTCTGCATGAGCTGGGCTGCACCGTTGAAGTGCTCACGCCCGACTTCCGCGGCATCCGCGAGGCATGCCAGACGGTGTTTGATGCACGCCCCGACATCTTCAACCATAACATGGAAACCGTGCCGCGCCTCTACCGCCGTGTGCGTCCACAAGCCGACTACCAGCGCTCGCTCGACGTGCTGCAATGGGCCAAAGAAGACGGCTTACGCACCAAGAGCGGCATCATGGTGGGCCTGGGCGAAGACCCCGAAGAAGTCCTGGAACTGATGGACGACTTTGTGGAGATCGGCCTCGACGTGATGACCATCGGACAGTACATGCAGCCGACGAAGATGCACTTGCCTGTTGAGGACTGGGTGGAGCCGGAGACCTTTGCCTGGTACAAAGAGGTGGGCGAGGCAAAAGGCATTGAGCATGTAGAAAGCAGTCCGCTCACGCGCTCGTCGTATCACGCCGAGAAGCACGTGTAACTGCACGAAAGTCCGCCTTCTGCCATGCCCGTTTCTGCACCCGCCACCCTGCCAGAGCCAACGCTCTATCGCTTTTCGGTGAGCGACTACCACCAGATGGGGGAGGCCGGTGTGCTGGGACCGGACCTCAATGTCGAATTGCTGAACGGCCATATCTATGAGATGTCGCCCATCGGAAGCCGGCACGCTGCGTGCGTCGATCGACTCAACCGTCTTTTCATGCGTGCGGTCGATGACCATGCCATTGTGCGGGTCCAAAATCCGATCGTGCTTCCGCCCGACTCGGAGCCAGAACCCGATGTGGCACTGCTGAAACTGCGCGACGACAACTACGCCTCTCGCCATCCACGTCCCAACGAGGTGATGCTCGTGGTGGAAGTAGCCGACGCCTCGCTCCCGTTCGATCAGGAGGTGAAAGTGCCGCTGTACGCGCAAGCAGGCATCCCTGAAGTCTGGGTTGTGGCGCTCGACGAAGATCAAGTGCACGCGTATCGCATGCCCGAATCGGGCCGGTACCGCGAGCAAACGACATATGAGCGCGGCGACAAGCTACTGCTTCCGCAGCCGCTCGGAGATCACACTATTTCTGTTGATGCGGTTCTACCTTCGTAAACGAAAGACGGCGCTGCCATGCCTGTTGCTGCTCCGCCCGTTTCGGAACCTGCTCCGCTTCGCTTTTCGGTGAGCGACTATCATCGGATGGCGGAGGCGGGCGTGCTGAGGCCAGACCTCAATGTTGAACTACTGAACGGTCACATCTACGAAATGTCGCCCATCGGAAGTCAGCACGCTGCGTGTGTGCGTCGTCTCACGCGTGTGTTTTCAGCACACGTTCATCCCGAGCAGGCACTCGTCAGCGTGCAAAACCCGATCGTGCTTCCGCCCGACTCGGAGCCAGAACCCGATGTGGCACTGCTGAAACCGCGCGACGACGACTACGCCTCTCGCCATCCACGTCCCGAAGACGTCTTGCTCGTGGTGGAAGTAGCCGACTCCTCGCTTCCGTTCGACCAGGAGGTGAAGGTTCCACTGTACGCGCAAGCAGGCCTTTCTGAAGTGTGGGTCGTGGCGCTTGATGAGGACCGCGTCCACGCGTACCGGATGCCCGAGTCTGGCAGCTACCGTGAGCACGCCCTCTACGAGTGCGGCGACGAGATTGCACTTCCACGCAACGACATCGCGGCGGCGTTGGCTGTGAGCGATGTGCTGGGCGTATAGCAATCGCATCCCCCAGAATGCACACAACCCCCTCCTTCACACAACTTCGCCCGGTGATTCATCGGACATCAACACCGCATGGGGCAACCCGTCGTACGGAATGCGTGATTTGCGGTCGGCATCGTTCATATTGGCACGACCGCCGCGTTACGTTATCTCTTTCGTACTAACCTGCTCCGCTACATGGCTACCGAACGCACCCTTGCTATCCTCAAGCCCGACTGCGTCCGTAAGGAACTGATCGGCACCGTACTTGCGCGCATCCAAGACGCCGGGTTCGCCGTGCGTGCGCTGAAGATGATCACCCTCTCCAAGCGGGAAGCCGAGGGCTTCTACGCGGTGCACGAAGACAAGCCGTTCTTCGACGAACTGACCGACTTTATGTCGAGCGGTCCGTGCGTGCCGGTCGTGCTTGAAAAAGAAAATGCAATTGCCGACTTCCGTACCTTGATTGGCGCTACGAACCCGGACGAAGCTGATGAGGGCACGATCCGCGCCGACTTTGCGGATTCGATTTCAACCAACATTGTACACGGCTCCGATTCCGTTGGAAACGGCCAGAAGGAGGCAAGCTACTTCTTCGCCGAGCACGAAATCGTGGCCAACCGTGCAGCGTAATGCTGTTTCCGGCAACGCCCCCTCTTGCTCTGGAGAAACTCCTACGCGCTGGCGTCTGAGTCGTCGCTGTCCGCAGCAGACGGCGGCTCAGGCACATCAGCATCGCTGGGCCGCCACAGCAGTGCGTAGATAATCTCGGCGTATCCGCCCATAATGAGGAGCGGACTTACGTAGAGCGAAAGTACGCCATCGAGCGCGCTCTCCATATACATGAGCAGAAACCCAATGGCAATGGCCGCTACGCCTGCTCCAAGCAACTGATAGTTGGTGCGGCGCAGGACAGGTGGAGCCGGGCGGCGGCGCGAGCGCGAAGTGCGAGGCATAACAGCGCAGATTCATATCGACATAAACAACAGACATGCGCCCCAACCTTGCGTAGGCTGTGCAGTTCCGTGCAAGGAAGTCCGTGTCGGGGACCCGCTTCCGTTAGCCTGGGTATGAGAGGAATGCAGCTTTTTTGTTGCTCTGTTCCTTGTTGCGAGTTTGTTGGTTCATCATGATACGCTTTTCTGGCTTTGCGATGCCTCCTTGGCGTGCCCTCGTGCTCACCATGCTTCTGCTGGTGGGATGCACCGGCCTGGCGCACGCACAACAGACCGACGCACCCTCAGCACTCACTGCTGAAATTGATCGGCTGCTTGACACGCACACCGCTTCGTCGCCCGCCTTCTGGGGCGTGCACATTGTTGATGTGGAGAGCGGGGCCGTGCTGTACAGCCATCAGGGCGACCACCGGCTGATTCCAGCCTCGACCCAGAAACTTCTTACCACGAGCGCCGCGCTTGACCGGCTGGGCAGCTCATACCGGTACGAAACCGAACTGCATTTCAACGGCACCACCGAAGATGGCGTGATGCGGGGCGACCTGACGCTACGCGGCTCGGGCGATCCTACGTTTGGAAGCGATGAACTGCGCCGTGCGGACCCGTTGCAGACCTGGGCCGAGCAGCTCGCTGAGCAGGGCGTAGAGCGCATTGAAGGGCGGCTCATTGGTGATGCCCGTCAGTTCGACGGGGTGGCCTACCCCGAGGGCTGGGACATTGGCTATGTGACGCGGCAGGCCAGCCGTTACATTGGCACAGCCAGCAGTGCGCTATCGTACAGCGACAACGTCATGTCGGTGCAGATTCGGGCGTCCGAACCCGGCCAGCCCCCCGAGCTACGCGCCTACCCCAACGATGCCGTCACGCTCCGTAACGAGGCCACGACCAGCAGCCGATGGCGCGGAAATGCGCTCCAGTTCGACCGCTCGTTCGAGTCGAACACGATTCGGCTGCACGGCTCCGTGGCCCGTTCGTATATTGGCACCGTGAACGTGCCCGTTACCGAACCGGCTGACTTTGCGATGCGCAGCCTGGTGTTGGCCCTCGAAGAAGCAGGCATTACGACGGATCTTACCCGCGTCGATGCAGACACGCTTGGCACGGTGCCCGACCGTGGCACGCTGCTGTTTGTCTCGCTTTCGCCGCCGTTGGCAGACATCATAGCGCTCATCAACAAGAAGTCGAACAACTTTTACGCTGAGCAGGTCTTGCGCACCATTGGGTGGGGCGGCTCCGTGGAGGGTGGAGCACAGCGCATTCAGCAGCTGCTCCGCCGCGCCGGCGTAACGCGCTTTCCGGCAGTGCATGACGGCTCAGGGCTCTCCCGGCGCAATCTGGTAGCGCCCGCTACGTTCACAAACCTGCTGCGCTACATGGATTCGCATCCCGAAGCCGAAGCGTTTAAGGCCTCACTGGCTGCAAGCGGCGAACGCAACACCACGATGGAATATCGCCTGTCGCGCTCCCCGATACGTGCAAAGACCGGATCGCTACGATATGTGCGCGCGCTCAGTGGCTATGCGGAGCGCCCCAATGGCTCGCGCGTGGCTTTTTCAATGATGGCCAACAATTACGAGGGTAGCTCCTGGCGCGTGCGCCGCACAATGGATGAGATTGTGAAAACGCTTACGGAGTCCACTGTACTGTAGCCGTTCGTACCCGCCGCCCCCGTCGCTACGCTTTCGCATCCTTTTACCTGCCATGTCTGCACAACTGCGCTACTTTGGGGTTGGGGCTGGACTGGTCCTGGCGCAGTGGCTGGTCCTTCAGCACCTGTCGCTGTGGGGCGCGACACCCGATGTGGTGCTTCTATTTCTGGGCTGGATGGCCCTGCACATGCGGCGCCACACGGCGGCTGGGGCCGGCTTTGCACTGGGCACAGCGCTCGACATCGCCTACGGCACCTGGGGACTGCACATGATTGTGAAGACCATAACTGGCTTTCTTCTCGGCAGCATTCCCGTTACCGAAGAGCGCAACGCTGTGCTCATCCAACCCCGCCAGGCCTTTCTGGGCGGGCTTGTGCTTACGCTCATGCACAACGGACTCCTCGTCATTCTGCTGGCGCTACAGGCGCAGACCACGAATGCCTTTCTGGTGAATGCGCTGTGGCTCGGCTCGTCGGCATACACGGCGGTGCTGGGCACCATTGCCTCCATCCTGTACACCAGCAATAGCACGCGCTGAGCACAAACATCCTGTCTGGAGCCGCCCTACAGAATGTCGATGTGCGGAGCAAAGGCATCCAGCACGCGGCGCCGCACTGCTGACTCCGGATCGAGCGGTTGCATAGGCAGACGCACATGCTCGCTGATAGTCCCTGTAGCCGCCAGCACCGTCTTTACGGGTACGGGATTCGTAGCGTAGAAGCATGCTCGCATGGCCTCCAGCAACGCAAAGTGCTGCTTCTGCGCCGATGCCACCTCGCCCGCCAGCGCAGCGTGAGCAAGCGACGCAAAGGCGTCCGGCAACGCATTACTGATGACCGACACTACCCCGTCGCCTCCCAGCAGCGTGACCGGCAGCGCCATCTCATCATCGCCCGCATACACGGCAAATCCGCTGGGGCGATGCGCCAAGATATCGGTGATCTGCTGCAGATCGCCTGAGGCTTCCTTGACGCCGACCACCTGCGGCACCTCCTGGGCGATGCGCAGCGCTGTCTCGGCCGTAATGTTGAAGCTCGTCCGACCCGGTACGTTATACAGCACAATGGGAAGCGCGGTCGCCTCGGCAATAGCCGCGGTGTGCGCCACAAAGTTGTCTTGCGAGGGTTTGTTGTAGTACGGCCCCACCACCAGGAGGCCATCGGCACCCGCCTGCTCGGCCTCTTGCGAGAACGTGATGCTCTGCGCCGTGCTGTTTGTACCGGTCCCCACAATGACCGGCACGCGCCCATGAGCCGCATCTACCGCCCAGTCGACCAGCTGGCGGCGCTCTTCATGCGTTACCGTCGGGTTCTCGCCCGTGGTGCCCAGCACCACGAGCGCATCCACTCCGCCGTCAATCTGCGTCTCAATGAGTGCGCGAAAGGCAGATTCGTCGAGTTCTCCGTCAGCAGTAAAGGGCGTTACCAGCGCAGGAGCCGCGCCACGAAAGAGCATGTCGGTTGGCATAGTCAGAACGTAGATGTCGGAAGAAAAAGAATGAATGCGCAGTGCGTGCGCAGCAGGCAGACGCTACCCGTCGAGCAGATGGTCGAGCATGTCGTTGAGGGTATAGAGCCCGGTGCGGCCCGGCAGCCACTCCGCCGCCGCCAGCGCACCCGCCGCGAATCCCGCCCGGCTCTTAGCCGCATGCGACAGCCGAATCTGATCGTACGGACTGTCGAACGCCACCGTGTGCTCCCCGAAGACCGCCCCAGCCCGCGTGGACGTGACGTGCAACGCGTCCGGATCGATGCGGCTGTGCTGGGCTTCTGGATCGATGTGGGTTTTGCGATCCAGCGCGTTCAGTACCACTTCGCCCAGCATCTGAGCCGTGCCGCTGGGGCTATCTACTTTTTTCCGGTGGTGCACCTCATGCACGAACGCATCGTAGTCGGGGAGCGCGTTCATGAGCGTGGAGGCCGACTGCACCGCCCGGCGCAACACAGCCACACCAATCGAGAAGTTTGGCGCGTAGAGCAGTGCCGCCTCGTGGGCTTCGACCTGTGCACGCACGCGGTCGAGCGCGTCGTACCACCCCGTAGTGCCCACCACCGCCGGAACGCCTGCCTCCACATACCGCTCGATGTGATCCAGAGCCAACGCCGGAAGCGAGAAGTCGACCACCAGATCGGCAGACGACAGCGCGTCGGGCGGGGCCTCGGTAAGTGGCATATCGGCGTCGAACGTGGGGCCAATGGTGTGCTCGGCAGCACGGGCTGCATCAGCGACAGCTGTGCCCATCTGACCCGTACCCACCAGTGCAATCGTCATGATACTTTTTCAATTGGAGAATGTCGTGTTCGGAAGCGCTTTAACGGAAGCATGAGGGCAGAGTGCCGACCGGGCCTGCTGTGTCCTGTGGCCCTCCTTAGCACTGCCTACGAGGAGCGCACCGGTCGGTTTGTGCGAACTGAATCGTAGGGCCCTGGCGGCGCGAAGTCATCGCGAAAGAGCGCCTCGGTGAGCATATGCCCAGATACGTTGTCGAGTGAGCGGATTTCGTCGGCTCCGGCACGGCGCAGGTTCTCAGTCATGTCGTTGGCATCAGCGCGAACAACGATAGTCAGGTCGGGGCACAGGCTGCGGGCAATGAGGGTGGTAAACGTGGCGGTGGTGTCGTTCCCAAGAGTAACAATGAACGCATCCGCCTGCGTTAATCCAGCTTCTTTGAGGACCTGCGGCGTTCGGGCATCGCCCACCACATCAACACCCGGCTGGTCTTCGATATCGAGCACGGTGATCGTAGCCTCGGTATCCTGAAGCGTCGTGTAGGCGGCCTGCCCCGCCTCTCCGTAGCCCGCAATAACAACAGCGGCAGACGCCGGGCCGGATTCGCGGGCCGACACCCCCAATTCAGTGCCTACCAGCTGGCGGGGCGAGAGCACCGTGTCGGCTCCTGCAGCCCGATGGTAGCGGGCCAGCGCCACGTCTTTCACAAAGGTAATGACCGTGCAGGCTGCGTGAGCCTCGCGCGCGGCCAGTGTGATGCTGGCGTTTGCGTCGTCGGCCACATCGGCCACAAGCGCGCGGGCCGTGCCAATATGCACCCCGTGCAGCGCAGGGACCGATTCGGGCGAGCCTGCAACGACTGTGTATCCCTCTTCGTGCAACTGCCCAGCCTCTTGCTTGTCGGGCACCAACAGTACGTACGGATGGTCTTGAGCCACAAGGTCTTGGATAAACACCTCGGTGCGGTCAGTATGCCCGCAGATCACGACATGGTCTTCAATATCAGGATGTGTTGTGGGAGCACTGGGCTGCAGCGTCTGCTTAAGCCACGGCACCACGAAAATGTCGACTGCACTCAGAATAAACCCAATGCCCGTGAGCTGCATCACAATCACAAACAAGTTCATCTGCAATGTGCCCCAGGGCGCATCTTCGCCGTATCCGGTCGTGGTAAACGACTGAATGACAACCTCCAACGCCTGATACCATGCCCTCGGGCGCTCTTCCAGATGCGTCATCCCCAGAGTGTACACCGACGTGAACGCAGCCGTCGTCAGCGCAAGCGCTACCGTGTAAAAAAGAGCGCGGCGAGCCAGCGGGGTCATGCGATCAGATGCAACATGTAAAGCAGTCCACGGACCCAGTTGTATCTCTCGTACATGCACACCGTTGCCTTGCCCCCGCAGCACTGTGTGGAATGTACATGAAAGGGCCCGCCTATTGCTCCATACTGGAACCTCCATCTCCGTGCGCAATAGCACACGAACGTAATTAACGATGCGGGGCCATAGCTCAGTTGGTAGAGCGCTTGCATGGCATGCAAGAGGTCCGGGGTTCGAATCCCCGTGGCTCCACACCCGCCCGATGGCCGCCTGGCTGTCGGGCTTTTTTGTTGGACGCATGTCGTCTCAACGCATTGTAGCGCTTCAAAAAGAGCGCTTTCTGTGCGTTCTTCTCACCCCCATCGCGGCTCCTTCCGAATAGAACATATTTAGGGGGAAAGTCCCGCTTCGCCTCCCCGTGGCATTCTCGTCCGGATCTGCCCACGCTTCCGCTGGCCCCGTGGTGGCACTTTTGTCGTGCAGTGGCTACCTTACCCGTCCGGTTCGCCCTCTGCTCTTGCCCAACCCCTTCTACTGCTATGCAATTCGTTGCGTGGGACATCGAGACCTGCCCGTTTCCTGTCGACTCGTTTTCTGAGGCGCAGCGCTCGCGCTTTGAGGAACGCCTTGCCAAGCGCCGCTCCAAACGCCCCGATGAAGACGAAGACGATGCGGCTCGCCTTGTGCGTAGCCTGCACCCGTTGCTCGGGTGGGTCTGCTGCATCAGCGCCGTGCGCGGTGCCGTGGG
This sequence comes from Longimonas halophila, assembly GCF_002554705.1. Taxonomy (GTDB): domain Bacteria; phylum Bacteroidota; class Rhodothermia; order Rhodothermales; family Salinibacteraceae; genus Longimonas; species Longimonas halophila. Next base: position 138,086 of record NZ_PDEP01000005.1, on the reverse strand, counting down.
TGAAGCCCCCAACCGCCCCAAAAGCTGGACCGCCGCCTCGCCTGAGGAGGAGCCCGAACTGCTGGAACGCTTCTGGGACGACATTCAGCACATCTCGCGTAATGCCCCGACCATCCGGTGGGTCACCTTCAATGGCAAGAAGTTCGATGTGCCATTCGTCGAAGCCCGCAGCGTGCATCATGGCGTTACACCCGTAAACAGCGCCCTGCTCGACACCTACCCGTTTAACGATGCCCCCCACCTCGACCTGATGGGCCTCTGGCCCATGCCCATGCGCCTGCACGAACTGTGCGAGCTGCTCGACGTCGACTCCCCCAAAGACGAAGGCGACGGCAGCGCCGTGGCCGACCTCGTAGCTGCCGGCGACATTAACAAGGTAGCGCGCTACTGCGAGAAAGACGTTCAGGCTGCCTACACATGTGCCCAGAAGGTCTGGCCCCTTATTCAGGCACGTAAGTAACGCAGTGTGCGGGTTTTCCGATAGTCCTTTCGGATTGAGCATCCCCCTTTGTCGCCACGCGACATTTCCCTCTTCGCGAAGGGGGAAAGGCCCGAACAGCGTGAGGGAATGGGGGATGTCAGGACCGCGCATTCTACCACAAGGCAAAGACGGCGCTGCGCGGTGAGAAACGTGGCATAAGCGCCTGTTGGACGTGCATCAGCATGCCCCTACCTCCCGTTAAGCCACTTCCCCACTCTGCGTTACCACACACAATGTGTCGCATCCGTAATGCCTGTTCGTATGCTTCATGCACGGGAACGGAGCATTGGGCCGCACTTACTACACTTTAGTTATTCGCTGTACGCCATGTAACGAACACCGCGCCATGTGCATCTACCCTCCCTGTCGGCCTTGTTGTTGGGACTGGCCGGAGGGCGGCGGGTGCGGTGCATGATGGATTTTAACATCGCAATCGTGCTGCACACGCCTCTCCGGCCCTGGCTGCGAGAGGCTTTTTCTATTGATGTCCTTGCCTGTTATGACCGCTTCGTCCCCTTTTTCTCCCGCAACGGATACGCGTCCGGCTCTGCTCGATGCTATCGGCAACACCCCGCTGCTGCCGCTGCGCCAAATTGGGCACGACCTGCCCGACGGCGTAACGCTGTGGGTGAAAGCTGAACACCTGAATCCCGGCGGCTCGGTGAAGGACCGCCCCGCCCGCCATATGATCGAAGACGGACTCCGCACCGGCGCCTACCAGCCGCATCATACCCTGATCGACGCCACCAGCGGAAACACGGGCATCGCCTACGCCATGATTGCCGCTGCGCTGAACCGCGAGGTGGCACTGGCCCTGCCCGAAAACGCATCCGCCGAGCGCAAGGCGGTGCTGCGTGCGTATGGAGCCGAACTTATCCTGACTGATGCGATGGAGGGCACCGATGGCGCGCAAGCCCGCGTGCAAGAACTCGTAGAGGCGCACCCCGACCGCTATTTCTACCCCGACCAGTATAGCAACAACGCCAACTGGCAGGCCCACTACGACACCACCGCGCCCGAAATCTGGACCCAGACCCACGAACGCGTAACGCACTTTGTGGCCGGACTCGGCACCACGGGCACCTTCACCGGCGTGGCGCGTCGCCTGAAGGAATACGACGACGCCATCACCTGCATTGCGATGCAGCCGGATACCGCGCTGCACGGACTCGAAGGGCTCAAGCACCTGCCTACCGCGCATACGCCCTCCATTTACGACAGCAGTTTGGCAGATGCCCAGGCCACCTGCTCCACCGAAACCGCTCACGCCATGACCCGGCGCCTGGCTGCCGAAGAGGGCCTCCTCGTAGGACCTTCAGCAGGGGCCAACGTGGCCACGGCACTCCGCCACGCCCACACACTCGATGCCGGACACATCGTCACCATCCTGTGCGATACCGGCACGCGCTACCTCAGCGACGATCTGTGGTCAGATGCCGCATAGCCTGCTTTTTTCCAAAGCCTCCTGCGATCTATGATTACCTCTCCCGATGTCCTTCACGCCATTCGTACCCACGGCGAAGCGGGCTATCCCGAAGAGATCTGTGGCTTTCTGCTGGGCCGCATTCAAGACGGCACCAACGTCGTAACCGCTATTGAGCGCGTCGATAACGAGCAAGATGCCAACCGTGAGCGGCGCTATCTCATTCCGCCCGATGCGTTTCGGGCCGCGCAGCGCACGGCCACCGAGCAGGGCCTCGACATTGTCGGCATCTACCACTCGCACCCCGACCACCCGGCTCAACCGTCAGCAACCGACCTGGAGCAGGCTACGTTTTCGGGCTACACGTACGCCATCGTGTCGGTGGATGACGGCACGGCTCGCAACGTAACGGCGTGGCAGTTGGCGCCCGACCGCTCCCGCTTCACTGAAGAGCCGATTCGCACCGAAGCCCCTGCCTAAACGCCTGCCCCCGTATGTTCTATGGGATGCCCCGCCTTCGCATCCCCCCAAAACCTGTTGCAAACTACGCTACCGTTCCATACACTCCCAATTTTTCTGATGAGCACGCCTACCGTCACCCTCCACATTCCAACCCCGCTCCGTAGCGCCACCGATGACCAGGCCACCGTCAATGCCACAGGCGATACCGTGCGCACTGCGCTGCAGAACCTGGTGGAGCGCTACCCCGACCTGAAGAGCAATCTGTACAACGACGACGGCGCGCTGCGCCAGTTCGTGAACATCTATGTGGATGACGAGGACATCCGCTATCTCGACGGCCCCGACACCGCCCTCACCGACGGTGCCGACGTCTCCATTGTGCCCTCCATTGCCGGAGGACGCTCTCGCTGACGCTGCGTGCTGTGTCTTTTCTTCCAATAGCTACGATCTGCTATGCAAGCTGACAAACAGACCGCGACGCTCTCTTCGGATGAGCTGCGCCGCTACAACCGCCACCTTACGCTGCCCGAATTCGGACGCGAGGGGCAGGAGGCGCTCAAGAATGCCTCCGTATTGCTCGTAGGCGCGGGCGGACTCGGCTCCCCCGCAGCCATGTATCTGGCCGCTGCGGGTGTGGGCCACATTGGGCTGGTGGACTTTGACCACGTGGAGGCCTCGAATCTGCAGCGCCAGATTCTGTACGGCACCAGCGACGTAGGGCGCCCCAAGCTCGACGCCGCCGAGGAGCGCCTCAACGACCTGAACCCGCACGTCGAGGTTACGCGCCACGCCGTACGCCTGAGCAGCGAGAACGCGCTCGACATTGTGGATCAGTACGACGTGGTGGCCGATGGCACCGACAACTTTCCGACGCGCTACCTGGTGAACGACGCTTGCGTGCTCACGGGCACGCCGAATGTGTACGCCTCCATCTTCCGATTCGAGGGCCAGGTCTCCGTCTTTGCCACCGAAGACGGCCCCTGCTACCGCTGCCTCTACGAAGAGCCGCCGCCCCCCGGACTGGTGCCCTCGTGCGCCGAAGGCGGCGTGCTGGGTGTGCTGCCCGGACTCGTGGGCACGCTGCAGGCTACCGAAGTCATTAAGCTGCTTACGGGCATCGGCGAGCCGCTGATTGGTCGGCTGCTCATGATCGACGCGTTGAGCATGAACTTCCGCACGCTGCGCGTCCGCAAAAATCCGGATTGCGTAATTTGCAGTGACAACCCCACGCAGACGGAACTGATTGACTATGAGGCGTTTTGCGGGATTCCCGATGCCAATGAATCAACCGATGACGACATGGCTGTCCCTGAAACCACTGTCCACGAACTGAAGCAGGCTCGCGACAGCGGCACGGCACCGTTTGTACTCGACGTGCGCAAGCCGCATGAAGCCGAGATCGCCTCGATGGATGCCGACCAGCTCATCCCCGTCGACGAGTTGCCCGACCGCCTGAGCGAGCTAAACGCCGATGCCGAAACGCCTCTTGTGGTGCACTGCCGCTCGGGCGCCCGCTCCGAACGCGCTACGAAGTTCTTGCGCCAAAAGGGGTACAACGCCTCGAACCTGAAAGGCGGCATCTTGGCGTGGAGCAAGGAAATTGACGACAGCGTGCCGACCTATTAAACGGAATGTGCAGGTTTTCTCCTCCTTTATTGATCGTCTTGTGGAAGCATACGCAATCCTAACATCCCCCATTCCCTCACGCTGTTCGGGCGTTTCCCCCTTCGCGAAGGGGGAAATGTCGCGCCGCGACAAAGGGGGATGCCCGCCCCGAAGAGACAATGGGAAAACCCGCACACTGTGTTATTAAGCAAATCGGCGCGGCCACGCGTCGGACATCTGCCCACACCTTCGTTTGCGTGTGGCAACACAACGCGGCGTCCTGCATGTACAGGGTGCCGCGTTGCGCATGTATTTGCCATAGTCCCCGTTTCTGTGGATTCCCTTTTTCGTCTGACGTACAGGGTAAGACTCCTTCTGAGTCTGCTTGCTGGAGCCATGCTATGTAATCTTCTGATTGCAGAGCCCGCCCAGGCGCAACAGCGTCCGGTGCTTACCACCGAATCACTCGACGACCAGCCCGTTATTCGGGAGGTGCGCATCACCGGGAACGACGCCATTCGCACCACACGGCTACGCCAGCGCATCCAAACGCAGGCTAACCGGCGCGTCCTTAGCATCCCCGGTTTTACATGGTGGCGGTGGGTGTATCAGTTTGGGGATACGGTGGGCGGGCGCGTGGGCGATGCGTTTCGCGCAAGTGGCGAGGCGCCCGCCTACCTTGACCCCGGCCTGGTCGACAACGATGTAGAGCGCCTGCGCGTGTTCTACGAGCAGCAGGGCTTTCGCGACGCCCGTATCAGCGCTGATGTTGTTGAGGGAGACGATAGCGACCGCGTTACGGTGCATTTTCGCATCGACGAGGGGCCGCCCACGTACCTTCGCTCGCTGGAGTATCGCGGGCTGCAGGGCCTGCCCGAGCCCGTGCAGGCCACTATCGTTAACGAGTCGGTCTTCGACGATGCGACCCCAACCGATGAGAACCCGTTCAAGCTGGCTATTGCAAACCAGCGCTACGAAACGCCGCTGCTACTCGAAGAGCGCCAGCGCGTGCTCCGTGCCCTGCGCAACGGCGGGTACGCGGCCGTTTCGCGCGACTCGATTCGCGCTCTGGTCTTCACCCCGCAGCCCGACTCGTTCGACGTGCGCATGCGTGTGCGCCCCGGGCGCCGCTATCGCTTCGGCGATGTGCAGTTCACGGTTGAAGGCCCCCTTTCTAACAGCAGCACGCGCCAGCCTACGGTAGATGTGCCTGTTGATAGCAGTGCTGGCTACGCGCCCACCGTGGCGGCTACGATTCGCAACGAGGAGCGTCTTAGTCCCAGCCTGCTCGAGCGGGCGCTGCAGTTTACCCCGGGCGACTACTACAGCCAGGAGCAACTGCTGGCTACAAAGCGACGGCTGGAAGGTACCGGTGCGTTCACGTTCACCAATCTGACGCCCCAGCTTAGCGACTCGCTGCGTCCGGCCCCCGATGGCGAGGCGTTCGTGCCTATCCAGATTGAGACGCGCACCCGCGAACGGCATCAACTTCGGGCCGAAACGTTTGCACTTCAGCGCGAGGTAGTGAGCGATGTGGAGAGTGAATTGGGCCTGGGCGTAGGCCTCACCTACGAGAACGCCAACGTGTTGGGCGGGGGCGAGCGATTTCAGATGCGCACCGCCGCCTCCGTCGCCACCAACCTCGATTCGCTGACCTCGGTGCAGCTTGAAGCCGAGCCCTCGCTCACACTGCCTTACCTCGTGTATCCGTTTGGCGGCCTCGACGACTGGTTCGATCTGGTGGATACCCGCACGCGCCTCTCGCTCAGCGGTCTCACCGCGCGCCGCGACGACCTGCGCCTGCGCATTCGCGCGCGTCTGGGGGCGCAGCTCCGGCTGGAGCTGGACCACACCGAATCGCTCAGTTCGTTCATCGACGTGGTCGACCTTACCATCAGCAACCCCGACACGCTCGACCAGTTCAGCGAGCGCTTCTTAGACCGCGTCCTTGGGCCCGGCGATGGCACGGGCATCACCGACCCGGTACAGCGCCGCCAGATCATTGAGGACTACACCGAACCTCAGTTCAACAGCGCGCTGCGCTATACGTTACAGTCGGCCACGGCAAACCCGCTGCGCCGTCGCCAGGGCCACGTGTACGAAGGCGCATTTGAGATCGGCAATGTGCTCCCACTGGCACTCGACTGGTTCGCGTTCTCGCCCGGATCGCTTACCAGCACGGTGCCCGGCTTTGGCGGCCAAACGCTGCTGTACCGTCCATACCTACGCGGTCAGGTCGATCTGCGCCGATACATCCCGCTGGGTAGCGGGCGCTCTACGCTGGCTCTGCGCGCGTTCGGCGGCGTGGCGCACCCGTTTGGCATCCCTGATGTCGTGCCCTTCGACCGGCGCTACTTTAGCGGCGGCGGGACCAGCGTGCGTGGGTGGGGCCTGCGCGAACTCGGCCCCGGCAGCACCACGCTCTTAGCACCTGGCACCCAGACGCAGCCCAGCGCCAACGGCGATGTCGCCAACATTCTGGGCGGCGACATTAAGCTGGAGGCCAACATCGAGCTGCGCACCCGCATCATTCGTCAGCTGCTGGCTGCCAACTGGCTGCTCACAAGCTTTGTAGATACCGGCAACGTGTGGTTCGGCCCACGCAACCCGGGCCTGGCCACCGCGGCCACCGACGACCAGCCCGCACGGGCCAGCGGACGCTTCCGTCTGGCCACTGCCCCTCAGGAACTGGGCGTAGGCGCGGGGCTTGGGTTGCGCATTGCGTGGGAGTTCTTTATTGTGCGGTTGGATCTGGCCTACCGTATGCACGACCCTTCCCCGCTGAATGACGACGTGTTTCGCAACGGATTCCGCGACCCGCGCCTCCATTTTGGCATCGGCCACGCGTTTTAGCCGTCGCTATAGCTGTTCAGGGGGATGCCCTTGCACGGCATTCTATGCATCATCTTCGTCCGCTCTCCTCTGCCGATTTCTTTTCGTCATGCCTATCATCCGCACGGTGCAACGCGTTTCCAAGCGGCTCTATCGCCAGCTCTCTGCGTCAAGGCCCGACACGGAGGTCGAGCGCATTCGGAACGTGCTGGCAGAGGTCCCGGTCTTTGAAACCTGCGCCGCACGCACGCTGCGTGTCATGGCCGAAGCCATGCACCCGCGTACCTACCGGCCCGGCGAGGTGATCTACTACGAACACGACCCCGGCCTGGGCCTCTATGTGGTCGAGAAAGGCCAGGTGCGGCTGTGTGCTGACTGGAAAGACGAGCGCTTCGACATGCGGATGGCCGGGCCGCATACGCTTTTCGGGGCCCTTTCGCTCATGGGCGACTTCCGACGCATGGAAACCGCTGAAGCCGTCACCGCCGTAAAGGTGGCGGGGTTCTTTCGGCCCGACCTGAGCAGTCTGTCGCAGCGCCACCCCAAAGCCGCGCTCGACATCCAACAGGCCCTGCTCCGCTTTATGGCCCAGCAGTACGCCGCTCTCATAGATGTGATCGGCGACCGCGATGGCCGCGAGGTGGCCTTGCAGTGCTACGCCGATGCCTCTTCTCAGGTGCTTGATCATGCCGCCTCAGACGATTCTTAGCCTTGTAGCATGGTACATGCTACGGCAGCACCTCTTCCTTAACCTGTCCGACCCGCCAGTGCGACTCAAAATCATGGTCGGGATGCGCAAAGAAGAGGTCGCCCGTCTCTTGGTCAACAGCCAGCAAGCGCGGCGTGTCTTCTATTTCGAAAAGCACCTCGCCCTCTGTTGTTACCGCAGCCAATACTCTATTCAGTTGCCGTTCGCCTTGGTCGTCAAAATACGAATTGGTGAACTGAACCAGTAGCGTTTCACCGTTGAGCCAGTAGAGCGTGTTGGAGAGGGACCGGCGTGCCAGTTCCTCCTCCCACTCATCGCGCGCAGGCATCTCCTCGGTCTGCTCGACCTTCTTAAAGCTCGAGAGAGTCGGCTCGATTTCGTCGAGAAGGGTCCCGTCGATGTCGAGGAGTGTAATGTTATTAGAGAAAAGAAAACCGACTGCAATCTTTCCTGCATATACGTCAACCCTCACAATCGGCGAGATGTCGTATAGAAACCCCGCATGGCTTCCAAACGCACCGGGCAAGGGATAGAAGCTCTTTGTCACTTCGCCAGACGAAGGGTCCAGGTGATGCAGGAAGTTCGGTGTGCCTTGGCGCCCATTCGCCGAGCCCACGAACAGCACATGCCCATCTACAGGTAGAGAGGCAACATCAAAGTCGCCAGATTTCGCGATGTGCGTATGTCGCTCTAACGGGTTGCCATTCTCATCTACAAGAGAAAGCGATCCGTTTCCCTTGTTGGGAACGAGAATGGTATCTTCGCTCATTCGCAGTGGGGTCGAGGGGAACCAGCCCCCCCCAGGTGCTTGCGGGTCATCTGCGCCGAAGTAGTTGAGCAACGTCCCATCACGCGCATATTCCCGCACCTGATTTTCTCTGGTGTCGCTGATTAGAAATCTATTATCTTCTACCCGAACATTGACCCGGTCGGTAAGGACCTCCTCATTTTCTTCCAGCGTGATTTCACCGGTCCAATTGATGACATCGGTTAGTTCTTGAGCATATGCCTCAGGAAGTATACTGAATAAGACGAAAAGTACGATAAAGTATGTGATTCGCATGGGTTGATCTTGATCTGGTTGTGCTACGTGACAGTCCGTACTCGAACTATATTTTGTTTTCAACAAAGAAGCAACCCTGGATTTTGAGTCGAAGTTGGTATAACCCAACGTTAAAATCCTGAACAGTGCCGATGGTATGACTGCAGCCTCACTCATCCTCCACATGCCGCAATCCTGATACATTTCTTTGGGGGATGCCTACGTGTTGGATCCCTATAACCACGCAGCGGTTCAGCACCGATGCGCTCTTTATCGTCTGCTCCGGCTGCACGCATGGGTCCTCTTTCCACCCTCAACCACTACTTCTGGAAGTACAAGTACCTGTTTATTCCGGGCTTGCTGTTCACCATGATGTCGGCAGGCTTCCAGATTGCCGTGCCCATGGTGGTGCGCCAGGCCATCGACAGCATTCCCCGCTTTGTGCGGCTCTACAACGTCTTTGAGCACGGCACGCTGCAGAGTAGCCTCTATGTCTACTTCTTTAGCGGGATGCTCATCTTTGCGCTCGCTATTGTGGCACTCACCGTCATCAGTGGCATCTTCAAGTTTCTGATGCGGCAGACCGTGGTGGTGGCCTCCCGGCATATTGAGTACGACCTGCGCAACGAGCTGTACGATCACCTGCAAAAGCTCTCGCCCGCGTTCTATCAGCAGTACTCCACCGGCGATGTCATTACCCGCTCGACCGACGACATCGAGAAGGTCCGACGCTACATCGGGCCGGCCATCATGTACGTCACGCGCTCGCTGATGATGGTGCTCATCGCGGTGTCGGTCATGTTCGTGATCTCGCCGCGCCTTACGCTGTACGCCCTCGCGCCCATGCCGCTTCTGGCCGTCGCTGTGTTCTTCATGGCACACATGGTGCATACGCGCAGCGATCGCCTGCAGCAGCAGTACTCTACGCTTACCAGCCGCATTCAGGAAGCGCTGGCGGGGATGCGCGTGCTGAAAGCCTACACGCGCGAGCCGTCTGAGTCCAAGGCACTCAACGAAGAGAGCGAAACCTACAAGTGGCGCAACCTGGACCTGGCACTCGTCGAGGCGGCGTGGCGTCCGGCGTTTCTGCTGATTGTGGGCATGTCCACCATCATCGTCGTCTGGATGGGCGGGCAGATGGTGATGGACGGCGCAATTACCATTGGCAACATCGCCGAGTACATCATCTACGTGAACCTGATGACGTGGCCCGTCGCCTCGCTGGGTTTTGTGATTACCATGATTCAGCGCGCCTCGGCCTCTGTCATCCGCCTGAACAAGATTCTGGATACCGAGCCCGCCATTGCCGACAGCGACCAGACGAACCCCTCCATTAGTGATCTGAAGGGCGAAGTCACCTTTCGCAATGTGTCGTTTCAGTATGAGGATGAGGAGGTACCTGCCCTCGACCGCATCCACTTCGAGCTTCCGGCAAACGGCACACTTGCGGTTGTCGGACGCACCGGCGCAGGCAAAACCACACTCGTCGAGATGATTCCACGCTTCCTGGATCCCGATTCCGGCACGGTCGAGATCGACGGACACGACGTGCGCTCTATTCCGCTCGATACGCTGCGCGAGCACATCGGCTATGTGCCGCAAGATGTGTTTCTGTTCAGCGACACCGTGGCGAACAACATCGCGTTTGGCGCGCTCGACGCCGACCGCTCGGCCATCGAAGAGGCGGCCCGCGAGGCCGACCTGCTCGGCAACGTACAGGACTTCTCGGATGGCTTTGACACCTATGTGGGCGAGCGGGGCATTACGCTGTCGGGCGGACAGAAGCAACGGACTTCCATTGCTCGTGCGCTCATCCGCAACCCGCGCATCCTGATCTTCGACGATGCGCTCTCTGCTGTCGACACGCGCACGGAGCAGCGTATCCTGAAGCGCCTGCGCAAGCGCAAGGGCAACCAGACGCTCATCATCGTCACGCACCGCATGTCGGCGGTGAAAGACGCGGACCTGATCTTAGTCATGGATGAGGGCCGCATTGTGCAGAAGGGCACGCACAAGGAGCTGATCGACCAGGATGGGCTCTACGCCACGCTCTGCCGCAAGCAAGAGCTGGCGCAAGAGATCGAGTCGATGGGTTAAGGCATCGGCTCGTCATTACGACCAATCCACTGCCGCCCGCTCGTCGTCGTGCAGGCGCTCGGGGTCGATGGCGTCGTTGAGATGCGCCATACGGTCGTGGATGTCGAGCGGCAGCGGCGTGTCCGCATTGGATTCGGCGAGCAGCGCCTGGTACAGTGCCAGCGCCCGCACATGGCTGCGCAGTGCCGCCTCAAACTGCTCCTGACGCCGCATCAGATCGCCCTGATGGCGCAGCAGATGGGCCACCTGCAAGGCCAGATCGATGGAGAGCGTGCCTCGCGTTGTGCAGTGCGCAATCGCATCCGACACCGGGCGCTCGCGCAACGGAAGCGTACCCGGGTCGGTGAGGTCGTCGAGCGCCTCGGCAATTTCGCGTTGCGCTTCATCCGTACGCCCGTCGCTGATGAGGGCCAGCGCCTGCGCAAGGGCCTCGGTCATCTGCTGAATCTGCCGCATCAGGACATCTTTGTGGATCATGGTGCATGGCTATGATAGGAGAATAGCGGCTCAGAACCTGTTTTGATTTCTTATTTTGGGCACCCCAGGAGTACTTCTTCCCTACGGTCAGGGCGCTGCGAGCGGCGTCGCTGGGCTGGGGCCGAAGGTCATGCCCCTGGTGCAACGAGCCCCCGATCTCGGCCCGTAGCCCCGGCTACGAACCTCTATCGTGGTTCTCGTTTCGCTCCACCGGCGCTCGCTCTCGCCGTCAAACCAAAACCCAAACAGGTTCTCAATGCGAAGTGATCTGATTTCCACTCGGACGGTGCCAGACGTCTGAAAGATCGCTCGATTGCATGCCGGGTGCTGTCGGAGCATCTGTTTGTGGTGGCACCGCGCCTGCGAATGTTGCGTGCCTCGCTCAGGAGCCAGGCACCGCCGTATCTGCTTCTGAACTTTGCGGGCGTGCCGCAGCCTCCGTATCCTCCTGCTGCTGCCAGCGATAGAGCAGCACATCCAGCAGCGCGACGCTGCCCCCCAGCGACCCCAGCACCACAAGTGCCGGACCAGGTGCCCAGATGATCCACCCGCCCAGCATGCCCAGCACGGCGCCCAGATACTTGATGTACGTGAGCTGCGTGTTGGTGGTGCGCTTCAGAAGGCGCTCCAGCTGCTGCTCGTCGTAGGCGCGCACCTTTTCCAGAATGATGCGATCGATGGGTACGTGCTGAATCAGGCGTGAGAGCAACAGCGTGCTGGCCGCGTCGATGGAGCGTCCGTGCAGGCGCAGGTAGCCCGGCACGCGCTCGGCAGTCGACACCATTTCGCGAGCCAGACGCGGCGCGGCCTGCGGGAGTTCAGCCAGCAGAGCTTCCACATGCTCCTCCACCAGATCGGGACGTAGGCTGCGCACGGCGCGAAGCATCCAGCCTGACATCCCGGGGATGTTCTCACGTTCCAGTGCGTTTAGCACCGCGGTGCGCAGTCGCTCTTGGGTGGCGGGGGCGGCCAGCACCTCGCGCAGCGTGGTGCGCAACCAGCGCGTGGCCGCGGCCTGAAACGCCGGGTCGTCTATTAGATCGCGTGCAACGGTGGTCGTGGTTTCGCGGAGGCGCATGGGCCACTTGTTAGCCCGCAGCGTATCCTGCAAGATCTCGGCATTGATGAGCTCATCGGATACTGCTTGAGCCAGCCGGTGCGCCACGTACTCGCGCTGTGCGGGTACCAGCCCTTGCCCAATGAGGGGGCGCTTTTCGCGCGGCTGAAACAGCATGGTGATGGCCAGCCAGTTGGTGCCGAACCCGATAAGGCCACTCACACACACAATGCGCAGCAGCCCCTCGGCAGGCAGCGTAATGGCGCCCACCTGCCACACGATACCATTGAAATCCCACACGAACGAGGCGGCAAACCCGATTGCCAGCAGCACCGGCACCACGCGCAAAATAGGCAGCCAGCGGGCATGGGCGCTATCGTTTTTTGGCGGGGCCGGTGGCGGCTTGTTGGAAGCAGGCGCCGAGGTGTGGCGCAAGAGGTGGCGGAGGAGCGAGCGTGTGCTACGCTCGGGGGCGCTGTCCTCGGGAGCTGCGCTGCTATGTTCATTCACCGGAGAAGCCATCGCATCCCTACGCCCATACCGAAAGAAGCCTTGAGGATAGTACGCATCACTGCAGGGCTAAAACATGCGCACGAGTGTCATGTCCTCAAGGTAGCGCTGCGGATTCTCTTGCAGATCACGCAGCAGCCGGTTCATCTGCACCGAGGTGGAGTCCAGATTATTGTACAGGCTGGGATCGTTAGCGAGGCGTCCCAGCGTACCCTCGCCGCTGTTGATTTTCTCAGCAAAGGAGCCCAGGGCTGCTGTTGTGCGCTCCAGGTTCGCCAGGTTCTGCTCCAGGCGGGTCAGGTTTTGGTTTACGCGCTGCACGGTAACGCCGAGCGAATCGCTATTTTCACTGGTGAATGCCTCGAGATCGGCAGTGAGCGCCTCCAGGTTTTGGATAGCCGAGCGCAGCGTCTCTTCCTCGCCGCCCGAGACTGATTCGAGCGTAGTGGCTACGTTGCGCAGCGAGGCCAGCGTCTGCTGCAGGTCGCCCCCTTCTTCCATCTGGCTAGCCAGTGCCTCGGTTGCCCGCGAGGTGTTGCCAAGCACCGAGTCCACCTTCGAGGTCATTTCAGGACCCTGCTGCGTAAGCTGGTCGAGCAGCCCCGGTCCGCTGGGGGTGTCGATGATGCTGCCTGGCTGCAAGGGTGGGTTCGAGGAAGGGCCCGGTCGGATCCCCAACCGTACGCCACCAAGCGCAGAAAAGCCGCGCACCTCGGCCATAGAGCCCTCCGGAATCAGCACATTCTCGTTTACGCGAAAGCGCACACGCACCGTTTCCTCATCTTGCTGCAACTGCACCGACTCAACCGTGCCTACGTTCACGCCGCTTAAGCGCACCGGGTTGCCTGCCGAGAGGCCACTCACGTTTTCAAAGTTGGCCGTGAGCAAGTAGCTACTGCTCAGAATGGGCAGATCTTGAAAGTATCGGACGCCTACAATGAGAACGACCACGGCCAGGACGATAGAGAGCCCGACCTTGACTTCGTTGCTGTAGTTCATGAACACGTGTTGAGCATGGGCAGATTACGAGGGGGAAGAAGCGGTAGGATGCGTACCTACGTGATACTCGCTGGCAGTTACAAATGAGTCGAGCACCGGATCGTCACGGTTGTGGATGGCATCAATCGGTCCAACCCAATGAAGACTTTTGCCATACAAAAAGGCCGCCCGATCGGCGATGTTGAAGACGGAGTGCATGTCGTGCGTGACCACCACGCTGGTCACATTCATCTCTTCAGCGAGCTGCTGAATCAGCTCGTCGATGGTGTTGGAAGTTTTAGGATCGAGCCCGCTGGTCGGCTCATCGTACAAGATGTACTTGGGCTCCAGCGCAATAGCGCGGGCCAGAGCGACGCGCTTTCGCATCCCTCCAGAAAGCTCAGCGGGTTTTTTCGGTCCCACGTCGGGCATGCGCACCAGTTCAAGGCACTCGGCCACACGCGCTTTGATTTCGGCAGGCGAGCGCGACGAGAAATATTCGAGCGGAAACGCCACGTTCTCTTCTGAAGTCATCGAGTCGAAGAGCGCACCGCCCTGAAACAATACACCGAAATGCTTTCGCACCTCGCGCAGGCGCTCGTACGGCACCGAGCAGATGTCTACGTCATCAACCAGCACACGGCCCCTATCGGGCGAGAGCAGGCCCACGATGTGCTTCATGAGCACGCTCTTGCCCGAACCGGATTGCCCGATGATCGCAAGCGTTTCGCCCTCGTGAATGTTGAGCGAGACATCTTCGAGCACATCCAAGTCCCCGAAGCTCTTGTGCAAATGTTCGATCTGAATCATACGGGATGCCGGGCCTGAGAACACATGCAACAAACGAGTCGCAAAAGCGCGAGGAAGCCTTGTTGAGGCGCTACGGGTCCAACTACAGAAGCAGCACAGCCAGCGCCAGATCAGCCAGCAATACGAAAACGCAACTCTGCACAGCGGCTTCCGTGGTGCTCTGGCCTACCCCCTCGGCCCCGCCCTGTGTGTAGTAGCCCTTGTAGCAGGCAATGGAGGTGATAATGAACCCAAACGTAATGGATTTGATCAGCCCAAAGTACGGGTCGAACGGCTGGTAAAACTGGCGGGCCCCTTCAATGAACTCAGTCGTGCTGAGCAGTCCGGCTGCTTCTGCAATGCCGAGCCCGCCACCAATGCCAATCAGGCACGCAAATATGTACAGTGCTGGAAACATGACAACCCCCGCCAGCACGCGCGGCAGAATAAGGAAGCTGATGGAGTTGAGCCCCATTACCTCCAGCGCGTCAATTTGCTCGGATACGCGCATCGTACCCAGCTCGGCGGCAATGCGTGCGCCCACACGCCCCGCCAAAATGAACGCCGTAATCACCGCCGCCAGTTCCAACATCATGGATGGCACCACAATGGAGCCAATGATGGTGTTGGGGACGAACGAGGTCTGCAGCTGATATGCCGTTTGCACCGTAAGCACAGCCCCAGTGAAGGCAGCCGCCAGCGCTACAATCGGGATCGACTCTACGCCAATCCGCACCATCTGCGTGATGAAGTTCGTCCAATAGGTGCGTACCTCGCGAACTGATGCAAAGGCGCGTCCCATTAAAATGAAGTACGTCCCAATCGCATGAAGCGGGGCAAGCAGACGGTCAGTCACCAAGAATACGCAATCAGCGAGTAGAATACGAAGCTGTTGGCTACAAGCTGTCAGCTACAAGCCGCAAACGCCCGCGTTCAAGCCCGTGCTTAAAACACAAGGAACGCCAGCACGGCACAAGTCGACACAACAGCAGTAGGTGCATGCCACGCGTGCCAGAATGGTTCCTGTTTGCTCTGTTGCATGGACAGGCTCCCCTAAATGCAGAGCGTACCATCCATCGGTCCCAAACAGGTGCTGAGCCGGATAGGTGTCCTTTCATTCGGGGATGCTCGCGGACCTGCACGCGCTGTTCATGGGCTTGCTCGCACACTTCGTTACACCGTATGGCATCATCTTCACGGTACGTTTGTCAAGAATGCGGCCACGCTGCCCACAAGTGGATGGGCAAATGCCCCGGATGTGGCGCGTGGAATACACTCGTTGAGGAGAAACCCGAGTCTGATGTCAAGGCCCGGGTGCCCAAGTCGACCTCCTCTTCTAACGGACGCACGTCGAATCCCCCCGAACCCATTACCGAGGTGGCCCTGGGGCCAGAAACACGCCTGCAAACGGGCATGGTCGAGTTTGATCGCGTGATGGGCGGCGGCATTATGCAAGGCTCGTTTAGCCTGATTGCAGGCGACCCCGGCATCGGGAAGAGTACGCTTATGACCGAGCTGGCGCGCTTTATGCCCGAGCGCACCATTTTGTACGTGACGGGCGAGGAGTCGAAGCGGCAGGTGAAGCTGCGCGCACAGCGTCTGGGCGTGGATACCGACCGGCTGCTGCTCCTGGCCGAGACCAACGTGGAAGCCATTGGGCAGGCAGTGCGCTCGTGCGAGCCCGACCTCCTCATTGTCGATTCGATTCAGACGATCTTTCGTCCGGATCTGAGCAGCGCGCCCGGCTCGGTAAGTCAGGTGCGCGAGAGCACCGCCTCGCTCCTCAAGATGACGAAGGAAGACGAGTTTTCGACGTTTCTGGTGGGGCACGTCACCAAAAAGGGGACGATTGCGGGCCCGCGCGTGCTGGAGCACATGGTCGATACGGTACTCTACTTTGAGGGCGACCGCCACCATGCGTTTCGCATCTTGCGCAGCGTGAAGAACCGCTTTGGCGCAGCGAACGAAATTGGCGTGTTTGAGATGCGCGAGTCGGGGCTGCACGAGGTGCCGAATCCGAGCGAGATCTTCCTATCGGAACGCGGCTATGGCGTAAGCGGCTCGGCGGTGATCTGCTCGCTGGAGGGCACGCGTCCCATTCTGGTGGAGGTGCAGGCTCTCGTCTCCCCCAGTTCGTACGGCACGCCGCAGCGCACCGCCACCGGCTTTGAGTACTCGCGCTTGCAGATGCTCCTGGCCGTGCTCGAAAAGCGCATCGGACTCGCGTTTTCCGACCACGACGTATTCATCAACATTGCGGGCGGCGTGAAGCTGAACGAGCCTGCCGTGGATCTGGGCACAGCCGTGGCGGCGGTGTCCTCGTTCCGCGACGTACCGACCGATACCAACGCCGTGCTCATTGGCGAGGTCGGACTCGGCGGCGAAATCCGCACCGTAAGCCAGCTTGGCCCGCGCCTGAAAGAAGCCGCCAAGCTCGGGTTCGACCGTGCCGTGGTGCCTGCCAACAACCTGGACTCTACCACCGCTCCCGACGACCTGGACGTAATCGGCGCCAAGACGCTGCAGGATGCGCTGGATACGGTGCTGTAGCATGTAACAATCGTCGATTCTCGAAGACAGGCGGCGAGGCGCATAGAGTCATACAGGCCAACAAAAAAGCGGCGGCTCCCCAAAACTGGGGAGCCGCCGCTTAGCGTTCAGTCGGTTCGCGCGGTGTGCGCGAAACGGGGGCTTACATCATGCCACCCATTCCGCCCATTCCGCCCATGCCACCCATTCCGGCCGGCATGCCGCCGCCTCCGGGGGCGCCACCGCCACCGCCGCCGTTGTCGCCGTCGTCTTCGTCTTCGCGATCGGCGATTACGGATTCGGTAGTGAGCAGCAGACCCGCAACGGATCCGGCATTTTCGAGAGCGCTACGCGTCACCTTCGTGGGATCGAGGACGCCCTGCTCAAGGAGCGGGCCGTACTCTTCGGTGCGTGCGTTGAAGCCGTAGTCGCCTTCGCCTTCTTTCACGCGCTGTACCACGATGGAGCCTTCAAGGCCCGTGTTCGACGCGATCTGACGCAGCGGCTCTTCGAGCGCACGGCGCACAATCGAGACACCAATCTCTTGATCCTGGTTTTCAACGTCAAGACCGTCGAGAGCGTGCAGAGCGCGCAGGTACGCAACGCCGCCGCCCGGCAGTACGCCTTCTTCAACGGCAGCACGCGTGGCGTGGAGCGCATCTTCAACGCGCGCCTTCTTCTCTTTCATCTCCGGCTCGGTCGCCGCGCCTACGTTCAGCACCGCAACGCCGCCCGAGAGCTTCGCAAGGCGCTCTTGCAGCTTGTCACGGTCGTAGTCCGACGTGGAGCTGTCGATCTGCTGACGGATCTGGTTGGCCCGGGCGTTGATTTCTTCTTCGGAGCCCGCTCCGTCCACCACCGTGGTGGTATCCTGATCGATGGTGATGCGGTTGGCCTGCCCGAGATAGTCGAGCGTCGCGTTTTCGAGGCGATAGCCCTTCTCTTCGCTGATAACGGTTCCGCCCGTCAGCACCGAGATGTCTTCGAGCATCGACTTGCGACGGTCGCCAAAGCCAGGCGCCTTCACAGCCGCGACCTTCAGCGTGCCACGCAGCTTGTTCACCACGAGTGTGGCGAGTGCTTCGCCTTCAATGTTTTCGGCGATGATCAGCAGCGGATTGCCTGTCTGCGACACTTTTTCAAGCACCGGCAGCAGATCCTTCATGTTGCTGATCTTGTCGTCGTAGATCAGCACATAGGCATCTTCGAGGACCGCCTCCATGTTGTCGGAGTCGGTTACGAAGTAAGGCGAGAGGTAGCCGCGGTCAAACTGCATACCTTCGACCACATCGAGGTGCGTTTCGATACCGCTGGCTTCTTCTACGGTGATCACACCGTCTTTGCCGACACGGTCAAACGCATCTGCGATCAGCTCGCCAATGGCGTCGTCGTTGTTGGCCGAGATGGTTGCAACCTGCGCAATGCGACCCTTGCCTTCTACCGGGTTGCTCTGCTTCTGCAGGTCGGCCACAATGGCTTGCACGGCTGTTTCGATGCCGCGCTTCAGATCCATCGGGTTCGAACCCGCCGTTACGCTCTTCAGGCCGGTGCTCATGATGGCCTGCGCGAGCACGGTTGCCGTGGTGGTACCGTCACCAGCCACATCCGAGGTCTTCGACGCGACCTCTTTGACCATCTGGGCGCCTACGTTTTCGAGCTTCTTCTCAAGCTCGACTTCTTTCGCAACCGAAACACCGTCTTTCGTGACGGTCGGTGCGCCAAATGATTTCTCAATAACAACGTTGCGTCCTTTCGGGCCCAGCGTCACCTTTACGGCGCGGGCGAGCTTGTCGACGCCTGCCTTCAGCGCGTTGCGCGCTTCAGCATCAAATACAATTTGTTTAGCCATAGTGTGAGTTCGAGTGGTTATTTAAGGGAATGCGGGGAGTGCGGGGCCGCCTGCAAGATCCGGCGGCGTGCAGCGGGATACGCGAGAATGCGCCTCGGCTGCGGTTGAGCGGTCGGCGTCTACTTAGTCTTCCACGACGCCAAAGATATCGCTCTCGCGCATGATGAGGAAGTCTTTCCCGTCAAGGGTGACTTCGGTGCCCGAGTACTTGCCGTACAGCACTTGGTCGCCTTCGGCTACGGTCAGGTCAATCTTGTTGCCGTTCTCGACGCGACCGGGGCCGATGGCCACTACGGTGCCCTTCTGCGGCTTCTCTTGGGCCGAGTCTGGAATGTAGAGACCGCTGTCAGTCTTTTCTTCAGCAGGTTTCGGCTCGACGACCACGCGGTCGCCCAGCGGTTGAATCTTTGCCATAATGGGGTTGGGTTTGGTGAGCGGATAACATGCGAGTAATTGTCACTTCAGTGCTATTAGCACTCGCTGGTGATGAGTGCTAACAAGCCAATCTGCTGAACCATACCTCCCATAGGGTGTTCCGTTTTCCCGGGTTGCTTTAAGGTAAGATCATACGTGATATGCCACGTAACACATCCTCATTATTTGACCCGATGCCAGGGAGGCGTTGGATACTAATCCCAGCCCTGGCCGGGGGGCTCGTAACGCTTTCGGCTCTGCCTCCGTGGCTGCCGGTCTGGGCCCAGACCGTGGTCATGGAGGCGTTTGCTCCGGTGTGCCATCAACTACCCGAGCGGAGCATGCACATGTCTGGCACGGCGCTCGCGGTGTGCGACCGTTGCCTGGGTATCTACATCGGTGCTGGTGCCGGTGCCGTCGTGGCCCGGATGGCGGCAGGATTCGAAGCGCACGCGTCGCCGTGGGTTGTGCTCGGCATTGGGATCGTGCCCGCTGGTGTCGATTGGCTGGGTCCGTGGCTCGGGCTCTGGATCAATACGCCGAGTTCGCGCCTCCTTACGGGCCTCTGGCTTGGCGGGGCTGTAGCCTGGATGGTGGTCCGGGCTATCCGCTCAGCCTCCCGCCGTACCCGTTAAGAGACATGCGTTACAAAGGATGCACAGGGCCGTACCCATTTCCCGTATTCCGATACCGCCATGCCACCTGCTTCCATTCCTGTACAGGAACCCTGCGATGCAGCCACCCATCCCACACGCACGGGACGTTCTGAACCCGACGGCCCTGCACTGGCTCTGCCCCTCATGCTTCCGGCTCCATGACTACTGCGTTTCGCCTCCCTCTTCTTCTGCTTGTGGTCCCCACGCTTCTGCTCGCTGCCCCAAGCCACGCCCAATCCGATACCGATGCCTGGGTCGATGAGCTGCCTGTGTACACGATGGCAGATGCATTTGATGCCGCCGCTGCCGAAGATAAGTTCGTCTTCGTGTACGTGTATGCGCCCTGGTGCCCCTACTGCCAGCGCATTGAGCAAGACGTGTATACCGACGCAGACGTACAGCAACTCATGAACGAGCACTTCGTGATGGTGCGTGTAAACGGCGACGACCCGGAAGAAACCCATCAGTTTCGGGGCGAGTCGGTGACTGCTCCAGCAGTTATGGACACGTTAGGTGCACGCGGCTTTCCAACGCTTGCCTTTATGGAACCCTCGGGCGAGATCATTGGGACGCTGCCGGGCGCGGTGGAACGCGACGATTTCATGCTGCTCATGCGCTACGTAGGCACCGGCGCCTTTCGCGAAGAGTCGCTCGACGCCTTCGCAGGCGAGTAGTGTTGCCTTGGTGCTTGTGCTCTTCTGCCTCTACGCCCCCTCATTGCTCAATGCGTGTTAGCTACCAAGATGGCTACTACGTGCCGCTGCCCGAAGGCCATCCGTTTCCGATGGGCAAGTTTCCGGCGCTGCACGACCTGCTGCTCCGTGAGGGACTGCTGCATCCCCGCAAGGTCGTAGCCCCGCGTCAGGCCGACTGGGCCGACTTGCAACATGTGCATACTGCCGAGTACCTAAACGCACTGGCAGCAGGCACGCTCTCCGACCGCGCCGAACGTCGCATGGGACTCCCCTGGTCGGAGCGGCTCGTCTATCGCTCGCGGGTGGCCGTGCAGGGCACCCTCAACGCAGCTATGATGGCACTCGAAGACGGCGTAGCGGCCAACCTGGCGGGCGGCACCCACCATGCCATGCCTGGTCATGGCGAGGGCTTCTGTGTGCTCAACGATGTGGCGGTGGCCATCCGCGTGCTGCAACAAGCGTGCTGGATTCAGCGCGTCTGCATTGTGGATCTGGATGTGCATCAGGGCAATGGCAACGCGGCGTTCTTTGCCGATATGCCCGAGGTCTACACCTTCTCAATGCACGGCGCCAAGAACTACCCGTTCAAAAAGCCGCCCTCCACGCACGATGTGCCGCTGCCCGACAGCTGCTCCGACACCGCCTACATGGAGGCGCTCACCACACATCTGCCCGCAGTGCTCGACGCGGCCCAACCCGACCTCGTGTTCTATCTTGCAGGCATCGATGTGATGGCAGGCGACCGTTACGGACGCCTGTCGCTCACACGTGCGGGCCTGCATCAGCGTGATGGCTATGTGCTGGAGCAGATCCATCAACGCGACCTGGCGGCGGTGCTTCTGCTTTCAGGGGGATATGCGGAAACCCCTGCCGCCACGGCTGATCTGCACGCGATCATGCATCGCGAAGCCGCACGGGTGTACGGGGCGTGACCTTACCAGTAGTTAAGCAACGTACAACAATAGACACTGCCCATCCACTACGGACGCAGGAGCGTCCCTACGTGCATCCAACGGGGGACCGTTGGGTGCAGGAGAAAAAGTAGAGGGTCTCGTGCTATGTCTCCCAACTTGGGTTATCTGCGAATTGGGTCGTCTACCAAGTGTCAACACCTCTTCCTGGGGCGAACGGTCTCCCGTTCGCCCTTTCTTCTGGAGCAACATACGGCGAAGAGATGCGCGTCTACGAGCGCCGTCCCCACACCATGCGCGGACGCCCCGCCCAGTCGTTGTTCTGGTGTACGTCGGTCCACCCGTGCATGCGAAAGAGGCGGGCCACATCGTCAGCGCCATCGGCATGCGTTTCTACGAGCAGATGGCCACCGGGGCGCACGGCGGTGTATCCCCACTGGGCCAGCGCGCGGTAGAAGCGTAGCGCATCGGGACCGGTGAAGAGCGCTTCGGGCGGGTCGTAGTCGCGCACCACCGCGCTGAGCGTGTCGGCTTCGTGATCGGGTACGTACGGGGGATTCGAGATGAGCAGATCCAACGCGTTGGGCACGGCCGCAGCAGCATCGGGCGCGTCCATGTCGAAGGAATGCCATGCGATGTCAAGGCCGAGCGCCGTCCCGTTAGCGCGTGCCACATCGAGTGCCGCCTCCGACACATCTCCTGCGGCGACCTGAGCATCTGGGCGTTCATGCTTGAGCGCGCAGGCGATGCATCCGCTGCCCGTACCCGCATCGAAAATGCGCGGCGCCTCCACGTTGGCAAGGAGCGCCAGCGCCTGCTCGACCACGGCTTCGGTCTCGGGACGCGGAATGAGCACGTCGGGGCTGACCTGAATGCGCAGTCCGTAGAAGTTGGTGTGGCCCAGCACATGCTGGAGCGGCTCGCCCTGCACGCGCCGTGCCACAAGCGCTGTGAACTGCTGGCGCTGGGCCTCGGTGAGCGGAGCGCGCGCATCAGCAGCCAGCTGGGTGCTCGACTGCCCCCGTACCTCGGCCAGAAGCCATCGCGCCTGCTGATGGGCCCGCCCGTCGACGGCCTCAAGATGCTGGGCCGCCCAGTGCAGCGCCTCATGCACGGCACATCCAGCCGAGAGCTCCGAATCCTCTGAAGACGATGTGCTCATGCGTACCGCACCTCAAACTGGTGGAACGTGTCGGTGGCTGCTTCCCATTCCGCCTCGACCGATTCGACACGTGCCGGACGCGGTCCGTCGTGCACGGCATCGAGAAGCGTTTCGAGATTAGCGCGCGGCCCCTCGGCCTCCAGCCGAACCGAGCCGTCGGGCTCATTGCGCACCCAGCCGGTAAGCCCGTGCCGCTGTGCGGTGGTGCGGGTAAAGTGACGAAAGCCCACGCCCTGTACGCGTCCGGTAACGCGTGCAGACAAGCGCTGTGTTGGCGTATCCGAATGACTCATAATGCGAAACCAAGTTGGTCCAATGGATGATGACCGACAGCGCGAAACGATTTGCGCTCTGGACAGCTTCGTTGTATCATAACGAACGGTATTCCTTTTCGTTGTATGCATTCACTGCTCGCATCCCCTACTATGACTGCTTACGCTGCGCGTCTTGGCTGGATATGCAGGGCTGTGCTGGTGGGCGCTCTGCTCGTGCTGGGCGGATGCGGCTCCTCGGCCCCCGACACCGCTATGCCTGCTGACACCCCAAGTCCTGCTGATGAAGACGGCCCCAACCCCGAACAGCTGGTAAGCACCACCGGCACCGTTGTCTTTATGGAGATGGAGGGCGGCTTCTGGGGCATCATTGCCTCCGACAGCACGCGCTACGACCCGGGCGGCTCGCTCCCCGATTCGCTGCAGACCGACGGACTTGCGATTCGCTTCCGAGGCGAGGAAAAGCCCGGCCAGCCCTCCATTCGCATGTGGGGCACGCCCATCGACCTGCTGGAGGCCATGCCTGTTGATGGAGCTGAGTAACACCTCTTACGGATTCGCTATCGTTGTTTTGTGGGCTGTTTTGGAGATGCGCGGGCCACGTGCTCAACCGTGCAGAGCGCATGCAAGCGTGACACGGTACGCGTAAACTTCTTGGCGATGGCCTGCGCCAGTCCAGCAAACTGCTCGGGCGCAAACCAGTCGTCGGGCGGTGTACGGGCGGTCATGTAGAGCACCGGGGCGGCGTCGTGCGTATACAGCGCATCGACAATGCGGAGCAGGCGCAACGCATCATCGGTCGAGTCGAGCGCTACGTCCTCCACCGCCAAGCAGTCGGGGGCCACCAATTCGTCAACGAGCGCGTCGTGAGCCGTGGTGCGGCTGCGCTCGCGAAGCGCATCGAATGAGAGGCGGAGTGCAGTATCGTGCGTCTGGCACGCCGCATCCAGCCGCTCTCGCGTGGCATCGGGGGGCCCAACCCAGATGGTGCCGGTCTGATTATGCTGCACCGCCCTATCACGGCGGTAATCGGGGCCCTCTACGGGCTGTAAGGCATAGCGCTGTCCGAAAGCGTTGCGCAAGAAGTGCTCAAAGCGTGTGGGTCCCACATTGGTTTTGGCAAACGCCTCGGGCCGCACGTTGCTGGAGGCGAGCAGGTAGACGCCGACATCGTCGAGCGCCTGCAAGGTATGCACCAGACGGGCCTCGTTGGCGGGGTCGTCGATCTCCACTTCATCGAGACACAGCAGCGTGCATTGATCGGCAATCGACCGGGCTACCGCCTGGGGCGAGGCCGTCTGCTGAAAGAGCGTGCGGCTGTGCACAAAGCCACAGGGCGTTGCAGGATGCAGCGCCTGGTACGCAGCCGCCATCAGATGCGTCTTGCCAGTGCCTACCGGTCCCACCAGATAAAGCCCGCGCTGCCGAACGGTGCCCGCATGGCGATTCCAGATCGTCCGCATCCAGCTATCATCCCACGGTGCAGTGTCTACAAACGCCTGCACCGCCCGGCACGCCTCTGCTTGCGATGTAGTTGTCGGCACATACGACACAAACGTAGCCGATTCAAACCGAGGCGGAAGCGACAGATCCATAAGGCGTATAGTGGGCGCTAAATGCCAGTGAAGGCGGCACGTCTCTCGGATGCAAACGCAGGGTACATGCCGCCGTGAACGGAACACATAAAATGTTACAGAGGTTAAACCGGACTGTAGATATTTCGCTCATAACCCAATATACGCACGCGTTGCCTGTGTGGTATAGCACAGACTCGACGCGTGTATGCTGATGCGTATGGATCGTTCTGATGTGGCGCAAATCGATGACTTTACCTGGGAGCTCCCGGCTTCTGCTGCCCCTGACATGCGGGTGCCGGTGCGGTTTCTGGCCAACGAGGCGCTGCTCGAACGGATCCTGTTAGGCCCCACAGCCGACCAGATCGTTCAGACGGCCTCGCTGCCGGGACTGGTGGGGCATCTCATGGTGATGCCCGATGTCTCGCCTGGTAAGGGTGCCCCCGTCGGCATTGTCGCGGTGTCGAAGTACCCGGTAGGAGCCATCGCCCCGGCTGCGATTGGACGCGACATTAACACCGGCGTGCGGCTGCTGGGCTCGTCCATCCGCCTGTCGGATGTAGAGGGCAATCTCGATAACTTCCACGATGCACTGTCCGAGGCCATTCCCTGCGGCGACGATGCCGAAGGCTCCCTGCATCTGAACAAAAGCGAAGTCGACCATGTCGCCCAGTCCGGAGCCCAGTGGGCGCTGCGTAGCGACATGGCGCGCCAGGATGACCTGGTGCGTGCCGAAGAGGGCGGACGCCTCAATGAATCCAACCCAGACAAAGTAAGTGCAGCAGCGCGTGCTGCCGGGGCCCGCCAGCTGGGTACGCTGGGCAGCGGCGCACACTTCATCGAGGTGGGCGTGGTCGAGGAGGTGTACAACCGCGCAGCAGGACTCACTATGGGACTGCGCGAAGGACGGCTTACGGTGCTCATCCACTGCGGCTCGCGCGGATACGGGCGGCAGGTATGCGACGATTACATTGAGCGCTTCCGCGAGGCCGGCTCCAAATACGACACCACCCCGCCCTCCGACGACCTTTCGTACATGCCGCTCGACGTGTCGGAGGCCGAAGATTATATCGGGGCCATGCGGGCCGCCGCCAACTACGCATACGCGAACCGCCAAGTGCTGGCCCACCGCGTTCGCGAGTCGGCAGACGACGCCCTCGGCGGGCTGGGCGATCGCTTGCGCACGGTGTACGATGTGGCCCACACGCTTGGCCACGTCGAAATGCATCAGGTGGAAGACCACCACGCGCGCTGCTTTGTGCACCGGAAGGGTGCGGCACGGGCCTTTGGGCCGGGCACGCCCGGCATCTCGCTTCCGTACCGCGCGCTGGGCCAGCCGGTTATCGTGCCGGGCGAGCGCAACAACACCTCATTCGTGATGCTGGCCACGCGCGACAGCATGCAGAAAAGCTACGGTTCGGCCTGCCACGGCGCCGGGCGCACCATCAGCGCGCAAGAGATGCCAGCTCAAGCCTCGCTCGACAGCAGCGAAGGCGGCGTTCAAACCAAAGACGACGTTGAAGCCGTGGTTGACACCGTGGTCGGCGCCGGGCTCGCATCAAAGGTCGCTCGGATCCGTCCGCTCTCGGTTGTCAGTAGCGACTGACCAGGGCGATGCCTCTCTTTTTCGTCCAGGGGGTTGTATATAGAGCGCCTGCCTCCAAAATACGCCGCCGTCTTGGCACATACTACGAAGCCGTCTGTCGTCCTGTATAAGGCGGTGGACGGCTTTGGATTTGAACCGTATGCTATAGAAGACGCTTGCTGCTGAACCTGGCTCACAAAACAGAACCACGCCCGCCGCTTGTCCGCATCAGGCTGCTGATGCAAGATTCACGTGCTATGCCTCGCATACAGTTGCATGCGACCTGCGTACCGATAGTCGGTAGGCTGTAGCCCCCAAAAGCTTCTAACAGTCCCTCATTTGAAGGGATCGTTTGACTTGCGGTCGTATACCGATGACGTCAAACCATCGCCCAGGCGGCAGTTTGCCCCCGCAGCATGCACGTCCCGCACTGTGGGTACAATCCTTGCGCTATGCGTACCCAACTGGCTACTGTGCAGCTTGGATGCGAAGGCCGTGTTCTTATCCCCATGCCGTTGTACTGCACAGGTGCTTCCTTGCACTCGAATGCTTCACGCTATGGTGGTACCGACACGAATTGCATCGGCGATACAGTGCCCACGCTTGCTACCGCTACTGGTTGCGGTACTACTAAGCTGTATACCCTACGTTGGCACTGCGCAGCCCACATCTCCTGCCGACTCGTCTGCGAATGAAGCTGCGGTGCACCGGGTCATGCAAGCGTTCGAAGAGGGCATGCCCGAAGCCCTGTTCACTCCTGCCGCCGACCGCATTGACGTCAGTCTGCTGGGATCGCGGTCGTACTACAGCCAGTCGCAAGCGTTTTACGTGATGCGCGACTACTTTCGCCACCATGCCCCCCGATCGTTCTCTGTTGACCGCACCGCCCATGCCGACGCCAGTCTGTTTGTCATGGGCACGTACCACCATGCTCAGGCCGATGCACCGGTGTATGTGATGGTACGTTTCGATGAAGGCTCTACAACGTGGGTTTTGCACGAAGTGCGAATTGAAACAGCCTCTCCATAAGTCTCCGTAGCATGCAGCCCGGCCGCTGCAGTGCTATGTGCTGCGATGCTATGTGATATGCCGTATGTTGTGCAGCCCCTGGTCGTGCCGCACACCGCTTCTTCCAATGTTAGCATATGCCCATTTTCTCGTCGCGCTCACTGCTATATTGGATAGTTGCCGGTATTCTTGGGAGCAGCGCTATCGTGCTCGTGGGGATGCAAGAGCGCCTGACTTCCAGCGAGGTCGCGGGGCGCGATACAGAACAGATTGCCGAGGTGCGCACGGCTGTATCCACGCAGTACCAGGCACTGCGCACCGACCTGATCACCCGTGCCGAAATGCTGGCGCGCGATTCGACGATCATCCAAAGCCTCGATGCCCTTCGGCCCGGCGATCGTCCGCGCCGTCTGGTTGACCACCTCGCACAACTCAACGTCCATCCGCGCCGCGCAGTCGAAGTGTACGCGCCTACCCCCCGCCTGCTGGGATGGACCGGGTTTAGCATGCCGCTCGACCAAGCGCCCGACCAGGAGGCCTTTCTGCAGGATACACAGGTTGCCGTGGCCCGCAGAGGCGATGTGCAGACGGCCCTCGTTGCCTGGGCCCCTGTGCGCCTTGATGGACGTGCTATTGGCGCCGTGCGTGTCATGCAACAGGTGTATGTGGACCCTCCGGTTCAGAACCGGTTCATTCAAGCATACCGGCTGAGCGCGGAGTGGGGAGCGCCGCTGCCTCTTCCGATTAGCATAACCTGGGAGCCTCCTCGTACGCTGGCTGACTCGGCCACCACGCTGCTGCTTAATGACCTGCACGGTGCCCCGCTGGCCCACGTGCGCGTCGTGCGTCCACAGCCTGAACAGCTGCTTCGCATGGAGCGAGAGCGCATTGGAAATGTGCAAGGCGCTGCCGTTGGACTCCTGCTGGTGTGGCTGCTTGGCGGTCTCGCTTATCGGTTTTACCACGCCTGGCGGCGGGCCTGCCGCTCCGATCTACGTAGTCTCGCAACAGCCACGGGATGGATGTTCGGGGTCGCGGTGGGCATTGTTATGCTACGCTACAGCGCAATTGGGCTCGACCTGCCCGCCCGGTGGATGCACGCAGGCAGCGCAGCCGCTCCGCTGTTCGACCCAGCCCACCTGGCCTCTGGCATCGGCCGGGGCCTGATGCGCTCTATCGGCGATCTTCTCATTACAGGATGCCTGGGCGCTCTGCTTGGCGGTGGGCTGTTCATGCTGGGCCTGCGGTACCGCCTGCCAGTGCCCTGGCGCGATGCCTGGACACACCGCTACACGCTACCGCTCTCCCGGCGCTGGGTGGTGCTCGGCACGACCATAGCAAGTATCGTTCTGGTGACTCTTGGACTTGGTTCTTCGCTCGCGGTTGCCCATGTGGTGGAGCATGCAGTGCTCGATAGTACGCTTAACTTCTTTGCCCGTACGGGCCTGCTTCCAAATCTGCTGGTCTTTACCGTTTTCAGCAGCCTGGCTCTGCTCCTCGCAGGGCTCTTTGCAAGCCTGGTTGCGCTTTGGTGGATTGCTACACGCCTCGTGCTGCTGGCATGGCCCGCGGCCTATCCGCCCACCATACTTGGCCTCATAACGCTGGGCAGTGGCGGACTCGCAGCCGTTCTCCTCATTATTGGGTTTCACCCTGCCGATGCTGTTGCTCCTACGGTATCCATTCTGCTCTTTCTGGGCGCGGGCGGCGTAGCTTTCGTTGGGCGCACCTGGCCGCACAACGGGCGCAGCCAGCTTACCATTCAGCGGCTGCTGCCAGCAGCAATCATCCTGGCCACGGCCCTCTATGCGCTGCTCTACGTGGGCATGGACGCCCAACGGCGCAGCCGCATGGCCGAGGCTGCCCAATCATTTGCGGAAGGCCGCAACCCCCGACTCCTGTTTGCCCTGCAGCAGATTGTGGAGGGCGTACGCACCGACCTCGATCGCTGGCAAACACCGTCGATTACAGCCGACAGCCTCGACGCCATTGCAACCGATGCATTGCGCGGCTCCTTGCTCACGTCGCTCAGCCCGTACGAGTCGCGCCTTGTCTTGCTCGACTCACTGGGCACCCCCCAGGCGCAGTACGCCACGCCAGGGGTACGTCCAAGACGGGTGCAGCAGATGCCGGAAGACGAACGCATCTTCCGGCGGATGCAAACGCTGTACACCCTCCGCGGAGGCACCGAACCCGTGGTTACTCCGCTCCCTGACGACATCCGGCGCGATCTTCGTAGCGGCTCGGCGGTGGAGTATGTGGGGCTGCAACGACTGCGTGGCCCTGGACCGCTCCACTGGGCTATGGTGCGCATTGAGCCGCGGGCCGGCATCGTGGGCAGCGGCAGTGACATTCCACGGGTGTTCTTACCCGACGGATCCTATAGCGACCTCTACGCTGACCTCTCGCTCGCCGTGTTCACAGATGGCATCTTGCGCCGCAGCCAAGGCCCCGATGTTGGCGTGGGACGCCTGCCCGATGATGTGCGCTCGCGCACGACCCAAGCCGCTCCGGTGTGGACCCGCACCACTGACCGGGGGGCAACATACCTTACGTACTACGCTCGTAGCTCTGACAACCGCGTGGTCGTGGCCCGGCTGCCTACGATCATGCCGTTCGACCACCTCTACTACCTCTTTCGGATTACAGTAGCTGTTCTTGTGCTGGCAACGCTGGCCTATCTGGTGGGCGCGCTGATGCGCTACCGGGCCGGGCTTCTGCCTGCTCCACGCGTGCGCTTCCGCGACAAGGTACTGAATGCGTTTTTGGGCGTGGGGGTGGCCGCCGCACTCGCCGTGGGCGTCTTGGGCGTGCATGTGGTGGAGGCCGAGGGCGACCGTGGCGTGGAGAGCCAATTGGCCGACGCCCTCGCACGCATTGAAGAAGCGCTTGCCCTTCAGGCCCGCAGCGGCGAGCGCATCTTTCGCGTAGTCGACCGCACCGATATGAACGCGCTGGCCGTGCGCATGGGAACGGACCTGGATGTGTACGAGGACGGCCTCCTCACCGAAACCAGTCGCCCACGTCTCGTGCGCGACGGCCTCGTAGAGCCGCGCTTGCCCATGGAGGTGTATCAGGCCTTGCATCTGGAGAACCGCCGCTTTACCACGGCGCGCCGTTCCATTGGCTCCTTCACCTACCGCGTTGGCTACCGGGCTCTTACCGATGCCGAAGGACGGACCCGCGTGGTGGTGGCTGTGCCTACCCTGTCGGAGCAGGAGCAGCTTGAAGAGGAGCAGGCCCGCACCCTGGCCTACCTGTTCGGCGCGCTTCTCATGCTCGTTGTGGTGGTGATGGGCACCGCCTCGCTCGTGGCCAGCGCAATCGCCCAGCCCATTGCCCAGCTGCGCGAGGGCCTGGAGGCGGTTGGCGAGGGGCGCTTCGCTCGCATCCTGCCCGTTACCACGCGCGATGAGATCGGCGAGCTTGTGCAAACCTTCAATGAGATGCGCGCCCAACTCGCCCAGCAACGCCGTAAGCTGGCGCAACAAGAGCGCGAGCTGGCCTGGCGCGAGATGGCACGGCAGGTGGCCCACGAGATCAAGAATCCGCTTACGCCCATGAAGCTCTCCATCCAGCACCTTAAGCGTGCCTTTCAGCGCCGGGGGGAGGCTACGGCCAATGCTTCGGGCAGTACGTCTCCGCAGGACGCAGACGACAGCCAGTTTGCTGAGTTGTTTACGCGCATTACCGATACGCTCATTGACCAGATCAACACGCTCACGCGCATTGCCAATGAGTTCTCCTCGTTCGCGCGCCTGCCCACTCGTGTATTGGAGCCGCTCGACGTAAACGAGGTAAGCCGCGAGGCCGTGCAGCTCATGCGCGAAGAGGCCCCCAGCAACGCCATCACAGCCAACTGGCACGAGGCGCCCCTCGTGGTTGAGGCCGACCGCGAGGAGCTGCGGCGCGTGTGTATCAACCTACTCAAAAATGCACTGCAGGCGATTCCGGACGACCGCACGCCCAATATCCACGTTGCCACCATGAAGCAGGCGCCGACCGCTTCGCATCCGCAAGGCTGCGCCGAGCTTACCGTGCGCGACAACGGCACCGGCATCTCTACCGACGAGCGCGACAAGATCTTTCAGCCCAACTTCTCCACAAAAACCAGCGGCACCGGCTTGGGCCTGGCTATTGCGCACAAGACCATCACCGAGCTGGAGGGAAGCATCACGTTTACGACCACCGAAGGAGTCGGCACCACCTTTCGCATCCGCCTGCCCTTAACGCAGCACGAGTCGTAACCCTCGACCGTACACATGGCTGGCGAGAAGAAGTCGCTACAGCCGCATTCCGGCGGAACGCACTGCCCTATCCGAAGTGAGAGCACGCGTTCGCTTCTCTACTGACCCACCCGCTACCGTATGCCTCCGACCATCAACCGCCTTGCTGTAGGCACAGAAGCGCCCGACTTTACCGCCGCTACGCAAGACAACGAACCGCTCACGCTCTCCGACTATCGTGGAACGTGGGTTGCGCTGTACTTCTACCCGAAAGACAATACGCCCGGCTGCACCAAGCAGGCCTGCACCCTGCGCGATGGCTACACCGAGCTGCAGGACAACGGCATTGCCGTGATTGGCGTCTCGGAAGACGGCGTCGACTCGCATACCGACTTTGCAAGCGAATACGACCTGCCCTTTCCACTTGTGGCCGACCCCGAGCACGACATCCTTACGGCATATGGCGTGTACGGCGAGCGCAACCTGTACGGCAACACCGTGGTGGGCACCAAGCGCACCACCTACCTGATTGACCCCGACGGGGTGATTCGTCACGTGTTTAAGCGTCCGAAGACGGATGCGCACGTCGAGGAGATCTTGGGAAAGTGGGAGGCCCTGTAAGCTGAAGCACAGTTCGTGCCCCGCCCGGACTCTGCTTCCGGTTAAACCACCGCGTGATGCACCGCGCGTTGAACAATGCGCCGGTGGTTAAGTTAGCAGTCAGGTGGTGCCCCCTTCGGGGCACTGCGCTGCTGTATGGTTTCCGGTCTTTCTGCCCCCTACGCCCGTTTTATGCTGCACGAGACGTACGAGCCCGTCATTGGGTTGGAGGTGCACTGCCAGCTCCAAACCGAGAGCAAGCTATTCAGCCCCGAAGCCGCCGCGTACGGCGCCCCGCCCAATACGCATGTTGACCCGGTGAGCCTGGGTCATCCGGGCACGCTGCCCGTTCTCAACGAGACCGCCGTCACGCACACGCTCCGCATGGGGCTGGCTACGCACTGCTCCATTGCCGAGCGTT
The DNA here is from genome assembly GCF_002554705.1 of Longimonas halophila. Classification (GTDB taxonomy): domain Bacteria; phylum Bacteroidota; class Rhodothermia; order Rhodothermales; family Salinibacteraceae; genus Longimonas; species Longimonas halophila. Next base: position 105,722 of record NZ_PDEP01000005.1, on the reverse strand, counting down.
CGTTCTTCGCCCGCAAGCATTATTTCTACCCCGACCTACCCAAGGGCTACCAGACCTCGCAGTACGACACGCCGCTGTGCTACGGAGGCTATCTCGAAATTGATGCCGACACCGACGCCAGTGGCACCAATGATACAGACAGCGCCCGCCCCTCGCGCAAGCGCATCGGCATTACGCGCATCCACCTTGAAGAGGACGCCGGCAAGTCCATCCACGATCAGGGCGAAGCCCACACGCTGCTCGACTACAACCGCTGCGGCGTGCCGCTCATTGAGATGGTGTCTGAGCCCGACCTGCGCTCCCCGAACGAAGCCTACCGCTACCTCCAAAAAGTGCGACAGCTGGTCCGCTGGCTCGGCATTAGCAATGGCAACATGGAAGAGGGCTCGCTCCGCTGCGATGCCAACGTGTCGGTACGTCCTAAAGGGCAGACCGGGCTCGGCACGCGCACCGAACTGAAGAATTTGAACTCGATCCGCAACGTAGAGCGCGCGCTCGAATACGAGATCAACCGCCAGATCGTGGCGCGCGAACGTGGCGAGGCTGTGCAGCAACAAACCTTGCTGTGGGATGCCGATGCGCAGCAGACGCGCACGCTGCGCTCGAAAGAAGAGGCGCGGGACTATCGCTATCTGCCCGACCCGGATCTTCCACCGGTCGTGGTGCCCGAAGAGCGCGTCGAGGCGCTCCGGGATGACCTCCCCGAAATGCCGAATGCCCGCTGCCACCGCTTTGTTGACAGCCTGGGGCTACCCCCGTACGATGCCGAGGTGCTCACCGAAGACCGCGCCGTGGCCGACTATTTCGAGGAGGCGCTCTCCTCGCTCTTCAAACGCACCAAAGGCGGCGACACCAACGCCCAGGCCAAAGAAGTGGCCAACTTCGTGATGGGCGACGTGATGCAGACCCTCAACGAAACCGACCACACGCCCCAAACGCTGCCCGTTACGCCCCGGCGCCTGGCCCAGCTTGTGTATCTGCGCCTTGAAGACAAGGTCAGCTCCAGCGGCGCGCAGGAGGTATTCAGCCTCATGCTCGACCACACCGACGCCTCCGCAGGTAAGATAGCCGACGACCACAACCTCATCCAGATCTCCGACCGCAGCCACATCGAACCTGTTGTCACGTCGGTACTCAACGAGCACTCCGACAACGTAAAACAATACCTGAATGGCAAAGACGGGCTGCTGGGCTTCTTTATCGGGCAGGTGATGCGCCGTATTGACGGCTCGCCAGATCCACAACTGGTGCGCACGCTCCTGACCGAGCATCTCGATGCGCGGTCTCAGAACCAGTAATGCGCGTCGTGTCAACGCTTTGCCTCCCCCCAACCACCCCACGTTGCCCTGTGCCTATCCTCCATCCGTTCTCGTTCGCTACGGCGTCCACCGGTCTCCTTGCCAGCCTGCTGGGCACGCTCTTGCTCATAGCAGCCTGCGGATCGAGCCCCGCGCAAGACGACCCCTCCATTGCAAGTGTGCTACAGGGCACCATCACCGTAAACAGCGAGGTCGACCCCTCAGGCGATTACAGCGGATTCAGCGTGCTCGTTATTCAACCGGTGGGGCGGCAGGTGGATACGCTGGGCATTGCTCGAACGGACACCTCGGGCGCATTCGAGATGACGGTGCAAGCCCCCGAACGAGCCATCTACCCGTATGTGGTGCAGCGGCGCGGCAACACGGTGCATCGTGGCGAGCTGGTTATTGCCGACGGCGATACCGCCTCGCTGCAGATGGAATTGCCCGTGCGCCGGTTACCGCGCATCCGCTCGCCTGAGAACGACGCGCTGATGGCGTATCGCAATACGATGACGCTGCACCGCCAGACCATGGTGCGCAACCTGCAAGAGGACCTCGACCAAACGCGCATGGGGCAGAACATCCGCCAAACAAGCAGCATTCTGTGGCGCCTACGCGAAACGTTTCCTGGATCTTATGTGGGCGACCTGGCAGCCGTTGAATCCATTTCGATGATTCAAGGCTGGAACGACTCGCTCACGGTGGCCCGCACCCAGGCGCTGGCGCCCACCAACCCGCGCTACGCCGAGGCCGTGCGTGTGGCCCGGCAGTCACAAGCGCAGCTTCATGGGCAAGACGCTGCCCTCGCGCTGCTACGCGACGCCATCAGTCGCTCCGACTCTGCCAACGCATCCACCAATGTGCGCGCCAGCCTGCAGGCCGAGGTAGTACGCGCGCATCTCGATAGCCTCAACCGCGACGCGGCCCAGAGCGCCGCCCGTACGCTACGCGACACCTACCCCAATACCGAGTGGGCCGAGTGGGCCACGCGCGCCGAGTACGAGGCCGAGAACCTGCTGCCCGGCAACATGGCTCCCAACATCAGCATGACAACCACCGACGGCGACACGATTTCGCTCGAATCGCTTCGGGGCCAGCCGGTGCTATTGGAGTTTTACCGGCCCGAAAGCAGGCTCTACCGCGAGCAAATTCCCACGCGCAACGCTATCTACGAGGGTACTGAAGCCGAAGACTTGCAACTCATCTCCATATCGCTTCAGCCCGACTCGGTGCTCAACACCGCGTTTCGCGACGGACGCTCGCTGCCTGGTCTGCATGTCATTGCCCCTGAAGGCGTTGAAAGCCCGCTCCTTGAAACGTATAACATTGCCTCCTTGCCTACGCGCGTCTTAATTGATGCGGAGGGGCGCATCGTGGACAAGTATCTGGGAACAGCGATTGTATCGCTCCAAGATGATCTACGCGCGCTTTCCTCCTCTGCTTCTGCAGAGATGCCGTAGCGCGCGCCCGTTGCGTACGAGGCCCGTGGAGACGCGGTCTGCAGGGGTCCGTGCGTTTTTATTTCTGCTCACTGACTTTTTTGCTTGCATGGGTACGCTCTCCTACATCAAAAACTTCATCAAAGACCGTGACGTGGCCGCGATTACGCCGTCGTCCTCGTACTTGGTCAAACGCGTGTGCCGCTGGATCGACTTCGATACGCCGTGCACCATCGTAGAATACGGCCCGGGCGATGGCGTCTTTAGCCGCTACATAGCTCGCAATATGCATCCCGACTCCTCGCTCGTGCTCATTGAGAGCAATGACGGTTTCGTAGAGGACCTGGAGTCGTTTCAGGCGCAGAACACACAGGTTACGGTTGTGCACGACCGGGCCGAGAATGTAGAGTCCATTATCGAGGGGCATGACCTCGACCCCGTCGACTACATTATCTCGGGCATCCCGTTCTCGTTTTTGGATGATCCCATCAAGACCGAACTCATCCAGTCCACGTTCGACGCGCTCCACGACGACGGCAAGTTCCTGGTGTATCAGAACTACAACCACATGGAGCAGCCCCTGCGCGATCAGTTTCCTCGTGTTGAGAAGGAGTACGTGCTCTTCAACATCCCGCCGATGTTTGCTTACGAAGCCCGCAAGCGATAGCTCTCCTGCGGATCCCTCTGTTCTTCTTGCCAACTGACCCGTTCTTATGCTGATTGCTGGAAACTGGAAGATGAATACCACGCTGCCCAACGCGCAATCGCTGGCGCAGTCCATTGCTACGGGCTACCTGGAACGCCAGGATACGCTCGCTCCTATCGATATGCTCGTGTGCCCGCCCGATGTGAACCTGCAGGCGGTGGGGGGCGAGCTTGCCGAAACGCCCGTTGCGCTGGGCGGCCAGCACATGCACCACGAAGATGCTGGCGCCTTCACGGGCGAGGTATCCGCTCCGATGCTGAAAGCAGTGGGCTGCACGCACGTCATCGTTGGCCACTCCGAGCGGCGCCAGCTCTTTGGCCTCTCGGATGCCGACGTAAATGCACAGGTCAAGCAAGCGCAGGCGCACGACCTGATTCCGGTCATCTGCGTGGGCGAAACGAAACCTGAGCGCGATGCCGGAAACGCCAAAGACGTGGTGCGCACACAACTGCACGCAGCGCTCAACGGCGCCTCGGTCGCTGCTGATGATGTCATCATTGCGTACGAACCGGTGTGGGCGATTGGCACGGGCGACTCGGCCACGCCCGAGCAAGCTCAAGAGATGCATGCGTTCGTGCGCAGCGAACTCGCAGCGCTACACAGCCCCGAAGACGCCTCGGGCGTCCACGTGCTCTACGGTGGCAGCATGAAGCCGCATAACGCCGAAGCCCTGCTCGGCCAGCCGGATGTAAACGGCGGCCTGATTGGCGGCGCCAGCCTCACCGCCAGCGACTTCCTCACCATCGCTGAAATTGGCGCGGCTGAAGTCGCCAGCTAACCCCCGTAGCAGCCCAAACCGCCACCATCCCCCAGTGCTCGTTTACTGGGGGCCGTACGCTGGAACCGCTTCCGGCGTTGCAACACACAGCACGCCTCGCTCCTTTCCGCAATCGGGAGTAGGTCAACGCTACGAGATGAAGAAACGACACCAGTAGCTGGAGAACGTGCACCGAATGCTATCGGTGCTGGGAGCGCCACCCGGCGCGGAAGTCTCCGGCGTGGGCGAACGGGGTAACTTGTGCCGAATGCTTTCGGTACCGTTCGCCCCAGGAAAAGTTGTTATCAGAAAGGTTACCATTTAAGATCTCACCACTACCCCGCAATCTATCTGCCTATATGCGCACCGCAAGCATCACCGGCTGGGGCCACTACGTGCCCGAGCGTGTGGTCACCAACGACGAACTCGCCCAGCACATGGACACCAGCGACGAGTGGATTCGCTCGCGCAGCGGCATCCGTGAGCGTCGCTTTGCCGCCGATAACGAAACCACCGCCACCATGTCCGTTGAGAGCGGGCGGCGTGCCCTGGAACGGGCCGGTGTAGACGCTGCTGAGGTCGACCTGCTCCTTGTGGCATCGTCTTCGCCCGATTACCTGACCCCGCCCGTGTCGAGCCAGGTGCAAGAGGGACTGGGGATGCCTACGACCGGTGCCATGCAGCTGACCGTGGGGTGCACGGGCTTCGTGTATGCGGTGGTGACGGCGCAGCAGTTTATTCAGACGGGCGCATGCGACACCGTACTCGTTATCGGCACCGAACTCGTCAGCCGATGGCTCAGCTGGAACAACCGGAGCACCGCCGTGCTCTTTGGCGACGGCTCGGGGGCGGTTGTGATGCAGGCCACCGACACCGGCGGCGTGCGCAGCCACGTCTTGGGCTCCGATGGGACCGGCGCCGAGCACATCATTGTACCCGCAGGTGGGGTAGCGGAGCCCATCACCCATGCCCGTGTCGACAATGACGAACCGACGCTGGAGATGAACGGACGCGAGGTGTTCAAATTTGCCACGCGCATCATGCACAGCGCGGTCACCGAAGCGCTGGAGGCCTCGCCGTACACCACCGCAGACATCGATCTGCTCGTGCCCCATCAGGCCAACGCGCGCATCATCCGGTACGCCGCTAAGGAGCTTGGCCTTACCGATCAGCAGGTCTACATGAACGTAGACCGCTACGGCAACACCTCGGCCGCCAGTGTCCCGCTGGCGCTCTCCGAAGCGCTCGAAACAGGCCACGCCGGCCCTGGCGACACGCTGGCGCTGGTGGCATTTGGCGCCGGCCTCACATGGGGCGCCACGATCATCGACTTGCCCGATACGCTTCCTACGCCCGGCTAACCTGCTATTTGCACGTACAATCTCTGCATCCCAACAAAAAACCCCGAGAGCCACACCACGCAGCTCTCGGGGTTCATATATGTACCTGTTGCGCACCATCAGGAGGATACGGCATGCCAAGGCATTCACCACAGGCCGGTAGCAAGCGTAGCCGTTCGTGCCCTGGACCCTGCGCTGCTTCGGGCGCGCGAATTTTCTGCGCTCAATCGTCAATCAGCATCCCCAGAGGCCGCCGCCTTCGACTCCGAGGCAGTGCTCGATTCCGAGGTGCTGCTCGTTCCATTGCTGCTGTCGCCGCTTGCGCTTCCCGACGACGCGTCTGAACTGCTGTCCGTACCATTCGACGGACTACTGGCGCCCGACGAGCCGTTGCTGCGCTTGTAGTCGGTTTCGTAGAAGCCGCTACCCTTAAAGATGAGCCCTGCTGATCCGCTGATGATGCGCTCCACCGGTTGCCCCGTTTCCGGACACGTTTCGAGCGGATCGGCGGTAATGGATTGTTTGATTTCGAACTTCGTTCCGTCTTCGCGACGGTAGACGTAGGTAGGCATACAGAAAGACAGCGTTACCAGTGAGACAAAAAATCAGGGCGCCTGGAGGTTGTCAGCTCGGGAGCCCTGCCAACGCGCCGCAACCATCCACACGCGTTGTGCTGCCTTGTTCCGGTAGCATAGCGCGCAACGCAAGGCGGCCCGATTAGATCGTGAATGGCACCTGCAAACGGGTATTACGGCATCAGCGACGAGGTCATATTTTCGCCGGTCGCATAGTCGAATCCTGCGCGCTGCACGGCTTCGTCGAGCGCGGGCACCACGGTGGGATACTGCTCGTGCGCATGGGTAAGGACACGCTCCACGGCCATGCGGAACCATGCCGTATAATGCTCAGGGTGCGCCGCCACATCGGCCATAAGTTCGTTGGGCGCCATCCACCGCCAGTCTTGCACCTCATCGGCATTGGGCCGCACAGTCGGCGTATCCTGCCCAATGAGCACATGGTCGTACTCGTGCTCGATCATCGTATCCGACAGTACCGCGCGGTAGGTGAACGTGAAGGCATCATCGAGCGGGCATTGGAAGCCCATCTCCTCATGCAGGCGACGCTGCGCAGCGTCTTCCACGGCCTCTCCAGGATGCGGATGGCTACAGCACGTGTTCGACCACAGCGCGCCGGAGTGGTATTTGTTCACGTTACGCTGTTGAAGAAGCAGCCGCCCTTTAGGGTCAAATACAAACACCGAGAACGCCCGGTGCAGCCATCCTTGCTCGTGAGCTTCGAGCTTGTCGGCCACGCCCACGGGCTCGTCGTGCGCGTTTACCAAAACGACTTCAGCAGACATATCAACGGTGCATTTTGAATAAATGAGAGGTTCGCTTCATAATATGCAACGAGCGGATATGGCATAACACCCTTCTGGACAGCAATTACGCGTTTATTTCAACTGACGCTGTCTTGACAAAACACGCGTATGCAGGGCACAATGGGTTGCCTCGTTACTGGTCCCGTGTGTATCATTTCTGTGTACGTGCGGTCTTATCCCTTGTTTGTACAGGCAATGGTCGTACAGAAACCGGCGTGGCATAGGATGGTCGATCATCTCACGTTAGGATTGTCGAAATGTACACACCCGTAGCGCTCTCATGTCTCTTCCAGGCGAACCGAGTGTAGGGCGTCTGCATTGCTATACGTCCCCGGTATTTGCACATCCTTAAGCGATGTTGCCGGTCGCTGCCCCCTTTTTGCTGACGCGTGCTTGTGTTTATGTCCCTGATACGATCAAACCGATGGGTGCAGAGCGCCCTGCTCCTGCTTGGGCTTTTCCTTACCACGCTGCTAATTACCCCCGGCCTCTTCGTTGAATATCTGTGGCTGGGCGAGTTGGGGTACACCAGCGTGTTTTGGACCAAGCTGGGCTTCCAAGTTACCCTGTTCGGCCTCGTGTTGTTGGTGGCCGGATCGTACTTTGGGACCAACATTGCCCTGTTTATGAACCGCTTGCCTCCGTACTGGATGCAGCAGTTCAGCTCGGGCGAGGGGCCTGCACAAATGGGAGGTAAACCCCTCACCGAATCGCGCCTGCGTCGCTTTGGATGGGGCCTGGCATCCGTCTTCACCTTACTCTTTGCACTTGGCTTTACCGGACGCTGGAACGAACTGCTGCGCTACTGGCACGCCCAGCCTTACGGACGCGCCGACCCGGTCTTTGGCAACGATCTGGGTTTCTACATGCTGGAGCTGCCATTCATTCAATCGCTACAGAGCGGATTCGTAGGCTTAGCCTTTCTGAGCCTGCTCATCCTGATTACCGGGTATGTGCTTGTAGGCGCTATTGGCGTGCGCAACAACCAGCTGCAACTCCGGCCGAGTGCGCTGCAGCACATTGGCGTAAATGTAATGCTGCTCCTGGCAGGCTGGGCCTGGGGGTTCTACCTGGACCGCTATAGCTTGCTTATGGAACGCAGTGGCACCGTCTTTGGCGCGAACTACACCGACATCAACGTGGTGCTGCCCGCTCTCTGGGTCATGATTGGCATGACGCTCTTGCTTATCGGGCTGCTGGCGCTCAACCTGAAGCGCTTTCGATTTCGGCTGGTGTCGTACGGCGTTGGGCTCTACGTGCTTGTGCTCATTGCCAGCATGGTGGTGGCGCCCCGCGTGGTCGACCAGGTGCGCGTAGTGCCAAACGAACTGCAGGTTGAGAGGCCATACATCGAGGATAACATCGAGTTTACGCGCGAGGCCTTTGGCATCAACAACGTGGTGGAACGTGATTACCCGGCTCGCACCGAGCTCGATCCTGAGCAGTTACGTGACAACGATGACGTGGTGCGTAATATTCGCCTGTGGGATCCACGGCTCCTGGTGGATACCTACGTGCAACTGCAGCAGATTCGGCTGTACTATCAGTTCTACGAGGTCGATGTGGATCGCTACATGATCGACGGCGAGTACCGGCAGGTCATGCTCTCCCCGCGCGAGCTCACCCAGCGCCTGCCCTCGGGCTCCGACACGTGGTTTAACCGCCACCTACAGTACACCCACGGCTACGGCGCTGTCATGAACCTGGTGGCACGCGAGGGCATCGAGGGCTCGCCCGAGTTCCTGATGCGCGACCTACCACCCCAGGTGGCCGACTCTACGCTGGACGTGGATAACCCCAGCATCTACTACGGCAGCCGCACGCCCACCTATCGCATCGCGCCCTCCAGTGCCGAGGAGTTGAACTATCCCGCTGGCGATGAAAACGTGTACACCTCGTACGACGGTGACGGCGGCATCTTGCTCGACTCGTTCTGGAAGCAGCTCCTCATGGCCTACTATCTGGGCGACTACAACATCGTGCTGTCGCAGTACCTGACGGAGGAAAGCCGCATCCAGATCTGGAATAATGTGTCAGAACGCGTAGAGCGCGTAGCTCCGTTCCTGGCATTCGACCAGGACCCGTATTTCGTTGTAAATAACGATCGCCAGTACTGGATCCAAGACGCGTACACAACCAGCCGGTCGTTCCCGTACAGCGAAACGGTGGAGGGCTACGGGCGCTACAACGGCATCGAGTACATTCGCAACTCCGTCAAAATGGTGGTAGATGCATACGATGGCGATGTCGACTTGCATGTCGTAGACTCTGACGATCCCATCGTGCAGACCTATGCTTCCGCCTTTCCTGAGCTGTTTCAGGAGTTTGAGGCCATGAATCCGGGCTTGCAAGACCACGTCCGGTATCCCCAAGACCTGTTCGAAATTCAGGTCGATAAGCTGAACCGCTACCACATGCAGAGCGCGCAGGTCTTCTACAACAATGAGGACCTGTGGACGCGCCCCATAGAAAACTACGATGGCCGTCAGATGCGTATGGAGCCGTACTACATCATGACGCGGCTGCCGGGCGAGGATGAGCTGCAGTTTATGCTCATGACGCCCGTCACGCCTGACAACCGCGACAACATGATCGCGTGGATCGCCGCGCGCTCAGATCCGCCCAATTACGGTGAGATCGTCTCGTACAACCTACCGAAGGACCGCCTCATCTACGGGCCTAACCAGATCGAGTCGCGCATTGACCAGGACCCCGAAATCTCACAGCAGATTGCGCTCTGGGATCAGCGCGGGTCGAGTGTGCTGCGCGGCAACCTGATTGTGGTGCCCATTGAGGACTCGTTCCTCTACGTGGAGCCTATTTTCCTGATTGCCGATAACATTCGCATCCCGCAGCTCCAACGCGTGATTGTGTCGTACGACGAGTTCGTGGTGATGGAGCGCACGCTGAATCAGGCGCTCAACACCATCTTCGGGGAAGAGGTCATCGAAGCAGAAGGATCGGTTGTGGCGCAGATGCAAGATACTCCACAACAGCCCATCGACCTGTCGGGTGCGCCGGGCGTAACAGCCGAAAACATTGGTGAAGCGCGCCGTTTGGTGCAGGAAGCGCGCGAGGCCCTGCAGGATGGCGACTTTGCTGCATTCGGCGAGCGCTTCAACGAGTTAGAGTCGCTGCTGGAAGAAGAGATTGAAGTGCCCGCTGCGCCCGCCAGTGCACCAGCCCCGGCTGATACGTCAGCGGTGCCTCCGGCTTCGCAGACGCCCCCGCCCCCGAGTCCAGAGCAGTAATACCAAGCCCGGTTGCAGCATGGCCGTGCGGGTGCCCAAGGTGGGGCTCACACACGTCATCTCGTCGCGGGGCTCTGCCTCGGCATCCGTTTAGTGGGCTTCGATGATCGCCCGGGATATCCGCTACGCTCCTGATCCCGGGCTAAGGTTTCTTTACTTATACTCGTCGCATGGCTCTGCCGTGCGACGCAGGCTGTTCAGGGGCACAACAGGCATGACCCTTCGGGCCCCTCTGCCCCGCTAACTTTTAAACATTGGGTAGCGGTTCAATGGTAAGTGATTGTCATATGGCCGACATCATCGGAGCCAGACAACCCCCTCTGTCTATCGACATCTCCCCCTTGGAAAAGGGGGAGAAACCCGAAGGGAGAGGGGGTTCGAATAAGACAAACCTACATTCTACGATAGCCTTATCACTTAGCGTCTACCCACTACCAAACATTGCTCAAGATCTCCGTTGCACTCCCAGTGCCGATAGCATTCGGCACTGGGAGCCGGGGGACAGGACGCTACACACGTATCCGCCTCGTGACGTGAGGATGGATGTACGTATGGATGGAAGGACGTTCTCCTCGTTCACCTTCCCATACCTCCACCCTTCTACCCCTATTAGGCATTGGCAAGCTGGCCACAGGCTGCGTCGATGTCTTGCCCCCGGCTCTGGCGTACGGTGACGGTCACGCCTTCCTCAACCAGCGCCTGCACAAAGCGGTTGAGCTGCTCGGTTGTGGTGCGCTCAAAGGGAAGGGAAGGCACCGGGTTGTACATCAAGATGTTAACCTTCGACGGCGCCCACCGTGTGATCTCGGCCAGGTTCTTGGCGTCCTCTACCGCATCGTTTACGCCTTCGAACAGGCAGTACTCGTACGTGATGGGCCGCCCGGTCGTGTCCGCATAGTAGCGAATGGCAGCTTCAAGCGCATCCAGGCTGGTCTTCTCGGACTGGTTGACGGGCATGATGGCGCTGCGCTGCTCGTCGGTGGGAGCGTGTAGCGACACGGCCAGATTAGTGCGCGGATCGTCGTCGGCCAGGTCGCGGATGCGGCGGGCCAGCCCCACGGTGGAAATGGTGATGCGGCGCGGCGACATGTTGAGCGTGTCCTCATCAGTGAGCAGCGCTACGCTCTGTAGCACCGCATCGTAGTTCAGCAGCGGCTCGCCCATGCCCATGAACACGACGTTGGACACCGCGCGCCCGTAGCGCTCTTGGGCTTCCTGGTTCATGACCCACACCTGGTCGTAGATCGCGCCGGGCGAGAGGTTTTCCTGGAAGCCCATGAGTCCCGTTGCACAGAACGAGCAGCCCATGGCGCATCCTACCTGACTCGATACGCACACCGTAAGGCGCTGTGCCGTGCCGAGGGCGTCGAAGCTGGGGATGAGCACGGTTTCGGCTTCGCGTCTGGAGGGCAGCGTGAAGAGCGCCTTGGAGGTGCCGTCGTCGCTCTGCTGCATGCGTTTCACTGTGATCGACGACACCTGGGCTACCTCGCCCAGGCGGCTGCGCAGCGATTTCGACAGGCTGGTCATTTCGGCGAAGTCGGTTTCGCCGCGGGCATAGATCCAGTTGTACAGCTGGCGCCCCCGATACGATGGTTCATCCAGCGTTTCGACGAAGGATTCCAGATCAGTGCGGCCCATCGTCTTGAGGTCGACCCGGTCGGCCATGGTACAGCAGGGGCTTGAGAGAAAGTCAAGTGCAAAAGAGGCTAACGTGCACGCTTGCCCACGCGTTTCTGGAGGCGTGCCGCTGTGCTGTGTATCCTCCCAACTAAACCCGTGCCGTTTGCGCTATGCCGTTTGCGCTATGCCGTTTGGTAGAGCGGACGGTGCACGCTCCACACGGCGATGCCGACCATCACGGCGGCAAAGCCCCAGGTGATGGCCATGCACAGGGCTGGATCGGCGAGCACGGCAGGAGGATCGGGGTAGAGGCCGTGGCGGAGTCCGCTTACGGCGTAGGAGACGGGATTGGCGTACATCAACTCGCGGAGGCCGGGGGCGGCGCTGTCGAGGGGAAACATGGCGCTCGACAGAAACCAGAGCGGCAGCAGAAAGAGGTTCATGATGGCGTGGAAGCCGCGGGTGGTATCGGTGCGCCAGGCGATGGCGCTGCCCAACGCGGTAAACCCGATGCCTACGCCCAGGCAGATGGCGGTGACGTAGAGCACGCCGCCCACGGTGAGTCCGGGCCCGACCCACGGCCACACGGCGACAAACAGGAGGGCCTGTACCGAAGCCAAAAGAGTGCCGCCCAGCGCGTTGCCGAGTACGATGGCGGTGCGCGAGGTGGGGGCGATGAGCACGGTCTGCAGGAAGCCAGAGGCCCGCTCTTCCACAATAGAGATGGTGGAGAAGATGGCGGTGAATAGCAGCACCAGGGCCAGAATGCCGGGGAAGAGAAACTCGACGTATCCGACAGCTCCAACGGGCGAATTGGGCATCTGGAACGCGCCCTGGAAGCCGAGTCCGAGCAGCAGCCAGAACGCCAGCGGCTGCACGAGCACACCCGCCACGCGGCTGCGGTCGCGCACGAACTTCAGGATTTCGCGGCGGCAGAGCGCGGCAATGGTCAACAGAGCGGTAGGCATGAGCGGGGTGAGCGGGGGTTACGCAGAGTAGGCGGGAGCAAGGGAGGCGCGGTCGGCATCGAGGCGGGTGCCCGCGTGCGCCATGAACACGTCTTCGAGCGTGGGGGGACGCACGGTTGCGCTCTGGATGCGGTCGCCAAACGCGGTGTAGAGGGCACTAACCAACTGGGTCGCGTCGTCGTGCAGGAGCTGCACGCCCTGGTCGAAAGCATGCACGGTGCCGCCAAAACGGGCATTCACATCGCGGGCCAGGTCGTGCGGAGCATCGGTGGCCAGCCAGAGCATTTCGTCGCCCAGGGCGGCGCGGAGCGTGGCGGGTTGGCCCTCGACCACAAGCTCGCCCTCTGAGAGGATCGCGACCGCGTCGCAGCGCTCGGCTTCGTCCATGAGATGGGTGGCCACGACCATGGTGGTGCCTTCGGTAGCCTGCAGCGTGCTCACTGTCTCCCAGAAGGAGCGGCGCGCCATGGGGTCGAGTCCGGCAGTGGGTTCGTCAAGAAGGAGCAGGTCGGGCTGATGCAGCAGGCCGCGCGCCAGGTCGGCACGGCGTGCGAGTCCGCCCGAGAGCGTATCGACGGCGTCATGGGCGCGGTCGGTGAGGTCGACATGCTGAAGCACCGTGTCGATGCGTGCGCGCAGAGCGGCGCCATGGAGTCCGTAGAGCGCGCCCTGAAAGGCCAGATTCTCGCGGATAGTGAGCGTGTCGTCGAGGGCTGGCGACTGGAACACCACGCCGATTCGCTGACGCACAGCGGCGGCCTCGGTCTCTGTAGAGGCCCCAAACACCTTTGCAATGCCTTTGGTGGGCGTAACGAGCGTGGCCAGGATGCGAAAGAGCGAGGTCTTTCCGCTTCCATTAGGGCCTAACAGCCCAAAGAGCGCCCCTTGGGGCACAGAGAGGTGCACGTGTTGAAGCGCCTGCTGCGCGTTGTTGTAGCGCAGCGACACGTTATCTACATGGATGGCGGGGACAGACATGCCAGAGGCGGCGCAAGACTACAGAAACCAGTCGATTGTAAGCAGCGCCACAAGTGCCGGAATGTACACAATGGACGCCTTTAGTACACGACGCGCACGGATACCGGTGCGTTCGCGGTGGAACTGGAGGGCCGTGTAAAGAAACCAGCCACCCAACGGAAGCACGCCCGCCAGGTAGAGCCATCCGGCGGGACCGAAAGCGGTGGGCAGCGCGCTGGCTCCCAGAAGGAGCACGGTAAATGCAATGGTTTGATACGCCGTTGAGTCGCCCGAGGGTTCTTCGACGGGCAGCATGGCGTAGTTGCCCCGGGCGTAGTCGTTGCGATACATCCAGGCCAGCGAGAGGAAGTGTGGCATCTGCCAGCAGACCAGAATGGCAAAGATCGCCCATCCGGCGGCGCCGAAGGTGCCTGTGGCCGCTACGTATCCCCCCAGTGCCGGAAGCGCGCCGGGAATGGTACCGATGATCGTGTTGTACGTGGTGTGGCGCTTCAGCGGGGTGTACACGTACAGGTACAAAATCGCTGTGAGGGCGGCCAGCACGGCGGTCGGCGGATTCACGAGCGGACACAGAATCCCCACGCTGGCCAAGACCAGTCCGGTACCCATCCACTGTGCGTGTGCCAGCGGAATGCGTCCGGCAGGAATGGGGCGGTCGGCGGTGCGCTTCATGGTGGCGTCGAAGCGGTGCTCCATGCAGTGGTTCAGCATACCGACACCGCATGCACACATGCCCACGCCCAGCAGCGTGATGAGCAGTGTGCCCCCATCGAGGCTTGTGGGACTGCCCAGCAGAAAGCCCGCAAACGCCGACACCGTCACCAGAAACGAGATTTCGGGCTTGGTCAGCGTCAGGTAGTCGCGCAGCACCTGGCGCCACGGACGGGCGGAATAACCGGCCTGATCGGCTGTGGCGGCACGCACCGACGGGACATCTGAAGAGGCAGAAGAGCGCTCAGGCATGAACGGGGGGATACGATGGGAAAGACGAAGATGGCAAAGGCAGGTAGCACATGGAAAGTGGCGGACTTAGGCAGGAGTCGACCGCTCAGTGAGCACGGGTTCGCTTTTGGGAGCCCCCGTGTCGCCCGGAAAGTCGGATGCAGCAGCCGGAGCCAGGCGGTGGCTCCACAGCGCCAGTGCAATGGTAGAGGCAAAGAGCGCTGCACCCACCACCAGATGAGCCACCGTGAGCACCACCTGTGCGGTGCTCCGTATCTGCAGGGCCGACTCGTGAATCAGCACCAGGTACGCGGCCAGTCCAAGAGCAAACTGCACACCTACGGCCCCCAGCACCACCCAGGCGGTACGCCGCAGCGGGCGGTACGCTGTCCAATGCTTCTGCACGTAGACAAACGCCGCAAAGAGCAAGCCCGTCACCACGAACGCACCCGCAATGTGCAAGATTGCGAAGCTGCCCGAGAGCACCTGTGTGGAGTGCCGCAGCATGGCGCCAATCACAATTTGCAGGTAGACGCCTGCCGCGGCAGCCCACGCCAGTATGCGCATGGTGCGTCCGCGCGGCCCATCCGGCAAGATCGAGCGGCGCGAGCGCCAGGCATCGGTTGTAAAGACCGCCATGCTCACCAGCAGGGCGAAGAAGAGTTGTGCTGTACAGGCATGTACCGCTGCAAGCGTCGAGGAGATTTCGGTGACGCGCAGCCCGCCCAGCACGCCCTGCGTGGTAACCAGCACCACGGCAAAGAGGCCCAGTTTACGCATCCAACTGCGCGGATCGGCCCACCATGTCCACCCGGCCAGGGTCAACGTGAGCATTCCCACAAGCGCGCCCAAGAGCCGGTGGCCGTGCTCCGCCAGCACCGGAATGTTGCGCCACCACCGCACGCTGGGATCGTTCGGATCGTACATGCCCGTGCGGAACGGATCGTACGAGCCAAACGTCGCGGGCCAATCGGGCACCGCCAGCCCGGCCTCAATGCTCGTTACCCAGCCGCCCCACGAAATGAGCGCAGCCGTCACCGCCAGCGTCAGATAGGTAAAGCGCCGACGCCATGTCCAGCGCCAGGGAGCCGATTCAGTCGTCATAATGCACCGTTGCAGCGGACGATAAAAGAGTGGTGTTTGGAAGCAAGGATACCTTCACAATTGGATGCCCGTTCCATTAAGAGCGGTCGAACGAGCACGCTGGTACCGAACAAGTACGGACCTCATGCCTACGTTGAAGCGCCTTTTCGCATCCAACCGATCCGTTCTACAAACGACGCATTCACATGGCTTCCTCCTCCGTTCTCATTGAGTCCGTTTCGGGTATTCGGGGTATCATCGGACGCGGGTTCGACCCTGGCGTAATCGTTCGGTACGGCATGGCGTTTGGCGCGTGGTGTCGTGAACAGGCCGAGGCCCTGGACCGCGAGCCGCTCGTTGTGGTGGGCCGCGATGCACGTCCGAGTGGCGCAGCATTTCAGCGTATCCTCATGGGCACGCTGCAGAGCATGGGCTGCGATGTGCTCGACGCGGGCTTAGCGCCTACGCCCACCGTTGAGATGGGGGTGCTGCAGCACAATGCCGCAGGTGGCGTCATCCTGTCGGCCTCCCACAACCCACTCGACTGGAACGCGCTGAAGCTGCTCGACCATAACGGCGAGTTTTTGGATGCCGAGGCAGGAGCCGCCATGAAAAAACGATCGCAGGGGGATGCAGCAGCCGTCGTCTCGCACGACAAGATGGGCACATACACCCAGGCCGATCTCGTGCCCGCCCACATTGAAGCCATCCGCGCCCTGTCGTACATCGACCCGGCATCCATCGCAGCGCGCGACCTTACCATCGTCGTCGACGGATGCAACTCCGTGGGCGGGGTGGCGCTTCCGCTGCTCCTCCAGGAGCTGGGCGTCCGCGACACGCAGATCGTGCGGCTGTTCTGCACGCCCAACGGACAGTTCGAGCGTCCGCCCGAGCCGCGCCCGGACCATCTTACCGCACTGGCTGAAGCCGTGACCAGACACAACGCCGACCTGGGCCTTGCTGTGGACCCCGATGCCGACCGCCTGGCCCTGGTCGATAACAAGGGCCGCATCATCCTCGAAGAACTCACCCAGGTGCTGGCGGCCGATTTCCTGTGGCGGCGACGCGAAGGCGCATTCGCCACGAACCTCTCCTCCTCACGTGCTATCGACGACGTGGCCGTGCAGTACAACCAGCCGGTGCATCGGTCGGCAGTCGGCGAGATCAACGTGGTGCAGGCCATGAAGGCGCACAACGCCATTCTGGGCGGCGAGGGCAACGGCGGCGTGATTCTGCCCGAACTGCACTACGGGCGCGATGCGCTCGCAGGCACGGCCCTCATCGTGCAGCACCTGGCGTCCACCGGAAGCACACTCGCCGAACTCCACGATGCCATGCCCACCTACGCCATGGCCAAAGACAAACTGCCGCTCGACGGCCTCGATGTGGACGCGCTCCTTGCCACACTCGAATCTGCATACGCGGGCGTCTCCAATGCCTCCCTCGACACGACCGACGGCCTGAAGATTGATCTGCCGGAAGGCTGGGTGCATCTTCGCGCCTCGAATACCGAACCTATTCTGCGCGTGTACACCGAAGCCCCCACCCAAGACGACGCACAGGCTCTTGCCGATCGCTTCAAAAAGGAACTGCAAGCACTGAATACATGATTCGACACGGAGGGTCGGACGCAGGAGCGTTCTCTTCCCTATCGCACCGACGGAGGACCGTCGATGCCAGGTCCTGTGATTAATCTCGCAACCCCACACTGCCTCGCGACGAGCGGGAGAAGAAAGAGAATCAACACCTCGTCGCATGGCTCCGCCGTGCGACGAAGGCCATTCAGGGGCTCTGCCCCGACTCCGTGCAAGAAATAGCGGAGGTCCGGATCAGGTGCGTGCCCCCTATCAAGTCACGCCATCGGGAGCTTCGCGTTACGCATCAGGCGGAGATGGCATCGTGATGACGTTGGCGTCGAGCGCCTCGCGTGCTTCCTCCACGAGCGGGCGGTGACACGTAAAGAGGAAGACCTGGCGCGTATCCTCCCACGCTCGCAAGAGGCGGTAGCCAGCCTGGCGGCGCGTGGTGTCCCAGTTCACGAGCACCTCATCCAGGCACATCGGCAGCGGCTCATGGCCCGCGTCCAGGTGGTCGACCAGTGCCATGCGCAGCGCCAGGTAGATCTGGTCGCGCGTGCCCCGGCTGATAGGCGCGCTCACCGGCTGCGGATCGGTGCGGTCTGCCGCGTAGACAACGAGGCGGTCGTCGTCTTCGCGCCACTCGATGCGTGTGTAGCGCTCTTCGGTCAGGGTCGACACGTAGGTCGAGGCCCGCTGCATCACATCGGGCTGATGCCGCGTGCGAACGGCGCGGTCGGCCTCGCGAAGAAGCGTAGCCAGAAGCGTCAGGCGGTCGCGCTCGGTGCGTACGCGCTCCAGTTCGGCATCAATCGAAGCAATGTCGCTTTCGATGACGGCCATGGTGGGCTGATCGGCCAGCTCGCGCAGGGTGCGGTCGTGTTCGTCTTTCTTGGCACGGGCTGTTTGTAGCGCCTCGGCCACCGCGTCGAGACGCTCGCTACGGGCTACGCGCTCCTCATCTGTAGCGGCCAGCGCGGCCTCGGGATCGTCGAGCGCACGGATTTCGTCGCGTAGCTCTTTCCAGTTGGGGTGATGGCGGCGCATGCGTTCGTGGGCCTCGCGGGCCCGCTCAGCGGCAGCACGTCGGGAAGCAAGTTCGGCCACGCCATCGTCCCAGTCGCCCGCGCCCAGGTCTTCGATAAGTGCGCACAGCGCATCGTGCTCGGCCTGCTGCGTGTCTTGCATCGACTGGAAGCGTTCGATGCGCGCTTCGACCATGGGCAGCACGGGCTCGGCATCTTGGGCGGCCTGGATGCGCGCTTTGGCATTGTCGAGCCGGGCTTGCAGGGCGTGCACCTGCGCACGCCAGTCGTCGTGCGTGTCGGTGATGTCGGTGCTGTGGGTGGTGCTAAGCAGATCGGTCCAGGCGCTGCGCTCGTCGGCCAGGCGCGTGCGGCGCTGCTCAACGCGGGCCTGCGCCTGCTCTACGTCGCGCACGGTCTGCTGCAGCTGTTGCAGGTCGTGGGCCAGCGCCGGGGTGGGGGCGTCGAGGCGTTCGTCGGGAAGCGGGAGCGCGTCGAGCAGCGTGCGTACGTCGCGGGCACGGGCTGTGGCCTCGGACTGCTTCCGCTCCAGGTTGAGGGCGTCGAGGCGCTCGGCGTGTGCGGTGGCACGCTCTTTGGCATGCCAGCCCCAGACCCCTGCCGCAACAAGGAGCGCTCCGGTTACGGACAGGGCCAGCGTAGATCCGGTAAGGATGTACGTGAGCAGCAGGAGCCCTCCGCTTCCCCCTAACGCCCATACGGGCAGCATGGAAGCGGTGCGATCGGGGTGCAGCGTCTCGGCTTCGGCCCGGGCTTCGCGCAGGATAGCGGCGGCCTCGGTGTACGCCTGGATGCGCGTGCGCAGCTCGGACAGGCGCAGCGTTTTGACGGCCTCCGCGAAGTCATCTTGCCACGACTCGCTGAGGCATTCGGCGGCCTGTTCGCGCTCGGCACGGGCACGGCGCACGGCCTCGCGGTCGTCAGCCAGCGTGGCACGTTCGGTTTCAATGCGCTCCATGCGCTGCGGCCATGCAGCAATGTCGGCGGCATGGCGAACAAGAGCGTCATCTGCTTCGGTACGCGCATCGAGCGCCTTCTGGTGCGTGGTACGCTGCTCGCGGAGCTGCTCCAGCTCGTCGGCACGGGCGTCCAGGTCGGTCTCTAACGCAGCACGTTCCTGCTCAGGATCGCCGATGTGGTCGTACGGCGAGAGGTCGCCGGCCTCAGCTTCGTTCTGTTCGATCTGCTTCAAGAACGTGTAGACCGGACGCAGGCGCTCATCGCGGTGCTGGGCGATGCGAAGCTGGGTCTGCTCGGCCTCCAGGGTAGCAATCTGCTCCACGCGGTCGGCGCGCTTCTGGTGCACGGTGCGCATCTCCTCGTCGCGGGCACGGGCTTTCTGGAGATCACGGTAGAGGCGCTCGCGGTCGGCATGCAGCGCCTGGGCCTCGGGGGTGCCGCGCTGGTCGGCTCGCCACAGCGCGTTGGCCTCGTCGTCGAGTTCGCCAATAACGGCCCGCGCCGGGCGCACCGTGTCGACGCTGACGGCGCCGAGCAGGCGATCCTGGATTTCGGCCCAGGCGTTCTGCTCGTGCAGCGTCACCAGATCGCCGAGCGTGAGGGCGTACACCGTCTCGTAGACCGAGCGCGACACGTGCGTAACGGGGGGCAGCGTTTCGTTATTCAGGATGCGCGTGTGGCCTTCGTCATCGGTAAGCTGGCCCTGCGGACTGCTCTGCAGGCGGCGTTGCACCGTAAGGCGATCCCCGTTTTGCAGGCGCAGCCCGGCCTCGCCGCTGATGATGGCCCCACTGTGAGGCGCATACGGATGGCGATCGGGCGCGGGCGGGTACAGCCCGTACAGCATGGACTGCACAAACGAAAAGAGCGCGGTTTTGCCAGCTTCGTTGGGGCCGTAGACGATGACAACCGGCGCATCCAGCGCCTCGAACGTGCAGTCGCGCAGCGGGCCGTAGGCGTCGATGGTACAGTGGGTTAGGTGCATACTGACGACGTGACGATGGGGGAATGCGATTGGGTGGGGAGGATTACTGACTGGGGCTTGGATCGAAAAAGCGGTCGAATCCTTGTGACTGGAGTCCCGCTTTCAGACGCTTATCCCCCGTCCACAGAAGCCCGTTCACCTCGATTGTAATGGCGACGTGCGGGGCGTCGGTTTCGTCTATATCTCGGCAGAGCTTGTACGCTTGTTTTCGGACTTCTGGCGAGATCAAGTCCTCCCTGTACAGCTCTACCCTTCGGATCAGTCTATAATAGAGTTGGGTTATCGATTCATCACTCAGCCGACTCACCTGGGCGATTTTCTCTCTATGATGAAATAGCTCAGTTAACACGAGTTCGTTGACGACAAACCGGTGCTCTCCCTGCAAAATTGTATCTGCAAAGAGCGTATCTGCCCTCAGGAGAGCCGAGAAGAGTATGTTGGTATCAACAACAACAACGGTGGGCACGACTTATTCAGTATACTTTTCTTTAACCTGATTCCACACCGCTGCATCAACTTCATCAGCGAGCACGCGGATTTCTTTTGGAGTGATCTCGCTCTCCGTTTGCAGCGCGTTGAGTTCTATGTAATCCAGAAGACGCGACAATGCCGACGAGTCGACTAATTTACGGTTGAATCGGACGACAATTTCTTCTTTGTCATGCTCAATGCGGAATGGCTTCGACATAGCATCCAAGGGTTCTGGCAGTAGGGGAGCACATCGTGATGTATTGGACCCGTTGCTCATGTGCGAGTTCAGTTTTCCGGGATTTGGCTGGCGCTCGGCACCCCCGCGATCCAGCGCAGAGGCGTGTGGTGGAACGCCTCCCGAATGCTTTCGGGGCCGTTCGCCACAGGAGCACGACGTTAGGTGGAAGGCTACTCTGCATCCACCAGCAGCCGAGTGAGCGCCTCGCGGTCGAGGCCCATGAGCAGGCCGCGCAGGTAGGCGCGGCGGGCGGCGGGCGTGGCGTGGCCGGGATGCGCCCACGAGATGCGCTCCGCCAACTCGTTCAGGTAGTCGTCGTCGGTGCGAATGTCTTCGATAAGCGCAAGGACTTCGCCCGCCAGATGCGGCTCGTCTTCATGCGGAGCGACTTCTACCGGCGGCGTGAGCATGTCGGGCACAAGCTCCACATCGAGCACATTCAGGCGGGCGGTCAACTGCTTGGCGAGGGCGCGGCGCTCCCGCTCGTCGTGTAATGCATTGGCCATGGGACAGGCCCCACGCAGGCGGACGCGCACCATCCACTCGGTCGTCAGCGCCTGCGTGTGCACCGCCTGAAACGCGTCCTCGATGCCTCCCGCCAGCGCATCAACCGACGCCACATGCGCCAGGTCGTCGAGCACAAGCGTATGCCACCGGATGGGCGCAAACGGCTGCACGGTCACATCTGGCAGGCCATCTGGGGGGATGCGTACTAGCAAGCCGCCCTTGACGCCGGTTTCGGTTGGATTTCGTCCTTGCAGATTGCCCGCGTAATAGGCGGGCACATCCGCATTGACCTGCTGCCCCCGGTGGACGTGTCCCAGCGCCCAGTAATTGTATCCTGTACGCTGCAGATCGGCCGCCGTGCAGGGCGCGTAGCGGTCGTGGGCCGCTGCGTCCTCGGCGTCTTCCAGGTGCGCATGCAACAGTCCCACGGTTGGCACATCGGCCTCGGCCTCCGGAAAGCGGATGGCGAGATTCTCGGAGACCTGCGCCCGCGGATGCCCGACAGCCACCACCTGCCCAATGCGCTCCCCATCATCATCGGTCAGGGGGATGACACGCGGTTCGGCGCTCCGAACCAGATGCACATTCGCAGGCCAGTCGATCGAGGCAGCACGTCCGCGCGCCGGACCCGGATCGTGGTCGCCGGTGGCATAGACAACCGGGATCGATGCCGCCTCCAGCCGGCGCAACTGGTCGAGTAGGGCACGTTCAGTCATGAGGCCGAGCCGGTCGGCATCGAACAGGTCGCCGGCAATGAGCACCGCGTCGACCGGCTCCTCAATGGCGCAGTCCACCGCGTGCTCGAAGGCGGTCTGCTGCGCCTCACGCAGACGGCGACGCAGGTCGAGCGTGCGCCCGGCGTAGATCGTGTCGAAATGAACGTCGGCCAGATGCAGCAGCGTGAGCATGAACGAAAGCGGTTGACAACACAGAAGAGAGGCAAAGGGCGGCGCTTACCACGTAAAGGTAATGCCGTTCGTCCACGACAGCGTCCAGTCCGACACCTCGCCGGGCGGGCGGCTGTCGTAGCGCGTGTTCAGGGTGATGCGCAGCATAAGCGCCTCGGTAATGCCCACGCCCAGGCGCGTTTCGTTGAGCAGCCGCACATCCGCAGGCACAGCCACCCAGGGCTGCACATACGTAGTGCTTATCAGAAAGGTGCGGTCGCTCAGGCGCAATCGGGCGTTCAGGTACTGGCTGATACGCAGGGCGTTCGTTCGAGCAGGATGCGCCCCCACCCGTTCCGCATCCAGCCGCTCGCGCTCAAACATAGGCGTGATACCCAGAAAGAGGCGCGCCGGTTCGGTATTCAGCAGGCGGAGGCGAAGCCCGGTGCCCACAAGCGCACGCAGATTCAAGAGCGCAAAGCTATCGCGTTCGAGCTGCGTAAACGCCTCAGCCACAAGCGGCCCGCTAAACCGGTAGTTGTAGCGCAAATGCGCAAAGGCCGCATCGCGGAAGCGGCTTCCGTCGCTCTCGCCGTAGCGCACCTCGCTCACAATGAAGGCGTAATGCGGCGCATGAAGCACATCGAGGCGGGCGTCAGCCCCAACTTCGATGAGTTCGGTGTTGCCACTCTGTATAGCCACCGATCCGCCTACGGCCCCGCCAATGCCATCGGCTTCCAGCTTGCGCATGCGCTCGGTGTTGACTTGCGCGTTGGCGGGATGCGCAAGAAGAATGCCCGCGAGCAGTATAGCGGCAGCACACCCCCATCGGTATCCCATGAAATCAAGCATCAGGCAAACTGGGCAATGAGGGCAAGGCCGCCAATAATCGCGGTAAGTACAAGCGCAGCGATGATGATCTGTCGTTTAATGCGTCGGTTCATAATGTGAACACGATTCGTGGGAAGCACAACGGAGTCCAGACCGACTACCGCGTATGACACGCGATCTGGAGACACAAGATCGGGCGTAGTTGCACGTTTTGCAAGTGAAACCTGCCCACTTGCTGTCTGGTGCTGCACCGGCTTTTCAACGTGATGCGTTGCATCCCCTGCCCCAAACGCCTACGTTATAGGCTGCACGGCGCATACGTGCGCATTGCTTTGTTGTGTTTGGCCTTTTCGAATCCCTCTTGATACCGATATGAGCGATCTGTTCGACACCATCGTGTCGCTGTGCAAGCAGCGCGGCTTCATCTTCCAGTCGTCCGAAATCTACGGCGGACAAGCCGCCACGTACGACTACGGTCCACTGGGGGTGGAGCTAAAGCGCAACGTCAAAGACCTGTGGTGGCAGGAGATGGTGTACGGCCACGGCGATGTGGTGGGGCTGGATGCGGCCATTATGATGCATCCGAAGACGTGGGAGGCTTCGGGCCACACCGAAGCCTTCAACGATCCGCTGATCGACGACAAGGCGTCGAACCACCGTTACCGCGCCGATGAACTGATTGAAGACCACATCCGCGACCTCCGCCAGGACGGCGACATGGAGCAGGCCGAGGCGGTGTACGAACGCCTCGTGGCCGCCCTCAACAGCGACGACATGGCGGGCAACCTGTACGACATCATTCAGGACGAGGAGATCCGCGCCCCTCGCTCCGGCGCCTTCGACTGGACGCCCGTGCGGCAGTTCAACCTGATGTTTGAAACCCACGTGGGGCCCGTTGCGGAAACCGGCGACCGCATCTTCCTGCGTCCGGAGACGGCCCAGGGCATCTTTGTGAACTTCCAGAACGTGCGCGAGCCGGCGCGCCAGCACGTGCCGTTTGGCATTGCCCAGATCGGCAAGGCCTTTCGCAATGAGATTGTGGCGCGGCAGTTTGTCTTCCGGATGCGCGAGTTCGAACAAATGGAGATGCAGTACTTCGTGAAGCCGGGCGAGCAGCTCGACTTCTTTGCGGAGTGGCGCGAGAAGCGCATGGCGTGGCACAAGCGCCTGGGCGTGCGCCCCTCAAAGCTGCGCTTCCACGAGCACGAGCAGCTCTCGCACTACGCCGACGCCGCCGAAGACATCCAGTACGAGTACCCGATTGGCTGGAAGGAGGTGGAGGGCATCCACTCGCGCACCGACTACGACCTGAAGCGGCATCAGGAGTACTCGGGCAAGAATATGACCTACTACGATCCGTTCGAGCAGGAGAAATACATCCCGTACGTGGTCGAAACCTCGGTCGGGCTCGACCGCACGGTGCTGATGCTGCTCTGCGACGCCTACGACGAGGACGAGGCCAACGGCAACGAGCGCACGGTGCTGCGCTTTCACCCCGAGGTCGCGCCCATCCGCGCCGCGATCTTCCCACTCTCGAAGAAGAAGGGCCTGCCCGACATCGCCCACGACATCGAGGCCGACCTGCGCCCGCACTTCAACGTGATGTACGACGAGCGCGGCTCCATGGGCAAACGCTACCGCCGCATGGACGAAGCCGGCACGCCGTTCTGCATTACGGTGGACTTCGACACGCTCGACGACCAGCAGGTCACCGTACGCGACCGCGACTCGATGGAGCAAGACCGCGTCGCCATCGACCAGCTTACCGCCTACATCAACGACCACTCCACCGGCTGGAGCCGCGAGGACGTATAGCCTTTCGTATAGGTTTCAGGTACAGGGGGATGCGTGGGCTTCCGCCCGCACCCACTGATGCACACGACACGACGCATAGCCGCTCTGATGCTGTGTCGCTCTCCGTAGCGACCACCGGAGCGGCATGTGCATGGGAGTGCCGCCTGTCCGCACCGCCCATCTTCATTCCTGGGATGCCGAGTCATCCTCTCTGTTGTATTTACCTAACACCCACAACGCGCTTTTTATTTAGCGATCTCTTCCCCTTCATTCTTACATTCTATCCCATATGCAAAATTGGAACGCACCATTGAGCCTCGGACTGCTTTTCGGCATCCTGCTTGTGCTCATCCCTTCAACAACAATCGCCCAACAAGCCCCCAACGCCCCCGCCACTTCGGTGGCCGACACATCCAATGCGACGCCCGAATCCCTGCAACGGGGATACGCGGGTGCTGTCGTTGACAGCACGGACTTTGGATACACGGCGTTCTCGGTCAACCGCGCCCTGCAGGGCAAAATTGCTGGCGCCTACATCACGCAGACTAACGGCAACCCTGCAGGCGGGATGTCCGTGCGGATGCGCGGCCCCAGCACGATTCTCGGAAGCACCAGCCCGCTCTACGTGCTGGATGGCATTCCCATTAGCAATGCCTCTCGCGAACTCATTGACCTGGGCGGACGCACTCAAAACCGCCTTATCGACCTGGCGCTGCACGATGTGGAACGCATCGAGGTTATGAAAGGGCCGGCCGGCCAGGCGCGCTACGGCGCCCGCGCCAGCAACGGGGTCGTACAGATCTTCACCAAGCAGGGTACCCCCGGCGCGCCCCGCGTTACGTTCTCAACGCGGGTGCAGACCGAGGCGGTGCGCAACACGCTGGATGTGAACATGGCCCAGAACGAACAGGGGCAGTTTCTGGACAACTTCGGCGACCCGCTCCCCGAGGGCGAGCGCCGCTGGGACTGGCAAGACTTCATCTACGACCGGGCCTATGGCACCGAGCAGGCGCTCTCGGTATCGGGCGGATTCGGCGACACGCGGTACCGCGCCTCGGGCTCCCATTTTGCCAATCAGGGAATCGTTGAGGGCAACAGCTTTCGTCGCCTAAACGGACGCCTGCGCTTCGACCAGACGCTAAACGACTGGGCCACGCTTACCGGCAGCGCCACCTACGCACGCAGCACCACGCAAGACATCCCGAACGGTGATTTCAATCGCTCCTATGGCGCTCTGAGCGATTTCATCTTAGGCCCGAACACGTTTGACCCGCGCCCCGCTAACGATGGCACCTTTCCCAGTCAGGGCTTCGGGCTCAATCCGCTGGAAGTCATTGACCGATTTGACTTTACGCAGACCACCAACCGGTTTATCGGGAGCGCGGCACTGAATCTACGCCCGACCGAGCATCTAACCGTCGATTACGTGCTGGGCCTGGATACGTATGAGCATGATGCAATGGCGCTCATACCCGCAGGCATCACCTCGTTTTCAGAGGCGTCACGCGACTTCCCGCCCCGATCTGACCGAAACATAATGCACACCCAGCAGCATGTGAACAGCCGCTTGGACGTGCGCTATGTCGCAGATCTTTCTTCTACGCTCCAGTCCACCACGCACGTAGGCGGTGCCCTACGCCATGAGACCGGAACGAGGAATGAAGAGGAGATTCAGGGTATGCCTGGAGACCCACTTTTTTCCATCGATGCCAATACGTTCGAAACCGAGTACGATGTGTACAGCGGATTCGTGCAAGAGACGCTAACCTGGAAGGACCGCCTCGTCCTTACCGGGGCCGGGCGCGTTGCTTCGTATCCCTCGTTCGACGACAGCGGGCTCGCATTCTACCCGAGCGCGCGCCTTGCACACACGCTCTCAGAGCAGTCGTTCTGGAGCGAGAGCGGTCTGAATCGCCTGTTTCCGCGCTTTACGCTGCGGGCTGCAGTCGGCTTTTCGGGTGGACCAGCATCCGTCGCTCCGTTTTACCGAAGCCGGTTTACAGGCGTGACGCCCGAGCGCACCCGTGAGGTAGAGATCGGCGCAAACGCACACCTGCTTAGCGACCGCGTGGCCGTGGACGCCACCTACTACAGGCAGCGCACCAGCGACCTGCTGGTGAGCGTGGGGCTGGAATCGGCCCCGGAAACAAGCGCCGGCTTTCCGGTCTTCTCGAATGCAGGCACGCTCACCAACCGCGGTATCGAGCTCTCGGTGCAGGCACAGGTCGTGGATCGAGCCCGTACGAACTGGACCTCCACCATCAACTTCAGCCGCAACCGCAACGAGGTCCGCGATCTGCTGGAAGACATAGCCTACTTTCCTAACTCGTTCGAACTTTCGGGAGCGACAGATGGAGAAGCATTGGGCGTCTTTTACGGCACCACATTTCGCCGCGATGCCCAGGGCAATGTGCTTGACATCGCCGGAAATGTCCTGGTCGAAGACGACGGCGTCTGGCGAGTCCGTGACCCGTCGGCCCCTGATGCAGCAGGGCGCGGCATCCCTGTGCCTGATGCTCCGGACATCATTGGCGATCCCAATCCCGACTTTGTGGCGTCGTGGATCAACGAGGTGGGGATCCGCAATTTCGACCTGCGTATGCAGTGGGATGCGGTGGTGGGTCACGATGTCTTCAACTACTCGCGATTCGCAGGCACACAGCCCATAAGCGGCACCTCCTCCATCTACGAACAAGAACTGGAAGGCACAGTGCCGATGGGATATTCGCAACAGGCCTTCAATATAGATGAGCACTGGGTGGAAGACGGCTCGTTTCTGAAGCTGCGAGAAGTCAGCGCCGCCTACACCGTGCGTCCGGCCGCCGCGCGCATCGAGCGCGTGCGCTTCACCCTCACGGCCCGCAATGTGCTCTCCATTGACGGCTACAACGGCTACGACCCCGAGATCAACATAGGTGGACAACGCACCGGCGTTCGCAGCCTGGATCTGGCTACAGTCCCCGTTCCGCGCACCTTTTCGCTTGGGCTCACTGCCGTGTTTTAGAACCTGTTTTGATTTCTTATTTTGGGCTCTGAGCGGCTCCGCTGGGCTGCAAATTGCCCCTAATCTCGGCCCGTAGCCCCAGCTACGAACCTCGATTGGGGTCCAATTTTCGCCTCAGCGGCCCTCGCTCTCGCCGTCAAACCAAAACCCAAACAGGTTCTTAATGTGTTTGGGGGATGCGCAGGCACTGCCTCCTGCTCGCTGCTCCGTCGCATCTCTCGTAAATGCTTCAACGCCCGAAGGGCCGCCCTCTACATGGAGCGGCCCTTCATCGTTTGGGGTTAGGGCGAGCGCGAGGAACGCTCATCCTGTATGCGCTTGGCAATTACGAAAGTTTTGAGCACATCGTTGATTCGGCTCTGATAGCCGTCCCCCTCGCGCTTGAAGTATGCGATGATGTCTTCATCAAGCCGTATCGTGATGCGCTTCTTTGTAGAGGAAGGCACCACCGACTGTGCAACCTGAAACCAGTCCGCATCTAACGCATGCGCATCGGGGTCGGCAGCTATATCTTGCTGGATCTCAGCATCCGTTTTCGCTTGAAGGGCCTTCCAGTCGGTCTGGCTTTCCATTTCCTTCAACTCGTCATCAGACACTTTTGTAGTAGTGTTCTCGCTCATAGTCTCGTGCGCGTCTTGCTGAGATAATTCGATAACGGCCGTCGCGTAATGTGTACACAACCACAGCGAGTGGTCCTGACCAGCGCTCAGGAATGCTCTCGGGACCGTTCGGCTCAGGCTCAGGGCACCGTACATGATTGAGCCGGAAACGCTATGCGCTCAGGGGCGCGTCATGATCCGGCACGAGTACGACCCGAAAGCGCGCCTCGTTGTTGATCATACGGTCGTAGGCAGCGTCGGCCTCCGAGAGCGGGTAGGTCTCAATCATCGGAGCGACGTCGTTCAGGGCGCTAAAGTCGAGTGTGTCCTCCGAGTCGGCGGCGGTGCCGCTGGGCCAGCCCGCTACGGACTTGCGTCCCATGATGAGATCGAGCGGCGACACCTCAATCGGTTCGCCCGTAGCTGCTACCACGAGCAGTTGGCCGTCGCGCCCAAGACCGCCCACCAGTTCGGAAATTGCCTTGCTGTTGGGTGCCGTCGCCAGAATCACGTCGGCCCCGCCCAGCGCTTGTAGTGCCTCCGCCGGGTCGTGCGCCGTTGTGTCGATGTAGTTGTTCGCACCGAGCCCGTATGCCAGCTCTTCCTTGTCGGTACCGCGGGAGAGCGCCGTCACCTCGCATCCAAACTGACGCGCATACTGCACCGCCAGGTGCCCCAGTCCGCCAATGCCCTGCACCGCCACATGGTCGCCCGGCTGCAGATCGCCATTGCGGAGGGCGTTGTACGTGGTGATGCCCGCGCATAGGAGCGGCGCCGCGTCGGTGTAGTCGAGTCCGTCGGGCATCGACGCCACCGCTTCCTGCGGTGCGACCATGTATTCGGCATAGCCGCCGTCGTAGGAGATGCCGCAGATCTGCCCGTTTTCGCAGTTCACGAAGTCGCCCGCGCGGCACGCCTCGCACTCGAAGCAGTGGCCGCCGTGCCAGCCTACGCCAACGGACTGCCCAACCGCCCACTGCGATACATCGTCGCCAACCGCGTCGACCACGCCGGCTACCTCGTGCCCTGGCACACGCGGATACTCGATACCGGGCATGGCACCGTCTTTCACGAACGCGTCGCTGTGGCAGATGCCGCATGCATGCACTTTCACGCGCACCTCGCCCGGACCCGGTTCGGGAATGGGCTGCTCAACGACTTCGAAATTGCCCCCGGCTTCAGGGACTTGTACGGCTTGCATTGTAGACATACGACGTGTTGGATGTAGGGAAGTAGAGCAACGAGTGTAGGGCCTGTAATTTGATGCTCCATCGCGCCGTTCCGCACTGTGGATGCTTGTAGCAGATCTGTTGGAGATCCCTCCACACGCCCTGCGCAGTTATGCTATTTGGATGACGCCCTCCTTCTCCAACGCATCGATTGCTCCCCGCGCATACCCGTTTGCTTGCAGAACCGACGTGGTATCGGCTCCGAAATGCGGAGGCGGCCCCATCTCTTGTGCTACATCCTCAACGGCTCCGGGCATCGTTTGTCGGAGTCCAGCGGGATGCGCGGCATCGCCTGTACCCAGCGTCATCGCGGCAGCGTGCGGGTCGTTGAACACCGCCGGAAGGACACGTACCGCTCCTGCAGGTACCCCGCGTTGGTGCAAGGCGTTCAGCAGCGCATCTGCCGACTGCTCGGCCAGCCTGGGGCGCAGAACGTTGTCCAGCGCTGCGCGATGCTGCACGCGGGCAGCGTTGGTGGCGAAGCGCTCCTCCTTGGCCAGCGCCGGACGGCCCAGCACGTCGCAGAGCGCCGCAAACTGGCGATCGGTGCCCACGGCCAGCACGACCGGCGTGTCAGCGGTGGCGTACGCCGTACCGTACGGCGCAATGTTCGGATGCGCCGAGCCCATCCGCTGTGGCACATGATCCGTGTTCAGGTAGTTGGTCGCCTGATTGGCGAGTCCGCTCACCGCCGCCTGCATAAGCGAAACAGGTACATATGCACCCTGGCCGGTTTGCGTGCGGCGCAGCAGTCCCACGAGCAGGGCTTCTTTCAGATGGTGCGCGGCCAGCACATCCATGAGCGCCACCGGCATCTTGGTAGGCGGCCCATCGGCAGATCCGTTCATCGCCATGAACCCGCTTTCGGCTTGAATGACGGCATCGTAGCCCGGACGCGGGTTGTCCGGTCCGTATCCGGTGATGTGTCCATACAGCAAGGCCGGATTGAGATCGCGCAACGTGTCGGCATCAGCCCCAAGTGCTGCGGCCTGCCCCGGACGGTAGTTTGCAATCACGATGTCGGCTTCCGTAACCAGCGTGTGCAGCACATCCTGTCCACGTTCGGTACGCAGGTCGAGCGCGACCGACTGCTTGCCGTAGTTGCAGCAGCAGAAGTAAGCCGAGCGGTCGTCGGGCGGGGTTTCGTGCGGCAACGTCCACCGCCGTGTGACGTCGCCTTGCGTACGTGGGTTTTCGACTTTGATGACGGTGGCGCCGAGTTCGGCGAAGAATTGCCCGACACTGGGCCCGGCCAGTACACTGGCCAACTCGATGACGGTGCACGATTCGATCATAGCACGACGTGGGATCTACAGGAGGAATCTACACAAGAGGGATGCGCAGACGTGTCAACGACTCCGATGGAGGGCGCCGTTCCGCAGCATTGCGTCCGTGCAATGTCCTCAGGCCCCTATCATTCACGTTATGTTTATACGCGCGATGTGTCTACAACGTCCAGGCCTTAATGTGCAGTGTGGCTTGCCCGTCTACTTCTTTCTATGCAACCTTCTAATCCTATGGCACGTGGCGTAAACAAAGTCGTCTTGGTGGGCCGACTGGGTCAGGATCCCGAACTCAAATACACCAACAGCGGAACCGCAGTGTGTACGTTCTCGGTAGCAACCAATGATTCGTACACCAACCGCGACGGCGAGCGCGTTGACACCACTGAATGGCATAACATTGTGGTGTGGGGCCGCCTGGCGGAGATCTGCGACGAGTACATCGACAAGGGGCAGCAGGTGTATCTGGAAGGCCAGTTGCAGACGCGCTCTTGGGAAGACCGTGATGGCAACAAAAGGTACCGTACCGAAGTCAAGGCGCAGGATGTTGTCTTTTTAGGTGGATCTGGCACCGGAGGATCGTCAACGCAGTCGAAACAGCGCTCGGAGGCCGTGCATGAGCCGATGGATGAAGATGAATACGCATCCTCGGAGAAGGTACCTGCTCCGGATGAACCCAACGGCGCTCCACCGTTTTAACGAAACCAGATAGTACGTATCTTACCTGTTCACACAACGCAACCACCCACTATGGCACGCGGCGTAAATAAGGTCATCCTGGTCGGGCGACTGGGTCAGGATCCCGAACTCAACTACACCAACAGCGGCACAGCAGTGTGCAACATGCGCATGGCTACCGGCGACTCGTATACCAACCGTGACGGCGAGCGCGTCGATACCACTGAATGGCACGATGTGGTCGCGTGGGGCGGACTCGGCGAAACCTGCGGCGAGTACCTCGAAAAGGGCCGCCAGATCTATGTGGAAGGCTCGCTCCAGACCCGCTCCTGGGAAGACCGCGACGGCAACAAACGCTACAGCACTGAAGTGAAGGCCCGCGACGTGATCTTCCTCAGTGGCGGTGGCGACGGCGGACGACGAGGGGGCGGCTCGGGTGGAAACAGCAACCGCATGAATCAAGACAACGGGCCCGGCAACTTCGACCAGCGGCGCCAACCGCGTAAGGGGCAGCAGCAGCGCTCCCAGAGCGGCGGCAACCAGGGCGGCGGGCAAAGTCAACAGCAGGACGATTCGTTCGAGCCCGACGACGACCTGCCGTTTTAAGGCCAGTCGTGCAGTCGAATGCGCAGCAAGACACGTGCAGTAACGCTGTCTTGCGCGTCCCCTGTACTTATTGCTGATACCGCATGTGGGGATGCCCGTCCGGGCCGTCCCCACTTTTTTGTGGGAGACCGTTGCTTTCGGCATGCAACCGACTGCTATTCCTTAATAAATCTGCGATTATTTCGAGTTTGTCGAGTATCCATTGGAAATGTAGCGATCTTTCGACGCTGCATCTGGTACCGTTACATATGCGTACCATATTCCGATGATTGCGGCCCCGTAGCTCATGAGTATTGCCCCCTACCTTTCGGACGACATCCGTTCGTCCGTTGACTTTGATTCGTTTCTTGACACGTTTCGCGACAAGCTGCGCACGGTCTTTCGGGAGCGCAGCGATGCCGATGCGGTGAGCCTCACACGGGGGCTCCCGCCCTACATGATGCGCGAAGTGCAGTCGGCCACGCCACTGGCCACCTTCATCCCCGAAGAGTACGGCGGGCGCGGCGGCCATGTGCATGAGTGCCAAGCCATTCTGGCAGCCGCCTCGTACGAGTCGCTCGCGCTCTCGCTTACCTATGGCATCAACGGCGCGCTATTTTTGCAGCCCGTTACGAAGTATGCCAACGAGGCCGTGAAAGGCCCGATCTTCGAGCGCTTCCTGAAAGACAAGAATATGGGCGGGCTCATGATTACCGAGCCCGACTACGGCACCGATGCGCTCAACATGCAGACGGCGTATACCGAAACCGAGCAGGGCTACCAGCTCAACGGCACCAAGCACTGGGCTGGGCTTACCGGATGGGCCGACTTCTGGCTCATCACCGCACGCCGCCAGTCGGAAAGCGGGCAGCTGAGCCGCGATATCGACTTCTTCATCGCCGACATGAACCAGGCCGAGCAGATGGTGGAGGTCGAGGAGGTGTACCAGAACCTGGGGCTCTATCTCATTCCGTATGGCCGCAACAACATCGATCTGACGGTGCCCCGCACGCACAAGCTGGAACCGGAAAGCACGGGCATTAAGATGATGCTCGATACGCTGCACCGCAGCCGCATCGAGTTTCCAGGCATGGGCATGGGCTTCCTGCAGCGCATCCTCGACGAATCCCTGGCCCATTGCAAAAACCGCCATGTGGGCGGACGCTCGCTCTTCGAATACGACCAGGTGCGCAAACGCCTGGCCTGGATTCAGGCGGCCTTCACGGCGTGCTCCGCGATGTGCCTGCATACCAGCGAAACTGCCGCTCTCGAAAACAACCTGGTGGGCGACAACCTGGGGCCGAATTCCACCAAGGCCGTAGTCACCGACCTCATGCAGGATGCCGCGCAGTCGTTCCTGCAGCTCTCGGGCGGACAGGGCTACCGCCTCGATCATCCCGCCGGGCGCGCCACCGTCGACAGCCGCCCGTTCCAGATCTTTGAGGGCTCAAACGACGTGCTCTACCAGCAGATCACCGAAACGGTGCTCAAGCACATGCGTCGCGCCAAGGTCAGCAATGTAGGCGCGTTCCTGCGCGACTTCGCCCCCACTCGCCGCGCCGCCGATCGCTTCGACGGGGCCTTCGACTTCTCGGTCGAGGCGTCGTCGCTCTCGCAACGCAAAAGCGTAGAGCTGGGTCGCGCGCTGGGTCGCGTGGCTGTCATGGAGTATATCGTGGAGATGGGCGATCGGGGCTTCCGCAGCGACCTCATCTCGAACGCGCTCCACGTGTTCACCCAAGAGGTGCAGCGCCTACTCTGCTCCTACCACACCACTCCAGAGCCGCTGCCCATCGAAGCCTACGACGATGCCGAGAGCAGCTGGCTCAACTTTGTGGATGCATAGCGTATATCGGGGTTGTTTGGAGAGATGCATGGGCCTGTGCTCAAGCGTACAAATCCACGCATCCCCTACAGCTTCAGTCCTCACGCACAATCCCCGTTCTCCGTGTCGGGCAGTTACTCCGTAGCGGGCGGCTGCCTGGCGCATGTGGGGGCCTCATGCGCTTTTCACGTGCGGGTGCTGCGCATCCGCCCCACCTGTTCGCTACGTTGGTAGACGCCCATTGCTCTTCCGCTTACGCCCTGCTTAGCCATGGCCCGATTTGGCATCGTCACCTTTCCCGGTTCAAACTGCGACCACGACGCGTATCACGCAGTAAAACACGTACTTGGGGAAGACGCTACCTTTGTGTGGCATCAAGACACGGATCTGAGCGCGCTGGATGTTGTTGTGCTGCCCGGTGGCTTTTCGTATGGCGACTACCTGCGCTCGGGGGCCATTGCCCGGTTCTCGCCAGTCATGGATGCCGTCGTCGACTTCGCAAACGCGGGCGGACTCGTGCTGGGGGTGTGCAACGGGTTTCAGGTGCTGTGCGAGGCGGGGCTGCTGCCCGGTACGCTAACGCGCAACAACTCGCTGCGCTTTGTCTGCAAGCCTACCGCCGTGCGCGTTGAGCGCATTGACGCGCCGTTTACAACGCAGTATGCACCGGGGCAGGTGCTTTCGCTTCCGGTGGCGCACGGCGAAGGCCGATACGTAGCCGACGATGCCACCCTCAACGCGCTTGAGTCCAACAATCAGGTGCTGTTTCGCTACACTGACGCCGACGGGCGCATGACCGACGCGGCCAACCCGAACGGCTCAATGCGCAACATTGCAGGCATCTGCAACGAAGCCCGCAACGTGCTCGGGCTCATGCCACATCCCGAACGACACGTCGAACTGCTCCTGGGCTCCGATGATGGACGCCCGCTCTTTGAATCGCTCCGTGCATCGGTCAACGATGCGGTGCCCACGTCTGCTGCGTAATCTGCTATGGTCGAGATGCCGTTCGAGGGTCCTATTTCGCTTGTTGATGTGCCTGTTACCACGGCACTGCTCCTGGCCAATATTGTGGTGAGCTGGTATGTGCTCTATCGGAATCCCCGGCTGCTTGACCCGCTCTCGTTTCAGCCGTATCGGATTGCTAACTACGGCGAGTACTACCGCTTCTTAACGGCAGGCTTTGTGCATGGAAACGGCGCGCACCTGGCCGTCAATATGATCACGCTCTTCTTCTTTGGCCCTGTACTCGAAGGACTGCTGGGAGCATTTGGGTTTTTGGTGCTGTACGTGCTCTGCGAGATTCTGGCGCATACGGTAACCTTCACTTATCATTATGACGATCCACAGTATGCCGCAATTGGCGCCTCGGGGGCAGTAAGCGGGGTTGTCTTTGGCTTCTGTCTCTTCTTTCCCCTGGAGCTGCTCTACCTCTTCTTTATTTTGCCTATTCCCGCTGTGCTGTTTGCGGTGGGATACGTGGTGGGATCCATCTACGCCTCCAACCGAAACCAGCGCGCCGGGCAGCGTGGCGGTATTGCGCACGAGGCGCACATCGGTGGGGCCATTGCAGGGATCATTGTCACAATTGCGCTCGACCCGCGTGCACTCGACTCGTTTGTCCAGACGATGTCTTCCCTGTTGTAGTCGATCCGTGCGCTTTTCTAAAGCACACGGCGAAGCAGATCAGACCAGTCGGAGAAGGTGAATCCGTGCGCAACAGACGTGTGCGGCGCGGTGTGTGGCGTGTACCAGGCCATCTGCCAGCCCGCACGAGCGCTGCCTTTCACATCGGAGGTGTACGAGTCGCCCACGTACAGAATCTCGCCAGGCGCAACACGAGCTTGCTCAGTGGCATGGGCAAACACGGCGGGATGCGGTTTGAGGTGACCCACTTCTTCGCAGATAATCACGGAAGCGGAGGCGCGGCGTAGCGCTGGAAACTGATTCATTTTGCGCTGCTGGGTCTCGCTGAATCCGTTGGTGAGAATGCCGACCCCATATTGGTTGGCGATCTGGGCAAACGCCTGCTGCGCCCCCGGCATGTACTGCCAGTGTGCGCCGTAGCGCTGGAGGTACCGCGTGTGCACAACAGATGCTTGCTCTGTGCCGGCTCCAAGCGCGTCGAGCAGGCGGTGAAAGCGCTGCTCCTTCACAGTGACCTTGTCAATGTCGCCCTGGGCGTAGGCCTGCCACAGCGGCTTGTTGATGCGATGGTACGTATCGTGCACGGCATCCAGATCGTGCCCGGTGAAGAGCACCGGGAAGTCGTCGATTACATCGCCCAGGGCGGCGCGTTCGGCGTGACGATGGTCGAGCAGGGTGTCGTCAAGATCGAAGTAGACAAAACGGATGGGCGGCATTCCGATGCGAACAAAATGAAACAGACACGTGAGCCATCAGCCCGTGAAGCTGGGCGGGGTGGTGGACGAAGCACGGCGCTTCGCTTTCCTCTACATCTCGAATGCATTGCGGCTCGTCATTAGACGCGAACGGAGGCCTCTTGGCTACAGAACGGGATTCTGCACGGGCTACTGCAGGGCGATTTCGAAGAGAGCATACTCTTTGTCGCGGATAGCACCGATGGACTCAATGGCGTTTTTAAGGCGTTCGTTGGTGTCGAGCACCCAACTGGTTTCGCAGGCGTCGTAGCCATATTCGGGGCCGCGCTCCATCGTTTCGAGCACCATGAGGGCGTCGATTCCTTTGCCCTGATAGGCTTTGCGGATGCCCATAAGCGGCATGCGCAGTTCGCTGATGCCGTAGGTGGTTCGCATGAGCAACGTCCACCATCCGGTGGGGAAGAGGCGTCCGTCGTCAAGGTGGCGCAGCGCCTGGTTGATGTTGGGCAGCGAGAGCGCAAAGGCCACGGGCTCGCCCTCGTGCTCGACGAAGTAGACCAGGCGCGGGTCGTATACCTGCTTGAGGCTATCGACGAGCTGGGTGAACTCGGCCTCGCTCATGGGCACGTGGCCCCAGTTTTCGGACCACGCTTCGTTGTAGATGTCGAGCAGGGTGCGCGCTTCATCGTACAGATTGTCGGGGTCGATGGTGCGGAGCGACAGCCCCGGCGTACGGCGCTTTACGATATCGACGCCGCGCCGCAGCCGGTCGTATTTGGCGTAGCGCTTGTGGGCGTAGTAGGCCCACATCGTCATGGAGCGCTCGAAGCCGTAGTCGGTGAGCAGATCGGCGTAGTACGGCGGGTTGTACGGCATGAGCACCGAGGGACGCCGGTCGAAGCCGTCGACGAGCAGGCCTGAGACGTCGTTCAGCGACGGGTTGGTGGGTCCGCGCATCCGAATGCAGTCGCGGGCGCGCAGCCACGACTCGGCGGCGTCGAGCAGCGCCTTGGCAACGGCGGGGTCGTTTTCGGTCTCGAAGAAGCCGAAGAAGCCGGTGTCGTCGTCGTACTTCTGCAGGTGCATCCCGTTGATGATGGCGGCGATGCGCCCGCACACCTGTCCGCTGGCATCTTCGGCGAGGAAGAGCTGCATCTCGCCGTGGTCAAAGAACGCGTTTTTGTCGGGGTTGAGGGTGGCGTGCTCTTCGCGGCGCAGCGGCGGGACCCAATTCGGATAGCGTTCGGGGTAGAACTGGTATGGCCAGTCCACGAACGCATCGCGGTCGGCACGCGAGGTGACGGGACGAATTTGAATGGGAGCAGAGGCAGCCATAGGGCACAGGGGCAAGCATCAAACACCGAGGCGCGACCCTGCAGGGAGCAGCGCCGCGCCTCGTGCAATACGAAACAGCAGAATGTTAGTGGACTCCGTTCGAGCCAATCACGCCGTGGCGGGTACCTACTTTGTAGAAGGCCTCCAGGATGCGGTCGAGGTCCTCGTCGGTGTGCGTGGCCATGTAGGACGTGCGCATGAGCGACTGCCCTTTCGGTACGGCGGGTGGCACGACGGCATTTACGAACACGCCCTCTTCGAGCAGGTCGCGCCAGAAGCGAAAGCACGTTTCCATATCGCCCACGACGACCGGAATGATGGGCGTTTCGCTATCCCACACGTCGAAGCCTTGCTCGCGGAAGCCCTCGCGCATGTAGTCGGAAACCTCCCAGAGGCGCTCCAGGCGCTCGGGCTCTTCTTCGAGAATGTCGAGGCACTTGAGCACGGTGGCCACATTGGCGGGCGGCATCGAGGCGCTAAAGATGTGCGGCGAGCTTTCGTGACGCAGATACTCGATCACGTCTTCGTCGCCCACGCAGAAGCCGCCCAGCGAGGAGAAGCTCTTCGAGAACGTACCGGTGATGAGATCCACGTCTTGCAGGCGCCCGTAAGTTGAGGCCGAGCCCTGCCCTTTGGGCCCAATGACGCCGATGGCATGGGCGTCGTCGAGCATGAGCGCCGCGTTGTAGGTGCGGGCCAGCGAGATGAGGCGCGGCACATCAGCAATTTCGCCACTCATCGAGAACACGCCATCGGTGGCAATGAGCTTGCCCTTGTCGGGGTGGCGCTCATGCGCCCGCTCCAGCATCTGCTCCAAGTGGTCGAGGTCGTTGTGACGGTAGCGTCGCGTTTCGGCGTAGCTCATCTGCGTCCCCGCCACAATGCACGCATGATTGTCTTTATCGGAGAAGATCATGTCGCCCTTCCCGGCGATCGCCTGCACGACCCCCATGTTGGTCATGTATCCGGTAGAATACAGGATGCATGCCTCGGCCTCCATGAAATCGGCCAGACGCTCTTCAAGCTGCAGGTGCAGGTCGAGCGTACCGTTCAGGAAGCGACTGCCCGTACAGCCCGTGCCGTAGGTCTTTATGGAAGAGGCGGCTGCTTCTTGCACGCGCGGGTCGGACGTGAGGCCAAGGTAGTTGTTTGATCCCGCCATAACGACCTCTTCGCCATTCATGATGGCGCGGGCCCCGTCGTTTCGCTCAATGGGGCGAAAGTACGGATACAAGTCGGCCTCTTTCGCCTTAGCATAGTCACCATCCGGATCAAAAAACTGATGGCACTTATCAAACAGCGAAGGACGCGCCGCAGCATCGTTAACGGTATCGGTTGGGGCGGTTGGGGATGACGCAGAAGTATCTGACATACAGTTGGTTGCAACGTGTGGCAATAGCGGTGCGGCGAGCACGAGGCTCCGCTTCTCTTGTCCGCTTCTATGCGTCTTTATAGCGGTCGCAAATTAGCACGAAACGCTTGCATGACGCGGCATGCGGCTGTAAAGGAGTGGGGGTAGAGGCCCCGCGGTTGTGGGGGTTTGCTCGGCGTACCGAGTGCGTGTGGTATGTAGCCGCCCGCATTACACGGAAAGTAACAACCGCTCGGTACGGATGTCCTGGTGCGCGTTGCCCCCTCGTGCTCAGGCGCAACTTCTATGCGGCAACAGGACTGTACATATTGAGCGCACGTTACAAGGATTCGTTGTCTGCACCGTCATATACAACGTATACGGAAAATCACGGAGGAACGGCTCTCTTTTTCGCACGAGCTATATAACGGACTCGAAATGTACTGTTCGTTCTGATGCCAGTCCCTGACCTTCCCAAAAGCCTCTTCACAATGTATCTTGAAGCGGCTTTCATGATCATCACGTGCGCCAAACCCAACGATTCCCCCATGCTACCGTCACACGTTTACTGTGCGGCTACCTACCGAAATCGCCATGTGGCCCGCAGTCCGGGCGTCCGCGTTGTGGGCACCAGTGTGGGCTGTATCCGCATGGCCAGGCCGTCGCCCACGTCGAACGTGAGCAGGTGCGCACTTACATACGCATCAACGATGGTGAGTGCGTAGAATGCGCCTGTACCGATAATCATGAGGTTGCGCTGGCGCTGAAATGCATCGCGCTGCCGACGAATCAGATTGGCTGACGCGCCCTGGCCCAGTTCGCCAAGTGCTTCGTTGTACTGCGGCTCGTACTGCGCAAATGGATTACTACCGCCGTTTTCTTCAGCTTCGTTCTGCCCCACAGCAAACTGATTCGCGCGCCGGTAGAGCATATACCGATTCTGATTTCGGATCGCGTTGTAGATAAACCCACCCAGCCCGGCGTATACGAACGGGAGTTTGATGTACTGACGGTTGTAGACTTGCCCCCAGCCCGGCAGTGCCGCCGCCCGCCACAGCGCCCGGCGGGGCGTGTGATTTTCCGGGTAGCCCTGTGCACGCAACCGCTCGGTGCGCACACTATCGGGCTGGGCATGAGCCGGATGCGCCGTCATGCCTCCAAGCGTGCCCCCGACAAGCACGATGCCCAGTAGTGCCCCCAGGATCGTGCGCCAGCGGCCTGATGCAACAAGCATGGTGCGGCCTACGGATTCAAAGATACACACGTGCATCAGGGACCTTACGCATCCAAGACTTCAAGCAGGCGCTCCAGATCTTCCTCGGAGTAGTAGGCGATCTCAATGCGGCCCTCGCCTTCGTTTTCTTTATGGTGAATGTGTACCTGCGTGCTGAGGCGCGAGCGCAGCCGTTTCCGGTAGTCGTTGAGCTGCAGCTTGGTGCGGCTGGGCCCTGTATCCGTTTCTGTATCGGGCGCCGCTTCTTCCTCCTCAGACTCCTCTGCGGCTTCTTGGGTGGCGTGCCAGGCCCGTGCACGCGCCTCCACGTCGCGCACCGACAGGCTCTCTTCAATAATCTTGCTGAGCAGCTCTTTCTGCGCATCCAGATCGTCGATTGTGACAAGGGCGCGGGCATGGCCCATGGCCACCTCGCCGTCGCGCAGGGCGGCCTGCACCACGGGGGGCAGACGCAGCAGACGCAGGAAGTTCGCTACCGAAGCGCGGCTCTTGCCCACTTTTTCGGCGACTTCGGACTGCGTGAGCCCCACTTCGTCCATAAGCCGATGGTAGCCCAGCGCCACCTCAATGGGGTTCAATTCTTCGCGCTGCACATTCTCCACCAGCGCCATCTCCAGCATCTGCTCCGAATCCGCACGGCGCACGAACGAGGGCAGATGCGTAAGACTGGTGCGGCGGGCCGCCCGCCAGCGGCGCTCGCCCGAGATGATCTCGAACTCGCCGTTGCCGAGCGCGCGGACCGTAATCGGCTGAATAATGCCCATCTGTTCGATAGACGCCGCCAGTTCATCGAGCGCGTCCTCGCTAAAAGATTGGCGCGGCTGGTAGCGGTTCGGACGGATCGCGTCAATGGCCACGTCGGCCACGCGCCCCACCATGCGCTCCTCGTCGCTGTCGAACTGGTAGAGTTGACTCTGGCGCACGGTGCCGTCGCGCTCGCCGTCATCATCACCGTCAGCGGGAAGGAGCGCGTTCAGTCCGCGTCCGAGTGCAGAGTTGTTAGCCATAGCAAAGTGGGGTTAGACCGAGATGCGCCTCGTATCCACAAGACCACGGGCGCATCCCAAGAAAACGAGTGCGAGTTACGAGTTGGAGAGCGAGAAGCCGTTGGCCGGGGTCGACGAGCGACGGGGCGGCGCGGGCTCTTCCGAGTCGGGCGTGGGGATGCCGTCCGACGCATCGCGGGCGCTCTCAGGAGCGGGTTGGGCATCGGTATCCGCGGTGGGGGTGCCATTGGAAGCCGAAGCCGATTCTTCTGCTTCATTGGCCTCTACGATCTCGCGGGCCAGCGCAATGTAGTTGCGCGCGCCCTTGCTCGACGCATCATACAGAATGACAGGCTTGCCGAAGCTTGGCGCCTCCGAAAGCCGCACGTTGCGCTGCACAATCGTCTCGAATACCTGATCGCCAAAGTAGCGGCGTACCTCCTTCGCCACCTGATTCGACAGCCGCAGTCGCGTGTCGAACATCGTAAGGAGCACACCCTCAATCTCCAGGTCCGGATTCAGGTGCTTGCGCACAATCTTGATGGTGTTCAGCAGCTGCCCGAGTCCCTCCAGCGCAAAATACTCGGCCTGCACCGGAATGAGCACCGAGTTGGCCGCAGTAAGCGAGTTCAACGTGAGCAGTCCCAGCGAGGGCGGGCAGTCAATCACCACAAAGTCGTACATGCGGCGCAAGCGCGTGAGCACCTTCGACAGGATGCGCTCGCGCTCATCCACCTCAATCATCTCGATCTCGGCCCCCACCAGGTTGATGTGGCTGGGCATCAGATCCAGAAACGGGATGTCGGTCGTCACGACCACATCCTCTGGATCCACCTGCCCGGTAAGCGCATCGTAGATCGACGCATTCAGGTCTTTCGGCGCTACGCCAATGCCCGAGGTACAGTTCGCCTGCGGATCAATGTCGAGCAGCAGCGTCGAGTACTCGGTCGCCGCCAGCGACGCCGCCAGGTTAATCGCCGACGTGGTTTTGCCCACGCCGCCCTTCTGATTCGCAACCGCGATGACCTTTCCCATAGAAACCCGCTTTACTCGATGCAACTGCGTTGAGGTATGCGTACGGTGTAACCTACAACACACTGCCCCGCAATGTCCACCGTCCCCCACTCATTTTTCTCGAAAGGATGGTGGAGCAGATCAAGGCACTCCATCATCTCGGTCCCCTGCAGATTGAAAAGTCAGGAGGAAGCCCCGCTTCATGCCCGCTCCAGCATATCGTCCGGACCGCCGGAGGGCGCGCGGCTACGCCTCGGGATCACCCATGCGCGGGCGTAAGTTAGGGCAATCGCCCTGCCGGGGATGTGTACCGGTTTGGACTGTTCTGCTGCCGCTGCTCCTTCTGCTGCCTCATCCGTCGCTGCTCCATGGCCCGCCGCATCACGCTCGAACCCACTGGCTCTGGCACCGCCCCCGAGAACCTGACCGTTGACTACCGGGCCGAGCTGAACGATCAGCAGTACGCTGCCGCCACGGCCAACCCCGGTGCGCTGCTCATTGTAGCAGGCGCAGGCACCGGCAAGACCCGCACGCTCGTCTACCGGCTCTCGTATCTGGTGGAAACCGGGCTCGACCCGCGCTCCATTGTGCTGCTCACGTTTACGCGCCGCGCCGCCCGCGACATGATGACGCGCGCCGCCTCGCTCCTCGACGGACGCTGCCAGCGCGTACGGGGCGGCACCTTCCACAGCTTCTGCATGCAACTGCTGCGCACGCATGCCCCGGCGCTCAACCTTTCGCCCGACTTCACCATCCTCGACGCCTCCGACGCCGCCGACGTGCTCTCCATGCTGCGCACCCGCGGCGGAT
The DNA here is from genome assembly GCF_002554705.1 of Longimonas halophila. GTDB lineage: Bacteria > Bacteroidota > Rhodothermia > Rhodothermales > Salinibacteraceae > Longimonas > Longimonas halophila. Next base: position 62,382 of record NZ_PDEP01000005.1, on the reverse strand, counting down.
ACCCCGACCGGGCCGACCGCTTCCCCAACAAGGGCACGCTGCAGTCCATGTTCTCGGACACCGTGAACCGAGACCGCTCGCTCTCGGAGGCCCTGAACGACCGCTACCCGCAGTTCACGCATCTGCACGACGACCTGCGCGAGCTGCAAGACACCTACCGCGCGTACAAAGCCGAGCACCACATGCTCGACTTCGACGACCTCTTGCGCCGCACGCACGAACTGCTGTCGCAGAACGACACCGTACGCCAGCAGGTGGCCGCACGCTGCCGCCATGTGCTCGTGGATGAGTACCAGGACACCAACGCGGTGCAGGCCGATCTCGTGCAGCAGTTTACCTCGGTCCACGGCAACGTCACCGCGGTGGGCGACGATGCGCAGAGCATCTACCGGTTTCGGGGAGCGGACTTCCGCAACATCTTTCGCTTCCCTAAGCAATACGACAACGCCCGCGTGCTGAAGCTGGAGCAGAACTACCGCTCTACACAGCCGATCCTGGATCTGGCAAATCACCTCATCGACCACGCCAACCGCTCGTACGACAAGACGCTCTTTTCGGACGCCGACACGGGCGACCTTCCGGCTATCGTACCTGCCGCCGACACCGCCATGGAGGCGCGTTTCGTTGGACAGATGGTGGCGCAGCTTCGTGAGCAGGGCGTGCCACTCCGCGACCAGGCCGTGCTCTTTCGCAGCAGTCACAACAGCTACGATGTCGAGATTGAACTGGGCAAACGCAACATTCCATATGTCAAGTACGGCGGCACAAAGCTGAGCGAGGCCGCGCACATCAAAGACGTGCTGGCACATCTGCGCGTGGCTGAGAATCCCGACGACGCCGCAGCCTGGAATCGCATCTTGCAGCTGATTCACGGCATCGGTCCAAAAACCGCGCAAGACCTCATCGACTGGCTCACCGACGACGACCACAGCGCGTTTGTGGTCGACGAGCAGGGCCACTTCGCCCAGCGCTACCTCGACACGCTCACGCAGCTGCTGAACACACTCCGCAGCATCCGCCCCGACGAGCAGCCGCTTACCGAGCAGATGGAAGCGGTGCTCACCTACTACCGTCCGCTGTTCGAGGAGGCCTACCCCGACGACTACCCCAAGCGCGAGTCGGATCTGGAGCACCTGGCCCCGCTCGCGGCCCGCTACGACAGCCGCCAGCGCTTTCTGGCCGATCTTACGCTCGACCCCATTGAGCTTACCGCGCTCGACCAGGAAGGCGCCACCGACGACGAGGCCCCGCTCGTGCTCTCCACCATCCACTCCGCGAAGGGCCTCGAATTCCACAGCGTGTTTCTCATCCACGCGCTGGACGGCACACTGCCCTCGCAGTACGCGCTCGACGAACCTGGCGGTCTGGACGAGGAACTCCGCCTGCTGTACGTAGCCGTAACACGGGCCGAGGAGAACCTCTTCATCTCGTACCCCATGCTGCAGACGAGCCGGTACTACGGCGATACGATGGCCTCGCGCAGCCGCTTCCTGGAGAACGTGCCCGAGTCGATTCTGGAACCGGTGGAGTTGGTGGAGGCCCCGCCCGAATCCACCTCCGACGCGCTGCCAGAGTCCCCGGAGCCGGAGGCGCTGCCCACGCCCGACGACGACAACACATCCGCACCGAAATCTGACCTTTCGGAGCCTGAGGACGGGTTGCCGTTTTGACGTCGTCCTATCGCATCCCCCTGTTTACTCTGCTCTTGCATGACCGCCCCCACCGACCTGCGCATTGCATCCATCTCGCGCGATGAGCGTCCGCTGATTCGCACGCTCAACGAGTCCATTTTTGGGGATACGGAGGTCATTCGCACCTTCGACCGCGCCGACCTGATGATGCTGGTGGCGTGGCTGCGTGGTACGCCGGTTGGCTTTAAGGTGGGCTACCAGCTTCAGCCGCGTGTTTTCTACAGCGCAAAGGGCGGCGTTGTACCCAAGGCGCGGCGGCAGGGCATTGCGCGGGCGCTCCTGCACGCCATGCTGGAGCGGGTACAGACGAGCGGCTATCGGCGGTTTGTATTCGACACGTTCCCGAACAAGCATCCCGGCATGACGATTCTGGCGCTGAACGAAGGGTTTCGGGTGATTCAGGCAGGCTACAACCCCGAGCACAGCGACTACCGCCTGCGCTTTGCCCGTTCGTTTCCGCCTGCCGACGAGTGAAAACGCCAACAGGCCTGTTGATGCGGCAGGCTGTAACCATCGTTCGCGGCCATACGTACGTGGGGTGCTGTTGCCTCTCGCATCAACCTGTACTGCTCTGTGCGTCGTTTTCTATTCGACCTGGTGGAAGGCCTTCGTATTGCCCTGAACGCCATCTGGGCCAACCGTCTGCGGGCGGTGCTCACCACGCTGGGTATTGTGATTGGCATTGTGTCGGTCACCCTCATGGCCGCGCTCATTAATGGCGTAAACAACGAGTTCGAGGAGACGCTCTCTACGCTCGGCGCCGATGTGATGTACGTGAGCAAGTTTCCGTGGGGCGCCAACGTGAATGTGGACTGGTGGGAGATGGCCAACCGTCCGGCCATTTCGCCTGAGCTTGTGAACACTATTCAGGAGCGCTCGGACTATGCTTCGTTCGTAGCCCCCATGACGAGCACGGGCCGCACGGTGTCGTACCGCAACCGCTCGGCCCGGGCCAGCGTGACGGGCTCCTCGCCCCTGTACGGGCAAATTCGCGGCGTGGAGCTGTCGCAGGGCCGCTTCCTTACGCAAAGCGATGAGCGCGGCGCTCGCACGGTGTGCGTGGTGGGGGCCTCAATTGCCGATGAGCTGTTTCCGAGCGGAGCCGCCCTGGGCCAGCCGGTACGCATGGGCGCGGCCTCGTGCACCGTGGTGGGTGTTATTGAGCGCGAAGGCGCCGGCCTCTTCGGCGGCGATGGGAGCCACGACAATACGGTTATCATCCCGTTCAGCACGTTCGAGCGCCTCTTTGGCATCAGCCGGTGGCGCAGCATCACCATTATGGTGAAGGTAAACGGCACCGAGATTATGGCTCCAGCCGAAGATGAACTCACCGGCATCTTGCGCACGGCCCGGCAGCTCGATCCGACTGAGGCCGACAACTTCGAAATCAACCAGCAGGACCAGGTGCGTGCGTCGTTCTCTACGGTGCGCATCGCCATTTACGGCGTGGGGCTGTTTCTGACGGCGCTGGCGCTGGTCGTGGGCGGCATTGGCGTGATGAACATCATGTTCGTGTCGGTCAAAGAGCGCACCAAGGAGATTGGCATCCGTAAGGCCGTGGGGGCAAAGCGCTTCACCATCCTGCTGCAGTTTCTAATTGAGGCCGTGATTGTCTGTCTCATTGGCGGACTCATTGGCATTGGCGTAACCGCGGGCCTTACCACGCTTATTAGCAACACGCTGGGCATTGCGGCCCCGCTTTCGCCCCAGGTGGTTGCCATTGCCTTTGTCATCTGTGTAAGCGTGGGCGTGCTCTTTGGCATTGCCCCCGCCTGGCAGGCTGCCCAGGCACGCCCCATCGACGCCCTGCGCTACGAGTAGCCGTCATGGGCTGCCGCGTCGCTGCCGTTCACAATCTGTTTCTTGAATCCTCCTGTTTGCCGTGAACCTGATTGAAGCGTTTTGGTCGGCCCTCCGCGCCTTGCGCGCCAACCTGACCCGTTCGGCCCTTACGCTGCTTGGCATGGTCATTGGCGTGTTTGCCGTCATTGCGGCGGTGACGGCAGTCGATGTAATCGACACCTACTTTAAGGAGTCCATCCAGCAGTACGGCACCAACACGTTCTCCGTGAAGCGCCACGGCGACCAGTTTGTGGGGCCGCAGCGCGGACGCACGTATCGTCCGCCGGTAACTTACAACCAGGTCGAAACGCTGCGCGAGCGGGTAGGCGGCACCTACGACGTGAGCGTGCTTGAGCAGTTCGCCTGGCGCGAGCGAGCCCAGTCGCGCTTCGAAGAAACCGAGGCCGCCATCGAACTGCACGGTACCGATGCGTTCTTCCTCGACAACTACGGCTTCACGCTGGAGGCCGGGCGCCCCTTCACCGTTCAAGACGTGCGCAACGGGCGGCCCGTCGCAATGCTCGGTGCACCCGTGGCCGAGACGCTCTTCCCCAACGAAACGCCCATCGGCAAAACCGTGCGCATCGGGCGGGTGCGCCTGGAGGTGGTGGGCGTGCTCGAAGCCAAAGGCGGCTTCCTGGGGCTCGATCCTGACTCGCGCATCTACGCCCCCATCACGCATCTTCTGGCCACTTACGGCGACGGCGGGCGCGATATGAACAGCGTGAGCGTGCGCGTAGGAAACGAAGCCCAGATGCAAGCTGCTCAAGATGCTGTCATCAGCCAGATGCGCGTCATCCGCCAAGTCGATGCAGGGGCCGAAAATAACTTCGAAATTGAAACCAATGCCTCCGCCCGCAGCACCTTCGACACGTTCACCGCTACGCTCACCATCGCAGGCGCCGGCATCGGACTCATTGCACTCGTCACCGCCGGCATCGGCATCATGAACATCATGCTGGTGTCTGTTACCGAACGCACCCGCGAGATCGGTGTGCGCAAGTCCGTGGGCGCCAAAAAGCGCGACATCCTGGGGCAGTTTCTGCTGGAGGCGGTCGTGCTCTGCCAAATCGGTGGGCTGCTTGGCATTGGACTCGGCGGGGCCTTTGGGAACCTGGTGGCCGTCTACTTCGATATCGGCATGTCCTTTCCATGGGGATGGGCCGTGGGTGCCGTCATCGGCGTCACGCTCATCGCCGTCGCGTTTGGCGGATACCCGGCCTATAAAGCCGCTCGGTTGGATCCGATCGAGTCGTTGCGATACGAGTAGGCGGCGGCCAGCTTTTTAGCAGCATGTCTTGCCGCTCATTCGGTCTTGTAGGGCGAATGGACCTGCTGTGTGCACCACGAGTCGCAGTGGCATCGCTCCCGCCGTGCGCAGTCCCGCGTCCTATCTCACACTCAGGACGCCGGAGCGTCCGCATGCGCGTCCAACGGGGGACCGTTGGATGCAGCAAACAGGAGGTTGGTACGTGAACGAAAACCCTCCTTCTGACGGGCGCGGGCCGTATCTGTTTAGCCCTCTCGTCGCATGGCACAACAGGCATGACCTACGGCCCCTCCGCCGTGCGACGCAGACTGTTCAGGGGCTCTGCCCCGCTAACCCGGCCTGAAGGTCGCCCAGGACGTCCCCCCGTGAGCATGCGGTCGCTACCGAGACGCCGTACCAGGGGCAAGACCTGTCAGGTTTTCGAAACCTGACAGGTCTACAGATACCGCTATTTGCCCAATCTCTGCTTGCAGTTGCAGGCCGTAGCTGAGAAATTCCAGTGCACTTGTTTTCCACGCCTTCCCCTGCTACACTGCTCCATGCCCAACGCCTCAGCCGCCAAACAAGCCGCCGGAACCGCCGCTGCCGATCTCGTCGAGTCGGGCATGACGCTCGGACTGGGCACCGGCTCCACCACCGCCTGTGCGCTGGAGGCGCTGGGCACGCGCATCCAAAACGACGGACTCGACATAGTCGGCGTGCCCACCTCGTTTGCCGCCGAGCGCCTGGCGAATCAGCACGACATCCCCCTCACCACCCTCGACGACGTGCCACGCCTTGACCTCGCCCTCGACGGCGCCGACGAAGTGGACCCGGAGGGCCGCCTCATCAAAGGACGTGGCGCGGCGCACACGCGCGAAAAGGTCGTCGCCCACGCCGCCGAGCGCTTTGTCGTGCTCATCGACCCCTCAAAGCCCGTTGACGAACTGGGCCACGCATTTCCACTCCCCATTGAGATTGTACCCATGGCCCTGGGTCCTGTGCAGCGCCTCATCGAACAGCTCGGCGGACACCCAGAACTGCGCATGGGCGCTGCCAAAGACGGCCCGGTCATCTCCGATCAGGGGCTGTGGATCGTAGATGCCCACCTCGACGGCATCACCGATCCCGAAGCGCTCAACCGCACCCTCAACGACCAGCCCGGCATCCTCGACCACGGCCTGTTCTTGGATCTCGCCACCGATATTCTGTGCGGCGAGGCAAATGGCAGCGTGACGCATACCGTGGTGTAGCGTTTGTTTTGCATCCCGATACTGCATCCCTCACACAATCGGGTTATGCATCAGCGCGGCCACGCTTCAGCGTTAAGAGTAGCCCGGCGAATAGTGAGCCTGCCAAAGTCGGGGCCCTCGTCGTCCTCTATGAAATAGAAGGCATCCGTCACGCTCCTCAGCACCCCCGGCGTTTCAATTCCATGAGCGAGTAGCGTCCCCTCCCGATCGAACACGTCAAGAAAGTACCTGGGAGCGTCATCTCCCCTGTTTTTGTTTTGGTGCTGAACAAAGACGTAGTTCTGATGGACGAAAAGGTCGCGAATGGTGGAGTAGGGCTGACTGAACAGCTCGCGCCGGTCTGCCATGAAGGCTTCACGCGAATCGTACTGCTCTGATTCTGCCTCCAAAAACGCCGTAGACGGCGAATCCACGGGAAACGACACGACATGCTCTCCCTCCAATGTGTAGCTCTGGACGCCAGGGTTATGCACATTGGCCACAAACACCGTATCTCCTGCAACATTGCCTTTCCAGGTTGCCGTAAACGGCGTTTCGTCTACGAAGGCCATGTCCTGGAGGGGAGTCCCGTCTGCATCATACACCCGCACCGCACAGATCGAAGACTCACACGCATTGGGCCCAATGGTCACCATCCGAGAACGCCCCCCGTGCTCCACCGGAAACAGATGGTCGGTCTGAATGGCCCGGCCCCACATGGCTACATGATTCAGTGCAGCATCGAACACCTGGATACGCAAGTTGCCACGTTCGTACACGAAGATCTGTTCGGAATCGGGATCCGGCTTCATTTCAAACGGCATCTGGACATCGCCTGGCCCCTGACCCAACTGTCCGGTTTCGGCAAGGCGCGTGCCATCGTGGTCGTAGATGGCGATCTGATGGCTCTGATAATCGGCAATATAGATGCGCTCCGCGGTAATGTGCGGGTTGATGATCGCAGTCAGGGGAACCGTCTCATCGCCTTCCAGCACGGTCTCGCCTGTGACGGTGAAGGCGTCGTCGAAGGGAGTGGGATCGGCTTGTCCCCGTGCGTTCGCTGCGGTAAGGGCGGCCACAACGAACAGCAGCCCTGTCAGCATGCAGTGCGTACGTAGACCATGTGGCATAGTGATCGTGGCGTTTTTTTTTGCGTTGGCGACCTGCAACAGACAGATGTGAAGTCTACAAAAAAGAGGCGCCCTGCACAAGGACGCCTCTTTTTGCTACGCCGATACTGGTATTTCGTAACTGGTCAGCGGTTGGTGATACTGTGCGAAGTGCCGTTGCGTCGTTAGGGGAGACGCAAGGGCACTCTTGTTACCGTCCCTGCCCCGCCACAATGTCGGCGGCTTCGTGCTCTTGGGACATCTGTTCGAGCGTTTTGCCCATCGTTTCTTCGATGTACTGCTGCACGAACACGATACAAAAGCCCCAAGGTAGCACTACTTTTTACGATGCAACGTCACAGTTTCCACATCGCCAGGCGGTGTATGTACGACAACGAAAAACGTCTCCCCAGCGTCGACGAGTTCGCCGTCTGCCGGGAAGCAGTGCATCGCAGCACGCTCTCTGCTTGCATCTTCATAGGTCCAGCGCTGACCGTCGTGCTTGTGGGCTCTGAGCACCCAGATCCCGCCTGCTGGATCGCCCTTCATCTCCAGAACGGGAGCAAACGTCTCTGGAAACGGGACCTCCTCAAGCGCACGGGGGCGGATCTCGCGATATGGATTTTCCCGTCCAAAAAGCACTTCACCTTCAGGAAATCTGCGATGTGCCCATGCCGCTTGGTCTTCATCTGTGATCGGAATCGGCTCTTGCTCTGCCAGCGGAAGGCGGCGCTCCAATGTGCCTTCCAGTGTTTCTATGATGATAGTGCCCGAACCGGGCGTCCATACGGCTCGGTGTCCGTCATGGGTGACGGTCCATGTCGTTTCGGGCCGAAACGGAACGGCTACGCTCATGCTTCGCATCACCTCGCCTCCGTCGATACGCACAGTGGGCTGCTCCTCCTCGATTTCATCAATAACCGTTTCCGCATCACCGGAAACCCGCAGTACCGTTTGCTGACTTTCTTGAAATGGGCTTACGCGCACAAGCAGGCCGTTACCTGCTTGTTCAAGGCGTGCGGCTACCCCCGACGCTTCCACGCGGCGCTCTTCTTGTGGCGTGCCATCGTGCATATATGCAAGAATGCGGTTGGCACCGGGCTGTGTGTCGAGTAGGTATACCGCGTCTTCGTCAACAGCCAACCCCTGTGGGTTTTGCACCTCGCCCGGTCCTTCTCCCTTTGCTCCCCAGGCCATGTACGAACCCGATTCCAAATCGAACCGATGTAGCACCGGATCCGACTGGGTCAGCACGAAAACCGTCTGATCGGCCACCCGTGCAGTTACAACCTCATGAAGGATCTGCTCTTCTCCAAGGGTGTGAGCAATATCAGGCGATATGCAGTCGTTTTGGGCGTATGCAGTTGTCGATCCTATCGAGCAATAGCACCCAAAGACAAGAACAAGCGCACCGACCCAGATGGCACGTGGAGACCTGTTGCTCATGATGCAACACTGAATTCTAATACCAGATGCGAGACGTCGATGTATACGTTTGGTTGGAGGCCGCCCGGGATATGCGCTTCGCGCTCCTGATCCCGGGCTAAGGAAACCCATAGCCGGGGACCACTTGCGTCCCCGGCAACAGTAAGGCACGATTCGTCGCCCACCGATTGCAAACACCTCTCTGACGCTCTTACGCAGATGGTATAGCTCGTAGAGGGGTATGCACTTGAACCAGAAGCTCATCATTTCCTGTATGATGACACGCACGGGGCGGAGCCCCGAATCATAGCGTCACGAGGCGGAGCCTCGCGACGAGAAGACAGAGGATGTTCAATAATGGGGTCACTGCATGTTTCTCAACATAAGAAAAGAGGCCAGATAATCAAGTTAGAACAGCCTGAATGCGGCTTCCCTTCGTGTTGTTGAACCCAGTCAGTATCCGTACAAAAAGAAACGCCCTCTTCCGAGAGCGCCTCTGTAGTTTTTGGGATACGTGGGCTACGTGTTTACGACCGCTGCCCCGCCGCAATGTCAGCGGCTTCGTGCTCTTGGGACATCTGTTCGAGCGTTTTGCCCATCGTTTCTTCAATGTACTGCTGCACGAATACGAACGCAATCACGCCAAAAGCGGCGTAGATGCCGTACGATACGCCCAATCCTACACTGGCGAGCAGCACCGGAAAGGTCATGGTAATCGTAAAGTTCGAGAGCCACTGCACCAGTCCCGCCATGGCCAGGGCAGCCCCCCGGAAGCGATTCGGAAACATCTCGCCGAGCATCACCCACATGATGGGGCCCCACGAGAATGCAAAGAACGCAATGTACGCATTCGCCGCCAGCAACGCCACGAGTCCGGCATCGTCGCTGAGTTGCAGCCCACCGTCTGGGCCGAGGCCCCCGGTGCTGAAGACAAAGGCCATCACTCCAAGTGCGGCAGCCTGCCCCAGCGCGCCAATCAGTAGGAGCGGACGGCGACCCACTTTGTCGATGAGCGCAATCGCGATGAAGGTAAACCCGACGTTAACGGAGCCACTGATCACATTCTGCATCAGCGCGCTCGACTCGTCGAATCCGGCAGCCTGCCAGAGCGTAGCGCCGTAGTAAAAGATGACGTTGATGCCGGTGAACTGCTGCAGCGCCGCGAGCCCGAGTCCGACCCAGACGATGGGATGCACGCGCCCGGTGTGCTCACTGACGATGTCAGAGAGGCGCGGCTTGCGACTTCCCACGACCGTTTCCTTAATGTCGGCAACGGTTTGGCGCGCCGTCTCTTTGGCGTTAAGCAGGCGTTGCAGCACATCCTGCGCCTCCCCTTCGCGTCCGGCCGCCACCAGGTAGCGGGGCGACTCGGGAATAAACAGCAGGCTAATTAGGAAGATGGATCCGGGGATGATCTCCACCCAGTACATCCAGCGCCAGGCCGGAAAGTCGAACCAGAACAGGTCGGAGGCGCTTCCAGCCGCTCCCGCAATGAGGTAGTTGCTGAGGAACGCAATAAACAGCCCCACCACAATCATGAGCTGCTGCAACGTAGCCATGCGACCGCGAATGTGCGCGGGCGAGATCTCGCTGATGTAGGCCGGCGCCAGCACGCTCGCCGCCCCCACAGCGACGCCACCTACGATCCGAAAGAAGACGAACGAGGTCGAGCCCCACGCCACGCCCGAGCCCCACGCGCTAAAGATAAACAGGCAGGCCGTGGCAATCATTACCAGGCGGCGGCCAAACTTGTCGGCCACGGTACCGGCAAAGAACGCCCCCACTGCGCTTCCCAGCAGCATCGAGGCCACGTTGAAGCCGGTACCCACCGCATCCGAGTTGAACGCCTCTTGCAGCGCGTCCACGGTGCCGTTGATGACACCGCTGTCGAATCCAAACAGAAACCCGCCCAGGGCGGCGGACATCGAGATGAGGATGACCAGCAGGGTGTTGCCCTGACCTTCGTCGGGCGCGGGAATCTCTAAGTCGTTTTCTTGCATGGAGACGGGTGGGTCGATGCGCGTAGGTGAGTGCAGACGTGCAATGTAAGAATGCTACGGCAGCGATGCCAATTCGGCGTTTGGGATGCGCAGCGTGTGCGCGGTGTCGAGGGATGCATCCATAATTTGAATGTGTAGCTGCTGCGTGTCGGCGTCGTAGTGGAAGCCGCCGTTTTCGGCGACCTCCTCAGCCGAGTCGCGCTGCGGCAGGTCGGTGCCGTTGTGCATCACCGCCGTGGGCGCGTCGGCAAGGCGGTGCACGGTCGGTGCCAGCGTGCGCGTGGTGGGCTGCCCGTCGTACGATCCAGTAGCCGCTTCTACCGTGAGGTCAAGCGCGGGCATGCCGTCCACGGTATGGCGGGTCTGGTGCAGTGCGGTGGTCGCGTAGGCACCGTCTTCGTACGCCAGCGTGCTGCCGTCGTCTTCGTAGAGCGAGGCGCTGTACTGGGCATCGGGGCCTGGGTAGACGTCCAGGTGCAGTTCGTTTTGGGGCTGCGCGCCGGTGTGCGGTGCCACCGGACGCATTGGGATGATGCTTCCGGCCCGCACAAACAGCGGCATCTCATCAAGCGGCGCATCTACGGTGACGGACTGTCCGCCTGCGTGGGCCTCTCCGCTCCAGTAGTCGATCCACGTGCCTTGGGGCAGTTCAACTGTTTTCTCGCGCTGCCCTTCGGCCATGACCGGGGCTACGAGAAAGGCATCGCCAAAGAGGTAGGCGTCGTCATAGTTCGCAAGCGCCGGGTTGTCCGCATCCGCAAAAAAGAGCGGACGCGTAAGCGGCATGCCGGTGGTGTGGTTTTCGTGGGCGAGCGTGTAGAGGTACGGCATGAGGCGGTAGCGCAGCTGCACGTAGTCGCGCACAATGGACAGCGTTTCGTCGCTGAAGCGCGTGGGCTCGGTGGCCTGGTCGTCTACGCCGTGCGGACGCATGGTGGGCGTGAAGGCGCCATGCTGCAACCAGCGCGTGTACAGCTCGTCGGTCGTGGTGCCGTTGGTGAACCCACCCAGGTCGGAGCTGTAGTAGGCGAGCCCCGACAGGCTCATGTTCAAGAGCATGGGCGGCTGCGACTGGAGACCGGTGAAGCTGCGCCCTACGTCGCCCGACCACAGGAAGGTGCTGTAGCGCTGCATGCCTGCCGATCCGGCGCGCGTCAGGTTCACGAGGCGCTGGTTGGGACGCCAGTCGCGGTAGCCGTCAAAGAGCGTCTTGGCCCAGAGCAGGTTGTATGCGTTGTGCACCGAGGCCACGCTGCCTTCGTAGTGCCGCATGCCTTCGGGATGCTCTTCGGGCTCGCCGAGGTCGGTCCAGAGGCCGCCCATTTCCTCACCCATGAAGACGGGATACTGCCCCCACCACCAGGCGCGGGCGGCGGGATTCGTAAGGTCGACCAGCGCGGCCTGGCAACCTTCGTCGCTATTGGTCACCGATTCGGTGCACGACCACCAGTTGTCAATCAGATACGTGTCGCCGCTGTCGTCTTGGGCGAAGTAGCCCGCCTGGTCGCCCTCATCGAAGAGGTCCGATTCGGGAACGAGGAAGGGCTCGGTGATGGCAATCGTCTCGACGCCGTCGGCGCGCAGATCGCGCATCATCTGGAACGGCTCCGGGAAGCGCTCGCGGTTCCAGTCCAGGTCGCCCATGTGTTCGAACCAGTAGAGGTCGAGGATGAGCGCGTCAATGGGGATGTCGTTGGCGCGCAACTCGTCAACGATGGCGCGGGCATCGTCTTCGGTGCGGTAGCCGTACTTCGACTGGATGTAGCCGAGCGCCCATTTCGGCGGCATGGGCTGGCGTCCGGTGAGCGCGGTGTACTGCTCCAGTTGCGCCGGGACGTCCGGGGCTGCCATCAGGTAGTAGGTGAGGGCACCGCCCTCTACATCCACCGAAAAGGTATTGGATTCGGCAGCACCGATGTCGAGGCGCGTGGGCCAGGTGGTATCCACGTACAGTCCGTATCCGCTACTGGTAACGGCCAGCGGCACGTTCACCTTCATCTGCGGAGGCGCCTCCTGGTAGCCGTACTGCTGCGTGTTGTAGAGATCGAACGCCTTGCCGCGCAGGTTGAGCGATCCGGCACGTTCTCCGGTCCCGTAGACGCGGGTATCGTCGTCCAGGTGAAAGCCGAGGCGGTGGCCGTCGTCGTTACGGGTGTAGCGCGTGGATTCGCGGGTGAGCGGCGTGCCGTCGGCCTCCGTAAAGCGCAGTTGGAGCGGCGCTTTCTGCACGTGCACGGCCAGCGCCTCGCTGCGCACCCAGAGCGCATCCTCGCGGTCGCGCACGGTAGGCGGTGTAGCGCCCGCTTCTTGTACGACCGCAACCGACGAATCGGGGCGTGCGGCACTGGGCGCGGTCCAATCCACGCGCACGACGTCGGGGGCGTAGAAGGTGACATGCGCTGTGGCGCTGTCGCCTTCCACAACGACGGTAGACCCGTGCATGTCGTGGTCGATGTAGTTGCCGGTGGACTGCGCCCAGGCGGAGCCGGGCATCCAGAACAGCAGCAGGAGCAGGACACATCCGGCGTACCGAGACGGGGAGTTCATATACACGTAACAGGTTCGTCAAACAAAACAGAGAGCATACGGCCCCGAGAGGCCGCATGATGGAGAACGTGGACGCCCCGCGCTTACACGGGGTCTTCGTCGGAGGTCGCGTTTGACTCGGCGTCGCTCCAGATGATAGAGGTGGCCGGCGGCAGCAGGGCCCCGGCGTCGTTGGATCGCACCAGCGCATCGGACTCGTGCCACACGGTGCCGTAGCGCTCGCGGAGTTCGTCAGGCAAGATCACATCCGCCGCCTGTGCGCCTACGTTGTGCGCAATCAGGAGCGATTCGCCAGTATCGCTGCGGCGCTCATAGATGGAGAGGCGCTCAGGCATCCCTTCGTAGGTCACCGGATGCAGCGATCCACGGCGCAGGGCGTCGGTTTCGTGGCGCAGGTGGATGAGTTCGCGGTAGAGGTTGAGGAGCGAGCCGTCTTGCGCATCTTGCACCGATACCGGCGTCACGGTGCTGTCGGTGGAGTGCTCGGGCTCAATCCAGGTGGCGCGCAGGCTGTCTTCCTCGGCGGGGGCCCAGAGCATAGGCTCGCGGATGTTTGGATCGGGCTTGGTGCCGTACATCCCGATTTCTTCGCCGTAGTAGACGTAGGGCGAGCCCGGCAGCGTAAACAGCAGATACGCTGCGGTGCGCATATGCATTGGCTGAGGCAGTTCGTTCAGGATGCGCGGCTGGTCGTGATTCGTCAGGAACGTGGCATCAATAAAGGAGGGCGCGATGTCGTCGTAGGTCGCCCGCGTATCCGCCAGATCGACCGCCAGCGAGTCGCCCTCGCCGGTTTGAAACGCCTCGATGATGTTGCCCGAAAGGTCGAAGTTAAAGAGCGAGTGCAGCCCTTCGAAGTAGGGCGCGACCGCTTCGGCATCGTCCCACACTTCGCCCACAAGCAGCACGTCGGAGTCAGCAGCCTCCATTTCAGCGCGGAAGGTGCGCCACCAGTCTTTGGTATCGTCGGCGCGGTCGTCTTCGTAAATATGCTTTGCGGCGTCGAGGCGGAAGCCATCCACGCCTTTGTCGAGCCAGTATTCGCCAATGGAAATGATCGAGTCGCGCACAGCCGGGTTGTCGAAGTTGAGGTCGGGCATACCGCCCCAGAAGTAGCCGTAGTAGCGCTGGTCGTTGAGGGCCGCATCGACCGAGTCGACATCTTCGACCGGGTGCCACTGCTGTCTGTTATCGGTGTCGGGCCCGGCGTCTACCTCGGCTTCGGCGACGGCCTCTGCATCCTGCCAGACGTAGAAGTCATAGTACGGACTGGTCGTGTCGGCCACCGCCTGCTGAAACCACGGATGATCGCGGGCGGTGTGGTTCACCACCAGATCCATGATGATCTTGATATCGCGCGCCTCGGCCTCATCGAGCAGGCGCTCAAAGTCGTCCATCGTGCCGTAATCCGGATGGATGGCGCGGTAGTCGGTCACGTCGTACTTATGATACGAGGGCGACGGGTGCACCGGCAGCATCCAGATGGATTCGAAGCCCATCTCATCGATGTAGTCGAGCTTCTGAATCAGCCCCTCGAAGTCGCCAATGCCGTCGCCGTTGCCATCCGCAAAAGAGTGCACGAACACGTGGTAGGTGGTGCCATAGTGCCAAGCCGGTGCTTCGTCTTCATCAGGCGCGTCCGACCCGCCGCGGTCGCAGCCGGTCCACAGCATCAGGCTAAGCACAAGCACGGCCCATAGAGCAGGCACAACGCGGCGATTCCTCCAAGTCATCGTCATAAACAGCAGTGGGTTCAAGATGCAACAGCAAGCGCCACGGGGTTCAACGGGCGCTCCGAGTTTGGCGTGTGCTTCCTACGGGATGCGCGGGCGGTGTGTCCACAACGAGCCCCCACCCCGGCCCTGCTGCATACCCGCTACGGACGATCGGGCGCGGCGAAGGGCGTGAGGTCGATCTGGTTGGAGGCATCGCTTTCCAGATCCTCGGCGGTGGCGGTTACGCGGTAGTAGTAGAGCGTGCCGTTGGATACATCGGTGTCGGTGAGATCCGTGGCGCTGAGTCCCTCGCCCACCGGGGTTGCGCTGGACACGTCACTAAACGCTTCGGTGGCGCGATACACGGTGTACGTTTCGGCATCGCTCACCGCATTCCATTCGAGCGTGATCTGCGCATCGCCCGAGGTGCCATTCAATCCCGATGGCGCTGCGGGAGGGGTTGGGTCGGGGTCAGGCTCGGGGTCGGTGCCACCATCGCCTCCGCATCCCATGAGCTGCAGCGCTACGACCAGCAGTCCTGCAGCAAGTACGGAGGTCAACGAGCGGGTGTTGAACAGAGAGAGCATACGCATAGCAAGCAAAAAGATGGAAGCAGTAGGTCGATCAGACGGTGCACCAGAGCGGAGTGCTATCGCACGACGGTAATCTTCTTCGTGCGGGTTTCGCCGTCCACCTGCAGGCGTCCGAAGTACACACCGCTGGCCATGTCTTGGACGTTGAACGGCACTTCGTAGGTACCCGCTTCACGATTGCGGTCTTCAACCACCTGCACGCGGCGGCCCAGCATGTCGTACACCTCCAGGCGCACGTCTTTGGCCTCGGGCAGCGTATACGCCATGGTGGCCTGGCTACGCACCGGGTTTGGATAGACTGACAGGGTCAGTTCGGTAGGCAGCAGCTCGCGGGTCTGCCCGTCAACGTAGGATTCGGTGCCTACAGCCACCTGCAGCGTGCGCGTCTCCTCATCGCCGAGCGTCAGACGGATGCGTTCGTTGGTGCGCAGGTCGTACGTAGCGTCGTTGGCCGGGTCGATGACAGCCACCTCGTAGCCGTGTGCGGCGCTCAGATCGCGGGCGTGCAGCATAAAGTCGCCAGCGGTGGCGGCAGACAGCTCTACTTTAAAGGTTTCGCCATCGCCCGTTAGCGCACGGGCATCAGCCATGTACAGACGGGTCCGCTCGGTACGCGTTGTGCGCGTTTCGCTTGGGCGGATGCGGAGACTCACGGCTTCGAACGAGGTTGGGGGAGCAGCTACCGGGTCGGCATCGGCCTGCACGCCCATGCGCACCGTGGAGGTGGGTCCTTCGCTAACCGTGCTGCTGGCCGGAGACGCAGCCAGTTCCAGCATGGACGCGGCGTCTTCATCGGAGCGGCTCTCCGCTACGGTTGCCGCACTCGCATTCGACCCCGGAATGGTAAGCGCGTTGCGGTCGGCATCGTCGTTCAAGAAGTAGTAGGCGGTACCGCTCGTGGCCGAGCCAAAAGTGCTCGACTCACTGAACGCGCCGTCGAAGCTCCACGCCGGGTTGAGGGTGCCGCTGTTGGCCGCGTCCACCTCGCTCCAGCTTACGTCGGTGGCCAGCGGATTCGAAATGATATTCCACCCTTCGTGCAGTGGAATGGTCGTGGTGCCGCTTTCATCCAGCGCCAGGGCATTCACTTCAGCTTCGTAGGTCCAGTTCTCACGGCTGGTGAGCCAGAACCCGCGTCCAGAGCGAAAGGTGAACGTGTCTGAGGCGTCGAAACGCACGAGGAAGTCGTCCTCAGATCCGTCGTCCCAGTACGCCTGCCAGTCCCGCTCATTGCGACCCGACACGGTTTCGCCGAGGGCCGTTTCCACATCGCCCGGCAGCGCCACCAGGCGGTAGTTGGCCGCCGACTCGGGTGCTCCGCCGAAGCCACGGTCAATCGATACGGTGAGTTGATCGCGCACGAGCGCTCCGTATCCGGTCCAGTCTTGGGCCGGAAAGTCGACCGGCTCATTGGTGAAGACATGGAACTCGCTCGGCTGCAGCTCAACCGTTGCGTTTTGGTTGCTGGACGTAATCTCGGCTTGGGTACCAGGAAAGAAGTCGTACCACGTGCCGGTCGCCGGCATGTTAAGCGGTACCTCTTGCGACGTAAGCCCAAAGTTGCCAATGACGTACGCCTGCTGCTCACCGTCGGTGAGCGTGATACGGCGGATGGTGTCGCTGCCCGTCACATCGAGCTGTTCGACGCTGCCGAGCGCCTCGAACGGTGCAAACTCCTGGCGCAAGTTCAGCAGCGCTGCCCACGTTTCGTAGACCGCACGGCGATCCGGGTCTTCGTTGTACGCCCATCGCACCGGCTTTGGAGCGGTGCGTCCGGGATCGCCCGCCGAGCAGTCGCCGTTGCCGCCCCCTCCGGGCTTCAGGCATTCGTCGGGCCCCCAGCCATAACCGAGTTCGCCAAACTGCCAGAGCATACGCGGCCCCGGAATCGTCAGGAAGAAGCCGCCCATGAGCTTCTGGCGTTCGAGGGCCACCTCCAGCTCCGTCGTATCGTACGAGCCGTCATCGTTGGCATTGCCGAACTCCTTCATCTTGCGCATAAGCCACTGCTGGTCATGGCTCTCCATGTAGGTCACCGCATTGCCCACGGCAGGGTCAAGCCCCGTGTTGGGATGGTAAGCCCCACTCAGATTTGACCCGCTGTTCAGGTAGCCCATGGCCGACTCGCCATACGCGCCGCTCATGCCATTCCAGAACATCATTCCCTGGCGTCCGCGATTTCGCTCGTGGGTGGCCAGCTGCAGCTCCTCATCCCGCTGAAAGTGCTCCATGATGAGATACGCCTCTGAATCCACCTGCCACGCCTCAGTGGCCATGCGGCGCAGATTCTCCACGCGCTCGCTGTTGAACGCGTTCACATCGTTGGCCACCAGGTCGTTGGCCACAAACCCTTTGGTGAGGTCGAAGCGGTAGCCGTCGATGTTGTATTCGGTGAGCCAGTGCTCGTTGGCGCGGTCGACCCAGTATTGGATGTACGGGTGGTCGTGGTTCAGGTGGTTGAACACGTTAAACGCATGGCCCGGACCGCGCAGCTCGTCTACGCCCACCTGAATGAGCGGCGAGCGGTTGGTGGCATGGTTGTACACCACGTCCAAAATGACGGCGATGCCGCGCTGGTGCGCTTCATCAATGAACTGCTTGAAGTCTTCGGGCGGACCGTACGACTTGTCGAGCGCCAGGTGGTGGTTCGGGTTGTAGCCCCAGCTGAGGTTGCCGTCGAAGTTGGAGACGGGCATCAGCTCAATCGCGTTCACGCCCAGGTTGTCGAGGTAGTCAAGTGTATCAGTGAGGGTGCTGTAGGTGCTCTCCTCCACAAAATCGCGCAGCAGCAGCTCGTAGACCACAAGCTCATCGGGGTCGGGCCGTTCGAACTCCGTGAAGTCAAACTCGGGCTGTCCCGTTTCCAGCACCGACACCATGCCGTTGGTTTCCTCCTCAGGATACGGGATGAGATCCGGGTACGTGGTGTCGTCGATGAAGCTATCCTCGGGCGAGAGCACCTTTGCCGAGAACGGATCGCTCATGCGAATCTCGCCGTCAATCAGGTACTGGAAGCGATACTCTTGCCCCGGCTCCAGCCCGTCGATCGTGATCCACCAGTGTTCTTGGCCACCCGACTCCTCGCCGCTCGGGTCGCGTGTCATCGCATAGTCGTTGCTGACGGTCCAGTCGTTGAAGTCGCCAATTACGTACACGTGCTCCTTACCGGGCCCGTACATCGAGAGGGTAACCGACGTATTGCTGGTGTACGTGATGCCGTCTTCAATCCCCGTGGGGCGCGCTTCATCAGCCATTTCGGGCGCCACGACCACGTCGAATCCCTCTGTGACCTCCGTACCATTTGTGCCACGCGCTGTGACTTCGAGCGTGCGCGTGCCGGAGGTGTTAAAGGTCAGGGGATACGAGAGCATCGTCTCGGTCGTGGAGGTTTGCACCTCGCCATCCAGCGAGAGCGTCATTTCTTCCAGTTCCTCGCCCGATTCGACGGCTTCCGCTTCGATCGTGACGGTTTCGCCGTTATCCACAATGAGCGGATTCAGATCGGGCACCTGCGGATTCGTGATCGCCAGCGAGAGCGTAGCGTCGGGATCGCCCAATTCGACGAACAGATCATCGGTCTGCGTCTCACCATCGGCATCCCGAAAGACAAAGTTCATCGTCTGGATGACTTCGTTCTCACCCAGCGCACAGCCAGTTTCGTTGTCGTTGTAGTAGGCACGAATGTCATCGATTTGGAGCTCGTACTGGTCGTCTCCAACCTCTGTGAGGCGCGTATCTGCGCGCTCGCCCTCAAAATCATCCGATGTCGGCCAGTGATTTTTGACGCATGTCCACTCCGGATCGCTCTGATCGGTGGTTACGCCCGTATGCGCATAGATATCGCCACTGAATCCGGCCAAAGGCGTACCCGAGGCATCGAACTGCACCGTCACCGGATTATTAACGGTGGGTACAGCGGGATCGGTACTGATCTGCGCGTGGGCTCCTACAGTGGCCATGCCCCATAGAAGGAGGACGGCCATGAAAGAGACAGCACGAGAGGTCGTAGACGACAGCATAGCGACGAGTTCATTCTGTGGAGGAAGCCCCGCGTGTAGCATAACGCTACAGTTTATTATGGGGCGGATACGAAGCCACCGCTGCATGGTGGACTGTTGTGCACAGGAAGACGTGCACTGCAAGCACGGCCTTCTCATACTCCAATTGAGATGTACGCAGCAGGCCTGGTACCCACCTGCTACGCACACCTCATGGAGCGATCGGGCAGAGTACCTGCCCGAAAAGACGCTTATCCGTTAGTTTCCGGTGGCGTCGATCCGGATGTCGTCGATGAGGAAGCCAGCACCGCCTGACACAGACTCAAAGCCAACATTGGAGAGGCCATTTGAAACAGCGCTGGGCGTTTCGCCCAAATCGCTAAGCGGCACTTCAACATCTTGCCAACCACTGCTGGCCTCGAATGAGAGCACAGCACCATTGTCGGCGCCAAATCCGTCGTTATCACTCGCGTTGGTTTCAAAGAAGACGCGCAGCTCGGTCGCTTCCTGAATATTTCCAATGCGGAACTTCAAGACGCCATTGCTTCCGTTCGCGATGCGAATCCCGCTCTGATTGTAGCCGAAGAAACCGACACCTTCCAAAGTACGGGCGCGGGTACCAAATGCGTTATCGGCAACCTGATCAGTAAAGCCGTAGCCGTTGGCACCGCCAAACGTAACATATGCATTGCCGGTCGTCTCAAAGTCGTTGATCTCGGCGATGGGCCCTTGCTCGGTGCCCAGCATAAACTCGTCGACTTCAAACGGTATATCAGCATCGGTCGACAGGCTCACGCTTTGCAGCGCACCACTGCCTCCTGCGCGGGCTGCCACCGGATCGAAGTTTTCTCCGATCTGCGAGAAGCCAATCCCATACTGACGCCAGGCACCCGATTCGGAGATGGGCACTTCAATGGTGTGCTCGGTGGTGCCACCGCCCGTTTCTTCAACAAACGTAAGCGTCAGGTTGAATGACCCTTCGGGCGAATGTACAAGGAACGTGAACAGATTCGCGCCGGGCGCACTCACCGTGCTTTCCATGGTGACGGATCCGCCTGCAACCGCGTCAATCTGGGCGGCATTGACACCATTGCTGTTCTCAGCAACCTCATCGCTTTGAATGGTAACCTGGCTTCCCCCCTCGGTCGTTACCGGGCGCTGTGCGACAGGGTTATTAGCGCTGGCCTCATCTACAAATTCCGCTTCATAGTCTTCGACAACAACGAACTCGGGCTGGAAGTCAGTTTGGATGATGAACGGACTGACGGTGACGCTCACCTCTTCTTCGATCGTCTCACCTTCGCCGCGCGTGGTAATTGTGATCGTTTCCTCAGCCACGCCGCTTACCGAACCGTCGTATCCGACCGTCCACCGGCGCTCGCCACCCTGCGTGGCCGAGCCTGCCTCCTCCGCCAGCTCGACAACCAGGTTACCCGACCCTTGGGCCGTAGGCGCTTCCTCAAGCCCCTGGTATGATACCGCAAGATCCGCCTGGCTGCTGGCATCGAGCAACGTCAAGCTTACGCTGCCGGGCACTTCAAGGCTGGGCTGAATGTCAATGTCTTCAACGCTTGTGATTTCGTCGTCGCACCCAACGAGCGCAATGCTTGCAACAAGCATCAGCGCTACGCCGAGCAGTCGTGTGGCCAAGTGGTTCATATCCAAGAGAGGGTAATGTGGGAAGTCAGCGTGAAACGGTGGGCATGCATGATACCGGTGTACCGAGACCTGTAGGTGCTACAGGCACCCAAAACAGAGAGCCAGCAAGCATACAAGCCCCGGTATCACACAGCATTTGGCGTTACTCACCTCCTGAGTAGCCGGGATTTTGCTCCAGCGTCGGGTTGGCGCGCAGTTCCGAGCCGGGCAACGGGAAGAGCTTTCGCGTATCGGGCGAACTGAAGCCCTCGATCTGTGTCCACGGCCAGTTGAGCGAGGAGCCGGTGAACTCATCGAAGCGGATCAGATCGGTACGGCGGTGGCCTTCCCAGAGCAGCTCGCGGCTCCGTTCATCGAGGATGAAGTCGAGCGTGAGGTCGCTGCTGGTCAGGTTGCCCGGCAGGCCAGCACGCTCTTGCAATTCGTTCACGAGCGTGACCGCGCGGCTCATGTCACCTCCCCCTCGCACAGCCGCTTCAGCGTACATGAGGTAGGCGTCTGCCAAACGGAACATGGGATAGTCAACATCCGAGAACTCGGAGTTGACTCCTGGCTCACCCTGTGACGTCACGTTTTGATACTTCGGCACGATGTACCCACCGCCATTGGCAAAGTCAGGAATGTCCGTAACCTCTTTCGATCGACCTTCCTGAATGAATTGGTTGCCTGTCGTATTTGGGAAAACAGGACGTTCATCATTGGAATCATAGCGGTCGGCTACGGCGCTCGTGGTGCGTAATCCGTACCATCCAGTGAACCCGAAGTCACCTGCTTGGTCACCAAGCGAAGCATTTCCGAGGAACGTAGTCCCTCCATAATGCTGCGTGCGCTGTCCATCGTGTGGAATCGCAAAGATAAACTCTGGCGAGAACTCGTTATCCGCAAGGAACTGGTTGTGATATTCCTCTTCGAGACTGTACGCACCCGAGTCAATAATACGAGCGGTGTAGTCAGCGACATCGTTAGAACGATTTTCGCCAACGTAGACTTCGGCGTTCTGGTACAGCTTGGCCAGCAGCATGTAGGCTGCCCCGCGATCGGCTCGCCCGTATTCGGCATCGCCGATGGGTGCCAGCACTTCTTCGGTGTCGCCAGCCTCGCCCGTAATCGCGAGCAGTTCTTGCTCTACGAAGTTGAAGACCTCTTCGCGTGTAGCCTGCTCTGGAGGCTCGGCGCCGCGCTCAAACTCTTGGGTTACGAACGGAATGTTACCAAAGAGGTCAAGGCCGTGCCAGTAGCTAAGGGCACGCAGAAAACGTGCTTCAGCGCGAAACTGTGGCATCTGTTCTATTACTTGCTGGCTGTTTCCGCGCGACTCAAGCTGGCTGCGCGTACTCTGACGCAAGAACTCGTTGGCATGCGACACCTGGAAGAAGATGCGATCATACATACCACGCACAAACTGGTTGTCTTCATTCCAGGCATGTGTATTCAGCAGTTCGATGCCGGAGTCTTGCCAGGCAATGATGGCCTCGTCTGTGGACAGTTGCTGCAGGCTCCAATACATACGCATGTACTGGGAGAAGCCTTCGTCGATGCCACCGATGTCCTGATTGCCATCAGGGCCTTGCTGACCCGTAACGTTCAGGCCACCGTACAGCTTCGCAAGGTAGGCCTCGTAAGAGCTATCGTCGGTAAAGACGCGTTCGGCGCTTGCGTCGCTCTCCGGCTCAACGCCCACGTCGGTGCATCCAGCCAGCAGCACAACTGTGGCCAACGTTAGCATGAGAAGTAATCGGGAAGGAGTCTTCAGTGCTCGATACATAGTAGTAGAGTCCGGTTGTATGAGGGCATGCGTGTAAGAAGCAGACGCGCGTTAGAACTGCAGGTTTACGCCTGCAGTGAAGGACCGGGAACGCGGATAAAGGTTGTTGTCAATACCACCGTTCACCTCTGGATCGGGGCCATCGTATCCAGTAATCGTAAGCAGATTGCTGGCCGTGCCGTACACTCGTAGTTGGTTGACGCCCGGTATCTGACGCACGGTGTAGCCCACTGATACGTTGTCGAGACGCAGGAACGAGCCGTCTTCCAGATAGATGTCCGAGAAGTACTGCGGCTGCGTAAAGCCTGTCTCGTTATACGACGTATGGATGTTCGAAGCCACGATGTCACTCAGACGCCCCAGGTGCCCAAAGTTCGATGCGTTGTTGTTGTACACATCGTTGCCGATGTGAGCACGTAGCGAGACGCTGGCGTCGAAGTTCTGGTAGGCAAACTGCGATGTGTGACCCAGCACCCAATCGGGGCTGGCATTGCCCACCGGGCGACGACTGTTCAACAACTCTCCGTAGGCTTCTGTGTCATTGGGATCGGTGAAGATCGGGTCGCCATTCTCGTCGTATGATTGTTCGTAGAGGAAAAATGTACCGAGTGACTCACCCTCACGCAGGATCTGCACATTATTCCCCGTGGCACCTGCGATGCCGCCGGTTAGTATACCCTCAAAGTTGTCATCATTCGAGACTTTGAGGACTTCGTTTTCATTATAGGCCGCGTTGAAGTTCGCGTCCCATGTAAAGTCACCTCCTCGGAAGATGGAAAGACTGAGCGATGTCTCTACGCCCTGGTTGCGTACCTCGCCGATGTTCGTCAGCAACCGGTTGCGGAGGTTTGCGCCCGCAGCAACAGGAATGATGCGTAGCAGGTCGTCAGTGTCTTCGCGATATACTTCAACGGATCCAGAGAAGCGTTCATCGAAGAGCCCGAAGTTAATCCCTGCATTATAGGTCGTTTTCTCTTCCCACTTCAGACCTTCATCCGCAGCGCTGGGGCGCAGCGTAGTGATGAAGCTGTTGCCAAACTGCACTTGCGACTGGGCATCGCCCGGCGTGTAGAGCGGCTCAAAGCCAAAGTTACCAATCTCTTGGTTACCGGTAATCCCCCACGACAGGCGCAAACGCAAACTCGACAGGAAGTCAACGTCATCCATGAACGGTTCTTCGTTCACACGCCAGCCCAGAGCGGCTGAGGGGAACGTACCCCATTGCTCCGCTGGACCAAAGCGCGAGGAGCCGTCGCGGCGCACCGTGAAGGTAGCCAGGTAGCGGTCTGCAAACGTGTAGTTGATGCGCCCAAACCCTGAAATCAGGCGGTTCGGCACCACATCCACAAAAGTTTGCGATTCAGAAGCCGGTCCCGTACTACTCCCCCCAAAGATATTATTGTCGAGCGAGAAGGCAGTAAACTCGGGGAATTTAGAAACAAAGTCCTGATACGAGTACCCCGCCGTAATGTCGAATCGGCTATCAATTTCTTCGAACTCGTTGTCATACGTCAGGTACGCATCGAGCAGCGAGTTCGTACGGGTGAAGTTAGCACGCTGCACTGTTCCTGCGTCTTCGCCCTGATCAGCCTCTTCCTTCAGGTTTGTCGGCGCAAAGAAAACTTGCTCCCCTTCTTGCACATCATATCCTACATTCAGGCGAGCGCTCAAGCCTTCTACGAACGGGATGCGATATTCAGCCTCAACGTTACCCAGGCTACGCCGCGCCTGCCCTTCGTTTTCGGCAAGCACCAACTGAGCCAGCGGGTTTTTTTCAGCCAGGCTCTCGCCCCACTCAAAGAATCCACCGTACGGACTGTCGAAGTCGCGCACAGGGACCGTGGGGTTAAAGCTGGCTGCATTCCCGACCATACCTCCCGGCTCAAATTGGTCCTGGGTTTGCGAACCACGCAGGTTGGCCGTGATACTCAACGCATCATCCAAAAACTGCTGGTTGTAGTTGAATGAGAGACTGATGCGCTCAGTGCTGGAGCCCTGTAGCGTACCTTCTTGGTCAAGATACCCAAGTGAGAGACGAAAGTCAGAGTCCTCATACCCTCGTGCAAAGCTGACTGAATGCTCCTGGCCAAATGACTGGCGCTCTACCAGGTCTTGCCAGTCGGTGCTCGTACGCCCAAGCTGGTTGATGGCCTGGCTGGGACCGTCGTTGCGTACCACGTTGCGGTACTCCTCGGCCCCCATCATACTCACGCGATCGTTGATCACCGAGGTTGAGACGGAACCGTCATAGGTAATGCGGCCTTCGTCTTCGCCTGCTTGCTTCGTCTCGATTAGAATAACGCCATTGGCACCACGCGATCCGTAAATGGCCGTGGCTGATGCATCTTTCAGCACCGTCATGCTCGCAATGTCGTTCGGATTCAGGAAGTTAAGCGGGTTGCGCTGTGCGCGATTACCGCCGTTGTCAATCGGCACCCCGTCAATCACATAGAGCGGGTCGTTCCCTGCGCTAAACGAGTTTTCGCCACGGATGCGAACCAGATTGCCGCCTCCAGGAGAGCCGTCGCCGGAGCTAATCTGCACCCCGGCCACTTTGCCCGAAATCAGGTTCTCGGGACTCACTACTGGCGCCTGATTGAAGTCTTCGGTGCGCACGCTCTCTACAGCACCTGTCACGTCGCGCTCTTCCTGCGTGCCGTACCCGATGACCACGACCTCGTCGAGGCTGCTGGCATCGGAAGTGAGCGCTACGTCGATGGTGGTGCGTCCTTCAATGGGCACCTCTTGCGCTTCGTATCCAATAAAGGAAAACCGAAGCATCTCGGCACTGCTGGGCACGTCGAGCGCATACTCGCCGTCCACGTTGGTGGCGGTACCAATGGGCTCACCTACCACGGTCACGTTCGCGCCGGGTAGGGGCTCGCCGTTTGAGGCGTCGGTCACCGTACCGGTGATCTCTTGGCTGTCCTGGGCCGAAGCGGTGCCGACCCATAAGAACAGGCAGGCTATCATCACCACGGACCGAAGATAAGGGTAGCATCTACGTCGCATGAGACCGTTTGTGTTGTTGAACATGTAGGAGAATTCGGTTGTGAAAGCGTAGAACCTACCGCCGCTGCGGCAAGGCTATGAGGGCGGGGTAGATTCGGAGGCCGTGGACGGTTTGTTTGGGGCCTGTCCGTTCGCAGATACCGATGATGACTCGGCCCCACATGTGCGGCGCACCACAAGCTGCGGCGCCAGCACTGTGCTCGATACTGGCTGGTTCTCGTTTTCGATATGGCGCAGCAGCGCCTCGGTGGCTCGCTTGCCCATGGCCTCTGCCGGCTGGCGCAGCGTGGTGAGTCCGGCAAAGCGGCTTAGGTCGGTGTCGTCGAAGCCCACAATGGCAATGTCTTCGGGCACCGAGAGTCCGGCCTCTTGCACAGCATCGAGCGCGCCAAGGGCCTGCATGTCTGACGCCGCAAACACGGCATCGGGGCGAGGCTGGCGGCGCAGCAGCGCCTGCATAGCCTGGTAGCCGCCCTTCTCGGCAAACGCAAATGGAAGCGCATCCGACGCGGCAATAAGTGTTGGGTCAATGTCGCGTCCGGCTTCGCGGAGCGCCCGCTCGTAGCCTTCGCGGCGCTGCGTAGCAGGCGGCGGCTCGGGGTCGGCGGTAATGTGAGCAATGCGCTCGTACCCCAGATCAATCAGGTGACGCGTGGCGTCGTATCCGCCACGCTCGTTATCCACCGCAATCGACTCAATGTCGGGGTGGTATGCATCGACCAGAATGGTCGGGCGGCCCACATCTTTAATGCGGTCGGCCCACGACTCATTGGGCGGCGTCGACAGGAGCAGCACGCCGTCGCTTCGTCCCGGCTGAATGGCGCTTTTCAGGCGCTTGTCGATGTCTTCCGGATGCGACGGCACGTGAATCATCAGGTCGTACTCCCGGTCGGCCAGTACATGTTGGATGCCGCGCATTACGTGCATGTAGAAGTAGTTGGCCACGACCGGCGCCACGACCGCAATGTAGTTGGTGTGCTGCCGCGCCAGGTTCTGCGCCGACGCATGCGGCTGATAGTTCAGCTCTTGCGCCGCCTCCAGCACCCGGCTTCGCGTAGACGCGCTCACCTCCGCAGGCTTGTTTAGCACCCGCGACACGGTGGCCGTGGATACGTTGGCCCGCTCTGCAATGTCGTAGATTGTAGCCGCCACAGGAAGTCGGAAGGCTGGTGGTAATAGTTTCATTATGTAAGCGCTTACATGTATAGGAAGCGCTTCGCACGATGTCAAGCGGGATTTGCCTCCTATTTCTGAAGCTGCTTGTTCGAGATGCTCTTTGCCCGCTCTTTTCCAGGTAAATCTGCGTGTTACGAACTGCTTAGCTTCTGTCTTCGCCAGTTATCTATTTCCAAAATCGGCATTCTACGACGCTGAGGCACTATTTGAACAGAAGAATGCGTTTTGTGTCTCTCGAAATGTATTCATTCGCGGCTATCAAAATCGCGCGACTGTCCTCATTCCGCTCATATCCAACCGCGTTGTTTTAACATCATCTTAATGTAATCGCTTACAAGAAGGATGTGTCAAGGAGATGAGCCACGCCATTGCATGTTTCGCTTGCTTTCAGTGTGCTTCAGTGTGCTTTCGGTC
Organism: Longimonas halophila; assembly: GCF_002554705.1. GTDB lineage: Bacteria > Bacteroidota > Rhodothermia > Rhodothermales > Salinibacteraceae > Longimonas > Longimonas halophila. The sequence goes on along the minus strand of NZ_PDEP01000005.1, from coordinate 34,955 downwards.
ATGGTACATGACAAAATTCACATACTCCTTCACACACCCGGATTTTCGGTAGCGGTTCAACGCTACGTGGTGGAGGAAATGTGCCAGTAGCCGGAGAATGTGCACCGAACGCTATCGGTGCTGGAAGCGCCTTCCGGCGCGGACGTCTCCGGCGGGACGGGCGGGAACGAACGGAGTACCGTTCGCCTCAGGAAAGCGATCACTTAACATTTATCCGTACCTGATTTTTCGTCATTCTGAGGGGCGTAGCGAGGACCATAGGTCATGCCTGTTATACGAAGGGGCCGACAGGTCTTGCCTTGGGAAATGTGCTCCAATGAGAGCAAAGCAGTTGCGGCAAGGAGATTTGCTCGTACTCACTCGTCAGTCGCTTCGCTCGTGTTTCGACTCTTGCCGACAGCTGTCGGTATCCGCTCAAAATGACAGCCCTGCAGATGGCAACGTGGCTTATAGAAATGTGGAGCGGGAAAGCGGACGGGTTACTTAAGCGTGCCTTCTCAGGTTAATGTGTCTGTGCTCACTCAGCATTCCGTCACGTTCACGGGGATCTGCGCGGCGAGGCCGCCTTCGGAGGTTTCTTTGTACTTGCTGTTCATGTCGCGTGCGGTCTCCCACATCGACTGGATGACGGTGTCGAGGGAGATTTTGGCGTGGGCGGGGTCGCTCTCCAGCGCAATGTTGCTGGCGGTGATCGCCTTAATTGCGCCCATCGAGTTGCGCTCGATGCAGGGCACCTGCACGAGGCCGCCTACGGGGTCGCAGGTCATGCCCAGATGGTGCTCCATTGCGATCTCGGCCGCCATGAGCGTCTGCTCCACATCGCCGCCCGAGCATTCGGTAAGCGCGGCGCTGGCCATGGCCGAGGAGACGCCGATTTCGGCCTGACAGCCGCCCATCGCGGCAGAAATCGTAGCCCGCTGCTTAAATAGACTCCCAATCTGGGCGGCGGTCAATAGGAACTGCGGCACGTCGGCTTCGCGGCCTCCGTTGAAGCAGAGGTGATACATGAGCACGGCGGGAATAACGCCTGCTGCGCCGTTGGTGGGGGCCGTGACCACGCGCCCAAACGAGGCATTTTCTTCGTTGACGGCAATCGCAAAGGCGCTCACCCACTTCAAGATCGTCTGGAAGCGGTCGTCGGCAGCGCGGATCGACGTCATCCAGCTGTCGGCATCATCGTAGTCGGGCAGGTCGTGCGCCTCCTGCAGTGCCGTATGCATCCGTACGGCACGGCGCGTCACCTGCAGTCCACCGGGCAGCTCGCCACTGGTGTGGCACCCGCGATACATGCAGTTTTTCATAACGCGCCAGATCTGCATCAGCCGGGCGTCGATGGCGTCGTCGGCGCGCCATACGCGCTCGTTGCGGCGCACGAGTTCTGAGACGCGGCATCCGGTTTGGGCGCAGTGGTGCAGCAGGTCCTTGCCCGTGCCGCACGGATAGGGCAGCGTCACATCGTCGGCGCAGCTGCGGTCCTCGTCGGTTTCAGATTCGTGGACTACAAAGCCACCCCCGACCGAATAGTAGGTATCATCGGTGGTGGCACCATCTGTAAAGGTGGTGTGGATGGTAAGCGCATTAGCATGGTACGGCTTGGTTTCGCTGCGCCGAAAGATGAGGTCGTCGTCGGGCACGAAGGGAATGGCGTGGCTGCCATTCAGCGTGATGCATCCGAGATCCCGAATCGCATCCACCCGTTTCTGCACCTGATCGACAGGAATCTGCTCGGGATCGTCGCCGCGCAGACCCAGCAAGAGCGCCTTGTCGGTGCCGTGCCCCTTCCCGGTCTTCGCGAGCGAGCCGTAGAGCGTAATCGAGAGCGCCTCGACCTGCTCCAGCCGCTCAGTCTCGGCCAACTGACGCACATGCGTGGCACACGCCACCCACGGTCCCATGGTATGAGAACTGGAGGGCCCGATGCCAATCTTGAAGATGTCAAACGCGCTAATCGGCTCGGCGTGCTGAGCCGTATCGGCAGATTCGGGGGTAAGTGTCGTGCTTTTCATAGTACAGACCAGTTTGGTACGGAAGGCACACAACGAGGAGGGTTCACACGCTTCATCCCATGTTCGAAAGCGCTTCCATTGCCACAAGATACCCAATGCGCAGCGTGCTTCGAGGTTCGAGGGGTGTTATGGATAGATTGCCTGAGCCGCCGGGCCGACCTGTTGATTTCATGCACTGCAGAGGGATGTAAAGCGACGTGCCGAGGTCCACATACCGATGCATCGCGGCGCGGATGCAACTCTGATGTGCGGTTGCGGCTGTGCCGGATGGCCATGCCCCGTGCTTGCTCTATCATTTTGCTGCAATGTGCATGGATCGTTTGATTGTAAAGATCTGACAGATCTATTCTTGTGGAGCTGGTATAACACGATCGCACTCTTGAAAGCCCGCCTCACACAGCACTTGACGTATCCCTTTTGTCGTGTATCCAACACCTGCTCGGACGCAGGAGCGTCCGTCTCTATCCGCCGACGGGGGACCGTCGGCGCCAGGTGTTTCCAATAATCCTGGAGTGGAGAAAAATCAATACCGCATGCTCTGGAACGGAAGGCCCCACCGCACGGCCAGGTGCGGCGTTACGTAGGTTGTGGTGGGGCGCTCGGCATCGGTGGTGTGCTCGGCGCGGACGGCGGCTTCCAGCACCAGTTGGGGCAGCACCTCGATACCGATGTGCGCCTCGCCCATGAGCCGATTCTGGCGCACGCCCTGTAGCATGGTTACGCCCCGGCTGCGCACGCGCGTCTGGTTAGAGCGCGTGGGGTCGGCCCCGAAGTTTTCGGTGTCGGTGTTGCGTCCGCGGCGGGTGTACGCCACGTTGAATCCGGTCCGCCAGGCGCTGGCCGGGTCGTAGGTCGCCTGCACCGCCATGTCGATGCTGTTGGGTCCGGCGGGATGCCCGAGGCCGTCGTCCCAGTGCGCGTATGAGTTCGGGACGTAGGTGTGCGCGTAGATGTGCGGACGCAGCCGCGCCACTTCGCCGCGCAGCGACAGATTGGGCAGCGCGGGCGGCACCCAGTGCGCGCCGAGCGTCCACGCCCACTTGTTGCCCCACCACTGGTTGCCGATTTCGCTGGCCACGAACTCATCGAGCACGAACTGCCCGTAGAGGCGCAGGCCGCGCACCACCGTCCACGCTCCATCGATGCCTACAAGAGCGCGATCGGGGCTGCCCAGTTCGCGCTCTACCCCGCGCAGGAAGATGATCGGGTTCAGGTAGGCAATGTCGAACCCGCCCCGGTTGACGGTGGAGTCGCGCTCGGGCGCAAACACGATCGTCTCGAACAGCCCGAGCTCGAAGCGATCGGACACGCGCAGCGCCAGCCGGTGCGAAGCGCCGTAGCTACGCGGGCGACGGCTGAAGTCGGGCGTTTCGCCGGGGGCCGAGGGCCCAGCCGGGGCGGCGTAGCGCGAGAACAGGTTGGTGTACTGCACGCGCCCGACGGTGGTGCGCAGCTGTACCTGATCGTGGGGCGGACCGTAGTTGGAGAGCATCACGGAGCCGGAACCGGGCCCCCAGCGGTTGCGGTCGCGTCCGGCGCGCAGTTCGAAGAAGCGGGTGCGCAATCCCACCACGCCGCGCACATCGGCGTAGCCGTAGGTGTTGTCGCGCAGTGTGACCTTGCCCTGGCGCGGGGCGGTGGGACGGCCCGGTGTGTTGAACGCGAGGCGCGACGGACGCTCGCGGGTCGCGGTGGCTTCGACATCGAAGAAGACGTAGCGCCCCAAGCGTCCGTACGTGCGGGCGCCGAATGTGCCCTGCCAGGCGGTAGTGCCAGCGCTGGACAGGTTGCGCTCGGCCACGGGTCCGAGGGCACCATACACAACGGGCGTCGCCTGAATGGCGTACTGCGTGCCGCGTGCGCTGATGAGGTCATGTCCGTTCGCAAAGGCCCCCCACTGCTGTCCACGGGCCGCGCCCGGACGCGCTGTGCGCCGCTGGTAGCGGTCGAGGTGCTGCTGCTCGGCGGGCGAGAGCATCTCACGACGGGTGCTGAGGCTGTCGAGGTAGGCCGCTGCAGCTCCGCGTGAGAGCGGCTTGTGCGAGAGCACCGCGCGCGGCAGGCGTCCGAGGGTCTGCTGCCGCTCCAGGAAGTCGTGCAGCGGGTGGTTGATGCGCAGCAGTCCGTCGTGGTTGACGGTGGGGCGGGGCGATTCGGTGGTATCGGCGGAGACGGCGGGCGGAGACGCCACGACCGGCAGCGCCGTTCCAAACCCGGATGCATGAACGGGCCCGCCGATGACCTGTGCCGCACCAAGACCTGCCAGCACGGCAAGCAGCATCCATGAGCGTCCGGCAGGAATGAGCGGGCGAGGAGCGCTCCTCTGCATCCATCTAAAAAACAGGGGGCGAACCCAGTCGGAAAGCAGGCGAAACCAGTAGCGAAGCAGCATACGGGGGCGGGATTGAAGAGACATTGGTGTCAAACAACGGGTTTTGGCGGCGAGATACAACCCCGTGGGGGCTCGTGGAGTGGGTACCGCAAGAATAACACAATCGCTTTCTACGTGGCGAAGCAAACGCGGCAGCGGCTCGTACAGGAGATCCGACTGTTTTTCTTTCCTATCTGCACCCGGTTTATGTCCAACGGAACGCGCGGCTTGTTTTGCAACCGCACCCTGAACTTGCGCGGCATTCGCGCTATTGGCTACGACATGGATTACACGCTGGTGCATTACCACATGCGCAAGTGGGAGAAGCAGGCGTACTCCTATCTGAAACAGGGGCTTAGCGAGCGCGGATGGCCGGTGCACGACCTGTCGTTTGATCCGGACCTGGTGATTCGCGGGCTCATTCTGGATACGAAGCGCGGCAATGCGGTGAAGGCTAATCGGTTTGGCTATGTGAAGCGCGCGTTTCATGGCACCGAGCCGCTCGACTTTGACATGCAGCGGCAGACGTATCAGCGCATTCTGGTAGACCTGGCGGATGACCGCTGGCAGTTCTTGAACACGCTCTTTTCGATTTCAGCAGCGTGCATGTACATGCAGCTGGTGGACCTGATGGACGACGGCAAGCTGTCGGGTTCGATGAGCTATCACACGCTCTACGAGGAGGTGCAGTCCACCCTGGACGCCGCGCACATGGAGGGCCGTCTGAAGAAGGAGATTGTGGCCTCGCCCGAGCGGTTTGTGGATGTGGACGAGGAGATGCCGCTGGCGTTGCTCGACCAGAAGATGGCGGGGCGCAAGCTCTTGCTCATTACGAACTCAGAGTGGTCGTACGCGCAGCCGATGCTCGACTATGTGTTTAACCCGTACTTGCCGGGCGAGATGACGTGGAGCGACCTGTTCGACATCTCGATTGTGGGCGCGCGCAAGCCGGATTTCTTTTCGGTGCGGATGCCCGCGTTTCGGGTGGTCTCGGATGATGGGATGCTGCGCGAGCACACGGGCGGTCCGCTCGCGGAAGATGCGGTGTACGTGGGCGCAAACGCCTCGCTGGTGGAGGAGACGTTGGGCCTGACGGGAGAGGAGATTTTGTACGTGGGCGACCACTTGTTTGTGGATGTAAACATCACGAAGAAGGTGCTGCGCTGGCGCACGGCGCTGGTGGTACGCGAGTTGGAGAAGGAGATTGAGGCATTCCAGCAGTTCCACGAGGAGCAGAAAGAGCTTACCTCACTTATGAAGCAGAAGAATGCGCTGGAAGATGAGTACTCACAGATACGTCTGCGGGTGCAGCGCATCCGGAAGGGTTACGGGCAGCCCGAGGATCAGGGCAATCCGAAGCAGCTGGAGCGCCAGATGGTGGATTTGCGGGAGGAACTGGTGGAATTGGATAAGCAGATTGCACCGCTGGCCCGTGCGGCGGGGCAACTGGGCAACGAGAACTGGGGCCCGATCATGCGCACCGGCAAGGACAAGAGCCTGTTTGCGCGTCAGGTGGAGCGCTATGCGGATGTGTACACGGGCCGCGTGTCCAATTTCTTGCACCAGACGCCGTTTGTGTACCTGCGCTCGTACCGCGGCAACCTGCCTCATGATGCGGTATCGCTGCCGGATACGGAGCTGGTGGCACCATGACGGGAGAGGACAACGGGCGAATGTTTTTGACCCCGTAGAGACGCGCCCATGGCACGTCTCTACGGGGTGCGAATATCCCGCACGCCCCAGCCGCACACTACTCTCCCGTCTCTACGAGCTCGCCATCGCGCAGATAGGGCGCACTCTCGAAGACCTCGGCGTCTTGAATGGGGCGCAGGATGCGGTTGAAGCGCGGACTGGTGGACTCGGCGTCCCACGAGAAGTAGGTGAACAGCGCCTTGCCCACGATGTGGTCGTGCGGCACGAAGCCCCAGAAGCGGCTGTCTTCGGAGTCGTCGCGGTTGTCGCCGAGCATGAAGTAGTAGTCCTGCTCGAACGTGTACTCGGTCGTCTCCTCACCGTCGATGGCGTAGGTCGAGTCGGTCATGGGGCGTGCGGCGTGGCCTTCGTACTCCGTAATGACCGGCTCATACACCGGCCACGTGTCTTCGTTGAGCGTCACGGTCGTGCCCGCGGCGGGGATGGCGATGGGCCCGTAGTTGTCGGGCGTGTACCCCTGGTTGGGCGGGTACATATTGGCGTCGTAGTTCGCGTTGTTGAGGATGAGCGGCTCGACCGCGTCGACCCAGTCCCAGCTGCGGATCTGCAGGGCGGCTTCGGCGGTGGCCTGGGTGCGTGCAACCTCGCCGTTGGGCCCCTCACGCCACGCGCTGATGCCCAGCTCCTCCAGCTCCGACCGCGACACCTGATAGCGGGGGTCGGATTTGCGCACGACCCAGAAGTACTGCATCCCCTGCCCCATCGAAAGCCGGTCGCTGTTGATGGACACGGCTTTGTCAGAAACAGCCAGCGTATCGCCGGGCATGCCTACCACACGCTTGATGTAGTGCATTTTGCGATCGATGGGAGCATCGTCGGGCGGGAGGTTGAACACGACCGCATCGCCCCGCTCGACCGATCCAAAGCCGGGCAGTCGTACATACGGGAAACGCGGGTTGTCGAGGTAGAGGTTCGGGCTGAAGGCGCTGCCGAAGGGCACGGCCAGCGTCATGGGCAGGCGCGTGCCATAGTGGAGTTTAGAGACGAAGAGGTAGTCGCCCACCAGGAGGTTGTTCTCCATCGAGGGCGTGGGGATGCGGAACAGGTCGAAGAAGAACGTGCGGATGACCAGCACGACGACCACGGCCACCACAATGGCCTCAATCCACTGGCGGAGTTCGCTTTTTTGCGGAGGGGCGTCGTTACGGGAACGCCGTCGGGATGAGGAGCGATCGGCCACGGGGCAGGGGCGTTGTCGAGCAGAATGAGTGCGAAGGTGGGCTGACGGGCACGGCGGTCCCTGCGCTGGAATCATGACGGCAGGGGGCGCAGCGCAAGCGGGCAGAGCAAGGCTACAGGTTCAGACGTTATGGTGTTGGAGGCGCAGGCCGGTGGCCGGGCGTAAGCTGGCGGCGCGCCACAGGCTCCATGAAAAAGCGTACGCCGTTGTATCCAACACGATACCAGCGCCCATCGACTGTGTCGTAGAAATAGTCAACGTAGGGAGCCCGGTCGGGAGTTTCTTTCAGGGGCGCAAGTACAGCGCGGCGCACGTCGGGCAGCACGTCGCGCCAGCGCCGTTCGGTGGCTACGATGAGTCCACGGTCGCGAGGGCCGTTGGCATCGCTTACCACCACGGGAATAGAATCGTTAACGACAAACCAGTACGCAAACTGGTCGAAGTCATCGCGGTTGGGCTGCAGGTCGTCGGCAAGGGTGTAGGTGGGCGCGTCGTAGTGCGCCTGCAAGCGCGCCCGCAAATCGACGGTGCGGGTGGTATCGAAAAAGGTGCGCTCTGGCTGGGGCCCAAGGAACGACCACTCGGTATCGCCAAAGGTGTCGCTGAGCCACTCTTTCTCGAAGCGATGTGCCGTTCGTATCTGCTGAACAGGAAACGCATTGGAGTCCGGCGGGGCAGTGCGAGGCGGGGCGACACGATGCAGCGAATCAACGGCTACCGCGAGCGGGTGCGGTGCCTGCGGACGCGCCGCCTGGTAGCGCGAGTCTGGGTAGAGCTGGTCGAGCAGGTGCATCTGCCGGGCCTGCTGGTACCGGTCGATGATGTGCTGCCCCTGCACTGCAGCAGCGCCTGTACTTATCCACAGTACCAGGACAAGCAGCGCCACAGCGTTCCAGACGGCCGGGTATTGCGGGGTGCAACGAGACATAGCGTACCTCACGCGCAACCTCTACTCATCAACCGACAGGATGGCGAGGAAGGCCTCTTGGGGCACTTCCACATCGCCCACTTGCTTCATGCGCTTCTTGCCTTCTTTTTGCTTTTCCAGCAGCTTACGCTTGCGGGTAATGTCGCCGCCGTAGCACTTGGCCGTAACGTCTTTGCGCTGGGCCTTAACGGTTTCGCGGGCCACAACGCGGCGCCCAATGGAGGCCTGAATCGGCACCTCGAATAGCTGTTTCGGAATCTTCTCTTTGAGCTTCTTGGCCAGCTTGCGCCCCACCTCGTACGCTTTGTCGCGGTGCACGATGGTCGAGAGCGCATCGACCGGGTCTTTGTCGATGAGTACGGTGAGCTTGACAAGGTCGCTTTCGCGATACTCCATGAACTCGTAGTCGAGGGAGGCATAGCCACGGCTCACGCTTTTGAGCGTGTCGTAGAAGTCGAACACGATCTCGGCCAGCGGCAGCTCGTACTGCAGGTTGACGCGCTCCGTATCCAGATAGCGCTGATTCACGTACACGCCGCGCCGGTTTTCGCAGAGCTGCATGATGTTGCCGATGTACTCCGACGGCACAATGATGTCGGCTTTTACGAACGGCTCAAACACCGCGTCGATGTCGCCATAGTGTGGCATCTCGCTGGGATTATTGACGATGACAAGCTCCTGGTCGTCGTCGCCGGGCTCGCTCACGCGCACGCGGTATTCCACGTTGGGTACGGTCGTGATGATGTCGAGCCCAAACTCGCGATCGAGGCGCTCCTGGATGATCTCCATATGCAGCAGCCCCAGGAATCCGACCCGGAAGCCAAAGCCCAGTGCGGTTGAGGTTTCGGGCTCGAAGGTGAGCGAGGCATCGTTCAGTTGCAGCTTATCGAGCGCGCTACGCAGGTCCTCAAAGTCCTCGGTATCACTCGGGTGCACGCCGCTAAAGACCATCGGCTTTACCTTTTTGAAGCCCGGAATGGCTTCGTTGGCGGGGTTGTGTTTGTGGGTGATGGTGTCGCCCACGCGGGTGTGCGACACGTCTTTAATGGATCCGATGATATATCCCACATCACCGGCTTTGAGCGTGTCGACTTTCTGCCGTCCCAGCCGGAGCACGCCCAGCTCTTCGGCATCGTATTCCTGATGCGTGGCCATGAAGCGCATTGCATCGCCCTTGTTGAGCGTGCCATCAAAGACGCGCGCGTAGACGACCGAGCCGCGGTAGGAGTCGTAGATCGAGTCGAAGATGAGCGCTTTCAGCGGCTTATCGGGGTCGCCGGTGGGCGGCGGCACGCGGTTGATGACGAGGTCGAGCAGTTCGTCGACGCCCTCGCCGGTCTTGGCGCTGATCTTGATGATGTCTTCAGCAGGCTCGCCCAGCAGTTCTTCGAGCGACATGGCCACCTGATCGGGCCGCGCTACGGGCAGGTCTACCTTGTTCATGACCGGGATGATCTCCAGGTCCTGCTCCAGCGCCAGGTAGGCGTTGGAGATGGTCTGCGCCTCGATGCCCTGCGCGGCGTCGACAAGAAGGATCGCCCCTTCGCATGCCTTAAGGGCCCGCGACACCTCGTACGTAAAGTCGACATGGCCGGGCGTGTCGATCAGGTTGAAAGTGTAGGTCTCGCCCGCGTCGGTGGTGTGCTGCATGCGCACCGCGTGGCTTTTGATGGTGATGCCGCGCTCGCGCTCCAGGTCCATATCGTCGAGCGTCTGCTCCTGCAAGTCCCGATCGCTGATGGTGCCGGTGCGCTCCAGGAGCCGATCGGCCAGGGTGCTTTTCCCATGGTCGATATGGGCGATGATGCAGAAATTGCGGATGTGCGAGGCATCGATAGACATAGAGGGAAGCCGCTTAGAAGAAGGCCACTACTTAGGGCGAAACGCGTTGCGCCGGGCGTGCTGGGCCCGGTGGTACTGCTATGCCGAAGGAGTATCCGGCGCGCCCGGGGTACGATCTTCAGAGGATGACGCGGGTGTCGGGGGCGACGCCGCACGATGGTGCTCAGTAGACGACGACCCGGCGGACCTATCCGCAGGGGCAACATCTGACGTGCCGACGGGCTCGGCGGAGGCGTTGTCCTGTTTAGAGGCGGCCTCGGCCTGCTCTTTTGCCATCATAGCCTCGTAGAATGTGTTGTGGAAGAACAGCACGCCGACCACGCCGCACACAATGGCCATATCGGCCACGTTCCAGATGGGGAAGAGCTCCATGTAGCTACCGCCAATGAGCGGCACGCCCGGAGGCACAAAGCCCTGCCACAGGCTCACGTGGATAAAGTCAACCACACGCCCCTGAAATAGCTCACCGTATCCCAACCACACGCCGTAGAACACGCGGTCGATGATGTTGCCGATGGCACCGCCCAGAATGAAGGCCAGGCTGGCGCGATACGGCCAGTACAACCCGCGCACCTGGGCAATGTAGTAGGCCACAAGCCCTGTGGCCACGACGGCAAGCACGGCGACCGTGCCGGGCGGCCCCACCTCAATGCCAAAGGCCATGCCGGGGTTCTCTGTAAAGGTGAACTGCAGCCAGTCGCCTAAGAGGGGGATTGACTGGTGGCGGTGCATAAGTTGGAGCACCAGCCACTTGGTGGCCTGGTCGAGCGCAACAACAGCAGCAGCAATTCCAAAAACGCGCATACGTACAACACAAACCAAACAAACGATGAACTGCCGCGAGTCCCCGTATCAACGGCGCAACTCGTGCAGCGAACGGATCTACGACTGTTGCCGCTCTTGCTTCTTCTGCTCCTTCTTCGCCTTGATCGAGATCTCAGTGTGCGGCACCGCCTCCAGGCGCTCTCTGGCAATGGGCTTGCCTGTCACCTTGCAGATGCCGTACGTCCCGTTTTTGATGCGCTCCAGCGCGCGGTCGAGGTAGCCAATGTACTTCTGCTGGCGCGCAATCATCAGGTGCAGCTTCTCCCGCTCCATGGCATCGGTACCGGCATCCGCCATATGGAAGCTATACGCGGTATTGTCGCCCGCCTGCTCTTTGGCGTCTTCAATCTGATTGCGCATCCGCTCCACATCGTCTTTAGCTTTGCGGCGGCGCTCCAGAATCAGATCTTTGAAGTGCTGCAGCTCTTCCTCCGAAAACGGAGTTTCGGACGCCTGGTCGGTAGTAGTAGAGTCGGAAGAAGACGTAGCGTCGTCAGCCATAGAGGTCAATCCATACGAGGAACGAAACAGTCTGGAGGCAGGGCGGCGACGCGGGACGACAGCTGGCTTCGAGGCCCAGAGCCCCTGCTACATCCGCGACACCCGCTGGATGCCTACGGTCAAGTGCTCGTCTCCAATCTCGAAAGTTTGGGTGGCCTCGCCCGTAGGCTGATTGGAGGGCTGCAACTCCAGGGCCAACGTCTCGTTCCGGATCCACTCGGAGTAGGCGTTCACCGCACTGCGAATCGGGGCGGAGCCGTCGTAGGTCACAACAATGCGATCGGTGACGTCAAACTCGGCATCCTTGCGCAGATTCTGAATGCGCTTGACGGATTCACGGGCGAGCCCTTCGGTGCGGAGGTCGTCGGTGATCTGCGTGTCGAGCGCAACCGTCACGTCGCGGTGCTGCTCCACGAGCCAGCCTTCGATGCCGGCACTGGAGATCTCCAGGTCGTCGGAGCCCAGGCGCACGGTTTCGCCGTCCACCTCCAGTTCGATGTGGCCCTGATCCAGGTAGCGCCCAATAGCGTCATCATCGAGGGCGCGCACAGCCTTGTTCACCGGCTGCATGAGCGGGCCGAGGCGCGGCCCCAGGCGGCTGAAGTTGGGGGTGGCCGAGCGCTCAACCACTTCACTGGAGCCGTCGACGTACTCGATCGTCTTTACGTTCACCTCGTCCAGGATGATGTCGCGCACCTGCTCCACCACGTCTTCGGAGACGCCGGTGCCGGTGACTACCATGAGGCGGCCCAGCGGCTGCCGCACGTTGATCTCGGCTTCGTTGCGCAGCGACAGCACCACCGACGAGATGGTGCGCGCCAGGCCCATCCGGTGCTCCAGCGCCTCGTTGTGGCGTGCTTCGGTACGCACGGGCAAGTCTGCCAGATGCACCGAATCGCCCGCAGGCGTAGCGTCGCTCTCGTGCAACGCCTGAAAGAGCCACTCGCCAAAGAAGGGCGCAATGGGGCTCATGAGACGCGACACCACCTCCAGGCATTCGTACACCGTGTCGTAGGCGGCTTGTTTGTTAGAGACCGACACTGCGTCGTCTGCCCCTTCATCGGTTCCGTTTTGCGACTGTTTCGAGGCCCAAAAGCGCCGCCGCGACCGCCGCAGGTACCAGTTCGACAGGTCGTCTACGAACTGCTCCACGGCCCGTGCCGCATTGGTCGGATGGTAGTCGTCCAACTCGTCGGTAACGGTCGTGATGGTCGTTTGCAGACGGCTGATAATCCACTGATCGAGCTCAGGACGCTCATCCACCGGCACGGACTCGCCGGTGTACGTGTACCCGTCGATGTTGGCGTAGGTGGCGAAGAAGCTGTAGACGTTTTCGAGCGTGCCAAAGAACTTGCGGCGCAGATCGCGCAGGCCGCGCTTCGAGAAGCGGATGTTCTCCCACGGCGGCGTGTTGCTCATCATGTACCAGCGCACCACGTCGGCCCCGAACTCGTCGATCACCTCGAACGGCTCCAGCGTGTTGCCCTTCGACTTCGACATCTTGTTGCCGTTGTCATCGAGCACGAGGCCATTTACAACGACGTTCTCGTAGGCCACGTCGTCCATGATGAGGGTGGCCAGCGCATGCAGCGTGTAGAACCACCCGCGCGTCTGGTCCACGCCCTCAGCGATGAAGTTGGCGGGGAAGTTGCGCTCAAACTGCTCTTTGTTCTCAAACGGATAGTGCCACTGCGCAAACGGCATGGCGCCCGAGTCGAACCACACGTCGATGAGATCGGGCACGCGACGCATAGTGCCGCCCACGTCGTCGGGCGCGGGCCAGGTGAGTTCGTCGACGAACGGGCGGTGCAGGTCGATGTCGTCGTTGTCGTCGGGCAGCTGGTCGCCGCACTTGGCGCGCAGCTCTTCGATCGAACCGATGACTTCGACGTATTCAGGGTCTTCGTCGCTCTGCCAGATGGGCAGCGGCGTGCCCCAGTAGCGACGGCGGCTGAGCGCCCAGTCGATGTTGTTCTCCAGCCACTCGCCAAAGCGCCCCTCGCCCACACCCGGTGGCTGCCAGTTAATGGTCTTGTTGAGCTCCACCATCCGCTCTTTCACGGCGGTGGTCTCCACAAACCAGCTTTCGACCGGATAGCTCATGAGCGGCGTGCCCTTGCGCCAGTCGTGCGGGTAGTTATGCAGGTAGGTTTCGTGCTTGTAGAGCAGCCCGCGCTTCTTGAGATCGGTCGTGATCGTCTTATCGGCATCCTTGAACCACTCGCCCTCGACCAGCGGTGCCTCGTCGGTGAAGTGGCCGTCGGCATCGATCGGGTTCACAAGCGGCAGGTCGTGGTCCTGGGCCACGGCGTAGTCCTCCTCACCATACGCGGGCGCCATGTGCACCACGCCGGTGCCTTCTTCCGTTGAGACGATGCCTGCGGGTACCACGCGCCATGCCGCATTCGCCCCCAATTTGTCTTTGAAGTAGGGAAACACCGGCTCGTACGTCTGGCCAACCAGGTCGCTGCCTGACATGGTATCGAGAATCTCGTACGGCTCATCGCCCAGCACGGTATCCAGCAACTCTTTGGCCATGATGAGCGTTTCCTGGCCCTGATGCGGGTCGTCGTGGGCCACGCGCACGTAGGTGAGGTCAGGCCCTACAGCCAGCGCGGTGTTCGAGATGAGCGTCCACGGCGTGGTCGTCCAGGCCAGAAAGTAGGTATCGTCTTCGCCCTGCACGGGGAAGCGGATGTATACGCTCGGGTCCTGGGTTTCCTCGTAGCCGAGGCTGACCTCGTGCGAGGAGAGCACCGTGTGCGAGCCGGGGCTGTACCACTGAATCTTGTAGCCTTGGTAGAGCAGACCTTTCTCGTGGATCTGCTTGATGAGCCACCAGAGCGTTTCGATGTAGTCGGTCTCGAACGTGACGTACGGGTCGTCGAGATCAACCCAGTAGCCCATGCGGGTGGTGAGCTCGTCCCACAGGTCTTTGTATTCGAGCACGCTGTTTCGGCAGGCGGCGTTGTAAGCTTCGATGCCGTACTCCTCGATGTCGGCGCGGCTCTGCAGATCCAGACGCTTCTCGATCTCAATTTCGACAGGCAGGCCATGGGTATCCCATCCAGCTTTGCGAGCCACCTGAAAGCCCTGCATCGTCTTGTAGCGGCAGAAGATGTCCTTAATCGACCGCGCCATGACGTGGTGAATGCCGGGGCGTCCGTTGGCCGTGGGCGGGCCTTCATAGAAGGTGTAGGCCGGGGCGCCCTCGCGCTCGGAGAGGGTGCGGTCGAACACGTTGTGCTCGGCCCACCAGTCGAGCAGGTCCTCTTCCATATCGGGAAGCGAAAGGCGGTCGATGGGCGTGAAGTGACTCATGAAATCAGCAGACAATCTAAACAGAACGAACAGGGCGGCGTCCGGCAAAACGGCTTCTGGGCGCAACGCCGCCGGAATCAGCTTACAGGGTGGGCAGCAGTTGCGCCAGGACGCGGGCCAGGCACTTGCGTCCCGTCTCCGCCGCCGTGGCAACGTCGCTGGGCGCAGTGGGCTGCATGGTATCAGCAAAGCAGGCATCGGTGATGACGGCAGCTCCCAGCACGCGCAGCCCCATGTGACGTGCTGCGATAATTTCGGGGATGAGTCCGGTACCTACTGCATCCGCCCCAATATGCTGCATGAACCGGTACTCGGCTTTTGTTTGCAGGTTAGGCCCCGGCACGCCCAGGTAGATGCCGTCGTGCAGGCGCGTTTCGGCGCGGGTGGCGGCTTCGTGGGCGGCGGTGCGCAGGTCAGCGTTGTAGGGTGCGCTCATGTCGGGAAAGCGCGGCCCCCAGGCATCCACGTTGGGCCCTTCGAGCGGGTTTGCGCCTTGCAGGTTGATATGGTCGCTCAGCAGCATCACATCGCCCGGCGCGTAGTGCGGATTTACACTGCCCGCAGTGGGTGCCGCAATCAGCAGGTCAATGCCCAGCGCGCCCATAATGCGAACCGGCAGTGCCACCTCGCGCGCCGAGAGGCCATCGTACAGATGCAGCGGCTCGGGCACCGCCAGCACGCTGTGGCCATGTAGCATACCGGCTACGAACGCACGGTCGGGTCCGCTCTCGGCAGTCGGCAGGTGAGGGACATCGGCAAACGGCACCGTGGTCGTTTCCGAAAGGGCATCAGCAAGCGACGCTGTTCCAGCCCCGGTGAGCAGCCCAATGTGCGGTATGTCGGGTAGCGTAGTCCGCAGTACATCGGCTGCTGCGTTAACGTGGGCAAGGCGGGTATCGGGCGCAAGAACAGAATCTGCCATACGTAGGGAGCCGTAGGTGAAAAGCCGTGGGTGAACAACCATGCAAAAGAGGGCAGCGCAATATAGCGCACCGCCCTCTCTATGCTTACAAATACCGGCGAGACATGCAACTCGTGCCGGGCGCAACGCCCGTTGAATCAGTCCATGTCTTCAAGAATGCTCCAGATCTTTTCGATCTCTTCGGTCGAGGCCTCGTCTTCGTCGTCGACCGGCTGTGATTTTTTCTCTTTCGTACTGCTTTTCTGTTTCGATTCGCGCTGCTGCACATCGCGCTTGATCGCCTCAAACTGCGACTCGCTGGGCGCTGCTTCGGATGATGTGCTGGTGTCGAGCGAGGTCGTGTCGGGCTCGGGCTCAGGCTCGGCCGCACTCTGTGATGCCGTTGATTTGTTGCCGCCTGCCTTTTCTTCGAGCACAGGAAAGAGCGAGCGCATGGCCCGCTCCAGGTCATCATCTCCGTCGTCATCATCTTCAACATCAACGGGCTCGGGGGCATCAAACTCTTCGGTGGCATCGTCTGGCTCATCTTCGATGCCTTCGAACATCGAGGCAAAGTCAGTAGTGGCGGGCTCATCGGGCTCGCTCTCTTCCGCTCTGCTTTCTTCTGCCTCACCAAGCAGGTCCGAGAAGTCGAACTCGTCCGTTGGTTCTGCATCGTCAACCGGTTCCACCTCGCTGGTAGACTCTGCCTGATCAGCCGATGGGGCGTCGGACGCATCGCTTTCAGTCTCGGCCTGACCGCCAAGCATCTGGTCCACTTCCGCCATTACGTCCTTGGCTGTTGACCCGCTCTTGGGGGCATCGCTTTTCTCATCCGTATCAGTCGCCGCCTTGCTGGACGCGGTTTCGCTGGGTGCGTCAGATTTGCTTGACGAAGCGGTTTCGCTCGGCGCTTCAGCAGAGGTTGCTTCTTCTCGCACCCCGAGGTCGGACGGGGTGGGCGTGTCCGTCGATTTGGATCCCGACGCTGGGGCGCTGGATTGCGATTCTGGGGCGTCGTCTCCCTGCGCCATATCGCTGTCGACCAGGGTATCGAGCGTCCCCATGCCGGAACTGGCTTCCTCTGGCGGAACCGTTTCGGATTCTGGCGTGCGTGCAGGCGCCTTCTCGAACCGGTCGCCCTCTTTGTATGCCGAGAGCATTTCGAGCTCCGACTTCAAGAAAGCGCTCAGCCGCGAGGCAATGCGCTGCTGCCGCTGCTCCAGCGTGTGCACCTCCTGCTGGATGGCATTGCGCTCTTTTTCGGCCTCGGTGGTCATGCGTTCGGCTTTCGCCTCGGCCTTCGCCACGATGTTCTCGGCTTTGTCGCGCGCGTTGCTCAGGTGCTGTTCCGCGTTTTCGCGCGTAGCCGAGAGCGCTTCTTGCAGCGCATCCTCGACTTTTTCGACATGCGACATCTGCTGTTCCAGCTCTTCCGCGCGGCTTTTGGCGCGGCGCGCTTCGCTCTCCAGCTCTTCCCACTGGTCGGCGACCATTTCCAGGAAGCTTTCCACCTCCTCTACGCTATATCCGCGCAGACTACGGTCGAAGTCTTGTTTTCGGATGTCAAGGGGTGTGAGCTTCATATGCTGAACTGTGGGTGTGGAAAAGACCGTGAGTACCGAAACGTCCGATCTTGCGGCCGTGCCTGGTTCTGAGGATGCATGGTTGTAGACGCAAAAGGCATGCGACGCATGGAGCAATACGCGGGCCAAGAGCGCCTGTGGATTGGGGAATGCACACGCACCATGTTACATCGGTTTCACGATGGAGGGCCTCCTCTGTTTCGCTCGTTCTACATACACGGTGCGCTCCATATGAATCTTGCTGCGCATCTGACACCGCACAGGCCCCCTCTGCATCCAGACGCCTTTTTCGCGGCATCCGTTGCTACGACCGCGGCCCAAAGATAGCGCTCCCAATGCGTACCATCGTGCTTCCTTCTTCGATTGCAACTTCAAAGTCGTTGCTCATGCCCATCGAAAGTTCTTCAAGCGCTATGTTCGGAGCACTACCGGTGTAGGTACTGGCCAATGTACGCAGGTGGGCAAATTCGGAACGCACCGTTTCAGAATCGTCCACGAACGACGCCATCCCCATCAGTCCGTCGATGTGGAGATGGTCGTACTGGGCACACGTATCCAGAAAATCGTGGAGTTCGTCGGGCGGCAGGCCGTACTTCTGGTCGGCCCCGCTGATGTTCACCTGCACAAAGCACGGCAGCACGCGATCGTTCTTCCCAGCACGCTTGTTCAGCTCTTCGGCCAGGCGCGGACTGTCGAGCGCCTCAAAACGATCGGCATGGCGGGCTACGAACTTGGCTTTGTTCGTTTGCAGATGCCCGATCATATGCCAGCACACATCGCCGCCTTTCCACTGGCCGGGACGCTTCTCCACGCGGTCGCGCAGCGCGCGGGCCCGGTTCTCGCCGAAGTGCGTTAGCCCTGCCGCCACGCCAGATTCGATTGCCTGCATGGGGAACGTCTTCGACACAGCTACAAGCGTAATCTCGTCGATCGATCGTCCGGCACGCTCGCAGGCTTGCGCTATGCGCTCACGCACGTCATCAACACGGCGCTGCACCGCTTCTGGAGCCAGTTGGGTTTGGGTATCGGGCATAAGCGGAGGGGTTGGGTCAAATTCGAAAAATATGGCGGGTTTGGGGGGATGCGCAAGGTACGCCCATGGTGCAAGGTCGCTTCGGTGTCAATAGCACCGGCATGCATGCTGAGCTCATCGGTGGCCGCTGGCGGGCTGGGCGTTAAACGCTACAATCTGTCCGTTCTGCACCGTCGCCCGAATCTGGATAGGCCGACAGCACACCCAGCAGTCAACAACGTACTCGTGCGTGCCATGTACCGGATCGACCTGCTCGGTTAGTGTTTCCCAGCAGTACGGACACGTAAAGGTGTGTTCGAGCATAGCATCATGTTGGTATTGTAAGCGCTTTTGAATTGGGGTGCTACGTCAAGGAGGCACTACGCTTGGCATCTCCAACGTGCAAATGCCTGATCGTATGACCTTGAGCACTCCGCGTCAGGCTTCTGCGTTCAATACAGCACGCGGCGACTGATCATACAGGCTGCGGCTGTTGAAGAGCCCCAGGCCAAGCACCAGCGCTACGATTACAACGAAGGTAAGCGCCAGGTCGCTCCACGCTACCGCTATCGCGCTGTCGAAGACAAAATATGCAAGCAGTCCACCGGCGCCGATGGCCAGCCCAATGCCCGCGGCAGTGGCCAGCGCGCCCAGGAGGAGATACTCCACCGCCAGAATCTTGAGCACCGTAGCCCGCGATGCGCCCAGCGTTTTGAGGAGCACGCTTTCCTCCGCCCGCTGATACCGGTTTACCAGCAGCGTGCCCATGAGCACCAGGAGCCCGGTAAGTACGCTGAAGAGCGCCATTACGCGGATGACGTAGCCGAGCTTCGAAAACAGGTCTTGCGCGGTACGCAACACCAGGGTTAGGTCGATAATGGATACGTTGGGAAACGCGCTTACGACGGCATTCTGGACGCTGGCGGCCTGGTCGCTGCTTTCGGTACGGCTGAGCATGGCGTAGATCTGCGGGGCGTCTTCGAGCACGCCGGGCGGAAACACCACAAAGAAGTTGGTGCCAATGCGCTGCCAGTCCACGCGACGCAGGCTGCGTACCTCCGTGGTCATGGGCACGCCCTGCACGTCGAAGGTGAGTTCATCGCCTATGGCTACGTTGAGCTCCTCGGCAATGTCAGTTTCGAGCGAGATGGGCGCCGGCCCCTCGCCCTCGAAGCGCTCGCGCACGAACGTACCTTCGACGATCGTTTCGCTTTCGGTAAGATGGTCGCGGTAGGTGGAGCGGTACTCGCGCCGATGGGCCCACGTGGTGCGCACGTCGGGATCTTCGCGGAGGGCTTCGACCGAGCGTCCGTTTACTGCCGAGAGCCGCATGGTTACGATGGGCTCTTCATCGAGCACCGGCGCCCCGGCCTCCTCAATCGTATTTGCTACGCCGCGCACCTGGTCGGGCTGCACGTCGAAGAGCACCATGTTGGGACGGTCTTCCGCATCGCCGGTCAGGCGGATCTGCGAGAGGATGGTCTCCTGCGACACGAGCAGCGTCGCGATCAGAAACGAGCCCAGCCCCAGCGCTACGAGCAGCACGGTAGTCTGGTTGTGCGGACGGTGCAGGTTCGCGAGGCCCTGCCGCAGCGGATAGCTCCAGCTCGACGGCACTGCGCGGCGTAGCACGCGCATGAGTCCACGCGCCAGTCCCGCCAGCGCGGCGAACACGACAAGCAGGCCGCCGGCGTAGCCCAGCCCAATCTGCCACGTTGGCGCTTGCACGACGGCAAAGCCGGTGAGCGCTGCGCCAATGACACCACCCAGCGCCCAGCGGAGCCAGTCGCGCCCCTCGGCACCCTCTACTTGCTGCCGCAGTGCTTGCAGCGGCGATACGCGGCGCACGGGCAAGAGCGGAATCAGTGCGAAGAGAATTGTGGCGATGGTGCCTAATCCCAGTCCCAGACCCACCGCGCGCCACGACACCGTAAACGACACCGGCACGGGCAAGAAATCAGCAAGCACAGCAGGCACAGCCACCTGCATGGCCACGCCAAGGGCCGTGCCCAACCCGCCCCCAAGCAGGCCAAGTGCAGCGGCCTGTGTCAGATAGATGCGAAAGGTTTGCCCCGACTTTGCCCCGAGGCAACGCAGCACTGCAACCGAGGTCAGGCGCTGTTGGATGTACACGTGCATGGCGCTGGCAATGCCAATGCATCCCAGAATAAGCGCCATGAATCCCACCAGACTCAGAAACCGATACAGGTTGCCAAGTCCCTCGCGCCAGTTGCCCGCGGCCTCCTCGACTGTGTCAATGTCGACCTCAGCAGCCTCCATGGCGGGACGGATGCTGCTGACGAGCGCCTCGATGTCGCGGCTGTCGTCGAACTGAAAGTAGAGCTCGTGCTCCGCGCGGCTGCCGCGCCCCAGCAGGGTGGTGTCGAGTCCGGCATACGGCACGTACACCCGCGGACTGAACGAGGAGGCGATGCCCGCCTCATTGGGCATCTGATCGACGCGTCCGGCCACCGGATACCAGTTGCGTCCTACGCGAATGGAGTCACCCTCCGACAGCGAAAAGGCGTTCCAGAGCGTCGCATCGACCAGCGCCTCGCCGCGCTCAGCAAATCCGTCGTAGCGACCGGCGGGTGTGGTTTGCACCGTGCCGTAGAACGGATAGCCGGGCTGGGTTGCGCGGATGGTGGAGAGGCGCGTCCCGCCGTCTTCGCCACTGAAAGCGACCATGGAGGCAAACGAGATGCGTTTTGCCTGCGTGCCTCCAACCGAGTCGGCCACGGCGCGGATGCTATCCGGAAATGCATTTTCGCGCTCCAGTGCAAAATCGGCCCCCAGAAGCTGGCGCGACTCGTTGTCGATGGTGCGGGTGAGGTTATCTCCAAACCCGTTAATCGCCACGAGCACCGCCACGCCTACCACCAGCGCCGACAGGTACAGCACCAGGCGGGCCCGGCTGCCCCGGCTGTCGCGCCAGGCCATCGAGAGCGTAAAGCGATTCATCAGTGTGCTTTGGGGGGATGCGAAGGGAGACTACCGGAACCCATAAGACGGCTCGGCCTCCGCATAGGATTCGCCCGCGACGAAAGGTTTACGTCCGAGTTGGCAATTTGGGATTTTGGATTGGGGATTGGCTTCTGATGGAGGCTTGTGTGCTGTTTTCTCTGGTCAAGTACCGAATATTGGTAGTCGACAGGCATTAAGTGATCGCTCTCCTGATAAGCATCTTTCCTGGGGCGAACGGTCCCCCGTTCGTCCTCGCCAGCCCCGCCGGAGACGTCCCCGCCGGGTGGCGCTCCCCGTCTCCAGCTACTGGCATATTTCTTCCATCACTTTGCGTTGCCCCCCTCCCCGAATATTATGAGAGCGAACCGGCAAAGCTGAAGACCAGAGGGAAGGGCGCGGGTCGCACGTCACACTCAGCAGAAGTCGTGCACGCGGGCGCGACCTTCCAACGGGCAGGTCTACGGAGAGACCTGCCCGTTGCGGTACGCCTGATCCTTCATCAAACACGGCGCAGCTAAATCCCGTCGTGGTGCACCTCCTGCAGGCCGTAGACCGGCGTCGGAATCTCTTCGTGTCGTGCCTTTAGCTGCAAGGCCAGGTAGAGCGAGTAGTGGCGCGACTGATGGAGGTTGCCGCCATGAAACCACAGGTGATCGACCTGGGTCGGCTTCCACATATTGCGCTGTTCGCCTTCCCACGGGCCGGGGTCTTTGCGGGTGTCTGAGCCAATGCCCCACACTTTACCGGCCTTGCGGGCCGTAGCCTCGTCTATCAGGCCAGCCACCCAGCCGTTCATGGAGCCGTACCCCGTCGCGTAAATGACGAGGTCTGCCGGAAGCTCAGTGCCGTCCTCCAGCACCACTGCGTCTTCGGTGAGCTCAACGACCTGCCCGCGTGCCACCTTCACCTTGCCGTCGATGATGAGCTGGCTGGCCCCAACGTCGATGTAGTAACCGGAGCCGCGGCGCAGGTACTTCATGAAGAGCCCAGAGCCGTCGGGGCCAAAGTCGATCATGAACCCGGCCTCCTCCAACGCATCGTAGAAGT
The DNA here is from genome assembly GCF_002554705.1 of Longimonas halophila. Lineage (GTDB taxonomy): Bacteria > Bacteroidota > Rhodothermia > Rhodothermales > Salinibacteraceae > Longimonas > Longimonas halophila. The sequence goes on along the minus strand of NZ_PDEP01000005.1, from coordinate 12,758 downwards.
CCGAATCCAACTTCTTGATCTTGTCGTAGATCGGCGTCTGGAACTCGTGCAGGATACGGTAGGGCAGCGAGGCAAAGATCATATCTGCCCGGTGCGTCGTCATGCCATTTCGAACCGCTCGCTCTGAATAGAGATCGCCAAGCCCGTGCTCCATCAGCGAGTCAGACTGAACAACGTGTGTAGAGGAACGCTGCACCATCGTAACGTCGGCCCCGACCTCCCAGAGCGATGCGCAAATGTCGTGGGCGGAGTTGTTCGACCCGACTACGACAACCCGCTTGTCTTCACAGCCCTCGGGTCCCCGGTGCTCGGAGGAGTGTTGCTGCTCGCCCTTGAAGATGTGTTGCCCCTTGAAGTTTGGTATGTTCGGGTAGCCACTCATGCCTGTGGCCATGACGAGTTCTTTTGGACGCAGGACGACCTCCTCTCCATCACGATTAACCGTTACCTCCCACTCGCCGGCCTCGTCGTTGTAGCGTGCGTGTGTGGCTTCAGTCTTGGACCAATAGTTCAGCTCCATGACGCGCGTGTACATCTCCAGCCAGTCGCCAATCTTATCCTTTGGGGAGAAGACAGGCCAGTTTTTTGGGAAGGGGATGTACGGCAGATGATCGTACCACACCGGGTCGTGCAGGCAGAGCGTCTTGTAGCGATTGCGCCACGAGTCGCCGGGCCGGTCGTTCTTCTCTACGATGATGGTAGGCACCCCAAGTTGGCGTAGGCGCGCCCCAAGGGCAATGCCACCTTGTCCGCCCCCCACGATGACCGTGTGCGGCTGCTTGGTGTATCCGAGTGTTTCGAGCTCTTCCTCGCGCCGCTCGACCCAGGCCTTGCGGTCCGGGTCAACGCCATGCTCCGCACCCATCGGGCGATTCTCAGCCATTGGTTCCTCGTGGCCCTTGAGCTCGTAGAGCGCTGTCAACAGGGTCCAGGCTTTTCCGTCCTTGAGCCGGACGAGCCCTTCCCCGCGTCCGACCTTGATTTCGAAAGTGAACCACGCAGTGACCACGCCGTCGGCTTCCTCGGCCTCTTCGGCGAGCTGAAAGTTGGAAGGGACGACATGGTCGAGCGTTTCGCGGAGCATGTCTTCGACGCCTGCGGGGTTCTCTACCGTTTTGAGATTCCAGGTGAAGGCAACGAGGTCACGCCAGAAACTGGTTTTCGTGAACAGGCGGGCCGCGCCGGCGGGGTCGCCCTGTGCAAGTGCATCGCCAAACGCGCCGAGCCAGTGCCGGGCCGTTTCGCTTGCGGGATTCGTGGACGCACCAACAGGACGTTCGAGGGTTTCGGTCAGTTGACTCATGGAAGCGCTTCCTAAATGGGTGGGTAGTGGGCTGGGGAGTCGTTGATAGCCCAACCCATGACACGAGTTAGGCGGGGCTCAACATCTGGGTAAGGCGCGTGCTCAGCGACGCAAATCGCGAATAACGAACCGCGACCCTTACCTGCGCTTTACTCAACTTTTACATTACACGCCTCCTCACTTACAAAGGTTCTTCACAATTTACCCTCAGCAGCCCCGCGACCGATTGAAACTGTGTGCCGGATGCATTGCAATAATGCGAAAGCAGGTCAAGATGGATGGATCGCGAGATAGACGATAGCAGATGGAAGCTGCGTGTTCAGTCGTGCATTCCAAACTCCGTCTCCTAACAATTGAGGAGAGCGCACGCAGAGACAGATATGACCGACTTCTTCAATCTGACCCCAATATTAAGAAAATGTAAACGCACGCGATCCCGCTTGGTATTCTTTTTTTTTCTCGTACCCTGCTTTTGAAGTAAACATAATCTTTATCATTCAAAGCCCAACATCTTATGGCTGCTTTGAACCTCCAGCGAGGTGGACTCCTCGCGAGCCTCCTGATTCTCTCTGTCGCATTTCTGGGAACTTCTGTGGTGCATGCAGACGCCCCTTCTCCTGAAGAGGATGAGCCTACGGCGTACGAAACTGTCACAGTACCCGGACAAGTTCATCCTTCGGTAAAAGCCGTTTTGTCTGAAGACGCAACGTGCTCTGATGTCGTAGAAGCTGGTATGATGGGAAATATACGTCGCAGTTCAGGCGATATTGAATGCGAGTCGGATCCTTCTATCTGCTTTGAGTACATGGGCATCTCATTCTATGGCAATGCCACAATAGCAATCGATGGGTAGATGCAGTAGTTGATCTAAAGCGTTATACCTTCCACAAGCCGTTCCAGAGGAGCATACATTGCGAAGCAGTGTATGCTCCTTTTTTGTTTTAAACGTTCATATTTGAAAATGCGTGTAGCCATGCAAACGAAGCCCCTTTTTGCTATAATAACGCTCATCGTTTTACTATGCTGCGGAATCACTACTCATGACAATCAAGGTTCTGCTTACACTTCCAGTAATAATCTGAATCCCGAAAATGCTTCTGTAGCTGACGTTCCTGAAGTTATCCAGCCTGATTGGGAAGAGCTATGGCGTACGGCCGACGACATACATCCTGATTATTTTTTGGCAGATCCACGGTTCATCGACGTTCATGACGGGGCAGTTCTTGTTGGCGACTTTCGAGGCGAACGACCGCTCTGGATATTTAACGCCACCGATGGATCATTCGAACAACACGTGGGAGAAGAAGGATCGGGTCCCGGTCAGATTGAATGGCTGGGCTCCTTTCACATTATTCAGGACGAATATATTGCACTCCGAGACGTACAAAATCAGCTCCTGTCTATTTTTGACCGTGACACAGGCACGTTCATGCATCGTGTAAATGTACCTGTACCATTTCAACCTGGAATAGGGAATGCAAAAATAGTTCGGCGACCGTCTGATCCAAACGTACTTGCACATGCGCATGCTTTGCAGATCAATGAAGACGAGCGTATCGTCATTGACGAACTGGCTTGGGAAGTACAACTCAGCGAATTTGGAGATGCGTTTGTCCCCTTTGAGGAAAACTTCGTAGCCAAAAAGGGGCCTACAGTTTTAGACGAGGGTACCGCGTACATGGGCTTTGAGCACGCAAGCCACATCGTTGCCATATCTGAAACAGGTGAAGTTGTTTTCAACACGTCGGCACCGCATGACGTGAACCCTCCTGATTTTCTTGGAGCCCGCGAAGGCGTTGACATGATGGAGCCTCCACGCAATGTGTACCCAACGATGACGCTACGTTTGGATACCGATAACCAGTACGTGTACGCGCTCCATTCGGGTGCTGTAGTGAATGAAGAAAATGACATGCAAGACGTACTAACCAGCACACGTGTAGATGTTTTTGATAAGGAAACAGGAGCCTATCAATTTCAATTCACCCTGCCTTTTCCAGTTCATGACTTAGAAATCGACAGTGATCGCGTATACTTGCTTGCACTTTCTCAGGGCGGCGCCGTCGCATTTGAAAAGCCGGAGATGCTGTTGTGAGAAGACGTTGCCATGTTCCTTCGGAATCCCAAATCCAAAATCAGACATCCAAAACCGAACTGTCATTTTGCGCGCGCTTCGGGGTAGATGGGCCAGGCGTCGGTGTGCTGCTGGTCGTAGATGAGCGAGGTTTCGACCTGTTGCACCTCGTCGCGGGCGGTAAAGGCGCTCAGGATCAGGTCGCGCAGGTGCGCTGGATCGCGTACCGTAACGTGCAACAGAAAGTCGGTGCGTCCGCCCAGATGGTAGCACGCCACGACCTCTGGGCGCTGCACCGCCGCACGCTGAAACTGCTCGACTGTGGTGCGCGAGTGGCTCCGCAGTTGCACGGCCACCATCGCCTGCACGCCAATGCCGAGCGCCTCCGCATCCACCACCGTACGCGTACCGCTGATGACCCCTTCCTCCCGTAGGCGCCGCACCCGCATCAGACAGGTAGATTCGGCGAGTCCGACTTGTTCAGCCAGCGTTTTGTTGGGGATGCGAGCATTCTTCTGTAGGATACGGAGGATTTCGCAGTCCGTTTGGTCGAGCGTAGCCATAGCGGAATCGAACGAAGATAATTCGGAACGCTTGCGGATGCTGTAAGCGCTTCCGATTATACGAGCCCGTTACGTTCTTGTCCCATCGCTCCCTGATGCGCTATGTCTGCTTCTGATGATCTGTACACCACCGCGGTTCATGCCGGACGCGCTTCTGTTCATGCGCTGGGCAAGCACGCGCCGCCCATTGACCTGTCGTCGACGTATCCGTTCGACGATATGGACGCTGCCGCTCGCAGTCTCACCGAGCTGGCGCACGGCGCGGCCACGGCTAAAACGCCCGTCTACGCTCGCCTGCACAATCCAACGGTAGCGCGCGCCGAGCAGGCGGTTGCCGAATTGGAGGGCGCCACCGACACCGTGGCGTATGCCTCGGGCATGGCTGCCGTCACCGCTGTGCTGATGGCCACGCGCACGCTCCGCGACGACAATGCCACGCCGCATGTTGTGGCCGTCCGCCCCATCTACGGCACGACCGACCACCTGCTCACCAGCAACCTGCTCGGGATCGACGTATCCTGGGCCGCCCCCAACGCCATTGCGGAGGCGATGCGCCCCACCACTGCCCTCGTAATGATCGAGACGCCCGCCAACCCGACGCTCGACCTGGTAGACATCCAGGCGGTTACCGATCAAGCGGGAGATGTGCCCGTGGTGGTGGATTCGACGTTTGCGCCGCCCGTCATTCAGCGTCCGCTGGAGCACGGGGCCACGCTCTCCCTGCACAGCGCCACGAAGTTCTTGGGCGGACACGGCGATGTGATCGGCGGGGTCGTCTCGACCTCGGATGCGGACTGGGCCGCGGCGCTGCGTCATGTGCGGGTGGCTACCGGCGCGCTGCTGCATCCCCACGCCGCCTACCTGATGCATCGGAGCATGCCTACCCTTCCAGCCCGCGTGGAGCGCGCACAGTCCACCGCCACCGCCCTGGCCGACCGGCTGGAGGCGCACCCGGCGGTGCAGGCCGTGCACTTTCCGGGATACGACACTGCTCCCTGCTACACACGGCAGATGGACGGCCCCGGCACGCTGATTTCATTCGAGTTGGGTACGTACGACGCCGCACGGGCGACAGTCGAGGCGGTCTCACTCATCACCGCAGCGGTGAGCCTCGGCTCCACCGACACGCTCATCCAGCACCCCGCCTCGCTCACCCACGGCGTGGTGTCCGACGACGCGAAGTCCGATCACGGCATCACGCCCGGACTGGTGCGCCTGTCCGTCGGCTTAGAGAGTGCGGATGCGCTGTGGGCCGATCTGGAGCAGGCGCTGGAAGCGTGTGCGGTGGCGGTGTATGCGGTGGAAAATGCAGCGACCCCGGTGCAAGTGTAGTAACCAGAGGTCAGCGTCTGCTTGTACCAAATGCGAGGCGTCTATGTATGTGTGGTATCGGCAGCTCCGTTCAGCACGTCTCAAGGAATATCCGAGACATCCGCCGCCCCCGAGAGTATCCGTATACGCGTCAAGGAAATCATGAAACTGAAGCGAACGGGCCGCCGAACGTGTATCTGGTAGAAGCCTCACTGCTTACTAACGGCGAAGTACACATTCGCACGCTTTTTTCCAGCCCTCATGTTATTGCGGTTTGCTTTCTCAAGTGTAATACTGCCAGACGGCTTCAAAAACAGAGCAGAGGCCCTCGAACTCGTCGCTTGCAAGGCCCGTTACGGAATGGGGGTGTTATGTCATTGGTGGCAAAGTCACCGTATCGGAGTTATTCGTACTGACAATATACGCCCAACAACTCTTTGCATAAACCTAATGAGTCTGAGCAGATCTCTTTATCGGCAGAAAAAGTGTGATGCAAATGGTTACTTGCCGCAGGTGAACGCGCCTGGAGAACACGTTCGTTATTGAATTTGCTTCTGAACCAACATCCTGAGCTATGCCTGTTGCCCTCAACCATATTGACGAAGCTATTGCTATTGCCCGCCGCCACGGAGCCACGCGGGTCGTGCTGTTTGGCAGCACCCAGTCGGCCCCCGATGCAGCTCGTGACCTTGACCTGGCTATTGGAGGTGTGCCGGGCTGGGACTTCTACAAGTTGGCGGCTGAACTCGATGCACATCTTCCGGTGCCTGTGGACGTAGTGCCCTTAGAGCCTGCTAATACATTTACTCAGCGCATTCTGGATCGCGGACGCGTCGTTCATGAAGAGGAATCGCCATGACGAAAACCGAGCTACGTGAAGAGGTGCACGACGAGTTAACGCGAATGGACACCGTTGTTACCGAACTGGTGCACCTGCGCCGCGATGTTGGGCGTGGCGCACCTACACTCCGCGAAAAAGTGGCTGGGGGAGCCTTTCTCATGCAGTTTTACAACGGCACCGAGAATATTCTCAAGCGGATTGCCCGGTTTTACAACGTCTTGCTTCCTCGTAGTGATAAATGGCACGCAGAACTATTTGAGGGCTTCACAGCAGATGCAACGCCTGCGCTTCCCGTCCTATTCGATGATAGCCTGGCAAACGAGATGCGTGCGTACCGCGGATTCCGCCATGTTGTCCGGTCAAGCTACGGCGTTGAACTTGACTGGGAACGTATGCGGGAAGGCATCGACCGCTTGCCAATGACGTTCGAACAGTTTCAGCACGCTGTATTGCGTCATCTTGATGGTTTATAGAAGAGCGATTATGAGTTGCAATTCTCGTACAGATACGATAAAAGCGGAGCAGGGCCTGCTTGCAATTGCACAAGCGTAAATGTTGTCACGAATCCGCTCCATCAATCACTGTCTTCTCTACAACCATCCATCCTTGATCCAAGGTGTACCTGACTGTCAGATCGTACTCGTAGAACGAGTGGTCTGATATCTCGACAGCGCGTACGACAACGCATCGGCGTGTGTCCTCCGAATCCAGTTGTGTTTCGGTGCCACTGCACGCGTCTGCCGGACGCGGCGAGCCGAAGACAACACTTACAAACGATCCTTTTTCTTGGCACGCTGGGGAAGCCGGAGCCAGGGCGCCTGTGCTATCGGGCACGGGCAACCCGCTGGTGAATGCACAGTCGGCGTCCGCAACAATATCTGTTACTGGGACACCGAAGCGACGCAGTGTCTGGCTGCGCTCATCTGCGACCGGATGCACCGCATCAGGTGCCATCGAAAGAACGAGCCGCTCGGCTTCAACGTCTCGCAGGTCGAACGCACGAGCATCAGTCGGGCCGATCCACAGTCCATTTTCGTTGACGTACTGTACGAGCGTGGCGAATAGCGTGGTGTCGGGGGCTGCTTGTGCAGTTTGCTCGTACGAATTAAACCCTCCTCGTCTAAACGGGCCTAACGTAAGTCGTTCGTCCGTTAGATTCATCACATGGTAACACCTCTGCTCTCCTGTGTTGGTCACAACGCGGAGCACGGTGTCCAGTGGACTTTGCTCAAGGGCTGTAAGTCCTTCGCATTCCTCGACAAACTCATAGCTATACTCGATGCTTATTTCGCCCTCGTAATACGTCTGCTTCAGGCCGTTCTCTGTGAACTGGATTATAGCATCGGAATCTTCAGTGCTAATCCAGGTGCTGATAATATCTTCTTCCTCGGACTCTTGGGCATAGCCCGGAGCCGCGACCAGGCACAGCATGCACGCCACGAGCCAGCGGCGTTGCAAGAGGGGTTGTGCATACATGGCCTTTAGATATGTTGTTACACGTAAATCGCAACGAGATTGTACTCAGCATCAAAGACCAGAATGTTTCCAGATGCGGGTCCGAAGGGGTCGTCTCCAGGGCGCTCGTCCAACGGACGCAGTTGATTAACCTTGTAGTAATGATGGTTTGTTGCGTAGAAGAAGAGATTGTAGCGGTAGCCGTCTTCTGCTTCCGCATTTCGGGTCAGGGCAGGACCGGCAATCTCTGCACAGGCATCAGGGTCCTGGTCGTTGGTCATCAGCCGCAGTTCGCTGGGAGATGCGTCAATGCCGTCTCGCTGAAGTATATCTTGACGGTCGTCTAACATGCTCATCACCTGTGCCCGAGCGAGGTCATTGCCTTCTTCGGGACAGCCAGTTGCCTGACCGTACGCAAGTCCACTGGTTGCACTTGTGAGAATGAAGAGGGCGGCAAGTGCCGATAGGTAACGCATTTGAGTCTCATGCCGACACTACAGTGGAGGGCGTTGAAAACGAATCATTTCAACCGTTTCGGTATCATCGTTGATGTACAATACAAACTGGGTTCGCCCCATGTCCTCAATCGCTGGCGATCCGTCCTCGCTCTCTTCAGCAATGGGGATCGCAATGTCGGTATCGATATCAGGATTATCAAAAGGGGCAGTGTCACCTGAGCGACGGGGGGTTCTGAGTGCAGGACTCAGCTCGGAGAGGGCCATTCCGGGGTAGATCTTTTCTTCTCCAATGGCAAGTCCCTGCACTCACGAAGCCGCTCCATCAATCACTGTCTTCTCTACGACTGCCCATCCCTGGTCAGCGGTGTAGACCACAGTCAGATCACACTCATAGAATGAGTAGTCTGATATTTCGACGGCGCGCACGACAACGCATTTGTGTGTCAAAACGTGTGTTGGCGGATTTCACAAACTGTCTCTTCCGCATCAAAGACAACAAGCAAAACGTCATGGTCACCGGTTCCCAACCCGATGATCATCGCCGTTGCGTCGTTCTCCATATAGCTGCGTGAATTGGGAAACGAAGACGCCACTGACGCCAGCGAATCGCCGATCTGAAGCTGAGCCTCCCCCAACGACAATGTGTAGTCGGGAGATGCAATTTTGAAACTGTGCAGCTTGTCGTCTATGAACCTGAACTCCGAGCCATCAGCATAGATGTACTGCACCTCTGTCTTTTTGTCCATCTCCAGGTAATAGTCCCTGGTATGTTCGGGGTCACCGAATGCTGATGTAAGATCACCAGCACTATCCCCGTACGTGATTGCCCCTCCAATCTCTACCTCGTCTCGGTTGATGGTGTCAAATGGTGATGCTTGTGCCGAAACCAGTATGGGACATAACAAAAGCAGGAAAGCCAGTGAGGTCAGTTTTGCTTTCATACGAATCGTTAAATCGCTGATATTCGATTCAGAACCCGCTCGTTACTGCTCTGCGCTCCAAGTTGTGCCTACCAGGGACCCAAACGAGTAAATCGAATCATCTCTACCACATCGGTCTCATCGTTCGCAAACAGCAAGAACTGCGCGCGTCCCTCTTGCATCATTTCCGGGGCTCCACGACGCCCCGAGTCAGGGGCTGCAATGGGGATAGCCACGAAGCTATCGATGTCTTGAGCGTCGAATGTGGATGTATCACCCGCCTTGCGGCCGGCTTGTACAGATGGACTCAACGCCTCAACGTCCATGCCTGGATACAACCGGGTCCCTGCAACAGTCAACGACCAATCGCAACCATCTATCTCAATGTTTATGACGCCAGTTGAGCCATCATGCTCGTAGTATTCAATGCGGGCTCCCTCATAGTTCAATGTTGTTGTACGACGGGTCTCATCAACCGATACAGGTTCTCCCAGCATATTGATGATGTCATCGACTGAAGAGACCTCCAACAGCTCCTGGAATACCAGACCACGGTCCAGGGTCTGCACATCGGCGTCATCACGCCCAATTAACACCGCCTGCAAATATCCATAGCTGATGTATGGTCGTTCGCTCGTCTGTCCATGCATATCCTCGCTACGGAAAACATCGACATCTTGGGCATAGCCCGGAACCGAGACCAGGCACAGCATACATGCAACGATCCACCAGCGTTGCAGAAGACGATAAGAGCTCATAACATCTGATTACCGAGGGCGGATCGGGCTTTGAAAGAAGGATCTTAACGGTATCAAAAGCAACTTACATCGCTCCCCCGCCCAGTCGCTTTTGCTCGACGATTGTATATGTGCCTCCCTCTTGCTGGAAAACAAGTTCGTAGATGTAGGCTGAAAATGGCGTTAGCCGAAGAACTCGAACTGCCGTTTGAGTCTGTTTAGAGTGGACCGTGTCCTGATTTGCAGTTGTATCGGGGCGGATGGGCAGACTCACAGCCACGACCGTAGCCATGCACTTCTCTCGGGGACACTCGACGCGATCTACTTCCTCTTGTTTTATGAGACGCGGATCGCACGCGAACAGGCATTCGTCGTGATACGTCAATGCATCTCGCTGCGGAATGCCCAGGTGCTGAAGCACGGCCCGGCGATGCTCCATGACAGAAGCCTCTCCCTCGGCAAGATCTCCTTCTCGAAGCACCGCCCCCTCTATGTCAGAACGAAGAGGACGCGGATCAACGTGAAGGGGGAGCCGGATCGCCCACGCAGACGCATTGCTGGTTTCTGCTTCTCCCCACCGCACTGCTGCCTCAAAAAGCGATGTGTCGGGCTCTGCAGGAACGTGCGTACCGGTCTGAACCGCAGAGGCTGGAGTTGCAAGCAGATACAGGACACACGCAGTCGAACAAAGTAGCAGTATTGTCAGCGCTCTTCTTACGACCACGACTCTATCTCGCACGGGCATCACAGCGGAGGACGTTGAAACCGAATCATTTCAACCGTTTCGGTATCATCGTTGATGTACAATACAAACTGGATTCGCCCCATATCTCTAATTTCTGGCATCCGTCCTCACTCTCTTCAGCAATGGGTATCGCAATGTAGGTATCGATATCAGGATTATCAAAGGGGGCCGTGTCACCTGAGCGACGGGTGGTTCTGAGTGTAGCACTCAGTTCGGAGAGGGCCATTCCGGGGTAGATCTTTTCTTCTCCAATGGCAAGTCCCCAGTCTGACGAGCGCATTTCCAGCGATGTCACGCCCCGAGGGCCCTCTTGATACATTTCGTATTCGATTGTTGCCCCATCATAATTCAGTGTATGCACGGACCGGCCCCTCGGAAAGTCAGCCTGGTCTGTGGCATTCGGGCTTCCTAACAGCCGGTATATCTCTTCCAGCGAGGAAGCTGATACGAGTTCTGCAAAAGCAGGGGTCTGTCCAAGAACCGACTCGGCAGATTCACTTTCTCCACTCGCGCTTTCACGATGCACCGTGACATGCTGTAGATCACTTGCCTGGATGTACGGTACATCTTCGGTCTGGCCATGCGTGCCTTCATCTGATGTTGCTCTTATCTCCTGAGCATAGCCCGGAGCCGCGACCAGGCACAGCATGCACGCCACGATCCAGCAGCGTTGTAAGAGAAGTTGGTGACACACAGCGTTTGGATGCTTGGTCGCAGATCGATACCAACACGTACGTAGTCGGCGTTGATGACCAGAAAACTATCGGACGCAGTAATACAAATGAAATGGGCTTCGCCCCATTTACATCATGACAATAGTCACGACATCGAATGCACCATCGAAAACGATTATTCTCGCTCTTCCAGCAGGAAGCCCATCCTCTGGCCATTTTGACGGAGGGCGCACGTACGTTACCAAGAAGTAGTATGAGTCGAAGGCGTAGGGGCTATGATCCCGATTCCACTCGCTCGTACGAATTAAACCCTCCTCGTCCAAACGAGGCTAATGTAAGTCGTTCGTCCGCTAGATTCATCACATGGTAACACCTCTGCTCTCCTGTGTTGGGTACAATGCGGAGCACGGTGCCGAGTGGACTTTGCTCAAGAGCTGTAACTCCTTCGCATTCCTCGACAAACTCATAGCTGTACTCGCTTCTCATTTCGCCCTCGTAGTACGTCTGCCGCAGGCCACCCTCTGTAAACTGGATTGTAGTATCGGGATCTTCAGTGCTAACCCAGATGCCAATTATATCTTTTTCCTCAGTCTCCTGAGCATAGCCCGGAGCCACAACCACACACAGCACGCATGCTGCAATCCAGCAGCGTTGCAAGAGGTGTTGGAGATGCATGGCCTTTAGATATGTTGTTACGCGTATATAGCAACAAGATTATACTCAGCGTCGAAGACCATAATGTTTCCAGCTAAAGGTTCCCAGGGGTCGTCCCCAGGACGCTCCTCTAACGGACGAACGGTCTGAACTTTAAAATAGTATGCCCCTGTTGTGTAGAAAAAGTTTTGATAGCGATAACTATCTTCTCCTTCTTCCATGTTTAGATAAGGGCGAACAAGCTCAGCACAGGCATCAGGATCGTGGTCGTTGGTCATCAGCCGCAGTTGGCTGGGAGAGGCGTTGATGCCGTCTCGCTGAAGTATATCTTGACGGTCGTCTAACATGCTCATCACCTGTGCCCGAGCGCGGTCATTGCCTTCTTCGGGACAGCCAGTTGCCTGCCCGTACGCAAGTCCACTGGTTGCACTTGTGAGAATGAGGGAGGCTATAAGTACAGTTAAGTAACGCATTTGAGTATTTTGCCTAACAGGATTGGGTTAATTCGTACGTATATTCTAATCGAAGCACCGTGCTGGACTCCATGACAAAAGCATTATCTCTAATGGCAATTGCACTCCACGCTGCCATCACTGACAGGTTAGAAACCACATCGCTCATAACTTTCTGCCACGCCATCTTCATCATACTCAACAATTTGCTCATCGTCGATAAAAAAGTGTTCTGCTCCCTCGAAGATATCGGAAACGCCACTCACGTCACCTTCGCTTGGCTTGCCCTTGTAGGTTACATTCATAGCTTCATATGGGTCTGCAATATCGCTCAGTTCAGCTCCCAATGAGTCACTGATAAAGGCGCGATCCTGATCTGAAAGCTTTCTATCGATGATATCAACATCGGTGTAAATCTCTCCAACTTCGAAGGGGTGCGTATGTAATGCGAATCAGGAGTTGAAGGCGAGCAGGAGCATCGCGGCGGCGAAGCGTCCGAACACATGCACCATCAGCCCCCGGGTCGACCGGACCTTCGAGGCGGCCTGAATGCCGGTTTTTTCTTCAATCC
>NZ_PDEP01000004.1 GCF_002554705.1 Longimonas halophila | reverse complement strand
CGCCAACCTGCTCGGCCAGCACCTTCGTAATCGCCGCCGTCAACGTCGTCTTCCCGTGATCAACGTGCCCAATCGTCCCGATGTTGATGTGCGGCTTCTTCCGCTCAAATACCTCCTTCGCCATAACGGTGGTGTCGTTTCCTTAGATTGAGGATGATGTAGGGATCTTATGCCTAAAGGGCATGCACACACGCTCTGCATGTTCGCACGTAACAGGACGTGTGTGGATCAGTCGCGCGGACGGTGCCAACGCGTAGTGAGCCGCCTCCCGGATTTGAACCGGGGACCCCTTCCTTACCATGGAAGTGCTCTACCTCTGAGCTAAGGCGGCCAGTGCGTGTGGCGGGGCTGTGTCCCATCCAACTGCATGTATCGCTCACAACCAAGTGCAGAGTGCACTTGCACAGCTGTCGCAGGCGTGCAATGAGCGGGAGACGGGACTCGAACCCGCGACCCTCAGCTTGGAAGGCTGATGCTCTACCAATTGAGCTACTCCCGCAATTCGATCTCGGATTTTGGATTTGCGATTTCAGATTGCTGCCAAAAGCACGCCATCCAAAATCAATCAATCCGCAATCCAAAATGTGGGCAGGGTAGGATTCGAACCTACGAAGGCATAGCCGACAGATTTACAGTCTGTTGCGTTTGACCGCTTCGCTACCTGCCCAACATAACTATTTGCTGCACGACCCGATGCGCCTCTTTTCGCACATCTGGCACGCTGCGTTTCAGAACCGATTATAGGTGCAACACGATCGGGTGTTGCCTTGCTCTCCGTGAAGATTGGTATGAGCCTGCATAGCATCGCCTTCTCCACAAAGAAGCGGCAACCAGATTATGGAAAGCCATCCGGTTTCTCAAGACTCCCTGCGTGTGCTCCTCATGAAGACTTCCAGCTACGCGGTACAAGCGCGAAAGAAGGCCGAGGAAACACATTTGCAAAGAACCATGCGGTGGAGCTGACGAAGGGACTTGAACCCCCAACCTGCTCATTACAAGTGAGCTGCTCTACCAGTTGAGCTACGTCAGCCGGTGTGCTGCTTCAATATGCGGGGCAGCAGGCCCCTGTTTCCAGGAGAATAGTGTGCTGTAGATGAAACATCTATCGAAAGGGCTCCATCTCCGCATTGAGCAGACGAAAGAGTCTACACGCCATTAGTGCTGACATGTAGCAATGCTTTGTGCAGTCAATGAATATGTCATGCGGACGGCCCTGTAGACGATGTGCCCTTGTCGTCTGGCGGATGCACTGCGTTGCGGCGCCTCCAGTACCAGCGCACGCCCCACACCACAACAAGTATCGCAATCACGCCTCCCACAGTGCGTCCGTATGCTTCCAGGTAAGACGCAACCAGCGGCCAATTCTCACCAAGCGCGAATCCCGCATATGCAATGAGTGCAGTCCACACTAATGCACTAAGCGTGGCAAAGGCAAAGGTCTTCCCCACAGCCATCTGAGCTGCTCCTACAGCCAGGGATATCACCGAGCGGGCCCCCGATAGAAAGCGGTTAGCCGCCACCACGCCATACCCATACCGGTGCAGCCACTGCTGTACCCGATCGACCTGTTCATGAGGCACCCAGTCGTAGCGACCCGGCGCTAATATTCGAGGTCCCATAGTCCGCCCTACGGCATAGACTGTCATAAAGCCAAGCGCACCGCCTACCGTAGCCAGCAGTACAACTATTCCCAGGTGCAGGTGACCACGCCCTGCAAGATAGCCGCCAAGCACAACGACCATGTCGCCCGGAATGGGAGGCATCACGTTTTCGCCATAGGCAATGGCAAGCACGATAACGTACCCCCAGAGCGGCGGGAGCGCCAGCATCCAGTTGACCCAGGCATCAAGTTCAAAGACCCATTCGGGCATGACAATTTCGCGACGTGTAGAGTGAAGCACAGCACATGGCGCCGTTAGCCTGCTGGATGTACACCGTCTACAGATGCATAGCCCTGCGGATACGAGGAACTGCCTCTGATGCAGAAGTGTCTACCGAATCAGCATAGCATCCCCAAAGGAGAACAGCCGGTACTCTTCGTCGAAGGCTTCCTGGTAGAACTCCATCACGAAGTCGTAACCCGCAAACGCCGACACCATCATGATGAGCGTGCTCTCGGGCCGGTGGAAGTTGGTGACGAGCTGGTCGGTAATCTGGAAGTCGTACGGCGGGTAGATGAATAGATCGGTCCAGCTGGAGTCGGCCTTCAGCATCTGGTTGGCCGACAGGCTCGACTCAATGGTGCGCACTACGGTGGTGCCAATGGCAGTTACGGTGTTGTCTTCACTCCGTAGCGCGCGGTTTACGGCTTCGGCGGTTTCTTCGGGAATGGTGTACTGCTCCGAATCCATACGGTGCTTGGTGAGGTCTTCGACCCCAACTGGACGGAACGTGCCCCGCCCTACATGCAGCGTGACCTCGGCTACGTGCACGCCTTTGTCTCTGAGGGCCTGAATCAGTTCGGGCGTAAAGTGTAGACCTGCGGTTGGAGCCGCCACGGCACCGCGATGCTCGGCAAAGATGGTCTGGTAGCGGTCGCGATCTTCCTCTTCTACTTCGCGGTCAATGTACGGCGGCAGCGGCGTTTGACCGAGTTCGCGGATTTTGGCGTACAGTTCCTCGTTCGTCCCCGTAAAGTGCAGCCGCAGCGTACGTCCGCGCGAGGTGGTGTTGTCGATCACCTCCGCCGAGAGCTCGCGGTCGAAGTAGAGCTTGTTGCCGATACGAATCTTACGCGCCGGGTCCACCATCACGTCCCACAGGCGGCTCTCCGGGTTGAGCTCCCGAAGCAAAAACACCTCGATGCTGGCTCCAGTCTTTTTCTTCTTCCCAAACAGCCGCGCCGGGTACACCTTGGTGTTGTTAACGACAATCACGTCGCCCTCGTTAAAGTACTTGGGCAACTGATTGAACACGGTGTGCTCAACTGTCTGGTCGTCACGGTTCACCACCATGAGGCGGCACGAATCGCGCGGCTCAGCCGGATATTCGGCGATGAGCTCTTTCGGATAGTCGTAACTGAACTCCGATCGTTTCATAGACAAGGGGATTGACCTAAATAGACTAAAGAAGGTAGAGATACGGGCGATTGCGTGCCCGGTGCGAGCGAGAAACCGCAGCCTCAAACAGCATTCATTTTACCATTGATCCCGGCGTCTCTGCATCCGCATGCATAGAAGTCGGTGCCGGGCGTCCCTGCTGCCGCTCCCATGGCGCAGCCTCTTGCACGGGCAGCGCGTCGGCATGCAGGGCCTGAGCTACCAGCTCAATGGCCCGATAGAGGCGCGGGCCCGGACGGTTAAAGTACGCGTTGCCATCGAACACAAACACACGGTCTGCTTGCACAGCGCGCAAGGTAGACCAGGTGGGATGCGACGTGAATGCCTCCCAGTTGCGGGCGGTGTCGGCAAGCGTGAAGCCGCACGGCATCACGAAAAGTGCATCGGGATCGGCAGCAGCCAGCTCGTCCCACGCAATGCGGCACGACGGCGCGCCCGGCTCGGTGAGCAGCGCGTGTCCGCCCCCGTGGCGCACCACGTCGGGCGTCCAGTGCCCCGCCACCATGAGCGGATCCGTCCATTCGATGCAGACAACACTGGGCAGCGCTTCGGGCTCGGTGCGGCGCTCCAGTCCAATGGCCTCATGCAGTTGGCGCAGGCGCTGCTCACGCGTGGCAATGTACTGCATGACGGCCTCGGCCTGATTCATCGTGCGGCCCAGACGGAGCGCGGTGTCGAGCACGGCTTTCATGGTGGCGGGCTGCATCGAGAAGAGCTCCACACCCGGCACATGCTGGCGCAGGTCGGCCTCAATCTCGGAGAGCGAAGCCGCGCACACCTCGCACTGCGCCTGCGTCAACACAAGATCGGGCTCCAGCGCGGCCAGGCGCTCCAGGTCCACATCGTAGAGGCTCAGGCCCGCTTGCACGCGCTCCTGTACCGCATTGTGGATGGCGCGGGCATCGTCTGCTTGCGGATAGGTGGCTGCAGTGAGCACAGGCAGCGATTGCACCTCGGGCGGGTGGTCGCACTCGTGCGAGCGGCCCACCAGATCGCCGGCCCCGCCCAATGCGACAATCCATTCGGTGGCGGCAGGAAGCAACGACGCAACACGCATGATACACGCAATCAATCAGAACCCATTAGGGGCTGTGATATGCGCTGGAGCGGCGCGCGTTGCCTCGCATCCCCCTAAGAACCCGTGCAGCCTGCTGTGCAGCCACCTTGCCGTTACCGCACGGGCGGACGCTGGGTGTGCCAGTCGGTGGCGTCCTGAATGGCGTGGGCCACGCGCAGCGTGTCGGCGTCGTGATAGAGGCGCCCCAGCACGGTGATGCTGGCAGGGCTGCGGTGCTCGGGATGCGCGTTGCCGTCGTCGTCTTCAACCGGGTGGAAGGCGTTCGGCAGGCACACGCAGGGGTGCCCGGTCAGGTTGGTAATTTGCAGCGTGCCGCCCCGAAACGACGGGCTGATGAAGACATCGACCTCGGCGAGCGCCTCGTGCGTGTCTACCATAAGCTGGCGGCGGAGGCGGGAGGCCTGAATGTGCTCAACGGCAGGCACAAAGCGCGCCGAACGAAAGACGTGCGGCCAGGCGTCGGTGGTCTGACGCACCATGGTTTCGTCGTCGCCACTGCGCGTGAGTTCGTCGAAGTTACTGGCCGATTCGACGCTCAGCGTGTTTAGAAGCGCCCCCAGCGGGTAGTCGGTGGGTAGCGATATAGGCTGCAGCTCGGCTCCCTGCTCACGCAGCGCGTCAAGCACAACCTGGTCGGCCTCGGCGTTCTGATAGTCGCCCTCAAAGGCGCTTTCGTAGATGCCAACACGCACGTCAGCAAGTGGCTGTGTGGCATCGAACGGAAACGGCGCGTCGACCATCCCCGGATCGCGTGGGTCGGGGCCCCGCAGCGCGTCGTACACCAGCGCGCAGTCGTAGGCCGAGCGGGCCATGGGACCGGCTTTGTCCATTGACCACGACAGCACCATGGCTCCGTGCCGACTGACGGTGCCAAACGACGGCCGGTGCCCGGTTACGCCGTTGCGGGTGGCGGGCGACACGATGGAGCCCAGCGTCTCGGTGCCAAGGGCAAAGGGCACGGCCCCTGCGGCTACGGCAGCCCCCGATCCGGCTGAGGACCCGCTGGCGCCTTCGTTTGGATTCCAGGGCGAGCGCGTCGTGGCGTCGAACCACACATCGCCCCAGGCCAGCGCGCCGAGCGAGAGCTTGGCGATGAGCACCGCCCCGGCCTCATCCAGCCGCTCAACCACTGCTGCCGTGTCGTCGATGGTCTGCTCCTGATACGGCGTGGCGCCCCAGGTGGTCGGGTAGCCTTCGACCGCAAAGAGATCTTTTGCGCCGTACGGCACGCCATGCAGCGGGCCGCGCCAGTCGCCAGCGTCCAGTTCAGCGTCGGCCTGCGCGGCGGCCTCCATAGCCCGTTCTTCGGTATAGGTAATGACGCAGTTCAGCGTGTCATCCAGGCGGCGCAGGCGGCGCAGAAATAGCTCGGTAAGCTGCTGCGAGGTCACGTCGCGGTTACGCAGCCACGTTGACAGCTGAGCGACCGAGGCGAACGCCAGGTCTTCGTCGCCACTGGGCACCGAGGCGCCGGGCCACTGCCACGCAGGCTCCGCACCTCCGCTGGGCACCTCGGCCCCGCTAAGCTGTGGGGTGAACACCTCAGCCGGGTGGGCGCCGTTGGGCAGCGTATGCTCGCGCATGGCCTGGTACTGCTCCAACTGGTCGTTCAGCGCATCCACGAGCATCTCGCGCTCCTCGTCGTCGAACGAGAGGCCGATGAGTTGCTCAGCGGCCTCAATGTCACTGGTGGTAATGTCTACGGCTCCATCCGCGGCAGCCGTGTCGCGACGCTCGGCTACTTGCGTGTAGAGCACACCGGGCAGCAGGCCAGTGAGCCCTACCGCGGAGCACGATTCCAGAAATTGACGGCGGTCCATAAGCAGTTTGGGGTGGGATTCAGAGGGTCGGGCACAGTATGCGCATCTGTCGCGCTTCATCAGTTCGCGCTATCGCATCATGCGCTGCGGGAAGACGACAGGACTTTCGTGTCCATCGGGTCCAATCGCAGCCACGCCAAAGAAGTGGTTATCAATCATGATGTTTTCGAGCGTATGCTCGGTCACATCGCCCACATAGCGGCGGTTTGTCCACCGTGCCGCGCTGGTGGGACGCCAGTAGACCACGTAGCCCTCCACGTTTTCAGCGTCTTCGTGAGGCGTCCACGACAGCGTAGTGGAGGGCTGTACGGCCCCGCCAATGGCGACTTCGGACGGCGCGGGCGGTGCGCTGGCCAGGCTGGCGAGTGAGGCCACGTTCACCCCCGTAATTTTGGCAGCATACGTGAAGTCGATGCCGTCGATGGTGTCGCCGTATTCGATGCCATCCTCCGTGCGCAGGTCCTGGTGCTGACGGTTGTAGTTTTCGAGGTACTCCATCACGCGCACCGAGGGGAAGCCCTCATCGTTGAACGCACGGTGGTCGCCGCCCCGCCCGAACCGATCGAGCCGGTAGATGAGCTCCGGGTCCAGGTTGTCCACATGCAGATCAGCCATGCGGGCCACGTAGCGCGCCAGTTGACGCGAGGGACCGTCGTTTTCCCCGCCAAAGTAGCGCGTGCTCCACGTATCCTCATGCAGACTGTCGGGGCGCACCTGCGAGAAGATGCGGAAGGTGGTGTTGTCAGTAGCCCCGCTGATGCCCTCCACATTGCCAATCATGTCGTTATTGAGCACGCCAAAGAGCTCCCAGCCGTTTTCGCGGGCGTTTTCGGCAGCGATCTGCGCGCCGAAGAGGCCCTGCTCCTCACCCGTAAAGCCCACATACACAATGCTGCTGGCAAACTCATGCTGCGAAAGTACGCGCGCAGCCTCAATCGACCCGGCCACGCCCGAAGCTGCGTCGTTCGCTCCAGGTGCGTCGCTCTCCGCATCCATGATGTCGCTCACGCGTGAGTCAAGGTGCCCGCCCATGAGAACATAGCGGTTGGGATACGTAGTGCCGCGCTGAATCGCCATCACGTTGTAGACTTCAGTGGCCTCGGGGATGCGCTCGGTCACGCCCGCTTCGATGGTCTTTTTCTGGTAGAAGACTTCAAGGCAGCCGCCGCAGTCTTCTGAGATAGATTCGAAGGTATCATGCACCCACCGGCGAGCCGCCCCAATACCGCGGGTATCGGAGGTGGTGTCGGAAAGCGTGTGGCGCGTGCCAAAATCGACCATCGCCTGCACGTCGTTGCGCAGACGCTCGGCCTGCACCTGGTTCACGAGCGGTTCGAGCTGCGGTGTGGGCGGCGCGCTATCAGGAATGCTCTGATCGGTCTGCGCCTCGGCAACAGATACGCTCATCAAACCAACCAAAAGGAAAAACGAGACTACAAATCGCATATGCATTGGTGCAAAGTGGGTGAAGCAACATATAATAGATTACAATTTACAAGCTGTGTACGTGAAGATCCACCATGCTCATGCGACGGCTTCGGAACACCTGCCCCTTATTTGGGCGTGGATGGACTGGGTCTGTGCTCGTATGCTGCACCGTCATATTGTGCAACCATAATGCACTGGTGTCCGTCGTTGCCCCTATCCCGACGGTCTCTGCACATGCTAAACGCGAGTTTCCTGCTTAGCGTGTATCTCTTCGTGCCAGGGCCTACATCTATCCTTCTTTCTCTACATCGCATCGTTCATGCTATCCTTTCTGGAGCAGGTTGCGACGCAGGCCCGCACGCGCGGCGCTCGCCTCTGGTCTGTTCTGGTCAATGATCCAGAGGTGGCACGCAAGCTCATTGGGCTCGTCGTGTCGCTTGGCGTGTGGGCCGGGCTTATGCTCATGCCGACCCCTGAAGCATTGGGCTCGGACGGACAGCGCGCTGTGGCGCTACTGGCATCGGTCTGTATTATGTTTGCCACCGAGGCGGTGCCGCTTCCTGCCATCGGGCTGCTCATTCCTGTATACCAGGTGGTGATAGGCGGCCTGCCTACCGAAATGGTCACCGGCTGGATGATGAGCAACGCTCTCCTGTTTCTCATGGGAACGCTGATGCTGGTGGCAGCGCTCTCCAGCCGTGGACTCGACAAGATCATTGCGCTCTACATCCTTACCAGCGTAGGCACCAGTGTGTATGCCGTTGTGTTTGGCATTATTGCGGTGAGTGCGCTCCTGGCTGGGTTTATGTCGGATGCGGCGGCAGCGCTCATGCTTGCGCCGGTACTCGGCATGATCAGCATCGTGCGCGATGCCCATGACCGCCCCATCACCAACCTGACCAAGCTGCTCATTTTTGCCGTTGGGTTTGGGGCTATCGTGGGCAGCCCATACACCCCAGCCGGGGGCGCACGTAACGTGATCATGATGGATTACATGCAGCAGCTGGCTGATGTCGATATTGGGTTTGCACGGTGGACGCTCTACATGCTGCCGTATACGCTAAGCATGGTGGGGGTGCTCACTGTGCTGCTCCCTATGATTTTTCCTCCCGAGATTACCGACTTGCGCACCGCTGTCGAGTCGTTGCGCATGGAGGTAAAAGAACGCCCATTTGGACTGGATCAGATGATCGTATTGGCCGTGTTTGCTATTACCATTGTACTGTGGCTGGCCGTGGGCGACTTGTACGGCATTGGGGTTATTGCGGTCGGAGCGGCAGCAATGCTCCTGGCGTTAGGCGTCGTGGAATGGCGCAACTACCAGCGCGATGTGGACTGGGGCGTGCTTATGATTTACATAGGGGCCATCTCGCTGGGGGGATATGCCGCCGAAACCGGCGCGGCCACCTGGATTGCCGACACGTTTCTTGCGCTCATCCAAAGCGTAGGCCTGGGCGAGGGCAACCCCCTCGTGCTTGTGGTGTCGGTGCTGGTCACAGGGCTTACCTCCGCCATGAGCGCCGGAGCCACAGCCAGTGTGATGGGCCCTATTGTTCTTGAGATCGGCACCCAGGCTGCCGTTCCCGCCATTGTTATTGGCCTGGCCACCGCCCTGGCCGCCTCCTTCGGGTTCATGCTTATCGTGTCTACGCCAGGCAATGCGATCATCTATGCCTCGGGCTACCTTTCGGCCTCCGACTTCCTGCGCGCAGGCATCTGGGCCATGTGTGCCGCATTTGGCGTGTTCCTTGTTATGCTTCTTCTGTACTGGCCTCTGTTGCTTTAGCACGGCTGCATTCATCTGCCCAATACCATCACTCTTACCGGTGTGCGAATAGCGCTCTGTTCGCACTCGTTTTTCTCACTGACCCCACCGGACCGAATGCGTATTCTGATCTGCTCGGATGGGAGCAAGTGGGCCCAGAAGTCGGCTCGTTTTGCCCTCCAGCTGTTTCGTGATACCGCGCACGAGCTTACCATCCTCATTTTTAATCAGCGTACCAAAGACCTCAACGCCGCGCAAAAGTCCATGGTGCGTGGCACGCGCGACAAGGAGGATAATGTGGGCTCCAATCGGTCGTCTCAGACGATTGAGACCGAACTTCAGGATTTGGTCGATGATGTCCACATCGACACGCACGAGGTTGTGTGGAAGCGCGAGGAGGGCAACATGGCGACTCACCTGCTGAATGTCGCCAAGGACTACGAACTCGTGTGCCTGGGTGGGGCCGGGAAAGGCGGCTTTTCGCGCCACATGCTCGGCATGATCGTCGACGAGATCGTGATGCAGGGCAAAGGCAACCTCATGGTCACCAAAACCAGCGATGCCAAGTGCCGCGATATACTCATCACGCTCCCGCCCGAAGACACTGACGACGTACACATTGCCCACTACCTGGGGCGGCTGTTTCAGGGCAGTGCGGCCACGATCACCGTTAACATCATGTGGAGCGACCTGCCCCATCGCTTCGAGGGCTATCTCGATGCCGCCGTCGGACAACGCGTGAAGCGTATGGTTGACGAAGACCTGTTTCCCGACAAGCGCAACCGCCTCAACAGCATCACACGTATCATTAGCTCGTATGGGCTGGAGTGCAAGGCCGCGTTTCAGGACTACAAGTCGATGAGCGATCTTGTTGACGACGCCAAGCCCAGCAGCTACGACCTGGTGGTGGTGCGCCCTCCAGCCCCGGGCGATGGTTTCTTACAACAGCTGGAGCCCAACAAGCAAAGCCTCAACCTGATGCGCAAAAGCGCTTCCAATGTGATGCTGCTACGTGCCGTGCCGCCTCATGAGACCTACGACGACGAAACGGCATCGTATTAGACGTGCTGTCGTGCATCAGCACTGCAGGAACGCCCCGTGCGCGTCCAACAGGGTCCGCTGGACGCAGAAATGCATAGGGAAAGAAACGATGCCCTGACAGCATCCCTCCCCGGGGCGAACGGTCCGTATCTGTTTAGCGGGCTTCGACGATCGCCGGGGATCAGCCTGCGTTGTCGTGCTTACGACGTAGCCAACTCGGTCGTCACGTGCTCTTTGGTCTTCTTGAAGTTCAGCTCGGGCCAGTCTTCCATCATACGCTCCAGGCGCCACGTGCTCAGGCCCAGGTACGCCAGCGCGCCACTCGCATCGCGAAAGAGATTGCTGATCTCATCGGATTCGTACGCCTCAACAATGGTCGGATCGCCCTCAATCCACCGGCAGCACGTGTAGTTGACGCCCGAAAGCCGCGCATCCACATTGTACTCGTCTTCGAGCCGGGCCAGCACCACGTCGAACTGCAGCTCGCCCACCGCGCCCAAGATGTAATCGTTGCCGCGTAGCGGACGAAACACCTGGATAGCACCTTCTTCGCTGAGCTGCGTAAGACCCTTGCCCAGGTGCTTGGCCCGGAACGGATCCTCAAGGTGGACCTTGCGGAAGTGCTCCGGCGCAAAGCTGGGCACCCCCGTAAACTCGACCGGATCGCCCGCGCACAGCGAGTCGCCAATCTTGAGCGTGCCGTGGTTCATGATGCCGATGATATCGCCCGGCCACGCGCGCTCTACGCCCTCGCGGTCTTGCGCCATGAACGCGGTCGCGTTGTTGAGGCGCATGGTATCGCCGCTCTGCGAATGCGTCACGGTCATGCCGCGCTCAAACTGTCCCGAGCACACGCGCACAAACGCCATGCGGTCGTGGTGGCGCGGGTCCATGTTCGCCTGAATCTTGAACACCACGCCCGAGAACGCCTCTTCGTTGGGGTCTACGGTGCGCGTGGTTGTGGGACGCGGCTGCGGCGGCGGGGCAATGTCCACAAACGTGTCGAGCATGTCGCCCACGCCAAAGTTGCTGAGGGCGCTGCCAAAGAACACCGGCGTCTGGATGCCGTCGCGGTAGCGCTCCAGGTTCAGGCTGTCGCCGGCTTCGCGCACGAGTTCGATGTCAAAGCGCAGCTCGTCGGCCTGCTCGCCCAGGATGTCGTCGAGGCGCTCGTCGTCGAGGCTGTCGATAGCGAGGCGTTCGTGCTCGCCCTGCATATCGGCGTGGGAGAAGAGATGCAGCTCGTCCTCGTACAGATTGTACGTGCCGCGAAAGCGATCGCCCATGCCGATGGGCCACGACAGCGGCACGGTCTCCAGCGCCAGCGTCTCCTCGATATCGGACAGGATCTCCAGCGGCGGCAGCCCGAAGCGGTCGAGCTTGTTCACGAACGTGATGATGGGGATGTCGCGCAGGCGGCAGACCTCCATCAGCTTGCGGGTCTGCTCCTCGACGCCGCTGGCCACATCGAGCACCATAATCACGCTGTCGACGGCGGTGAGCACGCGGTAGGTGTCTTCCGAGAAGTCACGGTGCCCCGGCGTGTCGAGCAGGTTCAGCGCAAAGCCGCGATGCTTAAACTGCATGACCGACGATGTGACCGAGATGCCACGCTCCTGCTCCATCGACATCCAGTCGCTGCGCGCGTGGCGATTCGCCTTGCGCGCCTTGATCTCGCCCGCCTCGTGAATCGCGCCGCCTTTCAGTAGCAGCTTTTCGGTGAGCGTGGTCTTCCCCGCATCGGGGTGACTAATGATGGCAAAGGTGCGCCGGCGATCGACCTCGTCGCGATGATTGCGGCGCGCAGTTTCAGAATCCACAGTAACAGGCTGGTTGTGCACAGGATACGGCAACAGAGCGCTGTCTGCACAGAGAAAGCGCAATCATGGAATACGCACCGTGCCAGCGAAAAGTTTTTAGCTCTCCTGATGATACATGCTTGTTGCTGCCGATCATCTGACGTTAGGATGTGCTGATACTCTTACCATTCCTGAACCATCTCCTGGATTCTTTGGTAGCTGCTGAAAACGCTGCCGGAGGGCAGGTCAGAAGTCCACACACGCCGTTTTTTAAAGCTATACCAAACCGCGCCAAACAAATGAGGGCTTGGAATTACATACGCACTATATGCATAGTATGTGCGCTCGTAGCGTTGCCGTCCGCCACTCAAGCTCAGAACGGAATCAGCACCCAATTTCGGCTGTCTGATGTGCTTGTAATCGGGGATGATGAGTCCGCTCCGCCCGCGTATCTGTTTACGCACCCTGAGCATATCCGAACCGACAGGGAAGGGCGCATTTATGTGGCAGAGGGACGCACAACAGGCAACCGGCCGGGACGTAGCGTCCGCGTATTCGATAGAAACGGCACATCTCTTGGACGGCTGGGACGTGGCGGAGAGGGGCCGGGGGAGTTTCAGAATATCAGCGCAATTGCTCTGGACTCGGAGCAACAGCTTGTTGTTTTTGATCAGATGCTTAACCGCTTCACTCGCTTTGCGCCCTTCCAGGACATTGATCGCCGCCCCCTTCCGGAGTCCGACCAGATTACGACATATCCGGTGCGGGCTGACTATCAGATTACAGTGCCATTTATGCACCGCTTGCCTGGCATGCAACTCATTGCGTTCCACCAGCCTGGACCTGGCCAACGTGCCCCCGATCAGCCTCGCCTGCATGTCTACGACGAAGAGTTGCAGCGTGTAATCTCATTGGGACAGCCGGGTGAATGGGCCCTACCCAACGATGCGTTCAGTCGACATTTGATGCAAACGCCGCTTCTTTTCGAGGGCAGCCATATAGCCCCACAGAATCCAACCCGGGTTCTTGCGCCGACGCTGTATGCTGGCATGCTCTATCGATATACGCGTGACGCGAGTGGAGGCTGGACTGTTGAACGTCTGCAAGGGCGCAATCCAGGACATGCTACCCACGAGATTGTTGATTCTCCAGACCGTCCCTTTAGCCTGTTTACAAGTGCCGGAATTGGAGCCCGATACCGTAGTGCCTCACGCGGTGTTGGGCTGCTGAACGATGGCCGCATCGTGCACCTTTCCGTGTCTGAAGACGAATCGGGAAGACGACAGCTCCAGCTTGAACTCTTCAGCGCAGAGGGCACGCTCCACAATGTGGGCCGAATCGACGGATTCGAACACAGTGAAACGGAGTTTCAGGCAATCAACCAGGCTGTCAACGTCTCGCTTGAATGGATAGACCCCGAAAACCGGCTCTACCTGGTTGACCGCCGCTCGGGGGTTCCCGTTCTGCGCGTCGTTACGTTGGAAGAGACGAACTAACGGTCTGCTTGTCACTCTCGGCATCCATTGAACGTTTCCACCTGCACCCTACGTAGCCCGATCTCGCCGATACGCTCGTCATCATCGAAGGGGGCCCAAAAGAGACCGGCGTCGCCGGTGCGCAGGGCGTGCGGCGGGACGGTGCCTCGGGCGCGGGCTGTGCGCTCGGTATCGGGGCCGCGGAAGATGATGGTGAAGCGGTAGCAGATGGGATGGGCGTTGTCGTTCTGCACGCGCACCACCACGCCGTTGCGGTTGCCACGCGCCTCGGGATAGAAGAGGTACGAAAACTGCACGTTGGCGCTGCGATAGATGGGCACCCAGGCCTCATCGCTCCACCGCTGGGTGGTATCTGACGCAAGAACGACGGGCGCTGCGTGGTCTGCGACCGGTGCTGGTGGGATACGATGGACTGTCGCTTCCCCCCGATTCAATCCCAGCACGAGCAGCACGGCGCTCAGGGCCCAACCGAGTCCGCACCAGAGGCTACGATGTGCAGGCAGCAACGGGTGCATCGGACGGCGGGGCGGAGGTGGTGACGGCGTCGGGGGCGATCCATCCGCGCAGGCGATAGACCGCGTATCCGACGTACTCGCGGATTGCACCAGTGCTCCGGCTTAGCGCCGCGGCACTGGGCGCGTAGCCGAGCGCTGAGCGTGGACCCTGCACCACGCGGTGATCGGTGGGGGCGGGCACAGCGGGCACCTCGGCGGTGCAGAATACGGCAAGCGCCCGTGACATGTGGGCCGCGGAGGTGACGAGCAGCACGCGGTCGAGGTCGCGCTCGCGAAGCAATTCTGCCGTGCGCTGGGCATTTTCGTAGGTCGTGGCGCTCTCGGGCTCGGTCCAGATCGCCGATTCGGGCACGCCCCACTGCATGAGCACGCGGCGCAGGGTAAAGGCTTCGGGCGGCGTATCGGCCCAGGGCAGGCGTCCGCCACTCACCACGATGCGCGGGGCACGCTCGGCCTGATAGAGCCGAAACGCGTGCACGATGCGGTCGGAGGCGTCGTTGAAATCGGGATCGATGCGGGGCGGCACCGGAGCCCCCACGCCGCCCCCCAGCACGACAATGGCATCGGCGGTGGGCAACGCGCGGGCCGCTTGGGGCGGATGCGACTGCTCCAGCGATCTGTACAGCGCATCGGCCACGGGCGGAAGCGACGGCACCACAAGCACGAGCAGTCCCATGCCCACGAGCACCTGCCCGATGCGCGGCCATCGCCACGCCAGCGCCCAGCCCGCACTGAGCAGCAATAGCGCCACCACGAGCGGGTGGATGAGTAGGCTAAGGGCTTTGGCGGCGAAGACGGACATGGTGTTGGGCTGCGGTAGTTTGGGAGGCGGAATAGATCTGACAGGTCTTTGGAGACCTGTCAGGCCTTTGCCATGAATCAGAGTCTGGAGAAGCACCCCAAACCACGCAGAGGCGCCCTACTGGGACGCCTCTACGGGGTTGTGGCAATGTTGGTTGAGGGGACGCGCTACGCCTGCTTCAACTCGCGCACGGTATCGACCACATGCTCAGGCGTGAAGCCAAACTGGCGCATGTTTTCAGCGCCCGGGGCCGAGGCGCCGAAGCGGTCGATGCCCAGCACGCGTCCGTGGTCGCCCACGTAGCGGTGCCAGCCTTGCGTGCAGCCGGCCTCCATGGCCACGCGGGTGGTGACCTCCGGCGGCAGCACGGTGCGGCGGTAGGTGTCGGACTGCGCCTCGAAGAGCTCCCACGAAGGCACGCTCACCACGCGCACCGCCAGGTCGTCTTCGCTGGCGAGCGTGTCGGCAGCCGCGACAAGGTGCTGCACCTCACTGCCGCTGCCCATCAGGATGGCATCGGGCGTGCCGTCGGGGTCGCGCAGGATGTACGCGCCGCGCTGCACGCCTTCTGCCGAAGCGTCGCCGCTGTGGTCAAACTCGGGGAGACCCTGTCGCGTGAGGGCCAGCACGGTGGGACCGCTCGTGTTTTCGAGCGCTGCGCGCCACGCCTGGGCGGTTTCCGCACCGTCCGCCGGGCGGATCACCGTCACGTTGGGCATCGCCCGCAGCGCCGCCAGATGTTCAATCGGCTGGTGGGTCGGGCCATCTTCGCCCAGCCCGATGGAGTCATGCGTCAGCACGTAGGTCACGGGCTGCTCCATGAGTCCGCTCAAGCGTAGAGCCGGACGCAGGTAGTCGCTGAAGATTAGGAAGGTGCCCACATACGGACGCACACCGCCGTGCAGGACCATCCCGTTGGCGGCGGCGGCCATTGCATGTTCGCGCACGCCAAAGCGTACGTACGATCCATCCGGCGCATCCGCCTGCATGTCGGCCTGTCCGTCAACGTGCGTTTTGTTGGAGCCGGTGAGGTCTGCCGAGCCGCCGACAAGGTACGCGCCCATATCGTCAACCAGATGATCGAGCACCGTGCCGCTGGACGCGCGAGTGGCACGCGAGGTGCCCGTCTCAAAAGTCGGTAGCACCGCATCCCAGTCCGACGGCAGGTCGCCGCGCATCCACCGGTCGAAGGTGGCCGCTTTTTCAGGATGCACCGCTTCGTACGTATCGTAGAGCGCGTCCCACTGCGCGTGGGCTTCTTGGCCCGTTTCAACGGCCTCGCGCATGTGCGTGGCTACCTCGTCGGGCACGTGGAAGGCGGGTGCATCCGACGGCCAGCCGAGGGCTTCTTTGGTGCGAGCGATTTCGTCCTCACCCAGCGGAGCGCCGTGCGCGGCAGCGGTGTCTTGCTTGTTGGGACTCCCGTAGCCGATGTTGGTGCGCACGCAGAGCAATGACGGACGCCGCGTCTCGCTCTTGGCCACACGAATCGCCTGGTCAATCGCCCGCAGGTCGTTGCCATCGTCCACCGTATGCACGTGCCAGCCCATCGCCTCAAAGCGCTGCGGCACGTTCTCCGTGAACGCAATATCCGTCGAGCCGTCGATCGAGATTTCGTTGTCGTCGTACAGATAGATGAGCCGCCCCAAGCCCTGATGCCCGGCAAACGATGCCGCCTCCGACGAAATACCCTCCATCAGGTCGCCATCCGACACAATGCCGTACGTGTAGTGGTCCACCAGCGGATGCTCCTCGGTGTTGAAGTGCGCGGCCAGATAGCGCTCGGCTATCGCCATGCCCACGCCCGTAGCAAAGCCCTGTCCCAGCGGACCCGTGGTCGTCTCCACACCCGGCGTTAGGTGCGCCTCGGGGTGGCCCGGCGTTTTGCTGCCCCACTGCCGAAAGTTCTTGATCTCATCGAGCGGCAGGTCATAGCCCGTCAGATGCAGGAGCGCATAGAGCAGCATCGAGCCGTGGCCCGCCGACAGCACAAAGCGGTCGCGGTCGGCCCAATCCGGATCGCTCGGATCATGCTTCAGGTGGCGCGTCCACAGCACATACGCCATGGCCGCCGCGCCCATCGGCATGCCCGGATGGCCGCTCTCGGCCTGCTGCACGGCATCCATCGCCAGGCAACGGATGGTATTGATAGATTGGCGATCAAGCGCAGACGGCTCAATAAGCGGTTCAGTTGACACAGAAGGGGTTGGCATAAAGCGTTATTTAAACAGGAGGATACGAGAGGAAAGACAATCAAACGGATGTCAGGATGCAGTTACACACGTTGCGCCCCAACCGTCGAGCGTCGCGCAAGCGAGGGCTCCCAGTAGCGGCTCCGAGCGTCCATTCCGGGCGCTCCGGGCCGTGCCTGCCTGCGCTACACCATGTTCGTGCGCCGCATTGGCGCTACGACGCATCGGTATTGGCCTCATACGCTGCATCGATGAAGGCCTTAAAGCACTCCGGCGAGCGCGAATCGGGCGCTACAAAGTGCCCATTGATGAGGATACTGGGCGTGCTCGATACGCCTGCTGCAATGCCCTGCTGACGCTGATACATAATGCGCTGGCGGTGGCGGTCTTCCTCCAGGTGGGTCGACACAATGTCGGGGTCCATTTCAATGCGCTCAGCAATGGTGCGGAGCTGCTCTTCCGAGAGTCCACCGCGGCGCTGGTTGTCATACTGCATGGCGAGCATCTCGTGGAACTTGTCTGCCTCGGCAGCGGCATAGAGCGCCTGGATCTGCGGAATGGAGTACTCCCAGAGCGGGAACGGCTTCGGCACGAAGCGGGCGCGGTCGCTGTTCTCGGCCTTTACGGTCTCCATCACGTCGTGCATGGTCGCGCAGTGCGGACAGTTCGGATCGAAGAACTCGATTACCGTTACCGGCGCATCGGGATTGCCTTCGATGGGATCGTCGTCACGCACAAGGCCTTGCCAGTTCTGCACGGGCTGCTTCTCCGCATCAAACTGGCACTCCTCGGGCACATCGACGGTGTCACTGACAAAGGACGCCGGCAGATGCGATTCGGGCGCGGTTTGCGTGAAGTACGCAACATCGGCTCCGGCAAACAGGAGCGCCGCAGCAACGAGCGCACCGAGCAGCTTATATTCCGAGCGGCGAGAAGAATCAGACATAGCAGGCGAAGACGACGATGAGGAAGAAAGCAGCGGAACGGCGATGACACCCGCCATCGTGGTCACGATGGCGGCGGAGGTCAGGCAGAGCGCGCAGAACGCATCGAGTTCAACGAACTGCACATACATCAGGTAGCCGGTGTAGAGCAGGCCCGTGCCCACGAGTCCGGCACGCAGCCTGGCCACAGTAGGACGCTGCATCCGGCTGGCGCGCACGACGAAGAACGTGAGCACCGCCAGCGTCGCATAGAAGGCGAATCCCCACACCACGTTCGAGAGGCCCAGGAACATCCCCGCCTCACTACCCACCACCGAGGCGCAGTCAAACGAAGACGACATGCCGCCGTCGGTCAGCCCCAGACAGCCGCGGTCGAACCCGCGTTGCTCTTGCAAGGCCAGGTGGACCACCACGAGCATGCCAAGCAGCGAAAAGCCAAAGATCGTCCGTTCCATCCACGGACGGTACGTATTCCAGATAGACATAGCAACAGTATAATTACGGAGAGCACGGCACCGCAACACGCTACCGAAGCCGTGCCCATTGGTTTCTTTTTCGTAACGGGGCGGAGCGGACTGGGTTGCCCCGCGTGGGCAGTTCCAGAAGCGGTTTTGCCAGGGCTTGACGCAGCGCAACGGGTACGCTGTCGAAGTTTGTTGTCGCTCTACTCCCTGAGGCAGAAAGCTCCCCGCTGTATCTGGTTAATCTGTTTAGCTCTCTCGTCGCATGGCACAAGAAGCATGACCTTCGGCCCCTCTGCCTCGCTAACTTGGCCTAAACACCGCCCGGGACGTCCTTCCGACCGCTGTCGGAATACCAGTCCCAGGCTACAAGTTACTAAAAACGTCTCTCCCCTTCTGCAAACCTGCCTGCACGCTATCACGTACGCCGATCCGCTTCGCATCCCCCCACAACGCCTAACTGCCATGCAACACGATTCCATGCAGCCCGCCCGCATGCCGCAGTCAGCAGTGCCATATGTCTACACGGCCATTGCCCCCACGCACGACTGGCTTGCGGTTCTGGTGGAGGCGAAGGCCCGCGCCTTCGGATTGCAGCAACTCGCAGTGCAGAACGGCGAGCATGTGCTGGAGGTGGCCGTAGGCACCGGGCTCTCGTTCACCGAACTGGTGTCCGCCAACCCCGACGGCTGGACCGAGGGCCTCGACCGCACACCTGCTATGCTGCGACAGACGGCCCGCCGCATGCAAACCGCGCCGCATCAGCGGTTCGGACTGCGCCTGGGGGACGCGTACGCCCTGCCGTATCCCGACAACACCTTCGACGCCGTGCTCAACAGCTACATGTTCGACATGCTACCGGTGGCGGACTTCACGACCGTGCTACGCGAGTTTCGGCGCGTGTTGAAGCCGGGTGGGCGGTGCGTCTGCATCAACATGACCGTGCCCACGCACTGGACCGAGCGGCTGTGGGACACGCTCTACGCCCTCTTTCCTCCACTCCTGGGCGGATGCCGCGGTATCACGCTGGCCCCATCCATGCGCAAGGCCGGATTCGCCGATGTACGGCGCACCCGCATCGTGCAGCGCACGTTTCCGTCCGAAATCGTGGTGGGGTTCTGTTGAAAACAGCGCATAGCCATCGCCTCCGGCCAATATAACCGTGAATTCATTGCAATCCGAGTGCAGGGTGTGTACACTTCCTGTGTTACACATTTTGCTTACTTTGGGCTTTACCGCAGTCTATGCATACTTCCTCTGCCTCCCCGGTTGCCTCGCCCTTTGCCACCGACGACCCCGTACTGAGCCTGATTGGCAACACGCCGATGGTGGCCTACCCGGGCGTTGAGAACGAGCGCGTGCTCTGCAAGATGGAGTCGATGAATCCCACCGGCTCTATGAAAGATCGCATTGCCATGGGCATTCTCACAGAGGCGGTGCGCACGCAGAACATCGATACGGTGGTGGAGGCCAGTTCAGGCAACACGGCGGGGGCCGTGGCGCTGGTGGCCAACCGGCTCGGACTGCGCTGCATCCTGACGTGTCCCGAGGGCAGCAGCCGCCAGAAGTTTGGCTATATGAAGGCGTTTGGCGCCGAAGTGCACGAATGCCCGCGCGTCTCCTCCGACGATCCCAATCACTACCGCGCCACCGCCCAGCGCCTGGCGGAGGAGAACGACGGCTTCCTGATGAACCAGTACTACAACCAGTCGAATCCGGGCGTGCATGCGCAGTGGACGGGCCCCGAGGTCTGGGCGCAGGCGGGCGATCGTATGACGCACCTGGTCTGTGCTATGGGCACGGGCGGACTCATCAGCGGCACCGCGCGCCACGTCAAGGAGCAAGCCGCTGAGGCAGGGCGCCCCGTTACCGTTGTCGGGGTGGATGCCGAATGTTCGAACATCGCCACCGCATTTTACGACGAGCCCGAGCGTCCATACGACACCTCGGTCGAGGGCCTCGGCAAAGGCGGCAAGCTGCCTACCATGTGGTTCGAGTACATCGACGAGATGCGCCGTGTGACCGACGACGAGGCGTTCGATCAGGCCCGCCGTGCTGCCCGCGAAAACGGCATGCTCATCGGACCCAGCGCCGGAGCCGCCCTCAAGATTGCCTGCGATATCAGCCAGTCCGATCCTGCTGCCACGGTCGTTACCATCATCTGCGACGGCGGCGACCAGTACTTCGATACGCTGTTTGGGGTGTAACCAACTCCGCATGCTCCGTTGGTGTATGGGAGGGTGGATGTGTGAACGGATGAACGAGAAAAACATCCACACCTTCACCCTTCTACACCTCCATCCTCCCACCCCTCACCCCCAGAGCACATCCCAAACAAGATCTTCAACCCACCCGCTTGCAACCCCCGCAGGTCACTCGTATATACATAGCATGATACACTCACGCCCTCAACACATTGCTGCATGGTGGTGGTGCACCCGGGCTTCTGGGCACACCTCCCCTCAAGGGTAGCGCACCTGCTGCGCCCCATATTTGTGCTCGATGACCCGCTGTCGCCCCTGCAGACAGTGGGTTTTTTTCGTTTGTAGCCTCTCGCCTCCCTTTGCCCATGACGTTCGACGACTTTGCCGCACGCATCGAAACAGCCCGCGCTGACACCGCCGGTCCGCTCGTGGTACCGGTGCATCGCCGCCGCAGTGCCGACCTGCTCACGCCCGTGTCCGCGTTTCTGGCGCTGCGTGAACGTGCGGACTTCCCGTTCCTGCTCGAAAGCGTAGAGGGCGGCGAGAAGCTGGCGCGTTACTCATTCTTGGGCGGCAAACCGTATCGCATGGTGCGTGCCACCGAGCACGGTGCCGACGTATCCATTACCACCCGGCGGGATGCCGACGGCCTGGGCACGCCCGATAGCTCCGGCACCATCTTCGACGTCCTGACGCGCCTTACCGAGCCGTTTACCGAACTCCCTACCCCTGAACTCCCGCGTCTGCGGGGCGGCGCGGTCGGCTACATGGGATACGACACCGTGCGCCTCATTGAAGACCTGCCCGATGCGCCCCCTGACACGCTCGGACTGCCCGATGCGGTGTGGGGCTTCTACGACACCCTGGCGGCCTTCGACCATGTGCGGCATCAGCTGGTGATGATGGCAAGCGCATTCGTCTCCCCCGAGACCGATCTGCGCAGCGCCTACGACGATGCCATACAGCGGCTCAACCAGTTGGAGGCGCAGCTTAACGCTCCTGCCGTACATCCCGATCCGCTCGAACTGCCGTCGCCCGATGTCACGTCAAACTTCGAGCGCGACGCCTTCGAGCAGGCCGTCCGCGATGCCAAGCAGCACATTGTGGATGGCGACATCTTCCAGGTGGTGCTCTCGCAACGCTTCGAATCCCCCTTTCGCGGTGATCGCTTCAACCTGTACCGCGCGCTGCGGCAGGTGAATCCGTCGCCGTATCTCTTCTACCTTGACTTCGACGATGTGGCGCTGGTCGGCTCCTCGCCCGAGGTGCTCGTGCGCGTAGAAGACGACCGCGCCGAGGTGCTGCCCATTGCCGGTACGCGTCCGCGAGGCGACACCGAAGCGGAGGACCAGGCCCTGGCCGACGAACTGGCCGCGGATCCCAAAGAACGGGCCGAACACCTGATGCTCGTAGACCTGGGCCGCAACGATCTGGGACGTGTGTGCGACTACCAGTCGATCAATGTGGACCGGTATGCCTTCATCGAGCGCTACTCGCATGTGATGCACATCGTGTCGTCGGTGTCGGGCACGGTGGCCGAAGGGCGCACGCCCATGGAGGTGCTGGCCGCGTGCTTCCCGGCAGGCACCGTGAGCGGAGCGCCTAAGGTGCGCGCCATGGAGCTGATCGACGCTTTTGAGCCCACACGCCGTGGCGTGTATGCCGGTGCGGTGGGCTACCTCGACTTTTCGGGCACGCTCGACACCTGCATCGCTATTCGCACCATGGTGGTGCGCGGCGATACGGTGTACGTCCAGGCCGGTGCCGGAATTGTAGCCGACAGCGATCCGGCCTCTGAGTACGACGAAACACGCAACAAAGCCGCCGCGCTCCACGAAGCGCTGCAAGTAGCCACCGACGACCTGCTGTAGCTGCACCCTGTTTTCAAACCCGCCCGCCTCGTTGCGGGTACGTACCTTCGCATCCTGTATTCTTACCGCTGCATCCCATAGACCGCTATGCCAAACCGCTTACAAGAGGCCCTGCTCGGACGCGGGTGGGCCGGACGCACCATCAGCCGCGAAGAAACGGTCGAGCACTTGAATCCGCTCGTAGAAGCCCACATTAAGCTGAACCACGCCTACCGCGCCGTCTCGCGCGTGGCCGATGACCCGCGCGTGGAAGAAGCCCTGGAATCGCTCCTGAAGACCGCTCGCGCCGACGTGGGTAAGCTCTCGGAGACGATCTTCAGCGCCGGAGGCTCTGCCTACAACGGCACTGACCTGGAGCCGGACGATTTTGATCTGGGGCCTGATCTGGATACCGCGCTCCCCAATCTCATCGAACAGGAGGAGGCGTTTCAGGACGCTGTCAAGACCGAGCGTAACGACGTAGAGCACCAGATGCGTACGCGTGCGATCTTGGAACTGGTACGCGACAACAGCCAGGAGCGCCTGAGCGTGATTAAGCGCATCCAGAAGCGCCGCTAAACCGCGGTGCCTGCCGCGTCCCTCTGCATCCCTACCGATTTTCTGACCGCTCCCAACCGTATGACCGACGCCACTCCTTCGAACGCCGATTCTGTTGTTGTATCAGGCATTCAGCCCTCGGGCCGCCTGCACATTGGCAACTACTTTGGTGCGCTGCGCCAGCACCTCGATCTGCACACGCAGCACGAGGCGTACTACTTCATCGTGAACTACCACGCGCTTACGTCGCTGCACGATGCCGATAAGATGCGCCAGTACACCATGGATGTGGCGCTCGACTACCTGGCGCTCGGCTTCGATCCCGACGAGGCGGCGCTTTTCGTTCAGAGCGATGTGCCCGAGGTCACTGAGCTTGCCTGGATCTTCTACAACCTGATGCCGGTGTCGCGTCTGGAGCGTGGGGTGTCGTACAAAGAGAAAGTGTCGCAGGGCCTCAATCCGAATGCCGGACTGCTGAACTACCCGGTCCTGCAGGCCGCCGACATCCTCATCTACGGGGGCACGCAGGTGCCCGTGGGGGCCGACCAGAAGCAGCACATTGAGATCACGCGCGATCTCGCCCAGCGCTTCAACAACACGTTCTGCCCCGACGATGACCCGCTCTTTACGCTGCCCGAGCCCTACATTCTCGACGACGTGTCGGTGGTGCCGGGCATCGATGGGCAGAAGATGTCGAAGAGCTACGGCAACACCATCGGCATCTTCGACGAGGGCAAGGCGCTCAAGAAAAAAGTCATGAGCATCGTCACGGATTCAACGCCGCTCGACGAGCCCAAAGACCCCGAGCAGTGCAACGTGTTTGCGCTCATCAAGCTGTTTGCGGAGGCGGAGCAGCGCGCTGAGATCGCCGAGCAGTACCGGGCCGGTGGATACGGGTACGGCCACGCCAAGAAGGAACTCCTGGGACTGATCCAAGACTTCTTCGCCGAAGCCCGCGAGCGGCGTCACGAACTGGAGCAGCGCCCCGACTACGTCCGCGATGTGCTGCGCGACGGCGCCAAGCGCGCCCGCCAGAAAACCGAACCCCTCATGGCCCAGGTCCGCAACGCCACCGGGCTGATGAAGACGATGTAAGGTCGGTGCTGGCTTTGGTCTTGCCCGTAACGACGCAGCGCGCTGCGTCGCCAGGGGGAAGGTAACCCGCTCGGCGGATTGGTAAAAATGATGTCCAACCCCGAAAGCTGGTGCGGACCTGCCAACCACGCATGGGAGGCTGACGTATTCTATGATCCTGCCTCCTAATCCTCCATCCCTCCATACGTCCATCCCTAAGCAGGCTATGATCTTCGTCCTCGACAACTACGACAGCTTCACGTACAACCTGGTGCACCTGCTGGGCGAGCACACCGACGACATTGTGGTGGAGCGTAACGACGCGCTGACGGTGGAGGAGGTACGGGCGCTCAACCCCGACGGCATTGTGATCTCGCCGGGTCCGGGCCGCCCGGCTGATGCAGGCATCACTGAGCCGATTATCGAGCAGATGGGCGCTACAACTCCGATCTTGGGCGTGTGTCTGGGCCACCAGGCCATGGGCGAGGTATTCGGCGCCACCGTCGTCAACGCGCCATCGCTCATGCACGGCAAAACGAGCGAGGTCACGCACGACGGGCAGTCCATCTTCGAAGGCGTCGACGCGCCCTTCACCGCCACGCGCTACCACTCGCTCATTCTGGACCGCGCCACGATTCCCGACGAACTCACGATCACCGCCACCACCGACGACATTGTGATGGGCGTGCGCCATGTTGAGTGGCCCATCGAGGGCATTCAGTTTCACCCCGAAAGCGTCAAAACCGCTGCCGGACCTACCCTTATTGCCAACTGGATGCGCCAGCTGGCCGCCCGCTCCGCTGCGTAATCCGTTCCCCGCTTGTTTTCCTACCACCCCCACTCCCGTTCTATGCACGA
This sequence comes from Longimonas halophila, assembly GCF_002554705.1. GTDB lineage: Bacteria > Bacteroidota > Rhodothermia > Rhodothermales > Salinibacteraceae > Longimonas > Longimonas halophila. The sequence goes on along the minus strand of NZ_PDEP01000004.1, from coordinate 244,371 downwards.
ACACATCGCCGCCATTGCCGAGGGCCGCGCCCTCACCGAAGACGAAGCCGCCGATGCCATGCACCAGATGATGTCGGGCGAAGCCGAGCCCGAGCACATCGCTGCGCTGCTGGTCGGGATGCGCGCCCGGGGCGAGCAGCTTGATGAACTCGTGGGCTTTACCCGCGTGATGCGCGAGTTTGCGGTCTCGGTCGACTGCGCCGACGAGCATGCCATCGACGTCTGCGGCACCGGTGGCGACGGCGCCAACACGTTCAACATCTCGACCACCGCGTCTTTCGTGTGCGCCGGCGCCGGGGTCACCGTGGCCAAACACGGCAATCGGTCGGTCTCCTCGAAGTCGGGCTCGGCGGATGTGCTGGAAACGCTCGGCATCGAGATTGAACTGGAGAAGCTCGGTGTAGAGTACTGCCTGGAAGAGGCGGGCATCGCGTTTCTGTTTGCGCCGTACTTTCACCCGGCCATGAAGCACGTGATGCCGGTACGCACATCGCTGAGCGTACGCACGTGCTTCAATGTTCTGGGTCCGCTCTGCAATCCGGCAAACGTGTCGCGGCAGCTCGTGGGCGCATTCGACATGAACACCGCCCAGCTCATGGTGCAGATTCTGCGCCGCCTGGGCAGCGAGCATGTCATTACCGTGCACTCGAACGACGGCATGGATGAGTTCTCGGTGGCCGATGCCAACACGCTCTTTGAGTACGATGCCGACAGCCGCCACGACATGCCCATCGGACGCGAGGTCGGTCCCGAAAAGCACGGTTTCGACCGCGCCGCGAACAAGATGCTGCGCGGCGGCGACGCGCACGAGAACGCCGAAATCCTACGTGGCATTCTGGCGGGCACCGACCAGTCGCCGCGCCGCGATGTGGTGCTCCTGAATGCGGGCTATGCCCTGCATACCAGCGGACAGTTCGACGACCTCGACGCTGCGTTCGACGCGGCCCGTGCCAGCATCAAATCGGGACGCGCGCTCAACGCCCTCAACACGCTGATTGAAGCCTCGAACGATGCGCCCAAATAGCGCTGGAGCGACTGCCCTTCGCATCCCCCTGTAATTTTATACCTCACACCCGTGAGCATCTTAGACGACATTGTTGCCGACACGCGCGAACTGATCGCCAAACGCAAGCATCAAACGCCGCTGGCCGAACTGAAGAAGCGCCCGCTCTTTGGTGATCATGAGCCGCTTTCGCTGGCCGAGGCCCTCAAGCAGCGCGGCATGTCGTTCATTGCGGAGGTCAAGAAAGCCTCGCCCTCGAAAGGCGTGATTCGCGATCCATTTCAGCCCGCACAGATCGCGCAGTCCTACGCCAACCACGGCGCAGCCGCGATTTCGGTGCTCACCGAGCCGCTCCACTTTCAAGGCTCGCTGGAGAGCCTGGCCTGGATTCGCGCCCACGTGCCGGATACGCCGCTCTTGCGGAAGGACTTTATCGTGGATCCGTACCAGCTTGTGGAGGCGAAGGCCGTCGGTGCCGACGCGGTGCTTCTCATTGCAACAGCGCTGGAGGCCGGCGCGCTCTATGATCTGCATGCGCAGGCGGAGGAGCTTGGGCTGTCGTGCCTGGTAGAGGTCTACACGCACGAGGATCTCGACAAGATCGACTTCGACCAGATTAGTCTGCTGGGCGTCAACAACCGCAACCTGCATACGTTTGAGGTCGACATCGCAAACTCGCTCGACATCTTTCAGCACGTGCCGCGCAGCGTGGGCTGGGTGTCAGAGAGCGGACTCAGCGACCCGGAAACGCTGGTACGCCTCCGCCAGAACGGGGTCAATGGCGTGCTCATTGGCGAGCACTTTATGCGGGCCGACGACCCCGGACAGGCGCTCACCGACCTGCGCGACGCCGCCCGCGAAATCGCCATCGCCCAACAGCAGTAAGTGTGGACGTATGGATGTGTGAACGTATGCATGTCCCTTCCAACCCTCCAACCTTCAACCTTCCAATCCGCCACGTGCTATGTCAGTAAAGATCAAAGTCTGCGGCATTACTGATCTCGAAGCAGCCCGCTACCTTGCGGGCAAGCGCGCCGACTACCTCGGCTTCATTCAGCACGAGGACAGCCCGCGCTACATTCGTCCGAAGCAGGTGGCTAAGATTCTGGAGTGGGTGCACGGCATCAATTCGGTGGGTGTGTTTGTGAACGACGATGCCGATGCAGTGAACCATGCGGTAGAGACGGCGGGATTCACCCACGTACAGCTCCACGGCACCGAGCCGCCTGCCGTGTGCGCGCAGATCGACCGGCCCGTTATCAAGGCAATCCGTGTGCGTCACGACGCAGCCTCCGACCAGCTACGCGCGCTCATGGAGCCGTATACCGATGTCGTTGATGCATTCTTGCTCGACACGCACAACAGCAGCGTATGGGGCGGCACCGGTGAATCCTTCAACTGGCGCCTGGCCCGTGAGCTTAGCAGCGAGTTCCGCCTCTTCCTGGCGGGCGGACTCAACGCCGACAACATTGAGCGCGCCATCCACACCATGCGTCCGTATGCCGTGGACCTGTCGAGCGGACTCGAAACCGCTCCCGGCGTGAAGAGCCTCGACAAGATCGACGCGTTTTTCGACACGTTCCGCGCCATTCAGGACGAACTCGAAGAAGAGGCCGCCGATGCCTCCTGACGGGCCCGTTTGGTCCCCGGTGCCCCCTTGTGGGCTGATCTAATTCTCCCTCGTTGCGTTTTACCCTCTCGTATCCAACCCCGCTAACCCATGCCCGACGCATCCACAGCACCAAACGTTGCTTCTGAAACGACCGCCCGCTACAATGCGCCCGACGACACCGGTCACTTTGGCCCGTACGGCGGCGCGTTTGTACCGGAGATCCTCGTGCCCGTGCTCGAAGAGCTGCGTGAAGCGTATGCCGAAGCGCAGGCCGACCCGGCCTTCGATGCTGAGTATCGCACGCTGCTCCGCGAGTATGTGGGACGCCCCACCCCGCTCTCCTTCTGCGACCGCCTGACCGACTACTACGGCGGCGCGAAGATCTACGCTAAGCGCGAGGACCTCTGCCACACCGGCGCGCACAAAATCAATAACACCATCGGCCAGATTCTGCTGGCGCGGCGGATGGGCAAAACGCGCATCATCGCCGAAACCGGAGCCGGACAGCACGGCGTGGCCACGGCCACCGTCTGTGCCAAGTTCGGGATGGACTGCATCGTGTTCATGGGCGAGGAAGACATGGAGCGCCAGCGCCTGAATGTAGAGCGCATGGAGCTCATGGGTGCCGAGGTGCGTCCGGCTCTAAGTGGCAGCCGCACCCTCAAGGATGCGACAAACGAAGCCATCCGCGACTGGGTGTCGAATCCCGACGACACGTTCTACATCATCGGCTCGGTCGTGGGCCCGCACCCGTACCCCATGATGGTGCGCAACTTCCACCGCGTTATTGGGGATGAGACGCGCGCCCAGCTTCGTGAGCATGAGGGACGCGAAACCCCCGATGCGGTCGTGGCCTGCGTGGGCGGCGGCTCGAACGCGATGGGCATCTTCTATCCGTACATTGAAGACGAGGCCGTGCGGCTGATCGGCGTAGAAGCGGCAGGTGAAGGGCTTAACGGACGCCACGCCGCGACCCTCTCAAAGGGCACCCCCGGCGTGCTCCACGGCGCGATGAGCTATCTGCTGCAAGACACCGGCGGACAGGTCGAGATTGCCCACTCCATTTCGGCAGGCCTCGACTATCCCGGCATCGGTCCCGAGCACTCGCATCTGAAAGACACCGGACGCGTGGAGTACGTGTCGGCCACCGACACCGAAGCAATGGATGGCGTGCGCGTGCTGTCGGAGCAGGAGGGCATCATTCCGGCCCTTGAAACCGCCCACGCCATGGCTCCTATGCAGCGTCTGGCTCGCGAGATCGGTCCTGACGGCATCATCGTGTTCAACTGCTCTGGGCGCGGCGATAAGGACATGCAAACCATCGCCAAACACCGGTAAATTGGTTCTTTCATTCCTCCATCCCTCCATCCCTCCATCCGCAATGTCCCGACTCTCCGACACCTTAGCCGCCTGCCGCGCCCAGGGCACGCCCGCCATGGGCCTCTTTACCACGAACGGCTTCCCGCATCCCGACGCCACCGTGCCCGTTCTGCACGCGATCGACGACGGCGGCGCCGACTTCATCGAGCTGGGCATGCCCTTTAGCGATCCGCTGGCCGAGGGGCTGCCCATCCAGCGCTCCAGCGCCCGCGCGCTCTCGCATGGCGTGAAGATGGACGACGCCTTCGACACGGCCGCCTCGTTTCGCAAAGGCAGCGACACGCCCGTCCTGCTCATGGGATACATCAACCCCGTGCTGCAATACGGCATCGAGCGGTTCTGCACCAAGGCGGCCAACGCCGGGGTCGACGGACTCATCCTGCCCGATGTACCGCCCGAGGAGGCGACACTGCTCACCGAGCACGCCCAGGCGGCCGGACTCGACCTCGTCTTCCTGATCGCCCCGAACTCTTCCGATGCGCGCATCCAGCGCGTGGATGAGCTGGCTACCGGCTTCGTGTATGCGGTGTCGGTGACGGGCCTTACGGGCTCGCGCCTTGACGGACGCGGCGCCGTGCAATCCTACCTGAAGCGCGCTCGCGGACTCGTCACGCAGAATCCGCTGCTGGTCGGGTTTGGGATTGCAACCCACGAGGATGCACAAGAGCTCTCGCAGCACACCGACGGCTTTATCGTTGGGTCGGCGCTCATCAAGGAGATCGAAGCCTGCTGGGATGATGACACGCTTTCCGACGCGGACCGATACGCTCGCATCCGCCAGTTTGCGCATGCCCTGAAGCATGGCGACGCCGTGGCCGCCGGGAGCAATCCGGCTGAGTAGACGTCTACAGCAACGGAGCCTTGGTCCTGTTTCTTTTGTCTAATCGCACCATCTACGTATGTTTGCGCGCACGTTTCGTCTCCTGGCCGCTCCGTTGTTTGCTTTGCTGGTTTTTACTGGATGCGAAGGCGCCTTCGAAGGCGACTACCGTCCGCGCGCCACAGGGCCCGAGGGCGAAATCATGGTTGTGATCGACAGCACCCACTGGAACGCCGAGCTCGGCGATGCCGTGCGCCAGCACATTGGGCCGTACGTAGAGACGCTGCCTACGCCCGAGCGCTCCTTCGACCTGCAGCAGGTCAACCTCGCCTCCGACCGCATGTTCGACATTGTGCAGCGCCACAAGAACGTGGTCTTTGCGGCTCCGCTCAACGACGACACCCCCGTATCCAACTTCCTGCGCAGCCGCCTCTCCGATGACGTGCTGCAGGCTACGCTCGATGGCACGCCCGTGGTGGTACCCCGCAACGACCTGTGGCGCCGCAGCCAGCGCGTCTACTACATGACCGCGGCTAACTCTGAGCAGTTGGCGCAGGCCATCGAAGAACGCGGCCCCGAGATCCGCGACACCTTTCACAAGGTGACGCTCGATCGCATGGAGCGCGAGATGTTCGAAAAGGAGCGGCAGTACGATCTCGAAGATACGCTCATGCAGCACCATGGCTTTGCCGTCAACGTGCAGCACGACTACCAGATCGCCATCGACACAACGACCGAGAATCGCGGCTTCATCTGGCTCCGGCGTGTGCTTACCGATACACGACGTGAGCTCTTTGTTCACTACGTAGACGGCATGGCCCCGAGCGATATCACCCCTGAGTGGATCTATGCCACGCGCGATTCGCTCACCGAAAAATATTTACGTGGCAATGTGGCCGGGTTTGTACGCACCGACTACCGGCGTCCGCTAAACACCGAGGAAACTGAGTTTCTCGACCGCTACGCCTACATCACACGCGGCCTGTGGCACTTCGTGCGCCGCCCCGACGAGGGCGACGGTCTCCAGGAGATGGGCGGCGGCGGTCCGTTCGTGAACTACACGTTCTACGACCAGGAAACGGGCCGCGTCTACATGATCAACGGGGCAGTCTTTGCGCCCGAACACGGCAAGCGCGACTTCCTGCGCCAGATGGAGGTGATTGCGCGCACCTTCCGCACCCAGGCCGAAACTCAGTCCGAGGAAACGCTCGCATCGTCCGAGTAACGGATCTGCTGCGTGCTGCCCTCTTGCGCACTACTTCTTTACTGCCCTCGTGCCGCCCTGCTATGCATCCACCCAACTGGTTTTCTTTAGGGGGATTCGCAGCAACGACCCTGTTGTGCGGGGGCCTCCTCATCGCCAGCGCGGGGTGCTCCAGTGAACAGCCGCCCCTCAACCGCGACACCATGCGCACGGTATTGGTGGATTTGCACATCGCCGAGGCGCGCCTTAGCACGCCCGGCCTCGACACCCGCCTGCCCCGCGATAGCATTCTGGCCCGGCACGGCGTAGCGCCCGCCCGCTTCGATTCGGCGCGTGCCTACTACACGCGGCACCCCGACGCCTACCACGCGCTCTACCAAGAGGTCGTCGACTCACTGCGAGCCGTGCGCGTCGTCGCCGACAGCCTGCGCCAAGAGGCTACGTCTGAGCCATGATCTGTCGCGGATATACGGGCGAGCTTATGACGTTTCTTCGGGGCGCGACTGTGGCACAAACCGCTGGCCCTGCGCGGTAAGCCGATAGGTGGTAGCCTGTGGCGGGGGCGGCTCCACGTACTGCTCGCGCACCAGCCACCGCAACAGCCGCTGCGCCCGGTAGCGCGGCTGGTCCGGTAGCCACGTCTGCATGGGCTTGTCGCGGGCAATGGACGTAAGCACATGGCGCAGCTCCTCTTCGTCGGAAGGCGTAACCGGGTCGGGATCGTGGCGTCCCAGGCACACGTCGCAGCGTCCGCACGGCGTGCTGTCTTCGCCGAAGTAGGCCAACAGCTGCTGCCGCCGACACGAGGCCGACTCTGCGTAATCAATCATTGCTTTTAGGCGCGCCTCGGCTCGTTTGCGTGCTCCCTTCACCGCATCTCCCGGCACCGGCCACTGCTTGGCGCGGGGATGTTGCATCTCCAGGTGAATGGCCCGCCCCGGCGGACGCCACTGCAGCAGTCCGCGCTCGGCCAGGTAGTCGAGTCCCTTCTGGATGCGCGGGCGCGGCAGGTCCATCCGGCGCTCCAGCTGCTTCATGTCGAGCGGCCACCACGAGGCGTAGGCCTCGGCGTGCACAAAGCGAATGAGTGTGAGCACAAACTCTTGCAGGGCCGTGTTGGACTGCTGCCGGGCATAGCTGCGCACTGACGAGGCCGCCTGCCGGAATCGAATCCACCCGCGATGCCGCCGGTTGGGCAGGCGCTGCCACGCATCGGCCCGCTCCAGCATGTCGATGGCTGTGCGGATCTTAGACGCATGCAGGTCGGTGACGCGCTGTACCGCGGTCATGTCGACCGTAAGCGGGCTGTCGGGCTCGCTGCCCAGTGGCACCTGGCCTACGTTGCAGATGGCCGTGTACACCGCCTGGATCTCTTGCACCGACGGGTGCCCCGACTCGATGAGCGCCTCCTGCGTATCCACATCGGGCGGCTGGTAGAGCAGCACCGCATAGGCGCGCTCGCCGTCGCGTCCGGCGCGGCCTGCTTCCTGGTAGTAGGCTTCGAGCGACGACGGGATGTCGACGTGCGCTACAAACCGCACATCCGGCTTGTCGATGCCCATGCCAAAGGCGTTCGTAGCCACCATCACACGCACCTCATCCTGAATCCACTGCTGCTGCGCGGTGGTGCGGTCGCCTGATGCCATGCCGCCGTGGTAGCCCGCCGCCGACACGCCCTCGCGCTGCAGCCAGTCCGTCCACATCTCCACATTCCGACGCGTGGACGCATACACGATGCCACAGCCCGGCACGCCCTCCACCACATCACGCAGCTTGCCGCGCTTGTTCGCCGTCTGAAAGACCGACCACACCAGATTCGGACGGTCAAAGCCCTGCACGACCACCGTCGGCTCCTCCAACTGCAAGAGTTTCTGCACATCGGTGCGTACCTCGGGCGTGGCCGTGGCGGTAACCGCCAGCATGGATGGATGCCCCAGCGCCTCGCGGGCCGGGGCAATCTCTTTGTAATCAGGACGAAAGTGATGGCCCCACTCGCTCACGCAGTGCGCCTCGTCCACCGCCAGCAGTGCTACGTCGAGCTCAGATGCGCGCGCCTGAAACATCGTCATGGTGAGGCGCTCGGGCGCCACGTACAGCACGTCGTAGAGGCCGTGCTCCGCATTTACGAGGCACTGCTCGCGCTCGCGCCGCGACAGCGTGCTGTTGAGCGCCGCCGCCCGAATCCCCCGGCGCTCTAAGCCCTCAACCTGGTCCTGCATCAGCGCAATAAGCGGCGACACCACCAATGTGAGTCCGTCGAAGAGCACCGCGGGCACCTGATAGCAGAGCGATTTGCCGCCGCCCGTGGGCAAGATGCCCATCACATCGCGTCCGGCAAGCACCGCCTCGATGATCGCCTCCTGCCCCGGACGAAACGACGGGTAGCCCCACCGGTCCTGCATGGCAGCGCGGGCGTCGTCGAGTGTGTATGAGGGGGATGCGGAGGCCATGAGTGCTGCCTATGAGTTGGGTGGATGCGAGACTACACGCGGCATCCACATAACGCTGCAACCACCGCGTGCGTTCGCCCCGTTAATGACACAGACAAACGACATCATGAGGAGCAAGCAAAGCCGCTGACCAATCGCTCTATCCACCATCTTCCATCCACCATCCTCTCGTATGAGCGTCCCGCGCGTATCGATTATCATCGTCACCTGGAACGCGCTGCCGCTCCTGAAGCAGTGCTTGCCCTCGGTGGTGGCCACGGACTATCCGAATCTGGAGATCATTGTGGCCGACAACGCCTCTACCGACGGATCCGCCAACTGGATTGCAGAGACGTTTCCGCAGGTGCAGGTCGTGCGGCATCCCCAAAACTGGCGCTTCTGCAAAGGCAACAACCGCGCGGTGCCGTACGCTACGGGCGATTACATTGTGCTGCTGAACAACGACGTGGAGGTACCCTCCGGCTGGCTCGATCCGCTGGTAGACACCTTCGAGCAGGATGCCGCAATCGGCGCGGCCCAGCCTAAGATGCTCCAGTACGACGACCGCGATCGCTTCGAGTATGCCGGCGGGGCGGGCGGATTTATCGACCGGGTGGGCTACCCGTTTACGCGCGGACGCCTCTTCGACACCATGGAGCGCGACCGCGGGCAGTATGATACGCCCACCGACATCTTCTGGGCTTCGGGCGCAGCGATCATGATGCGCCGCTCCGCCCTGCAGCAGGTCGGCCTCCTCGACGGGCGCTTCGACATGCACATGGAGGAGATCGACCTCTGCTGGCGGATGCAACGCGCTGGCTACCGTATCCGCTACGTGCCCGACAGCGAGGTGTATCACATCGGTGGCGCTTCGCTCCCGAAAGACGCCCCCGAAAAAACCTATCTCAACTTCCGCAACAGTCTGCTGATGCTCTACAAGAACCTGCCGCCCTATGCCTGGCCACGCACGTTTGCCGAGCGTGTGTTGGTGGATGCGGGCGCCCTTGCCCAGCGCATCGGGCAGCGTCAGCTTCGCCACGCCACCGCGATTGTGCGTGCCTACGCTGACGCCCACCGCATGCGCACGTCGTTCCGCCCGGCTACCGGCGGACGCGTGGTGCAGCCCCCTTACCGGCGCTTCATTGCACTCGACTACTTCGCGCTTGGGCGGCGCACGTTTGCGGCGTTGCCGAAAGAGTGTTTTGAGAGCAACTGGACAGGGGCTAATGTGCAGAGGGAGGCGCAGCCTGCGCGATAACCCCCTCACAAAACGTAGGGACGCCCGGCCGTTGCCGGGGCGTCCCTATACACTGCATCCAACATGTCCAGCGTTTACGTCTACCGCACCACACTAATGCGCGTGGTGGTTTGGAACTGCTCGCCGGTCATGCGCAGGAAGTACGTCCCGCTGCTCAGACCGTCGGTTCCAGGCTGCACCGTGAAGCGCTTCACCTCGTTGGGCGCCATCGGGCCGTCGTAGACCGTCGTAACGCGCCGCCCGAGCACATCGTAGATCTGCACCCGCACGTGCTGACGCTCCTTGACCGCACTTTCCACAGTCATCTGCGCGCCCACCGGATTCGGATACGCCCGTAGCTGGTACGGATCCTCCAGTGTGATCTCTGCCTCTACGACATCCGACAGAAGCGCCGTCTCGCTGCCTGCGGCCCACTGCAGTCGGAACTGATGCGTGCCCGGCGCCAGGGCGTCGGTTTCAAGCTGGTACGTTGGTGCATCGGTAGAGTCAACCTGCGTCCTCTCTGCCACCTCGACGGTCTGGAGGTCGCTCCACGCGGCGGTGCTGTCGGCGCGGTGCTGCACACGGAAGGCGCCTTCGCCCATCGAGCCCGTGGTTGTCCACGCCAGGTGGGCTGACTCGCTCTGGGGTTCGGCTTCAAATGAGCGGAGACTGGTGAGCTGTGTCGCCGGACAGAGGAATACGTTATCGGCACAGTCGGGAGAGACAAACACCGTCTGGCTGGCTTGCACGGTTTCGGATCCTCGGGTGACACTCACACGAACTGCTCCATCCCGGATCTGGTCGTCGAAGTTCGAGAAGGTATGCGAGCAGGAGGGGCCCGAGCAGAACTTTAGTGTCCAGTTGGTGGAGCCGGGAGCTCGCATCGCCCAACTGTAGCTGGTCGACCCTTCCCCGCCTTCAACGTTGGCCGTCCAGGTGGCTTCCTGCCCGCTATTTACAGTGCCTGGGCCGGAGAGGGTGACTTCGAGGGGAAACGTTCCAGGTTCGCCCATGGCGTTGTACGCAACCTCTACCCCGGAGGGAGAAGCTGGATACCATTCATTAATTTGTTGGCCGTTTGTATTAGATTTTACATAATAAACCCACGTTTTATAATCGAAGCCGTCCTGCGTGACGTTTGAGATCTTCACGTAGGGCTGCTGCGTGTTGGGGTTTGCTGCGCTCCAACCCTTGGTATCTTCTTCGTGCATCCAGACCAGCGGGGGCTCGTCCTGAAAGTACGTCGAGAAGGAGGCCCGGCCAGTGACCTCATACACGTCAACAAAGTACGTTCCCGACGCGAGGCCCCCTGGAGATGGACTCGTGTAGAAAACTTGCTGGAAGTCCTCCCTCACCCTATTACTGGAGCCGCCGGTGGCCAGCTCTTGCACCATTTCGTTCGGGGGCTGCAGGGCTTCCAGCGCCCTGCGGGCATTGATGCGACCGTGGCCATACTCTTCGGTAAAGTCTTGGCCATTCATATTCAGCACATTATCTGCCGTCTGCTCCATGAGGCGTTGAACGGCGGCGTTGGTCAGGCCAAGCCCCTGATCGCGGCTCTCCGAGAGGATAAGTCCAGCGACGCCGCTCACGACGGGCGCAGCCTGCGAGGTGCCGCCAAATCCGTCGTACAGATTGCCGTTCACTCCGCGGCTTGTAGTTTCAAACCCGCTCGGGGCGACAATGTCGAGATTGGGACCGTAATTTGAATAGGGGTGTCTCTCATCGTTGTTATCCGTGGCTCCTACACCAATCGCCCAGGGAAGAGCAGCCGGATAGCGTACGGAATCCTCGAAGTCATTTGAAGAAGAAGCTACCATTATCAATCCCGCCGCATATGCGTTCCAGACAGCTTCCTCCAATGCTCCGAAGCTTGAAGGAAAGGACCCACTGAAGTTGATAATATCAGCACCATTTGAACGAGCATAGTCAAAGGCTTCTATAACTCTTGAACCAGGTGGATCGCCAGTTCTGTCAGTTTCAACAATCTTCAGGGGCATAATTCGAAGATCCCACATCAGCCCGGCTACCCCTTCACCGTTGTCAGTTCGGGCACCGATGGTTCCGGCCACCGGGGTGCCATGGTCGGTCCATGTGCCTGATGGTCGATCATCATCGGGATTGGCATCGTCATCGCCGAAGTCATATCCCTGCACCACTCGGCTCCGATCCCCCGGGTCAAGATCAGGGTGATCCAGGTCTACGCCACCGTCTACCACCGCAACCGTTACATCACTCCGACCAGTGTTGGTTGACCACGCTTCGGGAGCGTCTACATCGGCATCGGTCGCTGAGTTGTCATAGGCCCACTGCTCATCAAACTTTGGATCGTTCGGCACGGTGCGAACAGCATGCGGCTGTTCATCGGTCCGGTGAGACGCACTCGGGTGGTCCACAACGGCCTGTTCAGGAGTGTAGTCAGGACGGGCTTCATAGTCTGGCGAAGCCTGTAGCACCGAGGGCAACGCTTCAAGCCGCCGCGCGAGCGCGTCTACGTCGGTTGTGTCATGCACGGCAAATCGGTACCACCGTGATAGGTCGATGAGGCGTACCGGCTCCCCGGTCTGACGATGCTGAGTGAGCGTGTCTCTGGGCGCAAAGGTGCGGAAGATCTTCTGACCGCGTCCTTGTTCGCCTTGAATCAGGGGAGGACGCAGCAGTTGGCGTGTCTGGGCGGCTTCGGGCCCTTGTAACTCGCTGAGCCGAAGCTGCTGTGGAGGAGTTTTTACGGCGTCAGGGGCAAACTTGACCAAGATGACGCCTTCCAAAGAACGAGCAGCGTCAGGCGGGCCCACTTGAGCAAGAGCCGCAAAAGGAAAGAGGAACGCGAAGAGGAGAATGGTCATTAGGGTTCTCATGGCAAACCTCGGTTGGTTGTGAAAGCAATCGGACGAGGGATGCCGGTTGCCTCTCCCGTGCGGGTCGGGCATGCCGGTCCCCCGGTGCTGTTGATCTTGGCGGATCAGGGTCGAAGGGATGCGGACACAACGGCCCGCATGGAGGTTTTTGTATTTAAGGGACGAATATCTATGCGGCGAGAGTTAATGCAGAACATGCATTGCCTCCCGCCCTCTCAGGCATACACTTAATCAGTCATACAGAAGACGGTTAGTTCAACGGATTGCGAGACGGATCGGTGATCTGGCGCAGATCCGAGCCGTCGCGGCGGATCGTCCAGAGGGCCGTAAGGTCGCTCTCGCGACCCGGCCTCGCGAAGACGATTCGCTCAGAATTGGGTCCCCAGGCCGGACCGCGGCCGCGCTCAATGAGCTTCTGTTTGTCAGATCCATCGGACCGCATGACCCAAAGTTCATAGTTTCCGTCGTCGTTGATGGGAGACCAAGCGATCCACTGCCCATCTGGACTCCAAGCCGGGTCGCGGTTATCGACAAATTCGTTGTTTGTAAGCTGGGTCGAGTCGGCCCGGCTCGTGTCAGCGGTGAAAATATTAGTCTTATCATACACGAGCCGTTCGCCAGACGGGGACCAATCAGCTGGAGTAGCTCCAAATCCGAATTTGGTAAAGGTTGAGTCGGTGAGGTGAGCAAACCATATTCCTACCTCTTCTTGGTTGCCGGACCTACCAAACGTTAGTGTGTTACTACCAGGAGACCATCGCGGCTGGAAAGAACTGCCGAATGACGTTACGCGTCGCAAGTCCGAGCCGTTCGGGCGGATGGTGTAGATGTCTCCTGCAGAGAAGGCAATGCGCTCGCCGTCGGGGCGCCAGTCGGGGCTTCGGGCCGATCCCTCGATCACCAGCCACGTGGAGTCGGCCTCCAAGTCCCGAACGTAGAGCCCGCTCACGTCGGTCGTGTCGTCGGTCCAGAGGGCGTCGTGATGATACGCAATATAGTTTCCCGACGGGCTCCAGGCCGGGGCCTGGTCGGTCGGAAAAACCTCGGGGGGGTCAGGGGGCTGCACCTCCGGGATATCCGGTTCTGAGGACATATCACACCCGCCCAGCCCGACGGCGCAGGCAGCGAGTAGAACAAGACCTGCACAACGCAAGCGACCGTAGCGCAAGCAACCGTACCACAAGCGACGAGCATGATGCGAGAAACGTGACAGACACACCGGTATGGAAAAGGGCATGGGAACGCAGATGTATACAACGAAACGGGGAACGACCCACGACATGAAGAGCCGATGATTTGAAATACATGCACTGGTAGCATACAAGGCGGCGCAGCCATTGTAAAACCGCCCCCCCCCGATGGTCATACAAACTTAACATTTGGTGTGCATGCATGTGATTGCCCCCCTCATTGAGACAGCCTTCAACACGCCCTCGGGAAACAAACCACAGGCAATCTACACGGCGCAATGCCCTCCCACAATACACAGGTGTTCCCTCTTTCAGCCACATCTGTATACAACTTCCGATACATGTGTGGATGATGCAGCAGCCAGTCTTCTCCAAGATTCTCGTCCAATGCCAGAATGAAGCGCAAGACAGCGCGTCTCAACAACACGATCAAGCGTGCCAGTTCCCCCGATGCTGTTGATCGTGTCAAATCAGAGTCGAAGGGATGCACTGTGTATCCACTCGGCTGCAAATTCGTCGCGCTGGACTCCTTCGCGCTTGCGCAGCATCACTGTACGGACATGTCGAAGAGGTGCGTTCCTTTTGCCCCTGCCAGGTGCAGCGGACGCGCTCACTACGGTGATTTTTGAAGTGATGTGTCATCTGGTTTAGGAGTGGCCGTACGGCTTCGATACAGCACCACGAAGGCAACTGCTCCCAGCACCACAACCATCCCCGCGGCTGACCACAGACCTGGGGCCTCCCCAAACAGAAAATAGGCGAGAATCGAGGCGCCGACCGGCTCTAAAAGCGCGAGCATCCCGATAAGCGCCGCAGGCACCCGCTGCAACGCAAAGTTAAATGCGCTGTGGCCCAGCACCTGCGGACCCAGCGCCAGTCCGATGCCGCAGGCATACACCACCGGATCAAACCCCGTCAGCGGTACGCCTTGTCCCGCAGCAGCAACAAGCGTAACGAGAGCGGCCACGCTGTAGAGTGGAATCAGGTAGGCCAGCCACGACACGCGCTGCCGAATCGCACGCCCGATGAGCAGGTAGATGCTCACAAGCAGCGCTGCCGAGAGCGCGAGGGTGTTGCCCCACCACGCCTCAGCCCCAAAGGCCACGGCTCCGGCATCCGTCAGTCCCATGAGGGCGGCTCCGCCCACAGCCACGACGATGCCGCTCACTACGGGCCACGCGAGCCGGTCTTTGAGGATCAGGTAGCCCAGCACGGCCACAAAGACCGGACTTGTGGTAGCGAGCACGGAGGCGCTGGCTACGGAGGTGTAGTAGAGCGCTTCGATCCACGCAATGAAGTGCGCTCCGAGCGCTGTGCCCGAGGCGATGATGAGTCCCCAGTCGCACCACCCGAACGCGCGCACCTCGTCATACACGTAGGCCAGGCCCGGAAGCATCACGAGGGCCGCGGTGCTGGTGCGCCACACGGCAATGGTGAGCCCAGGCGCCTCGCTGGCCCACCGGACAAGAATTGGGGCGAAGGCAAAACTAAGAACCCCCACCGTGAGCGCAAGGGTCACGCGTGGGGGCAGCGAATCAGACATACGAGGGAGCGTTTAGAGCCTGTTTTGATTTCTTACTTTGGGCACCCCAGGAGTACTTCCTCCCTACGGTCGGGGCGCTGTGAGCGGCTCCGCTGGGCTGCAACGAGCCCCCGATATCGGCCCGTAGCCCCGGCTACGAACCTCTATCGTGGTCCTCGTTTCGCTCCAACGGCGCTCGCTCTCACCTTCAAACCAAAACCCAAACAGGCTCTTAGCGAAGGCGGTCCATCGAAGCGACGAGCTCGATATCGTGCTCGATGCCGCGCCGGGCCAGCCAGAAGAGAATGTATGCCACGAGCGGCCCAGCCACGAGCATCAGCATATCGAGATTCAAGCCGGTGGCGTCGTACACTTGCAGCTCGTTCGTCATGAAGAAGCTGCCGTAGAGCGTAATCGCCCACAGGATCGTCATGAGCTGCGTGCCCACAACCACCGTGCGCTGCGTCTCGCGATCGGTGTACAGGAAGATGGCTCCGATGGCGGTAACAGCCGTCACCGCCCCCAGTCCGATGATAACAGGCAAAAACCATCCGTAGGTCGCTGCCGCTTCGCTTCCCCACAGCGATTCGAGGAACAGGACACCGCTCAGCACAAGCGCGCCCAGCGTCAGGTACACAGTTTGGATACGTTGAATCATCGCCTTGTTGGTCGTTGCTGAAGGCTTTCTTGGTAGATGCAGAGCCCGATGCTTACGCCGCCATTTCTTCTTCGACACGCGCGGCCAGATGCTCGGCAAATTCAGTTGTAGAGCTGGAGCCGCCCACATCTGCCGTGAGGACCTCACCGGCAGCGTATACGTCGCGCAGGGCCGTGTTGACGGCCTGGGCTGCTTTCGTTTCGTTGAGATGGTCGAGCATCATCACCGCGCTACGAATGAGCGCAGTGGGGTTGGCTTTGCCCTGGCCCGCAATGTCGGGCGCGCTGCCATGCACTGCCTCAAAGACGGCGTAGTCGTCGCCAAAGTTAGCGCCTGCCGTTACGCCGAGTCCACCCACGAGACCGGCGGCCAGATCGCTCAAGATGTCGCCAAACAGGTTGGTGCTTACAATGCAGTCGTACTGCTGCGGATACATCACGAGCTGCATGCACATGTTGTCGATGATGCGGTCGTTGAAGTTGACGTCGGGATAGCGCTCGGCGATCTCGCGTCCCACTTTCAGGAACAGCCCCGATGACTCTTTCAGGATATTGGCTTTGTGCGCGAGCGTGACGGTATCGCGTCCATTTTTCTGGGCATAGTCAAAGCAGAAGTCAACAATGCGCTCCGAGCCCCGGCGTGTAACGCGAGCCGTCGAATCCGCAATTTCGAGACGGGCGTCGTACGTTTCGATTCCGGCGTAGAGCCCCTCGGTGTTTTCGCGGAAGATGATAAGGTCAATGTCCTCAAACGGCGAATCGATACCGGGCAGACTCACGCACGGGCGCACATTCGCGTACAGGTCCAGGCGCTGGCGCAGCTGTACGTTTACGCTGGTAAACCCCTCGCCTACCGGCGTGGTGATGGGCCCTTTCAACGCCACCCCGCGCTCGCGAATGGAGGCGGGCACATCGTCGGGCAGTTCAGGGCGTTCTTCCTCAACGGCCGAGGTGCCAATGATCTTGTGGGTATCCCACTCAAATTCGACGCCGGTAGCTTCCAGAACACGCAGCGTGGCCGATGTAACCTCGGGGCCAATGCCGTCGCCAGGAAGAAGAGTTACGTGATGAGCCATAGTAGAACGCTATTGCAATCGATGAACGGAACGGGTGGAAACGAGGACGAACGGGGAACGCATAAGTGCTGTGCGCCGCATGTGAAACGACCCGCCAAAGAAAAAGCCCTGCCAGCCACGTAGCAGAGCTTTTCTGATGATTCGATACCGAGCAGCCGCCTCACTGGTCAACAGCAGGATTAGACGAATAGTTGATACGCAGGGTCCCCGCCTCACGAAGCTCTTGCTGGACTTCATTGACAACTTGCATCTCCGACTCGCGGTCTACGCGCAGCGACACAATCAGTCGGGGTTCCTCTTGCAGCTGGTTGTACATGATCGTGCGGATCGCCGAGGACTCTTCGATGAGCGCATCGTCGATCTGGACCGCTGTTTCGCCTTCGCGCGGGCCACGAATGACGGGGCCAATATAGACGTTTGAGATCAGTCGCTTCTGATCGATCTTGGTGAGCGCCTCAGCGTCGGGCAACTCGGTACGCACCTGGATCTCCGTCTCGCGAAGGACGGTCGTCACCATGAAGAAGATCAAGAGCATGAAGATGATGTCGGGCAGCGAGGCCGTGGTGATACCGGGCGAGGTATCGGACGACCGTTTTTGAAAGCGTTCGGAAGCCATAGGAGAAGCAAGCAGGTGTGGTGCAAAGGAGGGCGTGGCACCCCGGAGGTCATCAGGAGCCGTGCGAGCACAGCAAGGCTGCTATACCGCTCCGGGGGCGCAGGCGACAGCGCTGCAGCGTCAGTTTCCGCTATCAGGCTCGGCAATGGAAATATTCCGCGGGAAGCTCTCACGCACAAGGTCATCGTCCTCGGGCTCCAGCGACTCGCGGTAGGCCTCGTAACTTTCGTAGGTCTCGTCGAGGACAGATTCGCCCGAAGGCAGGTTGCCCGAACGCGCAATGCTGTTGTAGATCTCGCGATAGGCCATCTGGATTTCATCGAGCACGTCGATGTAGATCCGATACGGCGTTTGCGCATCGGTCTTCAACGAGATGACCGCGTCACTGGGCGAATCGGAGTAGTCAGCGTTCTCCCCGTAGTTGAGTACATGCGTTTTGACCTCTTCGCGAATCTGATTGACCGACGACATGTTGTCGTCGATGAGCACTTCGCCTGAGGCATTTACGAGGACACGCAGCAAGTTGCGCTCCTGCACAGGCGGCGGCTCTTCTTGTTCAAGTTGGGGTGGCAGCGTCATCCCGATTCCGGTATCCACGTTGATTGTGGTAGTCACCAGGAAAAAGATGAGCAGCAAAAACGCGATGTCGGCCATCGACGAGGTCGGCGTTTCCGCGTCTTCGCGCTTCGACCGACGTTTATCAAGCAATCCAGCCATAGCAACAGGAAATCAGAGGGACAACAGGAGGGAACAAGCGCCTGTGCGAGGCACTCGCGGAGCAGTTGTAAGCTTCTTTTAGAGGAAGAGCGATCGCACACCGCTTCCCAGTAGCCCCAGCAGGCTTACAATGAACATGATGACGACGGTGAGCACACCGGCTTCGGCCCAGGTTTGCATGGTGAAGCCAAGCACGCTAAGCAGCAGCATCGGAGCCACGACCAGCACCACGGTTACGGGGCGCACTTTGCCGTACGATACGTTACGCAGACTGAAGAGCCCCATAGCAACCAGGCTAAGGCCCGACAGGCCCAATGCGACGATAATGCTCCAAAAGAGGATGGCGTTATTACCCATGTGTATAGACGCGTTGTGTGAGCAAGAAATACAACAAGAAGGTGGCAGCCTGCAGGCAAGCGAGCACATGCTTGCTCCGCAGAGCCCGGAGCAGGTCGAAGAAGACCTGCCCGAGCGGCTGCAGAGCCATCACATGGCTTGCCACAGGAATGCGAGGCTACCAGCGACACGCGTACGCTACGCCGCGTCTTTTTCGTCACTGAAGTCCTCTTCGAGGAGCTCGTCGTCGCCGAGGACCGACTCGCCGGCTTCCAGCAGCACCAGCGAATCGATCAGTTCAATGGATGCATCCTCCATTTCGGCCACAATGCGGTCGATTTTCGATACCGCGTAGTTGTAGAAGAACTGGAGGATCACACCGACAATCAGACCGAAGGCGGTCGTGAGCAGGGCAATCTTAATTCCCCCCGCAACCAGGCGTGGCGAAATGTCGCCTGCAGTTTCAATAGCATCGAAGGCTTCGATCATACCAACCACGGTGCCCAGGAAGCCAAGCATGGGCGCCACGCTAATGAAGAGCGAGAGCCAGACGAGACCGCGCTCCAGGAAGCTCATTTCGATGGAGCCGTACGAAACGACTGCTTTTTCGACCGCTTCGATGCCCTCGTCGGCACGAAGCAACCCCGCCTGAAAGACCGAGGCGACCGGACCACGGGTTTCAGCACACACGTCTTCGGCTGCCGACACACCGCCCTCGTCGAGCGCTTTTTTCACGTCGTGCAGGAAGCTTTGCGTGTTGATGTCCGCAAGGTTCAGAGAGATGATGCGCTCAAAAGCAATCGCTAATCCAACAATCAGGCAGATCAGCACCGGCCACATCCAGTTGCCGCCTTCGTTAAAGCGCTCAACCAGCATGTTTATGGTTCCGCCGCTGTCCTGTTGTAGGAGAGCGAATTTGAGCATCAACGCATTAAAATGGACCATAGGGGCAGTTCCTCAGTGGGATCAGGTTCGTGCGAAAACGTATGACGGTGCGGCAGGAGCACGCCGGTTGGGCTTGCTTGTGCAAACACCGCCGTCGCGTGCCAAGCAACGATGCATCTGCATCGCCGTGTGCATGTATGTTGTACGGGCCGCATGAGCCGGGGTGCTAATGCGAGGCAAATGGCTGTAAGCCGCCTTGCAAGAGCACCGACGTGAGCATCCGGTTGTGTGTGGCTGCGTGGAGCAGAATTTTATTGCGCACCGCTGGATTGGTGCGGGAGGCTCTCCCAAGCTGTCGAAGAAACTCCTCATCACCAAATGCAGCGTGTGCGCTGTTGTGCATCCTGCATCAAAACATCCTAACATCTTATAAAAACGGATGCATGGGTGAAGATTGCAAGCGTCCTGTGTGAGAACGGATACTCTCTTCATCTGATGTTGACCCCTGCCCTCCATACAGATGCAGGATCAACGTCGGTTGGCATAGGTCTGCGCTCGGGTGGTAGCGTGGGGCCACAGATGATTCGTGGCCTGCACGGTGGGGTCAACCTTGTTCTGGACGCGGATCCATTCGGCCATGCCAAAAAGACGGCGCGCAACCATACTTGTGAGCGCGTTCTGTAACAGAATTGTTCCGCGATCCGTATTAGTCAATTGTATGTACTTGTCTTGGCTGCTTCTGTCGTACGTGCCCGGCGGCTCGGTCTCGCGTAAGGCCAGTTCGGCCGAACTCCGCTCAGCAGCGCCTGCACGGGTACCACCCAGACGGTCTATCACGTCTGCAGGCAGCTCATATGTCTCGAGAAACGCTTCAGGCCGTCCTGCCCAGGCATCATGGAGCGAACGAATGTTGCGGTCAATCCAGTCCCGCATCGCGGTACGCATTGGGGGGTGTTGGATGAGACGTTGTGCCGCCTGGTAGAGCGAATCGCGCTCAATGACGCGGTCGGGCATAATCCCGCCTGAGCCGCCCCCCCTGCGGTTCGCTGATGGGTCTGCATCTGTGCTGTCGGTGTAGGCCGCCGGGCGCGTTACGGCCGCCCCGGTTTCGTACGGACGCTGAATGGCGCGTCCGCTGGGCGTGTAAAACCGGGCAATGGTAAGACGCAGCCCACTTCCGTCTTGCAACTCGTATTGGCGCTGCACCAGTCCCTTGCCATATGTGCGCTGCCCAACGACCAGGGCCCGGCTGTGGTCGTGCAGCGCCCCTGCTACAATTTCGCTGGCCGATGCCGAGCGTCCGTTGACCAGCACCATCATGGGGCCCTCCTCAAACAGCCCGGCCCGCTCCGTTCGGTACTCATCGAGCACGGCCCCGTCACGCCCACGGGCCGCAACGACCAACTGGTCGTCGTGCAGAAACTCATCGGCAACACGCTCGGCCATACGCATCAGTCCACCGGCGTTGTTGCGCATGTCGAATACCAAGCGGCGCATGCCGTCGTCCTTAAGCTGCATGAGCGCATCGCGCACCTCGCGGTGCGTTGTACGAGCAAACCGGTTCAGTTTGATGTATCCCGTTGTCGCATCCAGCATGTACGCCGCATCGACCGTGTTCAGGGGGATGCGGTCGCGGGATACCTCGTGTGTAATGGGCGAAGCGGTTCCCGGACGCCGCACGGTAATGTTCACTGTGGTGCCGCGCGGCCCCTTCAGTAACGACTGGATGCGTCGGTCGGGCAGCCCAACGAGCGAGGTGCTGTCGGTGCGCACCAGCCGATCGCCCGAACGTAGCCCTGCTTCGTCGCTGGGTCCGCCCGGAATAACGAACACGACCACTGCAGTATCTGGGGCCGATGCAGCCCGAATGCGCTCATACGTCACGCCAATGCCCTCAAACTCCGCCTCGAATGACTCCTGCACCCGTTTCATCCGATCGGCACTGATGTATGTGGAGTGCGGATCGAGACCGCTCAGCAAGCTGCGGAGCGCCGACTCGCTCAGCATCTGTGAGGGCACCTCGTCAACGTATTCCGCTTCCACCGTGCGCACTGCCTCGGCAAGCATTGCGTAGGCCGCTGGCGGCTCGCCCCATCCGTACACACGCTCCAGCGCCTGCCCGGCTACGACCCCAATTCCGACCAAAACCAGCGCAATGAGCAGTGTGCGAACAACCCGAAGCATGTAGATAATCGGCGCAAAAAGATGAACATTGAAGCAACCGCGCGTACCGGCGCTGTAGGCAAGGGATCCGTCGCATGCTCCATGTCCGATTTGGGCGGCATGATGCGCATGTCTTTATGAGATTCGGTCTGTGGAGCCGTCTTGCTCGGCACACCTGGTATCCACAATGCTTCCGAATTCCGTGCGGACGCATTCGTCTATCCCTCCCCACAGTATAATTCTGTTACCTTATGCCTATATTCTTTGCTGCCTCTGCCGCTTCGCTTTCTATCATTCGCCTGGCGCTACTGGCTGGTACTACGATGTTTGGAGCCATGGCCTGGTTTTTAGCCGGTGGTACGGGACTGGCTCCCGATCTCGTTGCTGAACTGCCGTATGCTCCTGTAGCACTCACGGTCCTCTTTGCGGCCCTGGCTGTGGGCGTGTGGATTGTGCGTGCCCAGCGGCGCGCCACAGGGGGCAGTCCCATCGTAGGGTGGGCCCTTGCCGAAAGCATGGCCCTCATTGGCGGCGTCTACCTGCTGCTGGCAGGCGACCCTGCGTTTCTCGTGGTGGGACTGGCAGCGCAGCTGTTTGTCTCGTTTGTGGCGATGCCCGTTTCGCCGCAATAGATCGTGCGTATCCCCCATTACGCAACAATGCCGTGCTGGCCTTCGTCTTCGATAGCGTGCTTGCCTTCCGTTTCTGTTTTTGATTCTGCACGCTCTGCGTATGACCAACAAGAAAGTGGCCGCGGTGCTCAACGAAACCGCCCAACTCATTGAATTGACAGGGGGCAACCCGTTTCGGGCGCGGGCCTTCAGCGGAGCCGCCCGTACCATCCGCGACCTGGAGGAGTCGCTGCAGGCGTATGTTGACGACGAGGCGCTGCAGGAGATCGACGGCATTGGCGAGGGGCTCGCGGCGCAGATTGGCGATCTCTTCGCACGCGGCTCGTTCGACCTGCGCGACGACCTGCTCAACGCGGTGCCGCCCGGACTGCTCGACGTCCTCCGCATCAACGGGCTGGGCACGAAGCGCGTGCGTACCCTGTGGGATGAACTCGACATCACCTCGCTCGACGATCTGGAGGCGGCTGCTACGTCGAACCAGATCCAGACTATTAGCGGATTCGGAGCAAAAACCGAGTCCAACATTCTGGAGAACCTCCGCAAGCTGCGGCGCTACGATGCCCAGCGGCGCTACGCCGACGTCTACGCTCCAGCCCACACGCTCCGCGACGTGCTGGCCGAATCGACCAACGCCCCGGTCGCCCTTGTGGGCGCGTTTCGGCGGCAGGTGCCCACGCTCAAGCAGCTTACGCTGGTGACGACAGCGGATACGCCCGATGTTGTCGATGCCCTTGCTGATGCTGGATACGACGATGTCGAAGCCGCCCGCGATGCGCATCCGCCCTACGTAACCAACACGGTCGACGCCGCACTGCCCGACGGCTTCCCGGTGGTGATCTACACCGTATCGGACAACGTTTTCGGCACCGCCGTCTGGCATCACACGGGCAGCGCGGACTACCGTGAGGCGTTCAACGACACGTACGGCCCCGTCCCTGAAGTGGCCGACGAGAACACGCTTTTTGCAGACACCAACGCGCCTTCGCATCCGTCCGAATTGCGCGAAGCCGTATGGACCGACGCGCTCGACACGCTTTCGGCGTCTGAGGCGCTCATCACGGTCGAAGATCTGCGCGGCACCATCCACAACCACACCACGGCCAGCGATGGCGCGCACTCGCTCCGCTCAATGGCCGAGGCCGCCCGCGAGCGCGGACTTTCGTACATCGGCATCTGCGACCATAGTCAGTCGCTCACCGTAGCCAGCGGACTCACGCCCGACGAGGTCCGCGCTCAGTTCGAGGCCATCGATGCGCTCAATGCCGAGTATGCCGAGCAGGACGCAAGCTTCCGCATCTTCAAAGGCATCGAAAGCGACATCCTGAAAGACGGCTCGCTCGACTATGAAGACGACTTGCTCGCCGCGTTCGACCTGGTGGTGGCCAGCGTGCATTCCGGCTTCACCATGACCGAGGCCGAAGCCACCGAGCGCATCATTCGGGCGGTGTCGCATCCGGCAACAACCGTGCTTGGGCATCCCACTGGACGCCTGCTGCTGGTGCGCGAGGGCTATCCGATCAACCACCGCGCGGTCATCGACGCGTGCGCTGAGCACAACGTAGCGATCGAGTTGAACGCCAATCCGTACCGCCTTGACCTGGACTGGACCCACGTACGCTATGCGATTGAGCAGGGCGTACTCATCTCCATCAATCCGGATGCGCATGCGACCGATGAGCTCGACAATGTGCGCTGGGGCGTGGCGGCAGCGCGCAAGGGTGGCCTCACCGCTGAGCACTGCCTGAACGCAAAGCCGCTGGAGGCCTTTACAGCATGGCTAACCACCCGCTCTTCAGTGGCCCATGCTGCGTAATCAGTCCAACTGACTTTTTTCTGTGTATCGTTTTGTTCTTGCGGGACTTATTGGCGTATTTGGAGTTGCATTGGGACTGCTGTGGTGGAGTCAGGTCGCACCGCCCACCGCTCCGCCCTCCGAAATTGCAGTAGCCGGACGTAGCGCCCCGTCGACCGTTGCATGGGATCCTGACTCGCCGCTTATCCATATTCAGGCGGATGCCGAGGTCGAGGCCGCCCGTGCGTTGGGGCTGGCCCACGGACTGCGGCACGCCTGGACGATGGTCCTCTGGCGCCAAACCGCACGCGGGCGCCTCTCCCGCTGGCTCCCGGACTCAGCCGTCTCGTTTGATCGCCATGCCCGCCAGATGGGCTGGGCCCGTGCTGCGCAAACGTACATCGCCCAATTGCCGCGCGCCGACCGCGAGTGGTTGGCAGCTTACGCCTCGGGCGTCAATGCGGCCTTTGCCACCGAGTATGTGCGCCAGCAGTCGTCTTTTGCGGCGCTCGATACGCCCCCCAAACCGTGGGCGCCCTGGCATACGCTGGCCGTAGAGCATTTGCTCACCTGGATGGCCACGGATGTGCCTGCGTTGCCAGACTCTGCCGCCCCCGCCGTCCACCAGTCCGCCGACAGCCTGCGCACAGTCGACGAGGAGCTGCGCGCCTGGCTGGGTTTGCACGGCTGGTCGGATGCGATGGCGTGGGCGCTCACGCCCGCAGAGTCGGGTGCGCCTTACCTGGGGGCCCGCTGGCCACGCGGCTCCACCCCCGACGCGCTTGTAGCACCGGTTTGGCATACCACCGCCGCCGATACCGCCTGGATGACGACCGTTCCCGGCACGCGCTGGACGCTTGCGCACCACACGCGCACCGCCAGTCAGGTGATGCTGCCTCGCGGGCGGGCATCCTGGCAGCCCCTTGCCGCGCCCGATACGATACACCGGGCGACCGAGCGCCTTCGCCAACGAGACGGCCACGAGCTGCTCTTGCATACGGCTTTTACGGGAAGCGGACGCATTGTGGGGCCGGAGGTACCGCCTGCTCTTTCCCCCAACAAATCGTTAGCACCGCCAGATAGCATCCGATCGGACAGCACACAAGTAGATCCTCCCCGCGCAGACAGCACGCACGCAGACAGCACGCAGGCCCGCTCAACGTGGATGCTGACACTACCGCACTGGAATGAGGTCCCCGCCCAACATCGCCGGTTTCCGGGGCCCGCATCGTTGCCGCACCACGACCCGCTGGTGCTGCGCCACGACACGGATCTTACAACAGCAGGCGCGACCCAGGCGATTCGGGATGCGGAGGGCGACTCGGTGGGCGTGGTGCTGAGTGCCTCGCCGTGGCGGCGGGCCTGGGCCGACCGCTTTTCGGCTTATGCCGATGCCGGGCGCTCGGTTCATGCCTGGGCGGTCGACGATACGAGCACCTGGGCGCAGCAGACGGTAGCCCCGCTGCAGACGGCGCTGGCCATGCATCCGCCGACTGACTCGCTGAGCCGGGCGGTAGCTCCGTTCATCCGCAACTGGGATGGGGTGTTTGCACCTTCCAGCATTGGCGCGTCGATTTTTCAGGCGTGGTGGCACGAGATGCAGGCAGCGCGCATCTCACCGGTACAACTGGATACGACCGCGTATTTTGCATCGGTGCGGTATCGACGCGGATTCGAGCGAGCGGTGGCCCGTCTTCGTGAGCAACATGGCCCTGACGTGCAGCAGTGGCGCTGGGAGGCTGTGCAGCCGCATCGGTTTCAGGCACCGCTCTGGGGCACCGCCACAGGGCATCTGTCGGCGGCCTACGCACCGGCGGCTCACAATGCGCCAATTGCCTCCATTCCCGGGCGCGGACACATCAGCACGCTGGCGCCGGGCCCCAATCCTGGGGCGGCTCCGCCCGCAGCCGGCTATCATCTGTATTGGACACGCGCTGGGACGCAGCCGCCGTACTACCGCACGACCAACCTCACACGTACGCTGGCCGACCGCCTCGTTGAGAGCCCCGATGCCCGCATCAATGCCTATCAGCCGGTGCCGTCGCCTTCTGTGCAGGTTCGCCTTACTGCGCCATAGCTCCGGTAGAATCGGTAGGGTCCGCGTTGTTGGACGCCTGGATACGGGTGCGCGTCTCTTCGAAGAACGCGTCATCGCTCAGCAGGCGTAGTGCCAGTCCCTGGTCGAGGCCCGACTGCAGAAGGTGGTAGAACACCGCCAGTGGAATCTCTTCCATGCTAAGCACCACCACGCGCGGTGCGCGGTCGTCGGCATAGTGCGCCAGCCCGGCAAAGCTGATGACGCCCGGCATGGCCCCACCTTTTGAGGCTACGCGCTGCACATGGGTGTTCAGTGAGTCGAGGCCTGTGGAGCGGTCGAGCAGGGCATAGGCCGTTGCGTAAGACGATTCGGGGGCGGCTTCAGCCATCTGCACCATAGCCGCTGCCACCTCGGTCGCCGTTGCCTGGGGTAGCGTTTCTTGCGCCATGCGCCGCTGGTCGCGCAGCGTCAGGTTGGTGCCGCGCGACTGGAACGTCTGCCGAATCTCGCGGGCGTACGTCGAATCGGAGGCATAGCGCTCGGCCGCCGCGTAGATGGCGCTCTGCTCAATAGACGGCGCGCGGTCGGCATCGCTATGCAGGGCCGAGGCGGCGTTTGCCCACTCCAGATACAGGCCGCTCTTCGGCATAGGAGCAGATCCAGCGGGCCAGCCCAGCGCTTCCGTCTCGGCCCGAATGGCTGCACGCCCCAGCCGGTCGATGAGCCAGTCGAGCGCCGGGTCGTCGTTCAGGCGCGCCACGGCCCACGCGATGTCGGCCACGGCCACGGTGCTGTCCGCATCAATGCGGTTGGTCTCGCTCCAGCGGTTGAGCGTACGCTCGTGGGGCTGCGCATTCACGCCCGGTAGCGAGCGGCTACTCACCTCCGCCACCGGCACCCGTGCCGTGGTATCCACCTGCCCCGCTGCGGCGGCTTTTGCGTACGCCGACAGCACAGCAAGGCTGGGCAGATTAACAAGCGGGCGCGCCGTCTCTGCGTCCAGATGAATGCCCTCGGCTTCCGCCCCAACGGTGTAGGCCACCAGCGAAACGGTTTCGGGATGCGCCTCCATGTAGTCGAGTACATCTTCGGGATAGCGAAGCTCCTCGGTCAGATCCATGCCCTCGTTCATGGCCGTCACGTTTGCCCACATCATCGAAACGGTGTCGCGGTTTTGGTAGGCAATGATGCCCACGGCAACCACGAACAGCCCAAAGGCAATGAGCAGATGCGTACCGCATCCGAGGCGAGAGCGCGACATATAAACAGACTGCTGTAAGATAAAAGAATAGGTTGGTTACACGAAAAACGGCGCAAGAGGCTCCCTTCCTCCTGCGCCGCCTGTGCCGTATGTTAGGCCGATGCGTTAGCTCGATGCCGCTTCGCTCAGCTCGTCTTTGGTGAGCGTACGCGGATAGCGGATCTGCTCGACCAGGTCCTGCACCTCTTGCGGAGGCGGGGGCGTCGACATCGTGACGAGGTACGTCACAATGAAGTTCAGAATCATCCCGATCAGCCCAATGCCCTGTGCGTTGATGCCCAGGAACGAGTCAAAGACGGGCTCGGTGATGCCAAACTCGGCCAGCGCCACATGCGCCCGCATCAGAATGATCATGATGAACGTGAAGCTGAGCCCCGTTACGATACCCGCGATGGCGCCTTCTTTGTTGCATCGCTTCCAGAAAATGCCAAGCACAAGTACGGGGAAGAAGCTGGCCGCGGCCAATCCAAAGGCAAAGGCCACCACCTCGGCAACAAAGCCCAGCGGATAGATGCCGAGCAAGCCCGCTCCAATAATCGCGACGAAGATGATACCGCGTCCCACTTTGAGGCGCTTCTGCTCCGAGGCATCGGGGTTAATGATCTCACCATAGACATCGTGTGCGAGTGAGGAGCTAATAACGAGCATGAGGCCCGAGGCCGTGGAGAGTGCCGCTGCGAGCCCGCCTGCTGCAACCAGTCCCACCACCCACGGCGACAGGTTGGCGATTTCGGGCGTCGCCAGCACAATAATGTCGCGGTCGATGGTGCTGAGTAGCGCATTGGCCGACATGCCCTCGCTCCACTGCCCCGTCTCGATGAGTCCGGTGGCAGCCCAGGTTTGCACCCAACTGGTACGCGGACTTTCGAGCATGCCCATGGCGCCAAGGTCCGAGAACGACTGCAAAATCTCGTAGCGCGAGAACATGGCAACCGCCGGAGCCACCGTGTACAGAATCGCGATGAACACAATCGCCCACAGTGCCGACCAGCGAGCACTTTTTACGGTTTTCACCGTGTAGAAGCGCACAATCACGTGGGGCAGGCCCGCTGTGCCCACCATCAGCACGAAGGTGATGGCGAAGACATTAAGCATCGATAAGTTGGCGAAAGGGCCGCTGTACATGTCGAGTCCCAGCTCTTGCTGTAGGCCATCGAGGGCGGGCAGCACCTCGCCCATGGCAACTTGCGGAATGGGGCTGCCGGTCATCGAATAGCCGATGGCAACGGCAGGAATGGTGTACGCCACAATGAGCACGCAATACTGTGCCACCTGCGTGTAGGTGATGCCTTTCATGCCGCCCAGCACGGCGTATGTGGCCACAATGGCCATTCCAATGATTACGCCAATGGTGATCACCTCTACGCCGAGTCCGGCAGCCAGCGGCTCGACCAACTCGCCCAGGAACCGGCTAAAGACGACGCCGACGCCGCGCATCTGCCCTGCTACGTAGGTGAACGAAACGAAGATGGCTGCGATGGCTGCAATGACGCGGGCGTAGTTCGAGTAGTAGCGTTTGCCTACGAAGTCGGGCACCGTGTATTCGCCAAACTTACGCAGGAACGGCGCCAGTAGGATCGCCAGCAGCACGTAGCCGCCCGTCCACCCCATGAGGTAGACCGAGCCGTCGAATCCCATAAACGAGACCAACCCCGCCATCGAGATGAAGCTGGCAGCGCTCATCCAGTCGGCTCCAACCGCCATGCCGTTGGCCACGGTGGGCACGCCCTGTCCGGCCACGTAGAAGCCTTTGGTGCTGGTTACACGGCTCCAGATGGCAATGCCAATGTATAGTGAGAAGGTCGCAATGACCCAAAATGTTGTCCAACCAAGAATGCTCATCGGTATAAAGGGAGTTATTCAGCAAGGGAAGCAAAGGCAGTGGGTCCAGTTAGTGCGCGGCTCCAGGCGCTGATGTCGCGTCACCGTCTTCTTCGACGCCAGCCTGTTTATCCAGCTGGCCGGTGGCTATAGCGTAGATGAGCACCAGGCTCACGAAGACAAAGATGCTTCCCTGTTGGGCCATCCAGAAGCCAAATGGAATGCCGCCAAAGTTAATAGCGTTAAGCGTTTCCGCCAGGAATATGCTTAATACAAAGCCGGTGATAAACCAGACGACCAGCAGAATGAGCGTGCGCCGCATGAGCGTGCGCCAGTAGGTTTCGCGATCGATCTCAGGAGTCGAGTCAGCCATGACGGTCTGTAGGTTGCGTGAAGGAGGGTACGTGCAGTACGGAGGTACCGGGCTCCCATGGGGGAGCGTAGCAGCGTTGCAGATGGGAACAGGTCCCATCAGAAGGAGAGAAACACCGAGAAATTGCCCCGCACATTGGTAACAGGGTCGTCGCCGTCTGCAGGGTTGGGGGCGTAGTTTTCATCGAAGCGGCTGGCGTAGCGGGCGGAGGTCATCTCCAGTTCGAAGGCAAAGCGCAGCGCCTCGTAGTTCAGCGAGAGCCGGGGCGACACGCGCCACACATAGTCAATGTTGGCACTGCGTGCTGCAGGTGACACGGCACTGAGCGTGCCCACCTCGTCGCTGCTGCCTTCGTTGGTGAGGTAGCCCACAAACAGCCCCGGCGCCAGCGTGCCCGTGCCGTCAATGTCGATCCATGTTGACAGGAGATCGAGCGGATAGAAGTCGTTATCAAACTCGTTGTAGACGTAGCCGCCTGTCATGAGATGGTCGGATAGGCTGGCGCCGTAGGTGGCTTTGGCGCGGATGGTCGCTGCATCAGAGGTAATGGTGGCATAGGCTTGTCCGGCGCCCGTGGTAAAGCGATCTTCGGTAACAATGGGTCGCAACGCTTTGAAGTAGGCCCCAGCGCCTACCATCACGTTTTCGCCGTGGTACTGCGCATGCGCATGCAGCGCCGGAAGGCCTGACTGCTGCTGTTGCTCAATGCCCGACACGCCCTGAAACGCAATATCGCTGAAGGCATCGCGCTGCCAGGCGGTTGCCCCAATGAAGTGCACACGGCCTGGCTTGTAGGTAAATCGAATCTGCGGCTGGCGCGCAAACGGCTGAAACGGTGCGCCCGTGGTCGTTGCTACGGTGCGCGGGAAGGCCGCCAGTGTGAAGAGCGGCGACCACTCTTGTCCGAACAGCACCTCGCGGTCGTCCCACGTCATTTTGGCAAAGGCGCGGCGCAGCCGGAACGTGCTTACATTGGCATTGGACGCGCCGAAGAAGTCAGCCTCAACGTAGCCCGACACCTCGCCGTCAAGTGCGTCCGGCAGGTCGCCGATGGTGAGTCCAAGCCGCGAGAAGAAGGCAAACGCCCCCAGGTTGCTCACGTCGGTGGCGTCGGAGTCGGGGGCCGGGTAGAGGTGAAACTCGCCCTCACGCGCCGAAACGACCTGGCGTGAGTCGTACAGGTATTCGGCTTTCACGAATCCGCCCACATCGAACGACTGAGCGGAGGCTGCTGTGGGAGCCAGTATCAAGCCACTGGCAAGAAATAAAAGCGCGTAGAAACTGCTCCATAGAGCAGACGTTCGGGATGTATGTATGTGGTCCATGGCACAGGTGAGTCAGATCATCGGGTCATTCGAGCACATGCCGCAGAATCGAGCCGCGCGTGCACGATGGCGTGGGCAATAGCTCCATCTATTCGCCCATGCATCTGTGCGCTGTGTTGCGCACACGTGCCGTCGGCTTGTTCTGCGTTCTGTTGACGCCGGTATCGGGGCTCCATCCCCAGGGCGTCGATGGTTGATTGTTCGAGCGCTCAGCCCACGGGCTCCATCCCCAGGCTGGGCGTTCGGTGGTTGTGGGGTGCAGGGTACAACTTCAGGGGGATGCGCAGATTGTCGCGCTGAGCAGTCTCCTGCGCATCCCCTAAACAATGCAGCGATTGCCGTCAGCTCGCGCCGCTCACGTCCACGCTTTTGCGCTTCTCAATGAGCTCCTCAACCACCTCGGGGTCAGCCAGCGTGCTGGTATCGCCCAGGTCGTCGAACTCTTGTGAGGCGACTTTGCGGATGATGCGGCGCATGATCTTGCCCGAACGCGTCTTCGGCAGCGAGGCCGAGAACTGGATATGATCGGGCGTCGCAATCGGCCCAATCTGATCGCGCACGTACTGCACCAGCTCATCGCGCAGTTCATTCGAGGGGTCGACCGTCTTAATCAGCGTGACGTACGCGTAGATGCCCTGGCCTTTCACCTCGTGCGGATAGCCCACCACAGCGGCTTCGGCCACACTGTCGTGCGCTACGAGCGCGCTTTCGAGTTCGGCGGTGCCAATGCGGTGGCCGCTTACGTTGAGCACGTCATCCACGCGGCCCGTAATCCAGTAGTAGCCGTCTTCGTCGCGGCGGCAGCCATCGCCAGTGTAGTACTTGCCCGCGTACTGCGAGAAGTACGTGTTCTGGAAGCGCTCATGGTTGCGATACACCGTGCGCATCTGCCCCGGCCAGGAGTCGTTGATGACCAAAATACCTTCGCAGGCGCCTTCAAGCTCGTTTCCTGCGCCATCGAGCACTTCCGGTTCAATCCCGAAAAAGGGCTTCGCAGCCGATCCCGGCTTCTGCGGCACTGCGCCGGGCAGTCCGGTCAGCATAATGCCGCCCGTCTCGGTCTGCCACCACGTGTCGATGATCGGGCATTCGCCGTTGCCCACCACATTGTAGTACCAGCGCCAGGCCTCCGGATTGATCGGCTCGCCCACCGTGCCCAGCAGGCGCAGCGACGAGCGGTCGGTCGATTCGACAAACTCTTTGCCCTGCCGCATGAGTGCGCGAATTGCGGTCGGCGCGGTGTAGAAGATGCTCACGTCGTGCTTGTCGACTACCTTCCACAGGCGCGAGGCATCGGGATAGGTGGGCGTGCCTTCGAAGAATACCTGCGTGCCGCCGTTGATGAGCGGACCGTACACCATGTAGCTGTGCCCGGTAATCCAGCCCACGTCGGCAGTGCACCAGAAGACATCGTCGTCGTGCAGATCGAAGACGTATTCATGCGTCATGCTGGTGTACACAAGGTAGCCTCCGGTCGTGTGGAGCACGCCCTTCGGCTTACCGGTTGAGCCCGAGGTGTAGAGAATGAACAGCGGATCCTCCGCGTCCATCGGCTCGCAGGGGCAGTCGGCATCGACGGTTTCAAGCGCTTCGTGATACCACACGTCGCGGTCGTCGTCCCAGTCGATATCGCCGCCCGTGTTCTGCACGACCAGTGTGTGGGTGACGTCGGGGCACTGCTCCAGCGCTTTGTCGGCATTATCTTTCAGGGGCACGCGCTTCGTGCCGCGCTTGCCCTCATCGGCGGTAATCAGGTAGTGGGATTCACAGTCCTGGATGCGGTCGGCCAGGGCATCGGGCGAGAACCCGGCAAACACCACCGAGTGCGGCGCGCCAATTCGGGCGCAGGCCAGCATGGCATAGGCCGCCTCCGGAATCATAGGCAGGTAGATCGTGACGCGGTCGCCCTTCTCCACACCATGCGATTTCAGGATGTTGGCGAACTTCGCCACGCGCTCCTGCAGATCGCTGTAGGTGATGTGCTCCGGCTCCTCGGTGTTCGGATCGTTCGGCTCGAAGATGATGGCCGTCTGATCCGCCTTTCCGTTTTCCACATGCCGGTCGATGGCGTTGTAGCAGGCATTGGTAACGCCGCCCTCGTACCACTGAATGTGCACGTTGCCGGGCTCGTACGACACGTCTTTTACCGTATCGTACGGCTCAAACCAGTCGATACGGCTGGCATGCTCGCCCCAGAAGCCCTCAGGATCCTCGATGGATCGCTGATACATGGCCTCGTACTCCGCCTCCGACCCGACATGCGCACGGGCTCGGAAGTCGTCAGGCGGCGGATACATGTCGTCGCGCCCGGAATAAGCCGCTGTTACCTGAGAGGATTCGTCGCTCATAGTCGAGTCTTGGCTGTCTGTTAAGGAAGCATCTCGATTTATTACTACTCGGGAATTAAAGACCGAGTATTGGCCCCAACACCCGCCGCTGGTTGGTGTATTGGAAGCGCTTTTGTTAATTGTTTACCGAAACGTAATCAATAGAGGAGACGGTGTCAAGAGATGATGTGGTTTTTTCGGAGAGGCGATGGCGCTTCTGTCTGTGGGGCTTCCCCCCGCCTCACGCTGGCAGATTACTCGTTGGCCGGGACGACCGGGAACGCAAATCGGAGGGCTGATCCTCCCGTCTCGGTCTGCTCGACCCAGAGTTGTGCGTCGTGCTGGTCGAGCAGCGCATGCAGGGTAAGCTGCATC
Organism: Longimonas halophila; assembly: GCF_002554705.1. GTDB lineage: Bacteria > Bacteroidota > Rhodothermia > Rhodothermales > Salinibacteraceae > Longimonas > Longimonas halophila. The sequence continues at coordinate 210,719 of NZ_PDEP01000004.1, read as the reverse complement.
ATAGTAGTGCCCCACGGAATAGTGGCGTCTTTCCACCGCTCCACACGCGCTTCGGTCACGGTCTGTCCATCGGCGGCGCACAGGTCGAGCAACGCCACCGAATCGGAGCGCTGTACACAGATGGTGAGCGCGGTGCAGCGTGTGGCATGCACAAAGCGATCGCTCACGAATGCGAAGCCCTGCCTGAGCATCGCCGGGTCCAGGTGCACGGTAAGCGCACTGGGAGATTGAGAGGTGGATACAGGCACGTCGGTACCCTCCTGCACAGCAGTCTGCGTCCATGTGAGCAATGCGGCCCCGCCCATCGGCTCCAGTGCGCGGCGCGTGCGATACATGGCAGTGTAGGCCGTGCTGGCATCGTCGATCAGTTCGGTGAGGCGAATGCCCTGGCCTGCAATTACATCCGTAAACTGAGCGGCTGCATCCGCCCCCATCTGCGGATACTGTTGCATGGTTTCAACTGCAGCGCGGATGCTGGCCAGCGGCGTCCGCATCGACTCGATGAGGCGTCGCAGCAGGTCATGACTCGGGTCGGGGCGCGGCGCGGGCGGGGTTGTATTGCGCACCAGCCAGTGGGGCGTGCCCTGGGGCGCAATGCGCGTGGCCTGCATACGGCGCGGTGCATCGCCCAGCTGCACGATGACCGTGGGGGCCTCGGTCGAGGCCGCCTCTTGCAGCTGCTGCCAGGCATCGGCATCGATCCACTGCGTGAGCAGCGTGCCATGGAGCTGCTCCTGGACAGCGTCGGCGTCGCGAACATCGGGCATCAGCATCTGCGCGGCTTCGTCGTTCCAGGCCTGCACGGTGGCGTTAGGGGTACACACCAACGCGGGACCGGTCATCGTATTCAGCAAAGCATACTGCCAGGGCGTCATAGCGGCGAATCCAACCAGATTAGGTACAACAGAAGACCGTGTATCAGGACAACGAAATCGAGCCCTTCTCTTCAACGGTGCATGGCCCATCGCGTCGTTGGAACGGGCGAACGGAGGACCGTTCGCTGCAGCGGTTATGATTTGATGTGAATCAGGGGCCGTCTGGGTACAGGCTACGCATCGGGCAGGTAGCGGCGGGCGGTTGCTACCACATCGGCCACGGCGAAGGGCTTGGTGATGTAGGCGTCGGCGCCCATCGCGTAGCCTTTCTCGATGTCTACCTCGCGGCCTTTTACCGTAAGCATGATGATGGCGATGTCGTTCCCCTCGGGCCGCTCGCGGATGGCGTGGCACAGATCGTACCCGTTGCGCGAGGGCAACATCACATCGAGCAGAATGAGGTCGGGGCGCTGCGCTGCAATGGCTGGCATCACCGCCGCACCATCCGACACAATCTGCACCGAGCAGCCTTCCTGCTCCATCAGAAACTTGAGCGGCGTTACAATGCTTGGCTCGTCTTCCACAATAAGCACATGAGGCATAGCGCACAGGTCGTTAGGAAACAGAGGCTTCAGGGTCTGTAGCCGGTACGGGTTCAGGGGGATGCGCAGGCACCTGCACGGTGAAGGTGGCGCCCTCGCCGGGCGTGCTCTCCACGGTGAGCGTGCCCTCGTGCCGATGCACAATCTGGCGAGCAATGGCGAGGCCCAGTCCGCTCCCCGCTTGCGGACCCACGCGGTTGCGCGCCTGCCGAAACTTCTCGAAGATGGCTTCTTGCTGGTCTTCAGGGATGCCGGGTCCGTTATCGGCTACGGATACGGCGTGCGTGTCGTTGGTGCAGGCCATGCGCACCGCCACGTGTGGATCGGCATCGGTGCTGTACTTGGCGGCGTTCGAGAGCAGGTTCAGCAGCACCTGCGTCATGCGGTCGCGGTCGATGCGCGCCGGGCACGGGCGGTTGGGAAGCGTGACGTTGAGCGCGATGGCCTGCTGCTCAAACTGCGGACGCACCGCGCTGAGGGCGTTGCGCACCACGTCGCGCAGGTCTACGAGGGCACGGTCGAGCACAGGCGTGGCGTCGAGGCGCTCCAGGTCGAGCACCTGGTTTACGAGACGCGTAAGGCGTTCGGTTTCGCGCATGATCGTGGTGGCAAACGACCGCTGCTGCTCGGGCGAAAGGTCGGTCGTCTGATGCATGATCTCTGAGATCGCCCGGATGGCGGTAAGCGGCGTGCGCAGTTCGTGCGATACCGTCGAGACGAATTCGTCTTTGAGGTGATCGACCTCTTTCAGCTTCTGATTGGCGGCGCGGAGCTCTTCGGTCGCGGCTTCCAGCTCGGCCTTCTTGCGCTCCAGTTCGCGGCTGTACGCCATGACCTGCTGCGTCTCGTCGAGGATGTCCATCACCTCGCCAATGTGCAGCGGCTTGGCCTGGGCCACCGACCCGATGACGGCTTTGGCACTGGCCGCCCCAATGGCCCCAGCAAGCAGCGTCTCGACGTAATCAACCAACTCCTCGTCGGCGCGCTCGGGCAGGGCCTTCAGGTCGTGGCGCGTACGGTAGCGCTGCAACGCACGGTCGGCCGCGCGCCACCCCAAAAAGCGACGCAGTAGCGCGCGCAAGTCGGCCACCGGGGCAGAGCCCGTCCACGGCGCGGCACCCTGCGGCCCCGCGTGGCGAAAGACATCGACGAAGCGACTGGCCTGACTCTGCTCCATGATGCTGGGCCGCGTGGCCAGGGAGCCCGCCACGTACAGTCCGCCGTTCGCCAGCATCGTCCAGAAGAGCGTGTGGGGCACCGGGTTGAGCTCGCTCATTCCCAGAAGCGCGTACGGGCGCAGCGCCCCGATGCCGAACGGGCCCTCGGTAATAAACGACGCCGGCAGCCATCCGGAATCGGCCAGGAGCGGAAGCGGGAGCGTGTAGCCCCAGATGGCGACGCCCGCCACAAGCCCAAGGAGCGCCCCGGTGCGGGTGCCGCGCTTCCAGAAGATGCCGCCCAGCATCGCCGGAGCAAACTGCGCCACCGCAGCAAACGAGATCAGCCCGATAGACACGAGCGACGGCGCATCCCCCAGACCGCGCAGATACAGATAGCCAAACAGCAGCACCACGACAATGGCCACGCGCCGAATCCCCAGAATAACGCCGGTAAGCCGCGACCGCTGCGCCAGGTTTAGTTGCGGGATGCGCAGGAGCAGCGGCACCACCAGGTCGTTGCAGATCATAGTGCTTAGCGCTGTCGTGGCCACAATGACCATACTGGTGGCGGCTGAGAGTCCGCCAATGAAGGCGAAAAGCGTGAGCGCAGTCTGGCCCTCGCCAAATGGCACAAGCAGCACGAACATGTCGGCGTGGGTGGCATCGCCATGATGCAGCAGCCCGGCCACGGCAATGGGCAGCACAAAGAGGTTGATGAGCAGCAGGTAGAGCGGGAAGAGCCAGGCCGCTTTGCGCAGATGCGCCTCATTTACGTTCTCGACGACGGTGACCTGAAACTGCCGCGGCAGAAACAAGACCGCGAGCATCGACAGGCCAGTGAGCCACATCCAATCGGCAAAGGCGCCCGCCGAGGCATCAACGGTGTAGAGCGCCTCGATGGAGGGCACAGCCGCGCCGTGCTGAAAGAGGTCGCCGAGTCCGTCGTACAGCCCGAACGTGACAAACAGCCCCACGGCCAGAAAGGCGGCCAGCTTCACGACCGACTCGAAGGCAATGGCAACGACCAGCCCTTCATGGCGCTCGGTCACGTCGAGGTGGCGCGTGCCAAAGAGAATGGTGAATGCGGCCAGTACGAGCGCGGCGTAGAGCGCCGTATCACGCCAGATGGGAATCTCTGTCGCAGCCGTGCTGTCCAGCGGCGTGGTGAGCGCACCGAAGCTGGTCGAGATGGCTTTGAGCTGTACTGCAATGTAGGGCACCACGCCAATGACTGCCACAACCGTAGCCACGCCCGCCAGCAGAGCGCTTTTGCCGTAGCGGGCCCCGATGAAGTCCGCAATGGAGGTGATGCGCTGGTGCGCGCTAATGCGGACGATCTTGCGCATCAGGCCCCACCACAAGATGGCAATGAGCGTAGGCCCGATGTAGATCGGCAGGAAGTTGATGCCGGTAGTGGCAGCATAGCCTACGCTTCCGTAGAACGTCCACGCCGTGCAGTACACCGCCAGCGAGAGGGCGTAGATGTAGGGGTTGTTCACGAGACTGCGCCCGTGTTCGGCTCGCTCGTCGCCATAGTAGGCCACGGCAAAGAGGATGCTCAGGTACGCCGTGGCCACCAGCAGGAGAAGCGTAGTGCTCATTGGCTAAGCGCCCCCCGAGTCGCCCCCCGTAGCGCGGTGCAGGATCGCTGCACTGGCCCCAATGAGCACGGCCCAAATCACAAAGATGACAACGTAGAGCACCGGGATGCCGCCTATGGTCTGCGGCACGCTGTACACCGTAAGCAGCGGATACCCCAGCATCAGACACCCAACCACAAAGAGGGCCACCAGCCGTCGTTGGACTTCCAGCGTATCCATAGGCACACGGGGCTACGACGGCATGGGGTCTTCGTCGGTACTGAGTTGATTCGTTACGAGCACGCAGATGCCCGGCAGGCTGGGGTCGTCGAGCGTGTAGAACGCCTTCACGCCCTCCTTGCGGCGGGATACGAGGCCCTCGCGCATGAGGATGCCCAGATGCTTGCTCACATTCGCTTGCCGCTGCCCCGAGGCATCGACCAGTTCCTGCACGTTGAGCTCCCCGTGCACGCGAAGCAGATTTAGGAGCTGGAGACGCACGGGGTCGCCCATAATTTTGAGGCGCCGGGCCACACGCTTGATCTGTGTGTCAGGGACCAGCGGAGGGTTCGTGGAATCGGACATGCGCGGCGAAGACTGTCAAACAACTCGCGGGAGCCTCCATACGGAAGGCTTCACTTTACGTTTCGTTCACACCATGCAACATCCCCATATGCGTTTGGGGGGATGCGCCGGTTACTCGCGTGCCTGCAGGCGCTCTTCAGCCATCCGCACGGCTTCGTACGCGTTCACAATGCTGCCTGTAGATGAGAGTGTGCCGAAGCGAACCTGCGTGGCCTCGGCCTCCTGATCGGTCATCGGACGCGTGACCTGCTCGTCGGCATAGGATACCGCCGACTCCAGAATGATCTCGCGCACTTCCTGCGCCGAGAGCTCGGGGTAGTATGCCATCAGCAGCGCGGCAACGCCCGAGACCATCGGCGCAGCCATGCTGGTGCCGCTGTTGAAGCGGTATTCGTTGCCGGTGGTGCTGGAGTAGATGTCTACGCCCGGGGCAAACACATCGACACGCTCAGCGCCGTAGTTGGAGAAGGAGGCGACCAACTCGTTCTCAACGTCCCATCCCGACGCGCCCACCTCAATCCAGTGCGTGGCGCGCCCGCCGTCGTTGTAATGCGCGGTGGGGAAGTTGTCCTCGGTGTCAATATCTTGGGCGCTGTTGCCTGCGGCGTGCACCATGAGCACCCCCAGCGAATCCGCGTAGCGCACCGCATCGTCGACAATTTCTTTCTGGGGCGAGTAGCCCTTACCGAAGCTCATATTGATGATGTCGGCTCCGTTGTTCGCCGCATAGCGAATGGCGTTGGCGACGTCTTTGTCCCGCTCGTCACCATCGGGCACGGCACGCACTGGCATGAGACGCACAGCAGGGGCCACGCCGTCAATGCGGAGCGTGGTGTCGCGAGCGGCGCCGATGATTCCGGCCACATGGGTGCCGTGTCCTGGATCGGGGCCGTGCACATCGGAGTTGCCGTAGCCCTGCTCGGTGAAGTCGCTGTACGTATCCCCCACAACAGAGCGCGGCTCAAAGTCGGGATTGTATCCGTACTCGACCTGCGCGCTTACCTGGTCGTAAAACTGTTCGATATCGCTCGGCGTCAGGTCCTGATCGTAGAAGAACGTCAGGATGTCGTAGGCCTGCTGGAGACGCGGATCCTCGCGCTTTTCCAGGCGCGCGACATCGGCAGGGGTGACCTCGTCGACGTTGAGTTCGTTGCGCAGGAAGCGCAGCACGTTCTGCACGGTGTTGTGGGCGTTGCGCACGTTTGAGAGTTGCTGCTTGGCCTCGTCGCGCTCCTCCTCAAAATCGTTGCGCAGCGTGTAGAAGTAGTCGAGCGAGTCGCGCCCGGCAGGGGAGAGCCGCGTGGTGTCGGTGCTTGCCACCCAGGTGCGATAGGTGCGGTACAGCCGCGTCACCTCGTAGGTGTCGTGATTCACGTTCTCGCCGCTGGGGTTGCCCAGAAAGCTCCATCCGTAGGCATCGTCTACGTATTTGTTGGCATCGTCATCCACATCGTTCTCAGGCGTTTCGTCCTCATTTTCCCATCGCTGGGGCGCCAGTTCGTCGTGCTCCATGTCAACGCCCGAGTCGATGATGGCAACGGTGACCGTTTGCTGCGGCGCCCGGTTGGCCAGGAGCGTGGTGTGCACGCGATGGGTGCTGAGTCCGGGATGGCCGTTGGCTTCGGCATCCATATGAAACCAGGCATAGGGCGGACGCTCGGGCGTAACGGCGAAGGTGTCGGGCGTGGGCACGGGCACCGCTAAGCGAGGTGGGGGAGCGATATCGGCGGCGGGTTCGGAAGTTGCGGCATCGGGCTCGGACGGGGCGGTGCTTGCGCATCCCCCAAGCACAACGACGAGCAGAAGCACGGCGGCAGCGCGCCAGAAGCGGGTTAGCATGGGCAGGAGATATAGAAGTACAGACGGTCGAACAGTGATGCTACCCGCGATGCAACAGGGTGGTTCAAGCTCGAACACGCCCTTTCATCAGGCGTGGAAGCAGATGGACGAAGCGTTTCTCATCCGTTGCAACACACTGCTCTCGAACTCCCAGTTTCTATGGATACGTACGACGTTGTGATCATTGGCGGCGGGATCGTCGGGTTGGCCACGGCCTACCAGCTCCACCAGACGCATCCGGGTGTGCGGTGCGCCATTGTGGAGAAGGAGGATGCTGTAGCCTCGCACCAGACCGGGCGCAACTCGGGCGTCATCCACTCGGGCATCTTCTACACGCCGGGGTCGCTGAAAGCCGAAAACTGCCGTAAGGGCCGCAAGCAGCTTGTAGATTTCTGTGAGCAGTACGGCGTGGATTACGATGTCTGCGGGAAGGTGATTGTGGCTGCCACCGACGCGGAGGTGCCCGAACTGGAGCGTATCCGCGAGAAAGGGCGCAAGAACCAGATTGCGTGCACGCGCATCGGGCCAGAGCGGCTGCGTGAGTTGGAGCCCCACACGCGGGGCGTGGCGGCGCTGCATGTGCCCAGTTCGGGCATCGTGGATTACATTGGCATGGCGCAGGCGATGGCGCACGTGGTGCAGGAGCATGGCTATGACGTCTACACCGGCGCAGCGGTGCAGGCGCTCGACGTGACCGCGGACGGTGTGGTCTGTCACACCACCGCCGGATCGGTGCGGGGACGGCTCGTCGTGAACTGTGCCGGACTCTATGCCGACAAGATTGCGCAGATGAGTGGGCAGGACCCGCAGGCCCAGATTGTGCCGTTTCGGGGCGAGTACTACGAGCTCGTGCCCGAGCGCCAGCATCTCTGCAACAACCTGATCTACCCGGTGCCCAACCCCGACTTTCCGTTCTTGGGGGTGCACTTTACGCGGATGATTGAGGGCCACGTGGAGTGCGGCCCGAGCGCGGTGCTAGCATTTGCCCGCGAGGGCTACACCTTCACGGATGTCAACTGGCCCGAGCTGTGGGAGACGCTCACGTATCCGGGCTTCGTAAAGCTCAGCGCCAAACACTGGCGCAAGGGACTCTACGAGATGGTGCAGTCACTTAGCAAAGAAACGTACGTGCGGGCTGCGCAGCACCTCATCCCCGAGGTAACGTCCGACGACCTCGTGCCCTCCCCTTCAGGTGTACGCGCTCAGGCGGTGCGCCGCGACGGCACGCTGGTCGATGACTTCTTGATCCGCGCTACCGACCGCGTGGTGAACGTCATCAATGCGGCCTCGCCCGCGGCCACAGCGTCGCTTCAGATCGGCACCCACATCATGGATACGTACCTTACACCGCGCATCGAACGAGTGGGACTGCAGCAACAGCCGGTGGATGTACAGTAGCCCGTAGCAGGGGGGCATCAGGGTGCGTGCGGTACCACATCGGCTGTTGACGCGGGGTCGTGCACCTGTGTGTAGACAAGTACTACCCCCATGAGTGCGAGAAGCGCGCCGACGGCGAAAGGCATCACGAACCCGTATTGCACGAGGATGCCCGCGGTAATCTGTCCGAACGAGATGCCGAGTCCAAACGCGACGGTGAGCACCGAAAGCGTAGATGCAGCCTCGCCTTCGTTGGCGAGGTCGCCCGCCAGCGCCAGGGCCGGGGCAAAGATGAGCGCCCCGCTGATGCCTTGCAGAAGCCGTGCGCCAATCATCTGCGCAGGGGTCGTGACCAGGCCCTGCGCGAGCGTGGTTGGGGCCAGCGCCGCCAGTCCGATCAGGATAAACGTGCGGCGCCCGTACGTATCGCTGGCACGGCCTACGAGCGGCTGCACCACCGCCAGCGCGCCGATAAATGTGGCGAACTGAATCGCAAAGAGCACAGGTCCCTGATCCAGGCGGGTGTTGACCTCGGGCTCAATCGAGGACATGAGGGCGATGCAACTGGTCATCATGAAGGTGGCCAGGCCAAGCGAAAACACCGGGTCGAGCGCCTGCTCGTGTCCGCGTACGGGAATCGCAAAAGAGCGGTTGGTGGGTTTGGTGGTCTCGGGATCGTCGACCATGGCCACCACCATCAGCGTGCTCACAAGCGCAGCCCCCGCCGCAATGTAAAAGCAGGCCGTGAATCCGTCGAGCGCAATCCCGCCCGGTAGGGTATACGGCCCGTGCTCCAGAACAACCCCGGCCAGGAGCGGCCCGCCTCCGAATCCCACCAGCCGAAAGGAGTTGTAGATGCCCATGTTCTGCCCGCGTCCGCCACCCACGCTCAACTCACTGACCAGCGCCACACTCGCGGTAATCGTAAACGCTGCCGCAAAGCCCTGCACCGCCCGAATCAGGAAGAGCATTGGATACGACGACACCAGCGAAAATGAGAAGTTGGCAACGCAGAAGATGCCCAGCCCAATGAGCACGAAGGCGCGGCGGCGTCCGAGGCGATCTGAGAAGTGCCCTGCCAGCGGCTGTGTGAGGCTACTTACGATGCCGAAGAGCGCCAGTACGACGCCTGAAATGACCGACGACGGCAGCCCCAATGCGCCTCCGCTCACTGACTCGCTGGCCACGTACAGCGGCAGCACAATGATGAGAAACGAGTTGCCCAGCGCATCCGCCATGCGCGCGACGCCCAGTGCAATAACACCGGGGTGAACGCCAAACAGGGATGCGGAGGACGAGGAGGAAGCCACGAGCAGCGGGCATCTTGTGAGACAAATTGGCCACCTCCCCCAACGGCTGCCCCCGCGTGTAGATGCAGCGTTGGTGTTACGGCGGTGTTTCAGTTTACGGGATGCGACGCATGCAGCAAACCGCGCGGGACGTTCCCGTCCCGCGCTACCAGGGGCTCTCGGGTGGGGCACAGTAGCCGGAGACTGGAAGCGCGGCGGACGTCTCCGGTGGAGGGAACAAACCGCATGGGACGTTCGCGTCCATGCTACTGGGGCTTCAGTTCAGCAGGGTTTCCAGTAGCCGGAGAACGTGCACCGAACGCTATCGGGGCTGGTATTCCGACAGCGGTCGGAAGGACGTCTCCGGTACGTACAGCGGCGAGTTACAGTTCGTACTCGGCACGAATCGTATCCATGGCATGATGCTGCTTCTGGCAGGCAACGTATCGGATCAACGCCTGCATCTGGTGTGGACTCGCGGTAAACGCGGCATATCCAGCCTGCCATCAAAACGATTTCTCCTGCTCTACGCGTACTCTTCGACTGCTATGTGTCTTCACGACACGCATAAAGTCGGACACTGCCATGGTAGGCTGAAGCGCAACAACGATGTGTACGTGGTCTGCTACGCCTCCAAGTTGTAAAACGCGCCCCTTTGCGTTTAGAGCAGCCTCTTCCAGCGCAGGATATAGCACGGCTTCTACGTTTGGCGTGATGATGGGCAAGCGCCCGTGAGTGGCCGTAATCAAGTGGTACCGAAGCCGCGTGTAAGGCATGGAATAGCGTCTGTTAAGATACAACTTTGGTGTCTTACAGACATGCCGTCCTCCTCAAATATAACGTGTCGTCCTTTTATCTTGCACGGGACGTTCTGTACGCGTTTAGCGACTTGTAGCCCGGGACTGGGAGCGGAGCGGACGTCCCGGGCAGTATCTGGGCTAAGTTAGCAGGGCAGCAGTGCCCGAAGGGACATGCCTGTGCTGCTATGCGACGAGAGGGATAGACCCGAGCGGGACTGGAAGCGCAGCGCACGTCCCCGGCAGAGAGAGTCACTCCTCCAACTGCGCCTCCAGTTCCTGAATGCTATCGCGGAGTTCAGCAGCACGCTCGAAGTCGAGATTCTCAGCGGCCTCTTCCATCTCGGTCTTCATCTGCTCAATGAGGTCCTCCTTCTGATCGTCGGTCAGGTACTTCACGACCGGGTCCGAGACCGTGCTTGTAAGCTGTTCGGGACTGCCGTAGTGCTTGCGATTCGAGGGCTCGCGGTCGTCGCGATTCTTCTCATCGGCGATGGCCGTACCGCGGTGGATCTCGTCGACCGACTTCTTGATGGGCTCGGGCGTGATGTCGTGCTCTTCGTTATAGGCGAGCTGGATCTCGCGGCGGCGCTCGGTTTCGTCAATCATGCGCTGCATCGAACCGGTGATCTCATCGGCGTAGAGAATCACCTGGCCGTCCACGTTGCGCGCTGCGCGCCCGGCCGTCTGAATCAGCGAGGTTTCGCTGCGCAGAAAGCCCTCCTTATCCGCATCCAGAATGGCCACGAGGCTAACTTCGGGCAGGTCAAGCCCCTCGCGCAAGAGGTTCACGCCCACAAGCACATCGTACTCGCCCAGGCGCAGCCCCCGAATGATGTCGACCCGTTCCAGCGCATCGAGGTCTGAGTGCATCCATCGCACACGCACGCCGTTGCTGTCGAGGTAGTCGGCCAGGTCCTCGGTCATGCGCTTCGTGAGGGTCGTCACCAGCACGCGCTCGTTCTTCTCGCTGCGCTTGCGAATCTCTTCGAGCAGGTCGTCGATCTGCGTATCCGTCGGACGAATGTCGATTTCGGGGTCGGGGATGCCCGTGGGGCGCACCACCTGATCCACAAACGCGCCGCCACTCTGCTCCAGTTCGTAGTCGCTCGGCGTGGCGCTCATGTAGATGACTTGATCGTGCATCTCCTCAAACTCCTCGAACGTGAGCGGACGGTTATCCAGCGCCGAGGGCAGCCGAAAGCCGTGCTCCACCAGCTTCAGCTTGCGGGCGCGGTCGCCATTGTACATGGCACGCACCTGCGGAATCGTGACGTGGCTCTCGTCCATCACCAGCAAGAAATCGTCGGGGAAGTAGTCGAGCAGGCAGTACGGACGCTCGCCCGGCTTCCTGTCGGTGAGGTGGCGGCTGTAGTTCTCGATGCCGGAGCAGTAGCCCACCTCCTGCATCATCTCCAGGTCGAACATGGTGCGCTGCTCCAGGCGCTGCGCCTCCACCATCTTGCCCTCTTCGCGCAGCACCGCCAACCGCCAGCGCAGCTCCTCCTTAATGCTATCAATGGCGGATGCGAGACGGTCTTCGGGCGTCACAAAAATCTGCGCAGGATACAAGGTCAGATGCTCGTCCAGCGTATTGACCTCGGTCCCGTCGGTCGGATCAATCAGACTGATACGATCAATCTCATCCCCCCAGAACTCGATGCGGAAGGCGCGGTCCTCGAAGTAGGCGGGGAAGATATCCACCACATCGCCGCGGACGCGGAAGGTGCCCGGCTGAAATTCGATGTCGTTACGGCTGTAGAAGAGATCCACAAAGCGGCGCAGCAGCACGTCGCGCTCCACCTCCATGCCCGGCGCCAGCTGGATGATCTCCTTGCGGAACTCATCGGGCGAGCCGAGTCCGTAGATGCACGACACGCTCGCGACCACGATCACATCGCTGCGTCCCGAAATCAGTTCGCTCGTGGCCCGCAGCCGCAGCCGCTCAATGCGGTCGTTGATGGCCACGTCTTTCTCGATATACGTGTCGCTGGGGACGATGTACGACTCGGGCTGATAGTAGTCGTAGTACGAGATAAAGTACTCGACGGCGTTGTTGGGGAAGAACTGCTTGAGCTCGCCATAGAGCTGCGCCGCGAGTGTCTTGTTGTGGCTCATCACGAGCGTCGGACGGTTCGCCTCCTCGATGACGTTTGCGATGGTGAAAGTGTTGTGTACGAACATACCTCCCTGGCCTGCCAAAAAGGTCTCAGGCCCCGGGACGCTCAGATCATACACGTACGGATGGTCATAATCTACGGCTTCGACAGAGGCGATGGGGGTCCAGCGAACAATATTTGAGGGATACGGAGCACCATCGCCACGCGCAGAATCGACCGCTGTTCGATATGCTTCTGCAGTTACTGCAGGTGCGCCAGTTTTGCTATCGGCAACTTGTTCTTTCCTTGGAGGCTCTCCCCCTTGGCCAAGGGGGAGATGTCGACACGAGCCCGTAGGGCGACTGATGGAGCGAAGCGAAATATAGACAGAGGGGGTTCGACCGACAGGGTTCTCGGCTTTGCTCCGTCCCACACCCATGCGCGATCCTTGGATCCCTGTGGGAAGGCGCTCCGGTATTGGAAGCAGATCGGTGGCGCGCGCCTCCGCAGTCTCAATAAGCTGTAACTCGCCATTGCGCAGCACCCACAAGTTATGGTCGCCAGTCATGGTCGCGGTGCGCCCACACGATGTGGTTACGCAATACATAGTGTCGGGTGCTTCGTGACGAATGGCTGCTCGCACAGGGTGATGGGCAACCTCCCCAGTATCAGGATCGAATGCGAGCGTTGAACACACGTCTTCCGGCAGCACCACCTCCTCGGTCTTGGAGGGGGCATGATAGTGCGTAACGCCACGCTTTTCGATCTGAGCATCTACGAAGGCCCCAATGGATTCAACACGGGGCACGCGTTCTCCACTGTCGTGCAGAGTCACGTACACAGGATCGTCATACCCAAGGCTTTTCCCCGTACCCGTGCCGCCAAGCAGCGTCTGATGACGATCGCCCCGCTTCAGGCCGTCGTTGAGTTCGTCGATTGCCTGGGGCTGGTCGCCCATCGGGGTGAACTCAGAGACGAGGTCGAACTGGTTGTTGACATCTTGAAGCGGCGCCGAGGGGGCATCCGGCGGGAGGTCGGGCAGGGAGGGATGCGAGGGCGCGTCGTCGTTGGGCGTGGGCATACGGCAATACAGCAATAGAGTGCAAGCAGCTACAGCCTGTACAAACCGAATACACCGGCGCAGAGATTCACGCCCTGCCGGTGCCCGACGGGTTTGCTACATTTGCAGCGCGCTACATCGGAAGACGTATTTCTATCGCTCAATTCGGTACCGCTCTACATATGAGACGCCCTGATCGTCCGTGGCTGCAGCCCAGAGCATCGTGTCAGTGATATGCAATGGCTTCACAGCACCCGGAAGCGTTATGCTCGCTATGTGGTCGCCGTCGTGGTTGATAATCAGCCACTGAGCAGGCTCACCCTGCCCGATTCCGCGACGAAGCCAGATCGTATCTTGTGGGCCCGCAACTACATCATAGACGGGGGGCTGATGTTCAGGCAGATAGAGCTGATCACGAAGCTGGCGCTCAACATTCTCGATCGGTACATCTGCAAGCTTCTCCATATACTCGTCAATGAGTTGATTGACGAGATTGTCACTTACTGGACGAGGGTCATACGGGAGCGTGAGTGTGCGCTGTCTATTCTGCGAAAACGCGTAAAGACGAATCGTGATGTCTTGCTCATCTGCCAATTCGGAAACTGCACGCTCAATGATGATGAGGTCCTCCCTATCTTGCGATAGCGTCCAGAGTGCGTGGTCGCTCAGCGGCTGTTCTCCATAAAGGCGCCCCCCATTGCTTAATTCCAGCACACGGTTTTCGACAGAGAGATCGGCGATTTTCTCTGCTTGTTCAGTCGCAGGCAGTATACGAAAAAGACCACTCGTTGTGTACGCTCCCTCCGCAATGACACGACTGGGCAGCAACCTCTGTGCAAGAACGGCATTTCCAGGCAAAAGGGCACGCGAGACAAGCCGCCCTGGTCCATCCTTCTGAATGTCAGCCAGAAGAGTGATCGTCTGGGTTGGCGTTCCGTCCAGACCGAAAAGATGAACGCGTTGCACATCTGTTACCCACACTGCTTCTTCAGTCCAGCCGATATCTTTCGCGTTTCGAAACTCCCCCGGTCCCTCACCTGATCTTCCCCATGTGTCTTGAAGTTCCCCCTCGGCATCAAAAACCCGGACACGTGACTCGCGTGGTTGAACGACATAAATAGTTCCGTTTTCGCCAACAGCCAGATCGCTGACTGTAGTTAGCAAAGCATCGGCGCCATCATTCCTTTCACCGATACGTAGATCAAGCGTGGCTGTCCACTCCTCAGGGGAGTTAGAAAACGACACATTTACAGACCCGAGCACAGCACTACGCGCCACCAGAAATAAGAGTAGCAGATACGATAGATACCTCATCGGTTCGGGGGACCCTAAGCCGTACTCTCTTGCTCATTGTTGCTTGCATACCGACCTGACTACTGTCTACCTTCTGGCATCAATACGGAAGATGTTAATACGTTCGACGCATTTCGCGGGACAGTATTTTCTTCGTGTTTGACAACGCGCTGCCCACACTCAGATTGGGACTGCAGCGGACGATTCTTCGTCAATGGCAGCAAGGCTGCGAAATGAAAACTTCTCACTAAGATGTTCTTGATTTCGTAACTGGTGTTATGTGGATTTACATCAACTCGAATTATCGGAGGGGCACTGCCTCCGCTCCCACAGTCACCTGTCTCTACCCAGCACAGTCCACTGTCATACTCTTCGCATCCCGTTGCTCCTTGGGAAGTTGAGTAACAACCAAAAGAATCACAATCATAGCATTGGGCCTCTGCTGAATCAGGTGTAAGTATTGGCAAAAGGGCACAAGTAACTATAGCAATCAGATAACGCATAGATAGATGCTTTAACAACCTGTTGGAATGTTGAACTTTGATCAATACTGTAATTTCCAATCCAGTAAATTTCAATCAATAGTCATGACCGTCACTTTTTTTTACATTCTTATGAAAGACCGATGCGCTTCGCCTGTATATAGCGCAAACGATCAATAGCTAACAAAACCACAAACCCATGAGACACTTCCACTCAAGCGAGAAGATGCAAAGCCGCGCATGGAACGCTATATTCGTAGTCGTAGCGCTCGGACTTTTCATAACACCCATCTTGAACGCGGCTTTTGCACAGGGAGAAACCCAGTCGAGCACAGAGATTCCAGACGAGGTAACTTCCTACGTCGATGCGCAGAACTTCGTGGCGGCGTTTAGCACACCGCGCGAGCGCTACACGCTGGTCCAGTACGAAAGCCCTGCATCCGTCTGGCGTGAGACCGGGTCCGAGCGACTCGTTGCCGTTTTTGAACGCATCAAACACGTACACACGTTTGAACAGCGCTCAGGCCCTCACCCAATGGTCCGCTGGTTCGGTGCGCGCCGCGAGCATGTGCCGCGCCCGGAGCTGCTCACGATCGAAGATGTCAACCGGGTAAGCGCAACCGAGATGATGGTTTTGGTTACAGTCTATGCGCTGGAGCCCCAGACCAACACCCAGTTCATTGAGGGGTATGAGCGGCATGGATTCGGACTGGATGACGTTGCCGAGGCGCGTATCCCGGTGACCACACGTGAGGTGCAGTACTGGACGAAGCATAACGGCACATGGGTAAAGTCTGAAACGACGCGGCGCTATCTGGATGTGCAGGATTGATGTCGCCGAGAGAGCAGGTTTGTGGTTTCCTGTTGGCTCTGTAACATCCGAGATGTACAAGGAGCTTACTCAATCAGTTGCGATCCAGTGCTCAGAGTGGATAAAAACCCCTTCGCATCCCCAACCACAAAACCCCACCGCATGCAGAGCGCACACGGTGGGGCTGTCACCCAAAGGGTTAAAGCTCCTTTGACTGCAATTGAGCGGCTTACTCCGCGTCCTCGACCGACACTGCGCCTTCCGTGCAAAAATGAGCCCCCAACTACAAAAGCCCCACCGCATGCACGGAGGCACGCGGTGGGGCTGAGAATCAAAGAGCGATAGTGGGTAGACGCTAAGTGATGGCTCCCCTGATAAAAACCTTTCCTGAGGCGAACGGTCCCCCGTTCGCCTCCGCCGGAGACGTCCGCGCCGGGGGCGCTCCCAGCACCGATAGCATTCGGTGCAGGCTCTCCGGCTACAGGCCCATTCCTTCTATCGCTTAGCATTGAACTGCTACCAAAAAGCGAATGCTCATTTGCCCGCGGTTGAGCGGCTTACTCTGCGTCCTCAACCGACACAGCACCCTCTGGAAGCGGCGTGGTGGCACTGCCGTTCAGGTAGGTATCAAACCAGCGCATCATGCGCAGGGTGTAGTCGAGCTGCGCGGTGGAGCGCCCGTAGCCGTGGCCCTCGTTCGGGTACGTCACCATGCGCAGCGGCACGTCGGGGCGGCGCACTTTGATGTGACGGTACAGCTCCATCGACTGCGCCGGATGTACGCGCGTGTCTTCCTCGCCGTGGGCAATGAGCAGCGGCGTGTTGGCCTGCCCCGCATGATAGACCGGGCTGCGCTTCAGCATATCCATCCAGCTATTCCAGATGCGGCTGCGGGCATGCACCAGGAACAGCTCTTCGGGAATGTCGCTCGTGCCCCATTTCGAGATGTTGTTGCTGATGCCCACGTTCATCACGCCAGCAGCAAAGCGCTCGGTGTAGTACGTGCTCATCCACGCCGTAGCGTAGCCGCCGTACGAGCCGCCGGTCACGCCCACGCGGTCGGGATCAGCAATGCCTTCGTCGATCAGGAAGTCGACACCGTCTACGATGTCGTCAAACTCGCGTCCGGCCAGGTCGCCCTGACTGCTGTACGTAAAGTCGATGCCGCGCCCCGTGCTGCCACGGTAGTTCGGGTAGAACACCGCAAAGCCCTGCGCCGCGCCCATCTGTCCGGGATCGGAGTAGCGCGTGAGCCAGCCGTTACTGTAGTGCGCTTCGGGTCCGCCATGCACCACGGTAATGACCGGTACCTGCGTGCCCGCCTCGTAGTCAACGGGCAGAATGAGCAAGCCGTCAATAGTGAACTGGCCGTCGGCAGCGGTGTAGCTGACCACGCGCTGCTCGCCCATCTCGATGTCGGCAAGCTCGGGGTTCGAGGTCGTCATGCGCTCGGGCGTGTCGGCATCGGTACCGAGCCAGTACACTTCGGGGGGATGCGACGGCGTGTGCGCGGTGAAGGCCACTTCGCCATTGGCCGTGGGCGCAAAGCTCGTCATGATGGGACCGCCCAGCTCCACGCGGCGCGTAAAGTTGGTGCCGTTGGGCGCGATGGTGCCAAACGAGGTTTCGACGCTCTCACTGGCCAGAAAGTGAATGGTGTCGTCGCCCGTCCACGCAATCTGCTCAAACTTACCCTCAAACTCGGGGAAGATATTTTCGGGCGTGGCACTGTCTGCTGCGCCCACAACCATAATGCGTCCGTCGGTCGGATCGTGCAGGTCGTGCCCCGCGCGCAGGGCCAGGCGATCGCCGCTCGGACTCCACTCGATCTGTCCGATTTTACCTTCGTTGTCAATGTCAGCCGTTACGTTGCCCGACCCGGCATCAACAATCACGACACTCTGCGCCATGTAGAAGTCATCCACCTCGGGCGAGGGCGCTACGGTTATCGCAAGGCGGTCGCCGCTCGGGCTCCAGTTCATCAGATAGACCGTGCCTTCTACGTTGAGCCGCTGGGCCTCGGCCTCCGCCGTCACGTCGACCGTGTAGGCCAGGCGGTTCGGACGGTTCTCTTCGTACAGATTCGGTTCGTAAGGCAGCTCCGCTTCGGAGATGTCGAGTTCTTCAGGCGAGGAGAACACGATGCGGTCGCCATCGGGCGCCCATGCGTACGAAATCATAGAGCGGTCGAAGGCGTAGAGCTGGGTCATCTCGCCTGTCTCTGGATCCATTTCGTAGAGCGCGCGGCCGTTATCGCCGTCGCGAGCAGTCAAGAAGGTGAGCGTGCCGTGCTCGGGCCGAAACGTAATGTTGCCGACCGAGCCCTCGGTGTAGAGCGCTTCCTCCTCGCCGGTGTCGGTATCAAGCGCAAACAGGTGACTTGCCGGGGAGGCATTCTCTTCACGCGGGTCTACCGGCTGGGTACGCGTGAAGGCGATGAAGTCGCCTTCCGCATCCACGGTCGTGTTGCTTACCGATTGCAGCATCGCTTCTTGCATGGGCGTAAGCCCCTGAGCTGCACTCGGCATCGGGAGGCTCCACAGCCCCACCGCCACCAGCATCAGCAGCAGGCGGGATGCATGTCGTGTCATTGTCGGTATCATGGGCGTTTCGATTCGTGAATAGAGGGTGGCGTATCATAGCACATGTTGCGGGGTCGCTTACGCTTGCAAAGCGCTTACGAACGGACCGCATAAGGAATCCTATCGCTCGTGTAAGCCCCCGTTCCACACTGCAGGCGGTCGTCGTTACACGGCGGACTGTTACTATCCCGTTAGGCATGGTGCATCCGTGACACGTATGTGCATCTTATTATATTCAGGCCACCTTTTATGCAGCACAATGCATGTACACGCACGCATGCATCCCGCTTCGCCATCACCGATTTGTTATTATCGAACCGACGCCTCCCCCTTGTATGCTACGCTACACGCACTCCTTACTTCTTGCAGGAGCCGCCTGCCTAATCCTGCTTGCAGGGCTACGTATGCCTGCAGCGGCGCAAGCGCAGTCGCCTGCTCTTACCGGGCGCATCCTGGATGCCGAAACGGATACGCCCCTGGCAGGAGCTACTGTCGCAGTGTGGCAGGAAACCGCCTCCGACTCGACCATGGTTACCGGCGCGGCCACCGATGCGGAGGGCGCGTTCACTATCGAAACGCCCGATACCGGGCCCTATACGCTACGCATTAGTTTTGTGGGATACGACAATCGGCGCCTCGAAGAGGTAACGGCGCAGACCCCGCCCAATGATGTAGGCACGATTGGCCTGAACCCTGAAACCAGGCAGGTCGGCGAGGTCGAAGTTACGGCGCAGCGTCCGGCAGCCGAGATCGAGACCGACCGGACCACCTACAACACCGCCGACCGGGCGGTAAGCGCAGGCGGATCGGCGCGCACCGTGCTGGGCACGCTGCCCTCCATTCAAATCGACATTGACGGCAGCATCAGCCTGCGCGGCAACGAGAGCGTAACGCTCCAGATTAACGGCGAGCCGGCGTCGCTGGAGGGCGAAAGCCTCGTGGGCTACCTGCAGAGCATTCCTGCCGATGCCGTGCAGCGCGTGGAGGTCATCCCGAATCCATCAGCGCGCTACGAGCCCGAGGGCATGGCGGGCATCATCAACATTGTGCTCGACCGCAACCTGAATACCGGCTGGAACGGCGGGGCGCTGCTTAGCGGCGGACGCGATGTGAACAACGACTATGGCGGCAATGCATCGGGCAACGTAGGCTACCAGGGCGGCGGCTTCAACTTCCTGGCCAACTACTCCATCCGCCGCGACCGCGAGGAGGATACCGACTCTCGCCTCGTGGAGCAGCTCAACGACGACGCCCCCAACCGCTGGATTGACCAGGTGGGAACCGAGCGCGAACTCGACCGCTCGCAGTCGCTCAACACGCAGATGGGCTATCGCTTTACCGAGGCCACCTCGCTCGATCTGGAAACCACGCTCAGCCTGCGCCGCGACATCGAAGATGGGGAGAGCCGCTACGGCGAGTACACAGGTAGCTTCACGTCAGATGACCGCACCGATCGCTACGTCCGTGTACTCGACAACAGCTCCTCTGATGAGAGCGTCAACGGACGCCTGACGTTCAACCACAACTTTACCGACGACCATACGCTGCGCAGTCAGATCCGTTACGACCGCGACTTCGAGACCGAGGATGGCACGTACACCATCTACGATATTGAAAACGGCAATCGCCTCGACACGCCGCGCGGCCAGGAACTCGATGTCGTTAACGAAGACGAGCAAGAGGGCACGCTCGAAGTCGATTATACGCGTCCGCTGGGTGCGCTTGAGATGGAGATGGAAACCGGCTATCAGGGCACGCTGCGCCGCCTCGACAGCGACCAGACGTACGACGGCACCGAGACGACCTTCGTCTTCGACGAGATCATCCATGCCGGGTACGGCATTTTGCGCCGGGGCTTTGGCGACTTTGAGCTGGAGACGGGCCTACGCGCCGAAACCGTGAACACCGACTTTAACCTCAGCAGCCAGAATGAGCGCACCGATCAGTCGTACGTGAGCTTCTACCCGAGTGTCTTCCTGTCGTACAGCCCGAATGAACGGCGGCAAGCGCGTATTTCGTACAGCAAACGGGTCGACCGTCCCAACCTGTGGGACATCAATCCGCTCGACGATAACGAGAATCCCACGTTCCGCAACGAGGGCAACCCCGGCCTCGACCCCGAATACATCCACTCGTTTGAGCTGACGGGCACGCAACGGTGGGGCTTTGGATCGCTTACGGCCACGCCATACGTG
Organism: Longimonas halophila; assembly: GCF_002554705.1. Taxonomy (GTDB): domain Bacteria; phylum Bacteroidota; class Rhodothermia; order Rhodothermales; family Salinibacteraceae; genus Longimonas; species Longimonas halophila. The sequence goes on along the minus strand of NZ_PDEP01000004.1, from coordinate 190,153 downwards.
CGCCACACCGTAAACGAGATCGAGGACGTAACCCGCGAGGAGACAACCGACAGCGGACGTACTGTCATTGTGCGGCGGGCTGAAAACCTGTCATCGAGCACCTCGTACGGCGCCGAGTTTGTGGCTACGTTCAACTACGCCGGTGTGGAGGGCACGCTGAGCAGCAACGTGTACCGCGCCGTAACCGACGGTTCAAACTTAACGACCGACCGCAGCCAGGATGCGATCTTGTTCTCGGGCCGCGCTAATCTGCGCACCGAACTGCGCGATGGGCTGCAGGCCGAACTCAACCAGTTCTACCGTCCGGCGCGCGACATTCCACCCGAGGGCCGCATCGACGCATTTTCGAGCACCGAGGTGGCACTGCAGCAGTCGCTCTTCTCGGGCAACGGCAGCCTTACGCTGCGCGTGGATGACCTGTTTAACAACACAAACGTGGGCATCTGGTACCGCGACAACGACATCTACCAGCAGTCGAACTTCGAGTGGGGACGCCGAGAGGTCACGCTAAGCTTTCAGTACACCTTTGGCTCGGGCGACAATGACGGTCCCGAGCGCGGCGGCGGCCGCTACTAAGCCGCTACCGACTACGGACGTGCTGCTGACTGGTGTGCCTGCTGCCATTCACGCGCCAGTTGGGCGGCTTCTTCGGGCGCAAGGTCCATGAGTTTGAGGCTGCGCGTGGTGCCTTCAATAGAAAGCACGGGCGTGGCGTACTGCACGCCACCGTTCAGCCGCACGACCAGGTGCGCACCCGGCGCATCGCGCAGGAGCGTGCGCAGCGCGCCTTGCTCGTTGGGACCGGGCACCACGGTCAGGACAGGGCGCTGGTTTTCCATGCGGAACGTAAGGCGCTTCCACGCTGCCGGGGTCAGGGCCACGGTTTCGGGGCTGATCCAGAGCGTGTCGTTGGGGCTGCCCGCAGGCAGGGCATCGGGAACGAGCATCGTCCACCCGTCCACGGCCTGATCCGAGGCTGCGTGCACCGCAACTTGCAACGAATCGGCGGAGCGGGCACGGGCGTCGCCTCCGGCAGACAGGCCTACAAACAAAACCATGGCTATGGAGGCCCACATCAGAATATCGGTCATAAAGGGATGCTTTGGTGTATCCCAAATAAAACAGCTGTGGGGCTGCTACAGCGTTTCGTGCTCAAGTGTGGGATGCTCTACAAGCGTGTCGTGCTCCAGCTTGCCATCGCGGAGGCGCAGAATGCGGCGCGCGTGCTGGGCGATGTCTTCCTCGTGCGTGACAACCAGGAGCGTGTTGCCCTGGCGGTGAAGCTGCTCAAAGAGACGCATGATCTCGTTGCCCGTTTCGGTGTCGAGGTTGCCGGTGGGCTCGTCGGCGAGGATGATGGACGGGGTGTTCACGAGCGCACGGGCCGTAGCCACGCGCTGGCGCTGCCCGCCCGAGAGTTCGTTCGGCTTATGGTCCATACGGTCGCCCAGGCCTACTTTGCGAAGTGCCTCGGCAGCCCGTTCGCGGCGCTCGGACTGCTTCATGCCGGCGTAGATGAGCGGCAGCTCCACGTTACGCAAGCAGTCGACGCGCGGCAGCAGGTTGAAGGTCTGGAAGATAAAGCCGATTTCGCGGTTGCGGATCTCGGCCAGTTCATCGTCAGAGTACGTGCTTACGTCGCTGTCATTCAGCAGGTACGTGCCACTGGTAGGGGTGTCGAGGCAGCCGAGCATGTTCATGAAGGTGGATTTCCCCGATCCCGACGGCCCCATGATGGCTACGTACTCGCCCTCTTCAATCGTCAGGTCAATGCCGTCGAGCGCCCATACCTCCTCGCTACCCATTACGTAGCGCTTCTTGAGGCCCGCAATCTGGATGAGCGGTCCGGTGGCCGTAGATGCGGAAGCCGGGGCGGTAGTAGGGTCTACAGAAGCGGTCATATGCGGAATCCAAACGTTAGAAGTACAGGGGGAGGCGACCGGCTGCAGCTATCGCGAGGCCGTGCGTACGCCGGGTCCGGGACGCTCCTCGATCGTGATGGCCGTGCCCCCTTCAAGCTCGCGACTGACCGCACTGTACGGCCCGGTAACCACACGCTCGCCCGGCTCCAGCCCCGCGCGCACCTCGATGAAGGCATCGTCGGCAATGCCGGTGTCCACCTGGCGTACGCGAGCGGTGTCGCCATCGGCAATAAACACGACGCGGCGCATAGCCTCCTCGCTGCGGCGATCGGCATCGCTCTCCTCGTTCAGGTTACGCACCGTGACGGCCTGAATGGGCACTGACACCGCATCGGACACCGTATGCGTAGAGATGTCGACAGCGCCGCTCATGCCCGGACGGATGACGGGGGCCGGTTCGGTGGGCGTGCCGTCTTCGGCACTGGCAATGCCGCCCTCGGGTCCGGTCATCACGGTGCCTGCATTTTCGTTGTGCGCGTCGAGCAGCCGAATCTTGACCGGGAAGTTGGTGACCTGCTCCTGCGTGCCCTCGCCGCTTACGCGAGCGGAGTTCGCAATTTCGGTGACGGTGCCCCGGAAGGAGCGATCGGGGTACGCATCCACCTCAACGCGTGCGGTATCGCCCAGACTCACGTTCACCACGTCGTTCTCGTTGATGTCGACCTCCATCTCCATCTGCTCCAGCCGCGCAATGCGCATCATCTCGGTTCCGGCCATCTGCGACGTTCCTACCACGCGCTCGCCAAGCTCTACATCCAGCTTGCTCACGGTGCCGCTCATGGGCGCGTAGATGGTCGTTTTCTGGAGCTGTTCGCGCGCGTCTCGGAGGCTGGCCATGGCGCTCTGCACCTGAAAGCGCGCCGCCTGCAGCCGGGCTACAGCCTGTTTATAGGCGGATTCGGCAGCCTGGTATTCGCTTTCGGGAATAACCTCGCGCTCAAAAAGGCGCTGCTGGCGTTCAAACTCCAGGCGTGTTTGCAAGGAGTCAGCCTCGCGCTCAGACAGGGTAGCCTGGGCCCGGTTCAGTTCGGCCCGAGTGCGCTCCAACTGGGCCTCATAGGTATCGGGGCGGAGGCGCAAGAGCACGTCGCCCTCCTGCACGTCGGCGCCCTCGCGCACGTTCAGTTCCACAATCTCGCCCGACACGTCAGGGCTGATGGTGACCTCCACCTCGGGCTGGGCACGCCCGAAGGCCGTAACCACTTGCGTAATGGTGCGGGCTTCTGCGGCTTCCGCTTGGACCGCTACGCCTTCGCCTTCGGCTCCAAACCAGCCCATAAACCGCCCTGCGGTGCCAAGAATGATAAGCACGATGAGGACTCCGCCAGCAATGTATAATGTGCGACGCATTGTATAGAACAGATGTTAAGGAAAAGAAAAGAGGGTGTGGCGCTACTCAGCGAGCGGGGCATCGGGGCTAAGCGTGCCCATCTGGTAGGCAATCCGCTTTTGCTGGAAGGCGACGTCGAACTCGGCCTGTACTTTGGCGCTGGCCGCATCGGTAAAGTCGCGCGTGGCCTGCGACAGCTCGACGATAGAGGCACTGCCCAGGTTATAGCGCTCTTGCGCTGCGTTGCGCAGACGGCGGGCCGACTCCAACCGCGACTCGGCGGCCTCCAACTGCTTCTGGGCGTTGCGGTAGTCGAGAATGGCCTGGCGCACCTGCAAAGCCACCGTCTGGCGCCGATCTTGCAGGGCGTACTCGGCTTCGCGCACATTAGCACGGGCCTGGGCGGTTTGCGTGCGGCGCTGCAAGCGGTCAAAGATCGGGAAAGACAGCGAGAACCCAATGTTGCCGCCCCGGCGCGAGTCGAGCACATCGAAGAACGAGGGATCGGTGTTGCCCGGCAGGGCACCTACCGTGCTCGACCAGTTGGAGCCGTAGCCCATGTTCACCGAGAGCGACGGCCAGTAGTTGGACTGTGCGATGCGAACGCCCGCTTCCGAGGCCCGCACGTTGGCCTCTTGCGCCCGCAGATCCACACGACGGTCGAAGGCGTTGTCGAGCATCTCCGAGATCGCGTACTCGCGCATCTCAAGCGCTGCCGGATCAACGTCGGGCGCCTCAAAGGTGTAGGTCCCAAACGGATCAAGCTGCAGCGTTTGGATGAGACGCGTGTTGTTGACCTCCACCTCGCGCTGGGCCTGCAAGAGCTGCTGCTCGGCCTGCGCCAGATCGGCCTCGGCCTGGAACAGGTCGGAGGTGGGCCGTGCCCCCGCATCTACAAACTCCTGGATCTGCTCCAGCTGCTGCTCCTGAAACTCGACCTCACCCCGGCGCACCTCAACCTCTTGCTTGCTCTGCGACAGCGCGATGTACTGCTCCATCACGGTAAACACGACATCTTGGCGCGTGCGCTCCAGATTCAGCTCGCTGGCCTCGCCCTGCCGGTTGGCCTCCCGCAGCGATGCGATGTTGTTGAACCCGTCGAACACCGTAATGCTGGAGTTGGCGTTGACCCGGAAGATATCCGTGGTCTGGTTCACAATCGCCCCCTCTTCCTGGCTAAAGCTGCGCCCGAACTGGCGCGTGGTGCTGGTGGAGAGGTTCAGGTTCGGCCCAAAGTCGAACTGCCGCTGCCGGATCGTGGCGTCTTGGCGCTGCACATCGTTGATGGCGCGCTGCAGATCGGTGTTCTGGTCGAGCGCAATGGTGACGGCTTCGTCGAACGTGATGGTTTCGTCTGATTGTGCCTGCGCCCCTACGGGCGTAAGGTGTACAAGCAGGATCAAGATACAGAAAGGGAGCAGCAACCGGCGCATAGAGTCGGCAATTAGGATGAACAAGAGCAAACAACAGAGGACTTCGGTATTGCGCAGCGCGCTATTGCGGCGCGTTCTTGCAACACGCAGCGCGACTTGCCCTCATGCACCCGCTCTACGACCCGGCGCGCTGCAATGTTACAGCCCAGGTTATGAGCGGACGCCTGGGCTGCACCAAGTTCGCGTTGAGTGTGCTCAGGAGAACGCGACCAACCCTGCAGAGGAAAAGCGACACCTGCCTCATTATCGAGACAATACCAGAGGAGCATAGGATTGGAACTCTCTGCTGAGCCAATCCGCTGGACGAAGCAGGATATGGAAATCAAGATATGCAAAAAGAAGCGGAGGGGGAGGGATTCGAACCCCCGAGACCCGCGAGGGCCTGCTGGTTTTCAAGACCAGTGCATTCAACCAGGCTCTGCCACCCCTCCGTGTAGAAACGTGCAATCCGTAACTGCGACGAACGGTGCACATGCGAAGTATAATATGCATCTATTTTACCAAACACGCCGCCCTAAGGCAAGATCCAGCCCAATCGTTGGGCGAGTTTTCATGAGCGTGACGCACCGCCCGAACCCACACCCAGCGCCCGGCATACGCATCTCTGCTTATGCATCAACCCGCCTCTACCCGCTATGCCTACCGATTCCGCCGCCCTCGTTCTGTTCTCCGGAGGTCAGGACTCGACCACCTGCCTGTTCTGGGCGCTCCAGCGCTTTGATCAGGTGCAGGCGCTGGGCTTCACCTACGGACAAAAACACGCCGTGGAGGTCGAGCAGGCCCGGAAGATTGCTGACAAGGCGGGCGTGCCGTACGACTGCATCGACCTGACTGGCGCACTGGAAGGCTCCGCGCTCACAGAGCACGGAAAGGACATGAACGCGCCGCACGCTCGGAACGAGGACCTGCCCGCCAGCTTTGTGCCGGGGCGCAATGCGCTTTTCCTGAGCACCGCTGCCAGCTATGCGTACAACCGGGGCATCACGCAGCTTGTGGGCGGGATGTGCCAGACCGACTACTCCGGCTACCCCGACTGCCGTCGCACCTTCATCAGTGCGATGCAGACCAGCCTCTCGCTGGCGATGGACGCGGACCTGCAGATCTACACGCCGCTGATGGACCGCACGAAGGCCGAAACCTGGAAACTGGCCGCCGACCTTGGCACCGTGGCGGGCTGTGATGTGCTGGAAACCGTGCGCGTCATGAGCCACACCGATTACAACGGCGACCGCAGCCAGCTCAACGAGTGGGGCTACGGCCAGCTCGACAACCCCGCCTCTAAACTGCGCGCCAAGGGGTACGAGGAGGCAAAAGAAAAGGGCTGGGTGTAGCGGGTCTGCCGAATGCTAAGGCGATGCGTTTCGGAGAGAAAGTTAGCGAAATAGAAGATGGAGGATGGAGAATAGAAATATGGATACCCTCGCAGATACTCGTCCCGTCGCCTTGCCCGACGCCACACGCGTTTCTTCTCCTGAAACCGAGTCCACCTACCGCGTCAAGAACGTCTTTCCCACAGTGCAGGGCGAAGGCTTCTGGGCCGGGCGTCCGGCGGTGTTTGTGCGGCTGGTCGGATGCAACATGTGGAGCGGGTACGAGGCCGATCGTGAGCGCGATGCCCAGCGCACCGGCGCCGACTGCCCCCGTTGGTGCGACACGGACTTCACCAAAGAAGGCAGCACCTCCTACACCGCTGTCGAACTCACCCAGCAGATGCGCGACCTCGGGGGCCCCATCGACTTCTGTGTGCTGACCGGCGGCGAGCCGTTCTTGCAGGCCGACGCTGCTCTCATTGAGGCGATGCACGCCGCCGGATACACTGTGGCCATCGAAACGAACGGCACCGTCGCGCTGGCAGAGGCGTTTGCAGGTCCAGAAAACGACGAGATCTCGGCGCCGGACTGGATCACGTGCAGCCCGAAACTGCCTGAAGAACACCTCACCCTGGAGCGCTTCGACGAACTGAAGCTGGTTGTGCCCGACTACCGCCCCGCCCATTACGAGCGGTTCGCGCGGCGCGGCACCCGGCACACCATCGCGGGCGAAACGCGGCGGTGCCTCTACGTGCAGCCCGAAGATGGCCCGCGCCTCCAGGAGGCGCAGAAAGAGGCCGTCGCCCTGGCCGCCCAACACCCGGAATGGAGCGTCAGCACCCAGACCCACAAAGTGCTCGACGTGGAGTGATCCCAGCTCCGCACGCTTCGTTGGTGTACGGTCGTATCGAAGGATGGGTAGTGAACAGACGTTGAGTGACAACTCTCCTGATAAAAATCTGTCCTGGGGTCAACGGTATCGAAAGCATTCGGCACAAGGTACCCCGCTCGCCTACGCCCGTCCCGCCGGAGACGTCCGCGCCAGGCGGCGCTCCCAGCACCGATAGCATTCGGTGCAGGTTCTCCGGCTACGGGCATATTTCCTCCAGCACGTAGCGTTGAATCGCTATTGAGGGGTGAACGGGTGAACGAAAACCATCTACTTCCAACGTAAAGAACGGGGCGGAGCCCCTGAATGGCCACGTCACGGGGCAGAGCCCCGCGACGAGATGACATGTGTGAGCTACAACTGCGTATGTCTTCACCGCAATCCTGCCACCAGATTTGGTATGAGGATAACCGCTGGTCCGTTATCTCTCCATCCTCTATCCTCCACCGCTCCATCCTCTCTCCCCCACACTTCACAGCCGAATCGAACGCCGCGTCGGCACCTGCGCCCGTGCGCCTCGTTACGTGCCGTGGTCTTCTGTTCACGGAAGCCCTCATGCTCTCTCCCACGCGCTTTACACCCGCCCTATGGCAACCCCGGCAACCGACGATCAACAGATGGTGCTCCTGCTTCACTGGTGGCTCACCGCGCGCCGCGAACAGTTGGGCTACTCGTGGGAGGACCTCGCCCGCCTCACTGGTACGCTGCCACCAACCGTAGAGCAGTGGGCCGCCGGCGAATCGCTGCCCGACTACCCGCAACTCCAGGCCCTGGCGCAACACCTGGGCGATCCCGAGCATCCGCCCGGTGCCGAGCCGCTCCCCGATGCCGACATCAGCCCGCACGACTTCGTGATTGCGGGCAACGGACTCGGCATTGGCAAGTGCGTGGCGCTCGACAACGGCACCGCTACTGTCGAATACTTCGACACCATTGCCCACCGCGAAACGCGCTCCGTTCCCGCCCATGACCTGCGCGTGGTGCGCCTGGCCAATCAGACGCGCTGCTACGTCTTCGATCCCGAGGCCGAGCGCTGGCACATGGGCCGCGTGCGCCGCCTCGGCGATGGCGACCACATGATCGAGCTGCCCGACCAGGAAGTCAAAGATCCCGGCAAAGAGCATCTCTTCGTGCGGTGGTCGCGCCCCGTCGCCGATCCCACCGAAACGCTCAAGCAGAAGGGCCACGAAACCGTCTTCTTCCGCAACCAGCGCGAACCCTTCGTGCGCGCCCTCCTGCGCCAGCGCAGCGCCGCACACAACGCCTCCGGACTCCTCTCGGCCAGCATCAATCTGTACGCGCATCAGGTGGATGTGGCGCAGCGTATCCTCGAAGATCCCACCCCGCGCTACCTGCTCACCTACGAGCCGGGGCTCGGCGCGGTTGTACAGACGGGCATCCTTGTACGACAGACGCTCATCGACGCCGACGACGCCACCGTATGCATCGCCGCCCCGCGCGACCGGCACGCCCGGTGGAAGCGTACGCTTAGCGACCAGTTCGATACCGACGCACTCCCCGGCACCGTCACGCTCATCGCGCTGCACGCCCTCTCGAACGCCCCCGAGGCCGACCTCCTCATTGTCGACAAGGCGCACCGCCTCGATGCCGACCACGACGCGTTCGAGGCCATGGCCACCCGCACGCATCAGGCCCCACGCCTGCTCCTGCTCGCCGACGCTCCCGCCATCACCGATCCTGCGGACCTGCATCCGCCCCTGCACCTGCTCGACGGCGACGCCTACCCTCGTGGCGACCGCGAATCTCTGCATCAGAAGCACGAACAGCGCCAGGCCATCGGATCTGCCCTGCAAATGCTTCAGGAACAGATTGTTCAGGGGGAAGCCCAGGCCGATGTCTACACCGCCATTCTTTCGGACCTCCGCGAGGCCGTTCCCGAATCCGAGGCCGACCTTCGGCGTGCCATGAATGCCCTCCAAGAGGCCGCCGCCAACGGTGATGAGGACGCACGCTCCGACGCCGCCAACGCCCTACGTATCCGCCTGACCGACACGTACCGCTGGCACCCGCGCATGCTGCATGTGCAGCGCGCCGACGTGGATTCAGTCGACACGCCACGCAGCGCACCGGGCTACGCCGAGTTCGGCATGGATCTGCGCGAGGAAAACGTGCACGAGCTGCTCGCCACCTGGCGCACCCAGGCCGCTGATGCCGCCAGCAACGATGCTGAGGCCAACGATTACGCATCGGTACTGCGTATCCTGGCAGAAACCGCCAGCAGCCACCTGCCCCTTGTTGCCGATGTGGCGGCCTACCGGCGCGAAGGCACAGCCGCTGCACGCCTCTCGAACGACCTGACCGCCGCCGAGATGGATCGGCTATCCAGCGTGCCACGCTTCGACAGCGAGGACGACCTCTTGAAGCAGATCGAAACAGCCGCCCGCGCCGAGGTCGACGCGATGGACCTGTCGCATGCCGACTGGCTCCGGGCCTTTCTCGATCAAAAGATCGACCCCGACGATGAGCTGCCCGAGACGTTCGTGGTGTACACGAAGTATCCGTCGGTCGCCACGCATCTGCACGAGGTGCTGACCGAGCAGTTTGGCCACGCTGCCGTTGCGCTGCATCACACCACCACCGAGCCCGACCTGGCCGCCGATGCGATCGATCGGCTCGTGGAAGAGGACGCCTGCCGTATCCTCGTGTGCGACCCGTCGGCGCTGGACCGTGCCGATCTGCAGCATGCCGACCACCTTGTGCACTACGACCTGCCGTGGGATCCGGTCGCCATCGAGCAGCGCATCGGACGGCTCGACCGCATCGGGCGCGATGGGCGTCCGCTGCACACGCACGTCTACCTCGGACCCGACGTCGACGGCTCGCTCTTTGAGGCGTGGTACCACCTGCTGCGCGACGGATTCGGCGTGTTCGACGCCTCGCTCGCTCCCGTGCAGTCCTGGGCCGAGTCTGCCCGCCCCGAGGTGCTCCAGGCGCTGCTTACCCACGGCACCGACGCGCTGGCGGATCGCATCGAGGCGCTCCGTACGCAGGCCGAGTCCACCCGCACGGCGCAGCAGCACCAGGCGCTGTTCGAGCAGCCTGAAGCGCTGCACGCAGGCGCGTCGGCCTACCTGGAGACGCTGCACGACCTCGAATCCGACAGCCGCGCCCTCTACCGCGACATGGACCCGTGGATCACCAAGGCGCTGCGCTTCCACCGCTCCAAGCGCGGCTACCCCGACGACATGATGCGCTACCAGCCCGACTTCAACGGCAAAACGTTGATTCCCTTCGACACCATCCTGAACCGCTTCCTCCCGAAGTCCGACAAGCCCACCACGTACCACCGCTCGGTGGCCGTGGCCAGCCAGCAGCGCCCCGACCGATCCGCCAACCTGTTTCGGATTGGGCATCCGTTCCTGGACGCGCTCGTCAATTACTTCGAGTGGGATGACCGGGGCCGTGCCTACGCCATCTGGCGCACCAGCCGCCAGTGGAACCTGCTGGACCAGGAGGATGCGCTCTACTTCCGCTTCGAGTTTGTGGTGGAAGCCGACACCGACTCGTTCGCCGAAGCCGACGATACCGCCGCCCAGGCCGCCCTGCAACGCCGCGCCGATGGCGTCTTTCCGCCGCAGTTCATCACCGTATGCACCGATGCGCGCGGCCAGGTGGTCGACAACGAAGGCGTGCGCAGCCTGCTCGAAGCCGAGCCCGAGCGTCAGCAAGACGGCGGGGCCGATACGAACATTAAAGGCGACCGCCTGCCCGTACTCGACGATTTTGTGCCGCCCAAACGCTGGGCCACGCGCTGCAACGACGCCCGCGATGCGGCTCGCAACGCGCTGCTTGACGCCGAGTCGCTGCATACCCATCAGCGCCAGGCTCACACCCGCCTTGACGCCAACCACACCCTCACGCCTGAGCACGCCGACCTGCTGCACGCCAGCATTGACGCGCCCGCCGTGCGGCTTGACAGCGTAGGTGCAATCGTGCTCTCCGGGCAGCCCATCCCGATTGAGGAGGAAGCAGAATGAGCCAACTCCATTTGGCACTCACTCCTCACATTCTGTCATCCCGAGTGCCGTCGAGGGATCTCCCGCACGTTGGTCCTTCCACTTGCACAAATGTAGAACACGCTGCATTGAACCGCCGCCGGATCCCGCTCACCACAGCGGCTGGGGATGCAGACTCTGTTCCACTTCAAGGAGCAGATCGCTCAGTCCGGTACTGCGTCGCGTTCCGACCGCATTGCGAAACACGAGCCGATGGGCGAGCACCTGTCCCCACACGTCTACGCCGCACACCACACCAAGCGCCGCTGTCACGTTCACCGAGGTAGTGATCGAGCGTGCGTCCTCATCGAACAGCGGCTCGGTGGTGCCATCAAATCCAAAGTGGCATCCCGTTTCATGATGCGTAGCCCTGTTGCGCCCCCAGCGCGGACGCCTCCGGCGGGGGTGACGGGAGCGAACGAGGCGGTGTCGGCCTCGAACCATACGTGTATATCGAAGTCTCGCATCTGGTGCCAGCGTGCGCATGCCGTACTCCGCAACTTGGGTCTGCGTGCTTGTAGATGGACCGTGGCCGAATTAATACAATCAGGTTTTAAATAAAACACTAATTAAGCATTTCGTGTCTTAAATAAAGAATCGTTGGGAGAGGCTTTAGGTAAAGAGAGGCGCATCAACCTCTCGTATCCAAGCCAATTGCTCTATGCCGCCCCCAACCGACGACGCACGCACGCTGGATGTACGCCCGATTCCGCCCCGCGAGAAGCATCCTACGATCTTTCGCACATTCGACGAGCTGGAGCCCGGCGAGCACTTCATCCTGATCAACGACCACAATCCGCGTCCGCTTAAGTACGAGTTTCAGGGCGAGCGCGCGGGCCAGTTCGAGTAGACGTATCTCGAAGAGGGCCCTACGGAGTGGCGGGTCAAGATTGAGAAGGTCGAATCTTAACGATCAGTTAGCGCATGCTCTGCTACGGTGCTCAAACATAATTGCAAGATGCGATGGCTACTCTACATGCCCAAATTGCAGATCTGCTGCGCCGGGTGAACGATCCCGAACTCGGCATCAACATTGTTGATCTGGGGTTGATCTACGGTCTCGATTACGACGATGGCGATGTGACAGTGACCATGTCGATGACGACACCAGCGTGCCCACTTAGCCACCACATCAAGAAGTCCATGCGCGAGGTACTCACGCCTATCGGGGGCATCGATCGGGTGCATGTAGACATTGTGTGGAATCCGGCGTGGTCGCCTGCAATGATGCACCCCGATGTGCGCCCCGACCGCTTCCGCGCTCCGCATGCCTGACACACTACCGTTTCTCGCTAAGATACCCGCTGTGCCATGGAAAACGCCTCGGAATCCCACTCCGACTTAACCACCCGCGAAGACGTACGCACGGTCGTGCAGGCATTCTACCACGATATTGCCGAAGATCCGTCCATTGGCGCGTTCTTTGACGATGTCGATATGCAGGCGCATGTGCCTAAACTGGTGGATTTTTGGTGTTCAGTCGTCTTTCAAACCGGTACCTACCGCGGACGTCCATTTCATGCGCATGCCGCCCTCAACGGCCTAAACGCCGACCACTTTACGCGATGGCTCGACCGCTTTGAATCCATCATAGATGAACGGTTTGCCGGGCCCAATGCCGAACAGATGAAAAGCCGCGCCCGCCACATTGCCACGATCTTTCAATCGAAGCTGGGTGTGCTCCGCGATGAAGACGTAGCCGAGCGCTTTGGTTAACATGTACCTCTGCGATCTACGCTGCCGCTTGCCACATCGCTTCACATCCCCCTGTATTTTTATGGCTTACGTTGTTACTGAACCCTGTATCAACTGCAAATACACCGACTGCGTGGAGGTGTGTCCGGTCGATTGCTTCTACGAAGGCCCCAATTTTTTGGCGATTCAGCCGGATGAATGCATCGACTGCAACGCCTGCGTGCCGGTGTGTCCGACCGAGGCAATCTACCCGGACGATGAGGTGCCGCAAGAATGGGCGCACTACCTGCAATGGAATGAGTACCTGGCCAATCAGTGGCGCGAGATGGGCTACAATATCGTGACCAAGCACGAGCCTGCCGACGATGCCGCGGAATGGGAGACACGAGAGAAATCCGAAGAAGACATCCTAACGTGGGATGTGTAGCCTCATCTGGCTACGGCATGTACTGCCTGGATTCCACGGACTCTCCCAATTGATTTTCTACGTATCATGGATGAGACATTTGCACTTCGCCTCTTACAAGCAATCTGTTTTGTATGGCTGGGACTGGTAGCGGGGATTTCACTCCTGGAAGCCCCTGTCAAGTTTACCGCTCCAAGCGTAACCCGCGAAATCGGCCTTGATGTGGGCCGCCACGTGTTTGCGGCGCTCAACTGGACCGAACTTGGGCTGGCGGCTCTGGCCGGTGCACTCTGCATAGTTGCTTGGCCTGAGGGCGCATTGCGCTGGGTGCTGGGAGGCATTGGAGTCATTCTGCTGCTTCAAACGGTGTGGCTCCTCCCCGAGCTTCTTTCTCAAGCTGCAGCTATCGTTGAGGGCACCATTGACGAAGCCAACACCTGGTTTCATCTGGGCTACATTGCTCTTGAGGCGATAAAACTGAGCGCCTTAGGGACGGCCGGATGGCTTCTTGGCGCGTACATCTCCTGATCCGACATGCCAAACCAACTTTTCCCCTCCGGGGCAGTCGCGTCTCGCCGCATGCGCATAGCTCTCATTGCACTGGGAGGCATGGTGCTGATGGCCGGCCTATGGACCGGTCTGCTGCGCCTTGGGTGGAACGGCCTTGCGGCAATTGCGCCTAATCCGAGCGTTCACGGTCCGCTCATGGTGTGCGGCTTTCTCGGCACCCTCATCAGCCTGGAGCGCGCTGTTGCACTAAACCGCAGGTGGACGTACGCCGTGCCTGCACTGGTTGGCCTGGGGGCATTCGCAGCGTTATTGGGGATTGCCCCTCCCGGCGGACCACTTCTCATTACTCTTGGCAGCGCTGGGCTTGTCATAATCTTTGGCGTTGTGCTGTCTATCCAGGCGGCTCCTTTTGCCGTTGTCATGGCTGCCGGGGCGGTTGCCTGGGCTGTGGGCAATGGGCTCTGGCTGACCGGGTGGCCCATCCCGTATCTGACGCCCTGGTGGTTGGGGTTTTTAGTGCTCACCATTGCCGGCGAGCGCCTGGAGCTGAGCCGCATGATGCAGCATGCGTCCTACGTGCGGTACGGATTCATGACCTGCATCGTTGTGCTGGGCCTCGGGCTGGCCTGTTCACTGGTTTCACTGGATACGGGCGCTCGTATCCTCGGTGCAGGACTCGTCGCACTCGGCGGATGGCTGATCGCGTACGACATAGCACGTCACACCGTCACACATGCGGGGCTGCCCCGATTTATGGCCGTGTGTTTGCTGATGGGATACGGATGGCTCCTTGTGGGCGGCGGGCTGATGCTGACCTACGGATGGCCGACCGCTGGCCTTCTTTATGATGCCATGCTCCACACCGTGTTTGTCGGCTTCGTGTTCAGCATGATCTTTGCGCATGCCCCCGTGATCTTTCCTTCGGTGCTGGATATCGACATTCCGTATCGACCGCTCTTCTACGGCCCTGTAGCACTGCTGCACCTTTCTCTGGTAGCGCGTATAGTCGGCGATCTGTGGCCCTATGCCACACTGCGCCTGATTGGCGGATGGAGCAACGCTGCCGCTATCCTGCTTTTTCTGGGAGCAACTGCATACAGCATCATCCAAGCTCCCCCCTCGCCTCCCGACGCCCCGCCAAAAGAATCACTCGACCTGGACGGCGGGCGCTCATTGGCACCGCGATGAAGCACCGTCATCTGCCTATCAGAGACTGCTACGCACCGAGGCGATAGCTCGGCATCCTGCTTAAGTAACGAACCGCGTCCGCTCAAACCAGGCAAAGAACGCGGTGTGTACCCCGTAGAGCAGTGTCACCGACATCAAAATAATTGCGCCTTCGGTGAGCGTTGGAAGGAGTCCGAGCGAGATGATCAACGTTGTAGCACAGGCCGGGGCATGCGCGCTCCGAGTGGCTAACATAGCAATCGCGGTCAACGCAACCGAGAGGGACCCGCTCAGCGCCAGCCACAGCCCAGCCTCCGAAAACGGCGCATATTCGCCCGTGACTGCCAGCCCCGAAGCGACACACGTGTACACCGTAAGCCCCGATACAATGCCCCAGAAATGCCCGCCAATGACTGGCCATGCCGTATGCTCGTGCGGATGAAGGGCCAACGCGAACGCCGTAGGACCCAGGCTTGGAAAGATAAACGGATGTCCGGTCATCCACACGATGCTGCCCAGCAAGGCCACGTGCATAGCGGCATCCAGACTGATGCGAAGAATACGGCGAGTTTGACTCTTCAAGGGGGCGAAATAGTAGAGAGAGCGAAATGCGGCCTGTTTCTGTACGACGTACGGGAACGACGGCTCCACGTGTGTGGAGTCTGTGCAAAATACCTTTCCAGCCGACATAGCACATCATCGCAGCGCATCTTAGCGGCCGCCACGTACCCCGAGGTCGCGCTGGCCACTGCCCAATTGCAGGAACGCACGTAGGCAGCCCTCGTTATTTTCGCTCCTGCTTGTCCGAAATAGCACTCGGCCGATCTACTAACCCGTCTACGATACATGCTGCTTTCCAAGAGTTGCGAATACGGAATGCGAGCCACCTTGTACCTGGCCTCGCTTGATGAAGACGGATACGTCTCGATTGGCACGATCAGCGACGCGCTGGATATTTCGTTTCCGTACCTCACCAAAATCTTTCAGCAGCTTAACAAATCCGGACTCCTCACCTCGCATCGCGGCCCCAGCGGCGGCGTAGCTCTTACCCGTGACCCCGCCGCTATCAATCTCTACGAAATTGTGGTGGCAATTGACGACGAGGCACTGTTCACCGAATGCGTACTGGGCCTGCCCGGCTGTGGCAATGCCGACCCGTGCCCGCTCCACGACCAGTGGGTCGATCAGCGTGACCAGCTGGCTACGCTATTCCGCAACACATCGCTTGCCGCAATGGCCACGCGCATCCAGGATTATAATGTGCGCCTTACCGTCACATAGGTTGCGATGCCTTGTATTTTGGGCAAGCGCCCACTCTACTGCAACACCCGTGCACGACGAAAAAGGATGTTGTTTTCCTTGTGTACATGCTGAAACATATCTTTCTGCAAAAGCTGTAGCCCGTTAATCGTAGCGCGGAGCGTGCCGCATGCTCCACGGGGCATTGAAAAGTCGTTCGAGAGCGCCTGCAATTCCTTGAGGGCATTGCCCGCCTCGTCGTGCTCATGCTCCATGAGCGCCATCGGATCGGAATCCATTCCAACTGGTGGAGCCGTAGCCTCACCGTCCTCCAACCGCCGGATGAACGGAAACACCACGGTTTCCTCCTTCTCCATGTGCGCGTATAGATCCGATGCCATCGTATCGAACACCTGTTTGGCGCGGCGCAGCCATGGCAGGTCGGCGCCGTGCACATGTGTCACTTTGGTGAGAAGCTCATCCAGGCGCGGCAGCTCACCTCGCAGGTACGCGTGATGCGTCTTTTCAATGTGCGTAATCAGATCACTAAGCGAAGCGCGCGTCCAGTCCGTTTTTGGCGCGGCATCCGCATCAGGCGCGCTCTGGGCAGCAGAATGCGCACTGAGCATCCGCACCACCGTCTTCGGCTCCAATCCCTGCTCGGCGCAGGCCTTGCGCAGTGGACGCTCGCCCCCACAGCAATAGTCAATGCCCAACTCTTCGAAGATGCGTGCGTAGCGCGGCTGCGCCGATACCAGGTCGGCCACCAGCGTGTCTGGAGATATCGTATCCATGTCAAATAGAGTGTCAGGGGGATGCAATGGGCAACTTCATTCCTCCATACATCCTGTTGGATTCTACAGTTCAGTATTTAATAGTCATAAGTTTTAAATAGAGACAGATTCACATGATCTTGGGTATGATACCATCTACCTGCTGACTCATGTCTTTCAGGCGACCGCCCCCATCTGCACCGTCTTTATTTTGCGAAACCCCTTCCGCGTGCGTTGCATTTCGGAGGGTGGTCTGCTACTGGGCAGATTGCTCGCTTCTGTTTGCTATCGAACTGTTATCTATGCTGCCTCGCCCGCTACTGTGCGCCCTGCTGTTCGCTTCCACGGTACTACTGTGCGCCATGCCTGCTGCTGCCCAACCTGCTGACGATGCCCCTGCTTCGGAGCGTCCGGCTGTCGCATCCCCCAGTGCTATTAACACCGTGCAGGTGGAGATCGACGGCGGCGTGCCCATGTACCGTATTGCGCGGCTGGGCGAGCCGGTGGTAGAGCCCTCACCGCTGGGCTTTCTGCTGGAGGATGCGCCTGACCTCGACGGCCCGTTCGCAATCACCGCGGTCGATACGTCATCGTTCGACAATACGTGGGAGCAGGTGTGGGGCGAGAAGCGGTTCATCCGCAACCACTACAACGAGCTGCGCATCACGCTGACGGAGCAGGAGGCGCCAGGTCGTGATCTGGTGGTCACGTTTCGCGTCTACGACGATGGCGTGGGCTTCCGCTACGAATTCCCCGAGCAAGAGGGCATGGAGCAGTTTCGCATTGCGGATGAACTGACCGAGTTCCGCCTGACAGGCGACCATGAGTCGTGGTACATCGACGCGTATCAGTGGAACCGCTTTGAGTACTACTTCGAGAACACGCCGCTCAGCGAGGCGGATACGGTGCATACGCCACTCACCATGCGCACCGACGACGACCTCTACATCAGTATGCATGAAGCGGCCCTGGTGGACTTTTCGACGATGACGCTGGAGCGCACCGACAGCACCACCCTCAAATCGAACCTGATGCCGTGGGGCGAGGGCGATCGGGTGCGCGTGCAGGATACGCGGGTGTCGCCGTGGCGCACGCTGCAACTGGCGGATGCGCCGGGCGATCTCATCACGTCGTATCTGATTCTGAACCTGAATGAGCCGAACAAAATCGAAGATACATCCTGGATCAAACCAGCTAAGTACAACGGCATCTGGTGGGAGATGCACCTCGACAAATCGACATGGAGTCCGGGCGAGGATCTGGGCGCGACCACCGAGAACGCCAAGCGCTACATCGACTTTGCTGCCGAGCACGGCCTGGAGCATACGCTTGTGGAGGGCTGGAATGTGGGCTGGGACGAAGAATGGTACGACAGCGGCAAGGTATTTAGCTTCACCGAATCGGTCGACGCGTTTGACCTGGAGGAGGTGGCGCAGTATGCCCGCGATAACGATGTGCGGCTGATGGGCCATCATGAGACCTCGGCGGGGGTGCTGCACTACGAGGAGCAGATGGAAGACGCCTTTCAGCTCTACGAAGACCTGGGCGTGCGCGCCGTGAAGATGGGCTATGTAGGCCACGACACCGAGATTGAGCGTCCGGGCGAGGACGGCGAAACGCAGTACGAGTGGCATCACGGGCAGTTTATGGTGAACCACCATCAAGAGGTGACGGAGTTGGCCGCTGAGCATCAGATTATGCTGAACGTGCACGAGGGCGTGAAGGATACCGGCCTCCGCCGCACCTACCCGAACTTGATGACCCGCGAGGTGGCGATGGGCCGCGAATACGACGCCTGGGGCGGCGCGGGCGGCCATCCGCCTGAGTACACCGCACGACTGCCCTTCACGCGCAGCCTGGCGGGTCCGTTCGACTATACGCCGGGCATGGTCGATCTGCACTTCGACGAGCACAAACCCGACAACCGCATCAAGTCCACACTGGCGAAGGAGATGGCGCTCTACATCACCATCTACAGTCCGCTGCACATGCTGGCGGATCTGCCCGAAAACTACGAGGAGCGGCCCGAGGCGCTTCAGTTCATGACGCAGGTGCCCACCGACTGGCACGACACCGAGGTGCTCAACGCGAGCATCGGCAACTACATTACGATGGCCCGCCAGGACCGCAACAGCGACGACTGGTACCTGGGCAGCATCACCGATGAGACGGGCCGCGTGCTGTCGGCGCCTTTGAGCTTTCTGGATGCCGAGACGCGCTACGTCGCCGAAATTTACCGCGACGGCACCGATGCCCACTGGGAAGACGCCCCGTACGACATGGTGACGGAGGAGCGCCTTGTGGACAACACCACCGACCTTACCCTGCGCCTGGCAGCAGGCGGCGGCCAGGTCATCCGCTTCCGCCCCGCTACCGAGGAGGATGTGGCGCGGTTGGAGTAGGCGCGTGCTTACAAACAATTCGCTCTCTTATGGAAAGTCACCCCGGACGTGATCTGAGGTCCGGGGTATTGGGGACGTGATGGACGGTCGAATCCGGCACGAAGCACCGAAAGACAATTATGTCTCTCGCAAGAGGCAGGGAGTGCCTCCTTTGCCGAAAACGGGCATTGCGGGGCTGGAACGGAAAATCCTGACGGTGCCCCAACGCCGTCAGGATGACGGGGCGATAGGGAGCTGTACGCCTTCTGAACCCATGGCATAAAACGTTGTCACACCTCAGGTACTTCATCTAATAGTCCCTCAGTGCAAAGATATGGAATCAACTATCATTCGTCCTGCTAAGAACGCAGGGTATGCTAATATCCTTTCCGTCGCGACTTTTCTGGTCGGTACCGTAGTCTTGGGCCTTCTTGCATGCACATACGTAAATAATACCCTCGCAGAAAGCTGGATATTCAGCCTTGCTATCGGATTAGGCGCTGTAGCAGTGAGCCTTTCGATTCGATACAGGCACCTGTTTGTGGAGCAGCCCGAACTCCGCATCGATAAGGACGGCATCACATCCCAAAACACGTCTGTCTGGGGAGACAAGTCGGTTAAATGGGACGACGTCAAGGCGATGTCGTTAGGCGAAAACGCCATCCGGATTCAGTACCAGAAGTCCGGGTCTCATGATAAAGTGCATCTACCGGAGGAAAGCACGCAGAAGCATAGTCAGATCGATCACGCGCTTAGCGAGGCCGCCTCGCTGTTTGACATTGCGTACAACCGGAATTGAACACCCCCTTTTGCAGGTGATCCTCCCCACGCGCAGAGTCACCCCGGATGTAATCCGAGGTTGCACTACTCGCGCTCGGCGGTCGTATCGGGGCCAAAACACCGCAGGACAATGACGTCTCCCCGTTCCTCCACCGGCAACACCTTCATTGTAATGTGGAGTTGCGCCCCGCCGTCTGTTAGATCAACTGACGTCTTGGCCGTACGATAGCCTGCGAACCGAGCCACAAACTGGTGGGAACCGGGCACGACGTTCTCAATGCGAAAGATACCTTCTTGGTCTGCGGCCGCTCCTTGCTCTTGACTGGGGAGAACAACCGATGTGCCAGGGAGTGCTTCTCCCGTTTCGGCATCAATCACATGACCTTCGATCGTGCCCGGAGCGGCTGTATCAACCGAATCTACGGTGCTTCCTGCTGTTGAAAGCGGCTCGTGGACGACCGCGTCGGTTAGATGATCGCACCCAAGCAGCGCAAGAGCCAGAAGAATG
Organism: Longimonas halophila; assembly: GCF_002554705.1. Classification (GTDB taxonomy): domain Bacteria; phylum Bacteroidota; class Rhodothermia; order Rhodothermales; family Salinibacteraceae; genus Longimonas; species Longimonas halophila. Next base: position 169,794 of record NZ_PDEP01000004.1, on the reverse strand, counting down.
AGAAGCAGCACGCGGCGCATATCGATCACCTGATTGTTGAGACCCGAGCATATGTCAATGTATACAATTGATGAACCGAATGCCAAACGCTGGTAGTCGGCTCCGCACGTCGCCTCGTTCTTTCTGTAGCGTCCATTGGTGTATTACGACACACCGCCACCGCCTCCCCCCGCACCACCTACCGCTCCCGCACCGGCCGATACGCTACCGACTGTTGCGGCTCCGCCAGCAGACGATGTTGAGGTGCTGCTCATCATGATGATGTAGATCGGCAGGAAGCTCGTGAGAACCTCCTCGGTTTCCCCTTTGCCGACGCGGTCCTCGATCCACGGAGGCAGCGTTACCGCATCGGGATGCGTCTCCAGCGCCTCGTTAATGGCCTTTACGTACGCGCTGTCGACCTCGGTGTCGAGTGCAAGCCACGGCAGCATCTCCACAAATCGGTCGGCGGCCGCCACCGGATCCTGATCAAGTTCGGATTCGATGGCGGTGCGCTCTCGGTCCAGAAACGCCTGCACCTCGGCGCGTTGTCGGGCGCCCTCGTCGCTGAATGTGCGGTACTGCACAGCAACAAGGAGCCCCGCAAGGCCCGCCCCAAATCCGAGTCCGGCCCCCACAACAGCAACCCAGCCCGACAGTCCGATTAGCGCGGCCACGCCTCCGCCCAAGAGCATCAGCCCACCCAGCCCGCTCCCCCAAGAGCGGACCGGATGCTCCACCATCCAGCCCCGCTCGACCAGCGCATCGCGGAGTTGAGTAACCTGCTCATTCCGAAACGACGCCGTCTTCTGAAAGAAGTCCGAGAGCGTATCGTGGGGACGCAGCGCTTCAATGAGCGCCTCTTCGCGATTGGAGAGCGTATGCGACTGCGCATGCACCTTCACCTCAATCTCCTCGCTGGTCGTATCGGTCCATGAGCTTTCCTTCGGCACGCGCCGCAGCGTAAGGTGACCACGCTCCGCCAGGTCGAAAATCATTGCGCTGAAGAGACGCTGCCATCCCGCCCAGTCAGCACGCAGGAGCAGGTAGCCTGCTTCTGCAAGCGGCATGTTGGGTTCACGCGGACGTCGAACAGGCGGCATGGGCATGTGGCCAAGCCACCATGTGGCCGTGCCCCCGCCGAGTAGCCCAAGCAGTCCCAGCCCCACCACGGTAAATACCTTGGGCCACTCCGGATCGCTCGACGTCCGTTCCGGCGCATCGATCACACGCGGCAGGTGGATGCGGAGGCGATAGCCTTCGTTCGGGGCAAGGTTGTCGTACGCAAACGTGGCCTGCCATCCGGTGGCGGTGGAGTCGAGTGTGGCGTCGGTAGCAGGCTCCACCTGTATAGAGTCGCGCGGCACGTCGGGAAAAGGAAGCTGCACGGTCGCCTGCATGGCGCGGATGGGCACGTTCCACGCGTCCCCCACGGCCTGCCAGTCGATCACGGTACGCCCGTCTTCGGTGTACGGCGCGCCCTCCACCACGTAGGTCAGCGTAAACGTGGTGGAGGTGTCGCGCTCGGGGTACTGCCACTGAATAACCCGCTCGCCGCTCCGTGTGCGGGTGGATACGTCGGTGACCTCCACCTGAGAACTGGTGACCTGCACATCGCGCAGCGCATCCATCTGCTCGGTGGGGATGCGCCGCTCACCCTGGGTAAACGTGCCCTCGCGCAGATCGAACGTGATGTCTTCAGTGACAGCGTACGTGCCGCTGGTATCCACGGAAAGATCCACCTCATAGCGGGCGATGTCCCACTCCTGCGACTGCGCCAGCGCGGGGGCTGCTGTCGTTGTTAGCAGCACAAGTGTGAGCGTCAAACAGCGAAGCAGGCAGCGCATCTGTACAGAAAGCATAGGTTGGAGCACGATGGCATCAGGAGTGGCTGGATTTCACACACGATCAAGCACGCCAAAAGGTTACGACAACCCGCAGTAGAAATTATTCCCCGTGTAACACCGCCCATCATTCATACACACAAATCACGCGTGTGCGTTCTCTACGACAGGTGTGTCTATGTGTCGTCCGGTGGTTCCTTCAAGCTGGGTTGTGTTGTTGGTAAGCGTGGGGTTCGCGCTGGGCCTCGCCGGATGCGGGTCCAGCCAGCCTACGCCCGATCTGCCCAGCCTGTACAACCAGTCGGCGCAGTACCACGGTCCAGAGCGCAACCCGGTGATTGTCATTCCGGGCCTGCTCGGCTCGGAGCTCGTGCAAGAGGAGACCGAGCGCGTCGTGTGGGGCGCATTCCGGGGCGATGCGGCCAATCCGAACGACGACGAGGGCGCCCGCCTCATCAGCCTCCCGATGGAGAGGGGCGCGCCACTCCGCAATCTGCACGACGATGTGCGCTCGAACGGCGCGCTGCGCGAGTTTCGGCTGCGCGTGCTGGGACTGCCCATCAACCTGCAAGCGTACCAGAGCATCATGCAGACGCTCGGCGTGGGCGGCTACCGCGACGACTCGGGCAGCCTGGGCGCGATCGACTACGGCGATGAGCACTTCACCTGCTTCCAGTTCGACTACGACTGGCGCCGCGATAACGTCGAGAATGCGCAGCGCCTGCACGAATTCATTCAGGAGAAAACGGCGTATCTGCAAGAGGAGTACGCAACGCGCTACGGCATCGAGGACGCCGACATCCAGTTCGATATTGTAGCGCACTCGATGGGCGGACTGCTCACGCGCTACTACCTGCGCTATGGCAACGCGGACCTGCCCGAAGACGGCTCCGCGCCCGAGGTCACCTGGGCCGGGGCCCAGCACGTCTCCCGCGCGGTGCTCGTGGGCACGCCCAACGCCGGCTCCGCCAAGGCGCTGCGCCAGATGGTGGAGGGCAAGCAGACTTCACGCATCACCCCGGACTATGCATCTGCAATCCTGGGCACCATGCCCGCTGGGTATCAACTCCTTCCGCGGGGACGGCATGGTGCTTTGGTGGATGCGGAGGATCCGAGCATGGTGATTGACTCGCTGTTTGCCCCGGACTTCTGGCAGCGGATGGAGTGGGGCCTGGCGGATCCCGAGCAGGACGAGGTCCTCCAACAGCTTCTGCCAGACGTCGAAGACGCCCACGAGCGGCGCCGCATTGCCCTCGACCACCAGCGCAAGAGCCTGGTGCGTGCTCAGCAATTCACCGAAGCGCTCGATGTCCCCGCCACACCGCCACCCACCACCGAAATTGCCCTCATTGCAGGCGATGCGGAACCCACGCTATCCCGCCTGGCCGTGGACCGCACCACCGGCGAACTGGACGAGGTCGGCGAAGCCCCCGGCGATGGCACGGTGCTGCGCTCCAGTGCACTCATGGATGAGCGGGTGAACGGGACCTGGCAGCCTACGCTCGGCTCCCCAATACAGTGGTCGCAGGTCACCTTTCTGTTTGCCGACCACATCGCCATGACGCGCGATCCGGCGTTCACCGACAACCTGCTCTACTACCTGCTGGAAGCGCCGCGCCGCCCCGCCTCTTAGTGGAAACGCTCGCCTCACGCTCTGCTCGCCCCCACGCTCTGCCAATGCTGTTCGAGTTCTGGTTCATGCTGCCTGTGGCTATCCTCATCGCCACCATTGCGATGGGCTCCGGCGTCGAAGGCGCTACCTTCTTTTCCCCCTTCTTTATGATCGTGCTGGGACTGGATCCGACCACCGCCATCGGCGTCGGGCTCATCACCGAGGTGTTCGGGTTTGGCAGCGGACTCTACGCCTATTACAATCGCGGTGCAATCGACTACCGGATGGGCGGTGAGCTGCTCATGATTACTGTGCCTGCCGCCCTCTTTGGCGTGTGGGTGGCCCACTTTGTGCCCGCCGACATCCTGAAGGCGATCCTGGGCATGGGCCTCGTCATTGTAGCGATAAGCTTTCTGCGCACGCCCGACGACGACCTGGAGCAGCAGTTGGATGCACGAGCGCAGCAACCCAAGGAGCGCGCCGAGCGCTGCCTCGTGACCACCGACGGCACGCAGCACTGCTACACCGTCTTTAATCGTTCCGAGGGACTGCTGACGGGTGGCATTGGGGGCACGTTTATTGGGATGCTCTCGACCGGACTTGGCGAACTGAACGGCTATCTGCTCCTGCAGCGCTGTCGGATTCCCAGCACCGTAGCCATTGCCACAAGCGTGTTCGTGGTGGCCGTTACCGCCCTCGCCGCTTCGGTCACCCACGCCGTGCAGCTGGCCACCGCCGATGCCGAGGCGTTCAACCAGGTCCTGCGCATCCTGCTGTTTACCGTGCCCGGCGTGCTGGTGGGCGGACAGCTCGGTCCCGCGGTGGCGACGCGCATCCCCGACGAAACGCTGGAGCGCAGCATGGGCGTGCTCTTCCTGCTCGTGGCCGCCATCGTCATCGCGGATGCAGCGTTGATGTAGCAAGGCAGATGCCGAGCCCCTGTGCGCCCGCAGCTCTCCCATCTATCGCAGCGCAGTGGATTCGGTCCCCTCCGCAGGCCACGACCAGGCAAACTCCAGGCGCGTGGTGCCGGGCGTTAGGATGCGGAGCTGCAGCCCGTTAGCATCAGCCAGTATGTCGCGGTCGTCGACCACACGATCAAAGACCAGGATGGTGCGTCGATAGAGTACGGGGTCGCCGTTGGACAGTATCGCATCGCGGAGGGGCAGGTGGTGTACCTCTTTGGGACGATAGCGCTCGCCGGGGCGATCCATCGGCTGAAGCTGCGCATTCGACCGCAGCAGGGCCGGGGGCAGCGTCTGTCCAGACCGGCTGAACCAGTAAAGGTCGATCTGTACCGTTGTGCGATAGGTCTCGCGCTCCTCGGCAATCTGCTCGCGTGCCACCTCTTTGGTGAGCGTGGAAATGCCTTCGCGCGCCTCCAACGAAGCCAGCGATAGCTCCTGACTCCAGAGTGTTGCGTACGTGAGAGGGCGCGTCGGGGTGCGTCCTGTTGAGACTACGTTGAACGTGCTCGACCATAACCGGTGCAGGTGCTGGTAGTTATGCTCCATCTCAAACGCGAACCGGTCGTCGCGCTCCACAATCGTGAGCAGGCGCACTGAGTCGGGATGAGCCTCGGCCTCCCGCTCGCGCGGCAGAAACTGGTCGGCAATCGATTCGGGCGATACCCTATGCAACGTTCCCGTACTCTGGCACCCGCCTGCCACAACACCCGCCGTAATCAGCGCAATAGCAATCATGAACAAGGCCCGTCTGCGCGAGGCGCCCAAACAGCGTTCGGTAGAGCGAGACCGTGAATCTACAAGAGGATCCATAATCATCGGGGATGCCAGAACGAAGGCACAGCGGAAGTAGAAGCACCGCAGGCAGAAGCGCACGGGCCAAACGTAGTATGAGCGGCAAATGTAACGGCAACAAGGCTGCAGTGTGACACCATGCAGTGCATCTCTCCTCACAGTTATTACGCACAGCAGCGCAAAGAGATCGCTTTTCTGATGCGGAAGATGTCGGTCGTTCCGTTCAGCCCATGCCCACTGTTTGGGGGAGGAGAAGCCTAGCGCTCTGTCAGACAGTTGGGATGCATCTGCACCCAGACGTAACGCATTTTCCCGTACAGACCGACTGAACCGCATCTGTGAGGAAGCGTACGGAACGGTTGCATTGTGCTGTTGCCTGTTGCCCATCAACCTGTTCGTCTTATGGAGCCGATTCAAGACATTAACATTCTGGATACCGAGCTGCGCCGCGAGCGTGCTCAGGAGAACGACGCCATCAACACCGACGACCTGGATCGCCCCAAGATGGCCGGGCACGAGACCACCGGCGCGCGGCAGGTCTACATCGAAACGTATGGCTGCCAGATGAACGTGTCGGATTCGGAGATTGTGGCGTCCGTCCTCGAAAATGGTGGCTACGGGTTAACCCATGACGTTGAGGAGGCCGATGTGGCGCTCATCAACACATGTGCGATCCGCGAAAATGCCGAGCAGAAGGTGCGCCGCCGCCTCGATATGCTGCGCGCCAAAAAGCGCAAGCGCGACCGTCCGATGATGATTGGCGTGCTCGGATGCATGGCCGAACGCCTGCGCGAGAAGCTCCTGGAGCAGGAGAAGCGCGTCGACCTGGTGGTGGGGCCGGATGCGTATCGGGATCTGCCGCGCCTGCTGCATGAGGCGGATACGAGCGGACAAGCCGCGGTGAATGTGCAGCTCTCGAAAGAAGAGACGTACGCCGACCTCTCGCCGGTGCGATACGATTCGAACGGTATCTCGGCCTTCGTCTCCATTATGCGCGGCTGCGACAACATGTGTGCCTTCTGCGTAGTGCCGTTTACGCGCGGACGCGAGCGCAGCCGCCCCGTATCCACTATTCTGCGCGAGTGCCAGGAGCTGGTCGACCAGGGCTACAAGGAGGTGACGGTGCTCGGCCAGAACGTAAACTCTTATCACTACACCGACGACGACGGCACCGATGTGTCGTTTGCCGAACTGCTCGACCGCATCAGTCAGGTATCGCCCGAACTGCGCATCCGCTACTCGACGAGTCACCCGAAGGACTGCTCCGACGAGCTGCTGAAGGTGCACGCCAAGCGGCACAACGTGTGCAATTACATCCACTTGCCGGTGCAGCACGGCAACACCGAGGTGCTCGACCGCATGCGCCGCACCTACTCGCGTGAGCAGTACCTGGACTTGGTGGACCGTGCCAAGGCGTTGTGCCCGGGCATCTCGCTGTCGACGGATATCATTGCCGGGTTCTGCGGCGAAACGGAGGCGCAGCACCAGGACACGCTCTCCCTCATGCGCGAGGTCGAATACGACCACGCCTACATGTTCAAATACAGCGAGCGTCCGGATACGTACGCGGCCCGCAAGCTTGAGGATGACGTGCCCGAGGACGTGAAGCAGCGCCGTCTGGAGGAGATCATTACGCTACAGCGGAGCATCTCGGAGGTGCGCAACGCCAACGAGATTGGGCGCCAGCATACCGTCCTCGTGGAGGGCCCGAGTAAGAAGAGCGATGCCCAGCTCTGCGGACGCACCGACACGAACAAGATGGTGGTGTTCGACCGCGAGGACTACGAGAAGGGCGACTACGTGAACGTGCGCATCGTCGACGCCACCTCGGCTACGCTCATGGGAGAAGCCCTGGGCCGCACCACGCTGCAGGAAGAGGCGGAGCGGCTTGTGGTGGGGTAAAATCGCGGGGAGCGGGTCGAGTAGCCCAAAAGTAGATCTGACAGGTCTCGAAGACCTGTCAGATCGTTGTCTCGGACACCGAAAGCGCGTTACTAAATCGTGCCTGGCTCGACTTGACACTGACACGGCGGGAGCCCTATCATAGATTATACATACACGTCGAGGCTGTGCTGTCGTGGCACGGCGGTCGCGTGGGGCGAAGCTTGCTCCCCTCACGCGATGTCTCGGGGGAAGTCCGGTGGAACTCCGGCGCTGTCGCGCAACGGTGAAAGTCCGAATGCCCGCTTGACGCACGCTCAACGACGCCCGACGCTGCCTGCTCGGTCGTCGCACCCACGCGTCCTGGGATGCATGATCCGCACGCACGTTGCGGCAACGGCTCCGCTATACCGATTGCGATGATCGGAGGCACGTTTGCCTGCTGCGTTTCGCGTATCTGATGCCTTGTGCGCCCGTAGGGGGTTCAAGGTTTTTCTTATTTGCGGATATGCTGCTTATGTCTGATGCTCCAGCCTCCTCTCCGTCTCCCCCAATCGCCGCGGAAACCCGCATGGTGCGGGCCGTCTTTCCAGGCGACACCAATCACTACCACACCCTCTTCGGCGGCTCGGCCATGGCGTGGATGGATCAGGCCGCGTTCATCTGCGCTACGCGCTGGTGCCGCACCAAAGTGGTGACCGTCCACACCGGCGAGATCGACTTCCAGCAGCCCGTCCCCGAGGGCACCATTGTGGAGCTGGTGGCGCGCGTGGTGCAGACCGGCACGTCCTCGATGCAGGTGCGCACGGAGATGTTCATCGAGCCGATGGATCAGTACGAGCGTATTCTCGCATGCACGGGTACGTTTACGCTGGTTGCGCTCGGGGCAGACGACGCGCCCGCGCAGGTCCCGGCTCTTCGCGCATCCGATTCTCCGGAGGGGCATGCTGTTGCAGACGAGCCGCCTACAACAGGCGCACGCCGGTAGAAGCTTAACTCGCAGCTTTCGTAGACCCTGGGGTTCAACATTGCCTGCCCCTGCTCGTTGGGGGAGGCGTGTATTCTTGCTTATCAACCCCTACGTCTATGCTGATTTACGAAGTGAACCTTACGGTTGATGCGGAGATTTCGACCGAGTACAGCGCCTGGCTGCGCGAGCATGTGCGCGAGCTGCTTGAACTCGATGGCTTCGAGGGCGCGGCCTGGTACACGCGCACCGAAACGGGCGATGCCATCCCCGACGACGAAGCGCCCGACGGGCCCCGCCACTGGACGCTCCAGTACTACGTCCGCGATGAGGAGGCGCTGCAAACCTACCTCGACGAGCACGCCGATCGTTTTCGCCAGGACGGTGTGGATCGCTTCGAGGGGCGCTTTAGCGCCGACCGCCGCATCTTGCAGCGCGCCCGCACCTTCAGCGCGCCCACGGCTACGTCGTGATGGAATGGGCGTCTCTTCTGGATCCTGAATCAAGTTCAGGATGACCGGTGAATGTAGTGGTTCAATGCTAAGAAGCTGTTTGGTAAACCATAATGAGGATGTTGTAAGCGTCGCTCATTAGATCGAACCCCCTCTCCCTTTATTCCGCTACGCTCCATCAGTCGCCCTATGGGCTCCTGTGGGTTTCTCCCCCTTTCCCAAGGGGGAGATGTCAGTAGACAGAGGGGGTTGCAGAACAAAAAGCACTTACCAAACAGTCGCTAAGTGGTGAAAGCGTGCCGGTGCGGAATGTAATACCAAACCTGCAGGAGTCCTTTCAAAGACGAAGCGGTACTGGGCGTGCAGGAGATCTTTCGACTTCGTATCTGCCTGGGGCAGATACTACGCTCAAGATGACATCCTGACGGATGGATACCATGGTGAGAGCGGTCGAGCCATCTCCTGCTCGGTTGGCCGTCACCTGCCGGCGTGTGAGGGGTAGTACATCGGCGCCTGTGGCGAATTGGAAGGGCTGGCGTGATGCCGTCACGGGAACGCCCCGAACGATGCCCGAAGCACGCTGCCCTAAAGATGCGAGGATCTGCCGAATTCGGCACGACGCGTGGCGTTCCCCCTGAACACCGAACGGCGCATGCGCTTTTATACACGATCTGTTCTCTGGCAGGGCGCCGCCTGCGCGTCCTGCTTTTCTGGTTAGCCCAACTGTATCATGCCTACCTCCCTTCGCGACATCGCCATTGTGGCACACGTTGACCACGGCAAAACGACCCTGGTCGATGCCATGCTCTGGCAAAGCGGTACCTTCCGCGACAATGAAGACGTGCAAGAGCGCGTCATGGATTCGATGGACCTGGAGCGTGAGCGGGGCATCACCATTATGGCCAAGAATATGGCCGTGCAGTACGACGACACGAAGATCAATATTGTGGATACGCCGGGCCACGCCGATTTTGGTGGCGAGGTGGAGCGTACCCTGCGTATGGTGGATGGCATTATGCTGCTGGTGGATGCAGCGGAAGGTCCGCTCCCCCAAACCCGCTTTGTGCTCCAAAAGGCACTGGAGCTGGAGCTGCCTGCCATTGTCGTGCTCAACAAGATCGACCGCGACGATGCGCGTCCAGAAGAGACGCTCGACGAGATCTACGACCTGTTCATCGACCTCGGTGCCGACGGCGATCAGATTGAGTTTCCGGTGCTCTACACCATCGCCACCGAGGGGCAGTGCGCAACTGAGCTTGGCGGCGAACTGACGGACTTGCAGCCGCTCTTCGATACAATTCTCGACACAGTGCCGCCGCCGAGTGGCGACGCGGAGGGTACGTTGCAGATGCTCGTGACCAGTGTGAAGCGCGACAATTACCTGGGTCCGGTGGCCATTGGCCGCGTGGAGCAGGGCACGCTGCAAAACCGCCAGCGCGTGTCGATGTGCCACCGCGACGGCTCCATCGAAACCGCCGAAATCACCGCCCTCTTTGCGTTTGAAGGGCTGGATCGCGTCGAGATTGACGAGGCCGGCCCCGGCGATATTGTGGCGGTGGCAGGCGTGGAAGGCATCGGGCTGGGCGAGAGCCTCTCCGATGCCGAAGACCCCGATCCGCTGGAGCCGGTCGACGTGGACGAACCGACCCTGTCGATGGAGTTTCGCGCCAACAACGGTCCGTTCAGCGGACGCGAAGGCGACTACGTGACCTCGCGTCAGCTGCGCGAGCGTCTGATCGACGAGTCCCGCAACAACCTGGCGATCCGCGTGGAGCGCGACGAGGCTGCCAACTGCATGCTCGTGTACGGACGCGGTGAACTGCAGATGTCGATTCTCATTGAGCAGATGCGCCGCGAGGGCTACGAGTTTACGGTGGGGATGCCGCGCGTTATCACCAAGACGATTGACGGCACGCGCCACGAGCCGTACGAGCTGGCCGAGATCGACATTCCTGAGGAGCACATGGGCGTGGTCGTGGAGCGCATGGGTACGCGCAAAGGCGTCATGCAGAACGTGACCCACCACCAGAGCGGGCGCGTGCGCCTGACCTTTGAGGTGCCCAGTCGCGGACTCATCGGCTATCGCTCGCAGTTCCTTACGGATACGAAAGGCACGGGCCTCCTGACTCATCGCTTTGAGGCGTTTAAGCCGTGGGCGGGTGACATTCCGCACCGCACTACCGGCGCGCTCGTGGCCGACCGCCGTGGCAAAGCCACCGGCTATGCGTTGCTCAACCTGCAAGATCGCGGCACCTTCTTCGTGGGTCCAGGCGATGCGGTCTACGAGGGCATGATCGTGGGCGAGAACAACCGTACGCAAGACCTGGACGTGAACATCACCAAAGAGAAGAAGCTCACGAACATGCGCGCGGCAGCAGGCGAAGAGCTGGAGCGCCTGCCTCCGCCGCGCGACCTGTCGCTCGAAGAGTCGATCGAGTTTCTGCGCGCCGACGAACTGATTGAGGTCACGCCCGAGGCCATCCGCCTGCGCAAGCGCTACCTGGATCCGAACCAGCGCAAGAAGGCCAACCAGCATGCCTACGCGGAGTAGCGCGCCCTAACACGGGTAGATCTACGATCCCAACTCGCATGCTTCGTTGGGGATGGAGGGATGGACGTGTGAAGGGGCGGATGAAAGAAAACATTCATCCTTCCACCCGTTCCTTCATCCCCACACGAGGCCGAAGGCCGACTGACGACGTACATCCGGTGCGCTGTAGAGAAGCGCTGCAACCGGATTTGGTATTACTGCCCCGCCTTGCTCTGGTCTTCTGGAGCAAGGCGGTTGCGTTTGTACGGCGCTTCAGCGCATATCCTCATCGGGGGAGCGCGTTTCTACGACCTCTTCCAGTGCGTCGGTGCTGATGCCGAGTTTCACCTCCATCTCTTCGAGCGTGATGCCTTTCGTTTCCGGCATAATGGCCCACACGAAGAGCAGTTGCAGCACCATCATGCCCGCAAAGAAGAGAAAGATCTGCGCGCCGCTGAAGCTGCTAAGCACCATTGGCGTAATGAGCGTGATAAGGGCTGCAAACACCCAGTGCGTACCCGACCCCAGCGACATCCCGTAATCGCGTACGGCGTTGGGAAAGATCTCGGAGATGAACACCCAGATCACCGCACCTTGTCCCACCGCGTGGGCGGCAATGAAGGCGGATATGAAGGCCACGACCACCGCGCCATCGGCCCCGGTGGCAAAGGCCCACGACACGCCCAGCAGCGAGGCGATGTATCCGAACGAGCCGATATACATCAGCGTCTTTCGCCCAATGCGGTCAATCAGGTACATGCCGAGCAGCGTGAACAGCAGGTTCATAACCCCGATAGGAACCGACGCGCCCAGCACATCGCCTGCGGCAATGCCCGCCTGCTCAAAGATGCGCGGCGCGTAGTAGAGCACAAAGTTGATGCCCGACCACTGGTTGAAGAACGCCACCAGAAACGCCAGCAGAATGGGGAAGCGGAAGCGCTTCGAAAAAAACTTCGAAAACGGCACCTCTTTCGTCACCGATGTTTTGATGACCTGAAGCAGCTTCTCGACATTGGCGCCCGGGTTAAACGTCTGCAACACCTCGCGAGCAGCCGACTCGTCGCGCTTGCGCAGCGCCAGCCAGCGCGGGCTTTCAGGGATGCCGATCACAAAGAAGCAGTACACCGCTGCGGGAATGGCCTCTACCCCGAGCATCCACCGCCAGGCTTCTGTATCCACGGCACTCCCAATAAAGTAGTTGGAGAAGTAGGCAATCAGAATGCCAAACACGATGTTAAACTGATACAACGCCACGCGCTTTCCTCGATTCTGAGCCGGGGTGATCTCCGAGAGATAGATCGGCACCGCCACCGAGGACGCCCCCACGCCGAGTCCGCCAATAAACCGGGCTGATGAGAACAGATACGGGTTGGGAGCCAGGGCCGAGCCCAGCGCCGAAAGTAGGTATAGCACCCCGATCCAGAACAGCGTTTTGCGCCGCCCAAACCGGTCGCATGGGATGCCGCCCAGCAGCGCCCCCACAACGGTGCCCCACAGCGCCATCGACATGATGAACGTGCCATGGAAGAAATCGCTCAGGCCCCACAGCTCTTGAATGGGACGATCGGCGCCCGAAATGACAATGGTGTCGAACCCGAACAAGAACCCGGCCAGCGCAGCCACAAACGTGCTGATGTACAGAGTTCGGGAAGAAGTCGAAGCGTTTGTATCCATAGCAACAAGGAGTCAGAGCAGAAAGCGCGGAGGCGGTCCGATTCGCATCATGCAGGAGCCACGTCGGTCAGGTCGAGAGTGGCAATGTCGTCGAGGGTCGTAAGGGGATACGTTGGCGTAGCACCCGACCGCGAGGCCACATACGCGCCGAGGCGGTTGGCCAAATCGAGCAGGGTCGGCCCCGTGCGCCCGGCGACGAGTCCGGTGAGGAGTGCCGCCAGAAACGCATCGCCTGCGCCCACGGTGTCGGCCACCGCAATGTCGTGGCCCGATGTGGTGTGCAGACGGCCCGCATGCCACAGGCGCGCGCCTGCGGCTCCGCGGGTCACACAGAGCGCTCGGCACGAAAACCGGTCGGCCAGGGCATGCAGGGCCGCCTCGGGATCATCGGGCAGATTGAACCACGTGCAAATCCGCTGCATCTCATCCTCGTTCATCTTCACAACATCGGCAGCGCGCAGGGTGGCCTCAATGACCGATTGATCGATGTAGGGCGGGCGCATGTTCACATCGAAGACGATGAGCGCGTCGGCCTGGGTGGCGGCCTGGATGGTCTGTCGTGAGGTGGCAGCGCGCTGCGCCAGGCTGCCCACCACGATGGCGTCGGCGTGCTTGGCGCGCTGGCGGAGCGCATCGGTGAGCGTGATGGCATCCCATGCAGCGGGCTCCACGATTTCGTAGTCGGGCTCGCCGCTGTGGCTGAGCGCTACGCGCACGAATCCGGTAGGCAGCGACGCATCGATCTGCATGAGGTCGGCCCCCAGGCCGCGGGCCTTCAGGCGGCGCAGGGCCTCGTGGCCCAGCACGTCGTCGCCCACGCGGCTGACGAACGCGGCGTGCTCGCCCAGCGCATGCAGGTGGCACGCCACGTTGAAGGGCGCCCCGCCCAGGAACAGCCCGTCGGGCAGGGCATCCCAGAGCACTTCGCCCATGCAGAGAATATCGTGCGGCATAGCAGGAGTTGTATCATGTTAATAAAACAGAGGGATGCGAATGTCTATCGTGCCCAAATGGAGTTGAGCGTCCAGGATTCCAGGCGCGTAAGCTCGGCTGTGCCGCCCTCCGCAAAGACCGAAACGCCGTCGCTCTCGGCATCGGGAAAGATGCGGTGCGTAAGCAGGCGCGCGCCATCGTTGGCGAAGACCTCGACCGAGGACCAGTCCACAAACACATGCAGCTTAACGCGTCCGTCGTCGTTGACCGCGAGCGGGGCGTCGTGGCGCTGGGCAAAGTCATCGTGGAAGCTGTCTTCGCCCGCGTTGGTGCGATCTACGTAGACGGATTCGGAAGCGGTGTCGTATCCGATGACGGTTTCCTCGTTGTTGCCCGTGCGCACGTTTAGCCCAAAGGCATCCGCATCGCCCGGCTCAAACTCGGCAACCAGTTCCAACGTGGTGCCCGCGATGCCATCGTCGGCCAGCGACACCGTTTCGTTGGCTACGGAGCGTGCATCGAGCGTGGTGTGCGTGTCGCGCAGGGTGTGGAGCTCCTCGACGGGCTGCTGCGTGAGGCGAATTTCGTCGTCTACGGTAGTCAGGTGCAGGGAGCGCGGAATGGACTGCGCACTGCGCCAGGGCGAGGTGGGCTTGTCGTTGGCATAGTCCCAGTTGCTCATCCAGCCGACCCACAGGCGGCGGCCATCGTCTTCGGGGATGTCGTTCCACGAAATGGCGGCGTAAAAGTCGGTGCCGTAATCAACCCAGTGCGTGTCGTCTTCGCTGATGCCCTCGTCGAGGGTAAACGTTTCGCCGTCGAAGTCGCCCACGAAGTACTGCGCGCCCGAGCCGCCTGCAATAGCGCCGGGATTCAGGTCGACCTGCAAGACCCAGCGCGTATCGTTGGGATCGCCATCAACGGGCAATTCGAAGAGGTCGGGGCACTCCCAGATGCCCGTTGTGGCACCCGCCGGACCAAAGTCGCTAAGATGCGTCCAGTCGGTCAGGTTGTCGGAGGCGTAGAACTGCACCTTATGTTGCTCAGGCAGCGCTACGGTCATGATCCACTGCTCGCTTTCCTCGTGCCACGACACATTTGGGTCGCGAAAGTTGGCATCGTTGTGCGTGAGGACAGGGTTGCCTGCGTACTTCTGCCACGTATCGCCACCATCGAGGCTGTAGGCAAGCGACTGCGCCTGATCGGTCTCGGCTCCGGTGTCGGGGTCCGGTTCGTCGAGCGTGTAGTGGCTGGTGTAGACCGCCACCATGGGCGCGGGGTCGCCGTCATCGGCAAAGCCCGAGGTGTTGTCGTGATCGACCAGCGCGCTGCCCGAGAAGATCATCTCGTTGCCCTCTTCAGGAATCGCCACGCCTTCGTGCTCCCAGTGCACCAGATCCTCGCTTGTAGCGTGGTACCAGCTCATGTGGCCCCACTGAATGCCTTCGGGGTTGTACTGGTGGAAGAGATGGTACGTGCCCTCGTGGTAGACCAGCCCGTTCGGATCGTTCATCCAGTTGGTGGGCGGCGTATAGTGAAACTGTGGACGATAGGGCTCGGTGAAGGTGGGCGTATCGTCGGAGGCTGAAGCATCGCTTTCGGTAGATGGCGGCGTATCATTGCATCCGACCAGCAGTACAGGGGCAAGCAGCAGCACCGCGTATCCGATATAAGAAGCAAGCGTATTCATACGAGGGCGGGCAGTTCGTGAATGAGTTACGAGGCGGCCCCGCACGATGCCCGCACAACGAGTGTGGGCTGCAGCGTGGCCAGTGTGGTGGATTGGTTGGGTTCAGCAAAGCGTTGAAACAGCGTTTCGGCGGCGCGGCGGCCCATCTCGTAGCCGGGCTGGTTGACCACCGTAGGCGGCGGGTTAAGCGCCTTGGCCCACGGCACATCGTCGTAGCCGACCAGGGCCATGTCTTGGGGGATGCGCACGTTGTGTTCGTTGAGCGCAATGAGTGCGCCCAGCATCATCAGGTTGTTACCCGCTACGAGGGCCGTAGGGGGCGGGTCGAGATTCAACAGTTGCTCGGTAAGGCGCTGACCACTTTCCTGACGCGAGTCGCCGTCGCGCACCAGTGCGTCATTGAAAGGCAGATCGTGTTCGTCGAGCGCATTGCGGTAGCCGCTCAGGCGCTCGCGGCTGGTTGAGATGCGCGGGATCCCCCCGATGTACGCAATGCGGCGGTGCCCCTGGGCAATCAGATGCTCAGTGGCCATGCGGCTGCCGCGCTCGTTATCCGACACCACCATGTCTACGCGGGTCGAAGCCAGGCGGCGATCCACGCAGACCACCGGAATGCCACTTTCCACGAGTGCTTCCACATCAGGATCGTCGTCGCGCACCGGCGGCACAATGACGCCATCGACCGATTCGGCGCGGAGCGTGTCGAGCGCCAGCTTCTGCTTGGCAGGATCCTCGTCGGAGTTGCTCAGGATGAGCGTGTAGTCGTGGCTGCGCGCCACGTCTTCTACCCCGCGCGTAACATCGGCAAAGAACGGGTTCTGGATGTCGGGAATGACCAGCCCAATCATATTGGTACGGCCTTTGTCCATGCGCAGGCGGCGCGCTACGCGACTCGGTTTGTAGTTGAGCTCGCGCGCCGCCTTGCGAATGGCTGTGAGCGTCTCGGACTTTACGCGGTCGGGATCATTGAACGCGCGCGACACGGTCGACTTTGAGACGTTGGCCCGGCGGGCTACATCTTTCAGTGTGGGCATACAGATCGGTAATCAGTGAGTGGAGCAGACGGGGAGCCGTTGGTGACGTCATTTGGTAGCGTCATACAGGGCCGTCCAACCGTACAGCCGGGCGGATTGTCCCGCACTGGCACTCCGCCCATCATGAGCTGCCCGTGCACGAGGTGCTCAATTACCACCCAGTGTTCTGCTCGTAGAGGCCTCGGCTAAAGTCGATCTGCTGCTGGGGGATGGGCAGGTACTCGTCGCGCCCTTCGGTAAACGCGGCCTCTTGCAGATACTCGTAGCGCGTGCGCTCCACATCGAAGTAGCGGTTGAGCGTTTCCCCTGCAATGCCCCAGCGCACCAGATCGAAGAAGCGTTCGCCCTCGGTTGCCAGCTCCAGGCGACGTTCCCAGCGCAGCGCCTCGCGGGCGTTTTCAGGCGTCCACTCGATGTTGACGCCCGGCTCGTACAGCGCAATGTTGTAGTTGGATACCGGATTGCCTTCTGCATCCACCAACCGTGTAGTGCTGTTCTGCGCCCGCTCGCGCACCCGGTTAATGAGCGGCAACGCGTCGTTGTGGCGCCCCAGTTCGATCAGGGCCTCGGCTTGCCACAGCAGCACGTCCGCAAAGCGGATGAGGTCGGTGTTTTTGGAGCTTCCGAAGAAAGGCCCCACCGCGGTCGTGTTTTCGCGCACTTGAAGCGCTTTCATTGAGGCGTACGGCCCGTACACCTGAGGCGAGCGCGACCAGCTTTCGTCGTACACCTGATTCGGCTGGTATTTGAAGGGGTGCGTGGGAATCGAGACCGTGTGGTCGAGTCGCGGATCCACCGTGTTGGTCTGAAAGTCTTCTGGTTCATCGAGCGATTCGTCGTTGAAGCGGTCGAAGAGCGGGATGCCGTCATCGCTTGTCTGGAAGGCGTTGACCAGGTTCTGACTGGGCACGTGGAACCAGCAGCAGCCAAAGCCGCCCGCCATGGGATAGCTTAGCCCCGTGTCCATATCCACGCGGCCCTCCTGCGTGCCATCGTCCATGGAACGCTGCACGGCAAACACCGACTCGACGCCGTTGTCCGCGCTCACCAAAAAGTTATCGGCCATGTCGCTGTGCAGATCGTACGGCCCGGCGTTGATGACCTCGTCAGTCAGCGCCACGACTTCTTGCAGGCGGTTTTGGTTGATGGCGGTGACGTTGTGCTGGCTGTCTTGCTCGTACGCCTGATACAGCAGCACCTTGGCCAGATAGGCTTTGGCGGCATACTCGGTAGGACGCCCTGCATCGTCTTGCATCGGAGGCAGATTGTCTGCGGCAAACCGGAAGTCGTCGGCAATCGCCGTCCACAGTTCCTGGCTGGTCAGTTCGACATTTGAGACTGTTGAGATCTCCTCTTCAGGGATCGTTTCATCGATGTAGGGCACGCGCTTAAAGAGGCGCTTCAACTCGAAGTAGAAGTGCCCACGCAAGAAGCGCATTTCAGCCTGGCGGGCGGTACGCTCGGGGAAGTTCGCCTCGTCGGTATCTGCCAGCGCACGCAGGGCCGCGTTGGTTCGCGAGACTGCAAAGTAGAGCTCCGTCCACATTGCATCGGCTTCGCCCTGGTCGACCTGGGCATTGGCAAAGAGCTCGTAGTTGTTGTAGCCGCCCTGATCGCCGGTGCCGCCCCCGCCCTTCAAGGCATTGTCGGAGCGGACGCTGCCGTACATCCACATGGTCGAGTACGGGGCGGTCCAGTGGCTATTCCCCAGATCAGCGTAGGCGGAGGTCACCAGCCCTTCGATGCCCTCGGGATTGTCGAGTTGCTGTTCGTTGAGCGTGCCTCGGGGTTCGTGGTCAAGGAAGCTGTCGCACGCTGCGAGGAGTACGCTTAGTGCGCACAGCAGAATGAGCGAGCGAATGAGTTTCGGGAATGTCATGGGTCCGTGGGGTGTTGGGTACAAGGCAACGGGAGGCAGAGGCAGCGTGCTAAAACGTGAGGTCGATACCGACGGTAAAGCTGCGCGCCAGCGGAAACAGTTGGCCGGGTACTTCAGGGTCTACGCCGGTAAAGCTGGGCGCGTCGAGCGTGAAAAGGTTCTCACCGCGCACGTACAGGTCTACGTTCTGGGCCTGCACTCGCGTGGTGAGCCGTTCGGGCACGGTGTACCGCACCTGGACTTCGCGCAGCTTCAGGTAGGAGCCGTTTTCCACGAAGTAGGTGGAGAAGCGCTGCTCGTTGTTATCGTCGGAGAGCGAGAGCGCAGGGATGTCGGTATCACGATTCTCGGGGGTCCAGGCGTCCAGGGTGCGCGTGCCGTAGTTTGCACCATTCCAGATGCCCGAAAAGTCGGTGTAGAGCTTCTGCTCTTGGTTCACCACATCGCGCCCATGCTCGCCCTGCAGAAAGAGCCGCACGCTGAAGTTGCCGTATGCAGCGTTTGCATTCAGGCCGTACACGAAGTCGGGCGTGGTATTGCCAATCCAGTCTTGGTCGAGCGGGGTGATGCGGCCATCGCCATCGAGATCGGCAAAGCGGAGGCGGCCCACATCTTTGCCCGGCTGTTCGGCGTGTGCGCTGACCTCGTCTTCGTTCTGGAAGATGCCATCGACCACGTACCCGAAGAGGGATCCGCTGGAGCGCCCCAGAATGTCTTGCTCCACGTTGCCCGGAAAAGCATCGACTACGTCTTCGGGCAATTCGGTAATCTCATCGCGGTAGAGGCCAAACGTGCCAGTAAGGTCATACTCTACGCCGCGCACATCGTCTTGGTAGCGCACCCGCGCGTCGAATCCGCGCACGGTTTTCGCTGCTGCATTGAACCAGCGGTTGCCGCCTTCGCCCTCAGCCGCCAGAAATGGAGGCTGGATGAGAATGTCAGTGGTCTCGCGCCAGTAGGTATCCACCGACCCCCGCAGACGCCGGTCGAGCACAGCCCAGTCGATGCCAAGGTTTGCCTCGGTGGTTTCCTCCCAACTAAGTGCCGGGTTGCCCGTTTGTACGCGCCGAAAGCCCGCCGGAATGTTGCCCGACCCCTGCCCGCCAATGTCGTAGGCGGTGCCGTTATCGGGGGCGAACGAGATGTCGGTGCCCAGCAGCGACTCGAAGAGCGTAAACTGGGCTTCGTTGCCAATTTCCTGGTTTCCGACGATGCCGAGACTACCGCGGAGCATCAGGTTCGAGAGCGCGTCTACATCGCTCAAGAACGGTTCGTCGGAGAGGCGCCACCCGGCTGATAGGGCCGGAAAGAAGCCATAGCGGTTTTCAGCGCCGAAGCGCGAGGACCCGTCGAGACGCGCGGTGACGCTGGCCTGATAGCGGTTTTCGTAGGCCCAGTTCGCCTGACCAAAGTAAGAGAGCAGGCTGAATCCGGTCTGCCCTCCGTCCACGATTTGGCGGCCCGCGCCTGCTCCTTCTACAAAAAACTCCAACGACTCGACCGCGAAGTCCTCCTGGAAGGTGCTGCTGGACTGGAACTCGCTTTGGCTGGCTTCAAAGCCGCCCAGCATCGTAAACTCGTGGTCTTGTACATCCAGATCATACTCCAGCGTAGTGCTTAGCGTCAAATCCAGATTGTCGGAATTGATGCGGTTCAGCGAGTTCAGGTCCCGACTCAGGAAACCACTCTGGTAGGTGCGCTGAATGTCGCGGTTGAGCTCGCGTCGCCAGTCGATCCCAAAGCGCGCGTTCCATTGCAGGTCATCGGTCACATCGAGACGAGCGAACGCATTCCCGAAGCCGTGTACAGCGGACTGCTGGTCCCAGCGGTTTTGGCTGAGGAGCCGTACGGGGTTGTCGCGATCATCGAATCCGGCCCCAATAGGCCCGCCCCAGCCCCCGTCTTCCGTACGCACCGGAATGATAGGCTGCACCAGCAGCGACAGATTCAGCGGCGTGCCGCCCAGTCCCTCGGGCAACGGCGTGCCCTGCTCATGCGACACCGCCAGGTTTTCGCCCAGGGTAAGGCGTCCGTCGAAGAACGTGTAGTCGGTGTTGATGCGCGCGCCGATGCGCCGAAAGTTCTGGTTTTTGACGATAGCATCGTTTTCGTGATAGCGCAGCGACAGGTAGCTGCTGCCTCGTTCGCTGCCCGCCGTTACCGACAGGTTGTGCTGCTGAACGAGACCCATGCGCGAAATTTCGTCGTACCAATCGGTGTTAGCGGCGCGGATGCCTTCGTCAGGGTCGCCCAGATATTCGGGCACGATCACCTCGTTGAGTACCGGAGTGCCGCCGTTCTCCGACCAGTCGTAGTTGTAAATGGGGAGGTTGTCAGGATTGCGCCCATCGTTGACAGCAGCCTGCCAAACCACCCGTCCGCGCTGTTCAGTGCTCAACACATCGTGACGATTCGCCATCTGTGAGGCGGTGATGTCGGCACTGTAGTTAACCTGAAACTGCCCCTCTTCGCCCTGGCGCGTGGTAATCACAACAACGCCGTTCGAGGCGCGCGATCCGTAGAGCGACGCGGTGGCCGCATCGCGCAGCACCTGCATGGATTCGATGTCTTTCGGGTTGAGCTGACGCACCGCGCCGGTTTTGGAGGGGATGCCGTCAATCACGAAGAGCGGGGCGTTGTTACCGAGGGTACCTTCGCCCCGAATGAGCGCCTCCGCATCCCCAAACGGCGACCCTGTCTGGCTGATAGAGAGTCCGGGAATGCGCCCTTGCAGGTCGCCCACAACGTTGGCCGAACTGGAGCGCTCGATGTCGTCGGTATCAATGACGGTGACCGAGCCGGTGACCTGTTCGCGACGCAGTTCGCGGTATCCGGTAACGACCACCCCCTCGATATCAACGGCACTCGACGTCATCGTCACGTCTACTGTGGTCCGCCCGTCAATGGGCACAATTTGCCGTTCGAATCCGACAAACGAAAAGATGAGTGTGTCTTGAGGCGAGGGTGCGGTAAGCTGGTAGCGGCCCTCCACATCGGTGGAGGCGCCAACGGTTGTGCCTTGCACCTGCACATTCACGCCCGGAAGGGGCGCATTGTCGTCGGCGCTTATGACCTGGCCGGTCACGTCGTGTGCGGTGTCTTGCGCAGTGGCGCTGCGGGGCAGCCACGCTACCAGAGCAAGCGTAAAAAGAAGAAGTACGGTATGCCGCATAGCAGTACAGGGAGTCAGAGAAACAGGCACCGAATCAGGCAATCGATGGGAGCTTTCGGTTGGAAGCGCTCCCAACACATGCGCCACATAGCGACGCTTTCCCATATCACAAATGGCTGAACTCACTCTTTATGGGAACGATTTCATAACAAGGAATACCAAAACTCTGCCATATCTTCAACTCAATCCTATCAAAACCGCTTTTCTTCACCTTTTATTAACTTTTGTAGCGTCAAAAGGCGTCGTAGACCGAAGCTCCTTACCCTAACTCCTCGAAATGATGGGAACGATATTATTTAGGGACAAAAGAAAGACGAGGCCAAGCGTACAGCTTGACCTCGTCTGTGATTATTCTACTCAGGTCCAGCTCGCCCCCTGTAAAGTTGAGGAGGGACGGCAACCCTGAGCTTCTCTGGAGGGGTTAGCCTTCCACGACCAGCGTGCCTTGCATCATAGCCCAGTGGCCGGGGTAGGTGCACACGTAGGTGTACTCGCCTGGCTCTTCGGGCGCCGTAAAGGTGACTTCCACGGTTTCGCCCGGCTGTGCAAGCGGCGTATGCGCAATGATGGCATCGTCGTCAGGCACATAGCCTTCACTCTGGCCAGCCGATTGACCAGCGGTACCCACGCGCTCCACGACTTCCTCGTCGTCGGTGTTCAGGATGAGCACGTTGTGTACCATCGAGGGGCTTTCGGCAATGTTTTCAAACACGAGGCGCACGGTTTCCCCGGCTTCCACCGTAAGTTCGGTGGTGGCATACTTCATCTGATTGCCTTCGGGCTGCAGCGTGATTTCGCGGTCGACATCAGCGCTTTGCTCGGTTGTCGCTCCTCCCGATTCGGATTCTGCCGAGTCGCCCTCAGGAGCTTCGCCGCCTCCACAGGCCGCCAGGAAGAGTGCCAGCGTTCCTGCCAGCAAGATGGTGAACGTGGTACGGAACGTAGAACGTATCATAGAAACTCGTTGTAGGTTATGGTGCGTGTAATGAACGGGTGTATAACTCAGGTTGCAAGGGCGGCCGTTAAGCTCCCGTTTATGTCATTCTGCGACTACCCTTATCGCAGTTGTTTGGCTCATATTGCAGGAGATTCTCACAAGGGATGCCCTGTCGACCCCGCTGCATTCTTCAGAATGACAGAATGCGCAGGGCTGGTGCTGCACCTCGCAACTTAGGCTATATAGTATTTTTTCGGTCTGCCTGTACTCCCTCTGCGCAGTTCGTTCCCACTGTTTAACCGCACTGTACGTATCATGACGCCCACCCAGACAATTCACGAGGTGCTCAGCAAGCACGCATTTTTCGGTGGACTTGCTCGCGAGGAGCGCAGCCAAATTATTGGTTTGGGTTCAGTACAAGAAGCTCCGAAAGACCGTATTTTGTTTCATCATGGAGATCCACATCACGGCTTCTTTTTGGTAATTACGGGTCAAGTACAAATCTATCGTACCGACGACGCTGGGCGCCGCATTGTGCTGCATGTTGTGGAGTCTGGGGCGTCTTTTGCCGAGGTCCCGCTGTTCGAGTCGAATCCGAATCCTACGTATCCGGCAACAGCTCAGGTCGTCTGCAATAGCGAGCTTCTGTTTCTGCCTACAGCTCCGTTTACGCAGTACGTTGTGTCACATCCACATGTATGTCTTCACATGGTTGGGCATATGGCCAAGCGGCTACGTCGGCTGGCGGATCGGTTAGAGGGCCTTGCCCTCCACGATGTGTGTACGCGGCTGGCACGCTATCTGCTGAATGAAGCCCCAACTCATGCGAATGGGGCGACGGTGCAGCTTAACCGCCCCAAGTCGATCCTGGCTGCTGAGTTGGGAACGGTGCCCGAAACGCTTTCGCGAGCACTGCGCGAGCTTGAAGATCAATCTCTAATCCGCAACGAGGGCGATGCCATTGTGATGCTAAATCCCGACAAGTTGGCTGCGGTGTAGCCATCGGCACAGCAACCGAGCCTCTTACTACCTACTACCCATCTTCCTGAGTCAACGACGCAAGCGCCTGTTGCACATCGCTGGGCGTCCACCGATTGCCGCGCCATACGGTGTGCAGGGTACCATCCGGGGCGATGAGGGCCGTGGCCAGGGTGTGGTTGATCTGGCCTTCGCCATACTCGTAGAACACCCCGAACAGGCGCCCGGCGCGCGCAATGGCTTCGGGTGTACCGGTAGCAAAGGTCCATGTATCGAGGTCGGTGGTGTAGCGGGCGGCATAGTCGCGCAGCACGTCGGGCCGGTCGTGCTCGGGGTCGATGGTGATGCTGAGCAGGTGCGCGGTGTCGGCCTGCTTGGGCATCAGTTCGTCTTGCAGCGTCTGAAAGTGCCTGGACATACGCGGACAGAACGTGGGATCGGGGCACCGCGTGAATATGAAGTTAACCACCAGCGCCTGCCCGTCGTAATCGTGCAGGGTGATGGATTCGCCGTCCTGGTTGAGGAGTGAGAGCGGCGGCACGGCATCGCCTTCTTCGAGGCGGTCGAGGTCGGGAGGCGCAGTGGCTCGCTTCATACGATCGGCGGCGGGCACAGCGGCTACCGCGTCATCGGGAAGGCGCTCAATGTCGGTGATCCAGGCGCGGTCGGTGCCTACGTGATACTGGAACGTGAGCGCATCGCCGCGCTCCAGGGCAGGCACCGCCTCGGGGTTCTCGGGCGTAAACGGCATTGTCATTGCCACCATGAAGCCGGGAACGGCTTCGTGTTCTACGACGAGCTCGGTGCCATCGCTTGCAGCCTCTACAAGGCGCCCACGCACGGTGTAGATCTCTTCGGCCTCCGAGTCGGAGCCCCAACGCATAACGCGCTCCATCTCTGGCCCCAATCCGGTCGCCCAAAGTCCGAAACCGACCAGTACGAGGGCCACTATCCCTCCGAATCCCACCAAACCAAGTTTTTGCATACGACTATTCATATCGGATGGATGCGTAAGGGCGGAGTTTACTGTACATCGTAGCGGTTCAGATGGCGGCGTGTCCACTCCACGGCTACAGTGGTCCAGACCAGGGTGAGTGCGGCGACCCAGATGTCGAGGCGATTGAGGAGCGGCTCGGCCCACTGCTGCGCGCCGGGGACGGTGAAGGGCACCGCCTCCAGCCCCATGAGTCCGGCCAGGCGTACGGCGTCGAGCGGATTCAGGAGCAGAATACCCATCCACAGGGCGGGCTGATCGTGCATAAAGGGCACCTGCACCAGTGCAAGGGTGGCAAAGTCGTAAAGCACCAGTCCTACAAACCAGAGGAGCAGCGCCCCCATGAGCCCCCGCACCGCGCTCTGTGCGTACTGCCCGAGCGCCAGCCCCACGCTTACGCCGATGAGCGCCAGCGCGAGCCCGAGTCCGAAAATAAGCATCCAGCCGCCGCCCGGCGCGGCCAGGGCCACAGGCACAAGGGCCGCTGCCAGTACCGCTGCAATGAGTCCGACCAGCGTGGTCAGCTTGGCGATGATAAACGTAACGCGTGGCACGGGCTGACTGAGCAGGAACGGGTGTTCGTCGCGCTCTTCGTGGATGGTGCGCACGCCAATCAGCAAAGCAAACAGCGGCACCACGTACAGCCAGAGCAGCAGCACGGCGAACGGCACGGAGGCGTCGTTGCCGGTGAACACGGCCACGGCAGTGCTGCTTGCCCACACGACCAGCGCAAATGCCTGCACAAATCGGTTGTGCAGCGCGGTGTATCCCTCGCGTATCGCCAGGGCGCGAAAAGCAGAGAGCGGCAGAGGCGTCATGACGCGGCGGGCGTATGGGCGGGAGATTCGGATGGAGCGCTGATGGTGCCGTTGGTGCAGTGGAGCGTGGCATCAATGAGGTCGCCCCAGACGTCGAGCAGGTGCGTGGCCATCAAAACGGTGCCACCGCGGTCTACATGGCGGCACAGATACTTGTTGAGGTAGGCGCGCCATTCGGCATCGAGACTGAGGCCGGGCTCGTCGAGCAGCAGGAGCGGAGCGTCCATCAAGTCGGCCAGGGCCAGCCCCAGACGCTGTCGCATCCCACCCGAGAGCGCCTCGCACGAGCGGTCGGCGGCGTCGGTGAGGCGCACGGTTTCGAGTGCAGTCTCGATGTCGGGATCCGCAATCTCGCGAAGCTGCGCATAGAAGCGGAGCACGCGGCGCGGCGTCATGGCCGGGTGGAAGCGCACGTCTTGGGGCAAGAACGCAAGCTGCCGCTGAGCTGCGGCCCGATCGGTCTGCAAGTCGATGCTGTTGATGCGCACGGTACCGGAATCGGGCGTAACCAGCCCAGCAAGAATGCGGAGCGTCGTGGTTTTACCGGCCCCATTCGGGCCAAGAAGAGCAGTCACCCCCTGCTCTGGAGGAACATCCATCGACGCCCCGCGAAGCACGGTCTTCGATCCAAACGATTTGTGCAGGTTGGTGCAGTGAATCATGAGCGCGCCGGTCGAATCAGGAGAAAAGCAAGACCCAGCAGGCCTACGAGCCCCACCGCCCCAAGCCACGAGCGGGCGGCGGATGCAACGGAAGCGCCTTCGGTTGTGTCGTGGGGCGCCTGCATAAGCGGGTAATCGTCCACAATCATTGAGGCGCCCGGCGGCGGCACGCGTTGCAAGGCATGTGTTACCAGGTCGATGCCCGGACTGCGCGTGAGCAGCGCCACGAACGGGAAGTCTTCTTCGTATGGCCCGAGCAGATCGACGGTGCGATGCGGCGTTTCACTCACCCCATCGGCATCCAGATCGAGCAGCCCGCGCGGCCCCCAGTAGTTGCCACGCCCGCCCGTGTGCCATGCGTTGGTGTCGCTATGTCCACGCAGCAGAATCGTTTGCAGGTTGGCCCGAATCGTATTCTCAGCGAACGTATTGCGATACGAGCTGCCTGTCAGGCGCATCCCCCGAAAGTTGGATGCGATGCGGTTGCTCTGCACCGTGTTCATGTGGCTGTTTTCCAGGTAGATGCCGGTGGCGTTGCGTAGAATGTCGTTGTTGGTGATGCGCGTGTTCTCAACCGATTGCAACAGCAGCCCATAGCCACGATGCGTGCGGTTATCCTGAAACTGATTGCGTGCCACCGTAATGCGTTTCGAGTACATCAGCGCTGCGCCTGCTGCGTTGCCAGAAAAGCGGTTATCGGTAAAGCGGTTGTCGTCGGAGTACATGTAGTGCAGCCCGTAGCGCGCCTGCTCGATGGTGTTTTCGGAGGCGTGGGTGCTATCAGCAAACGAAAAATAGATGCCATCGCGCACCTGCGTAATCGTGTTACCACGAATGGTGTTGTGGGCCGTCTTCCACAGGTGAATGCCATTGCCCCGCTGGTTTTGCCCGAGCGCTTCGTGATGCATATCGCCATGCATATCCTCATTCTGGGTGCCGCCATGATGAGATGCAGACGCAGTCTCCGTCCGCTGAATGGTTGTTTTGCCCTGAATGTGGTTGTCTTCGATGTGCGCATAGCGAGCCCCTTTCAGGTAGATGCCGTGCAGGCTGTTGCGGATGCGGTTATTGCGGATGGTTACACGAGGGGCCTGCACCATCAGCGCGGCGTGGTCGCTTCCGAGATTGGTGCCCGAGCGCGAGAGTTCGAAGCCCTCCACATGCACACGCGGCGCCGTAATCTGCACGACATGCGTGGTGTCATCGCCCCGCAGATGGGGACGCTCGTGGCCCACCAGCACAAGCGGCCGGTCAATCACGAACGGGCCGTTGTAGGTGCCGGGCTGAACGTGGAGCGTATCGCCTGGCGCAGCGGCATTGATGCGCGCCTGCGAAAGCGTGTCGGGCGGCGTGGTTTGCGCCGCAACTGCGCCCAGCGTGCCCGCGATCAGCAGGCCCATAATAAGTGTACTGGCACGCATCATCATGAGGCATTGTGGGATTCGTTGCGAGATCGCCAGATGGCAGCAACCACCAGCATGATGAATCCAGCCAGGAGGGCCGAGCCCCAGTTCGGGTAGCTCCACTGCGTGAAGTTAGCTACCGTATTCGAACCGATCACCGCAGGCATAAACGGCTCCATGTTCATGGGCGCGGTGGGGTCCAGGTTCTGCGCGTACACGTACATCTGGTAGTAGAAGCGGTAGAGCGAGAATGCACCGAAGTATGCGAAGAGCACCCCCACATCAACCGCGTTTCGAATCCGCCCAAAGAACATGGCCCGAAGCGCCAGCAGTGCGAACCCCCCCAGCACAAACGGCATCCAGTCCATCTCCGTAAAGTCGGCTTCCTGGATCGTACGCATGCCCACGTACTTGTTAAGCGTGTTGATCTCTTTCAGGTCTTGGCCGTCGTTTCCACTCTCCAGCTTGTGAGCGTAAATATCCATCAGAAGCGGATCCTCGTACATCGGTGCTTCCAGCCGAATCTGCCAGAGCGGGGCCAGGATGGCTCCCGCAACAAGGAGTGCTGCCAGCCCCATTAAGATGCGCGACGTGGTGTTGAGCGGACGATCTAAAAACCGCGTGTTGGAGCGAGAGGCCTCATCCATAGCAGCACAAACAATAGTAAAAGGACAAACAGACCAGTTACGCATCCCACAATGCCAGAGACCCGCGCGGTGGGGCCCCTGGCATGGAACGCAGGCACAGTCTACTCAGACGGACGCACGGCAATGTAGCCTTGCATCTCCTGGTGTAGCGCCGAGCAGAAGTTCGTGCAGTAGAACGGAAAGACGCCCGTTTCCTCGGTGGAGAACGAGAAGGTTTTCGTCTCGCCCGGATCCATAATGATGCTGGTATCGTGTTCGCCGATACCGATGCCATGAATCATGTCGGCCACCTGCTCCACATTGGTAACGTGGATGGTTACGTCCTCGCCCTGCTCCACCTCGATCACATCGGGGGTGAACATGCTGCGCTGAGCGATCATGTGCACAGTGACCTCATTGCCATCGCGCGTGATGCCTGCTTCTTCCGGATCCCAAACGGCTTCGGGGTGGTCGTTGTCAGACTGACGTAGCACCTGGTCGGGCTGAATGGCATCCGCAGGCAGGATCTGCGCAAAGTGCGGCTCCGGACTGGTGTACGACTCGGCCACCATCTCCATCTCTTCGCCCGAAATGTCGATGAGCTGGCTCGTCTCCGGCTTCGATAGACCGGTACGGAGCGGGCGGTCGCCTGCAATCTTGTTCATAGCCACAAGCCAGTCGCCCTGTGGCTCGCGCGTGTCGCTGCCGCCAATCACCAGGTGTCCAATGTTGTAATGGATGTCGATCTTGTCGGTAACAACCTGGCTCAGATCTTCTTTTTCCTCATCCGTCCACGGAGGCAGGCTCCACTTCGCAACGCTCGACTCAATGAAGAGCGAGGTGTACGCGTTGCCGCGGCCGTCATACTGCGTGTGTAGCGGGCCCTGCCCCACAGGAACGGCCCCTTCAAGCACGCGGTCGTAGTTCAGCACAGGGATGCCGCGCACCTCGCCCTGGAAGTCTTCCTCCTCAATCGCCGCCTGCACGTCTTCAAAGTCGAAGACCTGAGCGGTGGGGTCGAGCTTTCCCCCCGCCACAATCCAGCGTCCATCGGGGGTTACGTCGATGCCGTGCGGCGACTTGGCGACCGGCACGAAGTACATCACGCCCGGTGCTTCGGCAGGATCGATGACCGGCACGCCGTCAATCATGGTGTAGTTGCCGTCTTCGGCAGCGTCTTCAGCAGCTTCCCAGTTCACAAATGCCGCATAGTCGCGGTCCATCTGGCTGGCCTGGATTTCGAGGGAGTCGCTGGCCATTTCTGAGTTGTACGAGGTCCAGAACGCCCACCCGCTGCTGGGGCCTTTACCCGTGGAGCCCAGATCCCAGTTAAAGGGCGGCGTCAGGATCTGCCAATCCACCCCCATAGATCCCGTTTCTTCGTCGATCGCAATTCCACTCACAATGCCGTTGAACTCCTCCTCGTAGTCCTCAACGGGGGCGTAGCGGCCTTTGGGTAGCGGCACGGAAAACCGTGTCGCCGTAAGCGCATACTCGGTGTTCTCTGTGACAAACGACGAGCCGTGGTTGCCACTCGCGTTCGGGATGGGTCCTATGATCTCGGCTGTCTTGAAGGTGTTCAGGTCGATACGTGCAATGCGGTTGTGCGCATTGTCATTCACAAACAGCCAGCGTCCGTCGTACGTGCCATCGGTTTTGGAGAGGGCCGGGTGGTGCACATCGCCCCAGGTGTAGTCGCCCAGCATCTCGCGCGACTCGTCGTCGTAGCCGTAGCCATGACCGGGCGAGGGCGCAAACACCGGGATGCGCGAAAGGTCACGCATCGACGGAATCCCC
This sequence comes from Longimonas halophila, assembly GCF_002554705.1. Classification (GTDB taxonomy): domain Bacteria; phylum Bacteroidota; class Rhodothermia; order Rhodothermales; family Salinibacteraceae; genus Longimonas; species Longimonas halophila. The sequence continues at coordinate 140,172 of NZ_PDEP01000004.1, read as the reverse complement.
GATACAAAGACCTGCCCCGAGTGGCCGCCGGAGTAGAACAGGTAGTGCGAGTCTTTTTCTCCAATGGGCACCTCAGCGCGCGATGTCGCTGTGTCGTCCCCTCCGCCTCCTGAACTGCACCCCGTAAGTAGCACAGCGAATAACGCAATCGTATAAGCAACATGTCGTAGCATAAGGTCCACATGGGTTATTTCGTGGAGAGTGTGTACGGTGCAAGGCACTCCAGGTAGCCTCCATTTTCTGAGCGCAATACCAACCTACACCCCCAATTAACGGACCTCCTTGACTTAAATCAAGGCCGTTGCCTTTTACCTCTTCTTTGCGCTATGTTTATACGGGCCTCACAGCTCGTGGCTGTCTCCCATTCTGCAATCTCTGTTTCCCCCTGTTCTGAAATGCCTGCACTACGTCTCTTAATCTATGTCGCCGTATGCGTCCTACTGGTCGGTGGATGCGGAGGCGACGTTTCGCCTTCATCGGCAGATGCCAATCGTCCTGCCCCTACTGTAGCCAAGGTTGATCTCGTGATTGGCGTTGCCGAAGGCGAGGCCCCCTACATGTTTGGACGCATCGGCGGCGTGGTAGCTGATGCCCAAAACCGCATGATTGTGACTGACACACAGGGCGATGTGGTGCGTGCATACGATGCCGACGGCACCTACCTGTTCGACGTAGCCACCGCTGGCGAAGGCCCCGGCGAAGTTGATACCCCGTGCTGCCCCGCTGTTGGACCGGAAGGAGCTCTCTGGATCCGCGACGACCAGAACCGCCGCTACCTCCGTTTTCGGGTGGATGCAGAAGGTGCTATGCCTGACGGACAGATTCGTATGAGCCATCAGGCATTCGGGCGTGCCGCACGTACTACGTTTGATGCCAACGGCTACCTCATTGATGTGGGTAATGCGCAGCACAATGGCGGCGTCCGCACCATGCGTTTCCACCGTAGCATCGGCAACGAAACCATGCATGAACAGCCCATCCCCGAAGCGCCTGGTGGACGTCTTTCGGTGCAGGAGGTCGATATTGAGGGCGGCAAGGTATTCATTCCGCAACCCTTTGGATCGCGGGCCCTGGACGCTCACGCTCCGAACAGCGACTGGGCGTTTGCGATCACCGATCGATATGAAGTGATCCGCTACAACGCAGACGGCGACACGCTCCATGTTATTGAGCACGATGTAGACGGCCCAGCGCTCTCCGATGATGAGCGTGAACGCGCCCGTCGTTCCCTACAACGCTACACCGACACCTACGGCGTTGCCACCAGCGAGCTCGCCTTTGGCGTGCCCGACCGCAAGCCCCCCATCGACCGCATCTTTTTCGACGCCCAGAGCCACCTCTGGGTGCAGCGCTCCATGCCCGATAATACCCCCAACGAAGCAGATGTGTACGACACGGAGGGTGCGCTGGTTAAGATCGTGCAATGGCCAAACGGCGTTGCTCTCCATCAAGGGTACCTCCTCGACGACACGTTGTATGGCACCCAAACGACCGAGGACGGCGTGCCTCAGGTAGTACGACTTCAGATGTAAGCTTTTTCAGAGACGACGGTGCAGAAAGGCTTACGCAGCCGCCGCCTCGGCACTTTCGGGCGCCGCCTGGTCCGACTCCGGCAGGCCCTCGCCATCCGGGCCCGCGTTGTACTGCTCGCGGATGTTCGGGTACGCCGTCTGAAACATTTCGTTGACCTCCTCAACCTCGCCCGTCTGGTGCTCGGCGCGCGCTTTGTGCAGGCGTACGCAGGCTTTCCATACGGCCCGGCGAAGATTCCACTTGCGCACCGAATAGGCCGCACTGCGGCGCGTGCCATCGCCTTCCAGCCAGCTTAGCTGCACATAAGGCTTCGAGGTGCCGCTGCCGTCGTCTTTCCAGCAGAAGTTCAGGCCAATTACACCCGTTTTCGAGCGGGCCTCTGCCGAACGGCGTACCGGGTCCATGGGATCGGGCAGCTCCTCAATGAGTTCATCGCGATGCGCAATCGCCTCTTCGAGCGCCTCCTCTTTCCCGCCGTAGCGCTTATCCGAGAAGTACTTCGTGTGCTGCTTCTTCTGACGCTTAATGCGCACCTGCCAACCGTGGGTGGGATGACGATCGGGGTTGTCAGCGGTCGGCTCAATGTCGATCCGAAATATATTCTTGGGTTTGTCGCTCATTGTCGTATCCGCTATGAAGGGAAAGATTCTGTATTGTGACATTGTAAAGCAGACCCAGCCCCTTTATACGGGCATCTGTGCCAATGCCAAATGCATATCTGTTGCAACAACGTGACGATTTTCGCCGACAAAGTAAAGTGTCTCTTGGCCATCGGACACAGCACATCCCAGAAAAATCTATAGAATGAAGTGGATATGTGATGAATGTACTACCCAGTGTATCGATTGGGTAGAAGCTGAGCAGCGCGATATGCGTGTCGGACCGAGAGGCAACGATCATCCGGGGTTAAACCGGGTACCTCCCAAAAGCAAACCCCCATGCTCTCTCTCAATAAGGCGAGAGACAACACGGGGGCACTCATTCGTGGTTGTTGGGAGGAGCGCTATACATATAGCGGTACAGCTACAGCAACCCGCGGCTCTTCGTCCAGTCGCGGAAGCCGTCAACAAGCTGCTCGAACGAGTCCATCACAAAGAGCTCGTCTTGCAGGTTATACACTTCGTAGTCTTTCTCCGTAATGTGCGCTGGGTCGAAGGGATGCGTGGTGACCTCATCCGAGAGCGCATGCGTCACTTCCTCGTTCGAGGACACAATGCCTGCTCCGAAAATGCGCGTGGCGTCGTCTTCATTGAGCAGCCCAAACTCGACGGTAAACCAGTGGAAGCGCTCCAGGCGCGGACGGTCGGCGCCCTCAGCGTTGAGCGCAGCTTTCCCGAAGAGCTGATAGAAATCAGCAAAGTCTGGCTGCGTAAGCATCGGCATATGGCCGAACATGTCGTGGAAGCAGTCGGGCGCGGGCGTATAGTCGAGCTCGTCCCAGTTACGTACGTAGTCGGTCGAAGGGAATTTACGGTTGGCCAGCAGCGTGAAGAAATCTTTCTCGTGCAGCAGCCCCGGAATGCGTGCCACCTGCCAGCCGGTCTGTTCTTCGAGCTTACGGCTCAGCGCACTCAGCTTCGGAATCCGGTTGGGCGTAATATCGAGTACATCGAGACCGCGCATATAGGCGTTACAGGCCCGCGATGGCAACTGCTCCAGCTGGCGCTCAACGAGCGTGCCCCAAATCTCATGGCGGTCGTCATCGTAATCGGGGTAGTCAATGTCATCGCCCACGGGCGGCGGCTCTTCCAGGTTCTGCGGGATGCACCGCGGATCGACGTCTTGCCCGTCGGAAGGCGCCTTTTCGTACGCCGACCGCTCGTCGGGGGCTGTATCAGACACCGGTTCTGCAGAGGCGGTATTCGAATCCATAATAGTCGTGACTCCTTTGAGGGTGTGGACGATGCGAAGGGGGCGAAGACTGTGTCTCGGAACCGCTTCCAACCCAGGAGCGGTACGACGATGTCTTCGCGCTATGCAGATAGGCCGAGGCGCATATCGTAACGCGTGGTTGGGCCTGGCATAGGTAGCCTATGTAATGCACAGGTAACGCAGATGGTTCTTCTGCGCCTCTTGTGCCGGACACATTTCAGCTCCGTTCAGTACGTCATACCCCGGTTCATTACTCTGTTGCTTGTGATGTACATGCATGACGCTGTACGCGGTTTTGGTTCGGATCTTACGCGTCATCAACCACCTGTACTTTGTAGAAGTGCGGTCTGCCGGGCGTTCTCGCGTGCCGGATACAGGTCCTGTACTGCTCGCCGCCAATCATCCCAGCTCAATTCTTGACTCTGTGCTCATGAGCACAGCCCTGCCGCGCCCCATCCGCTATCTGGCCCGGAGCGGTCTGTTTCGGATTCCTCTGGTCGCCTGGTTCTTTCGTCAGATGGGCGCTATTCCAGTGTACCGTTCTCACGAAACCGAGCATGCGGGTGTGCGCAATCGGGCGGTGTTCGACCGAGTATATGATTTGTTTGAGGCAGGTGGATGCGTAGGCATTTTTCCAGAGGGGCAAAACTCTCCCACATCACAAGTGGCGCCTTTGCGTACCGGTGCAGCGCGCATGGCCCTGGGTGCGGAAGCGCGCAACGGTTATGCGCTGGGCCTTACCATTGTGCCAGTGGGAATCAACTTCGAAAGCCGCGAGTTGCTCACGGCCGCCGTGCTCTTACACTTTGGCAAACCCATTTGCGTGGCCGATTATGCTACGCTGCACCGCACCGATCCGCAGGCGGCTGTGCAACAGCTTACAGCCGACATCCAGGCGGCCCTGCGCACACAGGCGGTTCACATCGAAGACCAGCAGGCCGGGCAGTTGGCCGAAGACCTGTCGCAAGTGCTGGATAGCGAACGTGTTGGGGCCATACGTCCCGAATCTACAACCAGTGACCCGACTGAATCGCCCTCACTCTGGCGGCGTATGGTGCAACTGCTTCTGCGCTGGTACCAGCGTACGACCCCAAAGGACAGCTACGCGTTTGAGCAGCGCATGCTGCACCGTGTCCGCATTTACGACGTACTGCGCTGGGCCACCATACATGCCCCCCGTGCGTTGCGTGACCTGCGCGTCAGGGTTGAGCGCTATAAAGACCACGCAAGCCAGACGCAGCTTCGCTACGCGCTCTCCCATTCGTTCGCAGAGCCACGCGAGCGCTTGTTGCGGCTACGCATGACCCTGTACGCCGTGCTGATGGCGCCCGTGGTTGCATTTGGGTTTGTGCACAACGCTGTGCCCTACCTTACCACCAAGCTCACCGCACAGCGCTTCGACAACGAAGCTGTGCGCGGGTTTGCGTACTTTGTGCTGGGCATTGCCACATTTAGCGCGACGTACGCCCTCATTGGTGTCGGGCTTTGGCGCTATACCTCCTTGCACTGGATGGAGCGCACGGCCTACGTTGCGCTGTTACCGCCCACCGGATTTGCGGTCCTCAGCTACCGCCGCACCCTCGTGCTCTATCGCGATCGCATTTTGGTGCGCACAGCATTTTGGAAGCACGACGACCTTGTGTCCCTTCTCCGTACCGAACGAGAAGCTATTGCTCAGCGGTTTCAGGCGCTTTACGCACGTTTTTCAGAGGCAACTTCCCCATCATAGAAAACGCTGCCCCCAGCAATCTGGAGGCAGCGCTTCATCCGGTCATGGATACCGGCACGGGTATGTTCAGACGATGCTTGGAACCTGTTTGGGTTTTGGTTTGCAGGCGAGAGCGAGCAGCAATGCGGCGAAAATTGAACCACGATGGAGGTTCGTAGCCGGGGCTACGGGCCGAGATCGGGGGCAATTTGCAGCCCATTGAAGCCGCTCGCAGCCCAAAGTAAAAAATCAAAACAGGTTCTTAGAACAGATCGCTTGATACAGGAGGTTTGCCTGCGTCTGTCCGAGCAAATGTGCTTGTGTCGCCCGAGCTGCTGGCCTGGTCATAGCCCAGCGTAGCTCCGTTTCCGTCGTCGAGGGTCACGTTACCTGAATCAACTGTGAACTCAAACACGAGCCAGGTATTGCCGTCGCCGCTCTCGGCTTCGAGCGGACTGTAGACATCAACCAGTCCGTCTTCGTTGTAGAACCGCACTTCGGCAGGCGATTCGTAGATGCCAACAGCGCCATCGTCCGACTGATTGCTGAAGTTGTGCACCGAATAGCGGTACAGTCCGTCGCGCAGGGCGGTTACAGTGATCGTTTCCGGGCCATAGCTGGTTGTGTCATCGCGGTCCAGGTTGGCATTGGCGCTCGTGGGTGTGCGGTTTGCAAAGTACACGTGGAAGCGTCCCTCGTCGGCAAGCGGCCCGGTAAGGTGCGAGTCCAGATCGCTCGGCGACTCGCCCCACGACAGCACAATGCGCAGTTCGCCTTCAGCCAGCTCTTCGCTAATCGGGCGCGGGTCAATCTCATTTTCTCCCTCTTCCACAACAACGTTTTCGACGCGATCCTCGGCGTACCCATCACGGCGGATGACAAGACGGAACTGCCCGGTAGGGGCATTTTGGATCGTGTATGCACCGTCTTCATCGGTTTCAACGACCAGATCAGCAATCTCGTCGTCGCCCACCTCGGCAGCAGCGCGCTGCGTTGCATTCGTATTTTCCTGACGGACAAAGATCACGGTAGCATCAGGCGTTCCTTCTCCGGTTTGCGAATCGACCACGCTACCGGTAATTGTAGCCGGGCCTTGCATACGCACGGGATCCAGAACAAGGTCTTCAGACGCAACGCGTGCCGAAGCTGTCGCGTCTTGGTAGCCGTCGGCTTCGTATGTGAGCGTGTATTCGCCCTCTGACACGCCGGTTAAGGTGAAGCGACCCTCGTCATTGGTCGTGACGGTTTGGCTCCCTCCTGACAGCGAAACCGTGGCTCCGCGCACAGGGCGCTCTGTCGCATTGAGGACCTGCCCCTCAACCGCGAATCCGTCGTCCATAGCGTCGGTCGAGTCGCACCCGGTCCACAAGACCATGGGGATGATAAGTAGAAGGAGTACTGTTGGATACCAGCGATATGACTTCATGGGAGTACTTGGCTTGATGTATGGGATCCTGTGCTTTGGGCCCGCTTCTCTCAGAACACGCGGGTATGTAGATAAGCGGGGATTCCCCCAACAGGCGGACAGCCTCCTGTGCCAACGGCGCACGGGCCAAAGGTAACGATAGATATGCACTGGAGCTCCTGCATAGAATGGAGCCCAGAATCGCTCAGAACTGGATAGCGGTACGCAGCCCGGCTTCAAACCCCGTAAAGCTCCCCCCGGTGTAGGCCGTGTACACGGTGAGCGTGGTGTCGTCCCATTGCAGACGCGGGGCCACTTGCAGACGTCCTACCGTCTGGGCGTCGAAGCGATTGGTGGCGGTGTAGTGCGACACTCCGCCACGTAGCCCCAAGCCGAGCGGCCCGACAAGCGACTGTGTATATCCGGCTGCGCTTTGCCAGATTGAGGGGAGCACCTGCTGCGTGACGGGCGCACCCGTGCCTACGTTTTCTTCGGTAAGCAATACCGGACGGTAGCGACTTTCGGGCCAGCTTTCGTATCGGGCCTGCAGGCGGATGGCCTGGCTACGGCGCTGCCACAGATATTGCACACGTACAGAAGTCGTGTACTTGGCCTCAAACCGCGTCTGCCCTCCTTCAGTATCGGGCGCGATATAAGTAGCGGTGCCATCCAGAGCCACCGTGGCATCCGCTCCAATGCGGTAATCGCCGCCCAGGCGCAGCTCCACTTCGTGACCGGGCACATAGTCGGCGGTGCTGCTTGCCAGCGGACGATAGCCGCCCTGGTACCGGCCCGACAGGCCTACGCCCAGCGCCAGATTTTGGGTGGCGGGCACGGCCCAGGTTACAACTGGCGCTACCGACCAACCCTGCCCAAACGTCGGCACTTGGAATCCGTAGGGGCGCTGGCTTGTCTGGATGGTGGTGCGTAACTCACGCGCAGTGAGCGCCTCGGTACCCGTAGGCACATTGGCATCAACCCCCACAACCAGGCGCCCCTGCCGCACCAGCGCCGTGTGCTGAACCCGAAGCTGCAGATCCGTAAAGCCCTGTACGGTTGACAACGCCTCGCCCGTAGATAGTCCGTACTGGATGCTGCTTTGCACAACAGTCCGAGCCAGAAGCGGCACCGTAAGCTGTATGCGCGAGCTCCAGGCATCGAGCTGGGTCGTGCCGTCGTCAACGTGCTGGTAGACCGGTGCCACCACAAGCTCAGCCATCCGTTCGGAGTCGCGCTCCAGTGCCGGGGCCTGCGCCTGAACGGTGCTGCTGCCAAGCAGGCCTACGCATCCCACAAGCAGCACCATCCAGCCGCACACGGATGGGCAGTTGATCATAGCAGTGCGAAGACGAAAGAGGACAGTCATATCGAATAAGAAGCCATAGCGGAATCGTTGGTCGGCATCGTGAACGAGGAGGGTTAGCGCACAACCATCATCTGGCGCGCTGTTGATATTCCGCTGGTTTGCAGGCGGTAGAAGTACGGTCCACTGGCCACCGGCTGCCCGGCGTCGTTGCGTCCGTCCCATTGTACGGCATGCGGCCCGGCCTCGTGCTCACGGTCAACCAGCCGACGCACACGCTGCCCCAGCACGTTGTAGATCTCGATGCTTGCCGGACCCGACTCGGCCAACTGGTACTCAATCGTGGTTTCTGAACGCACCGGATTCGGGTAGTTCGCATCCAGTGCGGTTTCGAATGCCTGTAGCGGAATGCCCCCGCTTTCCTGCTCCGCAAACTCCGGTGTACCCACTACAATGCGGTAACGCCGGGCGGATTCGCCTGCAGGCAACGTGGTAGTGAAAGACTGCCCGGTCACCGCCACGCGTCGCTCGTTTTTCAGGTCGATGACGTAACGCTCAAAGCCTTCGGGAAGCACCCCGGTTTCATGCATCTGAACTCGCACCTCCCGGTCGTTCCGCAAGGCATTGCCCGTCTGCGCCGCTACTTCGACCTCCCAGGCATGGCCCTCGGTGGGCGTATCGATGTAGTATCCCGCATGACGCGTGCCGTTATGCACTACGGTGGTGCGCACAAACGATCCAACCGGTGGGGCAGCGGCAAACGTGCGGGGCGCACTGCTGGTGGACGAACGGAAGCCCAGGAAGGTTTGCGTGTGTTGCAGCGCATGTCCCTGCACGTAGGAGGTGAGCTGCGCTGAGTAAGAAGCCGCCTCTGGGTCCACCGACATGCCTGCTGTGGCTGCAGGTGTGTCTTGCCCAGAGGCGGCAACGGGTGGCACGGTAATTGAAACCGGCGTTGTGCTACTATTGAACACAAAATACCCCGTCCACGGGCGCAGTGTTGCCTGGTTGTACATGTACTCAGGCGGGCCCTCTGCACGAGTTGTGCGATAGGCGACCGGCGGTTCTACGCTGTCTGGGCGCTCAACCGCACTCCATTCTACCGCAAATCCGAACGGCGTACTAATCTGGTTCCAGCCCGGCTGAAGCGTCTGCGTGTACGCCTCCCCTGCACTTAACGACTGGCTACGAGGTACCTGAAACGGCGTGCCCGTCTTGGTAATGAGCCAGGCGGCCCGCCCACGCTCCAGGGGATCGGTGGCTGGAAATTCGTCGTAGCGCTCTTGCGCCGGATTCCACACGGCAAAGCGCCATGCGTCGGTATCGTATGCGCCATACGCATCGGTAAGCACATCGTCCAGTGTTGCTTCGCGGAGTGACACGGGAAGCGCAATCATCTGGTACTGCTCGGGGACAAAGGGCCCTTCGGCGGTGAGTGCGCCGGACTGCACCTGGACATGAAGCGGCGCCTGTGCTGACGCCGTTTCAGACGCGCGGGGTGCGGTTATGGCTCCTTCCTCATCCTGAAGCGCCACAAACAGGTCGATTCCGCTAAGAGTTACGGATGCAGCAGGAATCGTGGCGGTCCAGCGTCCGGACTCGGTTTCCGTAAGAGACAGCGACTGGTACGTGCTCGTGCCTGCGATGCGCGCTTCGAGACGCTGTGCCCCTTCGGGCACAAAGTTATCGGATACGCGGACATCGATATTAGCATCTGTGTTGAGCGTGGGTACTGCGGGCTCCACTTCCACATCGATCGCCTTGAACGAGAGCGCAAAGGATGCAACCGGGCGTCCTTCGGTGGTGATATCAAGCTGCCCGATACGCACGCCAATATCTTCCGGCGCAACGACGACCGTTACGGTTCCGCTCTCGCCAGGCGCAATCTCGTCATCGGGCTGTATGCCCGTCACGTTGAAGTCAGATGACGCAATCGTGGCCTGCACATCCGACCAGGGAATGCTGGTTTCGTTAGTAAATGTAAGGGCTTGAGACGCACTCGTATTTCCTACAATAGTTGGTGGCAAGCGAACTTCCACGGGCTCGGGCGGAGGCGGAGCATCAACGGCAAAGGTAATGACGGCTTCACTTTCCCCAACAGGGTTCGCAATGCGGTATGTAACTGATGCTTCGACAACTTCAGTAGGATTCTCCAGCGCTACGCCCCCATCGGCAACCACCGTCAGCGTACCACCTGCAAGCGGGGCGCTCTCACCGGGCGCGACCGCCGTGCCGTTCACTGTCAGTTCCGTGAGCGCTGCCTCCGGGCTACCCAGGTTGTCGTTGCCGAGCACACCGGGCGCTTCGGCTGTAAATGTATCGCCGATCTGCACCTCGTAGCTGTCATTCGAGGCCACTGGCGCGGTGCCGCTGACTGTGATCGTCGCGGTTGCTGTGCTTTGGCCTTCTGCATTCGCAATCGTGTAATCGAACGTCGCATCTCCGACTTGCGTGGGACTGTCGAGTGTGAGACTCCCATCGGCACCCACCGTCAGCGTACCACCTGCAAACGGAGCGCTCTCACCGGGCGCGACCGCCGTGCCGTTCACTGTGAGCGCCGTAAGCGCTGCTTCGGGGCTCCCCAGGTTGTCGTTGCCAAGCACGCCCGGCGCATCTGCTGTAAATGCATCGCCGACTTGCAGCTCGTAACTGTCATTCGAGGCCACCGGTGCGGTGCCGCTGACTGTAATCGTCGCTGTCGCTGTGCTCGCTCCTGCAGCGTTCTCGATGGTGTAGTCGAACGTCGCATCTCCGACCTGCGTCGGGCTGTCAAGCGTGAGGCTCCCATCGGCGTCTACCGTCAGTGTGCCACCTGCAAAACCGGCGCTCTCACCGGGCGCGATCGCGGTGCCGTTCACCGTTAGTTCTGTAAGCGCTGCCTCCGGGCTCCCCAGGTTGTCGTTGCCCAGCACGCCCGGCGCTTCGGCTGTAAATGTATCGCCGACCTGCATCTCGTAGCTGTCGTTCGAGGCCACCGGTGCGGTGCCGCTGACTGTGATTGTCGCGGTCGCTGTGCTCGCTCCTGCAGCGTTCTCGATGGTGTAGTCGAACGTCGCATCTCCGACCTGCGTCGGGCTGTCAAGCGTGAGGCTCCCATCGGCGTCTACCGTCAGTGTGCCGCCTGCGAGCGGAGCGCTTTCTCCTGGCGCGACTGCCGTGCCGTTCACCGTTAGTTCTGTAAGCGCTGCCTCCGGGCTGCCCAAGTTGTCGTTGCCGAGCACACCGGGCGCATCTGCTGTAAATGTATCGCCGATCTGCATCTCGTAGCTGTCGTTCGAGGCCACCGGTGCCGTCCCGCTGACTGTGATCGTCGCGGTTGCGGTGCTCGCTCCTGCAGCGTTCTCGACGGTGTACTCGAACGTCGCATCGCCGACCTGCGTGGGACTGTCGAGTGTGAGACTCCCATCGGCATCCACCGTCAGTGTGCCGCCTACGAGCGGGGCGCTCTCACCGGGGGTGACCGCCGTGCCGTTCACTGTCAGTTCCGTGAGCGCTGCTTCGGGGCTCCCCAGGTTGTCGTTGCCCAGCACGCCCGGCACATCTACACTCAGCGTTTCGTCGATACTGGTCGTGTAGTCGTCATTTGCCGCTACCGGCGCTTCGCCATCTACGGTAATTGTGACGGTGGCGGTGCTGGCATCGGCAGCGTTTTCTATGGTGTATGTGGCCGTGTACGTACCGGGCTCTGTGGGTCCGTCTATGACAAGAGACCCGTTGTCCGAAACCGTGAGCGTGCCTCCGGCAAGCGGTACGGGATCGTTGAAAGGCTGATCGCTCGAATTTGTACGCCAGTTCACGAGCACCGCCTCGGGCACCCCACGCTCGTCGTTGCCGAGCAGTCCGGGTGCTGCAACCGTTCGTGTTTCTCCGGCCAGCACGCTGTAGCTGTCATCAGCGGCCGTGGGGGCATCCGCGGTTACGTTGATCGTTACCTGGGCTTCCACCGAAACGATACCCAGCACATTCGCCACGGTATAGGTAAAGCTGTCGGTACCCACGAATCCGTCGTTGGGCGTGTAGGTGGCCTCGCTCTCCACGACCTCCACAGTTCCATTCGAGGGTTCTTCCGCGACCGTAAACGACCCAGTGTCGATGCCCACCCCCAGCCCATCCACCAGGCTGAGTAGGTCAGTCGTGATGGCGGTGTTTGCGGTCGTCTCAACGGTCTCGTCGTTCGCATCGGGGGGCGGCGCCTCTTCGGTCGTAAAGTTCACCCATGCGCCGAGCACAGATTCGCTACCGCTGCTGGCCTCAATGCGGTACTCGTAAGCGGTTTCGGGATCCAGCCCATCCACCGCTGCAGAAATGGCGGTATTGCTGGTGCCTGTGAGTGGGCTCTCATTGGCGGACGTAGTGAGTAGTGTGGTGCTGGCGCCTTGCTCGCGCACCGCGAACGTGTAGTCAATTGGGTCGGTGCTGTACGGATTCGCGGTGGCGTTGAGCACGGTGCTGTCGGGGCCGGTGGCCGTGGCGGATTCAGTGAGCGCCCGCGGTGTGGCTCCCCCTTCAAACGCACCCATGTCAACGGTGCTGGCCAGTTGCCGCGCAGTCGTACCGGTGCGATCAACAGGAAGCAGTTCGGTGACATCGTCATCGCCGTCGAGGTCGAGGGGGTCGGCGGGAAGCGCACTGTCGTCGCCTGCATCAATAACGGGCGCATTCCCTTGTGGGCGATGTGCCTCGGTGAGCTGTGGGTCGGCATCAAGAATGCCTGTACCGGGCCCGCTCCACCCGCCCTCTACCAGGCTGTTGTTGATGGTGAGGGCAGCTTCGGCGTCGGGCGTGGAGGTCTGTACCGGTGTGCTGCTACCCGCCAGAATGCTGTTGGCTATGGTAAGAGACGAAGGGCTTTCCGCTGTGATTCCGATGAGCGGTGCAGCGGCATCTTGGGCGCGCCATGTGCTCTGCACCATGTCGATGGTAAGACGGCCGCCGTTGTCTGCAACAAAAGCAGCGCCTTCGGCTTCCAGCGGCAGCTCCAGGGTTCCCTCTTGCGTGAGGCCATTTCCTGTTGCTACCACATTGGCCAGACGAAGCTGCATGCGTGTGGTGGCGCCACCGGCAACCGCTACGAGTCCGGCGCCCGTGCCGCCTGCCGTGTTATCCGCAAGTGTGATATTGCCCAGTGTGGCATCGAGCCGAAAGCCGTTGCGAGCTTGAAACGTAGCGCCCCCGCCAAACTCATCTGCGCTGTTGCCAACTACCGTCACGTTTGCAAACGTAGGCGTGGTGTCTTGTCCCTCTGCAACCACCGCCAGCCCGCCACTGCTTGGGGCACTGTTGTTCTCCAGCTGCACTGATTCGAACGTAGCGCTACAGTCCTGGCAGTACAGCCCGGCAGCGGCATCAAGCGTGCTCGCAACGGTGTTGTTGCGTAGGTGCACGCCCTCGATACGGGGCGCGCCCCCCTGAATGTAGAGCCCTGCGGCCCGGCTCTGTGGAATGGGTGTCTCCTCCACATACGGCATGGGCGTGCGGCCTGCGTCTTCGGCCCCTGGTATGGGGCCGGCGCCTGTGAGCCGCCCCTCGGCAATGGTGATACCCTGCACCGAAGCGGTGGCTGCGCCCGGCGCTGGCGGAAACATCTGCACCACCGTGCCGCTGTTGGTTTCGCCCCCCAGGGCCCCACTGAGCATCGTGTTGTTCGTAGCTGGATCCGGATTGCGCTGGGAGGCGCTGGTTTCGCCTCCGCTAAACCCACCTAACAGCCGCGTTCCCGAAGGAATGATAAACGAAAGCGCCGACGGGGGGATGAACTCCAGCCCCGGACCCTCATCGGGGGTATAGGTACCTTCGGCCACCCAAATGGATACGGGGAGTTCTGCCCCCAGGGCTCCGGCGTTGCGCACATTTCCCACAGCTTGCAGCGCGGCTTGCAGCGTGCGGTAGGAATTTGACCAGGTTTCGCCGCCCCGGTCATTTTCGGCAGATGCGTCAACCAAGAGCCGATCGTTGGTGGGACGTTCGGCTCCGCTGGGAAACTGTCCGCCTTCGTAGGCTCCCATATCGGTCTCTGGACCTTGCGTGCGGGGCGCCCCGGCAAGATCGGTCGTGTACAACGGATCGCCCCCGACAATCTCGTTAGGGATCTGGGACGTGCGGCCTCGGTCAATGGCGGGCGAGGCCCAGTTGAGGCGTACGCTGCCTGCTGTTGTAGGCGCCGTGCTGGCATCTACCGGTGTGTTGAAGAGCGGGGCACTGCCGATATTTGCCGTATTGTTGATGCCCACCACTGAATCGAATTCTGAGCCGCTAAAGACGTCCTCAACGAGCGTATGCGAGAGGCGTGCGCCAAGACTACCGTCAGGACGAAAGATCTCTGCTGCTGCGCCGGGGTCGGATGAGATGTTGCCTGCTGCAATGCTGTTGGCCAGGTCGAACGTAATCTCCCCGTCCATGTCGTAGTAGATGCCGCCGCCTTGCCCTCCAGTTCGGTTTCCGTGGATCGACATGTTTGCCCACTGCGCTGCTCCGAGTCCACCTGCAGGCACGTTTAGGTAGATGCCGCCACCGTTTCCTGTAGCCTGGTTGCCCGTGACTGCCATATTGCCCCACGCCAACTGGACGTTCTGGCCTGCAGCGGCTCGCACAAACACGCCGCCGCCATTGCTGCCCGCCTCGTTGCCACGGACGGTAACAGACCGCATCTGCAGCGCGATGGGAGCTTCGCCTGCATCCATGAACAGCCCGCCCCCCTCGTCGGTGGCCCGGTTGTTTTCGATGACAACGTTGTTTAATGCGGCATAGCACGTTCCTTCGCATGCAAGTCCGCCCCCCCGGCTGTTGGATACGCCGTTGCTCTGCCCACCCGAATCGGCGTTCCCGCCCCGAATGGTGAGGTCATTGATGCGCGTGGGTGGGTCTTCGTTCAGCAGTGTGCTCTGTGCTGCAATGACCGCAACGTGATAGCTATTGCCTGCGAGCGTACCGTTGCCATCAATGTCGCCGCTGAGCACCGTAGCCGTAGGGTCTACGGGCGTAGGACGCTCATCGAGTGTTGATTCGGTCCCCGTGAATCCGCCATAGATCGACACGCCCTGCGCCGCAATAAAAAACGCTTGGTTACGCTGCGCCGGAACGGTGGTTGGCGTGTAGGTGCCCTCTGCGACCCAGATCTGTGCGTTCGCCTCAGCGGCATCAAGCGCATTGCGCAGAGAGGCGTACGCTGTTTCCCACGAGGTGCCGATGTCTGGATTGCCCGGACCGGTTGTGGCGTCGGCCCGAACGAAGATGGGGTCGCCGTCTTCTTCCTGAGCATAGGCGGGCGTCGTCCCCAGAGTTGCCCCCAGCATCAGGCCTACTCCCAGCGCAATGCATAACATGCGCACCCACCCGTGCTGCACGCCTGCAGCAGCGCGGCAGCGAGCCCATCGGTGTGGAGCGGAGAGAAGCAAGGACATAAGCACAGCCCAGAGAGCAATTTAGAGCACGAGCGGCAGGATGGGTTATTGCGGCGAACGCGTAGGCGGCGCAGGTGGAGGCGGAAGCTCCGTATCTGGGATGCCGCCTACGTCTTCAACCGGGGTGCGGC
This sequence comes from Longimonas halophila, assembly GCF_002554705.1. GTDB lineage: Bacteria > Bacteroidota > Rhodothermia > Rhodothermales > Salinibacteraceae > Longimonas > Longimonas halophila. Next base: position 124,820 of record NZ_PDEP01000004.1, on the reverse strand, counting down.
GGCCCCCATCAATCAAGTCATTGATGCCAAAGTAGCCGCGTCCCATGTTATTCAGACGCTGCTGCAACAGCGCCGATGTGGCTGCTGCGGCGGGGGATAGAGCCGTCGAAAGCGCATTTTGCGGCGCACCTCCGGCGGCATGCAAGCGCTCGGCCCGGGCAGCCCGCCGGGCCGAGGCGCTGAACCCTGGGTCGATAGCCACCGCAGTGCGGTAGTGTTCAGCAGCGGCTTCGAAGCGGCCCCCGTCTTCATCCAACAGGCCTTTGCTGAAAGCCAGAAAGGCATCGAGGCTTTCGGTGGGCACCGGTGCAATGGCCGCGCGCTCCTCGCGGGTCAGCGACACGTCGAGGGCATCGAGCAGGGCCAGGGCCAGTTCTTTTTGGAGCGCAAACAGATCGGCGAGCGCCCCTGCCTGTGTGGGCACACGGGGCGCTGTCTCAGAGTTGAGTTCGACCACCGTCATGTCCATGCGAATGTCTTCAGCCTGCGTAACGCGATAGGATCCGCCCGCCAGGCGCCCGGCCCCCAGGAGCCGCCCCACGCGTGGCGCAGAGGCCGGATCCACATAGTCGGTTTGGCCAAACTCAAGCTCATTCAGGATGGCTTGCAGGCGCACGCGCTCCACCACGCGCAGATCGCTCACGTTGGCCAGGTCGGTGATGAGCATCTCGGCCAGACCGCGCCCAAGCGGTTCATATTGGGCCTCGGCGCCCCGGTAGTTGAGAGGCAGCACTGCCAGAACGCCTCGCGACAGGTCGTCTCCGGCCAGTTCGGTTTCGCGAGCAATCATCTCACGAATATCGGTACGGGCTTGCTCGCGTACGAGCCACTCGTACCGCCCCTCCATCAGGTCGCGATAGCGTGTGTCTTCGGGGACCGCGTCGTACTGCGAAAACAGCTCCAGCGCGGCATTCGTACGGCCCACGCTCTCCGTAGCCATACCCAGGTAGAACAGCGTTTTTGGGTCGTTTGGGAGATGTGAGTACGCGCGCTTCAGTGTGTCGTAGGCCCGATTCGGGCGTCGGGTTTGCAGATAGATCTGGCCGAGATCGCGCAGAGCCGCACCGTCAGCCGGGTCCGCCTCTAAGCGCGCCTGTAGCGTCTCGACCTCCTCTTCGTAGTCGGACGGGTCTTCGCTGAACGACGGTCCCGAGGCTGCACATCCTCCTACAACCAGCATCAGTGTAGCGGCGAGCACGGCGCCAAGAAGTTGCGATGCCACTGCGTGTACCGGTCTTCGCATAGGCCACCTCGGGCTTAGTTTGTGGAACGGGACGAGGCGTTGCCTTCAAGGTCACCACTCATAGCCAGCATCGGACGCAGGCTTTCGGCTTTCTGCTCAGCACGGACAAACGAAGCATCATGGTCAACCGCCTCCATAAACTTCCCAAATGCGGCACGGTAGTCGCCCTGCTCCATGTATTCGAGCCCGTCGGAGTAAGCCATCATGGCATCGAGCGAGTTGGTTTCTTCGCTGCCCAGCTGCGTTTCTTCGGCCTCCACATTTACCGCACGCGTGATGTCCTGGCTTAGCTCTTCGATGAGCGCAAAGAAGTTCTCCGCCTCTCCGGTCACCTCTTCGCCCAGCAGCACTTCCCCGGTTTCCACATTCACCACGCGGGCGCTGATGCGCATCTGATCGTTCAGCACGATGTAGCTCCCAAACACCACCGCGTTGGCGCCGAGCAGTTCGCCCGTGCGCACCGCTGTGGACTGGTCGACCACGTCGTCTTGGCGCTGCAGCTCCAGCTCGTCGAGGAGCCACTGAATGCGCTCACGCTCAATTACCTTCAGGTCAACCCCGTTGTTGATGTAGTTGATCATCATGGAGGGCAGCCCCTTGCTGAGTCCGTCGAAGCGCTCACGCTGGTCGACCGAGTTGTTGGTGAAGTCCATCACCGCCAGCGTTTGCAGCCCCGGGTCGCGCTGCTCAACCTGATAGCTGCCCTGTGCTTCCTGACGAGCTTCGTAGTAGAGTTCAATGAGCGGCGGCGGCTCAGCATCGGCATCCAGTTCTACGATGGGCGGCTCCAGGTCGATGAGCTCTGTCATTGCCTCGCGAGCCGCCTGCTCCTCATCTTTGGCAATGTAGGAGCGCCCCAGGTACCGGAATGCCTCAATGCGTGTGTCGGCGTCGTACTCGGCGGAGTGCGCAATCTCGGAAAAGAGTTCGATCGCGCGGTCGTACTCGGCAAAGATGTATTCATCTTTCGCCTCCGCAAGCGTGGCATCTTGGGCAGTTGCGGGTATGGCAGCAACGACCAGCATAACGAGGGCCAGCGCAGTGCCGGTCCATGGACTTGCCAGCGTGCGTCTTTGGCCCGCCCCCTGGACCTGTAAACATGCGTTTGATGCGTGTTGCATGGCGTATACCTCTCACCTTCAGAAACAGGTTGCAAATACGTACTGCCGCCACTTTGCAGATGCGACAGCAAAAAGTAACGAAACGTCTACCTCAATTACAACGACAACTACACATTAAACCCAGCTTATGTGTAGGATAAAGGGATGCAATGCATTTTCCTTTAGCGCAATTGACGCGCAAATGCGGCCACCTTGTGGCCTCGTTCAGGGCTATATATAGCCACGAACGCCCCGATCTACCGCCCCCCAATCAGTCGGTAAACGTGATGGCATACTCTACTGGCTCAAACGAAGGCTCGATGGTCAGCGTATAGGTGTATCCCGTAAAGCGCTCGCGCTCGTCGGTGCCGTTGCGAGTAATACGCACCGCTCCGCCACTTAGAATGCGATCTTGCCGATCAATGCGCACTTGTACTTCGTGTGTGCCCGGCCCCAAGTAGAGCGGCTCTTCGGTCGGCGTGGTGCGGTTGGTGCGCTCGCTATTGATCCATACGCTCCCCCACGGCTCGCTATTTACGCGCACCGGACGCTCAAAGTAGCATTGCAACTGCTCGCGCTCTCCCGCGCGAACAACAACGGTTGTGCGCACGCTTCCGTAGTCCGGGTGCGTGCACATCACCTGCTGTTGCCCGGCTGCCACCTCAAACGTACCTTGCCCCGACGCCGCCTCTCCACCGACCTCGATTTGGCCGGCAGGCTGCGCCTGCACCGCCAGCGTAGCCGTCCCAGGCGTAGCAGGCGAGGGGGCTTGGGGCGACGCATCCCGAGGCGGTGTGTTGCTGCGTGGCGTGGTGCCAGGGGGCAACGTATCGCCAGATGCAGCGGCCAGTGCAATAGACATCTGCACAGGCTCATCACGATCTTCAAGCGTTAGCGTCGTATCAACCGGTGCATAGCCGTCCTTTTCGATGCGGAGCACATGCTCGCCTGTCGGCACCTGAATAGCGCTGTCGAGCGGAGTCGTGCCCACTGCAGCATCATCAACAAATACGCGGGCGTCGGACGGGTCTGTCTCTACTGCAAGGCGCGTACGAGCGCGGGTCAGCGATACGTCGCTCAGGGTATGCGGGGTTGATGCTGCAAGCTGCAGCGTAGTATCAACCGGAACGTAGCCCGACTTAACAAGGCGCACCTGTACGGGCCCGGCGGCGCGCGTGTAGTCGCGCAGTGGCGTCACGCCGACCGAGTCGTCTTCAATGTAGACGGTGGCAGCTTCGGGCTCGGTGCGAATGGTAAGGGAGGCTGCGTCGCCTCCGCTTCCCCCCAGCGCCCACACGCCTCCAACCAGAGCAAGGAGGGCGACCGCCGCTGCGCCCCAGAGCCACCTCGGGCGCACGCTTCCATCAGCAGTGTCGGAATCGGGCCCCGTCGCCGCCTCGTGGTCGGGCGATGCAAGCACCGTTTCGCCCCCAACAGTTTCGCTACCAACGGCAGTGGCCGTTGCCGTTGTCTCTGCATCTGAAGACGAATCAGCCAGCACCGTTTCCCCATCGGGAGGCGTCTCCGACAGATCGTCCACGTCAATCGAAGGCGGCTCAGACGTGCCGGTGGGCGCTTGCGGCTGCGGGGCCCCTGCGGTATCCACCTCAGCCTCTTGCTCAAACGCCTCAACCACCGCCATCATGGCATCGGTGCTCTGGTAGCGGTCGCCCTGCTTCTGGGCGGTCGCCGTTGTGATGAGTTCCACCAGCGGCGCAGGCAGATCGGCGCGGTACTCGGCAGGCGATGGCAGCTTGCCCTCCACCACCTTGCGCATGATGTCGAAGTCTGTTTCGGTGTCGTTGAACGGGAGCGTGCCCACCAGCATCTGATAGGCCACCATGCCCAGCGCATAGATGTCGCTGGTATCATCGACGGCCTCAATGTCCGAAATCTGCTCGGGCGACATGTACTTGAGCGTGCCGCCCTGCCCCCCCTGGGTCATGGTCTTGCCCGTGTCCTGCGTCCTCATTTTGGCGATGCCAAAGTCCGTCACTTTTACCATGCTGTCTTGTGTCAGCATGATGTTCTGCGGCTTGATGTCGCGGTGAATCACGCCTGCTTTGTGGGCATCGCCAAATGCCTGCAGCATCTGCTTAAAAAGCGGAAGCGCCTCCTCAAGCGGCATAGGACCGCTTTCCAACCGGTCTTCGAGCGTACCGCCGTTTACATACTCCATCACAATGAGCAGCCCCAGGTCGGTGTCGCGCAGGGCATACACGCTCACAATGTGCGGACTGTCGATGCGGGCCAGCGCACGTGCTTCGGCCCGAAAGCGGTGCAGAAACATGTCGCGGTTGGCCTGCGACGGGTTGACACGCTTGATGGCTACCGGGCGCGAAAGCGCCACGTCTTCGGCTTTGTACACCACACCCATACCGCCACGCCCCAGCACGCTCTCAATGCGGTAGCCGTCAACAACTTGTCCAATGGCGTCGTCTTTCATAAAGGGGGGCGCTGCTCATCCAAAGGAATACAGAAGACACAATGGATGCATTATGCGGCCGAACGCCGGGTAGAAATCTCGTCTTTGTCAACGCCCCACGAATCGGCCATGCGTTCGAGATAGGCTTCGGTGAAGGCCGGGCGGTACAGCTCTTTTTCGAGTGCGCCCGGCGCCTCCTCGCGTAGCTGCTTCCACCGGTTGTACAGATCGCGAACAGCCCCCTGGCTGACTTGTCCGCCCCCGCTGAACATGCCAAAGAACCCGCCCTCGCCCGATGCATCAGTGAGCGACTCGGGGCTGAGCTTCTGGATGAGCTCCTGGCTTCCATGATCGACTGCTGCTTTGTATCCATTGAGCAGCGAGACTTCGTGCCACACCAGCGTATCGACCGCTTCTTTGAGATGCGACAGCCGCTCGTTCCGCTCGGAGGCTGAAATGCTGTCGTCGAGCAGATGCGCGCGGAGGTTGTCGAGGTTGGCCGTGCGCAGAAACGACTGCTTAGGCGGATGCACGACCGTGTTGCCACTGAACTCGCGCCAAAACTTACGGGGAATGCTCGTCATGCGCGCCACCGCTTCCACAAGCACACCAAGCACTTCGTCAACGTGGGCAGGCAGCGCATCGGAGGCCGCGGTCTCAGACGCCGCCGGGGTTGACGCCTCGGCTGTGTCCTCAGCTGTATCCTCGGCTGTAGCATCTTCATGGGCCGCGGTCGCACCCTCAGCAACACCGCTGCCTGCTGAAGAGCTGCTGCTCGACGCAGTGTGCACCTGCTGCGCAAACGCGCGCACCACGTCGTGCTCGCCCAGCTCGGTTCCTCGCGAGCGCTCACTCAGCACTTCATCGATCATGCGCTCAAGCTCGGCGTCGCGCATGTCGGCTGGAGCATAGGTGTAGGTTTCTGCCATGCCCTTCAGCGCCTGCTTCAGGTCGCGGGCGTGGCGCTCGAACGGATTCGACGGGGTATCGTCATCAGCCAACACCGTCTGCTCCGACGACGGCATGAACAGCGGCACAAACTCGATGCGGAAGCCACCCATGGTAAACACATCGCCGCTCTTCAGCGTGTGGGTTTCGTCTTCTTCCAGCTTGCGCCCATGCACAAACGTGTGGTTTTTGCTCCCCAGGTCGCGCAGTTTGTACTCGCCCTTCTCATGCACCACCTCTGCATGATGCTGGCTGATCTCCTGGTCGGGCAGCGTCAGATCATTCTCGCTGGCCCGCCCCAGTCGAATCCGCTCTTGCTCAAACAGATAATCGGCCGGGTCTTTGCCTTCATCGCCTTCGCGTTCAATTTGAAGTTTGATGGGCATGGGCGTTCGTCAATCGAATGGGTAGGTACGGCAAGCAGCCCTGCGCAGATGCGTGGGCCCAGGTATAAGGTACGCTCAAAGAAGGTGCCAGCCTCGTAACATGCAACGGCTGTACAAAGAAGATAACAAAGCATGCAGACCTTCGTGCCCTCTTCGCACGGCGCGGTGGCAATGGGATCGAATGCGTAGATGTGTTGCCCCGTGCCGTGCCCAATACCACGAAGAGCGGCTCTCGTTGTGGTTTTGTGCCGCGCTTTTGCAAGCGATGGGTTCAGAAGAACAAGCGCGAAAGGGCTTCGGCGGCGGCCAAATGGGGACTCCGGTCTCCCTGACCACGAAACCCCGCCCGGGGCAGGACTCGTTCGAGACGCTGTGTCTGTTTTTCTGTTTGCTTCCCTGCTTTACGCCCGTGGCTGTTTCTTCGTGGACTGGTGCTGCTCCGCGCCAGGTGTTACGTTCTGTATTCGGATACGATACGTTTCGCCTCGCCCAACAGCCCATTATCGAACGCACGGTGCGTGGCGATTCGACCCTGGTGGTGATGCCTACCGGCGGTGGTAAATCGCTCTGCTACCAGATTCCGGCGCTCATTCGCGAGGGCGTGGGCATCGTCATCTCGCCGCTGGTGGCGCTGATGCAAGACCAGGTAGCCGCCCTGCAGCAGGTGGGCGTGCGCGCAGCCTGCCTGCACGCCGGGCAGCCCCACGCCGAACGCCAGGCCCTGTGCCAGCGCCTCCGCCAAAACACGCTCGACCTGCTTTACGTGGCGCCCGAGCGCGTTACGACCGATTCGTTCGCGCACCTGCTCGACCACGCCCCCATCGCGCTCTTTGCGATCGACGAGGTGCACTGCATGTCGCAGTGGGGGCACGACTTCCGCCCCGACTACCTGACCCTGACCGACCTACGCACACGCTTTCCCGATGTCCCGCTCATCGGCGCCACCGCCACTGCCGACACCGACACTCAGGCCGACCTCCTGGAGCGCCTGCACTTAGACGATGACGCGCTGTTTGTAACCGGGTTCGACCGGCCCAACATCCAGTACACCGTTACGCGCAAATCGCGGCCCAAACGCCAGCTCAAGCAGTTCATCGAAACGCGACACGCCGGCGAGGCGGGCATTGTGTACTGCCGCACGCGCAAGAAGGTAGAAGGAACCGCCGAGTGGCTGGGCGAGCACGGCATCCGCGCGGTGCCCTACCATGCAGGGCTGTCGGATGCAATGCGCAGCGACCATCAGCAACGCTTTCTGCAAGACGACGGCCTCGTCGTGGTGGCTACGGTCGCCTTTGGCATGGGCATCGACAAGCCCGACGTGCGATTTGTGGCGCATCTCGACCCGCCGTCTACGCTCGAAGCCTACTATCAGGAAACGGGCCGCGCAGGCCGCGACGGGCGTCCGGCCGATGCCTGGATGACCTACCGCTACGGCGATATCGTGCGCCTCCACCAGTTCTTAGACCGCAGCGATGCCAACGATGCCCATACCTGGGCGCAGCGCCACAAGCTGAATGCGCTCTTTGGCTACTGCGAAACTACCGACTGCCGCCGCCAGGTGCTCTTGCGCTACTTTGGCGAAGAGGCGCCTGAGCCCTGCGGCAACTGCGACACCTGCCTGCATCCGGTCGACACGTGGGACGGCACAGTCGCTGCTCAGAAGGTGCTCTCGTGCATCGCGCGCACCGGACAACGCTTCGGCGCCGGGCACGTTACCGATGTCCTCCTGGGCCGCAACACCGAAAAGATACGCCGCCACGGCCACACCGAGCTCTCCACCTACGACATCGGCGACGAACTCAACAAGCAAGGCTGGAAGTCGGTCATCCGCCAGCTCGTAGCCGCACGCTTTCTGGAGGTCGACGTGAGCGGATACGGCGCGCTGAAGCTCACCTCAGCGTGCAAGCCCGTGCTTCAGGGGGAGGCCACCGTTGAGCTGCGGAAAGACACCAAGCGTACCGGATCTGAAGGCTCGTCATCAGGCAGCGCATCGTCTGCAGCCCCCGATCTGCCCGACACGCCGGAGGCCCGGTCGCTCTTCGAGGCGCTACGCCGCACACGCACCGAGCTTGCCAAGGCACAAGGCGTGCCGCCCTACGTCGTCTTCCCGGATCGCACCCTCATCGCCATGGTGCGCGAGCGGCCCGCCACCCGCGCCGACTTTGCGCGCCTGCACGGCGTGGGTGATGTCAAGCTCAAGCGCTACGCCGACGACTTCCTACCGGTGATTGCGGAGACGGGATAATTCAAGTTACCCCCTACCAAGGTGTCATTTTGAGCCGAGCGAAGTCGAAAAATCTCCTTGCTGCCGATTATGCCACACGGCCCGAGGACACGCCCGAACGGACAGCCGTGCCGAGCGCGTAAGGGTGCCGCTGAAATCCTTCCGACCAACCGCTGTCGGACGTCAGGATGACGCATGGTGGAGGGCAAGTGCCTGACTCATGAAGCGCCGACTCCTGTCGCCAGCTACCAGAAGAGTTCAGTGCGTCATGGAGGGTCAAACCGGCACCGAATTACCTACTCGGAATCAGGAGCTTCCGCCTGTCCTGGTCTGTGCTCCCACAGTCGCTGCCCCTGCACAACGGCTGCTGTCCACATAGAATACACGCCAGACTGTACAGCTTCTGCGCCGGTCTGGGCATACGTGCCCACTTGTGCCTGCGTCTCGGGCGGAATCCACTCGGCGTGCGTCTCCGTCACGACCTCTACGGCAGGAATCTCTTGCTGTGTTGTTTCAGGGAGCCATCCGGTCGCCGTCGTATATACAGCCGGAAAGTAGATAACGAATGCCCCCACCGCTACTGCAAATACGGTCCATTTCACGACGCGCTTGATGAAGCGCCCAACCGCACGGATCCCGCGCCATACGGCTGCGAAGAACGCATAGATGATGTTGTATATCCAGGCAAACGCATCCCGAATGCCCTGTCCGGTGCGCACCACGGCCTGGTTTGCAGCGCACCCAGCATACTGTATGCCATGTTGGATTCCACCTACCGTTTGTGCTGCTGCACTTTTCACGGATCCCCCAGCCTGCTTCATCCTGCCCCAAGCTCGCGTTCCGAGTCCTGGACCTTGTGGCTCTGGGTCGGGAAAGTACGATTGTTGATTTGGGAGCGATTCCTGCTGATTCAGCGGTTCATCCGGCTCCGAATTGGATGCTTGCTTCACGGACGACTCCGAGCTGGGCGTCGCCGGAGACGCTACCTCAGAAGAGGTGGGAGGCGAAGACGGCTCTGGTTCGGGCATTCGAAATGGTGCACGGGGCCGCGAGCGGTTGTACACGTTGACATGCACCCACACCGCCACCGCATGCGCATGGCGCAACTGACGCTTGGCATCACGCAGCGTGCCCTCGTTATCGTGTACAGCAGCATTTCCGGTGCGGCGTATCTTGTGCAGCGGATTCAAGATGGTGCGCGACAGCTCGTTGGTCGCTTCCAGCCGCTCCAATCGATCAAACTGTGTTAGCTCTGCCCAATGCGTAGGCACAGACTGCTCGCGAACGTATGTCTTGGTGCACTGCTCTGCAAACCCGCGAAGCCGCCCCAGGCACGCCACCGGATCGGTGTGCAAAAGGTCTTCCGCCGACGTGGCTATGTCATGCAGACCCGGGTCGGTATCGGCTAAGAAGTCGAAGTTGGATTCGGGCATAACGAAGTGCAGTCAGGTAGAGATGCGCACAGCTAACGGCATGTGCAGGTTTCCTTCCTCCTTTGTTGATCGCCGCCTTGTGGCAGAATGCGCGGTCCTGACATCCCCCATTTCCTCACGCTGTTCGGGCCTTTCCCCCTTCGCGAAGGGGGAAATGTCGCGCAGCGACAAAGGGGGATGCCCAACCCGAAAGGACTATCGAAAAACTTGCACACTGCGTCAGCTATGTTCATGATAATGAGGACGTCTCAAAGTTAAGCTGACCGGCTTCGTCAATCTCGTATCCGCTGTCCGAAGCTACCACGCAGGCCGGTATGGCGTGCGCCAATTCTGCCGGGGTTGCATCGCTGCTTGCGGGAACGGCTGGCTCAAGCGCCTCAAACGTCCCGTCGCGGCGCGGTACCGGAAGCAGAAACGATGTGCCTCGAATCTCTACCAGCCAAAACGTGGCCACCGCCCGGCGATCCTCAAACTGAAATGGAATGGCGGCCTCGGGCGTGTAGTAGATGGGCGAGACGGTCGCATCAGGATACGTGTCCTGCACCGCTCGCTCGAACATGTAGTAGCGCCCCACCATCACGCGCCCCTGCTGGCACCACGACTGGAACGCGTCACCGAGTTTCTGCTGGATCTCGGCATACGCTGCATCGGCATTCGCATCATCCGGTTCGCTCGGCTCCGCATCAGCAGAGGCGGCAGCGCGATCGGCTTCCAAGTCCTCGATCTTGGCACGGAGGTTCTCAATTTGTCCTTTGAGCTCTTCGTTTTCTGCTTCGGCCTGACGGAGCTGCTGGGCTTTCGCTTCGAGATCCTGCTTCTCGCTTCGTAGTTGCTCGACTGTCTCCTGTGCGTTCTTGAGCGTCTGCCTGTCTTTGCGCAATCGACGCTCCAGGTGGTCGCGGGCCTCCTCCAACTCGGCGACCTGTTCGTTGGTGGCATCGTGGTTGGATGATGCAGCGTCGGTTGCCTTAGCCTCTGCCTGGGCAGCTTCAAGGGCGTTCGTCGTTTCAGTTAGCTTGGACTCCAGGTCGCCGACAGTCGCTTCCAGTTGCTCGTTTTTGGTGCGCAGTTCCGCCACATACAGCGCCCCTATCGACTCGCGTCCTTCGTCCTCAACAGGTGCGTCGGACAGCCGCCGACGCAGGGCTTCCACGGTCTGCTCCAGCCACTCGTTTTCATCTTCAAGCTCCTCGATGTACTTGGCCGTCTCCTCATCATCGCGCGCTGGAGGCTCTTCTGATTGGGCGGATTGGAGCGCCTCGTTCTTTTCGGCGACTGTAGCCGACAACCGGTCCACTTCTTCGCTCAATTCCTCGTTCTCCGCGTTCAACTCCTCAACCTGCTGCTTCAGCGCTGATTCTGTTTCTTCTTCTGGTTTGCGCTTTTCTTTCAGGTTCTGAATGGTTTGGATTTTGTCATACAGCTTCTGGGACTTGCGCTCCAACTCCTGGTCTTTGCGTTGTAGCTTCTTTTTGAGCGATGCGATCGTTTCGTCTTTGGTATTGACCTTTGCACGCAGCACATTAATTTCTTTCTGCTGAGCGTTGATCTTTGCCTCAGACTTTTCGGAGCCCAGCACGCCGTCATCTGGCGACTCAGTCGTTTGGGGCGTCCCCCCGGCTCACTGGTTCGACTTGATACCGCCGCCCCCTTCTCTCTTTCACCTGTCCCTGCTTCTACAAGCTCTTGCCCCGATGTCTCTTCGGCAGGATTTGACCCGCTTGCCGCTGAAGACGCTGCTGCAACCCAAAACCGCTCACGCATACTTTTCTGACGACGCCGGTTTTTCTTCTGCTTCTTTTTCGCGAGTCCCCGCCCAACGATAAACACTACAACAAGCAGCAGCCCACCTACCAGTCCGTAGAACATCCAAGAGATGCCGCTTCCACCGCTTTCTTGTTCTGGAAAGAATGCAGCCATGGTCGCTCGATGCTCTTCCGGCACCGGTTGCATTGAAATGGTGCCATCCGTCACGGCCCCAAAGCCAGCCGCCCCGTCGTCTCCTACGCTCTCATATAGCACCGGCTCGCCCTCGGCGCTGGTCGTACGAACGAGTACGTAGACCGCGTTGCCGCTGTACGCGGTTCGATCGAACCGGTCCTCAATTGTCTCATCAGCAGTTAGAGCAGACGCCGTCGCATCGTCTCGGCTGAGTTCATCTCGACTGAGCGCTGTGCCCTCATCTGCCGGTCGGGGCCACACCCGTACTAATGCGTCCTCATTAAAGGAGGCCTCGCTGGACTGCAGCGTGAGCGGGATCGATTGGTTGTCCAGTACGCGCTCGAAAGTTTCCGCAGCCCAAGCGGTATCCTGTTCGCTTATAGGGCTCATTTTCATATTGCCTGAGACGATGATTTCCAGATCAGGCGGCGATGTTACATCGTTGCGTCCAATCTGTGTCTCGTAGAATCGGGGACCGGAAGCGCCTGCTGGTACGCGGGCCAAGACGTACGCCCGATGGCGAGAAGCGATGGGCACCCGGATCGATCGTGTCGCTCCACTGGCGTTCAGTCGGTCGTAGGTCTCGCTGAATGACGCGTCGGCCCGCTCCACCAGCACATCCCTCATTTCCTGAGGACTGCCCCATCCGCTCAGCATAACCGAGGACCCGCCCGCTTCGTCGTACACCAGCACCTCCGTTCCTTCCGGCAAGGCGCCTTCCTTTTCCAAGCCTCGGTGGTACTCCAGTGTAAGCGGCACGGCCTCTTGCGCGTGCACAGCAGCCGGAGCGGCCAGCATACATGCAAGCAGGAGCACGCATGTGCAGATGCCACAAAGCCGCAATGGGAGAGATAAACGCTGCATGTCAGGGACACGTGCGAGTTGAGAAGAGTTGCTCACTGGCGAGGCTGCGGGGAATGAACAGCAACCCGTCAGCTATTTGACAGCACAGCCCGCTCACGACCCGCCATTCTTCTGCAGGTAGTCGCGGGCTCTGTACACACTGCGCCGCGTCGCATCGAAGAGCGTTACCGGGCCCTTGTGACGCTTCATGCGCCGGGCCGCCTTGCGGAGGTCCTCTGCGCTTCCGGCCAGCGTCGTGGCGCTCTCATCGAGCGTGCTGGTGGTGCGACTTAGCTGGCGATCCAGCGTCTCAAGGAGACGCGACAGTTCCACGTTATTGGCAGACTCAAGGGCTTCCGCAACAGCCTGTAGTTGGTCTTGCATCGTCGTGCTCATCGCCACGATGCGGTCCATTTCCTCCTCAAGGATTTGCGCATGTCGCTCCTGCTGCTTCTCCAGAAACTGAAGCTCACGTTGCTGATGCGTCTGAATGGTCTCGGAGATATGGTCTTGCTGGTCGCTCACCAGCCCTCGAATGCGCTCCAACTCCTCGGTGTGCTGGCTCTGCTGACTTCGCAGAAGCTCATGCTCTTCTTCTTGCCGGGCCCGAATCGTATCGTGAAACTCTTCTTGCTGTCCTTCGAGCAGTCCTTCGATGCGCTGACGGTGCGCCTCGGCATCCTCCAGGCTGTCGCGGGCCACGTCGCGGAGTTGGGCCGTGGTGCGTTGCAGGTTGCGCTCCACATCCTTGAACGACGACGCAAGCGCATCACGGTCGGCCTGGCTCGCGTCAATCGCATCGCCCACCATAGCCATGTGCTCACGGATGGTGTGATTCAGATCGCGGTTCATCTCGCTGATCGGGTTGGCCAGCGTGTGCCCCGCGCCTTTAATGGCGTCGGCCACCTCCTCCACCTGATCCACAAACTTCTTGATGCTCAGCGCCATCTCATCCAGCTTCGCATACTGACGCTGAAACGACCCGAAGTCCTGCATCATCGTGTTGATCTCGCCACTCAGATCGGCGAGCGAATCTTTCATACCGGTTGTCAACCCTTCGACCGATGTGTTGAGTTCGGTGAGCAGCCCGCTGGTTTCTTCGATCAGATCGCCCATCGACAGGTTGGGCGCACGGATACGCTGGAGCTCCACCAGACCCGGCACCACGTTCGTCTGCATCGTCTCGTCCAGGTAGTCGATATGACGCTGACGCCACCGGTCCAGCAGCCCCGTTACAATCAGAAATGAGACCATGAGCACAAGCCCCCAAATCGTACTCAAGAACGCCCCGCCAATATTGGTCATGATGAGGCCCATCTGATCAAGAAAAGCCGTTGCTTCCATCGTATCAGTTCCCGCGGCTTCCCCAATGTCTTGGACCACCTCATTGAGCTTCCAGAGTGTACCCAGCAGCCCCATCAGCACGAAGATTCCCGCCATTGACCGTGCGCTCGATAGCCGCTCAATGTAGCCTCCGTATGCAGGCAGCTGTTCAATATCAAACGTGCGGTAGTCCCCATCTGGAAACCGCGTCTTGAGTTGCTGTACTGCCTGCGACACCATCGGACTCGAAAAGCTGCTCTCCAGCGTGCGCGAGCGCAGCGTGTCCGGCTCCTCGTTGTCGGATTCAGTAGATGCGTCTGCTTCCTCCGCGTCTTGCGCGTCCTCCGGTGCCTCAGCGTCTGCATCATCAGCGCTCGTTCCACCGCTGGTATGGCGTCGACGCTCTTTGGTCACTTCAATATCAATACGCCGCTTGAGCTCGTTCGTATCCTGTTTTACAGAGCCCGTAGCAACCCTGTAGATCAGCGGCGCAAAGTAAAACACCGCGTAGAGGATTAGATACCCAATGATGGGAACGAGATAGCCGTCAATGCCAAACATAGATTGGTCGGTTCTGGGGGATGAGGGGCGACGTGCTCAATGTGTTCATGCAGATGCGCGCCACAGAAACGCGTCTACTCGATGCGGCCTTTTTCTTCCAGGATAAAGCCGCTGCTTCGTTTTTTGAGTTTCGCAGGCTCGACGGTGCGGACTTGCGACGGAGACCGATTGCTGCCGTCGAAGCATTCGCCCAGTTCGCGAAAGCCGTTGCGCGTGGGTTGCGGGAGAAGATAGGCGGTGCCCTTTGCCTCAACCAGCCAGTACTCCACTGGGTCTTGGGCGTTGTCGTCGAACACCAGACCGGCGGCGTTATTCTCACGCATGATGCGACGGAATGAGGCGGAAGAGATCTCGCTCTCGATCTGGCGCCCAAACAGCTGATACCGGTCGACCATGGCCGGACTGCCCTCGGTGCACCACTTCTTGAATGCCTTCCCGACCTTCTCACCGGTAGACGGACGCCGGGGTTCAGGCTGCGACTGTGGGCGCGCCGCTCCGTTGCTCTGCTTCTTAAGCTCCTGGATTTCCTGGTTTTTGCTCCGCAGCTTCTTCTTTAGCGTTGCGATTTTTTCTTCCTGAGCTTTGTTTTCCTCCCGTAGCTCAGCGTTTTCCTCCTGTAGCTCAGCGTTTTCCTCCTGTAGCTCAGCCGTCTCGTTTGATTTCTCCGAAGCCGCCGATGCATCTACCTTGCCTTCTGCAAGCTCCTGCCCGGGCCCCTCCTCAGCAGACTCCGAGCCGTCTCCTGCTGAAGGAACGACAGCATTCAAAACGCGCTCACGCATACTTTTCTGACGACGCCGGTTTTTCTTCTCCTTCTTTTTCGTGAGTCCCCGTCCAAGGATAAGCACTATAACAAACAGCAGTCCACCTACCAGTCCGTAGAACATCCAGGAGATGCCGCCCCCACCGCTTTCCTGTTCTGGAAAGAATGCAGCCATGGCTGTTCGATGTTGGTCTGGCACCCGTTGCATTTGTACATTGCCATCCGTCACGGGCACGAAAACCGCTGCATCGTCGTCCCCCACGCTCTCATAAAGCACCGGCTCGCCCTCGGTGTTGGTCGTACGAACGATCACATAGACCGCTTCGCCGCTGTATGCCGTGCGATCAAAGCGGGACTGGGTTGTGCCATCGGCAGTTAAAGCGGTATCCGTAGTATCTCCTCGGCTGAGTTCATCTCGACTGAGTGCCGTGCCCTCGTCTGCCGGTCGGGTCCACACCCTTACTAACGCGTCCTCATTAAAGGAGACCTCGTCAGACTGCAGCGTGAGCCGAGTCGATCGGTGTTCCAGCGCGCGCTCGAAGGTAGATTCGGCCCACGCTGCGTCGTCAACAGGCGTCATATTCATATTTCCGGATTCGACGATTTCCAATTCGGGCGGCGATGTTGCGGCGTTGCTACCGACCTGTGTCTCGTAGAACCGGGGCGTGCCTTCGCTCTCTGGCAGACGGGCCAAAATGTACGCGCGGTGTCGTGGGTCAGTAGGCACTTGGATTGAACGCGTCGTGGCCTCGGCGTTCAGTCGGTCGTAGGTCTCGCTGAATGACGAGTCGGCCCGCTCCACCAGCACATCCCTCATTTTCTGGTGACCGCCCCAGTCGCTCAGCATGACCGAGGACCCGCCCGCTTCATGATACACCAGCACTTCGGTGCTGTCCGGCAGGATACCTTCCTTTTCCAAGCCTCGGTGGTACTCCAGTGTAAGCGGCACGGCCTCTTGCGCGTGCACGACAGCCGGAGCGGCCAGCATGCACACAAGCACGAGGATGCACCACGCGGTGCAGTGCGAGAAGGATACGTTTGGTATACGGAAAGACCGAAGCAGGCGAGGCATAGCAGCGGTTGGATAGATGGGCAAGAGCAGACTGAACGAGGTCGTGGTTACTGAGCGTACTGCTCACGGACCGCGTCAATCAAGCCCGCAATCTGGGCTACAAAGAGCGGCTCCAGCGCAGGGCGGTCTTTCTTCGAGATGCTCTCAATGCCATCGGCAAGTTTTGCATTTTCGTAGCCTCGGTCTTTGATGCTGGGCACGGCCTGCCGGTACACGCTACTCTTCAGCTTGTCGGCCCACTCCTTGTGGGCAGCAGGAATCACCTTAAACTCCCGGTGCATGCCGTAGGGCAGCGCCTCTTCCAGCGTATCCAGGAAACGCTCCAGGTTCTCGGGCACCTCCACCGGCGGATCCATACGGACCTCATTCTTGTGGATGGCCTGGTAGTACTCGACCAGCGAGCTGCTAAATGTGGTTTCGGTGTCGTGTACGCTCGGGTAGCCTTCCTCACCCGTGATGTTGGCCACCGGCACGTCACGCAGTTCGCCTTTGTCACTGCTCTTGAGAAGGCCGAGTGCAACCGAGACTTTCGGAGCAATCACGTTGTTGTAGCGGTGCAGTCCATCGAATTTGATGGGCAGGTCGTCATTCTCGACCGCAGCGCCCACCCGGAAGAGCTCCTCCATGATGTTGGAGAACTCGTACTTGGTATCGGTGAGCATATTGTACAGGCGGCTGCCGTTGCCGGTGAGCGTGATCGTCACCTTCGACAGCGGGAAGGCTTCCCCTTCCAGCTTCCCTTCGGAGGCCATTTTCATAAGCTGCCCGGCGAAGTACGCGAGCCCGCCCATGAGCAGCAGGTTGCTCAGAAAAAAGCCCTGAATGGCATCGCCCTCGCTGGCTTCCGTGCGCAGGTAGTTCAGGATGCGAATGAGCAGTTGGGCATCGTTTGAGCTGTCCACATCGGTAATCTGCTGCAACAGACCGAGCCACATCTGCAGCGTCATATCCCCATCGCGCGAGTTAGACGAGCGACTTTTGAATCCCTCGACGAGCGACGGATCGATGTCCGCATATTCGCTCTCGCCCCCGGAAGACATGCCGAGCACCTTGCGCTTGGCTCGCTGCTCGATGGCTTCCACGAACTGGGCGCGGAAGGCGGGCGCATCCTGAATAAAGTCGTTGATCTGCCCCGCCGCCAACTTGAAGGACGTCTGGAAGACCGGCTCCTGGCGGTCGAAGGCAATGATATCGGTAGTGCCGCCTCCCACGTCAAAGATGACGTGCTGGTTGTGATCGTCGACCACGTCGTCGCGGGCGGCTTCGCTCTCACTGGCCAGGTGGATATTGGAGGTTACCGTATCCCCCCAGACCATATCCATATCCGCTTCAAAGCGCTGACGGCGATCGTAGTTAAACGACTTTGGATACGAGAAGTAAAGCGCGTTAATCGAAGCGTTTGCTGCTGCTGCGGTAAGCACGATCTGCTTCCGCAGGTGATGCATGAACACCCGTAGCCAATCGGTGCGCGTCCACTTGATGTCTTGTTTTAGCGAAAAGCGCTGCGCTACGTTCTGAATCTGTGGAAAACCCTTAATCAGGCTCAGCAGTGTAGGATCGGCCAGTCCTACGTTGTCGAAGTAGATGAGTCCGTTTTCAATGGCGAAGTTATCGTCTTCTTCCACCTTCTGCTGCTGCGTAAGCAGTTGCGTGGGGAAGTAGAGCTGCGACATCAGATCGTTGTCGCGGACTCCAAACGTGTAGGGAAAGTCAAGCGCAGCGCTGCCTCCTTCGCAGACGTCTCCAAAGGTAGCTTTGTAGTTTGGGTTCTCCAGCAGGGTCGTGGTAAGCACCGGTAGCGAGAGCGGCTTGGGCGGTGTATCTTCAGCTTCTTTGTGTGCGATACATGTATTCGACGTCCCAAAGTCAATGCTCACGCTCCACTCGCTCGGGTTTTGCCCGGCACCGCGTGGGTCTTGCAAGTTCAGCAGGCAGAAGCCTCGTTCAGGCACGAAGAAGCCATCGGGCTTGTTGGATATGGTGTAGAAAGCCGCCTTACCGGGGCTCGGCACCGACCCACTCCGGCTGGTTTCGTCGCCCATTACTACCACATCGTCGTGGACGCTCTTCGTGACGCGACCGGCTTGCACGGCAAACGGATCGACGCGGGCGAACTCCCATGTTGGCGACAGACGCACTCGGGCGTAGTAGGTGTCGTCGGCGTGCGTGGTGGTGTCTTCGCCGTCGGCAATCAGATGCCGCACAGCATCCAGATCGTAGTTAGGGAAGAGACGCAGATCAAACTCATCACGTCCTACCTGCTCATCCAGGCGGTGACGGCCCTTGCCTACTGTGCTGTAGAGCTTTGTGATCTGCACCCCGCCAAAGTTGAGAGTCACCACATAGTTCTGGCCATCACTGGAGAGGTGCGCGCTGAGGGCATCGCGGAGCTCCTCGGCATCCATCATCTCCAGGATGTCTGGATCCATCGGAATGAAGTAGTATTCGGTCGTGCCCTCAAAATCGACCTCCAGACCGCTCCATTCGTCGGAGAATCCACCATGGTTCTCTTTCTGCGTGTCGTAGCTGGTAACGAGGGTGAGGTACGGCATAAACAGCCGATCGACGAAGAGGTACGGCATGGGAATCGCTTCCTCCCCCAGGTTCAATGCCTGGCCCAGATTATCCCCCTCCCGGTCCAGGTGCTCCACCGCATCAGCAAAGTCGTTGCTCCCAAATACACGCCCGTACAGCCGCGTGTTGTTCGAAAGCAACTGCTCTTGTGTCACCACCAGGCGGCCTTCGTGCAATGGCAGATCGCCCCAGATGTAGTCGGGACGTGCTTCCACAGCGAAGTTCAAGAAGGGCAAGGGGATGCGCCCCACCTGTTCCGTAAGTTTATCTACGGCAACATCTACATCATCGGGCGCTTCGACATTGCCGAGTTCTGCACTCCACTGTTCCAACTCATTGATAAAGTCGCTGGCATCGCGATCTTCCATCTCGATGCCTTCTTTCTGCAAGTCTTTCGTGTTGATGTTACGCAGCGCATGGTCGACCCAGATTTTTATGAGGCCTCGCACCCTGTTGCGTGTTTCGTCGGAAACGCGCATCTGGTTCTTCTCGTCAAGCGTACGGCTCGTGGGGTCGTACCACGTCCCGTTTTCCGAGTCATACCAGTATAGTCCGGTGAGCGTCTTCGGAGCGGTGGCTGCCGGGTAGATGCCGGTAAGCGGCGACCGGCCCGCCAGTACCTCTTCATCCCCTTGCTCACTGACCACCGTATAGAATTGCACCGGATTCCACAGGTCTTTGCCCCCAGGCGTAGCTGCCAGCGTAGGCACCAGCACCGAGCTAACGTCGCTTGGGTCGTCTTCGCGAAGCTCTACCTTCTTGGAACGGATGTCTATTCCCATCACATTCCGCAGTGCGAAGGCAGCAAGCAATCCGCGTAGCGTGCGGCGCGCCTCGTGCTGCAAGGCCTCACGTCCTTCTGAGGCCGCCATCCCTGCTGTGTCCTCAGACGCAGCACCATTGGTCGACTCGCCCAAGGAATGCTGGAAGAGATTCGCATAGAACATGTACGCGCGCGACACCGGCGAGGGAATGCGTCCCTGCGTGGCGGCACGGCGCACCTCCATGTTGTCTCCAATGTGCTGAAGTAAAGTCGAGGATCCTTTAGTGAACCCTTTTGGATTCGGATCTGCAATAGGGTAGTCTGATGCGGCGTCGGGGAGAAAGGGGGATTGCGACATCGTTAGTTGGATTAGGTGCTTTTAACAGATGAGGAGAACTCCAGCCGCCGTCGGGGCTGACGGCCACGCAAACAGACACACGGCCGTCATGCGACCTGCGTGCGTGTGTATTCGTCGGGGATGCCGTTGCGCCGGTTCAGACGCAGCGCCTGATGCACTTCAGGGGTGGTAATGCCCAGTGGGATGCATCCGTCGGAGTCGATCAACTGGAAGACGTCTACATCGACTTCCAAGCGCACATCGTTGTGATGCAGGCGCGCCATGGCGGCGAGTGCAGCGCGAAGGGTCCGCACCATGGCAGTGTCCGACTCTTCCTGGTCAACGTCCACATCGTTTTCGCCCACATTCGCCATGGCCTGATGGATGGCCGAGTAGTCGGACTTTGTGTTGGCGAGCAGATCTACCTCGCCTCCTTTCAACGTGGTTTCGGCCCAGAGCAAGAGGCGGGCAAAGTACTCGGCAACCTCGGTACGCTTGGCGCCAAACGTCCATTCGCCTGCTCCAGCCCCATCTTGTACCAAGGCCGGTCGATCGCGCTTTCCGGCTTGCTGGTACTGGGGGAAATGGTTGTTCGCCCAGCGGTCGATCACGCTGCTATACCACCCCAGCTGCTTCAGATGCCCAGGCGACATACTGGCAATCATGCGGTCCAGCCCCTTCGAGAAGTCCTCTTGCCCGCCCTGGCGCAGATGGAAAGCGGCCAGGTGAAGCAGGTAGGCAAATTGCTCGCGCAACACCCCAGTGTTTGCATAAGGCAAGTGCTGCCACTGCAACTGCGCCTGGTTGCCATCTGGCACAAATACACGCACTTGCGTCTGTTCGCTGCCGCTGGGCTGCCCTATGGCATCGAGCATGGCAAGTCCGGCCATAAACTCTTCGAAGTAGGCCGGATTCGACTGGGCGGTGCTCCCCAGGTGGGCCTCTACCTGATTGCGTCCTGGATTGTCGGAGCCGATGACGTAGACGCCATCGTACATCGCATCGCTGGTCCGGTAGACCTTGCTGTAGAACTGAAGAGCGCTGGCCGTGTCGAGCAAGAAGCGATCCGGATCAACGCTCGCTTTACGCTCGCGCGGCTGGTAGTGCGGCAAAATCTTGATGGCGTTCCACTGCAGCCCCTCTTTATTGACCATCGTACCCTGCGTGCGGTCGAGCGCCCGCTCCACGCATTCGCGCACCACCGGAATCAGGGAGGCTCCGGTGCCACCGAACACGGAGGCCGTTACCATTACCGGCACGTTCGTAGACGACCCAGTGGCCGCGTTAGCCAGCGCACTCAGGAAGTTCTTCGCATTCTCGTTGTGCACCAGCACGTTGTTCAAGTGCTCCGAGAGGTGCAAGCATCCCAGATTCGGACGGGCGCGGAAGCCGTCTTCGCAGGTGGCCTCGCGCTCGCTTTCGTCGTAGAGCAGCTCCAGCACCTGGCGCGTCTTATCGTCGGTGGTGGATGCGGTGTTGAGTCCGCCACTAATGACTGTATCGAGCGGCTCGGTGAGGCGATACAGCGTGATGTCAGTACCAAAGAGCCCGGCTTCTACATCCTCGCTGCTGGCCAGCGGGTTCCAACTGCTACTGGAGGCCGTCGTCTTTACGTTCCAGTCGTATTGCTGCATTTCGTTGTACGCATCCGCTGTCTTGCGCGTGCGCATCACATTGCCATTGGAGGCATCGGTATCCACCATGAGAATGTGCACGTTTTTGGGTCCACGCCCCGTTGCACACAGGTGAATGAACGACTCAGCGACTTTCGCACCGGTACCGCCCCCGGTGATGATAAATACATGATCAGACATACAATACAGAAGATTTCAAAAGAGAATAGATGGTGCATGCGCCAGGCACCAGAAATTATACCAGTTGGCCACTTTCAATGCCCTGAGTAGCCCCGTAGGATTTGCATGCCCAGATGCTTCCGCCAAGCACCCCGAGCACTGTAGCCAGCAGAATTGTGAGGTAGAGCCCCCACGAAATGCCGCCGCCCGATCCGAGCGTAATTACTGCGGTGGGCGATGCGTTGAGGAAGTACCCAACCTCGTACTGCAAATCAGCAAGGCCCTGATGTACAACAGGAATCAGCACTTCCAGCAGCGCAATGCCAACCAGGATAGCGGCTACGACTCCAATCACAACGCGATTACGGCTCTGCAGATGTTCGGCGACACGCGCAGGGCCCTGTCGTCCCATTGACTTAATGTCGCCTCGTGCCATGATCGTGATGCTGCCAAAAAAGATGAGGAGCGTGCCAAGAAAAATAACGGTAAGTACCATGCGTGTGCGTTCTGACTTGAGTGCGAAAAGAAAACGTGTACCTGTGTGCGGAGCGGGCGCTGTGTTATCGCCATTCTGTGACCAGGAGAGCCTCCCCAAGCACATAATGCTCGCGAATTACGGCTCCCATGGTTGGTTGAATGTTGAGCGTCTGGCTGCAGGCACTTGCGGCTGCGTCGCGTCGGACACTCAGGTCATTGGGAATCAGCCGGTTGGCACCAGTCGGGCCAAGACCGATTTGCACCACCGAGGCAATGCGCTCCTTGCGCTGCTGGGGGCTGTGTGACAGCAACGCATCAACGTGTGCGTGCCATGTGTCGCGGACCGTGGCTCTCGTGTCAAAGGTGCGCGGAGCATTTGTCTCGGTCAGTGCGACCTGGCGGTTTCCTACCGAAAGCGTGTCGATGCGCCAATGCTGAAATGTGGGCTCCAGCGCATTCATGACACGCTCGCGGTCGGTGCCCGACAGGGTGCGCCAGGGAAGCGTCGTGCTATCTACGGAGACATCAAACTGCAGCGGAGACCCGGCACTTGCATCTGGATTGGCTACCTGGCCCGAGAAGACGTGTCCAACGTCAGGATGCGTGTTGCGGTGATCTGTAAGCGAACGAAAGAGGCGTTCCCCGCGCCGCTGATCCTCGTTGGCAGGATGTGAATGTTCGCGTGGTACAACCGAGGCGCTTGAGGTGCCAATTGTGATCTGATGAACGGTTTCTACGCCGTTGGCCTCCAGAATCTCGATATACTCCTGCTTAGCAGCAACCGATGGGAAGAATCCGAACCCGTAAAAGGGGCGATCACTGCAGCTGTAGGAGATGGCTCCGGTATCGGGCACTTCATGGTAGTACGTGCCCTCGTATGGCCCCCGGTACGCGAGCAGCGTAAACACCCCGCCTGTTTCAAGCCAGGCTCCAATGGAGTTTACAATTCCCCCAAATCGGGCTCCTTCTTCAGGCTCCGACTGTACCCCATCGCTAATAATCAGGTGCGGCTGATCCGGATCGAGGTCAGCAAAGAGCGACTCGTAGTCGTTGTTCACCCACGTATAGGCGGCGGGATCTTCCATAAAGAGCGCATCAACGGGTTCAACGACTTGTCCCTGTTCTTGCGATGGATATCCGAATCCATGAAAATCAACTTGCCCGGCTAACTGTCCGTCAAGCGTCTCCAGGAGATCAAAGTACACTGACGCTCCGCCCAATGTGTAAGGCCGCATACCCACAGATCGGTCAACATACACCTGCAGATCGCCGACATCTTGTTCAGGCGGAGGCGTCATATCACCCACCGATTCGATCTGTCGGTTGACTTCCTCCACAAGCAGTGGAGCCTCCTCGTTTGAAAGAGGTTCTCCACATCCGCTCAGCACAATCAGCAGGGCAAGCAGTCCAGTCCAGCACATCCGCGATCGGATACGTGTATGTTCAGAGCACACCATAGGCCATGAGGCTATAAGGAGTATTGGTGGTAGTAGAAAATCCACGCAGAGGTTAGTAGTCAGGCACCCATCCGGGGGGAGGCGTATCTGTAAAGACGAGGCGCATTTCTAACCGGCGGTTCTCAGCACGGTCGGACGCTGTTTCGTTACATGCCTCAATGTCTTCTCCTGATGGGCAGTTGCGCGGACGAAACTCGCCGTACCCCGACGCTGACATGTCTAACTTGGTCGGGTCAAGCCCGCCTTCGATGAGAGACTCCATGACGCGGGTGGCGCGTGCCGTGCTCAGTTCCCAGTTCGACCGAAACTCGCCGCCGGTGATGGGTACGTTGTCGGTATGCCCCTGCACCTGCACCTCAACGAGCGTTTCGAGTTGTTCGCCGCTCGACTGCCCACTTATTGCCCGGGCGATCTCGCTCATCAGATTGGCTCCGAAATCGCTCAGGACGTCATCTCCGCTTTTGAAGGTCACATCCGACCCAAACTGCAGGTTCTGGATGATACCGTCCTGCGTCACCTCAATGTCGTATCCCTGGGCTCGGAGTTCTTCGACTCGACTATCGATCTGAGCCTGTTCCTCCTCACGCAGCTCGATCCAGGGCCCGTGCTCATCGTCGTCCAACTCGATAAAACGAGCCACCTGATAAGTGACCATGAGCACCATAACGAGCGCAAAGGCCAGCATTGCGTCGGTGAATACCGGCCATACGTTGACGGTCGAGGAGGAGCGACGGCGGGCCATAAGAAGAGGAAAGGAGGGACTGGATACTGCAGATGAGAAACGCGGGCCGGACGATAAGGAGGACTGAGTCCGTGCTTCTTAACTACTTAACGGACCAGTAAATTACTGTGTGGCGACAAGGATGTCAAACATATGTACCGCTGGAGGATGCGTATTTTATCTCGATCTGTAGGTCAAACCGCACAAAATGAGCAACATATTATTTCTTCACATCCAGAAGCTGCACGTGTAAATGCCCCTGACCTCATAGCTGGTATTAGTCAACGAGTATATGCCAGCTTCCTAATTTGGATAACACAGTATATGGATTTTGCGATCGCTCTTTAGGAGCCTGGAAGCCCAGAATAAGAAATCAAACGTGCGAGGCGTTCGGGGTCCTCCCGATGGCAGTCGGGCATCAGGGTGACGCGGGGTGGGGGGCACATGCTTAGCTTACGAAACGTCCCCCCTCCACAGTCATGCTGAACGCCGTGAAGCATCTCAAGCAGGTGTCGTCGGGAAGCGGTGCCGCCGCGCCTGCAGTGGAGCTGCGCCTGGCATGGGCAGGGGGCGTGCCGAGCGCATAAGGGTGCCGCTGAGATCCTTCCGACCGACCGCTGTCGGGCGTCAGGATGACGCATGGTGGGAGGCAGGTGCACATGCAGACCCGGCGCCTCTCGCCCGCGCTACTCCAGCGTCTGGTAGTCGCGCCCGACGACGAGCGTAAGATCCACAGCGGCTTCGCTGGCGGGCGGACCGGGTACGATGCGGCGGCGGTCCAGGCCCAAGGCATCGGCGATGATCTCGGCCATGTCGAAGGCGTTGCGGTGCAGGTAGATCGTTGTTTCAGGCGCGGTGCCGGTGGGCAGGTTGCCAATTTCGGGCACCTGGGCGCCGGTCGCCTCCACCCGCTCTTGAAACTGCGAGGCCAGCCCCGCTTGCCCTACGCCGTTCAGCACCTGCACACGCAGGTCTTCAATCTGGATGATGGGCTCCTGGTGCGGATACAGCGTCTGCTCCACAATCGTCTGGGGCTCAGACTCGGGGGCTTCGCCCGACGAAGGCGGCGCTCCCTCAAGCGTTGAGAGGTCCAGCATCTGCCATTGCACAATCACGACGATAAGCACCAGTGCAATCCCAGTTAGGATGCTGAAAGTAGCGGCATTCCACGGGTCGTGTCCCCCTGTGCGGCGCCGAGGCGTGCCGTTGGTGCCACCTTGCGTACCTACCTCCTCCATAATGTCTTGCATGCCCGCATTGAGCGAGCGCACCGACTCGTGCAGCGCTGCCACTGACTGTGCCACGCTGGCGTTGATATCGGACGGCTCTTGCGTCTGCTCGGCCAGGCGCTGCTGGGCCTCGGCCAGGGCTTCGGAGGCGTTGGCGAGTTCGGCCCCTGAGTCCGCGACATCGCCCAGGGTGCGCGTAAGGTGCTCGAAGCGCCCCAATTGCTCTTGCAGGGCCACCAGCGTTTCAGCAGCCTCGGCAAAGTCGAGGGGTTCATCCGTGTTGGAGGCGTCAGCGCCCGAGGGCGGCACGTCGTCAGGCATCAGTCGAGAAGGGCGTCAGGAGGGCGGTGTTGGCGGTGTGGATGTGCTTCAGCACGCGCTGGGCGGCGCGCTGGGCGGTGGGCGTGTGGGGCGCAACCTGGCGCAGGGCGGCGATCCACTGGCGCACCTCGTCGTTGCGTACGTTGGTGGGGGAGGCAGTATCTGTGGGGGCGGAGGCCGATGCTGTAGGGGCGGCGGGGGCCTCTGAAGCTGCATCCGGTTCGTTGGGGGATGCAGCGCCTGTGTGTTCTCCCTCAGACGAACTGGGCGTGTCGAGCGCGCTCCACGTAATGGGCGGACGCTCATCGGCGGGCACGGTGTCGTACGTATCCACCAGCCACCACAGCAGCTTGTGGAGCGTTTCGACGACGCGCTGGGCATCTTCGACCGAGCGCGCCCACTCGCTGTCTACGTGCGCGCCCACCATTCCGGCCTGGCGGATGCGGTGCATCCACATTTTTACGGGGGCCGGATGCGATTTCAGCCACGTGTTGAAGGCGCCGTGGGTGAGCCGCTCGGCCAGGGGCCGGTGCTGGGGCGGGAATCCTTCGTAGGCTTCAATGGTGGCCAGCACCATGTCGAGCGCCCGGTAGGCCCGCCAGCGTGCCACATCAGGATGCACGGCGACGGTGGCTTCGGCCCGCATGGCCTCGTCTCGCAAGGCGTCCCATGCATCGGGCACAAAGGCGAAAGCAGAAGACGTAGCCATTCGTGGGGGACTGTGGGACATCGTGGCAAACCGGCAGCTTTCAACATACGACCAGCAGCGCATAACGTCAATGCGGGCTCCGACACGCAACGCTGGGTCGCGGTTCAGAGCGTCTCACAGAGCATCTCGGGGGTGCAGGAGATTCCTCGACTTCGCTCGGAATGACATTGTAGAGAAGGGGGCAAAGGCATACCAAAAGTTGACCACCTCATTCCGTATGCACCACGTACGCAATGTAGATTCCAGTGCGAGGCGGCGTCCATTGAATCTGCACCGTCTACGCATCCGGCAGTCCAGGCTCGACCATGACCACGTCTTCGTGCTGTACCGTTACGGCGCCGGGCGGACTGCCTTTGGGGCTGCGCACGTATTTGCGGCGCGTGTACATGACGGGCACGGCGCCGCTGCCGCGGGCTTTGCTGTAGTAGGCGGCGATCTGGGCAGCCTGCACAATGCGACGACGCCCCGGCTCGGCGTCGCGGTTGGGCAGGTGCAGCACGGTGTGCGAGCCGGGCACCTGGCGCGCGTGCATCCAGAGGTCGTACTTCTGCGCGGTGTGGAACGTGAGTTCGTCGTTTTGGCGGGCGTTTTTGCCGACCCACACCTCAAAGCCGCCGCCCAGGTCGAAGCGCCGAAACGGAAAGGTGTCTACATCGGAGGAGCCGCGATCCATGAACGGGGCGATCTCGTCGGCGCGCTCTTTCCGAAAGCGTTTGATGCCGCTAAGTGTGTCGATGGCGCGCAGATCGTCAAGCAATTGCTGGGCGGATTCGGCGCGAGCGATGGCGTCGTCGAGGCGCGCCTCGGCCTCCTGACGCGAGCGCCGGGTGCGGCGGGCCCGGTCGTAGTAGTGCTCGGCGTTCTTGACTACCGACTTGGCGGGGTCGAGCGGAATCGTGATGGCTTCCTCGTCCTCGCTGAACAGGTTCGGGAGCGTCACTTCTTCCGCACCGGGTGACACGTCGGGCTGCGTCATGAGCAGATGCGCCCACTGCTCGTATTCGGCGGCGCGGCTCTCGTTGGCGAGTTCCTGCATCATCTGCTCGGTGGTGCGCTGGGCGCGGTCGGCGGCCCGCGCCAGGGCGTCGTCGAGCGGATCGTAGAGGCGCTCAAAGTGCTGCTTCGCCAGCATGCGACGCACGGCCACGCGTACAGCGGTGTCGACGTCGTCGAACGCTTCGCGACGGTCGGTGCGGTGCTGAAGCGGGATGAGCGCGAAAGCGTCGGGGAACGGGCCGGTGCCGTAGAGGCGCGGGGTGGGCGTCTCCAGTTCGCGCAGAATCTGCTGGGCGGAGGCAAAGAGCTGTTCTTTTTCAGCGGAGGATACGGTTTCAGGATCGGCAGTTGGGTCGAGTCCAGCACGGTGGACCGTTTCGCGGGCCAGGAGCTGTCCGAAGAGCGGCACGGCGGACTGGATGGCCTGCCGCGTTTTGTTGCGGTTGGTGCGCCAGCGCCCGAGGAAGTCGTCGAGCGTGTCGGGCATGGGTGCAGCACGCGGCGTGGGGGCGTCGGTGCCGCGCAGGGCGTTGGCGTTGCGAAAGGCATCGCGAATGGTACCGGTCTCTGCATCCACCCAGAATACGTTGGCGCGGGCGCCAAAGAGCTGCCAGACGAAGCGCGAGCCGTCGCTGAGGTCGCACATCACCATGCGGTCGAGGTGGGCGATGCGCAGATCGGTGACCGTTAGGCCCTGCGATGCCTGGAAGAGCGTGGCTACGTTGCTCTTTTTCTTGCTGATGCCGTCGGTGCGAAACAGAAACAGCAGCGGACGCTGCACCGAGGCGCGCAGCATGTAGGCGGATTCGGGGCCGGCCAGGGCCAGCGAGAACTCATTTTTGACTTGCGAGAAGGCGTCATGCACCTGGCATCCAACCAGGTCGTCGTGCCAGCGGCGCACCAGCGCGCGCAGTGTAAAGTAGCTGTTGATCATGAGGAAGCGCTCCGAATCCACAAACCCGCGGATTCCGCTCTACCGCAGGCGGGGTGGGGTGATCCGGCAGGGTAGGGACGCGCCCGTGTCCCGTCTCTACCGGAACCGGGGCGTATGCAATCACGCTGCATCAGCTGCCGGTGTGTGGCCGCCAAAGGTGTCGGGGAGCGGGCGGTCCAGAATGTTCGTGTACAGGTATGCGGTGAGGCGGTACTGCAGCATCGCAAAGGCCGGGATGAGCAGCATCACCACGGGAAGCGTAAGCAGAATCCCGAGGCCCAGGCTCACGGCCAGCGGCACCAGAAACTGCGCCTGCACGCTCGTTTCGATGATAATGGGGAAGACGCCCAGGAAGGTGGTAATGGAGGTGAGCAGAATAGGCCGAAACCGCGACTGTCCTGCTGCAATCAGCGCCTCGGGCCATGACTTCCCACTGGCAAACTCTTCGTTGGCAAAGTCAATGTAGACCAGTGAGTTGTTCACCACCACGCCGCTGAGCCCCACGAATCCGAAGATACTGAGCAGGCCGATGGGAATATCCAGCAAGAGGTGCCCAATGATGGCCCCGGCCCAGCCAAACGGGATGACGCTCATGATGACAAGCGGCTGGATGTACGACCGAAAGGGAATTGCCAGCAGCGCATAGATCGCAAACAGCGCAATCGCAAAGCCCACGAGCAGCGAGCCGATAGCCTGCTGCTGTTCGCGCTGCTCGCCCTCGAAGCTGAAGTCGAGTCCGTCGAACGCGCCCTGCATGGCCGGGAGCACCCGTGCCTCCAACACCCCGTTGACCTCTTGCCCGGTCACGATTTCCTCGTTCACGTCGGCGGTGACGGTGATGACGCGGCGTCCGCCTCGACGGTTGATCTGCGACGGCCCGAATCCGATTTCGGCGGTGGCTACGTCGCCCAGCGGAACGAAGGCGCCGTCGGGGGTGCGGATGCGGTAGGCTTCGAGATCGGTGATGGCCTGCCGCTCGTTCTCGGGCAGACGCACAAACACCTGCACCTCGTCCTCGCCACGCTGCAGGCGGTAGGCTTCGGCCCCAAAGAAGCCCGCACGCACCTGCTGCGCCAGGTCGCTCAGGGTGAGGCCGAGCGTGCGTGCCTGGGGACGCAGATTGAGCTGCACCTCGCGCTTTCCGGCTTGCTGATTGCTTTCCACGTCGAACACGCCCCCGAACTGACGCAGCGAGTCTTGCAGCGCGGCCACCGCGTCGTCGAGCGTGGCGGCATCGCCTGCGGCAAGCTCCACAGCCACCGGATCGCCCAGGTTTACGACGTCGGCAGAGAAGGTGAGCGAGCGGATGCCTGCCGGCTGGGTGAACCGCTCGCGCCATGCCTGCTCGAAGGCGCTCGCGGACACGTCGCGCTCTTCGGGATCGATCAGTTCGAACGAGACTTCGGCCAGACGTGGATCAATGAGGTTCGAGCCGCCATCGGCAGGGCCGGCGTTGGCCTGCGGCTGCTGCCCGATGCTGGTGAACACGTTACGCACAATCTGCGGATGCGCGTCGGGAAGGTCGGCCTGCAGGTCGGCAGCGGTTTCGCGACCTACGGCTTCCAACCGATCGGTAATGCGCTGCGTCTGCGCGGCGGTGGTGCCTACCGGAAGCTCCAGCTGTGCCGTTACAAGCTTGCCCTCAATGCTTGGGAGGAACGAAAAGCGTACGTATCCCCCCGCAATGAATCCACCCACAAGAATGAGCGTGGCGAATCCGGCGCACAGCGCGACCCCGTAGTGCTTCGTGCTGTATTGCAGCGCCCGCTTCAAGGGCCCGTTAATGAAGCGGTTGAGCCCATCGGCAAAGCGCTGTTGCACCCGTTTTAGGCGGCGGATGAGGGCGCTTTCATCTTCGGCAGGCGTCTTCTTGACGTTCGACAGGTGGTACGGCAGGATGAAGAGCACCTCAACCAGCGAGAGCAAGAGCACCACAATGACAATGAACGGGATGTCGCCCAAGAACTTGCCCAAGATGCCTTCAATGAAGAGCAGCGGCATGAAGGCGGCGACAGTGGTGAGCACCGCGAAGATCACCGGGCCCGACACACGCGAGGTGCCAATGACTGCCGCGTCGGTGGGGTCGGCGCCCTTTTCTTGCTCGGCAAAGACGTTCTCGCCCACCACAATCGCATCATCCACCACAATCCCAATGGAGAGGATGAAGCCAAAGAGCGAGATCAGGTTGATGGAGGTGCCCGTCAGGTACATCACGCCAAACGTGCCCACGAACGCCAGCGAGATCCCGACCGAGGTCCAGAATGCCAGGCGCGGATTCAGGAACAGCATGAGCGTGGCAATGACCAGCAGCAGCCCCAGGATGCCGTTTTCGATGAGCAGGTTCAGGCGACTCTGCAGGTTTTCGGCTTCGTTCTGCCAGATGCCAACCTGAATGCCGTCGGGCAGCGACGGGCGAAACTCGGTGTCGAGGTGATTCTTCACGACCTCCACGTTGCGCAGCACCTGTTCGTTGCCGGTGCGAAAGACCTGCAGAAACGCGGCGCGCTCGCCGTTGAACCGGGTGATGAGATCCGCATCCTCAAATCCGTCGACGACCGTGGCCACATCGCCGAGGCGAAGCTGCGTGCCGTTGTCGCGGCTAATGAGCACGATGTCCTCGAAGTCCTGCTTCGTGTAGTTCTGTCCCTGCGTGCGGATGAGGATCTGCTCGCTGTCGGTTTCGATTTCGCCGCCGGGCAGGTCCAGGCTGCCCTCACGCACAAGCGCAGCCACCTGCGGCAGCGTGAGTCCGTAGGTGCGCAGGGTCTGGCGGTCGAGTTCGATCGAGATCTCGTAGTCGCGAATTCCGGCGCGCTCGATGAGCGAGATCTCGGGATACTGCGTAAGCTGGCGGTCGAGCTGCTTGGCGGCTTCTTTGAGGGCCGCCTCGCTGGCGCGTCCATAGATGGCCACCTGCAAGACTTGCCGCCGGTTCGAGAGCTCGGTGACGGTGGGCTGCTCGGCTTCTTCGGGGAACGCCGTGATGCGGTCGACCTCCTGCTTGATCTCGTCGCGCACCTGTGCTGCATCGGCGCTGCGCTGCAGTTCGGCGGTCACCACGCCGAAGTTTTCGGAGGCGGTGGCCAGCACCCGGTCGATGCCCTCCACGCCCTGAATCCGATCTTCAATGCGCTGCACAATCGACTCTTCGATCTCTTCGGGCGTGCTGCCGGGATACTCCACGCGCACCTGCACCGCATCCAGGCTGAACTCGGGGAAAACCTCTTGCACTACCGAAAACGCACTGATGCCGCCGATCAGGAAGATCAGAATAAACAGCAAGTTGGAGGCCACCCCGTTCCGGGCCATCCAGTCAATCATACGGGTCATGGGCGTGCAGGAAGAACAGTGGGGGAGGCAAAGGATCGGTGCTACGGCGCGCTATTCCGTGGCTCGGCGGACGGTCATGCTGTCGCTGACCACGGGCAGGTCGTCGGTAATGACGGGGCGGCCCTCAGTCAGGTCGCCGGTCACGAACGCCTGATCGTCGACGTGCTGCACCACTTCTACATCGCGCATCACAAGCATGGTGTCGGATTCGATCGTCCAGACGGTGCCGTCATTGCGCACAGCGCGGCGCGGCACCACGTAGTAGCGGTCGAGCGAGCGCCCTTCGATGTCAACGGTAACGTACGACCCGACCGCAAGCGGCGGACTGTTGTCGGCTTCGGTATCTGGACGCGTGTCATAGGGTGCATCCACACGCACCGCTACGTTCACCGTGCGGGTCTGTGCGTCGAGCGCCCCTTCTACACGGTCCACGTAGCCCTCCCACGTGTAGGAATTGCCGCCGTAGTTCAGCGTGACGGTCGCGGTGCGCGGCTGATCGGTCTGGCGAGCGCTGGTCTGCCACAGCCCGTCGATAAGCGCAGCCCGCCCTGATTCGAGCGGGACCACGACCTCGGCTTGCTCGGTGCTAAAGAGCCGAGCGATGGGTGTGCCCGGCGCTATGTATGCGCCCAGATTGGCCTGGGTGGTGCGGATGCGTCCGTCGAACGGCGCCACGAGGGCGGTGCGCTCCAGGTTGGTCTGGGCGGTTTCGAGCTGGGCCCGGGCGCTTTCGAGGTTGGCCTCTGCCGCCCGAAGCTGGGGTTCGCGGAAGAGCAGCCGCCCCAGTTCGGTGCTGTCGGGCTCCGGGGCATCCGCTGCCCGCTGACGCATCCGCTCGTACTCTTCTTTGGCGACGCCAACTTCCTCGCGTGCCTGTAGCACCTCGAACTGGCGCTGCGTGACCGCGGCCTGCGCCTGACGCACCCGGCTCTGGTAATCAGACGGGTCGATGCGGGCGAGCGTGTCGCCGGTGCGGAAGGTGCCGCCACTCACAAATGCATCGCTCACCGACACGATGCGCCCGCCCACTTCGGCGGTCAGGTCGATTTCGCGCGGGGGACGCACAGTGCCGGTGCCACGCACGTGTAGGGCGCCGGAGCGCAATTCAATGGGTGTGGTGGCCACGAGCGGCGCTTCGTTGGAGGGCGGATCCTCTGGCGGAGCGCTACGCAGTGCCACCAGCAGCACGGCCAAAAGAAGGCTGCCCACAATGAATCCGCCACCGAGGAGGTACGATTTATATTCGTGCATGACGTAAGGAGAACGCGGCTACCACGTAGCCGCCTAAGTGGAGAAACAAGGGTGAGGGTGCCGGTCAGTTGGCGGTGTCAGCCGCTCCATCCGGGCGGTAGGTGCCGCGAAACAGGCGGGGGTCGTCGGACTCGGGCGGGGCAACCCAGGCTCCGCCCAGGGCCCGGTGCAGTGCAATGCGGCTTCCGACCAGGGCTTCTTCGGCGGCCGTCAGGCGCTGCTCAGCCTGCAGGCGCGTGCGTTCGGCGTCGAGGGCCGTAGCATAGTCGCCGATACCGCGTTCGTACCGACGCATCTGGTTGTAGGCGCTGGCCTCGGCTTGTTCGAGTTGGTCGCGAACCAGCGCGTACTGCTCCTGCTGTTTCTCGTATGCGGTGAGCGCCGCGTGCACTTCCTGGAGCGCGGTAAGCAGCGTCTGTTCGTAGGTGGCCCGCGCCTGGGTGTAGCGCGCCTCAGCCGCATCCTGCTCCGCGCGCAGGCGCCCCGCCTGAAACACCGGCGCCGCCACCGATGCAATGAGCGTGGTGAAGCGCTGATCGATGTTCAGCAGGTCGTCGAGCGTGCTGTTCTGGACGCCGCCCTCGCCGGTGAGCGAGAAGCTGGGCAGCCGGTTGGCGCGTGCCACGCCGATCTCGCGCTGGGCTGCATTGAGTTCGCGGGCATCAGCGCGGACATCGGGGCGGGCCATGAGCAGGTCGGAGGGCAGGCCCGGCGGCACGGGCTGCAGGTCGGCCAGCACGGCGTCGCGGGGCGCGGAGCGGGCGGCCTGCATCACGGCCTCGTCGACGTTGCCAACGAACTGCCCAAGGATCACCGAGAGGCGGCCTCGTGCATCAGCAAGCTGGCTCTCGCGCTGGGGCTGCTCGGCCTGCGCCGCTTGCAGCTCCTGACGCAGGGCATACACCTCAAACGAGCGCACCAGTCCGCGGTCGTAGCGGTCTTCGGCCAGATCCACACGCTGCTGCAGCACGCGGATGGTCTCCTCGCCCAGCGCAATCTGGCGCTCCAGCGCAGCCACCTCGAAGTACGTGCTTATCGTCTGCGCAATGACCTGCTGGCGGGCGGTCTGCACTGCATCCACCGAACCCATGAACCGCTCCAGGGCCGCCCCCCGCTGGTTACGCAGGCGGCCCCAGAAGTCGAGTTCGTACGACAGCGAGAGCGACAGGCTGTACGTATCAAACGTGAAGCGATCGGGTACGGCCCCCGAACCGCCCCCGCCGCCCAGTGCTCCACCAATGCCGGTGTTTGCAGGCTGCGACTGACGGTTGTAGTTGCCGTTCGCGGTGGCCTGCGGGAAGAGCGGGGCCCGTGCAATACGAAACTGACTGGCGATTTCGTCGACCACCGCGCGGGTGCGCTCCAGGTCCAGGTTACGCACCAGGGCCGTGTCGATGAGCGCATTTAGTGCCGGGGCGTCGAAGGCCGTCCACCAGTTGACGGGGTTGAAGCGCGTTGAGTCGTCTTCGGCGTAGAGCGGGCCGCCCTCCACGAGCGGCGTGTCGTACGCATCGGGGAGCTGGGCCTCGGCGTCGGGCGGATCCATCTGCGGGGTGAGCGCACATCCGGATCCCACCAGGAGCATCGCTGCAACGAGCGCGGTCCAAAAAGCAACAGGCGAATGGGTCATGCGGGTGGGGGAGACGAGACAGCAGGATGCTTGAGACCGTGGTACACCACGTCGAAAATGTGCTCTTTGCGTGCCTGTAGGAAGGCGTCCCAGTCGGAGGCTGTGGGCGAGAGCATGATCTGCGCCGTTGGCCGCGCTACAAATGGAAAGATACAGGTGGCAATGATCGTGAGCAGTGTCTGATCAGGATCGACAGGGCGGATTTCGCCGGTTTCGATAGCCGATTCGATTGCGCTCCGAAATATGTGGGGAGGGGCTTTTTCGCCCGTTTTCTCCAGCCGTTGCAAGTGCTCCCCCAGGAGCGGTCCGCCGCGCAGGTTTTCGCTGACGATGAGCTGCATGATATCGGTATGCGCCTGGCAGAACGCCACGTATCCGTCAATGAAGCGACGGAGCAGTTCAGCAAACGAGTCGGCATCGCGCAGCGCGTCGTGGTCGAACGAGGCCATGAAGCGCTCCACGGCATGCCCGAACACGGCTTCGTACAGATCAGACTTGCTACGAAAGTAGTAGTGCAGCATCGACTTGTTGATGTCGGCTGCATCAGCGATCTGCTGCATACGGGCGCCTTTTTTTCCGTGTCGAGCAAACACGGTCAGAGCGGCATCAAAAATGTCTTGCTCGGTTGAGGAAGGGGCCACGTGAGGTCACTGGTTTGTGTGCACACACCATGTAGCGTACAGCACACAGCTTGTTGTGTCAACCAAATAGTTTAACCAAGTTGTTAAATCGGGGCAGCTCGTGTTAGGATGGAGGTATGGATGGTTTCCGCATCCCCTACCGGTTGTCATCCCGGACAAGGTGCCTTTGGCACCGCTGATCCGGAGCCGAGCGAAGCGAGGGCCGAAGGTCATGCCTGTGGTACGCACGAAGTAAACGAGCGAAGTGAGTTCACGCAGTGATCCATGCCTGCCGTAGGCAACTTGATTCCTCACACATAGCCACGGCCCTACACTACAACAAAGCATGCGGATTTGGTAGGAGTTGTTATGCAACACGCCCCCCCAAATGCGAAAGCTCCTGGCCTACACGACGTAGGCCCAGGAGCCAGTAAAGACACACACGCGGACTGTATGTTAGGGCTAAATCAGGGGGTTACTCCGCCTCGCCGACAGGTTCTTCGTCCAATATCGCATTCAGTGTCACCTCGAAGGTCAACGTTTGCCCGGCCAGCGGATGGTTGGCATCAATAGTAACCGTGTCTTCCGTCATTTTCGAGACAAATGCCTTCACACGGCGCCCGTTGTCCAAGCGCAGCCGGAGCGCCACGCCCACCTCTGGATCCATGTCATCGGGCAGATGCGCTCGCTCAATCTCTTTCACCATGTCAGAGCGGCGATGTCCATAGGCGTGTTCGGGGGGAACCTCCTCGGCTTTTGTTTCGCCGGGCTCCATCCCTTTCACAATGTTCTGCAGGCCTTCAATGACGGCCTCGCCGCCAATGGTGAAGGTGATCGGACCGCGCTCCTCCGAGGAGTCGAACACCTCGCCGTCCTCGAACCGTCCAACAAAGTCAATTTCTACCGTATCTCCTGGTTGTGCCGTAGCCACAGTGGTCGAGGGGATTTGTGAGCAAGACTATCGAAGTGTTATCAACGCCACATGGAAGCGTCTGTTCAGCTACGGTTTGAACGCAGGAGAACGCTTTTCCCGAATCGTCAAATGCCCAGCTACGCGCTACTGCCCCACGTTTCGTATGATACATGTGTTCATGTTCTGCATTACAGTGGATACGCCGGTATGTCTGAAGTCCCGCTTTCCCTTCGTAGCCCTCGCGTGTACGGCGTTGTAGTGGGGGCTACACTTCTCACCGCTGGGCTCTCGCTCACCGGT
This sequence comes from Longimonas halophila, assembly GCF_002554705.1. Classification (GTDB taxonomy): domain Bacteria; phylum Bacteroidota; class Rhodothermia; order Rhodothermales; family Salinibacteraceae; genus Longimonas; species Longimonas halophila. The sequence continues at coordinate 88,203 of NZ_PDEP01000004.1, read as the reverse complement.
GTCCTGAGCCTGGGCTCAGTCGCCTTTATCGTGCTTATGGGAGGCGTAGCGCTCACCGGAATCCCCCACGGCGCTGTCGACCACGTGGTCGCTGCCGATCTGTACGGCCTCTCGTCATCGTGGAGCGATCAGGCCAAGTTCTACGGCGTGTACCTGGCGCTGATGGCTGCATACGGCGTGCTCTGGTGGGTGAGTCCGGTGATGAGCCTGACCCTCTTTCTGGGACTCACGGTGTATCACTTCGGACAGGCCGACCTTGCGTACTGGGAGGTGCCGTCTCCTGGCCACCTGTTGCTCTATGCCTCACGCGGTGTCATGCTCATGGGGCTCCCGATTGTCGCATTCCCCGACCTGGTCGATCCGATATTTGTGGCTATTGCAGATGTGCAGGTGAGCGCCTGGCCCGGCGTTGCGAGCGCTCCCACGGCCCTGCTCACTGCTCTGGTCGCGCAGCACGCAGTGGTGCTCCTGCTTATGCAACGGTGGGGCACGCCGCAGTGGAGCGATGTGGGGCGCGAGCTTTTCAACACGGGGGTGCTGGCGGTGCTACTCATCACCACCCACCCGCTTGTGGGGTTTGCCGTGTACTTTGGGCTGTGGCACTCGCTGGGGCACATCCTGGAGATTCTGCGCTTCTTTCAGCGGCACGGACGCCAGGCTACGCTGGGCCACTTCTACCGGAAAGCCGCCCTCTTTACGCTGATCTCGTTTGTGGGACTGGGCGGACTCTACGTCGTTAACGAAGCCGTGGGCGCACAAACCGAGATGATTGCGCTGCTTTTCATTCTGATTAGTGTGCTTACGTTGCCGCACATGCTTATTGTGGAAGCCATGTACCAACGCCAGCGCCCGGCAGCGGCATAGAACGGCCCAGCTTCCCTGATTCGAGCTGCTTGGCTCCGCATGTGTAACCGCTTCCGGCCCGGCATCGGCCTGCTTGCTTCGCTATCTTTCTGTTGAACCTCCACCCTCTGCTTATGTCCGATTCTGATTCGCGCTTTTCCGACCTCGACCAGCGCCGCGAGGAGGCCCAGCAAGGCGGCGGCCCCGAGCGCATTCAGCGCCAGCACGACAAAGACAAGCTCACCGCCCGCGAACGCATCGACATCCTGCTCGACGATGACTCGTTCGAGGAGATGGGCACCTTCGTGCGCCATCAGTCCACCGCTTTCGGACTCGATGAAAAGCGCCCCTACGGTGACGGCGTCGTAACCGGCTATGGCACGATTGAAGGGCGGCTCGTCTACGTCTTCAGTCAGGACTTTACGGTGTACGGGGGATCGCTTGGGCGCGCTCATGCCGACAAGATTGTGCGCATCATGGAGCTGGCGCTGGAGAACGGCGCCCCGCTCATCGGACTCAACGACTCGGGCGGCGCACGCATTCAGGAGGGCGTGGTGTCGCTGGGCGGATACGCCGACATCTTCAAGCTCAACACAGACCTTTCGGGCGTCGTCCCGCAGATCTCGGCGGTGATGGGTCCATGCGCGGGCGGCGCGGTCTACAGTCCCGCCATTACCGACTTCACGTTTATGGTGGAGGGCACAAGCTACATGTTTGTGACCGGCCCCAACGTGGTCAAGACCGTGACGCAAGAGGAGGTGACCAGCGAGGAGCTGGGCGGTGCGCGTACGCATGCCACCAAGAGCGGCGTGTCGCACGTGACGTGCAGCAACGATGTGGACTGCCTGCTCCGCATCCGCGAGCTCATGAGCTACCTGCCGCAGAACTGCGAGGAGGATCCGCCCAAGCGCGCCGATGCCAGCAACAGCAAGGATCCTGAGGCGCTCGACACGCTCGTGCCCGACGCGCCCAACAAGCCGTACGACATGCACGACGTGATTGCTCACATTGCCGACGGCGGCGACTTCTTTGAGGTCCAGCCCGATTATGCCGAGAACCTGATCGTCGGCTTTGCCCGCGTGGGTGGACGCTCAGTGGGCATCGTGGCGAACCAGCCGGCGGTCTTGGCAGGTGTGCTCAACATCGATGCCTCCGTAAAGGGCGCGCGGTTTGTGCGCTTCTGCGACGCGTTCAACATCCCGCTGCTGGTATTTGAGGATGTACCGGGTTTCCTTCCGGGCACCGATCAGGAGTGGAACGGCATCATCAAGCATGGAGCCAAGCTGCTCTATGCGCTCTGCGAAGCCTCCGTGCCCAAGGTCACCGTCATTACCCGCAAAGCCTATGGCGGCGCCTACGACGTGATGAACTCGAAGCACATCGGCGGCGATCTCAACTTTGCGTGGCCCACCGCCGAAATCGCCGTGATGGGCCCGAAGGGCGCGGTCGAAATCATCTACCGCCGCCAGATCGCCGCAGCCGACGATCCCGAGGCCGCCAAGGATGCGTTCATCGAGAAGTACCGCGAGCGGTTCGCGCATCCGTACGTGGCTGCCGAACACGGCTATATCGACGATGTGATCAAACCGCATGAAACGCGCGCCCGCCTCATCCGCGGATTCGATATGCTTGAGAACAAGGTCGCGAATCCCCCGAGCAAGAAGCACGGCAACATTCCATTGTAGATTTTGGATTGGGGATTTGGGATTGGGTGCGCGCCTCCCTCCCGGCGGTCATCCCGAGCGCAGCCGAGGGATCTCCTGCTCGACGGGCCGTTCCCTCAGGGGAGTGGGGAGCGACAGCGTACGCCCTTGGCTTGCATGCTTGCGGAGGCAGAGCCCCCATCGGGATGTCACGAGGCAGAGCCTCGCGACGAGCGGGCAACATTCCATTTTGGATTGGGGATTTGGGATTGGGGATTGGGGGGCTTTGGTGCAGGTGGGTGCCTATTTGCCATCAGACCCCGTTGGATGTACACAACGAAGACGCTGCCCCCCGCTTTGTTGCCCTAAATATCCGGATTCTCTGGCGTATTCGGGTTGTTCTGGCGCTCTTGCTGTGGATACGGATAGAAGTTGCGGCTGCGCGCAAACGGATCGTCCGGGTCGGGCTGTTCGGGGCCCAGGCGGCGCATGTCTTCGAGCGCGACGCCCTGCAAGAACAGTTCGGCGCGCCGTTCCTGGTGGATGGCATCGAGCAGCGCATCGGCGGTCTGTGGGCCGTCGTATGGATCAAGATTTGCGCCGAGGCCGAGCGGGTCCTCGGCTGCAGTTTTGGTGCGCACTTCGTTGAAGGCGGATTCGGCCTCGCCCAGTTCGCCCTGACGCACAAGCGCTTCAGCACGAATGAGCGTCATTTCGCCGGGCACGTAGAGTGGCATCCGAGCATTCGCCGTATTGAAGAATCCAGCAATGTCCTCAATAGGCAGTTCGTTGGGGGTGCTTGCGAGATCGGTGGGCGCAAGGAAAAAGTCGAGGCGGGCGTCGTCGGGGTTGGTGGCGGCGGATCCGAACGCATCGCGCGGGGCAAAATCGTCGGCACGTACGATGCCGTTCCACACCGGATTCGGGCTCTCGTCGTCGTATCCAAACGTAGACGTGGCCTCAAGGTCTACCGCAGCGGCGGCGGTTTCGGCCTCGGACCAGTTGCCTGCAAAGAGGTGGTAGCGCGCCCGGTACGCGTTGATGGTGTTGCGCAGGTCGAGTCCGGAGCCGCGAATGTTGTTGATGAAGGGGTCGGAGGGCGGCGTATCGTTGAGACGGGTGCCGGCACGGTCGAGCAGGCGCAGGGCTTCTGTGAACAGCTCGTTGCGCGAGACAAACGGCACCGGTTCGGTCCGATTCGTGGTGAGCGCTCCCTGCTCAAAGTGCTGCGCAATGTTGCCCAGCGCCATCGCCTGAAACAGGTCGGCCAGCGTAAGGAGGCCGCTTTCGGTGCCCGCTTCAAACGGCAGATCGGGCGTAGCGGCCCGCACTTCTTCGGCCATCTCCACCACGCGGTAGTTGCGCGACCAGATGCGGAGCACATCCGCATTGCTGGGCGGCAGATCGGTCCCGCCGTCTTCCAGATTCACGAGGTTCGCCAGTGTGTTGTTGACCGCCACCTCACGGCTGGTCGTGCCCGACACCAGCAGAACCGACTCCAGTGTGGTAGTCGCGTAGTACTCTTGCATCCCAACCGCCAGGGCTTCTACGCCCTCGGTGGTTGTGAGCACCTGTTCTTCAGAGGGCGCATTGGGGTTGGTGATGTTGAGGTCGCAACCGCTCTGTAGCAGGAGCAGACCGGCGACGACAGCAGCAGCAAGGGGGAAACGGCACGAAAACAGGCGGGCAAGCATGGCATTGAGGCAGTCAGAGCAAACAGATCGGACGAGCGGGGCACGGCGCCTCCAGCTGTTACAGTGTGATGGTGGCGCTAACCGTGAAGGAGCGCGGGATGGGCACCTCCACAAAGTCGAAATTGCGCACTCCGGTGCGCTGTCCGGCCACGTTTACCTCGGGGTCGTAACCGCTGTAGCCGTCGATGGAGAGCAGGTTGCGTCCGCTCAGCGAGAGCCGCATACGGTCGACCTGCGGAACGGGCGCGTCGAGCGTGTAGGCGAGGCTGATCTCGCGCAGCTTCAGGAAGGAGCCGTCTTCGACCCAGTGCTCGAAGATGCCGAAGGCGCTGCCCGTGTATCCGCTGGGCAGATCGCCCTCCAGTTCGCGTTCGTAGTCGTCGAGTGTACCGAAGGCGCTGAGCGCGGCCAGGCGACGCGTAAAGTTGAACACATCCTGGCCAACGACCGCATCCCACTGCATGCGAAACTCGAATGCGTTAATGCGCACATTATTCGTCCACGAAGCCACAAAGTCGGGGTTGGGGTCGCCAATGATGCGATCTTCGCCTGAGGCTGCGGGCACGCCATCGCCCGGCTCAGTGGGCGAGCCGTCGCGCATCCGCCAAAGATCGTTGTCATCTTCGACCAGCACGTTGCCGTTTTGGTCGATCACCTCGCCGTTGTCGTTGCGCGCAAACGAGGAGCCGTAGTAGATGCCGAGCGGCTCGCCGTTGATGGCGCCCACCAGACCAAACGAATCGGGAAAGATGAGCACGTCTTCTTCGAGTCCGTTGACTTCGTTGCGGTTCCGGCTAAAGGTAAGGGTGGAAGTCCATTGCTGCCCAGGTCGGTCCAGAATCAGGCCGCGCATCAGCAGCTCAAAGCCCTGGTTCGTGAGCGTGCCCACGTTCTGCAGGCGGCTCAGGAAGCCGGAGGTCGGCGCCAGCGAGCGGTTCAGAAGCAGGTCGGTCGTGCGCTGCGTGTAGTAGGTCGCTTCAACAGCCAGGCGGTCGTTGAATAGGCCGAAGTCGGCCCCGAGTTCGATTTCGCGTTGCCGCTCGGGACGGGCATCCAGCGCGCCCAACTGCGAGGATGGCTGCAGGGCGGGGCGCCCTTCGTACGACTCGGGGGTGTAGTTGGTGAAGCGGTCGAACGGCCCGATGGAGGTGAGCCCGCCCGACACGCCCACCGAGCCACGCAGCTTCAGGCGCGGCATCCAGCGGTCGAGCCCGGCACGTTGCCACGCATCCAGCTCAGAAACGACGTACGACAGACTGGTCTTTGGGTAAAACTGCCAGCGCTCGCCTTCGCCAAACGAGGACGACGCATCCAGCCGGATGGCACCGGTGAGGAAGAGGCGGTCGTTCCATCCGAGCGTTTCCTGCGCGAACAGTCCATAGATCGTGAACGGAAGCCGAAACTCATTCGCACCTTCCGTGACGGTGCCGCTCTGCACCACCTCGGACACCGGCACCAGGTTTTCGGACTGTGCTTCGAATTCGACGCCGCTTTCGTACTGTAGCGAGCCGCCAATCAGTGTCGAGGCGGGGCCGCAGGAAGCTCCGGTAGCGGATGTTCAGATCGCTGTTGGTTTGCAGTTGGTTCTGGGTGGCCCGCCGCGCAAATCCACTGCCAAGTCCGGGGGCCGAGGTGCCACGCGGAATGAAGGCGGTAGCACGCTGCGTGTAGGTGTCGATTCCGAGCAGGTAGTCGATGTTGAGGCCGTCGAGCGGAGTCAGCGAGAGCGACGTGTTACCGCGAAAGCGATCTGTTTCCTGCGCAAAGTCGAAGCGCTCGCGCACCTCGACCGGGTTTGCAAGCGCCCCCTGGTTCGGAAACTCGCCCAGCTCGTTAGCGCGCGGATCGAAGGTGTTGGGACCAAAGATGAAGCCCGTGAGCGCGCCGTAGTTGGCGTTGAGTCCGCCATTCGGCACTTCCTGCGAGGTGCTGCGCGCAAATGACACCGTGCCCGAGAGCGCGGCCCAGTCCGTCAGCGTCTGGTCAAGGCGCAGGCGGCCATTTACGCGGCGGAAGTGCGTGCCTTCGATGATGCCCTGGTTGGAGCGATGCGCGCCCGAAATGCTGTACTGGGTCGATTCGCTGCCGCCCGATACCGAGAGTGACTGCTCGGTGCCATAGGCGCGGTCGAAGATGAAGTCCTGCCAGTCCCACCGCCGCTGGCCATCGGGGAGCGAGTCGCCGCTGTTATCGAGAAACGCGCCCCGCTCGTTCTGCGCACGGTTGACGGGCAAGGTGGAGCGCACGGCATCTGTCTGAGCACGCGTGGTAAAAGAGACGCGGGGCGGCCCGACCTCGCCTTGTTTGGTGAAGATCTGCACCACACCGCTATTGGCACGCGAGCCGTAGAGCGCCGCCGCCGCTGCGCCCTTCACCACCTCGATGCGCTCGATGTCGTTCGGGTTCAGGTCGGCCAGCCGGTTCTGCGCGCTCCCCCCCAGGTCAATGAGTTCGGGCGAGTCGTTGTTGATGATTACGCCATCCACGATGTAGAGCGGATCGGCACTGCCCAGCACCGTGCTTGCCCCCCGCAGACGCACCGAAATGCCGCCCGAGGGGCTGCCCGAGTTCTGCTGTACCTGCGCCCCCGCAATTTTGCCTTGCAGCGCCCGGTCGACCGAACTGGCCGTGCTCTGCTCCATGTCTTGACCATCGACGGTGGAGATGGCGTTGCCCAACTGGCGCCGCTCAGTGGGTACGCCGGTACCGGTTACCACGACCTCGTCCACGCCCAGCACATCGGCGCGCAGACGCACCGGATCGAGCGACACGGTCGATTCCTCGCCCAGGGTGACCTCGCGCTCGGCGGTCTGGTAGCCCACGAAGCGATAGCGCAGCGTGTAGGTGCCCGCCTCCAGCCGGGCCGTGAGTTCGTAGGTGCCCTCGGCATCCGTGGCGGCCCCGGTCGTGGTGCCCGCTACCTGCACGGTGGCACCGGGCAGCGGATCGCCGGTGGCGTCGTCGAGCACCTGTCCGGTAAGCGTGTACGCGATCGGCTGGGCATGGACTGCGCTGAGACTCAGCAGTCCCAGCAGCGCACACGTGAGAAGGAGACAGCGCCAGGGGGATACGTAGGCATACGGCATAGGCACAGCGGGGGAGGCAGCTCCGTGCAAATTGCGATTATAACGTCGTGTAGTATACAGTTTTACGTGGTAGAGACGCAAGCCCGCACGCATTGCCCATCGCCTGTGGAGGTCGCGAAGAAATAGAGGGCTGGGCGCTGTGCTGTGCATCCCTCCAAATACATATGCCTGGACCCGTTGGACACTGGCGCTACCCATCCAGGTGGCTGATGCCTACGATGGCGGCAAGCGTGACGGGCCACACCAGGATGGGAAACAGATCGGGCAGTAGCGTAAGGTTGAGCACGGTGCTGGCCAGGCCCACGACCACGCCCGCCAGCACGCCACGGTCGGTCGTGCCCGTCCACAGGAGGGCCATCATCAGAGGGAGGCCGAGCGTGGCGCCGAGCCCGACGAAGGCAAACTCGATGATGTCGAAGATGGTGCCGGGCCGCAGCAGGGCCAGCGCGATGCCCCCAGCGGCCAGCACCGCCACAATGACGCGGCTGAGCCGGATGAGCGCAGCCTGCGACACCTGCGGACGCCACGACGCATAGCCGCGCGTGAGGTCGGCAGCGGCCACGAGCATCATGGAGTCTGAGGTCGACAGAATCGCGCCGATGATGCCTGCCAGAAGCACACCACCCAGCCAGCCGGGCACCAGGTCGCTGAGGGCCATCAGTGCAATAGACTCCGGGTCGCTGGCTGCGCTGTAGAGCACGCGTCCGGCCAGCCCGATGAGCAGCGGCACGGTGAGCCGCACCGCCTGAAACGCCAGTGCAATGAGCGCGGCTTTCGGTAGCAGATCGGCAGAGCGGATGGCCTGGAAGCGCATCAGGCTGTGCGGCTGCCCGATAGCGCCAAAGGCAAACGTGATCCACGACAGGATGCTGATGAGAAGCGCCGTCCCCTCGAATCCGCCTGAAAGCTGAAGCAGCGTCGGGTCGATGGCCTGCACCTCGCCCACGAAGGCCGTCCACCCGCCAATGGCTGCGATGGCGGCAACGGGCAGGACCACCACCGCCGCAAGGACGAGCACGCCCTGCACCACATCCGTCCACACCGACGCGTCGAACCCGCCGAGGGTGGTGTACAGCGCCACGGCCCCGCCGCCGACTAACACCGAGGCGGCATAGGGCAGGGTGAGGGCGGTGTCAAGCGCCTCGCCCACAGCAATGAGCTGAGCGCCGACGTACGCGCCCATGAACACAAGAATGGCGGAGGTGCCTACCAGGCGAATGGCGCGGCGCGTATGCGAGCTGCGCACCCGGCGCGCCAGATGGTCGACGACCGTGTGGCTATCGAGCGCTTCAGATTCGGCCCGAAACGGCGGGGCCACCTTGTAGTAGAGCACGCCCACCACCAGCAGCATGGCTCCTGAGAACCAGAGGCCGTGTAGCCCCGTCGAAAAGCCGACCCCCACCCACGCAAAGAACGTCCACCCACTGGCGACCGAGGCGACCTCCGAAAGCGCCATAGGACCGGCCTCTACCGAGCGCCCCGCAAGCATATAGTCGGTGAGGGTGCGCGTATCCGCCGTCTGGTAGAAGTACAGGCCAATGGCCACAAGCAGCACAACGAATCCGCCAAAGGTGAGCGTCAGGCTCCAGTCCATAACAGCAGGGTAGATAAGCATAGAAACAGGCGCTCACAGCATAGTCACTACTACATTGGATGTCTACCCCCACTTCATCGCCCATACAGCCGCATCCGAGAACGATTAACGGTTTTGTCATGCGCAGCGTGAACCATTTCGCGAGATGCCTGTACAGTCCATCGTAACGACATTTTTAACTACGCCACAGTCGGCTCCTATTGACGAGTTCCGAGCGTTGCTCTGCGCTCATCAACGGCGGGCTGTGTGTCAACCAACACACCTATATGCAAGACGGAACAGTTAAGTGGTTCAGTAGCGAAAAAGGCTACGGCTTTATCGAGCGCCACGACGGAAGCGAAGACGTATTTGTTCATCACAGCGAAGTCTCGGGCGAAGACCTCCGGGATGGTGAGCAGGTAGAATTTGAAGTCGAAGAAACTCCGAAGGGACTCAGCGCGGTTAACGTGCAGCGTCTCCACGGCGTGCGGTAAATGGCGTGGTAGCACTCCATTCTGCAAGAAAAGGGTCCTGTCGCTTCGGCAGGGCCCTTTTCTCGTTTGGGGGGATGCAAGAGGCCTGTGCTCGCGTCCCAGTCCCGATGCAATACGCCGCCTCATCTCGTTGGTGAAACTGCTCTCGCATAAGCAGACGCTCCCGTCGCCGAAACGTTGTCTTGCGCAATGCGCCGGGTTCGCCTGCACGGCCCCATCCTACGGAAGCGGGTAGCCCTCCTCGATCCAATCCACTACGCCGTCAGCGCCCATTGCGCTGTGGATCTGCTCCCGCTGCTCCAGATGCGGGATGTTGTATTCGTCGAACCGGTACGTGTCTTCGAATACGATGATATGCGGCGTTCCAGGTGCCTGCACGTCGCTGTTAAAGTTGTGCAGCAGCGTTTCGTTATTGTAGCGGCCCCCGGCGCTCACCTCATCCCACTGTTCGGCCCCATGCCGCTGAATGAACGCCAGCCCGTCGTCTACCTTCTCGTCCATCGCTGCAAAGACAAACTTGGTAGGGCGGTCGTGCGCCGCCGAGAACTCCTCGGGAAGCTCCGAAACCGCGTCAACGACTTCATCGCGCGAGGAGAACTCACACGACGACGCTCCCACATAGTAGACCACGTAGATCTGCTCGTGTCCTTGATACGATGCGCTTTCAGCAGACGAATCGCGGTCTTGTCCATAACACGCTACGCCCGCCAAACCGACGAGAAAAATCAGACAGCAGATGGTAAGAAATGGTCGCTTCATTGCTATGGCGCTGCATAATTCAACGAGTATGAAACGTGACAATCTCCAGCGGAGTCGCGTCAAGATGGAGTGGACGTAAAGAGCCTACGTTTCTCACAATAACCGATGTCGTTTCGACACGCAAATCGTCTACTGCTGCGAGTTCATCTCGTACGTTACTCTGCATAGCACATCCGCTGCGTAGCCCCCCACTCACCACCGCCGCGTAATCTGCGGCAGAATCGCGTCTTTCCACGCCATGAAGCGATCGTCCAGAATGGCCTGCCGCGCCTCCCGCATCAGCCAGCAGTAAAACGCCAGGTTCTGCTGCGAGGCAATCTGCAGGCCCAGAATCTCGTTTGACTTCTGCAGGTGACGCAGGTACGCCTTCGTGAACGTCTGCGACACGTAGGCCTCCAGCCCTGGATCGATGGGCGTATGGTCGTTGGTAAACTGCGCGTTTTTGATGTTCATCCGTCCCTGCGTGGTAAAGAGCGTGCCGTTGCGCCCGTTGCGCGTGGGCATCACGCAGTCGAACATATCCACCCCGCGCGCCACGTTTTCGAGCAGATTCTCCGGCGTGCCCACGCCCATCAGGTAGCGCGGCTTGTGCGCGGGCAGCAGCGGTGTTACCACCTCTACCATGTCGTACATATCTTCGTGCGATTCGCCCACCGAGAGGCCGCCAATCGCATAACCCGGGAAGTCCAGATCCACCAGTGCACGGGCCGATTCGCGGCGCACCTCCGGATACGTCACGCCCTGCACAATGCCAAACAGCGCCTGCTCATGGCCATGCGGCGAGGTGGTCTTCTCATAGTGGAGGCGAGCCCGCTCCGCCCAGCGCAGCGTCAGCTCGTTCGATTCCCGCGCATACGCCTTCGATACGTCGGCAGCCGGACACTCATCCAGCACCATCATAATATCCGAGCCCAGCGCGCGCTGCGTATCCACCACCGATTCGGGCGTAAACAGGTGCTTCGAGCCGTCAATGTGGCTGCGGAACTCCGCGCCCTCTTCGGTGAGGGTACACCGGTCCGCCAGCGAAAAGACCTGGTATCCGCCCGAGTCGGTAAGGATGGGCCCGTTCCACTGCGAAAACCGCTGCAATCCGCCTGCCGCCTCGATCACGTCGGTGCCCGGACGCAGGTAGAGGTGGTAGGTGTTGCCCAGAATGATGTCGGCCTGCACATCCTCATGCAGCGCCCGCGGCGGCACCGCCTTCACACTGCCCAGCGTACCCACCGGCATGAAAGCGGGCGTACGCACGGTGCCGTGGGCCGTCTCGAATGAGGCCGCACGGGCGTCGCTGGTGGCATCAGTGTGGGCAAGGGTAAACGTCATACAAACAGTAGCTTAAATTAGGAGGGAAGCAGAGGGCACGTGCCGCAGTGGCTATCGGGATGCGCACTACGCAATGCACGCGCCCCGGCTGCGGGTTCCGGTATCGCGCAGGCAAAGGCTCTCGGCGCTTCGGTTCCGGGTCGGATGCAGCGCAGCAACACGTCCGCGATTGATGACGAAGATCTGACAGGTCTCGAAAGACCTGTCAGATCTATTGGGGATCTTTCATCGCCGCTGCGTCTGACCGTACTCGTTCAGCTCCAGTGTCAGCTCCTCGCGCCAGGCGCGGTAGATGGTCACGAGAATGGCGGTGGCAGGCACGGCAATGAGCAAGCCAAAGATGCCCATGAACGTGCCAAACGCGAGCAGCGCAAACACAATGAGCACCGGGTGCAGGCCCATCTGATAGCTCAGGATCTTGGGCGTGAGCACCGACTGCTCCAGAAGCTGCTGGGCCAGAATGACGGCAAGTACGATCACTGCATCCATCCAGCCGCCAAACAGGAGCCCGATGCATCCCCCCAGCACCATGCCCACGATGGGTCCCAGGCGCGGGACGAAGTTCATAATACCCACCAGCAGCCCGATGAGCAGCCAGAACGGCACCCCGAAGAGCGCCAGCGCCACAGCCACATTCACCCCCGAAATGAGGCTGATGATCAGCTGTCCGCGCAGGTAGTTGCCCACAATGCCGCCCGCCTCCACAATGTAGTCGCGGCGCCCGTTGGCCGTGGGAAAGAGCCCCACCAGGCTGTCGCGAATGGACGGGTAGTCCTTCAGCGTGTAGAACAGGATAACGGGGATGAGCGCCAGCACCGTAATCACGCCCAGCACCGACCCGACCGATGCCAGCACCTGCTCGGCTGCGCTCGGCAGGCGGCGCGTCTGTTGCTGCACAAAGTCGGTCAGCTCACGGATGAGCGTGTCGCGTTCGATGACACCCGCGCCCTCCAACTCCGCCACCACGGGCGAGGTCGCCAGCCAGTCACGAAGGGTCTCCAGCGCGCTTAGCATCTGCCGCGACAGCCGGTCGACCTGCTCGGCAATGTTCGGCGCAATAATCACAATCGCCGTAATGAACAGCCCCACCACCAGCACCGTCACCACCAGCGATGAGACCCAGCGCGGCACTCGGTAGCTATGGTCCAGGCGCTTTACGATCGGGTGCAGCAGATAGGCCAGCAGATATACCGCCACAAACGGAATTAGCACGGTGCTTGTGCGCGCAATGGCCCAAATGAGCAGCAGCACCCCGCCCGCAAGCACAAGCGCCCGCGCCGCCGCGTTCTGATGCACCGGCCACAGCAGCAGTCCACCCGCCACAGCCACCACCGGCGGACTCAAAAACGAGCCGTACTGCGGAAACTCCATGGTGTACAAGAGCGCCAGCAGCATCACCAGCCCGCCCAGAAGGAGAAGCACTTCGTGAACAGGCGCATCCCTCCACGATTCCGCCAGATCGTTTGTGTCAGGAGGCGTCATAGGCCGAAAAAGACGTTAGGGGGATACGAAGGCAAGAGCACCAAGCGGGAGCACAACCCAGCTTCGAAGGTACACGCTTACATGTGCATCGTTTTCTTTCGCCAGGTAGGCCCTGCCCTATTCTATGCCCCACGCAGACGTGTTTGATCCGGCGCAGTTGCATCGCGCAGGCACCGTGCTGTTAGACACCGCCCGCCCCGATGCCGAAAACCAGCACACGCGGCTGTTCACCGATCCGCTCGATGTCTGCAACGCCCCCACCTACGCCGAGGTGCCGCGCGCGCTTCAGGCCGCCCAATCCGCCCGCGATCGCGGCTACTACGTGGCCGGGTACGTGGCCTACGAAGCCGGATACGCCCTTGACCCGTCGCTGCACGATCTGGCTCCCCCGCGCACGGCGACCGACGGACCGCTTGTGTGGCTCGGCGTCTACGATGCGCCCCACGTATGGCCCGCCGCCGACGCCCACGCGGCCTGGACCACCGTAGCGCCCGAAGCGCCCACCAATCTGCAGTTCGCCTGGCCCGAAGCGGATTACCGGCATGCCTTTCGTCAGGTTAAGCAGCACATCCACGACGGCAATGTCTACCAGATCAACCTCACCGGCCCGGTCGACATGGACACACCGGCCAACCCCGTTGCGCTCTATGCGCATCTGCGGGCGCGGCAGCCCGTGCCCTATGGCGCGTACATCAACACCGGAGCGCGCACGGTGCTGTCGGCCTCCCTCGAACTCTTTATCCGGTGGACGAATCGCCGCATCCACACCCGTCCCATGAAAGGCACCGCCGCGCGTCCGCCCAGCGCGCCGGAAGACAACGCCGCTATCGCCGCCTTGCGTGCCGATGCCAAGACGCAGGCCGAGAACCTGATGATTGTGGACCTGCTGCGCAACGATCTGTCGATCTGTTGCACGCCAGGCTCGGTGCACGTGCCGGAGCTGTTCGCGGTGGAACGCCACCCAACCGTTTTGCAGATGACCTCGACCGTGGAGGGGCAGTTGCGTGAAGACGTAGCCTTGCCTGAGCTGTTTCGGGCGCTGTTTCCATGCGGATCGGTGGTCGGCGCGCCCAAGCTGCGGGCTATGCAGATCATCCGCTCGCTCGAACCCGCCCCGCGTGGGGTCTACTGCGGCGCCATCGGCTGGGCCGGACCGGATGACGAAGCAGCGTTTAGCGTGGCCATCCGCACCGTGGAGATCGGGCCCGAGGGCGCACGCATGGGCACAGGCGGCGGGCTCGTGTGGGATTCGGAGGCCGACGCCGAGTACCGCGAGTGCAAGCTCAAAGCGCAGTTTCTGGCGGATACCGAGGCCCCTGCTCCGCTCGTCAACCCCACGCTCATCGAAACGATGCGCTGGGATGGCGAGGGCATTCCCTTGCTCGACCGGCACCTGCACCGGCTGGAGGCATCAGCGCAGTACTTTGGGATTCCGTGCGATACTGTGGCCATTCGCCAGGCCCTCGCATCCACCTGCAATGCATTGCCCGACGCGCCGCACATGGTGCGCGGCACGCTCGCCCCCAACGGCACGTGGCAGGCCACCACACGCCCGCTCAGCGCGCCGCCCGAGCGCCCGTGGCGCCTTACGCTAAGCCTGGTGCACGTGGACCCGCGCGATGTGCGCCTGCATCACAAGACCACCGCCCGCACGCCGTATGACGAAGCTGCCGCCTTTGCGCGGGCGCACGATTGCGACGAGGCGCTGCTGCAATCGCACGACGGATTCATCACCGAGGGCGCACGCAGCAACGTGTTCATCGAGCGCAACGGACAGCTCTACACGCCGCCCCGATCGAGCGGACTCCTGGGCGGCGTCTACCGTGCAAAGGTCATCGAAGAGCGCGACGTTCGCATCCAGCCGCTCACGGTCGATGACCTCCGCACCGCCGACACTCTGTACTGCTGCAACGCCGTCCGCGGATGGCGCACCGCCTGCTGGGTCGAGCCCGAAGCGGTGGCGGCGTGATGGGGCGCGTTGTTTAGTCTCCTATCTCGGTATCCACGTCCGTCCCTGCGCTCACGCTCGTCGCATGGCACAACCAGCATGACCTACGGCCCCTCCGCCGTGCGACGCAGGCTGTTCAAGGGCACAAAAAGCATGACCCTTCGGGCCCCGCTAACTTAGCCCAGACACCGCCCGGGACGTCCGCTCCGCTCCCAGTCCCGGGCTACAAGTCGCTAAACACGTACCCGGGAGAGGATGACGTTGCTTCAAGGTGTTGCGTACGCTCGTCGCAAGGCTCTGCCTCGTGACGCACCACCCAGGAGGCTCTGCCTTCGCAAGCACCCATAGCCTGCACAAGATCATCCCCCCACCTCAGTCACTTGTGCGACAGCTCCCCTCTCCAGGGGAACAGGTTCGGGCTTCGCTCACCATATCTTGGGCAGCTCTCCAAAGGGTAGGAGACGAGGCAGTGCCCCTCCACTTGTCTCCCTCTTCGCTGAAGGGGGAATAAGGGGGATGTGGCCCGGCACCTGACTCCCGCCAACGTGAAGGCGCACGCTACGCGCGCTCAGCCATCAGGATGAGACGCGGGCTGTCGTCGGTATGCGGGCGGCCATCGTAGTGTCCAAAGGCGTGGGTCGGGTGCAGGCCCACCGCCTCGTACATCGCTTCCAGATCGGCACGCGTGAAGAGGCGCACCGACTCACGATAGGTCTCCGGCTCCCCGTCCGCTGGCGTCAGCGTGATGCGCTTGTGGATCCGCCCGTCCTCGATCCAGCGCTTTTGGTGGATATGCACGCCGTCGCGGGTTTGCTCATCTTCGGGCACCAGCGTAGCGCGGACCTGCGGCGCGTTCAGGAAGTCCTGCACGAGCCATCCGCCCGGCACGAGCGCAGTGCGCATTGCCCGGAGCGCCTTCTGGTTTTCGGCGTCGTCGTCAAAATACCCGAACGTGGTAAAGAGGTTGACCACGCCCTCGAAGCACGCCTCGCAGGTCGGGTCGCGCATGTCGCGCACATCGAAGATAACTGGCAGGTCTTCGGCGGCTGCGGCCTGGCGGGCCTCCCGAATTGACGGCTCCGACAGGTCAATCCCCGTGACCCGGTAGCCGCGCCGCGCCAGCTGCAGCGAATGCCGCCCGCGTCCACACCCCACGTCCAGAACGCGGGCCTCAGGATCTGGCTGCAGCGTGGCCTCCACCAGGTCGAGCGCCTGCTCCGCCTCCTCGGTGTCGCGATGCGCATAAACGAGCGTGTAAGCGTCGCTGTCGAACCAGCCGTCGTACCAGGGCATGCAGAATCGGGGATAAGTCGGAGATCAACGGAATGCAGATGTCGCCTCGAACGAAACATGTGCTGTAGGGATTCGGAAGCGTTTCCGAATCCGCCCGGTCCTGGTGCATCCCCAACAACCATTGCCGACAACGGACGTTACGTTATGTGTCGCATTGTTCTTCCTTGACCCGTAACGCTGTCTATGTCTCCAACCGCGCCTCTCCGCTACGCCCAGCAGCACACCGATGCCTTCGTCGGCGAACTGGAAACGCTGCTCCGCATCCCCTCCGTCAGCACCGATCCCGATCACGCCCATGATGTGCAGCAGGCCGCGCAGTGGCTGGCCGAGCACTTCCGCAGCCTGGGCGTGGATGCCGAGGTCTGGCCCACCGACGGCCATCCCGTCGTCTACGCCACGCACCATCCGCACGACGACGCACCCACCATCCTGGTGTACGGCCACTACGATGTGCAGCCGCCCGATCCGCTTGATGAGTGGGACCACCCACCCTTCGAGCCGACCCACGTCAACGGCGACCTCGTAGCCCGCGGTTCCTGCGACGACAAGGGCCAGATGTTCATGCACGTGAAGGCCCTCGAATCCTACCTGAAGTCGGATACCACGCCGCCCGTTAACCTCACGTTCTTGATTGAGGGCGAAGAGGAGATCGGCTCGGCCCATCTGCCGCAGGTGTTGGATACGTATGCCGACCGCCTGGATGCCGACCTCGTGCTGATCTCCGACACCAGCATGCTGGCCGAGGGGCAGCCCACCATCACATACGGGCTGCGCGGACTCGCCTATCTGGAAGTCACCCTGCAGGGGCCCAACCGCGACCTGCACTCCGGGCTCTACGGCGGTGCGGTCGAGAACCCGATCAACGCGCTCAGCCAGATGCTGGCCGATCTGCACGACGACGATCACCGCGTCACCATCCCCGGCTTCTACGACGACGTGCGCCCGCTCACCGATGAAGAGCGCACCACCATTGCCGGTCTTCCATTCGATGAAGACCACTGGCTCGATGAGATCGGCCTGGACACCGCCCGCACCGAAAACGGGTACAGCATTCTGGAGGCGATTTCCGTGCGCCCCACGCTCGACGTGAACGGCATCTGGGGTGGATACACCGGCGAAGGCGCCAAGACCGTGCTGCCTGCCGCAGCGCACGCGAAAGTCTCCATGCGCCTGGTACCGAACCAGACGCCCGAGGTTATCTACGACGCGTTTGAGCAGTGCCTGCGCGAGCGCGTCCCCGACACCATGACGCTCACGGTGAAGCGCCTGCACGGCGGACAGCCGGTGCTCGTGGAGCCCGATCAGCCGATTATGCAGGCCGCTGGCGCCGCGATGGACCAGACGTTCGACCGCGAGACGGTGTTTGTGCGGCATGGCGGCTCCATCCCGATTGTGGCGGAGTTTCAGCAGCGTCTGGGGCTCGACAGCGTGCTCATGGGCTTTGGCCTGGAATCGGACGCCATCCACTCGCCCAACGAGAAGTTTGGCCTCGATCGCTACGCCAAGGGCATCGAAACGATCATCCACTACTATCCCGAGCTCGCGAAACGACTGGCGTAGGGCTGGGGCGTGCGGTTGCATGAACGCTTCGTGCACCTGCACCAGACACGGAACCGTGCAGGGCTCTCTTATTTACGAGAACCCTGCACCAGCCCGGGTGGCGGAATTGGTAGACGCGACGGATTCAAAATCCGTTGTCCGCGAGGACGTGGGGGTTCGAGTCCCCCCCTGGGTACATAACAGATTCAGCACGAACGCCCCGAATTGCCTGCAACCGGCGGTTCGGGGCGTTTTGTGTTTGGCTCTCTCATTACTCACGTCGGCGGTCGGTTCTCATCGCGCCACCACAGGTAGCGCACCACGCTCAGGTAGCCTACGAACGCGGCGGCGGACAGGCCGAATCCGGCTTGGGTGACCAGGGCACGGCCTCCAATCACGGCCTCCATGAGCACCATGATCAGCAAGATAAGCGACGCCATAAGCGCGGCCCCCAGCAGCGCCAGAGGCCACGCCTGAAAGGCACGTCCGTTGAACATAGGGCGGTACCCGAGGTCGGGCGGGTGAGATGACTGTACTTACGCGGGGGCGTTGCCCGGCTTCCACTTGATGCTGCATCCCATAGAGGGGTGCTGCTCGTCGGGGAGCGTGCCGCCGTTCAGCACGGCATCGAGCGCGGCGTGCAGGTCTTGGCCGTGCGCCATGCCGTTGTTGGGGCGCGTTTCGTCGTAGCGGCCTCGGTACACCAGTTCGCGATCGCCATCAAACACGTAGAAGTCGGGCGTGCACGCCGCCTGGTAGGCCTGTGCAACGCTCTGATCTTCGTCTTGCAGATACGGAAAGGGATACTCTTTCTCTTTGGCCCGCTCAGCCATCTTTGCGAAGCTGTCCTGCGGATACTCGTCCGCATCGTTGGAGCAGATCGCGACGAACTGGGCTCCGCGTTCGCCATACACACGCGCCGTCTCCACGAGCGCTGGCTCTACGTGGTGCACGTATGGACAGTGATTGCAGATAAACATGACCACGAGCACCGGGGCCTCGTCGTAATCGCTTAGCGCGCGATGGTCGCCGGAGTGGTCATCGACGTCCGGGTTTGCAATCGGCAAGTCAAAAGGAGGCGCGGCGGTCCCCAGGTCGAGCATGTGTGATTCTACGGCAGCCATATGCGGTTCACATTAGTCAAGAAAAGGAAACGTATGCTGCCTGCATCAACCCAACGCCGAGAGTGGAGTTCACGGCGCCGCGCGTCAGTTCAGGATTTGTTACGGATGCGCAGGCGGGTCGGCAGCCTCGGCCTCCGCATGACCAACCCACTGCATGAGCCGCTGCACGAGCGCCTGTTGCGCCGCCGCCCCATCGCTGTGCGTGGCTCCAACGCTCCACGCATCGGGAAAGGCATGCAGCACATGCGGACTCCCCGCGGCCATCACCAGCGCACGCGGATGCGCCCGCAGGGCGTCGAACACGGCCCGGTGCGCCTGGGGAAACTGGAAGTCGTGCCAGGCCGCTGGCTCCAGCGTAAGCACCGCCACGACCTGTTCGGCCTGGTGGATGCGTGCGGCCACCGCTGCGGTCTGGCTTAACGACGCTTCAGCCGGGCATGCCACATACGCGGCCTGGGGCCACGCCTCCGAAAGCGCCTGGCGCAGGGTGCTGTCATCGTCTGATTCGGCAGGATGGGCCGTGCAGCGAACCACGACCGTATCCTTCTGTCTGCTCAACTCGGTGATAGCGGGCCCGCGCCCGAATGTGGCCTTTCGCGCAATGGATATTGCGGCCTGCTGGTGAAGTGGCCGCCCCACCATGTCCTGTAGCGCCGCGTTGGGGCGCAGTCCGGCATCGCGGTGCTCATGCACCCAGGCCATCAGGCGGTGCACGCGGGCCACCGCCGCATTGAGACGCTCCTCCGAAATATCGCCCTTCGCTACCGCCTCTGCAATGCCTTCGATGACGGCCCGTGCATCGGGCGGATCGAGTAGCATGTCGACGCCGGCATTCAGCAACGTGGCGGCGCGTGCTCCGGGCGCGTCAATGCCGTCCATGAGCAGACTGTCGGATACGATAACGCCTTCAAATCCCCACCTGTCTCGAAGCAGCCCCTGCAGGATGGCCGTCGATGCGGTGGCCGGCGCTCCGCTGGGATCGAGCGTCGGATAGGACACATGCGCTGTCATGAGGCTGGTGGTGCCAGCCTGGATGGCGGCACGGAACGGCCAGGCGTCGTCGGTAAGGGCCTCGGCGTCTGCTTCAACAACAGGCTGATCGGCGTGCGAGTCGGTTGTGGTGCGTCCGTGTCCGGGGGCGTGCTTGGCGGTGGTAGCAAGTCCGTGCGACTGCGCGGTTGCGACGTACGTGTGCACATGTGGCGCCACAATGCGGGGTGTCTCGCCGAAGGCCCGCGTGGCGATGATGGGGTTGCGCGGTTCGTTGCGCAGGTCGGCCACCGGGGCAAACGCCCAGTGGATTCCACAGGCTTCTGCCTCAAGTGCTGTGATGCGAGCCAGTATCTGTACCGAACGCGTCCCGGCGCGTCCGCAGGCCAGGGCCCGCGGAAACGAGGTGGCCCCGTCCACTTGTTGCCCCACCCCGTGCTCAATGTCGGAGGCCACAAGGAGCGGCTTGGGGGCGGCATCGTGCACCGCGTGGAGCGTGTCAGCGATCTGGGACCCGCGTGCGTTGAACAGCAGCACACCGCCTATGGGGTAGCGCTGGCAGAGCGCCTGTATAGACGTGAGTTCGTCGGTCGCAGTGCGCTTGGGGGGCAATGCGGAACCCATACGCACCATAACGAGGCGAGCGGCACGAGCACGCAGGTCATCGAGAGAAGCCATGGGAAAGCAACGAGCAAAGGACAAGTTGCACGAGGGGCCGCGCGTGGGCTACGCATCTGCGTCATAGAGCCCGTGTGTGTGGATATATGCTTGCACCGCCGAGGGGACCATATATCGAATGGAGCGCCCTTCGCGGCAGCGCTGGCGCACCTCGGTACTCGATACTTCGAGCATGGGCGCGGCCACATAGCGGGCCTGATTGGCAAAGCGCGGTACCGCTACGTCGCCAAGTCCGCCGGGACGCTTGTACACCACAAGGTCGGCCAGTGCAGCGATAGCATCAGGTTCGCGCCACGTGTGGAAGGCGTCGAGACTGTCGCTGCCAATGAGCAGCGCAAAGTCGGCGTTCGGGTGCTGCTCGCAGAGCGTGCGCACCGTATCTATGGTGTACGACACGCCCGGCCGCTCAATCTCGATATCGCAGAGGGCAAAGCCATCGTGTCCTTCGATCGCAGCGCGTGTCATAGCCAGCCGGTCGGAGGCGGGAGCAAGCTGGTCATCGGATTTGTGCGGCGGCGTTGCATTAGGAATCCACCAGACCGCATCAAACCCAAACTGGTCGCGCGCCACCTCGGCTACGACAAGATGAGCGATGTGCGGCGGATTGAACGACCCGCCAAACAGAGCAATGCGCATAGAGACGGCACGGGCAAAAGCAGCACAACGGGATAGAAGCGCCAGCGGTAACTGATTACGGTGTATCTTGGGCCAGCTGGTCGTTGGATTCGCGCTCTTCGATACGCTCCAGGCGCTCTTGTGCCCGCTCATAGTGGCGCTCAGCCGCCCCAAGATGCGGACTGTTGGGGAAGACCTGGGCCAGACGATTGTAATTTTCGATGGCCGACTCCAGCCGTTCGGCCTGGCGCTGTGGTACGCTCATGTCAGCATACTCGACATACGTTCGCACCGCTGCCATCAGCGCCTGGTCGGCGTAGTCGGTGTCGGGATACAGGTCGAACACCTCTTCGTAGGTGTATGCAGCCGCACGGTACATGCGGCGGCGTTCGTACAGTTCGCCCGCCTCAAACTGCTTGCGCGCCAGCTTATTGCGCAGCTCGGCCACTTTGGCCTCGGCATCGCTAATCATTTCGTGATTCGGATAGCGCTGGATATAGATCTGGAAGTTCGAAATCGCACGCTCGGTGTCGGTCTGGTCGAGCTTGTAGTTGGGCGATGCGTTGTAATACATCAGCGCACGCCGGTACTCGGCATCGGGGCGGAGCTCGTGCGTGCGATAGAGCTGGGTAAAGCGGTTATACTCGGTGGCCGCCAGCAGATATTGCCCACGCTCCTCGTGAGCTCGTGCCATCTGGAACTGCGCTTCGGGCGCCCACTCGCTGCCTCGCCCGTACTCAAATACGCCTCGAAAGTACTCAATTGCGGTTTCGTGCTCGCCCTCTTCAAAGAGCTCCATTCCTTTTTGATATGCCTGCTCAGCCGAGTTGTGGCTGATGCGCTGCGCACCCGAACAGCCCGCAAGCAGCACGCTGCACACGGCAATGCCAAACCAAAGAAAGCGCATCGCACGAAAGGAACGGTACATAAAGTAGCAACAAGGGAGCGAAAGAATACGAAGCACCATGTCCTGCATTAACCTATACAGAACAGGAGTAAATAGCATGTCCTCAAACAGCCCCCCAATCGGCAGTTTCAATCAGACCGATGGTGCGCTGAACAAGCTACGGAGTACAGATTCGATGGACGCAGGCATGAGGGAGCACGCACATGACTAAACGCATACAACTACCAGAACGCAAACTGCGCCCTGGACTCCTCATCCCGGTTATCTCAAGATAGCTTGAGTGTGGCTCATTCAAACAGGCGTCTGCGTAAGGAGGCCTATGGGCTAAGTAAGCGCCGGGGGCGTAACGTGCGCTAAAAAGGCTCTGTTCCTCTTATTGCCCCGTTCACGATCTACGTGCGTGGCCGATGACATTCGCACGTGTAGTCCGTAAACTTTTCATCCGTCAGAAGCTATAACCCCTGTAACTCCGTGCAGGCCTTTCGTACAGCGGCTCTCAATGTCGCCCGCCATGGCCCTGTTTGCCCGTCTTATACTCCCACTGGAACCTGGCGGCCCGGTCCTGCAACGACCCCGTTTTCCTGTTTTTCCTGGATGAACTGACACGTTATGAATCGACTTCTCCTCTATGCGTGTAGCCTCTTGCTACTCGCCAGCTGGCAGCCTGCCGCCGCCCAAACCACGGCCAACGGCGCCACCGACGCTTCCGTAAACGGCTTCAGCCGCGCCCTTGGCGTGTACGGCGATCAGGTCTTGGCCGCCGAGCCCGATATGATGCACACCCCTGGCCTGGTATACATTTTCGGCCCCGATGCCTCGGGAAACTACGTGGAGCAATCGCGCCTGCGCGCTGAAAACGGCACCGTCGGCGACGGCTTTGGCACCGCGCTCTCTGTTGCTGACAGCCGCCTGGCTGTTACGGCTCCCAATGCCGACTCTATCGGCGCCGCGTATCTGTTCGAAGACGCGGAGGGCACCTGGTCGCAGACCGGCCAGCTTACGCCTACCGACACGCTCGACAGCTTCGGAGCCAGCGTGGCCCAAAGCACCTCCACCGTTGTGGTTGGCGCCCCCGCGCACAACAACCGCACCGGCGACGCAGTCGTCTTCTGGGACGACAACGGCAGCTGGACGCAAGCGCGCCTGGCCTCCGACACGCTGGGGCTCGACACCGGCGCTTCCTTTGGGGCGCGAGTCGCCGTGCATGACGGCACGCTCTTCGTCAGCGCACCCAATCACGATCGCGGCGTTGTCATCGCCTTTTCGTATGATGCCGATGCAGACGCCTGGACCGAAACCGATCGCATCACGCACGATGAACTCACAGGCGGCGCCCGCTTCGGCAGCGCCCTTGCCGTACAAGACGGCATGATGCTCGTTGGCGCCTCGCGTCACAACACCGGCGCTGGAGCGGTCTTTGCCTTCTCGTATGACGAAGAGATTGGCACCTGGGCCCCCACCAGCACGCTCACCGCCTTCGACGGGAGCACCCGCGCTCGCTTCGGGAGCGCCCTTGCCTTTGACGGCACCAACGCCTGGGTCGGCGCCCCGAACGCCGACAGCCGACGCGGCGCGGCATACCGTTACGCCCACGAAGATGGCCGTTGGACAACCGCCGAACGGGTCTTCGTTTCTGATATTGAGTCGGGCTACCGCTTGGGCGCCTCGCTCGCAGCCAATGCCTCCGTTGCTGCTGCCGGACTCCCTGGTGGATCGAATGGCGCAGGCAAAGCCACTGTCTTGCAATCCGACGGCTCTGCCTGGATGGCTGCTCAGACCATTGAGGGCGCTGCCGATGCAGGCCTCCAAGCCCAGACCGGCGAAGAGCTCTCGTGCGAAGATGGCGAAGCCGGCGGGTTTGCCTGCGACAGCGTTGACCTGCTCTCCTTCCTGCCGATCCACGAAATTGGCGGCGAGCGCGGCGTAAACGCAAACGACGTGTGGGGCTGGACTGACCCCGAAACCGATCGTGAAGTCGCACTCGTGGGACTTACCAACACGCTCGCATTCGTCGACGTGACGGATCCCGTCAACCCGGTCTACCTCGGCCAGCTACCGATGACCGAAGGCGCACGGGCCAGCTCCTGGCGCGACATGAAGGTCTACCAGAACCACATGTACGTC
This sequence comes from Longimonas halophila, assembly GCF_002554705.1. Classification (GTDB taxonomy): domain Bacteria; phylum Bacteroidota; class Rhodothermia; order Rhodothermales; family Salinibacteraceae; genus Longimonas; species Longimonas halophila. The sequence continues at coordinate 64,088 of NZ_PDEP01000004.1, read as the reverse complement.
GTCTCCGACAATGCAGGCGAGCACGGCATGCAGGTGTTCGACCTCACGCAGCTGCGCGACCACTACGGCACCAGCGCGCCCACCACGTTCGAACCCGACATGGTGTACGACCGCATCAACAGCGCGCACAACGTGTTCGTCAACGAGGAGACCGGATACGCCTACGTTGTGGGCGCCAGCGGCGGCGGGGAAACCTGCGGCGGCGGCCTGCACATGGTGAATCTTGAGGATCCGGCGTCCCCCCAGTTCGAAGGCTGCTTTGCTGACGAACGCACCGGGCGCAGCGGCACGGGCTACTCACACGACGTGCAGTGCGTGGTCTACGAAGGCCCCGACGAACGCTATCAGGGCCGCGAGCTCTGCTTTGGCGCCAACGAAACGGCCCTCAGCATTGCCGACGTAACCGACAAAGAGAATCCTGAGGCCCTCTCCGTAAGCAGCTATCCCAACACGGGCTACACCCACCAGGGCTGGCTCAGTGAGGATCAGCGCTACTTCTACATGAACGATGAGCTCGACGTGCTGCAAGGCCTCGTCGACAACACGCGCACGCTCATCTGGGATCTGAGCGACCTCGAAGATCCACAGCTCGTCGACGAGTTCTTCTTCGAGACAAACTCCAGTGCGCACAACCTCTACACGAAGGGCGACCTGATGTATCTCTCAAACTACAAAGCCGGGTTGCACCTGATGGACATCAGCAATCGCGAGGAGCCGTCTGTCGTGGGGCAGTTCGACACAGCGCCCTACCAGGAAGGACCGGGATTCACCGGCTCTTGGAGCAACTACCCCTACTTCGAGAGCGGAACCGTACTCGTGAATAGCATTGGCGAAGGCATCTTCATGCTGCGTCCGCAGCAGGAGCCGCTCTAACCGCCATGCGGTCCATGCAAATCTGAACGAAAGCGGGCGGCTGCTATACGAGTAGCCGCCCGCTTTTCGTTGGGTTTGGTGTGCCGTGGCATGGCCCTGCATCCTCGTTTTCGTTTCACGTATCTGCTTCCGTCTATGCGTTTCTCTCGCCTTTTCCGTGCGGCTCTCATCGCCTTCGTTGTTGGAGGCCTTGGGTGGGCCGCTACGCCCGCCATCGCCCAACCTGCCGACGTTCCACAGCGCCTGTATGTCTGCAATCAGGGGGAAGCTACCGTCTCTGTGATCAACATGGAGACCAACACCGTTGAAACGGTGGTCGACCTCACCGAGCTGGGCTTTTCCGAAAACGCCAGTCCGCACCACGCCATTGCCGAACCCGATGGCTCGGCCTGGTACGTCTCACTCATCAGCGAGAACACGGTGCTTAAGTTCAACGCCGAGAACGAGCTTGTGAGTCAGGCCGCTATGCAGGCGCCGGGCCTCCTCGCTATGCATCCCACTGAAGACTATCTCTTTGCTGCCCATTCCATGAAAGCGGTCAACCCGCCGCAACGCATCGGTATGATGCCACGCAGCAACCTGGAGGCCATCGAGCAAGTCGACGTGTTTCTGGATCGCCCGCATGCCATCGCCATTCCGGGCAGTGGCGACGCGGTGTACGTGGGCAGCCTCGCTACCAACCAGCTCATGGGACTGAATCCCGACACCCAGCGCGGTGAGCTTACGCCGCTGAGCGGCCCCACGCACGTCATGGTGCAGATGGCCGCCTCGCCCACGACCAACACCGTAGTGGGCACCGGGCAGATGACCGGACAGCTCCTCTTCTTTAACCGCGAAGACAACGGCGCACTTGCGCCCGATACCTCCGTCACGGTCGGCGCCCAGCCCTGGCATCCCGTGTACAGCTCCGACGGACGCCGCATCTACGTGCCCAACAAAGAGTCGAACACCATTAGCGTGGTGGATGCCGAAGCGCGCGCTGTGGTGGAAACCATCGAGCACCCCTCGCTGGTACAGCCCCATGGCTCGGCCCTCTCTGCTGACGGGCGCTACCTCTACGTCTCCAGTAATCATCGCCAAATGAATATGGATATGGGCGATACAGATGGCGGCGATATGGAGCACGAGGACAGCATGGACCACAGCGAGATGAATCACGACGAGATGGACCATGCTGAGATGGATCATGACGCCATGCACGACGACAGCACGCGCCATAGCGAGATGCACGACGGTGATCACGAGGCCATGCACGACGCTCACCACAGCGACGAAGACGCATCCGCTGCCATGCCCTCGGGCAACAACGGCACCATCAGCGTGATCGATACCGAGTCGTTAGAGGTGGTCGACGTCATCGAAGTCGGCGAATACCCAACCGGCATCGGCACCCGTGCGCGCTGGTAACGCTATCTCCATAGCGCTGCGTACGTAGCGCCTTCTTTCGCAAGCCTCCGTTCCCAACCCGTCGTTCCTATGCAACACCGCTCGCCTCTTTTCGCTCTGCTCGCCACGGCTGCGACTGTGCTCCTGCTCAGCGCGTGTAGCAGCACATCGACCGTCGATTCGCAACAGACCGCCGCCAGCGAGGACGCGCCACTCTTTGAGCGCGTCATTGCGCCGTTCCCCGTGCTGAATGCCGAGGGCGACTCGCTTGCGCATCCGTTCTTGGGCGGATTCAACACGCCGCGCCCCCAGTTTGTGGATATCGACAGCGACGGGGATGTCGACCTGTTTGTGCAGGAGCAGAGTGGACGCCTCATGTATTTCGAGAACGATGGCAGCGGCGCTACCGACCAGGCTCTCACTTGGCAAACCGACCGGTTCCAGGACCTGGACGTGGGCGAGTGGTTTCGGTTTGTGGAAAATCAGGACGGGGGCTACGACCTGCTCACCGAATCCCCCTACAACTACATTCGGTACTACCGCAACGTAGGCTCGCCCACCGATCCGCAGTTTGAACTGGCTGCGGATACGCTGCGCGATGACCAGGGCGAGGCCATCTTTTCGGATCGCCAGAACATCCCCAACATCGCTGACCTGAACTGCAATGACCGCCCCGACCTGCTGCTGGGACGCCTGAACGGCACCATCACGCACTACCGCGCCACCGGATTCGACGACGGCGTACCGATCTTTCAGCACGTGGAAGACCGGTTTCAGGACATTGAGATTGTGGAGGAGTTTGCGCCCGGCACGCGCCCAAGCATGCACGGGGCCAACTCACTCACCTTTGCCGATGTGAACGACGACGGCCACATCGACCTGCTGTGGGGCGACTTTTTCGAGACGAGCCTGCTCTATTTCGAAAATCGCGGCTCCTGTAGCCGGCCCGATCTGCCTCTCGATCCCACACCGTTTCCGCCGCCTGAGCCCGCCTCTACAAGCGGATACAACGCCCCCGCCCTCACCGACTGGACGGGCAACGGGCAGCTTGACGTGTTCATTGGTGTGCTGGGCGGCGCGTACAATCCCAACGCGACGCTGGCCGATAACTTCTACTTCTACGAGGCGAACGAGGACGGCAGCTACACCAAGCGCACCGAGCGCTTTCTCTCGGGCATCGACGCCGGCAGCGAGATAAGCGCAGCGTTCGGCGATCTCACGGGCAACGGCGCCTCCGATATGCTGATCGCCAATCGCGTGGCGCCCACGGACCGCCAAACCTCGCACGTTACGGCCTACACAAACACGGGCACCGCTACAGCTCCACAACTGGAAGAGCAGGGCACGCTCGACTTGCCCAATAGCTATCACTATGCCCCGGCGCTTGCTGACCTGACAGGCAACGGCCAGCTCGATCTGGTTGTGGGCACGTGGAACGGACGCATTGCCGGGTATGAGAACACGTCCTCCAGCGAATCGATCTCATTTGCTAGCGAGCCGCTCTTTACTGCTGAGCTCCCCAGCAGCGGCAACGCCAACCCGGCGCTACTGGACGTAACCGGCGACGGCCAGCTTGACATCGTGTCGGGCGCGTCGGACGGGCGCCTCTACGTGCTCGAAAACACAAGCACCGACGGCACCGTCTCGTTCACGCCGCACGAAGAACATCCGGCAGTGGCCGATGTCAAGCGCGAACGGCGGAGTGCCCCCACCTTTGCCGATCTCACCGGCAACGGCCAGCCCGACCTCATTGTCGGGTCGGAGGCGCAGGAGCTTGTGATGTACCCCAACACGGGCACCGACGACGCGCCTGCTTTTGCATCCGAGCCGACCCCGCTTCCGGTGGAGGCACCTCCGCTTGCTACCCCATCGGTGGTAACGCTGGAGGACGGCCGCCCGGCCCTGATGATCGGCACAAAGAGCGGCGGACTGCGCTACTATCGCATCAACGGAACGCTGTAGTGTTGTGCCACGCGTGGTTCTGAGAGCAGAAGATCTGACAGGTCTCGCACGGCCTGTCAGATCTATCTATGCTGCTCCTAATCATTTTTGTGGAGAAGGCGCTTCAGCACTGCAGAGCCGGAGCCGAACGTCGGACGTACTCCTTGTAATCTGGGCACAGACGGTGCAGGCATGCCTGCGCTACCCCGTCTCGGCAATGCGGGCGGCGGTTTCGGCAAACGGGCGAAACGTGCACTCCAGTTCGGTGCGGGCCCGCGTGGTGTCGTAGCGCAGGGTGCGAGATGCAGAGCGCGCCATCGTCCGCGAGAAGCGAGGCGTGCCCCGCGTAACCCACGCCCAGGCCTCCGCCAGTCCGCCGGCGGCACGCAGCCAGCCCTCCGAAATGATGCGACTGGGGGCGTCCACGCCATGGGCCTCCGCCAACTTTCTGATAATCGCCACCCAGGGCAGGTTCTGACTGCCAAGAATGTAGCGGCGTCCGGTGGTGCCGTGGAGCATAGCCCGCCGCATCCCCATGGCCACGTCTTCGGCGTCAACCACGCAGGTGCCGCCCGGCGGTACGCCCGGAAGCCGCTCGCTGCGTACCGCCTGCACAATGCGGTGCGTGCTGGCATCGGGGCGCCCCGTGCCAAAGACAAGCGCTGGGTTCACGATGACGGCATCGAGTCCCTCAGCAATGCTGCGGTGCACTTCCAGCTCCGACTCGCGCTTGGTCTGGGCATACGCCGAGCGGTCAGGGCGGCCCGTCCACGCGTTGTCTTCTGAGATGAGTCCCTTGTGGGATGCGGGGCGGCCCAGTGCGGCAATGCTGGAGGTGTGCACCACACGGGTTGCACCCGCTTGCTGAGCCGCGTTCAAGACATGGGCGGTGCCATGTACATTGACCGGACGCAGCGCACGCAGGTCGGCGCCAAGGTCCACACGGGCCGCGGCGTGGTACACGTGCGTAATGCCCTCCATGGCCTGCTGCACCGTGTGCGCCTTGGTGAGATCGCCCGTGGCGTGCTCAACGGCATCAACGGCATCACCGAGCGCATCCAGAGGCGAATCGGGGCGCCGAAAGATGCGCACAGTGGCGTCTTGGGCTACCAACTGGCGCACCAGCGCCGAGCCAACGAGTCCGGTGGCTCCTGTTACGAGAATACGCATACGCAGGCAGGAATCGCGAAGTGAAAACAGAAGAAGGCGGCCTGCGCCTCCCCAACGAGATGACCAAGCGGACCGCTAAGCAGAGGGCTATGCTTCCAGGTCGAGTTCGATGAGCAGCGCATCTTTTTCGACTGCGTCGCCCTCGCTCACATGGATCGCCTCGACGGTGCCCGGCCCCGGCGCCGACAGTTCGTTCTCCATCTTCATGGCTTCGAGCACGAGCAGGCCCTCGTCGGCCTCGACCGTGTCGCCTTCGGAGACAAGCACATCGAGCACCAGGCCTGGCATGGGTGCGCGGACCTCGGCCTCCCCCGCATCGGCAGCGGCTTCGAGCCCGAAGGACTCCAGCAGCATGGCGCGTTCGTCTTTGACCTGCACCTCGGTCATGCGTCCGTTGATCGTGACACGGTAGCGGTTCCCATCGAGCGGCTCCACAGCAGCCGATATGCTCGTGCCATCAACCAGAAGCGACAGGTAGCCCGGTCCCACGCGCTCCACCGAGATATCGGTGGCCGAGGCATCGGCATCAGTCTCGTCGAGCATAAGGCCCTCGTCGTCGCTCACCGTGCAGTCGAACGAGCGGTTATCGAGATCGGCGCGGTACGATGTATCAGACATAGCGGGAGCAGAACCAGGGGAGGGAGCGACAAGCAGATGTAGGCCATGTTGTGGAAGCAACATACGAACGCGCCACGCCATTCACAGTTTGTGCTCTGCAAAGCCTCCTTTGATTTTCCCCGCTCCGCATGTCCGATGCGCTCTCGGCCAACCAAGTCACCTGGGCCTACACACAGGGCCTTTTCCCGATGGGCACGCCCTACACGCAGACCATACAGTGGCACTCGCCCGACCCGCGTGGCGTCATTCCGCTCGATGCATTTCACATGCCCCATAACCTGGCCAGGCATGTGCGGCGCGGCACTTTTGCCGTACGCACCGACACCGCATTCGCCAAGGTCATCGCCGGCTGTGCCGACCGCGACGAAACGTGGATCACACCGCCCATCAAGGAGGTGTTCACCGAGCTGCATCAGCGGGGCGTAGCGCACAGCGTAGAGTGCTGGAAGGACGACCAACTTGCGGGCGGACTCTACGGCGTGGCTCTGGGCGGTGCATTCTTTGGTGAGTCAATGTTTTTTCGCGAGTCGTATGCCTCGAAGGTGGCGCTGGCCCACCTGGTTCGACAACTGCGCGCGGGCGGCTACCAACTGCTCGATACGCAGTACACCACCAAGCACCTGGAGCGCTTTGGCGCCCGCGAGGTGCCGCGCTCGCGCTACCTCGACATCCTGCGTGCCGCCCTCGACGTAGATTGCCCGTGGTGGCCCCTCCCCAACGAACCCTTCGACTGCCTGCCGGATATGAACAGCGTTCCCGACTTTGGCCCAGTGTCGTCGTAGCTGGGTCTATGTATTTTGTAGGTACAGGGGGATGCGCAGCCCTTTGCATCTCTCTATTGTATGTTCTGAACGTAACTGCTTCTGCTATGTCCGTCCATTTGCTTCGTATTGTGGGTCTGCTGCTTCTGCTGCCCCTTGCCGCCTGCACCGACGACGCGCCGCCTCCGCCCGCCGAGCCCAACGACGCCCCCACCGGCGTGCAAGAAGCACCTCCGGCTCCGCCCGACTCAGCTACACAGGATCGCTTTGCCGATGTCATGAGCAACGCCCGCACCGAGAACCTGCACACCGAATCCCTCGGACGCATCATGCAGGCGCTGGGGCAGCAGTTTATGGGTGCCCCCTACCTGGAGCATACGCTCGACACCACGCCGACCGAGCGCCTCGTAACGCGCCTTGACGGGTTCGACTGTGTGACGTTCGTCGAAGCCATGCTGGCGATGGGGCGCGGGGTGGCCGTGCGCGACTACGGATTTGAGGGCTATGCCGAGCGCCTGCAAGCCCAGCGCTATCGCGGCGGTGCCGAACCCAGCTACTGCGCTCGCCTGCACTACTTTAGCGAGTGGATTTCCGACAACGAACGTCGCGGTGTGGTGCGCGACATCACCGCCGACCTGGGCGGGGCCCGCGTGGATCGCTCGCTTACCTTCATGGGCGAACACCGCGATGCGTACGACCGCTTTGCCACGAACGACAGCCTCTACGCCTGTATTCAAGACATGGAGGCGAATCTGCAGGCCCAAAACCATGCATGGCACGTCATCCCCCAAGATGACATCAGCGCGGTGGCCGACCAGATTGAGGCGGGCGACATTATTGGGCTGGCCACGGACATCGAGGGGCTCGACATTGCCCACACCGGGCTCGCGTTTCGCGCCGACAACGGCCAACTTGGCCTGCTACATGCCTCGCTCAGCGGCGAGGTTGTTGTTTCGCCCGATATTCAACAGTACGTCCAACAGATCGATCATCAGATCGGTATCGTGGTAGCGCGCCCTGTAGCGCCGTAGCACCAGCCCACACTGCGTCTACGCTTCCCATCTTGACTTCTACAACGAATGGTTCGTTTTATGAGAGACATTGAGCGTATTGGGGTGTACACCAGCGGAGGTGATGCCCCCGGCATGAATGCCTGCCTGCGCGCGGTGGTGCGCACCGCCCTAGCCAACGACCTCGACGTGATGGGCATTCGCCGGGGCTACGAGGGCATGATCGAGGGCGACTTTGTGGAGATGGACCGGCGCTCGGTCTCCAATATCGTGCAAACTGGCGGGACTGTACTCAAAAGTGCCCGCTCTCCCGCATTCATGAACCCCGAAGGCCGCGCTCGTGCCATGCGCATGCTGAAGGAGTATAAGGTGGATGCGCTGGTCGCTATCGGCGGCGACGGTACGATGCGCGGCGCGAACATCTTGCACGACGAACACGACATTCCCGTTGTGGGCTGTCCCGGCACAATCGACAACGACCTCTACGGCACCGATACCACCATCGGCTACGATACGGCGCTCAACACCGCTATCGAGAACATCGACCGCGTGCGCGATACCGCGGATGCACACAACCGCCTCTTCCTCATTGAGGTGATGGGCCGCGATGCGGGGTTCATCGCCCTAAACTGCGGTATTGGCGGCGGCGCTGAGATGGTGCTCATCCCCGAAACCATCACCGAAATGGAGGTCGTCAAGGAGCGCCTCCTGTCGCTTATGTCCGCGCAGCGGCGCTCTACCATCGTCATCGTGGCCGAGGGCGATGAGCTCGGCGGAGCGCGTGGCATCGAGAAGGCCCTCTTAGACGACAGCGACTTCAACGACATCGACCTGCGCTCGACCATTCTGGGCCACATCCAACGCGGCGGCTCGCCCACCGCCAGCGACCGCGTCCTGGCCAGCCGCCTGGGCGTGGGCGCCGTCGAATCGCTCCTCGACGGGCACTCCGAAGTCATGGTCGGACTCGTAAACAGCGAGGTCAAGCTCACGCCGCTCCGCAACGTGTGGGGCCGCAAAAAGAGTATCGATTACGACTTGCTGAAGCTCACGCAGATTTTGAGCTAAGCCTGCCGGATCCCTACCGCCTCCGGCACTTCTACGCTGCGGGTGGGATACAACATGCTGTACATCCCGCCCCACTTTTTCGCTTCTTGCTGCTATGCCCACGCATCCCCCTGCCAACCATCCGCCCATTGGCGAAGTCGATGGCAAGCGCGAGCACATCGAAGCCATGTTCGATGCCATTGCCCCGCGCTACGACCTGCTGAACCGCATTCTGAGCCTTGGCATCGACCAGTACTGGCGCCACCGCGCGATTGACCTGCTTCGCCCCGAGCGCGTCACACGGCTTATGGACATGGCCACCGGCACCGCCGACCTCGCCATCATGGCCGAGGAGGAGCTGCACCCGCGCCAAGTCGTAGGGGTCGACATCTCCGCCGAGATGCTGCGCTTCGGCCAGAAGAAGCTCGACCGGCGCGGTCTGGGCCCGCGCATCCAACTGGTTCAGGGGGATGCCGCCGATCTTCCGTTTCCCGACAACGCGTTCGATGCCGCGCTCGTAGCGTTTGGCGTCCGCAACTTCGAGAACTTAGATGCAGGGCTGAGCGATATGCACCGTACGCTGCGCCCCGGGGGCGTGCTCGTGGTGCTGGAGTTCAGCCAGCCGCGGGGCGCGCTCATGGCGCCGCTCTACGACTGGTACTCGCGCAACGTGCTCCCGCGCATCGGCGGCACCTTGAGTCCCGATGCCGGCGCGTACCAGTACCTGCCCGACTCCGTCGCTGCCTTTCCCGACGGCCCCGACTTCCTCGACCGGCTGCACGGCACGGGCTACACCGACCTGCTGTGGGAGCCGCTCACCTTCGGCATCGCCTCGCTCTACCGCGGACGCGTTCCTTACGCTGCGTAACGCCTATGCCTGACAACGCTGCTACGCCTACTGTGGAGGTCACAATCACCGGTGCCGGTGCCCACCACGAGGCGCTCACGGCACTCCTGAATGAGCACGGCGCGCACGGCTTCTACCCCGAAGGCAATACGTTTCGGGCGTACGTTGCCGCACCGGTCTGGGGGGAGGCGAAGGCCGATGCCGTGCGCGAGTGGCTGGATGCACAGGCCCCCACGGCCGCGCTCCACATCGACACGATTCCAGCGCGCAACTGGAACGCCGAGTGGGAGGCCTCCGTCGAGCCGCAGCACATCGGACCGTTCTTCGTGCGCCCGTCGTGGTCCGATGCCGCGCCTCCCCCCAACGCATACCCGCCGCTCGTCATTGACCCGAAGATGAGCTTTGGCACCGGCTACCACGCCACCACGCGCCTGGTGCTGGAGCTGATGGCCGATCTGTCCTTCGACGACGCCCGCGTGCTTGACGTAGGTACCGGCACCGGCATCCTGGCTATTGCCGCCTGCCGTGCCGGAGCCGCCCGCGTAGATGCCATCGACATTGACACGTGGGCCGTGGAAAACACCCGCGAGAACATCGCCCAGAACGACGTGGCCGAGCGGGTGCAGGTGCATCACGGCACCCTCGCCGACCTGCCCCTCGCATCCGCCGACATTGTGCTTGCGAATATCCACCGAGCCGTACTCATCGACCTGATGCCGCAGTTTGCCGAGCGGCTGCGCGAAGGCGGGCACTGCATCTGCTCCGGCTGCCTCCTCGACGACGCTCCTGCCATGCGGGCGGCTGCGCGTGAGCATGGCTTTGCTGTGACGAACGAACGCTCCTCCCTGCCGTGGTGGGCCGTGCACCTGACGCGTGCGGCGGCGTGATTTGTATCCAGGGACGCAGGAGTGTCTCCAGGCCCGTCCAACGGGGGACCGTTGGACGCAGAGATGTTCAGGATGGGATTCTCGCGTTCGTAGAGAGCAACCACTAACCCACCGCCTTCTCCCCGACTCGTCATCCTGGACAAGCGAGCGTGCGAGCGCGATCCAGGATCCAGAGCAAGGCGGCAGCCTCTCGTTACGAGGATATACCTGCTAAGACACTTTTGTAGGTCTATCTTAGGAACTTGGGCTACGTGCTGTAGGCGTGTCCGGGGACCAGGGGCACGCATCAAAAGCCTGCGCCCGCAGGGGACGGATACGAGCCCCCACCTCCCCTTCGATCCCTCGCACATCATTGATGCAGATGCGGGTACCCAAGGACGGGGCAGAGCCCCTGTACGGCACACGTCGCACGGCGGAGCCATGCGACGAGGGGGTTCTCTTTTGTTCATGCAGCAACGCCCCACTTCCCTCTTCACACTCGTCGCGAGGCTCTGCCTCATGACGCAGGTGCTGAGGGGCTCTGCCCCGTTTTCGCTCCGGACATAGCAAATAATGCAAGTTCAACCAGTCTGTTTGGAGTGGTCCAGTTTGCAGGCTTCACGCCTCCCCGCGGCCCTCCCCGCGGTATAGAACCCGTGTATGAAGCTGTTCGGCCTCGAAGAAGTGGGCCGCCCGGACGAAGCCCGGAGGGACGCGCCCGAAAATTGATCCTGTTTAAGCGAGCTTGCGAGTGAGTTTGATCAATTTTAGCGGACCGAAGGGCGCAGTCAGGCCCAGTTCTTCCAGCCTTGATCTTTTTGGTTCGTTTTTGCATCAAGGCAAAAATGAACGTCCCCATCCAAGTTGGACACGGTACCTTGTGCTACAAGCCCAAAAGAACCTCTTGAGTATACAATAGCTCGTCAGGTGCGTACCTTCTAAGCAGGTGTCAACCAGTGTCGCCGGGGATGCAAGCGATTCCCGGCTATGGAAATGCTCTGATGATAAAACACAACGTACAGCGGCTGCTTCCAGAATCCTACAGAGCAATAAGGGTCCCGATAACGGCCCCACAAAACGTAGGGACGCCCGGCCGTTGCCGAGGCGTCCCTACACCTTACACCCAACATGTCCAGCGTTTACCTCTACCGCACCACACTAATGCGCGTAGTGGTCTGGAACTGCTCTCCGGTCATGCGCAGGAAGTACGTGCCGCTGCTCAGACCGTCGGCTCCGGGCTGCACCGTAAAGTGCTTCACCTCATTCGGTACCATCGGGCCGTCGTAGACGGTCGTAACGCGCCGCCCGAGCACATCGTAGATCTGCATCCGCACGTGCTGACGCTCCTTGACCGCACTTTCCACGGTCATCTGTGCCCCCGCCGGGTTCGGATACGCCCGCAGCCGGTACGGATCCTCCAGTGTGATCTCTGCCTCCACCACATCCGACAAGAGCACCGTCTCGCTGCCTGCCACCCACTGCAGCCGAAACTGGTGGGGGCCCGGCGCCAGGGCCTCGGTTGCGACCTGGTACGTTGGCGCATCGGTGGAGTCAACCTGCGTCCTCTCCGCGACCTCGACGGTCTGGAGGTCGCTCCACGCGGCGGTACTATCGGCGCGGTGCTGCACACGGAAGGCGCCTTCGCCCATCGAGCCGGTGGTCGTCCACGCCAGCTGGGCCGACTCGCCCTGAGGCTCGGCTTCAAACGAGCGGAGATTCGCGAGTTGGGTAGATGGACACTCGATCATCCACGGTTCGCAGCCGGGAGCTCCCGGCGACACCGTAACCCATTGGCTGTCGGTGTCGGTCTCACTGCCTTTGTCGACGGTAACGCGTATCTCGACGTCCTGAACATAGGTGCTGAAGTTGGTGAACGTGTAGGAGCACGTTTGGCCGGAGCAGATTCCCGTCCACGAGGTAGCACCGGGCTCGCGTACGCTCCAACTGTAACTGGTAGACCCTTCACCTCCTTCGATGTCGGCGGTCCAGGTGCCCTCCTGCCCGCTATTTACGATGCTTGGGCCGGAGAGGGTGACGTTTAGATCCACGCTGGAGACAGCCCCGTACGCATTGAGGCGTCCGTTTCCATTCCAATTGGTCGAACCGTAATCGTCGGCACTGTCTTCAATAATAGTCCGAACCTCTTGCTCAGTAAGATTTGGATTCCTTGATAAGACCAAAGCTGCGGTGCCCGCCACCTGCGGTGCCGCTGCCGAGGTGCCACCAAACTGAGAATTATAGTTTCCAGACTCGTATCCCGAACTTCCCATCCGATCCATTGTGGTGACGTCGCCTGCCTCGTATTGATCTCGAATGTATCGGCTGGACGGAGCGACGAGGTCGACCTCCAAGTCATTCCGTGGGGTGTAGTTGGAGGGATTCCCATTCCTATCGACGGCTCCGACCGCCAGAACGCCGTCCACGGTTGCAGGAAACGAGACGAATCCATCGACTCCATTTTCGGCGTTGGCGGTGTTTCCTGCGGACACGACAACGACGCTTCCTTGCCCATTCCGTCCGTTGCTCTGCGCACGCGAGATGGCCGAGGCAATACCATCGTCGTAAACGCCCTCTGTTCTGGCTCCCCAACTGTTGTTCAGCACGTCCGCGCCATTCTGCCAAGCATGATCAATAGCATCTTCAATCTCGTCGGCAGATGCATCAGGGTTGAAAATCTTTACCGGCATGATCTGAACACTCGAGGTTACCCCCCTGACACCTGTCCCGTTGTGGTTGGCTGCAACAATCCCAGCAACAGACTGACCGTGTTTATCACCAAATCCTGGAGCTCCATTCCCACTTCCCACGGCAGTGTACCCGTTGACGAGTTGCCCACTGTAGAAGTCTTCGTGGCTCTCTACTCCATCGTCAATCACGGCCACTGTAACGTTGGGGGATCCCGTTTCGAGCTCCCAAGCCTCCGGCGCGTCGATATCTACGTCGGCCGTACCGAGGTTGCTGCTGGTATTGTTTAGGTGATACTGCTGGTCGTAGAGTGGATCGTTTACGCTCTGCGTAGAAGCCGTCCCAGGACGACGGAAGTTGACGTGGAAGTTCGGCAACGCCCAGACGGTACGCGAGCTCCGGTAGTACTGATTTGCCACCTCCAGGGTACTGCGTTCGGCTTGCTCTGTCACACGGAGCACGTACTCGTTGTAGTCGCGGGCCTGTCGCTCGTCGATTTCGCTCTCTAACGGAGCGAGCTCGACGCCGTATTTCTCGTTGAGAGAGTCAATCTCGGCGCGGGAGACGCCCGGCTTGAACTGGACCCGAAACTCATCGGTCATCACGAAGTGCGTCGTGTCGCGATCCTGTACGCGGAAGAAAGCCGGAAACGTGCGCTGAATCGGGATCTGCTGGGACAGCTGATTGATCACATCTGCGCTCAAGGCTCGCCTACCGGTCCGCTCTATCCAATAGAGCTCGCGGTCCGCGTCCAGAGCCTTCCGCAGGCGCAGATCGGGGTGGCGATTTAGGGCGGCCGTCAGCGCCGAGACCGCCATCTCTGGGACCTGTACAGTGCGCCACGATTCAGCCTCACGGAGCTGAATTTTGCGGTTATCCGAGTAGTAGAATGCCTCCTGGGCATAGACTGTGAAGGGCAGTGCGAAAAGGAAAACGAGGGTTGCAACGACGAGGCGTTTCATAGCTTGATGCATTTTTTACTTGGGTAAATCCGAAGTGTGAAGTGCCGGCACCTCTTCGCTATTACTTCCCTCCAGGACCGCTGGAAAGTTGAAGATCCGTAATTGTAGCCCTGAGATATCCGCGTTCGTCTCGAGGTAGCGAGTATGTACTCAGCGCCTTTCCGGTCTCTCTGTCCACTCGGACCATGTGCACGTCCTCCCCGTCTCGGGTTGGGCCACTCACGACCATAACAATTCCCTGGTCGTCGGAAAGTGCTGTGATGTGGGTGGCAACTAATGCCGCGTCGCTTCCGAGGCCTTTTACCCCCCTTCCCTCGGCTCCGTCGATAAAGACCTCCACCTTGCGAGCCTCCACATTGTACCGGAGGACCCGCTTCGTAGGGATCAACCCGCGCCATCCGCCGGCCGGACAGTCAACGTAGACGGATCGCCCGTTCGGATGGACCGCCAGGTTGGCGTAGCTGCCCGCGGGGTGCTCGGCCACCACCTCTCCGGCCTCCAGGTCAACCGCCGAAAACGCCCCGCCGGTATCGAGCGAATAGGTCGTTGTGTACAGGAAGCGCCCACCCGGCGAGAGGGCCAAGTCGGTGACGCCGCTCCCGCGAAGGGCCGGATCGGCGGTGGGGCGGAACGACCGGACCACCGTCTGCTCGCCAACGTCGTAGACGCGTACCTTCCGCGTCTTTCCGAACCGCGACACGCCGAAATAAATCTTCCCTCTTTCGGTGTCGACAACCGCCGCCAGCACCTCCACACTATCGGTTGGCCCGATCGGGTGCTGGCGGTTCAGTTCCAGCGTCTCGGCGTCGAAGAATCGCGCGCCGAAGCTTCCCGACCCGTAGGCGACAATCTCGTTCCGGGTCGGCTCATAGACCAGCGGCCCGGCCACCGACCGGTCCGAAAAGGTCGCGCGCTCGACAATCCGGCCAGTTGACGGGTCGAGGGCTGCGAGCACGTCCCGGTGCGTTCCCTCCAGGGTTGAGCCTTCGCTCCAGGACAAGTACCATCGCCCCGACTTCGACGACATGACCACTCCCTGAATCGTTTGGCCCTCAACGGCCTCGACGACCGCCTCCTGTTCAAGGGTTTCCGAGTCGAAGACCCAAAGGCCCTCGGTGTTGCCGTCCATTGCTGCAGCGAGAACCGACCCGTTCGGTAACGATGGATCGTCTCCCGATGCCAGAAGATCGCATCCGCTCCCCACACATGCAAAAAGCACGAGGGCAAGGAGTGGTGCAAGATCTACAAGAGTTGAGGGCCGTTTAGGGCAGCACATAATGAAGAGGCGATGACATTGACAAGACGCATGCATATCATATCCAATGATCCAGCCATTGTAAAACCGCCCCCCGATGGTCATACAAACCTAACATTCGGTATACATGCATGCGATCGATCCCTTATGGGACGGCTTTTACCACACTCTCGGGAAACAAACCACAGGTAATCTACACGGCGCACTTCCCTCCCACAATACACAGATGTTCCCTCTTTCGGCTACATCTGTATCCAATTTCGGATACATGTGTAGATGGTTGCAGGGTACATCTGTATGCAGGTTCAGGGCGTCTCTTCCTCTGATGGACTTTTCTGGCGCCCGAATAGCGCACAACTCACCAAGTCACGAGACGGGCGCTGCATGAGCAGACCTACGCAGCTAAGCTTCGCGATAGCGGCTGTGCGGTGGAGGGGATTCCCACAAGGGATGACCTGTCGGCCCCTTCCGTACAAACAGGCATGACCTCCGGCCCTCGCTGCGCTCCTCAGACTGACAGAATGTGGTGGGTGGTGTTACACCCCGCAACTTGGACTACGTGCTGTAGGCGTGTCTGTCGCGCTGCATGACACCCTGTTGAATCCGCTCTGTGTAGGGGCTCCCAGAGGAACAATGCGCTTGCAGGCAAGGTGCACACCACACACTCATCTCCGCCCGTTTTCCGTCCGCTTACCAAGCTCCTGCTGATATGGCTGTGTCGCGCCAAGCTGTTTTGAACGCCCTCAAACACGTGGTCGAGCCCGACCGCGAGAAGAACATCGTGCGGCTGGATCTGGTGCGCAACCTGCAGGTGGATGGCAACCGCGTGTCGTTTACCGTGGTGTGTCCCGAGCCCGGCACGCCCTTCGAGAAGCAAGTAGCGCGCGCCTGCCGCCAGGCCATCCACGACGAGGTCGACCCGTCGCTGGAGGTGGATGTTGAGGTGGATGCGGAGATGATCTCGCTTGGCGACGAGATTGCCGTCGGCGATCAGAGCGGCGACAAGGAGCCAGAGAACAAGGGCGTGCAGAACACGATCGCCGTCGCCTCGGGCAAGGGCGGCGTGGGCAAGAGCACGGTAGCGGTGAACCTGGCGATTGCGCTCGCCGAGCAAGACTACAACGTCGCGCTGGTGGATACGGACATCTACGGCCCGTCCATCCCCACCATGATGGGAATGCAGGGCAAAAAGCCGCGCGTGAACGACCAGCGCAAGATCGAGCCGCTCGAAAAGCACGGCATCAAGCTGCTGTCGATGGGATTCATGGTGGATCCCGACAAAGCGGTCATCTGGCGCGGTCCCATGGTGACAAAGGCCATCCGCCAGTTCCTCGGCGATGTGCACTGGGGCGAGATCGACTACATGGTGCTCGACCTGCCCCCCGGCACCGGCGACATCCAGCTTACCATTGTGCAGACCATTCCGCTGACGGGCGCGATCATCGTATCCACCCCGCAAAACGTAGCGCTCGACGATGCCCGCAAGGGCGTGGCCATGTTCGACAATGTGGATGTGCCGGTGCTCGGTATCGTGGAGAATATGGCCTACTTCACGCCGCCGGATCTGCCCGACCGCAAGTACTACCTGTTTGGCGAGCACGGCGCGCAGGACCTGGCTCGCGAGCTTGAGGTACCCTTCCTCGGCGAAATTCCCATCGAACAGTCGGTGCGTGAGGGCGGCGACGAAGGCGAACCGGTCGTGCTTCGCAATCCCGACTCACTTTCGTCGCAGGCCTTCCGGCAGATCGCCGAGCGCTCGGTGGAGCAGGTCGAGATTCGCAACGCCACCCAAGATCCCACAGAGAAAGTGGAGATCCTCTATCGGTAGAGCAATCTCGCTAAGCCCATTGGATACAACGTATTACCGAATACGTGCTACAAAGTGATCTTTTCCGGATCCGCACCGTATAGCTGAAACGCTGGGCTGCTGCACAGTCTGGCCCAACTGCTCATTGTGACCCCTTGCTGATTATGTCTGACTCTGCTGCCTCGCATGCTGAGGCCTCCATCGACCCCGAACTGCGCGACCAGATCGAGGAGGCGCTCGACACCATCCGCCCGTACCTCATGGCCGATGGCGGCTCGGTGCGCCTGCTCAACGTGACCGATGACAACGTCGTCGAGTTGGAGCTCCTGGGCGCATGCGGCACCTGTCCCATGAGCACCATGACGCTGCGCGCGGGCATCGAACAGGCGCTCAAGCGCTCCGTGCCGCAGGTGCAGCGCGTGGAAGCCGTCAACGCCCCTTCGCCTGCCTGATCAAGCTTCTTATTGTACGAAATGCAAACGCTCATCCCGACATAACGTCCGGGTGAGCGTTTTTTGTTTGGGGATGCGCAGCACACCGCCTCATCCACGCGATGCCTCAGCCCCGTATCGCCACGCCAGGTACGCCATGAAGCCCGCGCCCGTCGAGAGCGCGTCTTCGTTGATCGTAAAACGCGACGTGTGGAGTCCATGCGTGTCGTGACCGGAGGCGCTGCCGGTGCCCAGCCGGTAGAAGCTGCCGGGGCATTCTTGCAGGTAGTAGGCAAAGTCTTCGCCCGCATACCACTTCTCCAGGTCAATGGTGCGGTCTTCGCCCACGTAATCCAACGCCGCGTTGCGAGCCAGGGCTGTGGGCGCGTCGTGATTGTAGAGCGCCGGGTAGCCGGTTTTTACGTCCACCGTGGCGGTGGCGCCGTGGGCCCGGGCGGTCTGCGTGGCGATACGCTCGATGAGTCCGTGCGCCTTTTGCCGCCATGCCTCACCCATCGCGCGGAACGTGCCCTCAATCTGCACCGCATCGGGGAGCACGTTGGTTGCGCCGTCGGCCTGCACGCGGCCCAGCGACAGCACGCTCGGTACGTCCGGCGGACGGTGGCGGCTGTTCACGGATTGCAGGGCCGTAATCACGTGGGCCGCCGCCACCACTGCATCGCTCGACAGCTCGTGCGGCGCCGCTGCGTGACCGCCTTCGCCGTGGATCGTGAGGTAGATCTCGTCTGCCGAGGCCATGTACATGCCGCTGTGCACGCCAATCGTACCCGCAGGCATCTCGGGCGCGACGTGCTGTCCGTAGACGACCTCCGGAGCTGGGCTGTGGTCGTCGTCATCGAGCACGCCTTCTTCGATGAGAAATGGGGCTCCGCCGGGGAGGCGCTCCTCGCTCGGCTGGAAGCAACACCGGATCGCTCCGTGAATCTCCTCGCGCATCCCACTGAGCATGTGTACCGCCCCAAGCAGCATGGCCGTGTGCGCGTCGTGACCGCAGGCGTGCATGGCGCCGTCGTTTTGGGAGGCAAAGTCCAGTCCCGTCTCCTCCTGAATGGGCAGCGCATCCATATCCGCCCGCAGAAAAACGGTGGGACCCGGCTTCTTGCCCTGCACGGTGGCCATCAGGCCGGTGTTGTAGAGTCCGGTGCGCGTGGGCAGGTCAAGGGGAGCCAGCGCATCGGCCACAAACTGGGCGGTCTGCGTCTCCTCGGTCGAGAGCTCCGGCTGCTGGTGCAGCGCCCGCCGCCAGGCAATGACGTCGGCTTCGTAGCGGGTGGCGGCATTGCGAATGGCGTCGAGCATAGCGGGCTTGGGGGATGCGAACGGGTAGCGTTGATACATTGGCACATTGGCCGGGCGTCAGTCTTTTGGAGGCAGAGCCTCCAGGGGGCATCACGAGGCAGAGCCTCGCGACGAGGACATACTTGTAGAGAGGCCCGTTGATGCAAGGTAGGCCCACATGTCGTCATCCCAGACTTGATCCGGGATCCATCATCACCGGAGACGTCCGCGAGCTACGCCCAACGGGGGACCGTTGGGCGCAGGGTTGTAAGCGCAGAGGACTGTGTCAGTCGTCGTCAGGCTCCTCTGACGACGTCGTTTCCTCCGTAAACCGCGTCATGAACTCGTAGATGCGCAGCGTGCGGTCAAGGCGCTGGTCGGGGTTGCCGGTGCGCGAGAGGTCGTGCCCCGCATCCGGATAGCGCACGTACTCCACGGGTCGCCCGAGCACCTTGAGGCTGCGATAGAGCATCTCGCTCTGAATGACGCCCGTGCGCAGGTCGTTGCTCGCATGCATGATGAGCAGTGGCGTATCAATCTGATCCACATAGGTTTGCGGCGAGTTGCGGATCAGCGTGCGCCGCGCTGTATTCAGCGAGTCGCTGTACACTTCGACCGTATCGCTGGCGACATTGACGGGCGGCGGCACATTGCCCTCCCACGGGTAGCCGCCAAAGTGCGACGGCACCAGGCGCCACGCATTGCCTTCGCCAAAGAAGGTGCTCAGATCGTAGACGCCGCGTTGCGCCACCGCCGCCTGAAAGCGATCGGTCTGGCTCACCATCCACGCCGTAAGGTAGCCCGCATAGGAGCCGCCCGTAAGCACCTGACGGTCGGCATCGAGGTCGGGGTTCTCTTCCAGGGCCTGATCGACGGCGTCCAGCACGTCTTGCATGGGACCGGTGCCCCAGTCGCGGTAGTTGGCGCGCTTGAAGTCGTATCCGTAGCCGCCCGAGCCGCGCGGATTGCTGTAGACCACGGCAAAGCCCTGCGCCGCCATGAACTGGAACTCGTGCCACATGGTCGCCTCGCCGGGACCCCACATCGCCGAGGGACCGCCGTGCATCTGCACCATGAGCGGATGCGTGTTAGCGGCGGGTGCATCCGGTGCGTTGGGCGGACGCATCAGCCAGGCGTCCATGCCGAAGGTATCGGCCTCGGTTGTGACGGGCAACGAAAACGGCTCGGGCTGGCTGATCTGCCGGTCCTCCAGCCATGACGCGTTATGCCGCGAAAGCCGCCGCTCGCGCGAGAGGTCGGCGGAGGCCGCGTACACCTCGTACGGGTTCTCGACCTCGGTGACCACGTAGACCGCAGCCGCGTCGGTCACGTCAAACGAGCGGATGCCGCGGTCAATGGCGGTGAGGCGCTCGGCCTCTACCGGACGCATCATCGTAGAATCGGCTTCGAACGTGGTTTCGGAATCCGACACTTCGGGTGGACCAGCGGGGGCGTCGTCGGTGGCGGTGGTGTCGCGCTCGAACGGGGCAAAGCGATAGAGCGGAAAGCCGCCCTCCGAGGCTGCGGTGGTGTACAGGTACCACCCGTTGGGCGACCAGCGCGGCGTGCTCACCGAGCGGTCAAAGTCGGTTGTGATAAGCTGGGGCGTGGTGCGGCCATCCATCGCGAAGAGGCCGATTTCGGTCTGGGCATAGCCCGTGTCGGTGGTATCGGTAGCGGTGAAGGCCAGCTGCGTCGCATCCTGCGAAAGACGCGGATTGGAGAGCGCATACGGCTCCAGCGCCAGGAAGCGCTCGGCCCGCCGCGTACCAGGATCAATGAGCACGAGGTGGCGGGCGCGCACATCGTCGGGGTGGCGGCCGTCAAGCGGGCGGGTGCTGGCAATCATCTGGCCGGTGCTGTTGAGCCACTGGGCCCCGCTGTAGCTGCGAAAGCCTTCCGTAACGCGGGTGGCCTCGGGGCGGTCGGGGGTGCCGGTCCACACCTGCTCGGGCAGATTAACCACAAAGTAGTGCTGAAACGAGATGGGGCCGCGCAGGCCGAACTCGCCCTGAAAGTCCAGGCGCGTAATCACGTCGGGGTTGCGGCGGTCGGCGCGGTCGTCGAGCCACTGGCGCTGCACCGGCAGCGGGCCATCGGGCGAGGGGCTGGGTGCGGGCGGCTCTACCGTAATCGTGTCGGCAATGGCACGGCGCGTCTGGGCGTGGGCGCGCAGCGAATCGGCGCGGGTGGGTGCCTCCAGCGTGTTCAAGTAATCGGTGTCGAGGTTCAGGTCGGCCAGCTCCACGTCGGTTGCCAGCGTGTCGAGGGCACGATAAGCCACCGTATCCCGCAGCACAATGCGCGTAGCAGGCGGCGGCGTGTAATCGGTCGTGCGGGCGGATGCGCCGGGACGGGCCTCGAACCAGTCGGGGATGCTATCGCCCTGGGCGGCGAGCGAGTCGCCGGGCACCGATGCCGCAAACAGCAGGCGCTCGCCCCGATCGACCCACTGCGGCTGCGACGCGCCCTGCGGGTGGTCGGTAAGCTGGTAGGGCTCGCCGCTGCCCAGGCGCATTACAAAGACCTGCGGCGTGCCGTCGACCGGACGCACAAAAGCAAGGATGTCGCTATCGGGATGCCAGGCGGGCTGCGAAGCATCGGCTACGCGCGTCAGCGGCTGCGGCGTCATGCGTCCGTCGGGGCGCGTTAGATACAGCTGCGTGCGGTAGGTGTGCGAGCCATCGTCAGCCTCCACAATGCGCTTGGCGGTGTAGACGGCATGGCGTCCGTCGGGCGCCAGGGCCACGTTATCGAGCTGTTGGATGCGAAACAGATCGCTGGCCTGAATAGGCGTCGGTGCATCATCGGGGGCGGTCTCCGGCTGCGCAAAGCCCACACTACTGGAAAGCAGGAGGCTTAAAAAGGTAAGCAGAAACGATCGCATAAGCACAAGCAGGTCATCAGAAGAAAGCACAGCGCGCAGCCCGAAACACCGCGCCCTACGTGGGGTGAGATGCGATATGGCTCGGTATCGCCCGTCGTATACAGTAGCCATGTTCGCAGTCTGTCTCGTCTTAAGCAACTACGTATGCAGCTTTATTACAAGCAATATGGGTCGGATGGACCGCCGCTCATCATTCTTCACGGACTGTTGGGCGCGCACGGCAACTGGCACACCCTAAGCCGGAACGCGTTCAGCGACCACGCAACCGTGTACGCGGTGGATCAGCGCAACCACGGACGCTCGCCGCACGCCGATGTGATCGACTATCCGCACATGGCTGCCGATCTGAAGGCCTTTATCGAGGCACACGGCCTCTCGGATGTGACGGTGCTCGGCCATTCGATGGGCGGCAAAACCGCGATGGAAGCGGCACTGCGGTATCCCGATCTCATCGACAAGCTCATCGTGGTCGATATGGCGCCCCGCGCCTATACGCCAAATCATCAGGCGCTCATCAACGCGCTGCGGTCGATCGATCCGACGGACTACGACAGCCGCAGCGATATTGACGATGTGCTGGCCGAGGACGTGCCGTCGTGGCCTATCCGGCAGTTTCTACTGAAGAATCTCGATTACGCCGACGATTCGTACCGGTGGATGCCCAACCTGGCCGCCATCGATGCCAATTACGACGCACTCGTAGGATCGGTCGAAGCCGATGGTCGCTATGCCAAGCCCACGCTCTTTGTGCGCGGGGGGGCGTCCAACTACATTGCCAATGGCGACTGGCCCGGCATCCAGGAACGCTTCCCGAACGCCACGCTCGTTACCATTCCTGAGGCCGGACACTGGGTGCACGCCGAAGCGCCTGAGGCCCTCTCCAAGGCCGTCATCCGCCTGCTGGATGCGTGAACGCATGCCGCCCGCCGCCGTACGTCCTTCGCATCCCCTTATACCCCAACACCTGGTTCTACCATGACGCTTGGCTCGTTGACGTTTGGCGACCGCCCGCTCTTTCTGGCTCCAATGGAAGACGTGAGCGACCCGCCCTTCCGGATGATCTGCAAGCGGCTCGGCGCAGACATGCTCTACAGCGAGTTTGTGTCCACAGCCGGGCTCAACCGCGACATGGACGACGCCACGCAGAAGCTCGATATCTTTCCCGAAGAGCGGCCCATTGGGATTCAGGTGTGGGGCGGCGAGATCGATGAGGTGCGCCGCGCCACCCCGCGCGTGGACGCTGCCGAGCCCGACCTCATCGACATCAACTTCGGGTGTCCGGTGCGTAAGATCGTGTCCAAAGACGGCGGTGCGGGCATTCTGCGTGACCTCGACAAGATGGAGCGCATCACCGAGGCCGTCATCGAGGCGAGTACGCGCCCGGTCACCGTCAAGACGCGCCTGGGGTGGGATGACAACTCCATTCGCATTCTCGAAGTGGCCCGGCGCCTGGAGGCCCTCGGCATTGCCGGACTCGCGGTGCATGCCCGCACGCGCTCGCAGCAGTACGGCGGTGAGGCCCGCTGGGAGTGGCTGCGGCGCATCAAAGAAGAGGGCGTGCGCAGCATTCCGCTCATCGGAAACGGCGATGCACTCGACCCCGAAGCCATCGACGCCATGTTCAACGAAACCGGCGTGGATGCGGTCATGATTGGGCGCGGTGCGATCGGCAACCCGTGGATTTTTCGGGATGCGAAGGTCTACATGGAGACCGGCGAGGTGCCGCCGCGTCCGTCGTGGGAGGAGCGCGTGCAGGTCGTAGCCGAACACCTGTCGCTCAAATGCGAGTGGCTGGGCGAGCGCACCGGCGTCCTGGAGATGCGCAAAAACTACAGCGGCTACTTCAAAGGCTTCCGGAACGCCAGCAAGCTGCGTCACCTGCTTATGCAGGAGGATACGAAGGACGGCGTGTTAGACGTAATGCTCAACTTCAACCCCGACGCCTCAGATATTCAGTTGCCGGCTGCGTCCTTGCCCACAAAGACCATCGCCGAATCATCCGGTTCATCGCAGCGCGCCAAGCCCGTTAACGTCAAGAAGGCGGAGTTGCCGAGTCCGGCGTAGAGGTGCAGGGTCCAAAATGGCATCCCCAGCAATCGGTAGCGGTTCAATGGTAAGTGATTGTCATATGGCCGACATCATCGGAGCCAGACAACCCCCTCTGTCTATCGACATCTCCCCCTTGGAAAAGGGGGAGAAACCCGAAGGGAGAGGGGGTTCGAATAAGACAAACCTACATTCTACGATAGCCTTATCACTTAGCGTCTACCCACTACCCAGCAATCTAAGACGCTCTCGCAGGTCGAATCTCCTCCCCCCTGGCCCCTCTCCCGGCGGGAGAGGGGAATCTTAAACTTGAAAGGGTTGCCTTCCCCTCCCGGTTTACACCGCCAACGGCCTGCCCCAAACCACACGTAGGGACACGGCGCGCCGTGTCCCTACGAAAGACAATGCCCTCTCGTCGCATGGCACAACAGGCATGACCTACGGCCCCTCCGCCGTGCGACGCAAGTCGGTTGGGGGCTCTGCCCCGTTAACCTAGGCTAACGGCATGTGCAGGTTTCCTTCCTCCTTTGTTGGCCGCCGCCTTGTGGCAGAATGCGCGGTCCTGACATCCCCCATTCCCTCACGCTGTTCGGGCGTTTCCCCCTTCGCGAAGGGGGAAATGTCGCGCAGCGACAAAGGGGGATGCCCAGCCCGAAAATGCAGCGCTACTCCAGCTCAAGCACCGCTTTCACCATCTCGTCGGCGTGGTCTTGTGGGTAGATGATCTCGAAGCCCAGCTTCTCGCAGACGCGCTGCATGGCGCGGTTCTGCTTCAGGATATCGGCGGTAATGCGGTCGAGTCCTTCGTCTTCGCCAATCTGCACCAGGCGGCGCAGCAGCTCCGTGCCAATGCCCTCGCGCTGCACGGTATCGATGACGAGCATCCCGAACTCGGCTTCGTTGTGGCCCGGACGCTGCGTGAGGCGGCCAATGCCAACAATCTTGGGCGTGTCGTCCCCGTCCATATCGGACGGACGCTCGGCTACCAGTGCCATCTCGCGGTCGTAGTCGATGAAACAAAGCCGCGACAGCCGCTCGTGCGCCACACGCTGATCCAGCTTCATGAGACTGGCGTAGCGCAGGTACACGCTTCGCTCCGACAGCGCCTTGTGGAAGTCGACCAGATTCGGTTCGTCTTCCGGACGAATCGGGCGGATGCGCACCTCGCGCCCTTCTTCAGTGGTCCAGGTGTCTTCGTACTGGTGCGGGTACGGGCGGATGGCCGGGTGCGGAAGCGCCTCATCCGGTGTGTCGCTGGGATGCAGCACCACGCGTGCATCCAGGGCCACCAGCCGATCGCCATCGGCCAGCAGCGGGTTGATGTCGATCTCTTTGATGCGCGGCTGCTCGGCGACCAGCTGACTGAACCGCACCATGAGCGAGGCCAGCGCATCCAGATCAACGGCGTCACGTCCGCGCACGCCCTGGAGCGCTTCGTAGATGCGCGTCTGCTCCATCATGCGGCGGGCCAGCGTCGTGTTCAGCGGCGGCAGGCCCAGTGCGCGGTCTTCGAAGACTTCAACGAGTGAGCCGCCCGTGCCGAAGAGCAAGACCGGGCCGAGCTGCGCATCCACACTGCTGCCAATGATAAGCTCGTAGCCGTCGGTATCGACCATGTCTTGCACAGTGACGCCATCGAATCCGTCTTCGGAAACTGCATCTTCAATGTCAGCGAAGGCGCTGCGCACCGCATCGGCCGAATGCAGATTCAGCTTTACGCCGCCCACGTCGGTCTTGTGGGTGATGGTTGTGGAGTGCAGCTTCACCACGACGGGGTAGCCGATGGCCTCGGCGGCCTCCACAGCAGCGTCGGCATCGGTGGCTACGTGGGTTTCGACAGTGGGAATGTTGTACGCATCCAGCAGCTTCTTGGAGGCATACTCGGTCATGATGGTGCCCGGCTGCGCATCGGCCTCTTCAACGAGCGCGGTGGCGGCATCGCGGTCAAGCCCCTCGGCGTCGTCGGTGGGCAGGCGTGGCGTTTCGTAGAGGGCGCGCAGGTTGTAGCTGTAGCGCCACATGTTGTTAAAAACGCGCGCGGCGGTGTCGGGGTAGGCAAAGGTGGGCAGGCCCGCCTGATTCAGAATGTTGACGCCACGCCGCACCGCATCGCCGCCCATCCAACTGGCCAGGATCGGCTTGTCGTTGTCGCGGGCATAGGGACGCAAGAGCTCCGCTGTCTTCGTGGGCTCGGTCATCGCTTGCGGCGTGAGCACCACGAGCAGTCCGTCGCTGTTCTCGTCGTCGGCAGCAATTTCGAGCGCGTCGGCGTAGCGTTGCGGACTCGCATCGCCCAGGATGTCGATGGGATTGCTGCCGCTCCAGGCCGCGGGCAGGCGTTCGTCGAGCGCCTTGGTTGTGTCGTCGGAGATCGGAGCGAGGGTGCCGCCGCCTCCGATGAGCGCATCGGTGGCCAGCACGCCGGGTCCGCCGGCGTTGGTGACGATGCTGAGGTTCGGCCCCTCGGGACGCGGCTGCTTCGAGAGCACCTCGGCCATGTAGAACAGGTCGTTGATGTCGTTCACGCGTAGCACGCCCGTACGGCGGAAGGCGGCGTCGAGCACCGCGTCGCTGCCTGCGAGGGTGCCGGTGTGGGAGGCCGCCGCCTCGGCTGCGGCGCCTGTGCGTCCGGCTTTGATGACGATGATCGGCTTGCTCTGCGCCACATCGCGCGCGGCAGAGATGAAGGACCGCGCGTTTCCAATGGACTCCATGTAAAGCACGATGCTCTTGGTGGCGGGGTCGTCGCCCAGGTAGTAGATGATGTCGCCCCAGTCCACATCGAGCATCGAGCCGATGGACACGAACGCGCTAAAGCCGACGTTCTCGCTGAAGCTCCAGTCCAGAATGGACGTAAGGAGCGCGCCGCTCTGGCTCACAAAGGCTACGTTACCCTCGTTGGCCATGGCGCCGGCAAAGGTGGCATTGAGCCCGGTTTTCGGGCGCATTACACCCAGACAGTTCGGCCCTACGATGCGCATGTTGTAGTCGGCAGCATGGCGCGCGATATCTTGCTCCAGCGCGGCCCCTTCTTCGCCGACCTCGCGGAAGCCAGCCGAGATCACAATCGCGCCCGGCACGCCCGCCTCGCCACACTCCTTGATGATGCCCGGCACGGTGAAGGCCGGGGTGGCAATGACGGCCAGGTCCACCTGTTCGGGCACATCCGCAATGCTGTCGTAGGCGCGGATGCCCAGCACGCTGTCGCGCTTCGGGTTGACTGGAAAGACGGTGCCGCCAAACGGGTTGCTGATCAGGTTCCAGAGCAGCGTGCGGCCCACGCTACCCGCTTGCTCACTGGCGCCGATCACGGCCACATTCGTGGGCGAAAAGATGGCATCGAGCGGCTGACTGCGCGCGCTCAGCAGGTTGTACGACGGATCGGATGTTGGCATAGGAGCAGGAGCAAGATAAGAGCATGTCGGGCAGGTACCGCCCCCAAGATACGGAAGGACGGATCCGTTTGTGCGCCTCTACCACCGAGGCAAGGGACTTGTTTGCAAAGGGCTCTTTGAGATTTGATTTAGCGGATGCGTGGGGCAGATGCGCTACAGCAATGTTACGCAGAGCAAGAGCTATTGCTCATACTGCGTCCGACCGAACGGCTACTGCTGAACTGGTGCTGCCAGTTCGATGAGGCTGATCAGCTTTTGGTCAATCTTATCAACCAGTCTTTTCAATACATCTACATGCTCCAGGTAGGCCTTTCTCGACTTTAGTTCGTTGAGCGATTTATCCTTTCCACCGAGTCTATAGAAGTTTACTTCTTGTTGAGAATTAGAGCGCGTCTCTCGCCTCCAACGTTCTACGGTATCGAGGTAGGAATTGTATTCATTGAAGCCGTTGCAATAAACTATATCTATTGCAGCAGGGAGAACGTCCGAAGACGCCCACCCAGATCCATTAACCCAGGACTCAAAATTAGCAATGACCTGATCAACTTCCTCGTGTTTACTTTTACTGGAGTGTATGTCCATATACAAATCTTCGCGCTTCTTCCGTAAGGCCACAAGAAATGCAAGGAGTGCCCATGCTGGTAGTGGAATGCTTTGGCGGTTTTCCAAAACGCTACGGATTAACGCAAGACGAGCGAAATACTGCTTTTGCTCTCGAAGCTTAAGATTGAAAACGTGACATGACCATCCTGCAACCTGCAGAAGTAGATTGGCTTCATCTCCACCTGCTGACTCTGAGCGTCTCCCCCAATGTGTGGCGATGGAGAACTCTCCCAACCCATACTTCTCAAAAAGAAATCCCGCAAAGGCGCCAGGCTCAGGATCTGGCAGCGTATAATCCAAATCCACAAAGCGACGAAGGTAGCCTTTGGCGTTCATGCCCTGCCCGTACATCGCTTTTACGGAATGGCGAAGCTGGTCGGGATTCGTGACGAGGATGAAGATGATGCCCGGTACGTTGAAGAGGTGTTTGATGCGTTCCAGAAGCTCGACTGCAAAGTCGGGGCGGCACCGGTCTAACTCGTCTACGAAGAAGAAAAGTGGGGCGTGTTCGTCTTCACCTGCATTGTCCTGCAGTTCCTCGACGAAGGTTTGCAGTTCGTGCCGGAAGGCCTCGATGGCACCCTTCTTTTGCTGATGGGCTTTGACCAAGTCGCCACCGCCTTGAATCAGAGCATTTGCGATGTTGTCTTTCTGGTCGGCGAGCAACTCGCCGAATCCATCATCAAACTCGTTGCCCGACAACACCCCTGCTGTGAGAAGATGAAGGCCGAGAGGAGCAACTTGCTTGAGAATCTTACCTCCAGCATCTTTCAGGGCTTCAGTCTTGCTACCTCCACTCTGCTCATCAACCAGCACGTCAATCGCATCGATAAAGGCGATCAGCGGATCGTCGGCGAAATCGTTTTCCCACGCGTTGAAATAGAGCGCGGAGTAGCCGTCGTTGATCAGCTTCTGCTTCCACATCTTGACAAATGTGGTCTTGCCCGTCCCCCACGGAGCATTCAGGCTCATGACGTACGGCCCTTCAGCGGAGCAAAGCAGATCCGTTAAGAAGTCGGCGGTGGGTTCGCGATCGAGCTTGTCATTCCGAAAGGGTACATCTTCGGGAATGACAGGCTCTGCAATTTGTCCGGGCAGCATAGAATTGGAGGACGGGCAGAGATCAGGGCGAGTTGGTGCAGGGTTTCCCCCACAACATACGACGTTTGATCCAACTCATCAACTGCTGTGCGAAGCCAAGAGAAGTGCCTTCCTCACCCCGCCGCCATCGCCTCCGCCTCCACGATCTGCCCGCGTTGCAGGCGCAGCGGACGCGCCGTACGGGCGGCCAGCTCCAGATCGTGGGTTACGAGCACGAGCGTGGTGCCCGAGGTCGCGTTCAGGTCGAAGAGCAGATCCTCAATGGTTGCGGCGGTCTCTTCGTCCAGGTTGCCCGTGGGCTCATCCGCAAACAAAATACTCGGCGTGTTGATGAACGCCCGCGCCAGCGCCACCCGCTGCTGCTCGCCGCCCGAAAGCTGGGCCGGATAGTGATCGCTGCGGTCGGCCAGCCCCACGCGCTCCAGCAGATCGAGCGCTCGCGGACGCGCCCCAGAGGTGCCGCGCAATTCCGCAGGCACCATCACGTTTTCGACCGCCGTCAGGGTGGGCAGCAGGCGAAACGTCTGAAAGACAAAGCCCACGTGCTGATTGCGCACCTCCGCGCGCTCATCCTCGTCGAGCGGCCCCAGGTCGATGCCACACAGCTCCACCGTGCCCTCGGTCGGACGATCCAAGCCCGCACACAGGCCCAGGAGCGTCGTTTTCCCGCTGCCCGAGGGGCCGACAATGGCACACGACGTGCCCTCCTCAATCTCGAACGACACGTCGTTGAGCACGGTCAACGTTTTCGATCCGCTGTCAAACCGCTGCGTTACATGGTCAACGCGCAGCACAGGTGTATCCGCCATAGCATGAAACTTCCATAGGAGAATGCAGGTGCGTACCGGGTCAGCATCTTGCTTCAATCGACCCCGCACTATGAAATCATGGCTTCTGTACCTGCTCTTCGGTTTGAGTGTTCTTTTGCTGGGGGGATGCGGACCGGATCGTTCCAATCCAGCGTCCGACGCATCCTCAACATCTGATACCACCGCACAAAGCACCGCACCCCGCGCACAGGCCGACTCTGCCTCCGCCGTGGATGCTGACGAGGCCGAAGACGCCGCGCTGCATGTCATGGTGGTAGGCAACAGCATCGCCGCCGGGTACGGACTCTCGCCTGAGGAGGCGTTCCCTGCGCATCTGCAAGCCAAAGCCGACAGCGCCGGATACGACGTGCACGTCACCAATGCCGGGCTGAGCGGCGAAACCACCGCGGGCGGACTCCGCCGTCTGCCGTGGCTCTTGCGCACGCCGGTCGATGTGCTTGTGCTGGAACTGGGCGGTAACGACGGCTTGCGCGGTATCGACCCGAGCACCACGCAGGAGAACCTCACGGCCATGGTCGACACCACCCGCGCCCGCAACCCCGAGGCCGAAGTGCTTTTGGCCGGAATGCAGGTGCCTCCCAACCTGGGTGCGGACTACACCGAGCGCTTTCGGGCCGTCTATCCTACCATTGCCGACGAGCGCGAGTCCGTCACGCTCATCCCGTTTGTGCTGGAAGGCGTCGCGGGCAATCCCGAACTGAACCAGCCCGACGGCATCCACCCGACCGCCGAAGGCCAACGCATCGTTGCGCAGAACGTGTGGCAGTACCTGGAGCCCATACTGGAGCGCCGTCTCCAGTCCGAACCGGCAACATAACCTCTCGCAACGCTTTCCCGCTGTATCTCGCTGACCTCTCATTGTACGCCTCTATACCCATGCGCACCATAGGCATTATTCTGATTATCGCCGGCATTGCAGGCTTTCTCATTAGCGATGTGTCGTTCAGCACGACCGAAGAAGTCGCCGACATCGGTCCGTTAGAGGTAGAGCGCGAAAAAGAGCGTTCACTGCCCATCACACCCGTCGCCTCGGGCGCACTGATCGTCATCGGCGGCGTGGTCACCGTCATGGGCATACGCCGTACCCGCAACTGATGCGCTCTTTCATAAAAGACACCTCTGTGTCCGACGGTCCCCCGTCGGGCTCCAGCGTCTTCTATGCCTTCTCTTTGCTTTTCCCACGGCCCTCCCTCCTATGCTCCTCGCCGTTGACCTGGGCCTGCGCGCTGGATTTGCGTGGTACAACGAGACCGGGCGCCTGCAATCGTATCGCTCCACCAACTTCGGATCGAACGCCCGCCTAAAGCAAGGGGCCTACCGCATGATGCAGGAGCACCCAGAGCTGTCGTGGGTCGTGCTCGAAGGCGATTCTAATCTGGCCGAGGCATGGATGCGGCACGCCAAAAAGCAGCGGGCGCATTCGCAGTGCATCTCCGCCGAAACGTGGCGCACCAAGTTGCTCACACCCAGTCAGCGCCGCTCGGGGGGCGACGCCAAGTCCGCCGCCGATGACCTGGCGCGGCGCGTCATCGAATGGTCAGGTGCTCCGCGTCCCACCTCGCTCCGCCACGACGCCGCCGAAGCCATCTGCATCGGGCTGTGGAGCGTCCTCAGTCTCGGCTGGCTGGACGATTTTCCCGATTTGTGATTGTGGATGTGCGATTTTGGATTTGGGGGGGCGTAGAGGGAAGGTACACCGCCGTAGGTTTGTGAAGACATTACAAGATTGTGTATATTACAGGATCGTAACCCTCTATCTCCATATTGATTTTAAATTGTCGTCACAATATTCGTTCATAGCAAATACACATAGAAGGCAATCATTCGTCTATCTCTTTTCAGAGAGCACGATCGACTGCCATGACTACGCTCACGGATTCATTTCGCACCGTCGTTCGCTGGACGCGCATTGCACTCGCGCTCTTTGTTCTCGTTGCGATCCAGGCCTGCGATCTCACGTCTGTCGAGGACAACGGAGACGGGAACGGAGATGGGGACCCTCCGCCCGATCCTGACGGACCCACAATCAACCTTGAGGAGGACGCGCCTCCGGGCCTGCACAGGAAGCTTTCCATGATGTCGGAGCGTGTGGCGGACTTTGGTGGGTTTTACCTCAACGCAGACGGGCAGCCGGTGGCCTACGTGCTTGAGCCAGCCGAGGGGCGTCGCTCTGAGGTGCGCGCTGCCCTTGAAGACGTGTTCGGAGACGGCATCCTGGCGCGTGGCGACAGCCCACGGCGGTCTGTCGAAGACCCGACGCTACAGCTTCGGGAGGGCACATACGCAATAGACGATCTGCTTGCCTGGTACGAGCGCCTGCCCGAGGTCTTCTCTATCGAAGAAGTCGTCATGATCGATCTCTACGAACGGGCGAACCGGCTGACTGTCGGCGTGACGACGGAGGAGGTGGCCCCGCAGGTGGAAGAACGGCTCGCCGAAATCGAGGTGCCTCGCGAAGCCGTCCAGATTACTGTGCGAGAGCCGCCTCAGACCAACAACCACAGCCTACGCAACAATGTGTCGCCGCCGCGCGGGGGCGCCGAGATATCGGGGACCTGTACGCTCGGGTTCGTGGGGCGCTACCAGGGCGACTGGGGATTCATCACGAACTCGCACTGCACGGCCCAGCGCGGGAACGTCACGGGCACGACGTTTAACCAGTCCGCGGGCGGATCACAGATCGGTGTAGAGAGTGCCGATCCCAGCTATCGCTCGTGCGGATTCCTCGGACTGCGGTCGTGCCGCGATAGCGACGCTGCGTTTGTTGACTTCGACAGCGACGTTGGGGTCTCCACCGATGTGATGCGCACCCAGAACTGGGCAGCACCCGGTAACGGTACCGGCTCGATCCAGATCGACCATGACGCGGCGATGTCCCTCGATGAAGTCAGCGCCCATCCCGTTAGTGGAGATATGGTCGACAAGGTCGGGCGGACAAGCGGGTGGACCTATGGCTTCGTCAACCGTACCTGCACGACGGGGCGTCCCGTTGACAACAACGGCAACCCTATCACCGTCGACGGCGACCGCGTGCTCATGAAGTGCCAGTACGAGGCGTCCTATCTCTCGCAGGGCGGAGACAGCGGCTCACCGGTCTTCATCTGGAATGACTTTTAGATGCGAGCCGGTCTTGTGAAGCGAACCGTTTATGATCGGTCTCTGCCTGTCCGAATTTGCAACTATCGGCAAACCGATTGCACGCCCTCATCTGCACAACGGCAGGTGGGGGCGTTCGCCTGGACATCGACTTTCGGACGTTCCGATATGTGATTTTGGATTGTGCAGGAGTAAAGCGGTGGTGGGTTGAGGATAGAGTAAGTTAATCTTGTATGCCTGTTACTACACCATCATCAAAGTAAACGTATCTCCGATTCCTGATACTTCCGTAAACCCATTGTTCGCGTGTCCCGCTTGCAGTGCGTGTTCGGTTTACGTCTTGTGGACTTCCCCATGCTTCTCGCACCATTGCTTTCCGCATTCCTATAGCAACTGATCCTCTACAAGCCGAAATTGCAAGCGTCGTATCATTAAATCTGATTCTGCACTCAATCCTGGACACTTCTCTTTGATTACTTCTAATCTGGCTTGAGATGGTTTCTATCTCATTTTCCTTGCTTCTCATCTCATTTCGGACACGCATTGCTTCTGAGTTAGGGGAGTCTTCAGCTTCCTTTGCTTCCTCCAGTTGACTCTCTTCGACTCCAATAGCGTCAGCGATAAGACGATCTCTGGTCTGGGTAGTGCGAAAAGCTTGTAGCACTCTTAACCAACCACGCTCTCCGTCTATCTCAACTCGCATATGACTATTTTCCCCATAAGAAATGATTTTCACTTCTTCCCCCTCCTCAACCTGTCGTATTTCCTCAGATCTCAATCCTGTTGATTCAGTAAGACTACTGGTTCTGCGAATTCTAACTTTTACACCTCTCACTAAACTGTCTACGGGGACCAAGTCAGACGCTTTAACTTCTATAAGAAGAGATTCTAAGCTGTCGACTTCACTTCTCAACCCGATTCGTTCTTCCCTCAAATCTTCCGTCTCCTGATTCAATGATTCTATCTGATCTCGCAAGTGGGATACATCTTGCCCCAAGGCATTGGGTACGACTAACACAAGCAAGAGAACGAACACTGCTTTCTTCATAATCTGATTCTGTATTTTTGAGACGAGTTTTTATGAAGTGACTTGAAATAAGTATACAGAAGAGACCTTAGATCTTCAATCATGCTTGCAGGCTCCAGTCCGCACGGGCACAGGCTTTTGATGAGTTTACCCACCGTCATGGCTGCTTGCGGAGGCAGAGCCTCCTGGATGGGCGTCACGAGGCAGAGCCTCGCGACGAGCATGGAGGAGAAAGGTCGGAGTTGTGCATGAGCAGAAAATAAACCTCTCGTCGCATGGCACAAAAGCATGACCTTCGGCCCCTCCGCCGTGCGGCGGGTGCTCTTCAGAAGCACTGCAAACATGATCCTCTGGGCTCCTCTGCTCCGTTCTTGGGTCCGGTTCCAGCCCGAAGCAGTGCATGCAAGGAAAGAATCCCCGTTGGAGATTCCTCGACTTCGCTCGGAATGACATGCCAGAGGGCAGGGCTATGCACCTGCGCATGGCCTGAAACGCATACGCATCGCTACCATCTGTCCAACGCATCCAATCCCCAATCCAAAATCGCAAATCTCCAATCCGAAATCCAAAATCGCTCACCCGTGCAGATTACGGTACTTGCGCACTACGCTGAACGCAATCTCAAGCGACTGCTCGTAGTTTAGGCGCGGGTCCACGAGCGATTTGTAGGCGCGCTCCAGGTCGGTGGCCTCCAGCCCGCGTGCGCCGCCGATGCATTCGGTCACGTTTTCGCCCGTGAGCTCAAAGTGGACGCCGCCCAGGCGCGACCCTTCGGCGGCGTGGATCTCAAAGGCCTGCTCCAGCTCGCCCAGGATGTTCGCAAAGCGCCGCGTCTTGATGCCGCCGTCGGTGCGCTCGGTGTTGCCATGCATCGGGTCGCAGCACCAGAGCACCGAATGGCCCATGTTGTCCAGCGTATTGATAAGCGGCGGCAGGCGGTCAGCGATTTTGTCGGCGCCAAAGCGCGTAATAAGCGTCAGGCGGCCCGGCTCGTCGTCGGGGTCCAGGTGACGTACCAGTGTACGGAGCTGCGAGGGCGTCATGTCGGGGCCCACCTTCAGCCCAATCGGGTTCTTGATGCCGCGCATGTACTCCATGTGCGCCTCCTCGGGGTCGTTGGTGCGCTTGCCAATCCACGGCAGGTGCGTGCCCAGGTTGTAGACGCCCTGCTTGTGTGGCACCGTGCGCGTGAGGGCTTCCTCGTACGGCAAGAGGAGCGCTTCGTGACTCGTGTAGAACGTGACGCGCTCCATTGCATCCAGGGCCTGCTCGGCTACCGTGTCGATGAACCGCATAGCTGTGCCGATGTCGTCCACCAGGCGCTGGTACTCGTTTGCGAGCGGCGAGTGCGCCATGAAGTCCACATTCCAGTATTCAGGGTGGCGCAGATCCGCGAATCCACCTTCCGAAAGCGCCCGCACCAGGTTCAGCGTGAGCCCCGAGTGCGTGTACGCCTTCAAGAGGCGCTGCGGATCGGGCGTGCGGGATGCCTCGGTAAACTCTGGACTGTTAATAATTTCGCCGCGATAGCTGGGCAGCGTGGTCCCATCCCGCGTTTCAGTGTCGGAGGAGCGCGGCTTGGCGTACTGTCCGGCAAAGCGCCCTACGCGCACGATCTTCGCATCCAGGCCGTAAGTGAGCACCAGGCTCATCTGCAGCATGATCTTGAGGCGGCTCGTAATGACATCCGCCGTGCAGTCGTCGAACGACTCGGCGCAGTCGCCGCCCTGCAGCAGGAAGCGTTCGCCCGCTTCGGCCCGGGCCAGATCCTCCTTCAGGTTGTCGACCTCCCACGACGTCACGAGCGGCGGCATCCGGTCGACCTTTCGGAGCGCAGCGTCGAGCGCGTCGGGGTCGGGATACGTGGGCTGCTGGCGGGCGGTGCGGGTGCGCCAGGACGAGGGACTCCAGGAGGATGCGGTATCGGTGGGCATAGAACGAGGATGAAGCGTAGACAACAAGTGAAGGATGCGAAAACGAGGGGCCGTGCGTAGCGTTTCCCCGTGCACGGGTTCTGCACGAGCTTCACCTACGAGCCCCGATGCTGCAGCGGGCTACAGCCCTGGATAGATGGCGCCGTACTTTGTGCGCATCGCCCCAAGCCATGCATCCGCCTGAAGCGATTGGCCGGTGGCCTGCTCCAGGAGATCAGGCGCGTCGAGGCGGCGTCCGTACCGGTGGATGTGCGTGCGTAGCCAGTCGAGCACGGGGGCGAACTCACCTGCGGCAATCTGTGCGTCGAGGTCAGGCAGATCTTTGCGCATGGCATTGGCGATCTGGGCCGACATGAGCGTGCCGAGCGCGTAGGTGGGGAAGTAGCCGATGGCGCCAAACGACCAGTGCACATCTTGCAGCACGCCGTTGGCATCGGAATCGGGCGTGATGCCGAGGTATGTGTCCATGCGATCATTCCACGCCGCGGGCAGATCCTGCACGGCGAGGTCTTCTTGCACCAGCGCGCGCTCCAGCTCAAACCGCAGCATAACATGCAGATTGTACGTCACCTCATCTGCCTCCACCCGAATAAGCGACGGCTCGGACCGGTTGATGGCGCGGTAGAAGTCGTCCAGCGCCACGTTGCGCAGCGCATCCGGAAAGGTGTCTTGCAGCGCCGGGTAGTAGTGCTGCCAGAACGGACGGCTGCGCCCAATGACGTTCTCGTAGAAGCGGGACTGCGATTCGTGGATGCCAAGCGACGCGCCTTCGGCCAAGGGCGTGCGGGCGAGGTCCGGAGCAACGCCCTGCTCGTAGAGCCCATGCCCCGCCTCGTGCAGCGTCGAGAAGAGGCCCGACGGCAAGAACTGCGCATCAAAGCGCGTGGTGAGGCGCACGTCGGTCACATCGAACGAGGTGGTAAACGGATGCGCCGAAATATCCTGGCGTCCGCAGTCAAAGTCATACCCGAAGTCTGTGATGACTGCCTCGCCAAAGGCTTTCTGCTTATCGACCGGAAACGCACCGTGCAGCATCGCGTCGTCCGGGGCGGGCTGCTCGGCAATCGCATCCACGAGCGGCACGAGTTGCTCGCGCAGATCGGCAAAGGTATCCACGACAGCCGATGTGGGCAGGCCCGGTTCGTACTCATCGAGCAGCGCATCGTAGCGCTCGTTCTCGTAGCCCAGCGCCTCGGCCTTCTGGATGGTGAGGTCCACCAGCTCCTCCAGGTGCGGCGCAAAGTGGTCGAAGTCATCGTTTGCGCGGGCCTGCTTCCAGGCCGTCTGCCCCCGCGAGGCCGCCTGCGAGAGCGCGCTCACCAGATCGGAGGGCAGCTTGCGGGCGCGGTCGTAGTCGCGGCGCACCACGCGGACGAGGTCGGCCTGCATGTCTGTGGCCTCGCCCTGCTCCACAGCGGTTTCGGCCTTGTCGAGGAGCGCGCCGATCTCGTCGGTCACGAAGCGCTCGTGCGCCATGGTCTTGAGCGTAGAAAGTTGCTGCGCCCGCGCCTCGGCGGCCCCGTCGGGCATGAACGTCTCCTGATCCCACGACAGCACAGCGGCGGCAGATTTGAGGTCTTCGATGGGGGCCAGAGCATCGCGAAGCGCATCGACAGGAGCAGGCATACAGGCGTCAGAAGAATTCGGCAACAGTAATGAGCACCGTAATCAACGTGCCAAACAGCGCGATGGTGCCAACGGTCCACCGCATCATGCGCATCATGTTGGCGTTCATCGCATCAAAACGCTGGTCGCGCCGCGCAAATTGCTCATCTATCTTATCGAAACGATGGTCAACGCTATCAAAGCGCCGCTCTATGGCCTCAAAACGTCGTTCTATCGTTTCAAAACGTTCATCAACCTGCTCCGCACGCCGATCAAAGCGTTCGTTCAGTTGATCGAAGCGAACTTCGAATTGCTCTTGGATCTGCACAAAGCGCCGTTCCACCTGTTCGAATCGTCGATCAACTTCCTCAAAGCGCCGATCCACCTGCTCGAATCCGTCTTCCATGTCAGTGCCCAGGTGGCGCACTTCCTTTTCAAGCCCATCGAGGCGCGACTGCACCGCACGGTACTCATCACGCGGCACAGCGCGCTCGCTCAGAAGAAGATCGAGCCAGTGCGTAAAATCCTCAGCGGGCTCCTCGCCCAGCGCGTTGCGAACACTTCGAGGTAGCGACGGCGACATATGGCGTGGCGGTTCTGTGATGCAATAAAACAGTGGTGTTAAGGGGATGCGAAGGGCTTCGTTCCCAGTGATAGGCGCCCAGCATCCGCCTGACACTGCCTGCACCGACCGTCGATCTCGTAAGCATCACGAATCCGCTTCGTTTGCGGCTTCTGCCATCCGCATACCCTCGTCTTCGTCGACGCGCAGGAGCAGGAGGCCGCCAATCACAAAGAAGATAAGCACGGTGGTAATGCCAATGCGCTGGCTCTCAAAGAGACTGGTCATCCAGCCCAGCAGGAGCGGTCCCATAAACGCGGTCAGCTTACCCGAGAACGCAAAGAAGCCGAAGAACTCGTTTTCCTTGCCGCGGGGCGTGAAGCGTCCGAGGAGCGAGCGGCTGGAGGCCTGGTTCGGCCCCACGAGCAGCCCCAGCAGAATGCCCGACGCCCAGAACCACGGCTCGCTGGGGGCCAGCGCCGCCCCAAGCACCGCCACCGAAATCCCCACAATGCTGATCAGAATCGTGGGCTTGGCACCAATCCAGTCGTCGATCCACCCGAATGCAAACGCGCCCAGGCCCGCCGCCACGTTTAGCACAATGCCAAAGATGATAATGCCTTCGGTGTCGAAACCAAATGTGCCCGCCGCGTAGATGCCGCCGAATGCAAAGATCGTCACGATGCCATCGTTGTAGAAAAAGCGCGCCAGCAGCAGCCAGAAGGCGTGCCGGTAGCGCCGAATGGACGCGAAGGTAGAGGCGAGTTGCTGGTTGGTGGCGGCGATGAGTCCGCGGTTGTCGCCCGCCCCGATGGCGCGGCGCGGGGGCTCGGGCACCATCCAAAAGAGTGGGAGCGCGAACACGGCGTACCAGGCCGCCACGAGCAGATTGGTCGCGCGGATGTTGGCACCGGTGTCGGCGTTGAGTCCAAACAGCGGCGGCTCGGGCCAGATGAATACGAACAGTGCAATGATGAGGCTGAGCAGTCCGCCCACGTATCCCACAAACCACCCAATGCCCGACACGCGCCCCATGGTTTTGGGCGTGGCGATTTCGGGGAGGAACGCGTTGTAGAAGACGTACGACAGCTCAAACGCCACATTGGCCACGACAAACGTGCCGAGCGCAAAGAGCACCTGGCCCTTGGTGGGCAGATACAGCACCGTCGAGGCTACAATGCAGACCACCGTGGCCAGTGCCAGAAAGAGCTTACGACGTCCGCTGCGGTCGGCCATGGCCCCCAGGTAGGGCGAGCTCATAGCTACGATGATCGCGGCAACGGCCACCGCCCACGACCACTGCGTGGTGCCCGTCACTGAGTCGGTGGCAATGACCTCGGTAAAGAAGGTCGCGTAGACAAACGTAACGACCAGCGTCGTAAACGCCTGATTGGCAAAGTCATAGAGCGACCACGCGCCAATCACACGGCGGTCGAGGGCGGGTTCTTCAGTGGGCACGGGCAGTCAGGTGGTAGTGGACAGGCAGCGAGCATCCGCTGCGCAACATACGACGCTCGGCCCCGAAGGCGCAACCCGCGCCTGCAACTGGGAGACGCGGGAGCGTCCCTCTCGGACGTGCCGACGGGGGCCCGTCGGCGGCAGTTTAGAGAGAACGAATGATCTGCGCCCAACCGTCCCTGGTTGATATGTTTAGCCTCCTCGTCGCATGGCTCTGCCGTGCGACGCGGGCTGTTCAGGAGCACAACCGGCATGACCCTTCGGGCCCCTCTCTGCCCCGCTAATTTGGTTTAGACACTGCCCAGAACGTCCGCTCCGCTCCCAGTTCCGGGCTACAGGTCGCTAAACACGTACCCCCGGTTGGGCGTGGAGACCCCAGACGCTTCTGCGTCCCCTCGTTGATCAAAAAAGATCAGCCACCGTCACATCAATCAGTCCCGGTTGCCCCGCATAATTGCGCGCACTGGAGTACCGCCAGTGCGTGGCCTCATCCACATAGCCGCGCCGCACCGGATTGTCATGGATGTACGCGATTTTCTGGCGCGTCATCGTTGCCGTTTGCAGCTGTTTGGGATAGCTTCCCGCCGTCCACACCTGATACGTACGATCCGGTCGCCGCGCACGGCGGCTCCACTGCAACAGGTGGAGCACGTGCGTAGCCTTCTGCTCGCTAAGCACATCCACAATACGGTGGGCCGTAAACGACTTCAGCGCATGCACCTCACGCGAGAGCGTATCGGCAGATGCAATCAGGTGAATATGGTTTGCCATCAGCACATATGCATACAGGTGGATCCGCTCCGTTTCTTGCATATGCTGCAAGGCGTCCAGCACAACCTGAGCGGCTGCGGGACGCGCCAGCACGGGCCAGCCGTTGAGGATGGTGCACGTCAGAAAGTGCGGCGCCTGTTCGTCGTGGATGCAGAAGGGCAGTGCCATAGCCGAGAGTGCGTCCAATTGCACAGTGCGGATTGCGTAGACCCGGCGGACTGCTCATTCGTAACGTCTGCTGTTTGGCCCTGGGACGCAGGAGCGTCCCTCTGGACGTGCCGACGGGGGACCGTCGGCGACAGATCCACGAACAGATAGCATGCTCTGCGCCCAACCGTCCCCGGTTGGGCATGGAGACCCCAGACGCTCCTGCGTCTCGCGGCGAATGATGTCCGAATCCCTCCTACGCGTCCTCCTCATCGCTCACCGTGTCGATATGCAGCGTCTCCAGCTGCTCAGCGTCGACGGTGTCGGGGGAGTTGACCATCGGCTCCTTGGCGCTCTGCGTTTTGGGGAAGGCAATCACTTCGCGCAGCGACGAGGCCCCCGCAATCAGCATGATGAGGCGATCCAGGCCGAGCGCAATACCTCCGTGCGGCGGCGCGCCATAGCGGAAGGCATCCAGCAGGAATCCAAAGCGCTGCTCCGCCTCTTCGGCATCGATACCGAGCACATCAAACATGCGCGCCTGCATCTCGCGGTTGTGGATACGAATGGAGCCGCCGCCAATCTCGTGGCCGTTCAGCACCAGGTCGTACGCCCGCGCCTCCACCGCGCCCGGATCGTCGTCGAGGCGGTCGAGATGCTCGTCCTTCGGCGCCGTGAAGGGGTGATGCATCGGCGCATAACGTTCGTGCTCGTCGTCCCACTCCAACAGCGGGAAGTCCGTGACCCACAGAAAGCGATCAGGCCCTTCGCCGGGTTCGGGACGCAGCCCCAGGTCGTCAGCCATGTGCAAACGCAACTGCCCGGCCTGCTCATACACCGTAGGCGTGGGCCCAGCCACGAGCAGCACCAGGTCGCCGGGTTCGGCGCCTGCCTGTTCGAAGGCGGCCTCTACGTGTTCTTGCGGAATGGCGTTGGTGCTCACGTTACACGAGGGCACCTCATCGTCTTCGCCCTGCTGGATGTAGATGAGCCCCGCCGCGCCAATGGTATCGGTTACGTAGTCGGTGAGGCGGTCCATCGCGCTGCGTCCGCGGTCGCCCTCGCCAGGCACCGGCAGCGCCATGATGCGTCCATCGTCGTCAATAATCGACTGGAAGACGCGGAATCCGCAGCCGTCGAACGCATCGCTCACATCCTGCAGTTTTAGGTCGAAGCGGACATCGGGTTTGTCGGAGCCGTAGGTGCGCATCGCCTCGTCGTAGGTCATGCGCGGAAAGGGCGTGTCGATTTCGGTGTCCTTTAGGTCGGCCCACAGATCAGCCATCAAGCCCTCCATCAGATCGTAGACCTGCTCTTCGGTGGCGAAGGTCATCTCCACATCCACCTGCGTGAACTCGGGCTGGCGGTCGGCGCGCAGGTCTTCATCGCGGAAGCACTTCACGATCTGCACGTAGCGGTCGAGCCCCGACACCATCAGGATCTGCTTGTACGTCTGCGGACTCTGCGGCAGCGCGTAGAAATGGCCCGGATGCAGGCGGCTGGGCACGAGGAAGTCGCGCGCGCCCTCAGGCGTCGATTTCATGAGCACGGGCGTTTCGACCTCCAGAAAGTCGTGCTGGTCGAAGAAGCGCCGCGTCGTCTGGTAGAAGCGATGGCGCAGTTCCAGGTTGCGCTGCAAGGCAGGGCGTCGCAGATCCAGGTACCGATATTTCAGACGGAGGTCTTCATTCGCATCCACCCGGCTCTCGTCTTGGGTCGACACCACAAACGGCGGTGTGTCGCTCACGTTGAGCACGGCACACGCATCCCCCTGTACCTCGATGGTGCCAGTGGGCATGGCGGGATTCACAGCTTGGTCTTTACGGGCAGCAACCGTTCCGCGCACCGAGATGACGTCTTCGCTTCGGAGCTGCTGGGCCGTTTCGTACGCGTCTTCGTTCGCCTGGGGGCTAAAAACGATCTGCGTAAGGCCGTAGCGGTCGCGCAGGTCGATAAACACGAGGCCCCCGAGATCGCGCCGTGTATCCACCCAGCCCTTTAAGACGACAGATTCGCCTTTGTGCTCGGCGCGCAATTCGCCACAGGTATGGGTGCGCACCCCGTGCGTGTCGGTAGTAATGAGTGCAGAGCGGTCGGCCTCAGCCATGAGTCTGGAGTCGAGTGCGGTGGAGAAATAGCGTAACGCGTTAACATACGACGCGAAGTTCGGAATGGGTGCGATCTTCGTGTGAAGGTCGCTCTGAAGAAAGCCCTTCCACGTCAGGAGGCGGCACACGCAAAAGACACACGCAGAATGGAAAGTTGCATAGCCTTGGACGTGCATACGCCCAAAGCGCATACGCCCGACGCCAAAAGCATGCACGTAGAGCACTATGCAGTGCATAGATTTGCCGGTGTTTGGTTGAACTTTATTTTTGCATTGATGTACTTATTTAAATCTTCAATGCACACGCCCACCTGTTGCACTTAACACCACAGAACATCATGGCTACTGTTACCTGCTTTACAAAACCCGTTGTCTCGTTCCGCTCTGTTTCTTTCATCCTCGTGGGGCTCGTTTTATTTGCACTGAGCGCCCTTCCCGCCCAGGCGCAGCAGCCTAACTGGCGTGCCACGCCTACGTACGGCACGATCTCGCTCTCCAGTGGCTTTACCCCTGATCCGCAGCGCCGCTCGGTGCGCGCCGGAGGCAGTACGGAAGTACCGCTTCAGGGATGCAGCGGCTATATTCACATGGATGCGCCGGACCTGGACCTCAACTACCAGAGCGGTAGCTATCCGCTAAGCATTGAAACCGATGCAAGCACGGATGTCACGCTTTTGGTGTACACGCCGAACGGCGAGTGGGTCTGCGATGACGACGGCGGCGCAGGCACGAACGCGCGCCTGGAGTTCAACACGCCGCAATCCGGCAATTACAACATCTGGGTAGGCACCTACAGCAGCAGCGGAGGCACGCCCAACGCCTCGGTGGTGTTTAGCGAGCTTAGTGGATCGCAGAGCCGTTCTACGTCCTCGGCCAGCACCACGCGCAACGTTGGCTCCTCGTCGAGCACCCGCTCCTCGGGCACCCTGAACTGGCAGGCCACGCCAACCTATGGCACCGCACAGCTCTCGGCTGGCTTCATGCCCGATCCGCACACGACCCAGGTGGTTGCAGGCGGATCCATCGAAAATCCCATTCAGGGCACCGGTTGCCGCGGACGCGTGGCGGCGAACGCTCCTGATCTAAACTTGAGCTATAGCGCGGGCAGCACATCGCTGTACATCTACACGGAGACGGATGTGGATGTGACCCTTACTGTGCGCGCTCCCAGCGGCGAGTGGTTCTGTAACGATGACGGTGGCGAAGGGCTCGACGCAATGATCGCGTTCAATCGTCCGCAGAGCGGTCAGTACAACATCTGGGTGGGATCGTACAGTGAATCCAACAATTACTCCACAAGCCGGGTGCACATCTCGGAGATTCAACCGCAGCCTCGCTGTCGACCTCGTCCGTAACGATGTTGATGACGCGCAACGATGGCCACGGTGACTCGTCCACTTTAAGACACGTAGTCTTTTC
Source organism: Longimonas halophila (assembly GCF_002554705.1). Taxonomy (GTDB): domain Bacteria; phylum Bacteroidota; class Rhodothermia; order Rhodothermales; family Salinibacteraceae; genus Longimonas; species Longimonas halophila. The sequence goes on along the minus strand of NZ_PDEP01000004.1, from coordinate 20,145 downwards.
GACCCGGCCCGTGCCCTGCCTATGCCCGCTTCGCTTGGCGTTCCTCGCGCTGCTGCTACCGACGAAACCCGCGCTGCCCTCACCCCTGATGTGGTGGAGCGCCTGCAGGATACGCATGGCGTGGAGATCCGTGTAGCATCGGGCGTGGGCACTGATGCGTATCATACCGACGACGATTACGAGGCGGCAGGGGCCACGGTTGTCAGTGACGACGACGCATGGGGCGCCGACATTGTACTTACGCTGGCACCGCCTCCACCTGAGCGCCGCACTGCGCTCTCGGACGAGCAGGCGGTGCTGGGTCTTCTGCAGCCGCTTGACGCGCCGCAGGTGCTTGCCGACATCGCCAAGCAGGGCGCCACCGCCCTGCCTATGGAGTTGGTCCCGCGCATCTCGCGGGCGCAGTCGATGGATGTGCTCTCAGCCATGAGTTCGCTGGCCGGGTACCGTGCTGCGCTGGAGGCTGCCCTCCGCCTCCCCAAGTTTTTCCCACTCATGAGCACCGCCGCCGGTACCATTCGTCCAGCGAGCGTGCTTGTGGTGGGCGCAGGCGTGGCGGGGCTGCAGGCCATTGCTACGGCCAAGCGCCTGGGCGCCAAGGTGCGGGGCTATGACATCCGCGACGCCACGCGCGAAGAGATCGAGAGCCTGGGCGCGTCGTTTGTGGAGCTGGAACTGGACACCTCGCTTTCGGAAGGCGACGATGGCTATGCGAAGGAACTGGAGCAGGCCAAGCAAGAGCGGCAGCCCGAACTACTGCGCCCGCACATCGCCAAATCGGACGTGGTGATTACGACCGCGCTCATTCCAGGACGACCCGCGCCGCTGGTTATTAATGAGGCGGCAGTCAAAGATATGGCGCCCGGCTCGGTCGTTGTGGATCTGGCCGCGCCCAACGGCGGCAACTGCGCGCTCACCGAACCCGGCGAAACCGTCACGCGCCACGACGTGCACATCATGGGCCCCACGAATCTGCCGGCCACGATGCCCGTGCATGCGAGTGAGTTGTTTGCCAACACTGTACGCGCGCTGCTCGACTACCTGCTCAACGATGACGGCACGCTCGCCCTTGACCTCGACGACGAGGTGGCCGATGCGATGTGCGCTGTCCACAACGGCACCATTCGCAACGAGCGTGTGCGCAGCCTGCTCGATACATCGGCCGCTTAGCGCCTTCGCCTGTTCTGTCCGCCTGTACCTGTCCGCATAACCGCCTGCCTACGGCTTCCGTCTGCCATGATTGAGAATGTGATTATCTTTGTGCTCGCCGCACTTCTGGGGACGGAAGTGCTTACCAAGGTGCCGCAAACCTTGCACACGCCGCTGATGTCGGGGGCCAACGCCATCAGTGGCATCACGCTGGTCGGGGCCGTCATTGCCGCCGGAATGAGCGATGCGTGGTGGGCGCAGGCGCTCGGGTTTGGAGCACTGGTCGTAGCCACAATCAACGTGGTGGGCGGCTTCCTCGTCACCGACCGCATGCTGCGCATGTTTGGCCGCAAACGCTCTGCTTCTGCTTCTGACTCCTCTTCCTCATGACGCCCTCAATCGAACTCGCGTACCTGCTGTCGGCTGTACTGTTTGTGCTGGGTCTAAAGCGGATGCAAACGCCGCCCACGGCCCGCAGCGGCAATGCGTTGGCCTCGCTCGGCATGTTCACCGCCGTGGTGGCTACGCTCTTTGTGCACGATGTGCTGTCATGGCCACTGCTGCTTGCGGGCGTGCTCACCGGTGGGGCCATTGGCACCGTTCTAGCCGTGCGCACGCCCATGACGTCGATGCCGGAGCTGGTGGCGGTATTTAATGGATTCGGGGGCGCCGCCTCGGCGTTTGTGGCCAGCGCCGAAATTGCCCAGTACCTGCAGGGCAGTCGGCTGGTGGATGCGAGCACGTATTCGCCTACGCTCGCCGTGGTCATTGGCGTAAGTCTGCTGGTCGGCATGATCACATTTACCGGCAGCCTGGTGGCGTTCGGCAAACTGCAGGGATTGCTTTCGGGCAACCCGATCACGTTTCCGGGCGTGGCGTTTGTCACCGGTCTGCTGCTGCTTGCAGGCGTGGTTGGCATTGTGCTGATGGCCTTGGGCGCTCCCGAACTGACCACCGACCCTGACATCACGCTGTATGCGGGTATCGGCATTGCTGCGAGTGCGGCGCTCGTCGGGCTCTTCCTCGTGTTTCCCATCGGCGGTGCCGATATGCCGGTGGTGGTGGCACTGCTCAACTCCTACTCTGGACTGGCCGCCGCGGCCACGGGTTTTATCCTCGACAACACGGCGCTCATCGTAAGCGGCACGCTGGTAGGCGCCGCCGGGTTCATGCTCACCATGCAGATGTGCGAGGCCATGAACCGCTCGCTCGCCAACGTTATGCTGGGCGGATTCGGGGGCGATGGCGCAACAAGCAGCGCACTCGACATCCCCGAAGGCAAGAGCGTGCAGGAGACCAGCCCGCAAGACCTGGCGATTCTGGCCACCTATGCCGAGCGCGTCATTATCGTACCGGGCTACGGACTCGCCGTGGCGCAGGCGCAGCACGCCGTACGCGAACTGGCCGACCGCCTGCAGTCGAAGGGCGTGGATGTGCGCTACGCCATCCACCCCGTGGCGGGACGCATGCCGGGCCACATGAACGTGCTTTTGGCCGAGGCCGACGTGCCCTACGAGCAGCTCTTCGAGATGGACGAGATCAACAGCGCGTTCTCTTCGACCGATGTGGCGCTGGTCATCGGCGCGAATGATGTCGTGAATCCGGCTGCGCGCGAAGCTTCGGGCAGTCCCATTGCGGGCATGCCTATCTTGGATGTAGACGACGCCGAGACGGTCGTCGTCATCAAACGCAGCCTGAGCCCGGGTTACTCGGGGGTGCCCAACAGCCTGTTCTATCAGGATAACACCCGCATGCTCTTTGCGGATGCCAAAGAAGCCGTCAGCGAGACGACCGAGGCGGTGAAGGGGCTGTAATAAGCTGCAGGGATTGGATACACAGCGATGGCCATGCAGTTGCAGGGTGCTTTTGGATACGGTGTGTGCTACATTGTTGCGTAACGCATAACGCGTAGCGTGTATCTGGATTCCCTCACCGTGTCTACTGAATCCCAGTGCGGGAAACCGGATGTTGTGCAGCAGTCCTGATCCCGGGCTACGGAGATCCATAGCCGGGGCCCGCTTGCGTCCCCGGCGATACGGAATGGAACACACCATCCACAGATTTCAATGACCTGCACTATGATTCGGCGCAGGTGGTATAAGATTTCATGCCAGTAGGCTTTCATGGCCTGCTACAGTGCGCGAACGGCGCAGCGCCTCTTTCTTAGCTTTGCTCCGTGGGCAAGCTTTCTCTCCCTGATACATATCACATGCTTTCTTCGGTTAAATCAGTCTGGCAACGCTTTAAATCCGAACCGGGCGAAACCCAAACCGCCGTTCCTGGAAAGGAAGGCGGGCTGGGAACGTTCGGCGGCGTTTTTACGCCCTCCATCCTGACAATCCTCGGGGTCATCATGTACCTGCGGTACGGGTGGGTCGTTGGAAATGTGGGCCTATTTGGAGCATTTCTCATCGTTACGCTGTCTACGGGTATTACGCTGCTCACAGCATTCTCCATCTCGGCCATTGCAACCGACCAGCGGGTACGCATCGGCGGAGCATACTACATGATCAGCCGGTCGCTCGGGCTTGAAACCGGGGGAGCAGTGGGGATTCCACTGTTCTTTGCTCTTGCGCTTTCGGTGGCGCTATACACGGTCGGATTTGCAGAAAGCGTGGTTAATGTGTTTCCGTCGCTGAACCAGCGGGTCGTGGGGTTGATCACGACAGTAGGCGTTACAGCGCTGGCCATTGTATCAGCCAAAGCGGCCATCCGATCGCAATACGTGATCATGGCTGCCATCGCGGTGTCGCTGATCTCGCTCTACTTTGGGAAGCCAATCGAGGAGAGCGATATCGAGATGTGGGGTGCCAGCGATCGGCTCTCGGAGCCCTTCTGGGTTGTCTTCGCCGTGTTCTTTCCGGCGGTAACAGGCATCATGGCCGGGGTCAACCTGTCCGGCGATCTTGAGGATCCGGGCAAGTCTATTCCGTGGGGCACCTTCGCGGCTATTGGCGTCGGCTACCTCATCTACATGACGCTCCCCATGGTGCTGGCCACCCGCGCCGATGCGGCAACGCTGATTGAAGACCCGCTTGTGATGCGGCGCATCTCGTTCTGGGGCGATGCCATTCTGCTCGGCGTATGGGGTGCTACGCTGTCGAGCGCGGTGGGAAGCATTCTTGGCGCGCCTCGGGTGCTGCAGGCGCTGGCTCGTGATGGCGTGCTGCCGCGCTGGCTTCGGTGGCTGGGCCACGGCTCGGGTGAAGAAGATACCCCCCGCTACGGCACTGTGTTGACGATGGTTATTGCGCTAACCGCTGTAGCGCTGGGCGACCTGAACGCGATTGCGCCTGTCCTCACTATGTTCTTTCTGGCTACGTATTGCGTACTGAACGTAGCCGCAGGCATCGAAACCGCGCTGGACAGTCCGTCCTTTCGCCCTACGTTCAAGGTGCACTGGATGCTGTCGTTGCTGGGGGCCGTTGGGTGTATCTCGGTCATGTTCTTGATTAACACGACCGCCACTGTAATTGCTATTGCATGCATCATCGCCATTTTCGCATGGTTGAAACGCAAAGGCATGAAAGCCGCCTGGGGCGACGTGCGGCAGGGCCTCTGGATGGCCGCGGTGCGCTCAGGACTGCTGCGCCACCAAAATAACCCCGCTCCCAAAAACTGGCGTCCGCACCTGCTTGTGCTCACCGGGGCTCCCACCAGCCGCTGGCATCTGGTTGAGCTGGCTTCGTCGTGGACCCACGACCGGGCCCTCATGACTGTAGCCACGGTCTTTCCTGAAGAGGGCTTTCCCGTTGAGCGCCAGCAGAAGATGGAGACCAATATCCGAGATCACCTGGCCGAGCGTGGCGTGCAAGCGCTTGTGCGCTCGGTATCGGCGTCGAACCCGTTCGATGGGGGTGAGCACCTTGTTGAAGCCTACGGCCTGGGCCGCCTCACGCCCAACACCGTCGTGCTGGGAGATACGGAGAACCCCGACCATGCCGAACGCTACTGCACCATGATCCGCAACTTCTACCACTCGCAGCGGAATGTGCTCATTGTGCAGCATGACAACGACACCGACTTCGATCGGCGCGAGCGCATTGACGTGTGGTGGGGCGGCCTTGAAGGCAATGGCGGCCTCATGAAAGTGATGGCGTACCTGCTCAACACCAGTTTCTTGTGGCAGGATGCGCAGGTTGTGCTGAAAATGGTGGCCCCCACCGAAGAAGCAGCTGAGCAGATGCACCAGAACGTCGAACCCATCGTCAAACGCATCCGCATCGGTGCCGAGCTCAATGTCATCGTCGGCAACGGACGCTCGTTCGACGACATTCTCCACGAATCGTCGCAGGATGCTGATCTCATTTTCCTGGGCATGGCCGCTCCAGACGAGGTAGACGACTTCACGTCGTACTACAGGGAGCTTCACAGCCGAACCCGAGATTTGCCCGCTACGATCTACACCTTGGCGGCCGAGCCGGTTGCCTTTCGTGAGGTGCTCAGCGACTAACGACACCCAACTCCCCAATCCGTTGCTACCGCATTCGAGTCCTACCGCATCGGGGTAGGGGCGCTGATCATGTCAGGGAGGTCGTCCGAGTCATCGGTACGGCGGACACAGGCCGCAATCAGATTCTTTTTGGAGAAGTCGCCGCCTGTGAGCCAGCGCAGTGTGCCCTCACGGCCCAGCAGGTCATCCTGGATGTCGGGCAGCGGCTGCTGCTCGCGGTAGTACCGGCGCTGCACCTGTCCGCAGAGCGCTTCGAGATAGCGCGCTTTTTCCTGAAGGGCGGCGGACCCTGTCTCGACCACGCCTTGATGTCCGCAGAACAACACATCCGCCGGGAGCTGTGCCATGGCATGCAGCGACTCGGCCAGCGCATGCACATCCTCATCAAAACGAAGGTACTCGATGCGCGGCGCCAGAAACAGGTCGGCGGTAAAGAGCCATCGGCGTTCGGGTACGTGCAGGCATACCATGTCGTCGGCATGGCCGGGAGCGGCGTGCGCCTGTAGCGTGGCGCCGGGACCAAGTGGAAGCGCCTCGGGGAGCGGCTCGGCTTCGGTTTCGGGCGGCGTGCCCCACACCACGCGGCGATACCACTCCATGGCAAACCCCTCCTGCAACCGCTCCAGACTCGATTCCGGGGCATACACCGGCACATCCAACAATTTCTGAATGCGGGCGGCGTTACCGGCGTGGTCTTCGTGGTGATGCGTGCACACCACGCGCTCAATGCCGTGCGCCTCATGCTCTTCTTCGACAAAGTGGCGGACCTGTTTCCACTGGTTCGGCGGCCCGGTGTCAATAAGTGTATGCCCCGCCCGGTAGCAGATGCTGCGCGTTGTAGGCCCCAAGGGCCAGCGCCCCACGCGCAGGCCAGCGACCGAGTCATGCGAAATACGGGTACTGCTCATAGCTACCAGGTTACCAGACGAACAACGGACGTATGCGGCGGCTTCGGTACGGCTTGTGGGAGGCACAGGTTCAGTGCTTCAGCATCCGATCGACCGCCTGTGCCAGGGCCTCTGCCGATCCGCCCGTGGCCTGCGGCCCCGTCAATATGCGTTGCTGTTCGGGCTGACATGCGTGAATGATGGCCTCAGCCAACGCATCTGGATCCTCGGGCGGCACCACAAAGCCGGTGCGTCCGGAGTCGATCGTTTCGGGCAGGCCGCCCACATCGGTCACGATAACGGGGCGGTTCATATGCGCGGCAATCTGCACCACGCCGCTCTGCGTGGCATGGCGGTACGGCTGCACCACGAGGTCGGCAGCGGCGAAGTAGTCGGCCACCTGGTCTTCGGGGATGTAGCGGTCGTCCCACCGCACGCGATCGGGATGGGGCAGCGCCTCCATCTGAGCGCGGTAGGGCGCAGGGTCGTCGTAGGCCTCGCCCGCAATGCAGAGAAACGGGTTGGGCCGATGCTCCTGCACGGCGGGCCACGCGTCGAGCAGCACATCGAGTCCTTTGTAGCGGCGCACAAACCCGAAAAAGAGCACAAGCAGCCCCTCGGTCGGCAGATCCAGGCGAGCGCGTGCGTCAGTTTGGTCGGGCCGGGTTCCGAAGCGCGTATACGCGGGGTGGTCGACCTGCTCGGTGGGAAGCGCAGGGGTCAGCGCGCGGACATCGGCGGCCACCGACTCTGAGAGCGCCACTGCACCACTGAGCTGATGCAGGAAGAGGCGACTGAGCTGCGCATCCCCCCAGTGCCGTTCGTGCGGCAGCGCGTTGTGAATAATTCCGACGACAGGGCGGCCTGCCCGGCGCATCTGCCAGGCCATGTATGCAAAGGGCAGTGCCATGAAAGGCATCCAGTACTGCATGACAGCCCCAGCGGCCTCTTGCTGCATCCACCGGGCCGTTCGATGCCAGGTGAGCGGATTGAGCGTGTCAATGCGCCGGTCGGGTTTGGGGAGACCAGCGGGCGGCGGCGTGCCGGGCTCCACCGTCTGCGTGCGTCCGGGGAAAAGCCATGCTGGATACTGCCGTGTGAATGTGCAAAGTCGGGGCGGATGCCCGGCATTGCGCAGCGCGCGGGCGGTGAGCTCAGTAAAATGCGCAATGCCCCCTCGGTACGGATACGCCGGGCCAACATGCATCAACAACCGGTTGGGGGACACAGATGGAGCAGCCATAGAATGAACTCTTGCGAATGAACACAGCCATTGATACGCTACATACCGGAAACCGTAACGTTGTGCGCACAATTACCTACGGGTGTGGAAACGGATGCCCCGGCTGTGCGTGCCGTTGCGGTGTAGTTGTTCGTCTTGTCTTCCTACAGGTTCTTGGCTTTTTATGCGTACCATTGGTTTCCATAGTGTTTTGGTGATTTTAGGCGCGGCGCTGCTGGCCGGATGCGGCGGCAACGCATCGTCGGATGTGTCGGCTGCGGATAACAGTGCGGACTCGGATACGAGCGCCAGCCAGGGCGAGATCGTTGTGGATCTTGTGGAGAGTGAGGAGCTCGACTTTCAGGTGGTGCAACTGGCGGATAATCTGGAGAATCCGTGGGGGATCGCGTTTTTGCCCGATGGCGACATGCTTGTAACCGAGCGCCCCGGACGCTTGAACCGCGTATCGCCCGACGGCAGCGTGACGCCGTTGAGCGGGCTGCCTGAGATCCGCTCGGTGAACCAGGGCGGGCTGCTTGATGTGGTGCTGCACCCAGACTACGAAAACACGGGCTGGATCTACTTCACATACTCTAACCCGCAGGGCGAGGAGGTGACCACCACCACCATTGCCCGCGCTCAGCTTGAGGGCGATGCGCTTACCAACATGGAGACGCTCTACGTGCAGGATCCGCCTAAGGAGCCCGGACGCCATTACGGCTCGCGCATTGTCTTTCTGGAGGATGGCACCTTCCTCGCCAGCATCGGCGACCGTGGGCTGCGCGATCCGGCCCAGGACACACAAGACGACGCCGGTGTGCTGCTTCGCCTGAATGCCGACGGCAGCGTCCCCAGCGACAATCCGTTTGTGGATGACGACTCGGTCAACGATGCCCACTTTTCGTACGGGCACCGCAATCCACAGGGCATAATACGCCATCCCGAAACCGGCACCATCTGGGCCCACGAGCACGGCCCGCGCGGCGGCGATGAGCTCAACCTGATTGAGGCAGGCAACAACTACGGCTGGCCCGAAGCCACTTATGGACGCGAGTACGATGCAGATGAACCGGTAGGCGTCGATCCGGACCAGACGGATCGCTTCGTGGAGCCAGTAATCCAGTGGACGCCTTCGATTGCGCCCTCGGGCCTGGCAGTGTACGACGGCGACGCGTTCCCCGAGTGGCAGGGCAATCTGTTCGTGGGCGCACTCGCGTACCAGCAGGTGCGCCGCGTGGTGCTCGACGGCAACGAGGTCACGCATCAGGAAACGCTCCTCGCTAACGAGTTGGGGCGCATCCGCGACGTGCGCACCGGCCCCGACGGCTTTATCTACCTGCTCACCGATGATGCCAGCGGCGGGATCTTCCGTCTCGAACCGGTTGAGTGACGGTTGTTGCCAATTGCACCTAACGTAGGGACACGGCGCGCCGTGTCCCTACTGTATTTTGTAGCTACGACGATACCTCCGCCGGGCGTTCGGTCTCTGACCTCTCCGTGTCTGACGCCGTGCCATTGCCGCTGGCATCAGAGCGATGCGCTGCTTCGGCAGCTTGTACCGCCGCGTGCACCTCATGGAAGAGGTGCTGCGGGCCAAGTTCATGAATCACCCCCGCACGGCTTAGCACATCGTGCACCGGCCCCTTGAGTCCGGCCAGGTACAGGTCGATGCCGTTTTCGTGGCACACCGCAATGATTTCGTGCAGCGCATGGGCCGCGGTCGAATCGACGCGGTTTACCGGGTACATGTCAATGACGATAGCTCGCAGCGCATCGTTGTTCATGTCGATCTCGCTCACCAGATCCTTGAACGTGGACACGTTGGCGAAGTAGAGCGCCGCGTCCATCCGCACAATCATCACATCGGCGCGGGTGATGGCGTTGGGGCTGCGCTTTAGATTGCGGTAGGTTGTCGAATCCGGCAAGCGCCCCATGATGGCGGTGTGCGGCGTGGCGCTCTGATAAATGATGGCGACAAGCGACACGATGACGCCAGCCAGGATGCCTTCTTCGATGCCCAGCGTGAGCGTAGCCACGAAGGTAAGCGCCATCAGCGCCAGATCGCGGCGGTCTACGCGCCACAGGTACATCGCCTCTTCCCAGTCCACAAGCCCGGCGACCGCCACCATCACAATCGACGCCAGGATGGCATTGGGCATGTAGTAGAAGAGCGGTGTCAGGAAGAGCAGTGTGAGGGCGATGACCACGGCGCTGATGATGCCCGCCACGTTGGTCTTTGCCCCGGCGTCGGCATTGACGGCCGTACGCGAAAAGCCGCCGGTGGTGGGATACGACTGGAAGAAGGCTCCGGCCATGTTTGCCACACCCAGCCCCACGAGCTCTTTGTTGGCATCGAGGCTGTAGCCATTGCGGCGGGCGTACACCTTGGCCACGGCAATGGACTCCATAAATCCGATCAGCGAGATGGTCAGTGCACCAGGAATCAGGGCCTGCACATCCGCCCACGAAAACGCAGGGATGACGAAGCGGGGCAGCCCGCCCGGCACCTCGCCCACAATGGAGACGCCTGCCTGGTTGCCGCCGAACAGCCAGATGGCGCCGGTTCCCAGCACGACGACCACGAGGGCCCCGGGAATGGCCTTCGACCAGCGCTTTAGCATCAGCAAAATGATAATGCCCACCACGCCAAGCATCACCGTGGGCAGGTGGATTGCCTCCCACTGCTGCGCCGCCGCCCACAGAATCTCGTGGATGTAGTTGGAGCGCTCAATATCGACGCCCAACAGGTGCTTGAGCTGGCTAAAGCCAATCACCAGGGCCGCTGCCGAGGTGAATCCGCTCAGTACGGGATGCGACAGGAAGTTGACCAGAAAGCCAAATCGGAGCAGCCCCATGGCCAGTTGCAGTACACCGACCATAAGGGTCAGCGTAAGCGCCAGCATGATGTAGCGGTTGGGGTCGCCCTCGGCCATCGGGGCCACGCTCGCCGCCACCAGCAGCGACACAATGGCCACCGGCCCCACGGCCAGTTGCCGCGATGTGCCGAAGATCGCGTATCCGAGGAGCGGAATGAGCGAGGCGTACAACCCATAAATGGGAGGCAACCCGGCAATGAGCGCATACGCCATGCCCTGTGGAATGAGCATGACGCCCACCGTGAGCCCCGCCGACAGGTCGCTCTTCAGGTGGTCGGCAGAGTATTGCGTGAGCTGGTCCAGCAATGGAAGGGCATCGCGAAGGCGAGCGAGCATAGTACGAAGAGCCTACGGGTGGAAAACAGGGTATATACTGCGAGAGCGGCCCGCGTACTGGCGGACCGCTCTCGGAGGCGAAGACACAAAACGCGTGGGTTACGCAGCGACGGCATCGCCCGAGGTAACAGGCGCCTCGTAGTCCGAGAAGTTGTCATTCACGTAGACCACCGAGCGTCCGCTGCGCTGCAGGTAGGCCGAGGCCGCCGCTGCCCGCGCACCACTGCCGCAGTGCACAATCAGCGTTTCATCGGTCGGCAGGTCGGCTTCGTACTCCGGCAGACGCGTGTACGAGGCGTTGTGCGCACCGTCAACGTGCCCCGCGTCGTACTCCGAGCGGAAGCGTACGTCCACCACCGCCGTGTTGTCGGCGTGGCGGCGCTGCTCCAATTCTGCGAAGTCAATTTCTTCGATGGAGGCCGTCTCTGCATCCGCCAGATACCGCTGCAGCGTTTCGAGCGAGGCGAAGGCCACCGGGTTGTCGTATCCGATGCGCACCAGATCGCGCACCGCTTCGTCGACATCATCTTCGTCGATGAGCAGCACGATCGGCGTGGTTTCGTCTTCGACGAGTGAGCCGATGACCGTGTTGAAGGACTTGTTCATCGGCGCGTAGAGCGCTCCGGGAATGTGGGTCTCCATGAAGGCAGAGCGGTCGATCCGTGTATCCACAAGGAGCGACTCGTCGTTTTCGGCGTGGGCCTTCAGTTCTTGCACCGTCAGCTTCCTCGGCTGCGGCAACTGGCCGAGCACGGGCGCGCCGAGCTTGTTGTCGCGCTTCATGCGGGCAAAGTAGAGCTGCGGCTCAGGCTGTCCGTCGAGGATCGCCTCCACGAAGCGGTCTTCGCCGTCGAGGGCAGCGCCCACCATCGGGTTGTACTTGCGCTCGTAGCCAATCGTGGTTTGTGGGACAGCGCCCAGGGCTTTGCCGCAGGTGGATCCGGCGCCGTGGGCGGGCCACACTTGCAGATAGTCGGGCATGTCGAGGAAGCGCTGCACCGAACGGTACAGTTCGCGCGCTGAGGGCTCCATCACGCCCTCGACTTTGGCAGCAGATTCGAGCAAGTCGGGACGGCCCAGGTCGTTCACAAAGGCGAAGTCGCCGGTAACAATGCCCATGGGCTCGGTGGCACCGCCGCCCTTGTCGGTAACCATGAACGACATGTGCTCGGGTGTATGGCCGGGCGTGTGCACCGCCTCCACCTCAATGTTACCGATGGTGAAGGTGTCGCCATCCTTCAGGAGCTGCGCATCGTAAGATCCGCCGCTCTGCTTCGGCTCCTTGACCCACTCGTACTTCCAGTCCGCGGTGCCTTCGTCGGAGAGGTAGAGCGTGGTGTCGAAGCGCTCGGCGAACTCGCGGGCCCCCGACAGGAAGTCGGCGTGGATGTGGGTTTCGGCCACGGCCACAATCTCGACGCCCTCCTCTTCGGCCAGCTCCAGGTACTGGTCGATGTCGCGTTCCGGATCAATCAGGAGCGCCTCGCCGGTCTGCTGACAGCCAATGAGGTAGGCGTACTGCGCGAGTTTCGGGTCGAATACTTGTCGGAATAGCATGGTAGGATGCGTAGGTTAGTTCGCGAAAAACAATGGGACGAAGGATGCAACATCGCATCCCTCTTGAAACAGGGGACGGTGTGCCGGTCGCGGAAGCACGGGTGTTAGTGCGGCAGGTGCGGACGCAGCGCGCCGTACACCCAGGTTCCGGCAATGGCGCTTAGCAGAGCCACGAGCATCACCGAGTAACCGCCGCCAATGAGGGCGAAGATGGGGCCCGGGCACGCGCCCAGAAGCGCCCATCCAAGTCCAAACATGATGCCGCCGACCCAATAGCGGTAGCTCGACCACTGCTTCGGGTTGATGCGGATGGGCTCGCCATCGAGCGTGCGAATGTCGAAGTACTTGATGGCTTGCACGCCGATCATGGCCACGACGACCGCGCTCCCGATGATGCCGTACATGTGGAACGACTCAAAGCGAAACATCTCCTGAATGCGAAACCAGGACACCACTTCGCTCTGCACGAAAATGATACCGAAGAGCATGCCCAGCGTCATGTAGCCAAAGAGGCCGCCGACGGTGAGATTAGCTTCGGCGTGTTCGGGTTGTTGGGTGGTAGTAGACATAATGAATCACAGACCGTTGGTACACAAGGGCGAAAAGGCGCAGTGCAGCTACAGCAGGGGCTACAGAATGAGCGGCAGAATCAGGTGCGTCACGAACAGACCGCCGATGAAAAAGCCAATCACCGCAATGAGGGACGGCCCCTGCAAGTCAGCGAGCCCGCTGATGGCGTGACCCGAGGTGCATCCGCCCGCATAGCGCGCGCCAAAGCCGACGAGAAAGCCGCCCACGACAATCATAAGAAACCCCGGCAGCGACGCGAGTCCGCTCCACGAGAAGAGATCACTGGGCAGCAGTCCCGTGAAGTCGGTAATGCCTACGCCTTCAAGCTGCGCGCGGGCCCCAGCCGAGATCCCGATTTCCGGATCCGGGTGCGCGAGTACCGTGGTGGCAATGACCCCGCCAAGTACAATCCCAACCGCGAATACGATATTCCAGAGACCGGATTTCTTCCAGTCGTACTGAAAGAACGCAACGCGCCCCGGAATCGTGGCGGCACAGGCATGGCGGAGGTTCGCCGAGATGCCAAACATGCGTCCGCCTGCAATGAGCAGCGCGGGTACAATGAGTCCAATAAGCGGCCCCGCTACGTACCAAGGCCAGGTCTGTGAGAGCATCTCTATCATGAGTCGTTGGCGGTTAGCCTGTTGTTATTACAAGTTTGCAGTCCGGTATATATAATCCGCTGGTATGTTGTTCCGAGATACGTATCCACCCACACCTGGCCCTATTGTATTTAAACGCGGTTTCGGGATGAACACTACATTGCTATAAAAGAATACACAGAATCTGCGTAAAACGACAGGGCGGGGCCGCACACTTCCTGCGCTGTGTGCCCTCGCCACAACAGGGACGCCTACAGATATGCAACGCCTTGCGTGGCACCTTGACGATGAAATATCAGACCGAGTGAGTCGCGTCACCACATAAAGCAGAACGGCCTCGTGCAGCCATCAAAAAAGCCCCGTTCCCACATGGTGTGAGGACGGGGCGTTTCGTTTGAGGATGCATGGCTCATCTTCTACATTGGGATCATCCGCATCCGGCACACAAGCTGACGGTCAAGAAAGAGCACACAGCTTTACATATTCATCTTACGACAAGTCATAATGCATCTTAACTCAATTGTCACAAATACTCTTTGCATGAAGCACGTTTTGCCATGTTTTTGGTAACGGTCAGTGAAATTGACGCCGCCTGTCTCAGTACTAAAGAGCACTCTGACACTATGACGATAACGGTGGTGAAGTAATCGAACATCACGAGAGGCACCTTACTCGGACTGTGAGTAAGGTGCCTTCTCTTTTCTGCTTTGATATTTATATTGAAATAGGCTCAGTAAATATGTTTAGCATTAAGAATATAAATTTTTATCTCTCAATACTTATTTGGGGCGTATGCCTTTTGGTCGTTTTGGGCGGATGCAACTTCCTTGACTCATCAAATGACGAACCAAAAGAAGAAGATGAACCCGAAAACGAGTATACTTTTAAGATCGACGGCGAGGAATGGCCTACAGTATCGCCTGAAGCGGAGAAAAAAGTGGAATCAGGACAGGCTGAAGATGTCCTCTCCATAGTGTTTACACAAAGCGTATTGGAGGAAATACACTATATTCAGAAGTTTACTCTCACAATTCCCTTCGACGGCGAGGGGACCTACTCGCTCAACCCTCATGAGCGGGAAACGTCTAATGGTCGTTCCCGCGAATATGGAGGACGGATCTATGGCTCCGACCACGATGTGACGATCTCTTTTCACGATCCTATTCCCGACTCCACGAATCAAGTCACCATCACGCGCTACGACGAAGAGCGTGGAGTAATTGAGGGCACTTGGCAAGGTAGCTTTGCCCGGCGCGACTATGAGCGCGATGAGTTTGAGCACCTGTACCGTCTCCCGGATACGGTGCATGTCACCGATGGCGAATTCAAACTCTACTATGAGGACTTCCGCGACTAAACGGATCTGCGGAGCGTAACCCCTCCTCTTATCGATACGCCGCCACATACGACAGCACGGCGTAGAAGAGCGGGTAGAGCAGCGACAGGGGCAGCAGCCACGGATCGCCCCAGGCGGGCATGTAAGGATAGGTGGGAAGCATGGCGGCCAGGAGAAGGGCCCAGACCACCGCGCCCCACAGCACGGGCCTGCGCCACGGTCGAGGCGTGCGCGTGGGGTAGAGCACCTGGATGGGCACCACCGTGAGAATGGCCAGCGTGATGACCAGCCCAGTCATGAGTAGCGGACCGTGCTCGGGGAACGCCGTGACGATGAGTCCGATGTGGTAGGCGACCAGATTCCAGTACGACGGGAAGCCGCGGAAGAAGCCGGTTTCGGTTTGCTTGGCATCAGCGTGCGAGAAGCCGAACAGACTGGCCATGAGCGCCGCGGCAATCCAGAGCGTGGTGGGGCCCACGAGCCAGTCCATCTGCCACACCACCACGAGCGGGATGAACGTGAACGTGAGGTAGTCGACCAGGTCGTCGAGCGTGTGGCCCTCGGTGCTCGCGGCGTAGGTGAGCACATCCCATTCGCGCGCCAGCGAGCCGTCGACCGCGTCGATGATGATGGCCGCGCCCAGGTAGCCGAACACCCAGCGCAGATCGGGATGGCTGCTGAACAGTTCGCCGATGCTAAGCAGCGCCAGCACCACGCCGCTGGCGGTGAGCAGATGCACACCGTACGCGCGGAGGCGCCGAGCAACGAGACGTGGGGAGGAATCAGTGGACATCGGCAACAGCCTGCTGAGACGCAGGCGCGATATAGAACAACATTACTTCTGCTTGAACACAAGGGTAAGTGGGACGCCGTCGAATCCAAACGACTTGCGTAGCTTGCCTTCGAGGTAGCGGCGGTACGACTCCTTCACGCCGTCGGGGTGGTTGCAAAAGAACGCAAACACCGGCGGGTCGGCGCGCACCTGGGTCGCGTATTTGATGCGTACGTAATTGCCCCGGTATGTGGGCGGATGATGCGCCTCCACAGCGGCCTGCACCATGTCGTTGAGCGTGCTGGTCGAGACGCGCTTGGCGCGCTCGTCGGCTACCTCCAGCGCCGTATCCAGCACCTTGTACACGCGCTGCCGCGTGACGGCCGAGGTAAACACGATGGGCACGTGCGACTGCCGATCCAGAATGCGGTGGAAGTACTCTTCGTACCGCTTCGCCGTCTTCGTATCCTTCTCGACCAGGTCCCACTTGTTTACCGCGAGAACCATGCCCTTTTTGTGCTTCTCGGCCTGTCGGAAGACGCGCACATCCTGGTTTTCAAGTCCTACGGTGGCATCCACCATTAAGATGCACACATCCGCTTCGCGCACGGCCCGTTCGCTACGCAGGGCGCTGTAGAACTCGATGTTCTCTTTTACCTTGGCCTTTTTACGCAGTCCGGCGGTGTCGATGAGGGTGAGCTCGCGCCCCTCGTACTCGACCTGCGAGTGGACCGCATCGCGGGTGGTGCCGCTGATTTCGGTGACGATGGAGCGGTCGAAGCCCAGCAGCGCGTTGATAAATGAGGACTTGCCCACGTTGGGGCGTCCGATGACGGCGATGCCGGTGCGTTCGTCGAGCGCGGTCTCCTCCGTCTCGGGGAGCTTCTCCAGGAGCGCGTCGAGCAGTTCGCCGGTGCCGATGCCGTTCGATGCGCTGACCGGGTAGATTTCGTCGAAGCCCAGGCCGTACATCTCGTTGGCGGCCCAGCGGCGCTCGTCGTTGTCGGCCTTGTTGGCTACGAGCAGCACCGGCGTATCCGACCGGCGAAAGCGCTGCGTCATCTCCTCGTCGATGTCGGTGATGCCGGTAGTTACATCCGTTACGAAGAGCACCACGTCCGCATCCGACAGCGCAATATCGACCTGTTCGCGAATGGCAGATTCGAAGCGCTCGGCGGAGTGCGGCACGTAGCCGCCGGTATCCACGACGGGGATGGTGCGCCCGCCCCACTCAATTTCGCCATACACGCGGTCGCGCGTGACGCCGGGCTGGTCGTCAACAATGGCGCGTTTGCGTCCGGTAAGGCGGTTGAAGAGCGTGGACTTGCCCACGTTGGGGCGTCCGACAATAGCGACAAGCATGAGCGGGGTACATCCGTAAATCGAAGACAAAGAGGCAGATGCAGTTCAACGATCTGTGGTCATTGCGTTCCCCGTGGACGCTCTGCTGGGGCCAATGCCACACAGGCTTCGCAACGAACGGGTGAACGTGTAAACCTGTACTCGGGCGTGCGGTACAGCATTATCCGTTACAATCTTGTTCATCGCTCTGTCGCTATGCCCGACTCTGCATCCAACTCGCTTGCGCTGCACACCGACCTGTACCAGCTCACCATGCTGCAGGCCTATGAGCGCGAAGGCATGCACGCTCCGGCGGTCTTCTCGCTGTTCTGCCGCCGCCTGCGCGATCGCAATTACCTGCTGGCGTGCGGACTGGATACGGTGCTGTCGTATCTGGAAGAGCTGCACTTCAGCGAATCCGACCGCGCCTACTTGCGCTCGCTCGACGACTTCGACGACGATTTTGTAGACGGACTCGCGGACTTTCGCTTCACCGGTGATGTGTACGCCATGCCCGAAGGCACGCCCGTCTTTCCAGACGAGCCGATCCTGGAAGTGGTTGCGCCCATCGGCGAGGCGCAGCTGGTGGAGACGTTCCTGCTGAACCAGATCTCGTACCAGACCGCCTACGCCTCAAAGGCAGCCCGCGTAAAGCACGCCGCCACGCACGATGGCACCGAGCGCCTGGTGGCCGATTTCGGGATGCGACGCATGCACGGCACCGATGCCCCGCTCAAAGCCGCTCGCTCGGGCTACATTGCTGGGATCGATGCGACCTCGAATGTGGCTGCCGGAAAAGCCTACGGCCTGCCCGTCACCGGCACCATGGCGCACAGCTATATCGAGGCGCACGCGACTGAGATGGATGCGTTCACCGCGTTTGCCGACTGCTACCCCGACACGGTGCTGCTGGTGGACACCTACGACACGCTCGATGGGGTGCACCGCGTGGTTGAAATGGCCGAGGCGCGGGGCAAGGACTTTCAGGTGCGCGGCATCCGCCTGGATTCAGGCGATCTGGGCGCGCTGGCTCACAAGGCGCGGTCGATCCTTGACGATGCTGGGCTGCACGACGTGGATATTCTGGTGAGTGGCGGGCTGGAGGAGCATGCTATTGCCGACCTTGTTGATCAGGGTGCACCTATCGACGGGTTTGGCGTGGGCACCAAGCTGGGCACCATCGCCGATCAGCCGTACCTGGATACGGCGTACAAGCTCAGCGCCTACGATGGCACGCCCCGCATGAAGCTGGCGCCCAACAAGAAGAATCTCGTGGGTCGCAAGCAGGTCGTGCGCACGTTCGACGATCAGGGCACCGCCACGGGCGATGTGATTGCGCCCGCCGACGATCTGCCCGACACCGGCACCCCACTCCTTGAGCGCGTCATGCACAACGGCACCCGCACCGACGACGCCCCCTCGCTCGATGCACTCCGCAGCCGCACCCAGGACGCCCTCGCTGCGCTGCCGCCGCGCCTGCACGCCTTGGAGGAGACACCCGCCTACCCCGTTACCATTTCGGGTGCGCTGCAGGCCCGCACCGACGCTACTGCTGAGCGGCTCCGCACCGAAATGGCCACGTAAGCCGCCGCTGCTTTATGTTTCCCCTAAACATGCCGCCACTGCTATGCCCACTCCACTGCGCTGGGGCCTGCTGGGCACTGGCTCCATTGCCACTCTGTTTGCCGAGGACCTGACCCACTGCCCCGATGCGATCTGCGCCGCGGTCGGATCGCGGTCGGAAGCACGTGCCAACGCGTTTGCCCGCGAGCATGGCGCATCGCATGCGTTTGGGGATTACGACGCGCTCATTCGGTCGGATGCGGTGGATGCCGTCTATATTGCCACACCGCATCCGTTTCATGCGGAGCAGGCGCTTCGGTGCATTGACGCGGGCGTGCCGGTGCTGGTGGAGAAGCCCTTTACAATGAATGCTGCCGAAGCCGAAACCGTGCGCCGTGCTGCTCGCCGTGCCGGCGTGTTCGTGATGGAGGCGATGTGGACCGCATTCATTCCGGCGGTGCAGCGTACCCTGCGTCTCATTGCCGACGGGCGCATTGGCGACGTTAAGACCGTGCGCGCTGACTTGAGTGCCTTTCGGGCGTTTGATGCATCACATCGGCTCTTTGACCCGGACTTGGGCGGCGGCGTGCTGCTGGATCTGGGCGTATATGCGGTGTGGTGGGCGCATCGGGTGCTGGGCGAACCTAAATCGTGTGCCGCTACCGCCATTCGCGGCACGACCGGCGTGGAGGAGAGCGTGACGGCAACGCTGCATTACGCGGATAACCGCCAGGCGGTGCTGACGACCTCGTTTCGGGAGCAGGGCACGCGCCTGGCCCACGCTACCGGGCCGGAGGGCACGCTACGCCTGGATGCGCCGTGGTGGCACAGTCCAGCAGTAGCGCTCACGGGCCGTGCGGTGCCGCCAGTGACGGAGACGCATCCGTTTGAGGGGCATGGCTATCATTTCGAGGCGGCCCATGTGCACGAATGCCTGCGGGCCGGGCACGCCGAGAGTCCGGTGCTCCCGCTGGACGATACGGTTGCGGTGATGCGCACGCTTGATCAGGTGCGCGAGGCGTGCGGCTTGCCCGCGTGGGAGGCGCGGGGGTGATACCCACTTCGCATGCTCCGTTGGGGATGGAGGCCCGCCCTAAGATATGTTTTGACCCTGTAGAGACGTGCCACTGGCCCGTCTCTACAGGGTGAGGAACGTCCCGCGCCCAATGTGAGCGCTTCCAGGGCAGAGACATAATTCGCCCAATTATTTGAAAGGGCTTTTTGTGTTAAGAGTGTGCAACGGAAAGCGCTTGCGGGTGGTGTGCTGCATGGTACATGACAAAAGTTGAGTGTCTCTTCAAACGCGAATGATTGCCTACCCATAGGATATTATCCATAGGGCAGATGAGCCGTTGGTCGTTGAAGCAGGCTCAAACAGCGGAAGAGGGCGGCGTCTTGCCGCTCGGGGGTCGTCAGTATCTGTTGCAACCCATCTAACCCGTACCGGAACAGGCTCTTCGCGCGGCGCTCGTGCGCCTTTT